>NZ_JBIVDS010000001.1:241020-1211971 GCF_044747265.1 Streptomyces sp. NPDC090106 | reverse complement strand
TAAGCGGGAAGCCTGCTTCGAGATGAGTATTCCCACCCACTTGATGGGGTAAGGCTCCCAGTAGACGACTGGGTTGATAGGCCGGATCTGGAAGCCCAGTAATGGGTGGAGGTGACCGGTACTAATAGGCCGAGGGCTTGTCCTCAGTTGCTCGCGTCCACTGTGTTGGTTCTGAAACCACGAACGGCCCCGTATGGCCACATGCGGTGCGGCATAGTTCGACAGTTTCATAGTGTTTCGGTGGTCATAGCGTGAGGGAAACGCCCGGTTACATTCCGAACCCGGAAGCTAAGCCTCACAGCGCCGATGGTACTGCAGGGGGGACCCTGTGGGAGAGTAGGACACCGCCGAACAAATTTTGAGAAAGGCCCACGCCATTAGGCGTGGGCCTTTCTGCGTTTATGCTCAAACGCATGCGCTATGACCTGGTCATCTTCGACAACGACGGTGTGCTCGTCGACAGCGAGCCCATTTCCAATCGGCTCCTGGCCGCCTATCTCACCGAGGTCGGGCATCCGACGACCTACGAGGAGTCCCTGCGTGACTACATGGGGTCCGCCATGCACCGCATCCACGACCTGGTCGAGGAGCGGACCGGGCGACAGTTGCCGGACGACTTCGACGATGTCTTCCACGCCCGTGTGTTCGCCGCGTTCGAGCGGGAGCTGAAGCCGGTCGCCGGGGCCGTCGAGGTGCTGGAGAAACTGGCCGCGGACGGAGTGCCGTACTGCGTCGCCTCGTCGGGGAGCCATACCCGGATTCGGGTGGGGCACCGGACGACCGGGTTGGACCGGTGGTTCGAGGAGGAGCGGATCTTCAGCTCGGAGGATGTCGGGCGGGGGAAGCCGGCGCCGGATCTGTTCCTGTACGCCGCGGAGCGGATGGGGGTGGCGCCGGAGCGGTGTGTGGTCGTCGAGGACAGTCCGCTGGGGGTGCAGGCGGCCGTCGCGGCGGGGATGGACGTGTACGGGTTCACCGCCATGACGCCGGCCGCGCGGCTCGCCTCGGCCGGTCGACTCTTCGCCGACATGCGGGAGTTGACCGATCTGCTGGTCTGAGGCCTGACTTTTGTCACGGCAGGCTCCGGACGATCGTTTCTACTGGGGACCCCCTCCCGGCCGCGAAGCTGAGGGCATGACACAGACACGAGGCAAGGGGGCCGACTTCGTACCGCTCGTCCTGGACGTGGCGGTGCCGGTCGGGTCGTACTACCTGTTCCGGGACGGGTTCGGGATGGGGACGATGGCGGCGCTCGCGTGGAGCAGTGTGGTGCCGGCGGTGCGGACCGGGTGGGGTGTGATCAGGAAGCGGACCGTCGAAGGGCTGGCGCTGCTGATCCTGGTCGTGAACCTGGTGGGGATCGTGCTGAGCCTCGTCGCCGGGGATCCTCGGCTGATGCTGGCGAAGGAGAGCGCGGTCGGCAGTGTGATCGGGATCGGGGTGCTGGTCTCGGTGCTGGTGGGCAGGCCGATGATGACCGCCGGGATGAAGCCGTGGCTGGTGAAGGGTGATGCCGGGCGGGAAGCCGCCTGGGGGCGGTTGCGGACGGGGTCGGTCGAGTTCCGGCGGGCCGAGCGGGTCTTCTCGCTGGTCTGGGGGGTCGTTCTGCTCGGGGAGTGCGTGGTCCGGGTGGTGGGGGCGTACACCCTGCCCGTGGACACCATGGTGTGGCTCGGGACCGTCATCCTCGTCGTCGCCATGGCGGTGGCCTTCGTGGTGAGCGGGGCGTTGGCCGCGGGCCCCATGGAAGGCATGCTCACCGAGGAGGCGCGCCGTGAGGCCCGGGAGCGGGCTCGGCAGGAAGATGAACTGAATTCATCTTTGGCTTGATCTACCCATGGGTAGTCCGGGGCTCTACGCTCGCCGCCATGACAGATGTGCTGCGGCGGGGTAGGGCCTCGTTGGCGTTCAGCTTCTTCGCCCAGGGCGTCGCCTTCGCCCTGCTGGTGACGAGGATCCCGGCCATCCAGGACCGGTACGGGGTGTCCGACGCGCTGCTGCCCGCTTTCCTGGCCGCCGTGCCGATCCTCGCCGGGGTCGGGAGCGTCTCGACCGAGAAGCTGGTGCGGCGCGTGCCGCCGAGCCGGGTGCTGCGCTGGTCCCAGCCCGTGGTGCTGCTGGCGCTGCTCGGGGTCGGGGCCGGGGAGTCTACGGTCGAACTCGGCGTCTCGCTCGCCGCGTTCGGGCTGGCCGTGGGTGCGCTCGACGCCTCGATGAACATGCTCGGGGTCAGCCTGCAACGGTCGTACGGGCGCAGCATCATGCTCAGTTTCCACGCGGTGTTCAGCCTGGGCGGGATTCTCGGGGCCTCGCTCGCGTGGGTGGGGGCGCACTGGGACCTGGCGCTGTTCGTGTCGTATCTGCCGGTCGTCGTCGTGCTGTTGCCGGCGGCGTTCGTCGGGAGCCGGTGGTACGTCGACGGGGGTGCCGCCGAGGACGCCGTCGAGAAGGACGGGGGTGAGGGCGGGGCCCTGGCCTTCAAGCTGCTGCTGCCGCTGTGCCTGGTGATGTCCTTCGCGTACATCGGGGACTCGACCGTCTCCAACTGGAGCGCCAAGTACCTCCAGGACGTGCTCGGGAGCAGTGAGCAGCTGGCCACCGTGCCCTACAACGTCTACATGGTCACCACGCTGATCGGGCGGGCCGTCGGGGACTTCGGGGTGCGGAGGTTCGGGGCGGCGGCCGTGGTGCGGATCGGTGCGGTGGTCGCCGCGATCGGGTTCGCCGTGGTCGCGGCGGCGCCCGGGGCGTGGGTCGGGATGCTCGGGTTCACCCTGCTGGGACTGGGGCTGTGTGTGCTGGTGCCGCAGACCTTCGCGGCGGCCGGGCGGCTGTTCCCGGGGGCCTCCGATGCGGCCATCGCCCGGCTCAACGTCTTCAACTATGTCGGGTTTCTGGTCGGTTCGCCCCTGGTCGGTGCGCTCGGCGACGCGTGGAGCTACCGCGGGGCGATGCTGGTGCCGATGGTGTTGGTGCTGGTGACGCTCGTGTACGCCAAGTCGTTCGCCGCTCAACCGGACCGATACGGTGGCGGGCATGAGCGGCCGCGCACAGCTGATGTGGGACGAGGCAGTAACGGGCTATGACTTCGGTCCGGACCATCCGATGGATCCGGTCCGGCTGGCCCTGACCCGGAGCCTGGTCGACGCCTTCGGGCTGGACCGGGGGCTGGAGGTCGTGGCCGCCAAGCCGGCCGGGGAGTCGACGCTTCGGCTGGTGCACCGCGAGGACTACATCGATGCGGTGAAGGCGGCGTCGGAGAATCCCGACGCGGCCGACCAGTCGTACGGTCTCGGGACCGTGGACGATCCGGCCTTCGCCGGGATGCACGAGGTGTCCGCGATGATCGCGGGGCAGTCGGTGGGGGCGGCGGAGGCCGTGTGGGCCGGGGACGCGCTGCACGCGGTGAACTTCGCGGGCGGGCTGCATCACGCGATGCCCGGGGGCGCCTCCGGGTTCTGCATCTACAACGACGCCTCGCTGGCCATCGCGCGGCTGCTGGAGCTGGGGGCCGAGCGGGTCGCCTACATCGACGTCGACGTGCATCACGGGGACGGGGTCCAGGCCGCGTTCTGGGAGGACCCGCGGGTTCTGACGATCTCGCTGCACGAGCATCCCCGTACGTTGTTCCCGCAGACCGGGTGGCCCGAGGAGACCGGGGCGGCGGGGGCCGAGGGGAGCGCGGTGAACGTCGCCCTGCCGGCGGGGACCGGGGACGCCGGGTGGCTGCGGGCGTTCCACGCCGTGGTGCCGGAGCTGATCGCGGACTTCCGGCCGCAGGTGCTGGTCACGCAGCACGGGGCCGACACGCACTTCGAGGATCCGCTGGCTCATCTCGCCGTGTCGTTGGACGCGCAGCGGGCCGTGCAGGTCGCCTGTCACGAGTTGGCGCATTCGTACGCCGAGGGGCGGTGGGTCGCGCTCGGTGGGGGTGGGTACGCGGTCGTCGATGTCGTTCCCCGGTCGTGGACGCATCTGGTGGCGATCGCCGCGGGGCGGGAGTTGGCGCCGGAGACGGTGATTCCTGAGAGCTGGCGGCAGGAAGTGTTCGCTCGGACGCGGCAGTTGGGGCCGGGGCGGATGACCGACGGGCGGTGGCCGGTGGGGTGGGGGGACTGGGAGGCGGGGTACGACCCTGCGGACCGGTTGGACCAGGCGGTGTTGGCTGCCCGGCGGGCGGCGTTTCCCCTGCGGGGGTTGCTGGCGTAGGGGGTACCGGCCTTGAGGTGGGTGGGCGTTGCTCGCCGCCGTTGGGCGGGTGCCGCTGCGCTCACCTGTGCCGCCCCAAGCGGCACGACTGCCCGCAGCTGGGTGAGTGGGTAGGTGGGTGGGGTGCGGCACGACTGCCCGCAGCCAGGTAGGTGGGTAGGTAGGCGGGGTGCGGGGAGCGTTACGCCAACCGTGGGGTGTTGGGGGGTTTCCCGGGTCGGTCGGGGTGGGGTGCGGCAGCATCGGGGGGTGGTGTCCGTCGGGGCGATGCGTGCTCATCTGCTGGCTGCTCGGCTTGCCGGGGTCGTGGCGACCTCGCGGGAGGAGAGCCTGCGGAGCTATCGGCTGTTCGCGGCTCGGGACCCCCGGATGACGATCGGGATCGATCCCGAACGGACATGGGGACAGCGGGACCTGATCGGTCTCATGGCGGACAAGTGCGGGGTTTCGAGCGATCCGCGGGTCACTTCGGGCCAGGATGTGATCGATCCTGAACGGACGTTGGCCGCCCTCGACGCCTTCGCCGGTCGGATCGCCGACGTCGCGCAGCGTGGCGCCCCCGTGCTGATCGGCACCGGGCACCCGCACCGGCTGCTCGGGTTCTACGCCGCGTTGGCGGACGCGCTGTCGGCGGCGGGATGTGCCGTCCTCACCCCCGCGCATGGTCGCTGTGTCGACATAACGACCCGGTTCGGTCTACGCACGTACAACCTCGACTACGTACGAGGAGTCGCGTTCGTGCGAGACGCCGACGCCGTGGGCGACGGTCGTGCGACCGGCGCACACACGCATTCACCGCTCCCGGTTCGGGTCGCCCTGGAGGCCGCGGCGGATGCCTGCGGGGTGCTGCCCGGGCTGGTGATCGGGGATCACGGGTGGGTCTGCGGAGCAGGTCAGCTGGGGTTTGAGGCCATTGGGCTGGCCGATACCGATGACCCCGCGCTCTTCGTGGGGGAGGCGGAGGGGGTCGTGTCCGTCGTCGTTCCACTTGATGACGCTGTGCGGTCTGATTACTACCGGCCGCTTACCCGCTACGTACTCAATCGAGCGTGTCTGTCACAGTAGGCCGTTGATGGGTGCACCTCTTCCCCACTCGCATCACCCGCCCCTACATTGGGGAGTGAGCACGCAGCGACGAAGAGTCACCGGAAGGGGAAGCCGGTGGCCGTCGAGTGCGGAAGGTTCAGGTGTGTGATGGCTGCAGCAGGCGAGAGGCCTCTGAACGAGGTTCAGTTCCTTACCGTGGCGGAAGTAGCCTCGGTGATGCGAGTGTCGAAGATGACCGTGTACCGGCTGGTGCACAGCGGTCATCTGCCCGCGATCCGGGTGGGGCGGTCGTTCCGTGTCCCGGAGCAAGCGGTCCACGAGTACCTTCGCGAGAGTTATGTGGGGGTGGAAACCGCCTGATCAACGGTCGGCGACGCCCTCGATTACGACCTCAGCGCTCGGGCGGGTAGGCTGGCCCCTTGTAGGTCGTATGGGCCCATGGCGCCCAGCACCGAGTGATGAGAAGTGAGCGAGGGTAGTCGTGGGCTCTGTTATCAAGAAGCGGCGCAAGCGGATGGCCAAGAAGAAGCACCGCAAGCTGCTCAAGCGCACGCGCGTTCAGCGTCGCAACAAGAAGTAAGCGACGCTGCGCAGGCAGTGTGACTGTGGCCCCCCACCGGACCCGGTGGGGGGCCACACGCATATCCGGAGCGGGTGTCCGTCCGGCGGGGAGCGAGCGGCCGGCCGGCCCGTCCGGGCCTCGCCGACCTGGCCGGCCGTCACATGCCACTGCACATGGCACTTCACATGGCCTGGTCTGGTCGTACGACTGTGGATGTCGTCACTTCGTGCATTGGGTGGTCATCACAGCGCAACATCGACCCGCTAGGTTGGCGGCAGGCGGGGAACCCGGCAGGGTACGCAGTGACGAGTGAGTGCTGGACGAAGGAAGGCGCTGATCTTGGGCAAGGTCGTGCTCGTGACCGGAGTGGCCCGTCAACTGGGGGGCCGGTTCGTACGACGCATTCAGCGTGACCCTCAGGTGGACCGGGTGATCGCCGTGGACGCGGTGCCGCCCGAGCATCATCTGGGCGGCGCGGACTTCGTCCAGGCCGACATCCGGCAGCCGGCCATAGCCCGCGTGCTGGCCGAGACGGCCGCCGACACCGTCGTACACCTGGACGTCACGGCGATGGCGCTCGGCAGCGGCAGCCGGACCACGGTCAAGGAGACCAACGTCATCGGCACCATGCAGCTGCTGGGTGCCTGTCAGAAGTCGCCGACGGTCAAGCGGCTGGTGATCAAGTCCAGTACGAACGTGTACGGGTCGGCGCCGCGGGATCCGGCCGTGTTCACCGAGGGCACCCCGCCCAAGTCGCTGCCCAGCGGCGGGTTCGCCAAGGACACCGTCGAGGTCGAGGGGTATGTGCGCGGGTTCGCTCGGAGGCGTCCCGACGTGGCCGTGTGCGTGCTGCGGTTCGCCAACATCCTCGGGCCGAGCGCCGATACACCGCTCGCCTCGTACTTCTCGCTGCCCGTGCTGCCGACCGTGTTCGGGTACGACCCGAGGCTCCAGTTCGTCCACGAGGACGACGTGATCGAGGTGCTGCGCCGGGCCTCGCACGACCCGGAGCGGTCCACGCTGAACAGCGGCACGTTCAACATCGCCGGAGACGGGGTGCTGTTGCTGTCGCAGTGCGCGCGGCGGCTCGGGCGGCCGACGGTGCCGCTGCTGCTGCCCGCCGTCAACTGGGCGGGCACGCTGGTCCGTACGCTGGGCGTGACGGACTTCTCGCCCGAGCAGATCCGGCTGCTCACCCACGGCCGGGTCGTGGCCACCGGGCAGATGCGGGAGACCCTCGGGTTCCGGCCCAAGTACACGACGGCGGAGACGTTCGCGGACTTCGTGCGGGGCCGCGGACCGGGGCTGCTGCCGCCCGAGGCCCTCGCGGGGGCCGTGGACCGGATCGCCGCGCTGCCCGTCCTGGGCGGCGGGCACCTCCCGACGCAGAGCGCCAACTGAGGAGCGCATCAACGATGGCGGACGCCAAGGTCATTCCGTTCGACGACGACCGGTCCCGTGGGGCTGCCGTGCAGCGGCCGTCGCGGCGCCGGGGTGTGGGGAGCAGGCGCAAGGCCGCGGAGCCCGCGGTGGTGCGCGAGGTCCGTGAGGTACGTGAGGTTCATGAGGTCCAGCCCCTGCCCACGGCGGGTTCGGGCCACGATGATGTTCAGGTGACCGAAAAGGAACCGGAGAGCGGTGGGCTCGAGCGGCGGATCGCCGGCGGCCTGTCGTTCCTGCGCCGCCGCCTCACCGGGGACTACGACGTCGACGACTTCGGGTACGACGAGGAGCTCACCGACCAGGTCCTGATGTCGCTGCTGCGGCCGGTGTACGAGAAGTACTTCCGGGTCGAGGTGAAGGGCATCGAGAACATCCCGGCGGAGGGCGGCGCGCTGATCGTCGCCAACCACTCGGGGACGATCCCGATGGACGGCCTGATGATGCAGGTCGCCGTCCACGACAACCACCCGGCGGACCGGCATCTGCGCCTGCTGGCCGCCGACCTGGTCTTCATGCTGCCGGTGGTCAACGAGCTGGCCCGCAAGCTGGGGCACACGCTGGCCTGCGCGGAGGACGCGGAACGGCTGCTCGGGCAGGGCGAGTTGGTCGGGGTGATGCCGGAGGGCTTCAAGGGCATCGGCAAGCCCTTCAGCGAGCGCTACAAGCTCCAGCGGTTCGGCCGCGGCGGCTTCGTCTCCACGGCTCTGCGCAAGGGTGCCCCGATCATTCCGTGCTCGATCGTGGGCGCGGAGGAGATCTACCCGATGATCGGCAACGCCAAGACGCTGGCCCGCGTCCTCGGCTTCCCCTACTTCCCGATCACCCCCACCTTCCCGTGGCTCGGCCCTCTCGGCGCGATCCCGCTCCCCACCAAGTGGACGATCCAGTTCGGCGAACCGATCCCCACGAACGGCTACCCGCCGGAGGCCGCCGAGGATCCCATGCTCATGTTCAACCTCACGGACCAGGTGAGGGAGCAGATCCAGCACACGTTGTACAAGCTGCTGGTGCAGCGGCGGTCGGTGTTCTTCTGACTGGTTCCGCCTGGTTCCGCCTGGTTCCGCGTGGTGGTACGTCGATGGGGCGCCCTTCCGAGAAGGGCGCCCCATCGGTGTGTCGCTGCTAGCCCGCGTCCTCGCTGTCGATGCCCAGGCCGGGGAGGAGGCCGGGGAGGAGGGGCGGGAGGGTGACGTCGGGGTCGGTCGGGTCGGTCGTCGCGGACGGCGTGGAGCTGGTGCCGCTGGTGGCCGGGGGGTCCAGGAGGCCGCCGGTGTTGCCGCCGAGGAGACCGTCGCCGGTGTCGGAGGACGCGGAGCTGCTGGGGCTCCGGGTGTCCGAGCCGGTGGTGTCCGGGGCGGAGTCGCTCGGCGGGACGGAACGGTCCGAGCCCGTGCTGCCGGGCGCGGACGTGCCGGGACCCTGCCGCCGGCCTTCGCCGCCCCGGGCGGGCGGCTGGGGGAGCAGCGACTGGAGCGGGGCGACCTCTTCGTCTATGGCGTCGAAGACCGAGCTGACCTGCTCGCTCACGTCGCCGAGCTGGACCGGCAGCCGGTCGCGCAGGGCGCCCCAGGCCTCGCGGTGCGAGTTGGAGAACGCGGAGAGCGCCTGGATGGGGCCGAGCGAGTCCGGGTCGCGCTCATAGGCGGCGTGCAGGAGACGGTGGCCCTCGGTGGCGTCGTGCTGTACCCCGGACAGGGTGCGGCGGATCTCGCCGAGGGACTCGTGGTCGAGGTGGCCGCCGCGCCCGCGGTCCATCAGGCGACGGGCCTCGTTGAGCCGGGTGGAGGCCTGGTCGAGGAAGGCCTCGCCGCGCTGGTCGTCCCCGTCGGACAGATAGTTGAGCTTGAAGTCCTCGATGCCGCGCTTGAGTCCGTAGAGCGAGTCACCGGGGAGTGCGTCGGAGCTGGCCGCGGCCACTCCGCCGAACGCGCCCGCGGCGACGCCGACACTGAGTCCGCCGGCCGCGAGGCCCTTGGTCAGTCTCGACTTCGGGCGCAGTTTGCCCAGCGCGGACGCCCGGTGGGCGCCTCGCGCGCGGTGCGAGCGCTGTTCGGGGACCGCGGGGCCGCCCGCCCCACCCCCGACAGCGCCTTCCTGGAGCATGGCCTCGAACGCGGCTACTAGCTGGGCCCGCTGGACGACCTTGACCTCGGGATCCAGCTTCGGCTTCGGCAGCTCGTCGAGACACTCCGTCAGGGCCAGCATGCGGCCCCGTTCGGAGTGTTCGGCGGCGGCCGGGTCGGGCGCCGGTCCTTCGGCCTCTTCGGCCGCCGTGCCCTGGTCGGACTGGTCCTCCAGGGCCTGGGCGAAGGCGTTCGCCCGCCGGTGCGCCGATACGTTCGCGATCACGGGCGGCACCTCCTCTCGTCATGACGGTCGACTCCCCAGGGGGTCCTGAGGGTTGCACGCCCCGACCACGTCCACACGATCGGGTGATCGACGTGGGTCAGGGAGTGACCACAGGGAGCCTGCATCCCGCACAACGAGCGGCGCGGCACTTGGGTTACGGACGGCGGATGATCGGATCGGGAAGTCAACGGACTTTAACCGAGCGCGAGTTGTTCGTCGCCCTGAGTCGCCGAGCGCTGCGGGGGTGCCGGGGTCAGCGGGCGTCGTCCGGGAGCAGCCGGGCGAGGGTGCGGACGGCCCGGTACTGCAGGGTCTTGATCGCGCCCTCGTTCTTCCCCATCACCCGGGCGGTCTCGGCGACCGAGAGGCCCTGGAGGAAGCGGAGCGTGACGCACTCCTGCTGCTGCGGGTTGAGCCGGCGCACGGCTTCGAGGAGCGCGGCGTTGGAGAGGGACTCCAGGACGGAGTCCTCCGGTGACCGCTCGACCTCGTTGGCGTCGAGCATCTCGCCGGTCGTCACCTCCAGGCGGAAGCGGCTCGACTTGAAGTGGTCGGCGACGAGGTTGCGGGCGATCGTCACCAGCCAGGCGCCGAAGTCACGGCCCTGCCAGGTGAACGTCCCGATGCGGCGCAGCGCGCGCAGGAACGTCTCACTGGTGAGGTCCTCGGCCGTCGCCTTTCCGCCCACCCGGTAATAGATGTACCGGTAGACGGTGTCGCTGTACTGGTCGTAGAGCCGCCCGAACGCGTCGGCCTCGCCGGCCTGGGCGCGTTCGACCAGATCCATCATGCGCGCGCTGTCGCTGTCCGCGGCCGGACGGCGTGCGGTGGTGGTGCCGGTCGAACGCCCTCGTCTGCCGACAGCCGCGCTGCCGTCGGCCAGTGCGTAGCACGGGCCGGCCGGTGCGGTGGCTACGGCGAGGGCGGGGACGGCGTACGCGGTGGGGACGAAGCGCAGGAGGTTGTGAACCGTTGCGCGCAGCGTAGCCAGGCCCGAGGCGTCAACCCCGACGTGTGCATACACGGGACTCCCAGAGGCAGAGCTTCCATCACGTGCAGTGCGGGACCGTTCACCCGTCGTAGCGACGGAGGGGTACCGGTTTGCGTCTGAGGAGAATAACGCTTCGTACAGGCCCTGCTACACCCAGTTGCTCTATTCATCGATTACGTCGCTTCTGTAACCGATTGAGACCCCATCAAGTGCCGGAGAGTGACCGCTTGTTGATCGATTCGGATCGAGATTCGGTCATGGTCGGGGCGTGTTGTGGCTGTGCCCCGACAAGATGAGTGCCGGGGCGGGGAGAGGGGTATCTCCTGAGTTTTGGGCGGCATCCGCCAGTTGGTGATCCGTCAGCGACGGCGGCGGTGCAGAGCGATCGCCGCCGCCGTGCCGCCGGCCACCGCGCCCACGCCCGCCGCGGCCGGGATGCCCACCTTGGCCGCCTTGCGGCCGGTGCGGTAATCACGCAAACGCCAGTCGAGTCGGCGCGCGTGCTTGCGCAGCTTGGCGTCCGGGTTGATCGCGTAGGGGTGCCCGACCAGGGACAGCATCGGGATGTCGTTGTGGCTGTCGCTGTACGCGGCGCAGCGCGAGAGGTCGAGGCCCTCCGCCGCGGCCAGGGCGCGTACCGCCTCCGCCTTCGCCGGACCGTGCAGGGGTTCGCCGACGAGCTTGCCGGTGTAGACGCCGTCGACGGACTCGGCGACCGTGCCGAGCGCGCCGGTGAGGCCGAGGCGGCGGGCGATCACCTGGGCGATCTCCACCGGGGCGGCCGTGACGAGCCACACCTTCTGGCCCGCGTCGAGATGGGCCTGCGCGAGGGCGCGGGTGCCCGGCCAGATGCGCTCGGCCATGTACTCGTCGTAGATCTCCTCGCCGATGGACATCAGCTCGGCGACGCGGTGGCCCTGGACGATGGAGAGGGCCGAGTCGCGGGCCTCCTGCATGTGCTCGGGGTCCTCGACGCCGGCCAGCCGGAACCAGGCCTGCTGCCAGGCGAACCGGGCGAGGTCGCGGGTCTCGAAGAACTTCCGCTTGTACAGACCCCGGCCGAAGTGGAAGAGGGCTGCGCCCTGCATCACGGTGTTGTCCAGGTCGAAGAACGCGGCTGCCCGGTCGTCGCCGAGCACCGGGAACTCCGGCTCCTGGTCCGGTGCCGAGGTCTCGGGGACCTCCTGGCCTTCCAGTTCCTGCGACGACTTGCGTGCGGCCTCCGCCGACGCCTCGCCTGCCAACACGCTCCGCGCCGTGGCGGAGCGCCTACGGGGAGTGAGCCATCCGAGAGCGGCCATGGCGTGAGCATAGCCAGTTTGTTCGGTGCCCTTGGAGCCGAGAGGTTCGGAGGGTGTGAACTCTCCGCGACCGCACCGTTAAAGCACTGCTGGAGAGCCCCTCGTGGCGCGGGGGAGAATGGCCGGTATGAGTCCTCTTTTCCGCCGGAAGCCGCCGGCGCCCCAGGATCGGCTGGTCACTCTCATTCGCAAACCCGGCTGTCATCTGTGTGATGACGCACAGACGGCGGTCGAAAAAGTCTGCGGCGAGCTCGGCGTGCGCTGGGAGCCGAAGGACATCACCGAGGACCAGGCCCTGCACGACCAGTACTGGGAGCAGATTCCGGTCGTACTCGTCGATGGTGAACAGCACACGTTCTGGCGGGTGAACGAAGATCGACTGCGGCAGGCACTGACCGAGTAGTCCAAACGGTCCGCAAACTCGCTTAGGATCGTTGGCGGCTTGGCCTTGGGGGTGGGAATCGTGAGGAGAGTGACCGGTTTTGCCCCCGAGACAGCAGTGCGTGACCCCGGTCACGTTGGCCGGGCAAATCGGACACCATCTTTGTGCACGCGTTCACAAAGACATAGCCTGCTTTCGACGGGGCGGTCTGGGTAAGTGTGACCGCCTGCAGCCCCGCTCTACCCGCAGGAGCACCGTGGCAACTGGCCGAACTCACCGACCGGCGACCCGTAGCCGAGGGATTCCCGAGGCCACCGTCGCCCGCCTTCCGCTGTACCTCCGCGCGCTGACCGGGCTGTCGGAGCGCTCGGTGCCCACGGTCTCCTCCGAGGAGCTCGCGGCCGCCGCCGGGGTCAACTCCGCGAAGCTGCGCAAGGACTTCTCCTACCTCGGCTCCTACGGGACCCGCGGTGTGGGGTACGACGTGGAGTACCTCGTCTATCAGATCTCCCGCGAACTGGGGCTGACCCAGGACTGGCCCGTCGTCATCGTCGGTATCGGCAACCTCGGCGCCGCCCTCGCCAACTACGGCGGGTTCGCCTCCCGCGGCTTCCGGGTCGCGGCGCTCATCGACGCCGACCCCGCCATGGCCGGGAAGCCCGTCGCCGGCATCCCCGTGCAGCACTCGGACGATCTGGAGAAGATCATCGAGGACAACGGGGTCAGCATCGGCGTCATCGCGACGCCCGCCGGCGCCGCCCAGCCCGTCTGCGACCGGCTCGTGGCCGCCGGGGTCACCTCCATCCTGAACTTCGCGCCGACCGTGCTGACCGTCCCGGACGGGGTGGACGTGCGCAAGGTCGACCTCTCCATCGAGCTCCAGATCCTCGCCTTCCACGAGCAGCGCAAGGCCGGTGAGGAGAGCGCCGCCGCCGCGGACGAGCGCGGCCCGGCCGCCGCCCGCAAGGAGTCCACCGAGCAGGGCCCGGACGGGGACGTACCCGCCGTGATGCCGGCATGAGTCTCCTCGTCGTAGGGCTGAGCCACCGCAGCGCTCCGGTGAGCGTGCTGGAGCGGGCCGCGCTGACCACGGACGCGCAGGTCAAGCTCCTCCAGGACACCGTCGCCGCCGAGCCGGCCGCCGAGGCCGCGCTGCTCGCCACCTGCAACCGCATCGAGCTGTACGCCGACGTGGACAAGTTCCACGCCGGTGTCGCCGAGCTGTCCACCCTGCTCGCCCAGCACAGCGGGGTCGGACTCGACGAGCTCACCCCCTATCTGTACGTCCACTACGAGGACCGGGCGGTGCACCACCTGTTCTCGGTGGCCTGCGGGCTCGACTCCATGGTCGTCGGCGAGGGGCAGATCCTCGGCCAGATCAAGGACTCGCTCGCCAGGGGCCAGGAGCTGCACACCGCCGGGCGGCTGCTGAACGACCTCTTCCAGCAGGCCCTGCGGGTCGGCAAGCGCGCGCACTCCGAGACCGGCATCGACCGGGCCGGGCAGTCGCTGGTGACCTTCGGCCTCGAACAGCTCGCCGCGGGGGCGGACGTCCCCGGGTGGGCCCGCGGCAGGAAGGCGCTGGTCATCGGCGCCGGTTCGATGTCCTCGCTGGCCGCGGCGACGCTGGCGCGGGCCGGGGTCGGCGAGATCGTGATCGCCAACCGCACCGCCGAGCGGGCCTCGCGGCTCGCCGAGATCCTCACCGAGGGCGCGGACACGGACGTGGTGGCCCGTGCGGTACCGATGGAATCGGTGTCGGACGAGCTGACACGTGCCGACGTCGTCGTGTCCTGCACGGGAGCCACCGGACTGGTGCTGACCGTCGACGCCGTCGCCGAGGCCGTGGGGGCCGAGCGGGGACCGGGCGCGCGGTCCGGCGCCGGACTGCTCCCCGCGCCCGCCCGCGCCGCCCAGGCCGTACGGCCGTCCGCGGCCCCGGGCGAGTCCGGGGACGAGAACTGTCCGCTCGACCTGTCCCCCGTGCCCGCCACCGCCGGGTTCTCCGTCCTCGGGGAGGCCGCGGTCGCCGGGATGGGCGCCGCCGAGCTGGAGCAGCACGCCGCCTGGGTGGACAACGCCCCCGGCCCGCAGCTCGTCGCCGACGAGGCCGAGGCGATCGCGGCGCTCGCCGCCGCCGTCGCGACCGTCGGACGGATCCCCGAGCGGCGCCGGCCCGAACCGGTCGCCACCGGGCCCGCGCCCACGTTCTTCCTGCTCGACCTCGCGATGCCCCGGGACATCGACGCCGCCGTGCACCGGCTGCCCGGGGTCCGGCTCGTCGACATCGAGTCGCTCGCCGAGGCGTCCGCCGACGCGCCCATGGCCTCCGACGTGGACCAGGTCCGGCGGATCGTCGCCGACGAGGTCGCCGCCTTCGGGGCCGCGCTGCGCGCCGCGCACATCACCCCCACCGTCGTCGCGCTGCGCACCATGGCCGCCGATGTCGTCGCCCTGGAGATCGCCCGCCTCGAAGGGCGGCTGCCCGGGCTCGACGACAAGCACCGCAGCGAGATCACGCAGACCGTCAGGCGCGTGGTCGACAAGCTGCTGCACGCACCGACCGTACGGGTCAAGCAGCTCGCCGCCGAGCCCGGCGGTGCCGGGTACGCGGACGCGCTGCGGACCCTGTTCGACCTCGACCAGGAGACGGTGGACGCCGTCTCGCGTGCCGAGGACAGCAACAGCAATGAGAAAGACCGAGGGCCGGCATGAGGGAGAAGGCGCTACGGCTCGGGACCAGGCGGAGCAAGCTCGCCATGGCCCAGTCCGGGCAGGTGGCGGACGCCGTGAGCCAGGTGACCGGGCGGCCCGTCGAGCTCGTCGAGATCACCACGTACGGAGACGTCTCCAGGGAGCAGCTCGCGCAGATCGGCGGGACGGGTGTGTTCGTCGCCGCCCTGCGCGAGGCGCTGCTCAGGGGTGAGGTGGACTTCGCGGTGCACTCGCTCAAGGACCTGCCGACCGGGCAGCCCGACGAGCTCGCGCTCGCCGCGATTCCGCTGCGCGAGGACCCGCGGGACGTCGTCGTCGCGCGGGACGCGCTGAAGTTCACCGATCTGCCCCGAGGGGCCCGCATCGGTACGGGTTCGCCCCGGCGCATGGCCCAGCTCAACGCGTACGCGCGGACGCACGGGCTTGATATCGAGACCGTACCGATTCGCGGGAATGTCGACACGCGGCTTGGGTTCGTACGCGATGGTGCGTTGGATGCTGTTGTGCTGGCCGCCGCCGGGCTGACCCGCATCGGCCGCATCGACGAAGTGACCGACTTCCTGTCGGTCGACACGGTTTTGCCCGCTCCCGGCCAGGGAGCACTCGCGATCGAGTGTGCCGCGGACAACGCGGACCTCATCGCCGCGCTCGGTGAGCTCGACGACCCGTTCACGCGGGCCGCCGTGACCGCCGAGCGGTCACTGCTCGCCGCCCTGGAGGCCGGTTGCAGCGCACCTGTGGGCGCGCTGGCCGACCTTCTGGCCGACGGGCAGATTGTCAAGGAAATGCGCCTGCGGGGCGTCGTCGGCACCACCGACGGCTCTCGCACGGTGCAGTTGTCAACCACCGGTCCCGTGCCCGAGACGTACGACCAGGCAATGTCGCTCGGCCGTGAACTCGCGGCCGAGATGCTTGCCCAGGGCGCGGCCGGTCTGATGGGGGAGCGAGCACAGTGAGCCCCACCGCCCTTCCTGCCGCCGGTCCTGAACACGGGCACGTCACCTTCCTGGGTGCCGGACCCGGAGATCCGGGGCTGCTTACCTTGCGCGCCGTGGAGGCGCTGGCGAGCGCGGACGTCCTCGTCGCCGAGCACGAGGTGCTCGACGTCGTACGCGTCCACGCCCGGTCCGGCGTCGCCGTCGTGAACACGGATCCCGGTTCCTCCGCGGATCCGGTTCCGGGCACAGGCACGCCTCAGCTGACGGTTGTTGACGGCACGTCAGCAACCGTGGGTGTCCCCGCCGTGAGGGATGCCGCACATCTTGTCATGGAGGCCGCGCGGGGCGGCAGGCGGGTCGTCCGTGCGGTGTCCGGGGACCCCGGGCTCGACGCGTACGCCGCCGAGGAGATGCTGGCGTGCGCCGCGGCCGGGGTGCCGTTCGAGGTCGTGCCCGGTGTCGCCGCCGCCGTCGGCGTACCCGCCTACGCCGGTGTCCCGCTGCGGGACGCCCAGGGCGCCGACGTCCGCTTCGTGGACGCGCGGACCGCTTCCGACCGGTGCTGGACGGAGGTGGGGGCGTCCGACGGGACCGTCGTCGTGTCGACCACCCTCGACTCCGTGGGCGCCGCGGCCGGAGAGCTGGTCGCCGCCGGGCGCAAGCCCGACACCCCGCTGACGGTCACCGTCGGCGGGACGACCACCCGGCAGCGCACCTGGACCGCCACCCTCGGGACCATCGCGCAGACCCTCAAGCAGGCCAAGGTGCTGCCCTCGCCCGAGGGCGGCCGGCCGGTGATAGCCGTGGTCGGTGAGCGTTCCGCCGCTGCCCAGCGCGAGCAGCTGTCCTGGTTCGAGTCCAAGCCCCTGTTCGGGTGGCGGGTGCTCGTGCCGCGGACCAAGGAGCAGGCGGCCTCGCTCTCCGACCAGCTGCGCTCGTACGGCGCCGTGCCGCACGAGGTGCCGACCATCGCCGTCGAGCCGCCGCGCACGCCCCAGCAGATGGAACGTGCCGTCAAGGGCCTCGTCACCGGACGCTACGAGTGGATCGCCTTCACCTCGGTCAACGCCGTCAAGGCCGTCCGGGAGAAGTTCGAGGAGTACGGGCTCGACGCGCGGGCGTTCGCCGGGATCAAGGTCGCGGCCGTCGGCGAGCAGACCGCCAAGGCGCTCATCGCGTTCGGTGTGAAGCCGGACCTGGTGCCCAGCGGTGAGCAGTCCGCGGCCGGACTCCTGGAGGACTGGCCGCCCTACGACCCGGTCTTCGACCCGATCGACCGGGTGTTCCTGCCGCGCGCCGACATCGCCACGGAGACCCTGGTCGCCGGGCTCATCGAGCTCGGCTGGGAGGTCGACGACGTCACGGCCTACCGGACCGTGCGGGCCTCGCCGCCGCCGGCGGAGACCCGCGAGGCGATCAAGGGCGGTGGCTTCGACGCCGTGCTCTTCACCTCCTCGTCCACCGTGCGGAACCTGGTCGGCATCGCCGGCAAGCCGCACAACGTGACCGTCATCGCCTGTATCGGGCCCGCCACGGCGAAGACCGCCGAGGAGCACGGGCTGCGGGTGGACGTGATGGCTCCCGAGCCGTCCGTGCACAGGCTGGCCGAGGCGCTCGCGGACTTCGGGATGAAGCGCCGGGCCGCCGCGCTGGAGGCCGGGGACGCGGTCACCCGGCCGAGCGAACGGCGACCGGGCGCCCGCAGACGGCGTACCACCACCTGAGGTGCCGGGGGCGGGCCGGCGGGGTTCACGGCGTTCGAATCCCCGCCCGCACCCGCCCCTCCGCGGGGGCCGCGGCTCCGACTTCCCGTCGGTAAAGGTGCCCCCGGGGCGGGCGTAGCCTCGGGGGTATGACGACGTACGGATCCTTTCCCGGTGCCCGGCCGCGGCGGTTGCGGACCACCCCCGTCATGCGGCGCATGGTCGCCGAGACCCGGCTGCACCCGGCCGACTTCATCCTGCCCGCGTTCGTGCGGGAGGGCGTGAGCGAGCCGGTGCCGATCGGCGCCATGCCGGGCGTGGTCCAGCACACGCGGGACAGCCTGAAGAAGGCCGCCGCGGAGGCGGTCGAGGCCGGGATCTCCGGGATCATGCTCTTCGGCGTGCCGGAGGACTCCAAGAAGGACGCCCTCGGCACCGCAGGGACCGACCCCGACGGCATCCTCCAGGTCGCCCTGCGGGACGTACGGGCCGAGGTCGGCGACGACCTCCTCGTCATGTCCGACCTGTGCCTGGACGAGACCACCGACCACGGGCACTGCGGGGTCCTGGACGCCGAGGGGCGCGTCGACAACGACGCCACCCTGGAGCGGTACGCCGAGATGGCCCAGGTCCAGGCCGACGCCGGAGCCCATGTCGTGGGGCCCAGCGGGATGATGGACGGGCAGATCGGGGTCGTCCGCGACGCCCTCGACCAGATCGGGCGGGAGGACGTCGCGATCCTCGCCTACACCGCCAAGTACGCCTCGGCGTTCTACGGGCCGTTCCGGGAGGCCGTCGGCTCGTCCCTGCGCGGGGACCGCAAGACCTATCAGCAGGACCCCGCCAACGCGCGGGACTCGCTGCGGGAGCTGGCCCTCGACCTGGAGGAGGGCGCCGACATGGTGATGGTGAAGCCGGCCGGACCCTACCTCGACATCCTCGCGAAGGTCGCGGAGGCCGTGGACGTGCCCGTCGCCGCCTACCAGATCTCCGGTGAGTACTCGATGGTCGAGGCCGCCGCCGAGAAGGGCTGGATCGACCGGGAGCGGGCGATCCTGGAGACCCTGACCGGGATCAGGCGCGCCGGGGCGCGGAACATCCTCACCTACTGGGCCGTCGAGGCGGCCCGGATGGTCACGGACGGCGGACGGTAGTCCCGCGCCGCGGAGGAGGGCGTCGCCGGGGAGGGCGTCCCGAGGGAGGCTGTCCTCGGTGAGGGCGGCTCCTGTCGCCCGCCCGACGACCGCGCGGGGCCCTCGTCCCTGGTGCCCGTCCCGTCCTCGCACGCCGTGAGGGCGAGAGCCGCGAGGGCGGCGCCCGCGGCGGCCAGGAGGCGGGGATGACGGAAGCTGCGCATGGTCGGACCTCGTGGGTAGGGGACGCGGCGGTCGTGATCGGCGGACGGGGACAGCTTGGTCCGGCCCCCGTCCCACGCGCAGCCCTCAGCTCCCCATCAGGGACGCCGGAACGCCCGCACCCCCTGCGACCTGCTCGGACGTCACCTCTCTGGAACGCCGGACGGGACGCCCCCGGGCCCCGGTCGGGTCCGGCACCGCGGAGTTCCGGCGCGACGCGTCAGCCGCTCGGGCTCAGTCCCACCAGAAGTGCCAGGCCGGCTGGGCGCGCACATGGCGCTCGGCGTAGGCGTCCAGGGTCGGGGTGCTGCCCTGCCAGAGGTTGTCCGGGCAGAACGCGAAGTGCTCGGCGGCGACCGCCCGTGCCTCGGCCCCGGTGACGGGCGGGACGGCCACCGACACGACCAGCTCGTCGAAGCCGAGGGCCACCAGCCGTATGCCGAAGCGGTCCTCCCAGGAGCGGAGCACCGCGCCGAGGCGGCCCGCGTCGTCGGCGTGGTTCACCGCGCCCAGCCAGCCCAGCGCCGCCGGGATGTCCGCGGAGCGGCGGGCGGGCACCAGGGCGAGGCGGGGTTCCTTCAACGCGCCGCCGGCGGAGAGGAGTTCGTCGGCGACCCGTTCCGCGACGGCGTCCGGGTCGTCGGCGTCCGAGTTGCCGACGGGCGAGCTGCCGGGGTCCGAGTTGCCGGCGGGCGGCGCGGGGGCGGCCAGGCCGGGCCAGTCGCCGCCCTCCTCCGCGCAGCACTCGTCCCAGAAGTCCGCGAGGACCTCCTCCGGGTCGTGGTCCCCGGGGTAGGACATCTCGTCGGGCGCCGACTCCCAGTGCTCCAGGGCGCCGTGCCGCGCGTCCAGGTCGAGGAGGACGGGGAGCAGGCCGACGGGGCGGGACACGGCCCGCAGCTTCGCGAAGGCCCCGGGCACCGGTCTGTCGGAGCCGAGCCACAGCAACGGGCCGTCGGAACCGACCAGTTCGCCCGGGGGCAGGTCGAGGCCGAGGGAGTGCAGCCGGGGCAGCGGATCGGGAAGTGTCGCCATGCCGGTGACTGTAGAGGCCGCCACTGACAGCGGCGCGGGCACCGGGCGCGTCCGGAAGCCGCCCTGGCGTGGTTGCGGGGGCAGGAGGCAGTCCCGATCCTGAGAGCGGGTCCTCACACGGCACGCGGGGCAGTGGTCCGGCGGCTCACGGGGCAGGGGGAGACGTGATGGCGGTCGACAAGAGGCTCGCCCGACGGCACGAGGAGACACCCTCCGGACCGCCCCGGTACCCCGGCCCGGAGAACGGGCCGCGCGAGGTCACGGCCGTCACCGGCGCCGTCCGTGCCCTGCGTGACGTGGCCCCGCGCGTGCGGCTCGCCGCCCGGCGGGACCCGCTGATCGCCGCCTGCGTCTCCGGTGAACTGCTCCGGCGGTCACTGGACGTCCTCACCGAGGTCTGCGCCGACGCGGGGCCCGGTGCCTCCTGCCACGCGCGTTACACGGACGTCCTCGTGAGCTTCGCCCGCGCACGGAACTTCACCGCGCGCCCGCCGACGGCTCCGCCCGGCGCCGCACAGGTACTGGAACTGGCCAACGTCCTCACCCGCGCCGTCGCCCACGATCTCGACGAGGCCGCGCTCGGCCACGATCTCGCCGCCGAACTGGTCGTGGTCCTCGACGAGGCCGCCCGCGCGCGCGATCCCGCCCGGGTCCTGAGCCTCGCGCCGGTCGCCGCCGTCCTCGCCGCGGACCTCGCCCGCGAGGCCGCCGACCGGCTCGGCCTGCCCTCGGCCGACGGACTCGCCGACGCCGTCCTCGACGGCGCCCTCGACGACTTCACCGACGCCGACCTCACCGACGTCGACCCGGCCGACTTCCGCCTCACGGGCATCCACTGGACCGAGGACGGCACCCGCTGGCCCCCCGGCACGGACCTGGACGCCCTGCGCCGACGCTCCCGGGAGACGACACCGCACTCGGGCGTGCGTGTCCTGGGGCGCCGGCGGTCCGTCAGAGACGCTCGGGGGTCCTGATGCCCAGCAGGGCCATGCCCTGGTGGAGGGTGCGGGCCGTCAGGTCGCTGAGGAACAGGCGGTTCTCCTTCTGCTCCTCCGTGTCCGCCTTCAGGACCGGGCACTGGTCGTAGAACGTCGTGAACAGGGACGCCAGTTGGTACAGGTACGCGGCCAGCTTGTGCGGGGCGTACTCGGCCGCCGCCTCGAAGACCGTGTCCCCGAACGTGTCCAGGTGCAGACCCAGCGTCCGCTCGGCCGGGGCCAGTTCCAGCTCCGGGTGGGCGACCGGGCCCGCGCCCTCCGCCTTGCGCAGGATCGACCTGATACGGGCGTAGGCGTACTGGAGGTAGACGGACGTGTCGCCGTTCAGCGAGACCATCTGGTCCAGGTCGAACTTGTAGTCCCGGTTCGCCGAGGTCGACAGGTCCGCGTACTTGACCGCGCCGATACCGACGTAGCGGCCGTTCTCGGTGATCTCCTCCTCGGTCAGGCCCACCTTCTCGGCCTTCTCGCGGACCACCGCCGTGGCGCGCTCCACCGCCTCGTCGAGCAGGTCCTCCAGCTTGACCGTCTCGCCCTCACGCGTCTTGAACGGCTTGCCGTCCGCGCCCAGCACGGTGCCGTAGCCCATGTTGTGCGCGGTGACCTCGTCGGTCAGCCAGCCGGCGCGGCGGGCCGTCTCGAAGACCATCTTGAAGTGCAGGGACTGACGTACGTCCACGACATAGATCAGGGACGTGGCATTCAGGTCCTGGACCCTGTCGCGGATCGCCGTCAGGTCGGAGGCCGCGTAGCCGAAGCCGCCGTCCGCCTTCCGCACGATCAGCGGGACCCTCTCGTCGTCCTTGCCGCGGATCTCGTCGAAGAAGACGACGAGCGCGCCCTTGGACTCCTCCGCTACGCCCATCTCCTCCAGGAGGCGGGCCGTCTCGGGCATGCCGTCGTTGTACGCCGACTCGCCGACGATCTCGTCGTCCCGGATCTCCATGTCCAGCTTCTCGAAGACCGAGTAGAAGTAGACCTTCGACTCGTCGACGAACCGCTGCCACAGGTCCAGGGTCTCCTTGTCGCCGGACTGGAGGGCGACCACCCGCTTGCGGGCCCGCTCCTTGAACTCCTCGTCCGCGTCGAAGACCGCGCGCGACGCCTTGTAGACCCGGTTCAGGTTCGACATGGCCTGCTCGCCGTCCGTGTCGGTCTCCGCGGACAGTTCGTCCGGGTTCTCGATCAGGTACTGGATGAGCATGCCGAACTGGGTTCCCCAGTCGCCGATGTGGTGGCGGCCGATCGTCCGCTCACCGGTGAAGTCCAGCATCCCGCGCAGGGCGTCGCCGATGACCGCCGAGCGGAGATGGCCCACGTGCATCTCCTTCGCCACGTTCGGCTGGGCGTAGTCGATGACCGTGAGGCCCGGGTCGGCCTTCGTGGGCACGCCGAGGCGGTCGCCGTCCTCGTACCGGGCGGCGAGGTTCTCGGTGATCGCGCGGTCGGTGAGGGTGATGTTCAGGAAGCCGGGGCCGGAGACCTCGATGTCCTCGATCACCTCACCGGTGGTGATCCCGGCGACGACGGTCGTGGCCAGCTCGCGGGGGTTGGCCTTGTTCTTCTTCGCGAGGGCGAGGATCCCGTTGGCCTGGTAGTCGGCCCGGTCGCTGCGTCGGAGCAAGGGGTCGACGTCGGCCTCCGGCAGTACGGCGGAGATCGCGGACGTGAGCTGCTGCTCGACGGTGGCGCTGAGGGGCTTGACCGAGGTCATGGGGTGGGAGCCGTTCTCCTCGTGGGTTGCTCGGGACGTGGCCAGTATCCCACGGGGGCGCAAAGGGGTTTCTCGGAGCGGGCCCTGGGCGGGGCCTGGGGTGATGATGCCGGGTGCGGGCCCTGGGCGGGGCCCGGGCGATGCCGGGTGCGGGCCGTGGGGGCTGCGCCGCCATGTCTCGGGTGCGGGCCGTGGGGGCTGGTCGCGCAGTTCCCCGCGCCCCCTTGAGAGGCGGCTGCGCCGCCATCGCCGGGTTGCCTCCCCTGGGCTGGTCGTGCTCACGCGGCGGGGCCGTATGCCGGGTGCGGCTCCGCGCCCCTTGGCAGGCGGCTGCGCCGCCATGTCTCGGGTGCCGTCTCTCGGGTGCGGGTCGTGGGGGCTGGTCGCGCAGTTCCTCGCGCCCCTTTGGAGGCGGCTGCGCCGCCGTCCCTCGGGTGTGGTCCCTCGGGCTGGTCGTGCTCACGCCGTGGAGCCGTATGCCGGGTACAGGCCCGCGCGCCGAATATGCGGCTGCGTCGCGTGGCGGGTCTGGGAGAATGGGGGTGGCCGTTGACCGTACGGCTGCCCCGTGTCAGAAAGAAGGACGTGCCGACGTGGCTCAGAGCACCGAGACCACCGACTGGGTCTCCCGTTTCGCGGATGAGGTCATCGAGGAGTCGGAGCGTCGGGCCCCGGGCAAACCGGTTGTCGTCGCGTCCGGGCTGTCGCCGTCGGGGCCGATCCACCTGGGGAACCTCAGGGAGGTCATGACCCCGCATCTCGTCGCCGACGAGATCCGCCGTCGCGGGATCGAGGTGCGGCACCTGATCTCCTGGGACGACTTCGACCGGTACCGGAAGGTGCCCAAGGGCATCGCCGGGGTCACGGAGGAGAGCCACACCCGGCACATCGGCAAGCCGCTGACCTCCGTGCCCGCGCCCGCCGGGTCGCCGTACCCGAACTGGGCCGAGCACTTCAAGGCCGCGATGGTCGAGGCGCTCGCCGAGCTCGGCGTGGAGTTCGACGGGATCAGCCAGACCGCGCAGTACACCGCCGGGGTCTACCGCGAGCAGATCCTGCACGCCATGCGGCACCGCGCCGACATCGACGCGATCCTCGCCCAGTACCGGACGAAGAAGGCGCCCGCCAAGCAGTCGCAGAAGCCGCTCGACGAGGCCGAGGTCGAGGCCGCCGAGGGGTCCGGCGCGGCCGGTGAGGACGACGGGTCCTCCGGGTCGGCCGGGTACTTCCCGTACAAGCCGTTCTGCGGCAACTGCGCGAAGGACCTGACCACCGTCACCGCGTACGACGACGACACCACCGAACTGGCGTACACCTGCAACGAGTGCGGCTTCGCCGAGACCGTCCGGCTCAGCGAGTTCAACCGCGGCAAGCTGGTCTGGAAGGTCGACTGGCCGATGCGCTGGGCGTTCGAGGGCGTCGTCTTCGAGCCGTCCGGTGTCGACCACTCCTCGCCCGGGTCCAGCTTCCAGGTGGGCGGGCAGATCGTCGGGATCTTCGGCGGGAAGCAGCCCATCGGACCCATGTACGCCTTCGTGGGGATCTCCGGGATGGCGAAGATGTCGTCCAGCAAGGGCGGGGTGCCGACCCCCGGCGACGCGCTGCAGATCATGGAGCCGCAGATCCTGCGCTGGCTGTACGCCCGCCGCCGCCCCAACCAGTCCTTCAAGATCGCCTTCGACCAGGAGATCCAGCGGCTCTACGACGAGTGGGACAAGCTCGACGCGAAGGTGGCCGACGGCTCCGCCCTGCCCGCCGACGTCGCCGCCCACTCCCGTGCGGTGCGGACCGCCGGCGGTGAGCTGCCGCGCACCCCGCACCCGCTGCCGTACCGGACGCTGGCCTCCGTCGCCGACGTCACCGCCGGGCACGAGGACCAGGCGCTGCGCATCCTCAGCGAGCTCGACCCGGCCGACCCGATCGGCGCGCTCGACCAGGCGCGGCCCCGGTACGACAAGGCCGAGGCCTGGATCAACACGCACGTCCCCGCCGACCAGCGGACCATCGTGCGCGAGGAGGCCGACGCCGAGCTGCTGAAGTCCCTCGACAAGGAGTCCCAGGACTCGCTGCGGCTGCTCCTCGACGGGCTCGCCGGGCACTGGTCGCTCGACGGGCTCACGCACCTCGTGTACGGCGTGCCCAAGGTGCAGGCCGGGTTCTCGGCCGACGCCGGGCCCAAGGAGCTGCCCGCCGAGATCAAGACGGCTCAGCGGACCTTCTTCGCCCTGCTGTACCGGCTGCTGGTCAGCCGGGACACCGGGCCGCGTCTGCCCACGCTGCTGCTTGCGGTGGGGCAGGAGCGGGTGCGGGTCCTGCTCGGCGAGTAGGCGACCAGGGTTCACGACGATGGGGGCGCCCGGCATCCGCCGGGCGCCCCCATCGTCGTACCGGATGGACCGGGTTACGCGATGTGGTCCTCCTCCAGCTCCGCGTTGTAGCGGTTCGTGAAGCGGTTGACCATGCGCTTGGCCTCGTCCGGCGCGAGCTGGATGCTGAACTCGGCCTCCGAGTTCTCGCCGAACTCGCGCGGCGTCGGGTAACCGCTGCCGCTTATCGACTTCTTGAAGACCTGGTAGTACGCCTCTTCGTCCGGCTCCGGGTTGCCGCCGCCCTCACCGAGCTCACGGGTACGGCCGGGGCTCACCGGGATCGGGAAGCTGCCCGTCTCCTCCGACGGCGACTCCTGGTACGGCTCCTCGTACTGCTGCGTGTACTGCTGGGCGTACTGCTCCGCCTGGAGCTGCTCCTGGTACCACTGCTCGTACTGCTGCTGCGGGTCGTAGGAGGGGTCGTAGCCGCCCTGGTAGTCGATCTGCCGGGGGTCGTTGAACCAGGGGCTCTGGTCCTCCTGCTCCGGGTCCGGCGCCTGCTGGGCCTGGGGCTGCTGCTGCGGCCGGGGCTCCTCGGTCGTCTGGCGCGGGAGGGGCGCGGCCTCGACGGCCGGGAGCGCCACCGGTGCCTCGACCTCCGCGCGGGGCGGGGACGGGGGCAGCAGCGCCGGTTCGATGCCGGCGGCGGCGAGGCCCGCCGGGGCCGTCTCCGCGAGGGGCACGCCGTAGCGGGCCAGGCGCAGCGGCATCAGGGACTCCACCGGGGCCTTGCGGCGCCAGGCGCGGCCGAAGCGGGAGTGCAGGCGGGCCTGGTAGATGAGGCGGTCCTGCTCCAGCTTGATGACCTGCTCGTAGGAGCGCAGCTCCCACAGCTTCATCCGGCGCCAGAGGAGGAAGGTGGGGACGGGGGAGAGCAGCCAGCGGGTGAGCCGGACGCCCTCCATGTGCTTGTCGGCCGTGATGTCCGCGATCCGCCCGATCGCGTGCCGGGCTGCCTCGACGGCGACCACGAACAGGATCGGGATCACCGCGTGCATGCCCACGCCGAGCGGGTCCGGCCAGGCCGCCGCGCCGTTGAAGGCGATCGTGGCGGCCGTCAGCAGCCACGCCGTCTGGCGCAGCAGCGGGAAGGGGATCCGGATCCAGGTCAGCAGGAGGTCCAGCGCGAGCAGCACACAGATGCCCGCGTCGATACCGATCGGGAAGACGTAACTGAAGTTCCCGAAGCCCTTTTTGATGGCGAGTTCACGGACCGCCGCGTACGACCCGGCGAAGCCGATACCGGCGATGATCACGGCGCCGAACACGACCACGCCGATGAGAATCCGGTGCGTCCGGGTCAACTGAACTGGCGCGGCCACTCTTGCTCCCCTCCCCTTGCGTGTTGTTGCGCGCAACAGAGTGGCACATGTGTGCGGCGCACGCGTTGCCGGTGGGGTCCGTCAGCTCTTCTGCGCAGCCGACTTGGACGCGGAAGCGGACGCCGAAGCGGACGGCGCGGACGACTTGGAGGGGGCCGGGCTCGCCGAACCGGAGCCGCCCGCGTTCGCCTTCGTCACCGATGCCACCGCCTCCTTCGCGGCGGACTTCACCAGCTTGACGAGGGTGTCGACGCTCGGGCTCTTCTCACCTGCGAGGCCCGCGCCGTTGTAGTCGATCGTCACGACGACGTTCTCGACCCGGGTGACGAGGGTCTGCTGCTTGAAGGAGCCCTCTTTCTTCTTCAAGTCGTAACGCACCAGGGACGCCTGGTCGCCCGTACCGGTCACCGGTTCCGTCTTGGAGTCCTTCGCGCCCTCCACCGCCTGGGCGTCCTGGACCTGCTTGTCGAAGTAGTCCTGCGCCAGCTTGTCGCCCTCGCCGCGGGTGGCGTCCGAGTCGAAGCGGAGCAGCGAGATGTTCAGCCAGCGGAACTGCGAGCCCTTGACGCCGTTGTTGTCGAGGCTCGACCAGGAGCAACTGCCGCGCGTCGCCACGTCGTCCGAAGAACCCTGCTTGCCGGACTTCGACGCCTTCGGTACGAGATCGGCCAGAGTGTCCTTGGTCACGGTGTCGCAGGCGTCCGGCAGCGAGTTGAACGCGGCGGCCTGGACGGTCGGCGACGCGCTCGCGGAAGGGCTGGCGGCCGACCCCGAGCCGGAGCTGTCGCCGCTCGCGCCGTCCGAGCCGGAGTCCGAGGAACAGCCGGCTGCCAGCAGGATCACGGGGACGGCGACCGCGCCCGCAAGGACACGGTTCATTCGCTGGGCTCGGTGGTCTCGCTGTGCTGCTCGCTGCATGGTTCCTTCGCTCTTCACGCTGCTCGTGCTCCTGCGGTCGGATCGGGTCCGAGGGGTCACGGTACGCGGTGAGGAAGCTGTGCGGTTCTGGTTCACGGGGACGGGAGAGACCCGCACAAGGGCCCCGTCACGTCAGCGCGTCGGCCAGTTCGGAGGCCAGTTTCCTTGCCCTGTCCTGCATTTCCTCGCTGTCCGGCACCGTGCCGACGGTCGCCGGCTGCTCCTCGTACTCGATCGTCACGATCACGTTGGACGTGCGGAACGCCACAGTCACGGTGCGCTGGCGGGCCGTCGAACCGGACGCCGCGAGCACGTCGTTCAGGAACGCCTGGTCGCCCAGATCGTCCAGGGTGCGCGGCTGGAGGCCGGTCGGGGTGGCGCTGGGGGAGGCGGACACGGACGCCGACGCGGAGGCGGACGCGCTGGGGGTGGCCGAGGGGCTCTCGCTCGCGTCGGAGGTCGCGGACTCCGACACGGTCGGCTCGGGGAGGTCGGCGGCCGTCTGCTTCTCGCTGAACAGGCTCTCCGCCCGGGTGGCGTCGCTGACGGTGTTGTCGTAGGACACGACCCGTTCGAGGTCGACGAGGAGGTGGTCGGTGGCGTCCGCGGACTCCACCTTCCACTGGCAGCCGACCTTGCGGTCCGTGTCGAACGTCACCGTCGGCTCGCCCTCGTACGCCTTCGCGCGCTGCGTCTCGTTCGCGATCTGCGGGATGCCGGGCAGGAGGGAGTCCAGCGTGGACTGGCCGACGGCGGCGCAGGGCTCCGGGAGCGTGCGGTACTTGCCGGGTTCGGCCACGGCGGAGGCGGTGCCCGCGTCGCCGGGGTTGCTGTTGTCCGTGCCGCCCGCGTCGTCCGTGCCGCTCGTGCAGCCGGCCGCGAGCGCCACCAGGAGCGCCGCGACGCCGGGTACATACGCCTTCCGCTGCACGGTCGGCTCCTCTCCTGCGCTGCTGTTTATTGCCTTGCCGATCAGGGGTGGTCCCTGGGTTCAATGTGTATCGCACGCACAGCCGTAAACGCCGGTCCGTCGTCCCTTTCGTTGACCTTGGCGATGGTTTTTGCGATTTGCGAATTCAGTGGTCCAGCGGGGGAATGAGGATTGCCATGTCGTACGTGGAGATGCCGGGCGCGAAGGTTCCGATCCGGATGTGGGCCGACCCGGCGAGCGTCGAGGAGGGCGCGCTCCAGCAGCTGAGGAACGTGGCCACCCTGCCCTGGATCAAAGGGCTGGCGGTCATGCCGGACGTGCACTACGGCAAGGGCGCGACCGTCGGGTCCGTCATCGCCATGCGCGGTGCGGTCTGCCCGGCGGCGGTGGGTGTGGACATCGGCTGCGGCATGTCGGCCGTCCGGACGTCCCTGACGGCCAACGACCTTCCCGGCGACCTGTCCCGGCTGCGCTCGAAGGTGGAGCAGGCGATTCCGGTGGGCCGGGGCATGCACGACGACCCGGTCGACCCGGGCCGCTTCCACGGCCTGCCCACCGGTGGCTGGGACGATTTCTGGGGGCGGTTCGACGGGGTCGCGGAGGCGGTGAAGTTCCGCCACGAGCGTGCCGGAAAGCAAATGGGGACGCTCGGCAGCGGCAACCACTACATCGAACTCCTGCTCGATGAGGCGGGTGTTGTGTGGCTCACGCTGCACTCCGGATCCCGGAACATCGGCAAGGAGCTGGCCGAGCATCACATCGGTGTCGCGCAGAAGCTTTCGCACAACCAGGGCCTGGTCGACCGTGACCTCGCCGTCTTCATCGCGGACACCCCGCAGATGGCGGCGTACCGCAACGACCTGTTCTGGGCGCAGGAATACGCGAAGTACAACCGCACGATCATGATGGCGCTCCTCAAGGACGTGATCCGCAAGGAGTTCAAGAAGGCGAGGCCGACCTTCGAGCCGGAGATCTCCTGCCATCACAACTACGTCGCCGAGGAGCGGTACGAAGGCATGGACCTGCTGGTCACCCGCAAGGGCGCGATCCGCGCGGGCTCCGGCGAGTACGGGATCATTCCCGGTTCCATGGGCACCAGTTCGTACATCGTGAAGGGTCTCGGCAACGAGAAGGCCTTCAACTCGGCGTCGCACGGCGCGGGTCGGCGGATGAGCCGTAACGCGGCCAAGCGGCGCTTCTCGGTACGGGATCTGGAGGAGCAGACGCGGGGCGTGGAGTGCCGCAAGGACTCCGGTGTCGTGGACGAGATCCCGGGCGCCTACAAGCCGATCGAGCAGGTGATGGACCAGCAGCGGGACCTGGTGGAGGTCGTGGCGAAGCTGAAGCAGTTCGTCTGTGTGAAGGGCTGATGTGAGGGACCCGGCGGCCTCGGGTCCCTCACGGTCAACCCTCGACCGGATCGCTCGACGGAACACAGGCTCCAGACGGCAGAGGTATGTGCCTCGGCGAAGTTCGTGGACCGGGTGCGCTCGGCGATGTTGCTGTAGTACGGCGTCAGTTTCTGGAACCGGCGCAGGATGTCGATGTCGATGTCGTGGGCGTGGAGATCGACGGTCAACTTGCCCTTCCGGCCCGCCCCTTGGCCCGGACGGCCGCGATCGATGTCGTTCGCTCCTCCGGGCTAGTCCAGCCGCTTCTCCATGAGCGTCACCGCGTACGGGCTGCCCGAGCCGTCCCGTTTCGCGGGCTGTTCGCCGACGGCCCGGTAGCCGGCGGACTCGTAGTACGCGCGCAGGCGGGGGTTGGTGGAGAGGCAGTCCAGGCGGGTGTAGGGGCGGGTGGCGGCTCTGGTGCGGGACTCGGCGTGGGTCAGGAGGGACGCGCCGGTGCCGGGCGGGGACAGGTGCGGGGTGGTCATGAGGCGGTGGATGTAGGCGGCCTCGGGGGGACGGGGGCCCCAGGCCGCCTCGTCGCTCCACCAGAGTTCGTAGGCGCCGGCCAGGGTGTCCCCGGCGTGGGCCAGCCACACCTCGCCCTCCTGCACCCGGCGGACGAAGTGGGCCTCCGTCTTCTCGCCCGGCTTCCACTGGTCGATCCCCCGCGCCAGCATCCACAGGGCGCCGGAGTCGCGGAGCCGGACCAGGGCGGGGGCGTCCTCGGGGGTCGCCTCGCGGTACGTCAGGGGCGGCCAGGTCGCGGGGGAGGGTTCCAGGAGGCGTTCGCGCAGGGTGGCGGCGAGGGCCTCGGGGTCCAGGCCGAGGGCGTCGCGCACGTACGCGTCGACCGAGCCGTACCGGGATTTCAGGAGCGTGAGGAACGCGCGCATCGCGCCCGCCGGGGCGCGGCCGAAGGCGGGCCAGTCCGGGGCGCGGCCGTCGTTGCGGCGTGTCCAGTCGGCGAGGAGGGACGCGGTGGCGAGTTCGGTCAGGCTGAAGTCCTCGGCGATCGTCGGCTCGTCGACGCCGAGCAACGACAGGATCAGGGCCGCCAGTTGGCCGGTGCGGTCCTTGCCGGACGCGCAGTGGAAGACCAGGGGAGCGGTCGCCGAGGACACCAGTTCCAGGGCCTCGCGCAGTTCCTCCGTGCCGTCCTGCGCCACCTCCATGTAGCGGTCGGCGAGATACGGCACCGGGTCCGTGTCCGGGCTCAACCCGGCCTGGTGGTAGGGGCGGTGCTCGACGCTGAGGTTCGTGTAGGTGAAGGAGCCGGCCGCCGGGATCCGGCCCCACTTCGCGATCTCCGCCGGGTAGCGCAGGTCGATCACCGTGCCGATGCCCAGCGACAGGAAGCGGGACCAGTCGGCCGTGCCCTCGTCCAGCCTGCCCAGGGAGTCCGAGCGGTACAGCAGGCCGGGGCGGACCCGGCGGCCGTCCGCCGTCGGATAGCCGCCCAGGTCACGGAAGTTGTGCAGGCCGTCGAAGGTCAGATGTCTGTCCACACCGGGTGACCCTACGGTCCCGCCGCGGCTCACAGGTCGCGGTGCACCTTGGTGTTGGACGCCTGCGCACGGGGGCGCAGGACCAGCAGGTCGACGTTGACGTGGCTGGGGCGGGTGACGGCCCAGGTGATCGTCTCGGCGACGTCGTCGGCGGTCAGGGGCTCGGCCACGCCCTGGTAGACCTTCGCCGCCTTCGACTCGTCGCCGCCGAACCGGGTCAGGGCGAACTCGTCCGTCTTGACCATGCCGGGGGCGATCTCGATGACACGGACCGGCTGGCCGACGATCTCCAGGCGGAGCGTCTCGGCGAGGACGTGGGCGCCGTGCTTGGCGGCGACATAGCCCGCGCCGCCCTCGTAGGTGCCGTGCCCCGCGGTGGAGGAGACGACCACGACCGTGCCGTCGCCGCTCGCGACGAGCTTGGGGAGCAGCGCCTGGGTGAGGTTCAGGGTGCCGATGACGTTCGTCTCGTACATCGTGCGCCAGTCGGCCGGGTCGCCGGTGGCCACCGGGTCCGCGCCGAGGGCGCCGCCCGCGTTGTTGACGAGGACGCCGATCGCGCCGAAGGCCGTCGCGAACTCGTCGACCGCGGCGCGGTCCGTCACGTCGAGCTGGTAGGCCGTCGCCTGGTGACCGGCCTCGTTGATCTCCTTGGCGAGCGCCTCGATACGGTCCTCGCGGCGGGCCGTGAGGACGACGCGGTAGCCGGCGGCGGCGAGCCCGCGGGCCGTCGCGGCGCCGATTCCGCTGCTCGCACCGGTGACGACGGCGATGCGGGACGGTGCGGCGGGGGCCATGGGTGCTCCTCGTGCGGACGTGCGGGTGAACGGACGGCTGGCTGCTGCCCAGGATAGGCGGGGCGGGCGGACGGTCCCCTGGGCGTCCGGATCGCGAGCCCGCCCGGGCCGGTACGCGGGTGCTAGGGGCGTCTGGCGGGGTCCGCGGGGGGCCTGCCGCGTGGCCGGTACGTCAGTTGCCGCGCGGCGCGTACATGATCACCGCCATGCCGGCCAGGCAGATCAGGGCGCCCGTCACGTCGTAGCGGTCCGGGCGGTAGCCGTCCGCGGCCATGCCCCAGAGGATCGACCCCGCCACGAAGATGCCGCCGTACGCCGCGAGGATGCGGCCGAAGTGGGCGTCCGGCTGGAAGGTGGCCACGAAGCCGTACGCGCCCAGGGCGAGGACGCCGCCGGTGATCCACAGCCAGCCCCGGTGTTCCCGTACGCCCTGCCAGACCAGCCAGGCGCCGCCGATCTCGAACAGGGCGGCGACGACGAACAGGGCGGCTGAGCGGAGGACGGACATGCCGAGCAGGTTCGCACATCGGGGGGCGTGGGATACATGCGCCGTACTGACCGGCAGGCGGAGCGGAGGAACGGGCGGATGCGGGTACTGGGTGCGGCTTGTCTCGCGGGTGTGCTGGGCGTGCTGGGGGTGACCGGGGCCGGGGCGGCGGAGGTCCCGGAGGCCGATCTCGCCTATCACGGGGCCGCCGCGATGGCGGGCGGGATCGTCGACGTGCGGTTCACGCCGCGCAACCACGGGCCGTCGGCGGTGCCGGACGCGACCGTGCGGCTGCGCTGGTCGGAGCCGCTCGCGATCCGGCAGGTGCTGCCGGGCGGGTGCGCGCGGGCGGGGGCGCGGGTGGTGCTGTGCCGGGTGGGGGCGCTGGCGGCGGACGAGGTGGGGGAGCGGATCGCGCTCAAGGCGCGGCTGCTCGGGGAGCCGTCGGAGGTGCTGCTGGAGATCGACACGGTGTGGAGCAGCGGGGCGGTCGACCGGAACCGGTTCAACGACCGGCAGCGGGTGCTGGTGCTGGACACGGGGGACTCGTACTACTTCTGACCGTCCGGGACCGGGCGGCTTCGGACGGCTCCGGGCGGTCCCGGGTTCTGCCGGAGTTCCGCCGGGCCCCGTGGTGGGTCCGGGGTGGCCCCGTGGTGGGTCCGTCGTGGGTCCGTCGTGGGTCCTTCGGGGTTCCGTCGGGGGTTCCGTCGTGGGTTCCGGAATACGTGGCGAGGGCTCGTCGTTCTGCGGGTATAGTTGAAGAATCAACAACCTGGAGGGTGAGCGGCCATGCAGTTCGGGATCTTCAGCGTCGGAGACGTCACTCCGGATCCGACCACGGGACGGACGCCGACCGAGCGCGAGCGGATCAAGGCCATGGTGGCGATCGCGCTCAAGGCGGAAGAGGTCGGGCTCGACGTCTTCGCCACCGGCGAGCACCACAACCCGCCGTTCGTGCCGTCGTCGCCGACGACCATGCTCGGCTACATCGCCGCGCAGACGGAACGGCTGGTCCTGTCCACGTCGACCACCCTCATCACCACCAACGACCCGGTGAAGATCGCCGAGGACTTCGCGATGCTCCAGCACCTGGCCGACGGCCGGGTGGACCTCATGATGGGGCGCGGCAACACCGGGCCCGTCTACCCGTGGTTCGGGAAGGACATCCGCGAGGGCATCAACCTCGCCATCGAGAACTACGCCCTGCTGCGCCGGCTGTGGCGCGAGGACGTCGTGACCTGGGAGGGCAAGTTCCGCACCCCGCTCCAGGGCTTCACGTCCACCCCGCGTCCGCTGGACGGAGTGGCGCCGTTCGTCTGGCACGGGTCGATCCGCTCGCCCGAGATCGCCGAGCAGGCGGCCTACTACGGCGACGGGTTCTTCCACAACAACATCTTCTGGCCCGCCGACCACACCAAGCGGATGGTCGAGCTGTACCGGTCCCGGTACGCCCACTACGGGCACGGCACGGAGGAGCAGGCGATCGTCGGCCTCGGCGGCCAGGTGTTCATGCGCAAGAACTCGCAGGACGCCGTGCGCGAGTTCCGGCCCTACTTCGACGTCGCCCCGGTCTACGGCCACGGGCCCACGCTGGAGGAGTTCACCGAGCAGACCCCGCTGACCGTCGGCTCCCCCGAGCAGGTCATCGAGAAGACGCTCGCCTTCCGCGAGTACGCCGGTGACTACCAGCGCCAGCTCTTCCTGCTGGACCACGCCGGACTGCCGCTGAAGACCGTCCTGGAACAGCTCGACCTGCTCGGCGAGGAGGTCGTGCCGGTGCTGCGCAAGGAGTTCGCGAACGGCCGCCCGGCCACCGTGCCGGAGGCCCCCACCCACGCGTCCCTGCTCGCCGGCCAGCGCAAGGAGGGATCCGCGTGAAGCTCGTCGTCGTGTCGGCGGGGCTGAGCGTCCCGTCGTCCACGCGGCTGCTGGGTGACCGGCTGGCCGCGGCGGTGGGGCGGCAGGTGCCGTCCGAGGTGGAGGTCGTCGAGCTGCGCGACCTCGCCGTGGAGATCGCCCACAACTTCACCAACGGGTTCGCGGGCAAGCGGCTGGGCGCCGCGCTCGACGCGGTGGCCGGGGCCGACGGGCTGATCGTCGTCACGCCGGTGTTCTCCGCCTCCTACAGCGGGCTGTTCAAGTCGTTCTTCGACGTGCTGGAGCCGGACGCGCTGGCCGGGAAACCGGTGCTGGTCGCCGCGACCGGCGGGACGGCCCGGCACTCGCTCGTGCTGGAGCACGCGCTGCGCCCCCTGTTCGCCTACCTCAAGGCCGTCGTGGTGCCCACCGGGGTGTACGCCGCGTCCGAGGACTGGGGCGCGGAGGGGCTGGAGGCGCGGGTCGAGCGGGCCGGCGGTGAGCTGGCCGCGCTGATGCGCGGGCTGGCCGGGGTTCCTCGTCCGGCGACGGAGGAGGAGCGGGTCGTGCCGTTCGAGGAGCAGCTGGCTGCGTTGCGCTCCGCTGGGTGAGCGGGACGTAGGGCGGGGTGGGGCGGGGTTCGTTGCCGGGTGCGGGGCGGTGGGGGCTGGTCGCGCAGTTCCCCGCGCCCCTGGACGGCTCGCGGCTGCGCCGCCTCGTCCCTCGTCGCCTGGGACGGCTCGCGGCTGCGCCGCCTCGCAGACCCCGCGCCGTATCGTCCCCGTCCTCGCCTCCGAGCGGGTGAGAGGCGAGTAAGAAGGCGGGGTGGTGAGCTGCTCATCACGTCGTAGGACTCGGTCGGGGCGGCAGACTGAGGGGGTGTCCCAGACTGTGCTGCTCGCCGAAGACGACCGTGCCATCCGTCACGCGCTGGAGCGTGCCCTGACCCTGGAGGGCTACCGCGTCACCGCCGTCGCCGACGGGGTGGAGGCGCTGGCGCAGGCGCACCGGACGCCGCCGGACGTGCTGCTCCTCGACGTGATGATGCCCGGCATCGACGGGCTCCAGGTGTGCCGGGTGCTGCGCGCCGAGGGGGACCGTACGCCGATCCTGATGCTGACGGCCCTCGTGGAGACCCAGGACCGGATCGCGGGGCTGGACGCGGGCGCCGACGACTACGTCGTCAAGCCGTTCGACGTCGAGGAGGTCTTCGCCCGGCTGCGGGCCCTGCTGCGGCGCACCGGCAAGGGCGACGGCGCCGAGGTCGAGGCGCCGGTCAGGGCGGTCTCCGACGAGCGGTTCCTGGAGGCGGCCGGCCTGCGCATGGACCCGCAGGCGCGGCGGGCCTGGCGCGGCGGCCGGGAGCTGGAACTGACCCGCACGGAGTTCGAGCTGCTGGAGCTGCTCGTCCGCAACAGCGGGATCGTGCTGGACCACTCCACCATCTACGACCGGATCTGGGGCTACGACTTCGGGCCCGGGTCCAAGAACCTCGCCGTCTACGTGGGCTATCTGCGCCGCAAGCTGGACGAGCCGGGCTCCCCGCAGCTCATCCACACGGTGCGGGGCGTGGGTTACGTGCTGCGGGAGGACTGAGTGGGGCGCCTCGCGCGGCTGCTGCGCCGGCGGCGGCCCGGGCTCGCCTCGCTCGGTACGACGTTCGCGGTGTCCTTCGCGGTCGTCACGGCCGCGGTGACCGTGCTCGTCGGCATCCTGTCGTACAGCGCCGCCGCGCGGCTCGTGCGGGTGGACCAGCAGACCGTGTTCGACGAGGTCGTGCAGGACCTGCGGGACGAGGTGCGGCAGCACCGGATGGCGCCGGCGGACTTCTCCTCCTCGGCGCCCGGCCACGACCTGGTGCGCCCCGCCCGCACCGATGTGCAGGTGCTCGGGCCGGACGGGTCGGTCGTCGATCCGGGGGACCCGGGGCTGCCCGTCGTGGACGCGGACCGGGACATCGCCGCCGCGAGCACCGCCGGGCAGGTCGCCGAGCACAAGGACGTCGACGTCGGCAGCGACGTGTACCGGGTCGCGACCGTGTCCCTCGGGGGCGGGCGCGGGGCCGTGCAGGTCGCGCAGGAGTTCAGCGACACCGAGGACCTGCTCCAGGCGCTCCAGCAGCGGACGCTGATCCTGATGGCCGCCGTCGTGATCGGCGCCGGGCTGTTCGGCTGGTGGCTGGCCCGGCGGATCACCCGGAGGCTGGTCGTGCTCACGGACGCCGCGGAGGACGTGGCCCGCACCCGCCGGCTCGGCATCGACGTACCGGTCACCGGATACGACGAGGTGGGGCGGCTCGGGCGGGCCTTCGACCGGATGCTGGGGCGGCTCGCGCAGTCCGAGGAGGACCAGCGCCGGCTCGTCCAGGACGCCGGGCACGAGCTGCGCACCCCGCTGACCTCCCTGCGCACCAACATCTCGCTGCTGCGGCGCATCGACGAACTGCCGCCCGGCGCGCGCGAGGAACTCGTCGCCGACCTCGGCCAGGAGGCACGGGAGCTGACCGACCTCGTCAACGAGCTGGTCGATCTCGCGGCCGGGCAGTCCGACACCGAGCCCACCCAGCGCGTCGACATCGCCGACATCGCCGAGGACGTGGCCGCGGTGGCCCGGCGCCGCACCGGGCGGGACGTCGTGGTGCGGGCCGGTGGCGAGACGTCGACCCAGGCGCGGCCCGCGATGCTGACCCGCGCGGTGACCAACCTGGTGGAGAACGCCGCCAAGTTCGACCGGGCGGCGGGACGCACCGGCGCGCCCATCGAGATCCGGGTCTCCGGGCCCGCCCGCGCCGGGACGGTGAAGGTCGAGGTCCTCGACCGGGGGCCGGGCATCGCCGACGCCGACCTGGTCCGTGTCTTCGACCGCTTCTACCGCGCCGCCGACGCCCGCTCGCTGCCCGGGTCCGGGCTCGGTCTGTCCATCGTGCGCGAGGTCGCGCTCGCCCACGGGGGAGCGCCCTTCGCCGTGCGCAGGGAGGGCGGCGGCATGGTCATCGGGTTCACCGTGGGAGGCAGCGGCTGAGCGGGTCCGTTCGCGGACGGATCAGCCTCCGGCCTTCGTGAGTGCGCGGGTGACCGCCGCCGCGTCCTGGCCGAGCACCGCCTTCTCCAGGCTGTGGTCGTCGCTCCGCGAGAAGCGTTCGGCGCTCGCCACGTCCTCCTTGCCCAGCTCCCGGCCGCACCACTCGCCCTGGTCGCCGACGCCGTCGTCGAAGGGGACGGCGGCGCCCTCGCCGAGGACGGTCCAGCCGTCGTCGCTCCAGCGCAGGGCGAGCAGATAGGTGTGGCCGGGCTCCAGACGGGAGGCGTTGGGGGCGGTGCGTTTGACGCGGGTGCCGCCGCGGGTGACCTGCCAGCCCGGGGCCGTCATCGTGAACTCCTTGTCCAGGGACCGGTCGGGCTGCCGCGCGGACCACAGGACCTGGTCGGCGCGGAACGTCACCTCACGGTCGGTGGCGTAGGCGTACTGGCCCGCGGTGTAGTCGCGCCGGTTGGTGTCCTTCTCGGCGGTGGGGCTCGCCACGACGACGTGATCGGCGTGGGTCACCCAGTCCTTGGCCGTCTGGGACGGCCGGTCGTCGACGGCGATGCCGCAGCCCACCACCGTCTCCAGGCTGGACCAGCCGACGAGTACACCGGCGACGAGGCCCGCGGCGGCGAGTCCGGCGACGACAGGGCGGCCGGGCAGCCGGAACGTCGAGATGGGCATGGTGATGGTTCCCCCGTGCAGCTGAGCGAGTGTGCGTGTGCGTGTGAGCACGCGTGTGCGTACGCGTGTGTGTCCCCCGCGGCGGTGGGCCCTGGTCAGGGCCCGTCCGACGCGTTGATCACGATAGGCGTGCGCGGATGACGTGCGGCGACGCTCCGGCCGGACTGTTTCAGAACCGTCGACTGGCGGAGGGAGGGAGGGAGAGGGGCGAGGGGGGGGAGAAGGGGGACGAGCCGGTCGGTCGTCTCGGTTCAGGCCGGACAGGCGTGCGTCTCGGCTCAGGCCGGACAGGCGTGCGTCTCGGTTCAGGCCGGATAGGCGTGCGTCTGGGCCGCCTTCACCGTCGCCCACACCTCGACGCCCGGATGCAGGTCGAGTTCGGCGGCGGCGACCGTCGTCAGGTCGGCGGCGAGGGGGAGTTCACCGGTGAGGTCCGCGCGGATCTGGTCGCCGTGGGTCTCCAGGCCGGCCACCTCGCAGCGCCACAGGTTGCGGGCGCTGGACCCGGTGGGCCGGTCCCGGAAGAGGGTGACCGCGCTCGGCGGGAACGCGACGAACACCTGGCCGGTGAGGTCCTCGGTGGTGGTGAGGGCGGGCCCGTCGGCCAGCCGGACGGAGTGGCCGTCCGCCTCGCCCCGGTAGAGGTTGAGGCCGACCAGATGGGCGATGTAGTCGGTCCGCGGACGGCGGGCGATGTCGGCGGGCGCGCCCTCCTGCACCACCCGGCCCTGCTCCACGACGACCAGACGGTCGGCCAGCACCATCGCGTCCAGCGGGTCGTGCGTGACGAGTACGGCGACCGCCTCGAACTCGGCCAGGTGACGCCTGAGTTGGGAGCGCACGTCCAGACGGGTGCGGGCGTCGAGCGCGGCGAGCGGCTCGTCGAGGAGGAGCAGCCGGGGGTTGGTCGCCAGGGCGCGGGCGAGCGCCACACGCTGGGCCTGACCGCCGGACAGCCGCCGGGGCTTGGCGCCCGCGTGCCCGGCCAGCCCCATCCGCTCCAGCCAGGTCGCCGCCAGGGCGCGGGAGTCCGCCTTCGACGCCCCCTGGCAGCGGGGGCCGAACGCCACGTTGTCCAGGGCGGTGAGGTGCGGGAAGAGCAGATAGTCCTGGAACACGACCCCGACCGGCCGCGACTCCGGCGGCGTACGGTCCAACTCCTCGCCGTCCAGCCGCAGATGCCCCTCGGTCAACGGGACGAGCCCGGCGAGCGCCCGCAGTGCCGTCGTCTTCCCGGCGCCGTTGGGTCCGAGCAGCGCGACGACGTCGCCGGGCGCGGCCGTGAGCGCCACGTCGAGGCGGAACGCTCCGCGGTCGACGACGAGGCGGGCGTCGAGGCCCGCGGCGGCCGTGGCGGCGTCGGCCGTGGAGACGGGCGCGGAGTCGGGGCCGGGGCGGGTTGCTCGGGTCTCGGTCATGAGGGCGTCCTGCGGGAGTGGGGCGCGGTCCGGGGGCGGGGCGGTGTCGGTGGGCGGTGATGGTCCGGCCTCGTAGGGCGGTGGTGTTCCGGCCTCGTACGGCCCGTCATGGCGTCCTCATCCCGCCGTCATCCAGCGGTCCCGCAACCCCGCGAGGACCGCGATCGAGACCGCGAGCAGGACCAGGCTGAGGGCGATCGCGGCCTCGGGGTCGCTCTGGAGGGCGAGGTAGACGGCCAGCGGCATGGTCTGGGTGCGGCCGGGGAAGTTGCCGGCGAAGGTGATCGTCGCCCCGAACTCGCCGAGCGCGCGGGCCCAGGCGAGGACCGCGCCTGCGGCGATGCCGGGGGCGATGAGGGGGAGGGTGACCCGGCGGAACGCTGTGAAGCGGGAGGCGCCCAGGGTGGTGGCGGCCTCCTCGTAGCGGGGGTCGGCGGCGCGGAGCGTGCCCTCGACGCTGATGACGAGGAACGGCATCGCGACGAACGCCTCCGCGATGATCACGCCGGTGGTGGTGAAGGGCAGCGTCAGCCCGAACCAGGAGTCCAGCCAGCGGCCCACCACGCCGTTGCGGCCGAGCGCCATCAGCAGGGCGACACCGCCGACCACCGGCGGCAGGACCAGCGGCAGGGTGACCAGTGCCCGGACGATCCCGCGGCCGGGGAAGTCGACCCGGGCCAGCAGCCAGGCCAGCGGCACCCCGATGACCAGGCAGGCCGCGGTCGCCGCCGTCGCGCACACCAGCGACAGCCGCAGCGCCTGCCACACCTCGGCGCTGGTCAGCAGGTCGGGCATGCTGCTCCACGGCGCCCGGATCAGCAGCGCGACCAGCGGCAGCACCAGGAACGCGAAGCCGACCAGGGCCGGTACGAGCAGCGGCAGGGGGACCGTCGTACGGACACGGCGGCGGCGCCGCGGGCCACCCGTGAGGGTGTCCGCGGCGGCTGCCTTCGTCGGACCGGTCACGGCTGGAGGAAGCCGGCCGCCGTCAGCACCTTCTGGCCCTCGGCGGACTGCACCAGCGCGATGAACGCCTTGGCCGCCTCGGTGTTCTTCGACTCCTTGAGCAGGGCGATCGGGTAGTCGTTGACGGCGTCGGCCGATTCGGGGAACTCCACGCCCTCCACCTTGTCACCGGCGGCCTTCACGTCGGTCTTGTACACGACCGCCGCGTCGGCCTCCTTGAGGACGACCTTGTTCAGCGCGGCCTTGACGTCCTCCTCGTAGGAGACCGGCGTGAGCTTCAGGTCGCTGGCGTCCAGGGCCTTCTGCGCGGCGGCACCGCACGGCACGGCCTCGTCGCACAGGACGACCTTCAGGTCGGAGTCGGTGAGGTCCTTGAGGGAGGAGACCTTGTCGGGGTTGCCCGGCAGGGTGGCGATCTCCAGCTGGTTGCGGACGAACGTGGCGGGCTCGGCCGCGTTGTCGCCCGCGTCCGTCACGATCTTCATCGTCTTGGGGCTCGCCGAGGCGAAGACGTCCGCCGGGGCGCCGCCGGTGATGCTCGCGGCGAGCGCGTCGCTGCCGCCGAAACTGAAGGTGACCTTCGTCCCGGGGTGCGCCTTCTCGAACTGCCCGCCCAGGGTCGTGAAGCTCTCCTTGAGGGAGGCGGCGGCGAAGACGGTCACCTCACCGGACAGCTCGTCCGAGGAGGCGCTCGCCTTCGGCGAGGAGGAGCCGGCGTCGGAGTCGTCCGAGGACGAGCAGGCACTCAGCGCCAGCAGGGCGGCCACGCCCACACCGGCCGTCCGAAGCATCCGGGTCCGGTGCGCGGAACAGGTCATCACGGGTCCACTCCCTCAAGTCGCTTACTCCGATCATACTTCCGCAGATGCCAGGTGAAAGTCTCTCGTCGCATTGCATGAGCTGGGATGATCAGGGAATGGCATCGCATGTGCGTTTGTACGGGAGGGTGGTCCGGGTACGTCCTTCCAGGAGGTGCAGCCCATGTCCCGGACCAGGTCCCACGCCCAGGCACAGCCCTCGTCACCGCCCCCGCCGGTCGCCCGGCTCGCCCTCACCGGCGATCTCGCCCGCCCGGCCCGGCTGACCGTCTCCGACCTGCACGGCTGGCGGCAGCACCGCACCCGCGTCGCCTTCGAGTGCCGGACCAGCGGAGTCCAGCACCACTGCTTCGAGGGACCCCTCCTGTACGACGTGCTCCGCGACGCCGGACCCGGCTTCGACCCCGCCCGCCGCAAGGACCGGCTGCGCTTCCTGATCGCGGTGAGCGGCGCGGACGGGCACCACACGCTGTTGTCCTGGGCCGAGATCGACCCGGACTTCGCCGACGCGCCCGTCCTGCTCGCCGTCGCCATCGACGACACTCCGCTCGACCGGGCCGGACCCCAGCTGGTGCTGCCCCAGGACCGGTGCGGGGCGCGGTACGTCAGCGGGATCGAGGCGATCCGGGTGGACGGCGGGTACGAGCCGGCTCGGTAGGTCTTCTTCCGGGCTCCGGGTTCCGGGCTCGGGGCTCGGGGCTCGGGGTCAGACGCGGTCGATGTGCACGTTCGTCGACTTCACCCGGGCCGTGGCCTCCATGCCGACCTCCAGGCCCAGCTCCTCCACGGCCTCCCGGGTGAGCAGCGAGACCAGACGGTGCGGTCCCGCCTGGATCTCCACCTGGGCGGCGACGTCACCGAGTTTGATGGCGGTGACGATGCCGGGGAACGCGTTGCGCACCGACGTGTAGGAGGCGTCCTCCTCGCCGGCCCCGCCCTTGGCCAGCTCCACCGAGAAGGCGGCGAGGTCCGTCCCGTCGATGAGCCGCTTGCCGGTCTCGTCCCGATGGGTCGCCACCCGCCCGGCGTCCGCCCACCGGCGGGCCGTGTCGGGACTGACGCCGAGCAGCCGCGCCGCCTGGCCGATCGTGTATGCCTGCATGGGCGCCAAGATAGATCAAGGGGTCAGGGGCGGGCGCGCGGGAACGCGAGAAGGACAGCGTTCACCTCACCGGGCCGCTCCTGCTGGGTCCAGTGCCCGCACCCCGGCAGGACGAGACCGGGTCGCGCGTCAGGCCCGGCATCAACTCCGGCAGCCGCGCGATGAGTTCGGGGGTTCCCGGGAAGGTGGCGACGAGGTCGCGGTCGCGGTCGCCGTGGACGTACAGCGAGGGCGGGGCGACCACGGCGTCGGCCCAGGGCGCGGTCGGCTCCCGGACATCCCGGCAGCCGCGTCCACCCTCTGGGCAGAGCTACTCGCGGACCCCGTCCGCCCGCCATGTCATCGTCACGTTGAGCTGGGCCTCGCCCTGGGACTTGGCGATGACGGCGCCGAACTCGGCGTTGAACCGGATGCCGAACTCCAGGCTGATCTCGTCGGGGCGGCTGGGCATGTCCCGCAGGCGGCGCAGGGCGGATGTCGCGGCGTTCCGGATGCGGTCGATGCCCTCCTCGAAGGACGCGGTGGCATCGGCCACGGCATTCCCGAGCCGGGAGACCTCCACGACTCCTGGCTGGTCGTCCGTCACCTCCACGACCAGGAAACCCGGACCGTCTTCCGCCGGAAACCGTAGGAATTGCGTCATGTCGTCCCCTCGCGATGTCGGCCGCGCGTGTCCGGCAGGCGCAGGCGGTATGACCTGCGGCCCACTTCCGCTCCCGGAGTGGAGCAGCCACCATGGAATCGCACCCGGAGCCGCCGAATCACCATGTCAGGGGGAACCACGGTATGGCAGACCCTGCGAAGGACATCTGTTCCGACCTTCTCGATCTGTCCGAGGTCTCTTTGGCGGAGCTGCACTCCAGTGACGACCCCGCACTTCAACGCGCGTTGAGCCGGGTGAACGTCATGGCGACCCTGGCTTTCGGGACGCTGACGGGCGACAGCGACAGCGAGGGGATGAGGATCGTCCGCAGCAGGCGTCGGGATCAGTGCGGGTCGTGACCTCCGCGACGCTCGATTTCCACCGCGTGTCGGCTGACTCGTTCTGTTCCATCGCGGCGGGCGACGCGAACGAAGGCGCTCTCCGAGAGCTGTGTTCTGCTCAGCGAAGTCAGCTCCTACTGGTGTTGCGTGACCTCCTGGACCGCGTGGACACGAAGTCCAGGAGCACTCGCCATGCCCGCGGTGTGTCCGCGCGGACGGCCTGGCAACTGCTGTCCACGGTCCAGGAACGGGCTCCCGAGGCGCTGGAGAGCGTGCTCGCCGATCCCACGGTCATGGCCTGGGCCCTGCGTCTGTCCAGGCGCCTCGGCAGACCGGCCGACGGCACTTCGTCCGCCGCTCCGCTGTGGGCGGACCTCGGTCAGTTTCACGCGCTGGCCGCGGCGGCGGCGCTGCTCGCCGGGGTTCCCTGCGCGCTGCGGGTGCCCGCCCACCGCGGCATGGTCTGGCTGCCGGGCGCGGGGATGGCCGGTCCGGTGGCGCGGCGCCGGTGGAGCGAGGCGGAGATCCGGGTGGACGCCGAGGGCGCCGTCGTGAGAGGGGAACGCGGAAACGTATCTCTGCACCGCGCCCGGCCCGCTCGCGTTCCTGAGCGGGCGCCGGGCTGGTTTCCGCTGCGAAGGCTGCGCGCCGCGGACGGAGTGACGGAATGCGGGCCGTGGCTCGACATGGTGAGCCCTTACCGGGACTTCACGCGCTATCCGAGGTCTCCCGACCGCATGGACGACCGTCGATTCCGGGTGTGGGAGACCCGTCTGGCCGACGCGTACGCCCTGTTGGACCGGGAGTCCCCGGCGGAGGCGACCGCCCTCGGTGCGATGGTTCGGGCCCTCGTGCCACGGTCGTTCAGCACGGCGGAGGGCGGTCTGGTGGCCAGCGCGTCCTCGCTCGACGCCTTCGGCCTGGTCACCCTGTCGCTGCCCCACGACGAGACCCAGACCGCGGCGATCCTCGTCCACGAGACACGTCATCAGCAGCTCAACGCACTGCTCAGCCTGGTGAAGCTGGTCCGGATTCCCGTGGATGCCGACGGAACGCCGGCAGCACAGAGGCGGCTCCATTTCGCGCCATGGCGCAGTGACCCTCGCCCTGTCAGGGGACTCCTGCACGGAGTGTTCGCGTTCGCGGGCGTCGGACGCTTCTGGCTGGCGCACCGCGGGCATGTGACCGGGACAGAGGCGCAGCGAGCCGACTTCGAGTTCGCCGTCCTCAGGGAACAGCTCGGCGAGGCGGTGGCCGCGCTGCTCGGCGACGAGGACCTCACCGAGGAGGGCCGGCTGTTCGTCGGCGAGGTCGCTCGCACGGTGGCCGCCTGGGAGGGCGAGGACGTGGCGGCCGCACCCGCCGCACTGGCCCGTCACCACTGCGCGTTGCGGCGGGCGGTCTGGAGGGCACGGCACCTTGAGCTGCCTGCCTCCGTGGCGGATCGATTCGCCAGAGCCTGGACGGCCGGAGCCGCAGCTCCCGAACTGCCGCCCTCCACCCTGCGCCCGCGCCCCGAACTGATCCGGCCCGACACGTTCGGGTCGCTGGCCAGACTCCGCCTGTCCGCGCCGACCGCCTTCACCCGTCGGCGCCGGAGGGCGGACAGCGCCGGTGAGTTCGTGCTCCGTGCCGGGGCCGCCGCCGTCGCGGGCGATGCCGAAGAGGCCGTACGCGGGTACGCCAGGTGGGCCGCGCGGGATCCCTCGGATCCCGAGGCATGGATCGGCGCGGCGCTGGCGCTGCCCGACCCTGACCGAAGCGCGGGCACGGCCCTGCTGCTGGAGCGCCCGGAGGCCGTGCGCGGCGTTCTCAGGGCCCTGGAGGCGGCCGGAGACAGCCGCTGTCCCGCCCCCGGCGAGATCGCCGGGTGGCTGGGCGGGAGCAGGGACTAGAGCGACAGCAGGTCGGTGTCCCCGTTGGCTCGAAGCCTCTTCTGGGCATTGAGCGTGGCGGGGTGGGAGGGACCCAGAACCTCCCTGTAGCGGTCCAGGGTCTCGGCATACAGATCTTCGCTTTCCGCGGTCCTTTGCAGCGCTTTCAGGTCGTAGCTCAGATTGAGTCCGACCGCCAGGTTCGCCGGGTGGTTCTCCCGCAGCCGCTCCGACTCCTCCGCCACGGCCTCGTCGAGGTCGTGCGCCTCCTCGAAGCGGCCGAGAGCGGAGTAGTCGCTCGCCAGGTTCATCCGGGCGAGCAGGGTTCGCGGGTGCCCCTGACCGAGGGTGCGGGTCAGGCCTTCGACCGATTCCTCGTTCAGCGCGAGCGCGTCTTCGAGCTGACCCAGCAGCCTCAGAGTCACCGCCAGGTTCATGGCGATGGCATAGCTGTGAGGGTGCTCCCTGCCGTACCGTTCCCGGCTCATCGTCAGCATCTGCTCGGTCAGAGCGCGAGACTCCGGGAGCTTCCCCACCTGCCTCAGGTCGGTGGCGTGACTGACGCCGATCAGGTGGTAGTAGCGGCTGTCGGTACCCAGGGTCTCGGCGATCAGTTTCAGGTACGTGCCCGACAGTTCGTAGGCTCGCTGGTGGTCGCCCATCTTGCGCAGCGTGACGCACCAGTTGCGGTTCACCAGGGCCACGAACGGGTGTTGCTCGCCGAGCCTGCCGGTGACCTCCTGGGCCAGGGTCGCGTAGCCGTCGTTCGCGTCCGCGTAGCGCCCGACTTCCTGGAGGTCGAGCAGATAGGCCTCGCGGGTGGCGAGTGTCTGCCTGTGGTCCTCGCCCAGGATCTCGATCCGGCTCTGCCAGGTGTTGTAGTCGAGTTCGAGAGCTCGGTCCGAGTCACCTGCCAGCCGCAGACTCACGGCGTAGTTGTGCGCGGCGAGAAGAGTGGCCGGGTCCTCTTCGCCGAACTCCCGCATGCTCGTGTCGTAGACGCGCTGGTCCATCTCACGGGCCTCGTTGAAGTGCCCTCGGTTGCGGTGGTGGATGGCCATGTAGCTCTGCGCCCGCAGCGAGTCCTCGTGTTCCTCGCCGAGGACCCTGCGATAGCGCTCCACGAGCCCGGACTGCAGGGTGTAGGCACGGCTGAGGTCGGTGCCCAGTTCGCGCAGCGTCTCGGCGATCTGCTGATCGACTGCCAGGACGTCGGCGTGGTCTTCTCCCAGGGCCGCGCGCCAGGTCGCCGCGGCTCGTTCTCCCAGTTCCAGTGCTGCCGCGTGGTCGCCGCGCGCACGCAGGAACCGCACCTCGTTCAGGACGAGCTGGCGGGTCCAGCCGTCCTCGCAGGCCACCGCGTTGGAGGTGCGCAGATGGCTGAGCAGGGACGAGTACCGCGGCCAGGACACGGGCCGCTCAGGATTCCGTGGATCCGCGTGGGAGAGCAACTGATGTGCGGCATGCCGCATCATCGCCTGTTCCTGGGGGTTCATCTGCTCGACCAGCACCCGCTGCACCAATCGGTGCATGAGCAGGGTGTTCTGCCGGTGGTCGATCCGCGCCAGGGCGTAGCGCCCGATCTCGCGCACCGCCCGGCCCAGTTTCACCGGATCCTCCAGTGCGGACTGCAGTTCCGGTGGGACGGAGATTCCGCGCACTGCCGAGAAAAAGTCCCAGTCGATGGGCTCCGGAGCGAAGAAGGCACAGACCTGGAGCAGTTGCAGGGCGTCCGGACGGGTCTCCCGCAGCCGTCCCAGAGACACGTTCCACGCGGCCGCGACCGACCGGTTGTAGTCACTGGGAGGGTCGGACTGCATCAACTCGGTGAAGTTGCGCTCGTAGACCTCCAGGTACTGCTGTACCGGCATGCCCGTCTCGGCCAGCCAGACGGCGGCCTGTTCGACGGCCAGGGGCAGGTCTCCGAGGGCGGCCGCCAGATGGTCGACAGCCTCGTCGGGGAGGCCCGGACTGCGGCGGCGCAGCAGGGCTACGCTCTCCTCGCGAGCGAAGACGTCCACTTCGAGGGAACTGAGGTCGTTGGACCATTGGGAATTGCGGGATGTCACTACGATGCTGCCTGGTCCGTCGCTCGGGAAGTATTTGCGTACAGTTCTGGGGTCTTCCGCGTTATCGAACACCAGTAGCCATTCGTCGTACGGTTCCCCGCGGCGCAGGGCGTCCAGTACGGCCGGTACCGCGCTGATCTCGGAGCCCGCCTGTAGGCCCATCTGGTCGCCCAGCTCGACAAGGGACTGGATTATCTGACTTTCCTGCTCGGACGGGATCCACCATACGAGCCGATATTCGCGATTGTGGCGGTAAACGTACTCGACGGCGATTTGGGACTTCCCCACTCCACCCATGCCGTGCAGGGCTTCGGGCAGTACCGCGGCGACGCCACCCCGAAGTCGCTCGTTCAGGCGTTCGAGCAGGGCTGCTCGACCGGTGAAGTTCCGGTTCCTCTGCGGGACATTTCCCCAGATGCGCGGAGAGGCGGGTTGACCTTTCGGGCGGGAGGCGGTTGTGGGGCCGTCGGGCACAGGTATGCCTCCTTGTTGTGGAGAGGGGGGAGCGGGGCGGGCGACCGTGGGTGTCGGTGCTGGTGTCGAAGTCCCCTCGGAGTGCTGGGCGTTGGCGGCCTCCGATGCCTGTGATGGCGAGGGGGTGTGCAACCTGCCTTCGGGGACTATATTCAACTTTGCCTGCTTTTCCCGAGATGGATGCTGTGGGTGAGCTGTGTCTCCACGTGGAGGTGTTCCGCGTGGAGATGTCGTGCCGATGTCGAGCTGCCTGTTGCGCTCGGGCGTATTCTGCTGCAGCAGCCGCCCCAAGTGATCTGCTTGCGTCAAGTAGGGACCCGACAAGGCACAGAGCACGGTATGAAGGTGCTTGACAAATGGCCGGGTCTGCTCCGTTATCGGGGGGTCGGCGTGATTGCCGTCCGTTGCCACGAGCCCCTGAGCGGCTTCACCCCATTGTGTTTCCAGCCGAGGGCCGACGTATTGCTCGACCTGGCGCAGGGTGCGCAAGGTCTCTGCCCGAGAGCTGAGTGTGAGAAGTTCCTCCCTCACACCTTCGGAGTAGTTCAGTGACACCCGGTAGACATCTTCGGCGCCGGTGGTTCCGTCCGTGTGGTGGACGAGCCCCAAAAGCATGATCTCCGCAAGATTCCAGAACTCCGCCCCCGGCAGGGACTGCTGGATGAGTCTCATGATGGGGAGGTTCAGGGGCACCGCCGCAAGGGCCTTGGCCAGCGTGAAGGCCGTGGGGGAAGCCGTTGCCCTGAACCGCTGTACGACGCCCGCGGCCCTTTCCTCCCGCAGGGCTCCTGCGGACTCGTCCGGGAGTGGGCCAACCGGCTGATCGCTCCGCGGTTCGGCCACGAGGGTGGCCAGTTCGCCCGTGGTGGGGCCGACCGCGGCGGAGCGCAGGTCCCCGGCGGGGGTGGTCCACAGGGCTGCCAGAGCGTGCCACTCGCCGTCCGTGGCGGCCACCAGCCGAGCCCAGCGGTTCAGCGCGCCTGACCGCAGTTCGACGACGGGTACCGGTATCGCGTGACTCTCCGGGCCGACGAGCTCACCGTCGGGGTGGGCAGCCGGTTCCGGTGAGTCCGTGTGCGGGTTCTTCCAGTCCGTGTCGTACGTCCGGTTGGGCGCGGCGGGCGACGGGGCCCGTAACCGGGTGCGGGTGACGGTGGGCAGCGTGAGGTCCCACAACTGCTGGGGCATGAGACTGAGTACGGCGACCGGGGCGTGCCGGGCCAGCCGGTGCAGGTGGGCGGCGGCGCGGCCGGTCCGCCAGGCGCGGTGGCCGCCGTCCGTGATCGTCAGCAGCAACTGCCTGTCGGTTGAACGGGTTTCGTTCGAGGGGAAGCCGGCGCCGGAGTCGGTGTCCGGGTCCCAGCGGATCAGCCGCACGGTCCGGAACGCCGCTGTCTGTTCCATCAGTTCGGCGATCTGCCGTATCACGGGCGACCACAGGGCCATCGACTCGCTCGTGTCCACCACGAGCACCAGGTCCAGTCGGCGCTCCTGGGCCTGCCGGAGGACAGGTGTCCATAAGCCTGTCGTCGCCGCTTGTTCGGCCGTCGCCTCCTCGTCCAGGGTGACCTCGTGGGGCGAGTCCCAGGTCAGACGCAGCGGGCGCAGGGACCTGCCGAGCGCCAGAGCGTCGCTCAGTGGTGGCGACGTGGGCCACTCGGCCTGTTCGGGAGCGGTCGGCGGACGCGTGAGGGCGGTGTCCTGCCGGGGCGGGGGAGGTGGCTGCCGTGGCGGAGGCGTGTCGGGTCCGGGGCGAGGGCCTGCCGGCCGGTCCTCCTCGGCTGCGGCATGGGCGGCGGTGAGATGCTCGCTCCGTTCGGCGGAGGGGTGCTGACCGGTGTGACCGGTCCTTGGGTCCCTGGCCGCCGCCCGCTCGGCACGACGGAGTCCGGTCTGCCGTAACCACTCCGTCAGGGCTTCGCGGCTCGGTGCGTCGAACTCCGGCACCCTGACGTCCTGCCAGGCCGCCAGGTAGAGGATGTCGGCCAGCTCCGCCCAGGTCGGCGCGTCCTGGTTCGGGACAGCACTGTGCCCCTCCTCCCGTGGTGCGGAGGGGGGTGGGGGCTCGGTGGACGCTGATGTCATCCGGACCTCGATTCCGCCCCCGCCCCGTCGAGCCGGTGCCACAAGGAGTCCACCAGCTCTTCCAGTGCCTCCTCGTCGCCGGAGAAGCGCCCCGAGGTCGCCATGAACGTGGCGTTCAACAGCTGGTCTATGGCCAGACCGCCCCGCTCCCGGCTGCTGCGGAGGAACTGGTCGATCAGGCCTTCCGCTTCTGTGGACCCTGATGGGCCGGACCCCGCCAGATGGGCCATGACCATGTTGACGAGCTGCGTCCGGTCGGGATCGGGCATCCGCAGCCGCAGACAGCGCCGGAGGAAGGCCGGTGGGAACTCCCGTTCCCCGTTGGATGTGATGACCACGATCGGGAACGCCCGGCACTTGACGATGCCGTCGACGATCTCTGCGCTGCGGCCGGGATCGTCGGTCATGACGGTCATGCTGGGGTGCAGCCGCCTGGCCCGCACCAGTTCGGGTATCGGGAACTGCCCTTCCTCGAACACGCTCAGCAGGTCGTTCGCCAGGTCCAGGTCGCTTTTGTCCAGTTCATCGACGAGCAGCACCCGAGGCAGCTCGTGCGGCAGCAACGCGGTTCCCAGCGGCCCCAGTTGGAGATAGTGGCCGATGCCGGGAAGCTCGTCACCGGCCGTGGTCGGCTGGACCGCCTCGCCGGCGGTCCCGTCCGGCCGGTCCAGATTCCGTACGGTCGCCGCGTCCTGGACCCGCCCGATGGCGTCGTAGTCGTACAGGCCGCTGCGCAGGGTGGTGCGGCTGGTGATGTGCCAGCGCAGCACCCGGCCCAGCCGGAGTTCACTGCTGATGCGGTACGCGAGCGACGATTTGCCGGTACCGGGGCGACCTGTCACCAGCAGCGGCCGGCGTAACAGCAGAGCCGCGTTCACCATGTCCACCTCGCGGCGGAGCTGGTCGGAGCTGCCCGACTGAGAGGTGACGCGTCCCAGCCGACGCTCGATCTCCTCGTCGTCCGACGGGGGAGAGGGCACGGCGGGGCCGCCGGTGAAGCGGCGCCAAGGCGGTGGCGGCGGGAGCAATTTGCGCAGATTGACGTCGTACTGGGGCTGCCCCGTGCCGCGGTACACCCACCATCGGTCGTTCGATCCGTTGCGTGGCGGAGCGTCGGTGCCGGGCCCGGCGGCGCCTTCCGGCTCCGGGTCAGGCGTGTGCTGCTCCGTGGACGAGCCCTGCGTGTCCTCTGCCGGACGCGTCCTTCCGGTCTCGCTGTCCTCGGGAAGCATCTCGTCCTACTCTCCCCCCTGCGCGGAAGACTCCGCCGCCTCTCCCCGCCCGCCCGGAAGGCGGGAAGGGTCGTCCCAGAGCAGTGCCGCGTGGCTGCCGAGTGGAGAAGAGCCACCCCCAGCAGCATCCCCGCCTTCGGCCGCTATGCGCAACGACCTGACTTCGTCAGGTAACCGGTGAATGCCCTTGCCCAAGGCGAGTTCGAGCAATTCGCTGCGAAAGCCCGGGTCGATGCCCCCACGGCGATCCCAGACCACAACGGGCACCCCGGCACGAAGCGACGCATCCAGCTCTCTGGCCCCCGCACTCGCGCCTCTCAGGCCACCGGGCGGCTCGCTCAGGACGACCATGACGGGGTGCGGTGCGGAGAGCAGGCGGTCGGGGTGCTCGTCGGGGAACCAGTGGACCGGGCCGCGGCAGCCGGGCTTCAGGGCGTCCCACCGCCTGATCCAGCGTCCATGGGTGGCCCGGCCCTCCGCTCTCTCCAGGCTGCGCAGCACCACGGGATGGTCCTTGCCGAGCGTGGCCTCCGCGTCCCCGAATGCCTCCTTCGCCCAGGTTTCGACCGGTAGATCCATCAGATCCCGCGGCAGGACGAACTCCAGGGCGAGGTCTTCCGTGCAGGCGTAGGCCCACCCGGTCTCGGCCTCCTGGATGAGCGACTTCACGCGTTCGGGCAGGTCGGCCAAGTCGACCTCCACGTCGCCGCCCTTGACCGGATAGGCGTGCGAACCGCTGCCGCTCCGATACCAGTAGGTCAGCTGCCGCATGCCCTCGTGGTCCGAGTAGAACAGGGGACGCAGCCGGATCAGCAGCCAGGTGGAGGGAGCCCAGACGGTCTCCTCGTCGATCTCGGGCAACGGCATGGGGAGCATCGAGTCCTGCGGAGGCGCGAACTCCTCCGAGTCTGGGTCAGACTGACGAACGCTCCCCCCGTCAACGTTCGCAGGCCGGTCGGAGGTCCCCGCCGTTCCAGTGGCATACGCCTCCGGCCGCCCCCGCCACTCCGCCGCCCACTCCCGCAACTCCTGCTGCTGCTGCCCCTTCGCGTACCGCGCGAGGTGTTCGACCAGGAGGACGCAGGGCAGGGGGCGGCCGGGGCGGGCGTTGAGGGTCGCGGCGTGCAGCACCGCCGACCACGGTTCCGCGCAGTGCGCCGGCAGGGGATCGGGGCGGTCGCCCAGGGCCTCGCGGAACACCTCCGTGATGTCGAGCACTTCCAGGCCGCCGAGGAGAGCCATGAGCTGTTCCCATGCGCTCGCCGGGAAGAGTGGTACCTCGGCGAGGGCGATGGCCGTGCGCAGACGGGCCATCTCGCGGGTCTCCCCCTCCAGCAACGAGACCGCCCCACCCACCACTTGGAGGCCATTGGGGTACTGCATCGCGGCACGCAGCAGGGACAGCAGCGCGACGCGGCGGCGGCTGGTCTCGGGCAGTGTGATCCTGATGCCCAGTGCCCGGCCCACATGGCGTGCGCACTCGTGCAGCAGCGCCGGTTCCTCGAAGGACGGGACGGCGTCCAGTGCGTCGAGGAGAATCTTGGGCGGTCCCCATGAGTTCTGGTCGTGTGTCATGACGACCCGCCCCCCTGGACGGTCGGCCAGAGCTTCTCGACGAGGTCCAGGACGGCCCTGGCGGGTTGCGACTCGTCGTCGAGCAGCCGCACGGACTCGACCAGGGCCCGCCTGCCGTCCGGGTGCTGGACGCAGGCCTGGACGAGGAAGAAGAGCTGGAGCCGGGGCCGGGCATGGGTGCGGACGGAACGCCGTATGCGCGGCGGCAGCAGGCTGCGCAGGGTGGCTCCGTCGTCCTCCTCGACCAGCGCGATGTTCAGGAGGGCGTCCGCGAGGGCGAACTGGTCCCGGTCCGAGGGGGGTGACGACCGCTCCCCGGGTGATGTCGGAGACTCCAGTGCCGCCGTCAGGGCCGGCCACCTGCGTGCCGCGGCCTCCAGCGGCAGCATCCACGCCGCCCTGGTCTGCGGGTCGGTGTACGCCGCGGTGATCATGCCGACGACGTGACGGGCGACCGGGTCCCACACCCCCGCGCCGCTGAACCCCCGCCCGATGCGCGCGCCGCCGGTGCCGATCCCCTCCAGCTGGATCCAGTCCCGGTGGGGACCCCCGCGACCCACCAGCCTGGCTCTGGACCACAGCCCTTCGGGCGCTCCGGCCGGGAAGCCGTACACGTGCACCTCACGCCGGTCCGGTTCGCCGCACGGTCCGGCCCGCGCCACGGTGGTGCCGTCGGGAGGGGTCCACGCCGTGTGCAGCACGGCGAGGTCGACCCCGGACCCCCCGGCGAGCGGCCCCGGGAACCAGGCGTCCGCCGCGACGACGGCCTCACCCGCCGCGCTGCCCGCGTGCCCCGGCACGTCGATCCGTACGGGACCCGGCGGCGGCGCATCCGGACGTCCCTGACCCTGGCCGGCAGCCGATGCCGACGCCACGACATGCGCGCAGGTCAGCACCGTTCCGGGCAGCACCAGAATGCCCGCTCCCTGCACGGCTCCCCGCGATGACAGAACGCGGACTCTTCCTGAGGCCCCCACCTCAGCGGTGTCCCCCTTGGCCACTGACAGGTCCCCTCCCCCGCACGGAGCCGTCGACGGACAACTCCGTGAACGAGCCTGCGTACGAAGCGTGGGCGCTCGGTACACGGGCTGTGCGTATTCCGGAGTTTTACCGGTCGCGGCACCGGCGAATCATGGCCAGGGGCACGAGCACCCGCAAGCCCCTTTCAGGCAGCAAAAAGGGCGAGGTCCGAAGACCTCGCCCGATCCGTCCGGCGATCCGCAAGAAACCCCAGATCAGAGCCGATCAGGGCCACACCAGGCAATAAGGCTGATGCCCCGCCTCGTGCAACCGGTGGCTGAAGTCCTGCCATTCGTGGAGCAGCTGGTACACGTTGAACGCGTCCCGCGGGCCGCCCCGGTCCGGGACCGTGGACCAGATGAACGCCGCCGCGCCGACGGCCTCCTCGCCGATGCCGCGGAGCGGGTCGACGACCGTCATGGGGAGCTTGACCACGGCGTAGTCCGGGTGCAGGACGACCAGTTCGAGCGGCGGGACCTTGTGCAGGGGGACGCCCTCTATGCCGGTCAGGACCATCGCGGCCATCGTCTCCGGCTTGATCTTGGTGAACATGCCGTTCATGCCGAGCTCGTCGCCGCCGAGTTCCTCGGGGCGCATCGAGATCGGGACGCGGGCCGCGGTCGCGCCGTCGGGCGCGCCGAAGTACTTGTACGTCACCCCCACCCGACCACCATTCCTGCTCCCCGGGTTCAGCCGGTCGATCCGACGTTCGATACGTCGCTCGTCCCGTTCTGACTCACTCGGTACGTGTGCTGTTTCCGCGGCTTCCTCCGCTTCGCGCCGGTGCTTTCCCCGCCGGGCACGTCGAGGACCCAGGTCGTCAGTCCCCTCGCCCAGTCCGCCACCGCGATGCATATCTCCACCCGACTGCTTTTCTAGGACGCGTGGCCCCCGCCGCGCAACCCGATCATCGTGTCAGTGACCTCCCCCACGGCCGCCCGCCGAAACGTGCGGTGAAACACCTGTCCGCGGGATGCTCACCAGGATCCGGGGATCCTTCGACGGGCACCGACCGCCAGGGCACCCCGAGGGTCGTACGACCTGTGTGTATCAGAAGCCAGTCAGAAGCCGGTCAGGATTCAGTTTCGCAGATGGCGGTGGACAGCGGGCCGCGGTGGGCCGGGGAGCCTGGCCTACCCTGAGGAGGAACGTCGGCAACCGGAGTCCGAGAAGTCGGAGAAGTCGCAGGTCATGAGCGAAACGCCTAATACATCGCCGTATCCGTACGATGCGCCCGCCTCGCAGGCACTGTTCGACCGTGCGGCCACTGTCACACCGGGCGGCGTGAACTCCCCGGTGCGCGCCTTCCGTGCCGTGGGCGGCACGCCCCGGTTCATGGTGTCGGGCAAGGGCGCGTATCTGACCGACGCCGACGGGCGCGAGTACGTCGACCTCGTCTGCTCCTGGGGCCCCATGATCCTCGGGCACTCCCACCCGGAGGTGATCGCGGCCGTCCAGGACGCCGTCTCCCGGGGCACCTCCTTCGGCACGCCCGGCGAGGGAGAGGTCGCCCTCGCCGAGGAGATGGTCGCCCGCATCGCCCCGCTGGAGCAGGTCCGGCTCGTCTCCAGCGGCACCGAGGCGACCATGTCGGCCATCCGCCTCGCCCGCGGGTTCACCCGGCGTACCAAGGTCGTCAAGTTCGCCGGGTGCTACCACGGCCATGTCGACTCGCTCCTCGCCGCCGCGGGGTCCGGGGTCGCCACCTTCGCGCTGCCCGACACCCCCGGCGTCACCGGTGCCCAGGCCGGCGACACCATCGTCCTGCCGTACAACGACCTCGAAGCCGTGCAGGAGGCCTTCCACCGGCACCCCGGCGAGATCGCCTGTGTGATCACCGAGGCCTCGCCCGGCAACATGGGTGTCGTGCCGCCGCTGCCCGGCTTCAACCAGGGACTCAAGGACGCCTGCGCCGCCAACGGGGCTCTCTACATCTCCGACGAGGTCATGACCGGGTTCCGTACCAGCCGCGCCGGCTGGTACGGCATCGACGGGGTGCGGCCCGACCTGATGACCTTCGGCAAGGTCATGGGCGGCGGCTTCCCGGCCGCGGCCTTCGGCGGCCGTGCCGACGTCATGGCGCACCTCGCGCCCGCCGGCCCCGTCTACCAGGCCGGCACTCTCTCCGGTAACCCGGTCGCCACCGCCGCGGGCCTCGCCCAGCTGCGCCTGCTCGACGACGCCGCCTACGCCAAGGTCGACGCGGTCTCCGCGACCCTCCAGGGGCTCGTCTCCGAGGCGCTCGCCAAGGAAGGCGTCGCGCACACCGTCCAGAACGCGTCCAACATGTTCTCCGTGTTCTTCACCGACCGTCCGGTGCGCGACTACGAGGACGCCAAGAAGCAGGAGTCGTTCCGCTTCACCGCCTTCTTCCACTCGCTCCTCGCGCACGGCGTCTATCTGCCGCCGTCGTCCTTCGAGTCGTGGTTCGTGTCCACCGCCCACGACGACCAGGCGGTGCAGAAGATCGCCGACGCCCTTCCGGCGGCGGCCCGTGCGGCAGCGGAGGCCACGGCAGCATGACCAGCAACCCCGACATCACCGTCGTCCACCTCATGCGGCACGGCGAGGTCGCCAACCCCGACGGAGTGCTCTACGGGCGGCTCCCCGGGTACCACCTCTCCGAACTGGGCCGGCAGATGGCCGACCGCGTCGCCGAGCACCTCGCCCCGCGCGACGTGACGTACGTGTGCGCCTCGCCGCTGGAGCGGGCGCAGGAGACGGCGACGCCCATCGCCAAGGCGCACGGGCTGGACCTGGCGAGCGACGGGCGGCTCATCGAGGCCGACAACGTCTTCCAGGGCAAGACCTTCGGCGTCGGCGACGGCGCCCTGAAGCGGCCCGAGAACTGGAAGCACCTGGTCAACCCGTTCAAGCCGTCCTGGGGCGAGCCGTACGTCGACCAGGTCGTCCGGATGAAGGGCGCGCTCGACGCCGCGAAGGACGCCGCCCGGGGCCACGAGGCCGTGCTCGTCAGCCATCAGCTGCCGATCTGGATCGTGCGCTCCTACGTCGAGCGGCGGCGGCTATGGCACGACCCGCGCCGCCGGCAGTGCACGCTCGCCTCGCTGACCAGCTTCACGTACCAGGGCGACACGATCGTGTCCGTCGGCTACTCCGAGCCCGCGATCGACCTGGTGCCCGCGCATCTGCGGGCCGGGGCCAAGCCGGTCAAGGGCCAGGACAAGGCCTTCGGGGCGTAACACCCCTGGTTCACCGGCGCGTTCACGGGCGGGTCGCGGGGAGGCTCGGAGGCTCACCGGCGGGTGCGTGCAGGGTCATGCGCCGCTCCGCGGGCGGGTTGATACCCGCTCGTGACATATGTGACCGAATCTGTGCGATCGCTAGGAACCTCCCCGTCCGTCAAGTCCTCTGAATGGGTGACCATTCGCAGGACGTGACGGAACGGGGATGCCATGCGCACTCTCACCCGAAGGGGAGCACTCGGACTCGGCGCGGGAGGTGCCGCCGCCCTCGGACTCGCGGGATGCGGCACCCTCACCTCGTCGGACGGGCCGAGCCGGGCCGGAGGTTCCACACCCGGTGACAAAGCCGGTTCCTCGGCGAGCCCCACGGGTCACCCCGTGCGCCCTCTCGGTGACGGTTCCACCTCCTACACCGGCAAGCAGCCCGGCCAGCCCGCCCGGCCCGAGCCGCTGGAGCCGGGGCAGACGCCGCCGCAGTTCGTCGTCTTCTCCTGGGACGGGGCGGGCGAGGTCGGCAACGGGCTCTTCCCGCGCTTCCTGGACCTCGCCAAGGAACACGGCGCCCACATGACGTTCTTCCTGTCCGGGCTGTATCTCCTGCCCGAGTCGAAGAAACGGCTCTACACCCCGCCCAACAACCCCGTCGGCGCCTCCGACATCGGCTACCTCACCGACGAGCACGTCAAGGCCACACTGACCAACGTCCGCCGCGCCTGGCTCGAAGGCCACGAGATAGGCACCCACTTCAACGGCCACTTCTGCGCCGGACACGGCAGCGTCGGCAACTGGACGCCCCAGCAGTGGAAGAGCGAGATCGAGCAGGCCAAGTCCTTCGTCAAGGAGTGGCGGACCAACACCGGCTGGACCGACCTCCCGGCGCTCCCCTTCGACTACGACAAGGAACTCGTCGGCGGACGCACCCCCTGCCTCCTCGGCCAGGACAACCTGCTGCCCACCGCCCGCGAGCTCGGCTGGCGCTACGACGCCTCCTCGCCCGGCGGCCGGCAGGTCTGGCCGCAGAAGAAGGAAGGCCTGTGGGACCTCCCGCTCCAGCAGATCCCGTTCCCCGGGCACAGCTTCGAGGTCCTGTCCATGGACTACAACATGCTCGCCAACCAGTCGGTCAACTCCACCAACGCCCCCGCCCACAACTACCCGGCCTGGCGCAAGCAGGCCGCCGACGCCTACATATCCGGCTTCCGCCGCGCCTACGAGACCAACCGCGCCCCCTTCTTCGTCGGCAACCACTTCGAACAGTGGAACGGCGGCATCTACATGGACGCCGTCGAACAGGCCCTCCAGCACATCGCCGCCGAGAAGGACGCGGGCGAGGACGTCCGCCTCGTCTCCTTCCGCCAGTTCACCGACTGGATGGACGTCCAGAAGCCCGAGGTACTGGACCAGCTCCGCACCCTCGACGTCGGACAGGCCCCGGCCGGCGGCTGGAACACCTACCTCAAGGACACCACCGGGACCGGGACCGGGACCGGGACCGGGGAAGGGACGGCGGACGCCGCCTGAAATGCGGGTTTCCGCCCGCAAGGCGCCCAGAAGGGGGGTGCGCAAGATCCCCAGAACGGGCATGCGAAACTTTTCACATGAGTGCCCCGACCCGCTCCGGCCGTCGTGCCGTCCTGCTCACCGCCACCGTCGCGACCGCCGCGCTCGCGCTGTCCGCGTGCGGCTCGGGCGGCGCCGAGGGAGGCGGCGGTGACACCGGCTTCATCACCGGCAAGAACGGCATCGCCACGGTCGAGAAGGACAAGCGGACCGACGCGCCCGTGCTGTCCGGCAAGACCATCGACGGCAAGCAGCTCTCCACCGCCGACTACAAGGGCAAGGTCCTCGTCGTCAACGTGTGGGGCTCGTGGTGCTCGCCCTGCCGGGCCGAGGCGGAGAACCTCCAGAAGGTCTACGAGCAGTACCAGGACAAGGGCGTCGAGTTCGTCGGCATCAACACCCGGGACACCAACACCACCTCGGCGATCAACTTCGAGAAGGAGTTCGGGGTCACCTACCCGAGCCTGTACGACCCGACGGGCAAGCAGATGCTCCGCTTCGAGAAGGGCACGCTCAACCCGCAGCTCATCCCCTCCACCCTCGTCATCGACAAGGACGGGAAGATCGCCGCGCGGGCCCTCCAGGCGCTCGGCGAGGACACCCTGCGCGGCATGATCAAGCCCGTCCTCGCGGAGAAGTGACGTGAGCGCGGTCACCACGCTCGCGGCGGACACGTACAACGGCACCGTCATGAACGGCACCGTCATGAACGGCGCCCTGCTGCTCGCGCTGCCCGTCGCCGTCCTCGGCGGACTCGTCTCCTTCTTCTCCCCGTGCGTCCTCCCGCTGGTCCCCGGCTATCTCTCGTACGTCACCGGCGTCAGCGGCACCGATCTCGCCGAGGCCCGGCGCGGGCGGATGGTCGCCGGGGCCTCGCTGTTCGTCCTCGGCTTCACCGTGGTGTTCGTCTCCGGCGGAGCCCTGTTCGGGTTCTGGGGGCAGAACCTCCAGGACAACAAGGACGTCCTGTCGAAGATCCTCGGCGTCCTGATGATCCTCATGGGTGTCTTCTTCATGGGGCTCATGCCCTGGCTCACCCAGCGGGAGTTCCGCTTCCACAGGCGGCCCGCGAGCGGGCTCGTCGGCGCCCCGCTGCTCGGCGCGCTCTTCGGCATCGGATGGACGCCGTGCATCGGGCCGACCCTCGCCTCCGTGCAGACCCTGGCGATGACACAGGCCAGCGCCGGCCGCGGCGCCATACTGACCGTCGCCTACTGCCTGGGTCTGGGCATCCCCTTCGTGCTCGCCGCAGTAGCCTTCCGCAAGGCGCTCGGCGCCTTCGCCTGGGTGAAGAAGCACTACGTCTGGGTGATGCGCATCGGCGGCACCATGATGATCGCGACCGGCGTACTGCTGCTCACCGGCGCATGGGACCGCATCGTGCAGGAGATGCAGGTCTGGTCCAACGGCTTCACTGTGGGGATCTGACGCGATGAGCAAGACGACAACGGACACACCCGAGGGGACCGGGCCCGCCGGACCGGCCGGTGACGAGGATCTCGGCGCCGCCGGCTCCCAGCTCTCCACCGCGCCCGAGGACAGCCTGAACATGCCCTCGCTGGGCCTGATCGGCTGGGCCCGCTGGTTCTGGCGGCAGCTCACCTCCATGCGGGTCGCGCTGCTGCTGCTCCTGCTGCTGGCCCTGTGCGCGATCCCCGGCTCGCTGATCCCGCAGACCGGCAACGACGAGACGAAGGTCGCCGACTTCGCGAAGGCGCACACCACGCTCGCGCCGGTCTACGAGAAGCTCGGCCTCTTCCACGTCTACAGCTCGGTGTGGTTCTCCTCCATCTACATCCTGCTGTTCGTCTCCCTCATCGGCTGCATCGTCCCGCGCACCTGGCAGTTCGTCGGCCAGCTCCGCGGCCGTCCGCCGGGCGCCCCCCGGCGGCTGAACCGGCTGCCCGCGTACACGACCTGGCGCACCGGCGCCGAGCCCGAGCAGGTCCGTGAGGCCGCGCTCGCGCTGCTGAAGAAGCGCCGCTTCCGCGCCCACCCGGTCGGGGACGCGGTCGCCGCCGAGAAGGGCTATCTGCGCGAGGTCGGCAACCTCGCCTTCCACATCGCGCTCATCGTGATGCTGATCGCCTTCGCCTGGGGCCAGCTCTTCAAGATGGAGGGCAACAAGCTGATCGTCGAGGGCGACGGCTTCTCCAACACCCTCACCCAGTACGACGACTTCAAGTCCGGCAACCTCTTCGACCAGGACGAGCTGGAGCCGTTCAGCTTCACCCTCGACGACTTCCTCGGCACCTACGAGAAGAGCGGCCCCAACAAGGGCACCGCCCGTACCTTCCAGGCCACCGTCGACTACAGCCTCGGCGCGTACGGCAAGGCCGAGAAGCATGTCGTCAAGGTCAACGAGCCGCTGAAGGTCGGCGACTCCAAGGTCTATCTCACCGCCCACGGCTACGCCCCGGTGATCACCGTCAAGGACAGCGCGGGCAAGGTCGTCTACAGCGACGCCGTCCCGCTGCTCCCGCTCGACTCCAACGTCACCTCCACCGGTGTGATCAAGGTCCTCGACGGCTACAAGAGCGCCAAGGGCGTCAGCGAGCAGCTCGGCATCTCGGCCTTCTTCCTGCCGACGTACACGGCCGGCAGCGAGACCGTCTCGACCTTCCCGGCGCTCGACAACCCCGTCCTGAACCTCACGCCCTACTACGGTGACCTCGGCGTCAACTCCGGCATCCCGCAGAGCGTGTACCAGCTCGACAAGACCCATATGAAGGGCTTCAAGGACGCCGAGGGCGAGCAGGTCCGGGAGAACCTCAAGCCCGGCGAGACCATGAAGCTCCCCGGCGGCAACGGCACCATCACCTACGAGAAGACCGTGGAGTGGGCGAACTTCCAGGTCACCCGGCAGCCCGGCAGCGGCTGGGCGCTGGCCGGTGCCATCGCCGCCATCTTCGGTCTCGCCGGGTCCCTGTTCATCCAGCGCCGCCGGGTGTGGGTGCGCGCGGTGAAGGGCGCCGACGGCGTCACCGTCGTCGAGATGGCCGGGCTCGGCCGCAGCGAGTCCGCCAAGGTGCCCGAGGAACTCGGCGACCTCGCCGGGATCCTGTACGACCAGGCGCCGGGGGCCCCCGACCCGGACCCCGAACCCGACGGGGGCGCCACCGACGCCTCCGACACCCCCGAACCCCCAGTCGTACCTGCCGAAGGGGCTGACCAGCAGTGACCCCCGCTTCCGTGACGACGACGCTCGCCGTTGCCACCAACGAACATCTCGCGAACCTCAGCAACACGCTGATCTACTCCGCGATGGCCGTCTACACACTGGCCTTCTTCGCGTACATCGCCGAATGGATCTTCGGCAGCCGCAGCAAGATCGGCCGTACCGCGGCGGCGCTCACCAGCAAGCCGGGCGGCGCCAAGGCGGCACCCGCGGTCACGGTGAAGAAGGGCGGCTCCACCGCCGTACTGGAGCGCCCGCAGGTCGTCGTGCGGGCGGCTGCCGGGCAGCGGGACGTGCCGGACGGGCCCGGTGCGCACGGCGGTGACGAGCAGGGCGACCTCTACGGCCGTATCGCCGTGTCCCTCACCGTCCTGGCGTTCCTCGTCGAGTTCGCCGGGGTGCTGGCGCGGGCGCTGTCGGTGCAGCGGGCGCCGTGGGGCAACATGTACGAGTTCAACCTCACCTTCTCCACGGTGGCGGTCGGCGTGTACCTGACGCTGCTGGCGCTGAAGAAGAACGTGCGCTGGATGGGCCTGTTCCTGATCACCACGGTCCTCCTCGACCTCGGCCTCGCCGTCACCGTCTTGTACACCGCGAGCGACCAGTTGGTTCCCGCGCTGCACTCGTACTGGCTGTACATCCACGTCTCCACCGCGATCCTGTGCGGTGCCGTCTTCTACGTGGGCGCGGTCGCCACCCTGCTGTACCTCTTCAAGGACAGCTACGAGGCCAAGCTCGCGGGCGGCGGCAAGCCCGGCCGGTTCGCCACCTCGTTCCTGGAGCGGCTGCCCGCCTCGTCGTCCCTGGACAAGTTCTCCTACCGCGTGAACGCGGCGGTCTTCCCGCTGTGGACGTTCACGATCATCGCGGGCGCGATCTGGGCGGGCGACGCCTGGGGCCGCTACTGGGGCTGGGACCCCAAGGAGACCTGGTCCTTCATCACCTGGGTCGCCTACGCCTGCTACCTGCACGCCCGCGCCACCGCCGGCTGGAAGGGCCGCAAGGCCGCCTACCTGGCCCTGATCGCCTTCGGCTGCTGGCTCTTCAACTACTACGGCGTGAACATCTTCGTCTCCGGCAAGCACTCCTACGCCGGGGTCTGAACCGTCCGTCACGCGGGCTGCGGATCGCGCGGTCCGGGGTCAGGCTGGTGTCATGAGCGGATCCGTCGAGCAGGGCACCGGCCAGACCCACGGCAGCACGCGCCTCCTCCACTTCCTGGTCCGTCTGTCCGGGCCCATGGGGGAGGTCTGGACGGCGGTGGCCACCCCGGAGGGGCTCGCCGCCTGGTGCACCACCGTCGACGTCCTGGAACCCCACCTCGGCGGCGCGGTCACCCTCGGTGACGGCGGCGGGGGCCGCATCACCGCCTGGGACGTGGACCGGGTCGCCGAGTACACGCTGGAGAGCGGCGGCCGTCTCCGCTTCCACCTGGAACGCGACGGCGACGCGGCGACCGTCCTGCGCTTCACCCACGAGTCCATTGGCGCACAGGCCGACGAGCCGCTCTGGCGTTCCCGCTTCGAGCGGCTCGTCGCCGTGTTCGGCCCACCGTGACCGAGGCCGGCCGGCGTGTTCAGCCCACCGTGATCGAGTCCAGCTGACCGCGCAGGTACACATGGGAGTCGACCGGTTCGTACGCCACGCGGCCGATCGGGGCCGGGACCGACTCCACGAGGGTGCCCGGGGTGCACTCGCCGAAGTAGACGAGGGACATGAGTTCCTCGGCCGGGGCGTCGGCGGGCGGGGGCAGGACGCGGTGGCGGCCCGAGCGCCAGCGGTCGCCGGTCCAGCGGGCCATCAGATCGCCGATGTTGATGGTGAACGCGTCGGGATCGAAGGGTGCGTCCTCCCAGCCGCCCTCGTCCGTCCACACCTGGAGGCCGCCCTTGCCGGCTTGGCGGTCGAGGATGGTGACCGTGCCGAAGTCGGTGTGCGGGCCGATGCGGAACTGGCCGGGCTCCGGCGCGCCGACGACGTCCGTGCCCGGGTACCAGTTGATGTTGAAGCCGTACGTCGGGTGCCCCATGTGCCGGGAGAAGAAGTCGGGTTCGAGGCCGAGCGCCTCGCCCAGCAGCGACAGCAGCTCCTTCTCCAGGTCCTCCATCCGGGCCAGGTACTCCTCGACGAGCCCGCGCAGCTCAGGGGCCTCGTCCGGCCACACGTTGGGCGCGGACCACTCGGCGTTCACGGCCGGGTCGTCGAACGGCTCGTGCGTCGCGAACGACAGGGACTCCTTGAGGTCCGGCGGGGTCTCGGTGCCCTCCGAGTAGCCGTTGGCCTCCGCGCCCGGGCCGAGCCAGCCGCGTCCGCCGACCTTCACGGCGTACGGCTCCTTGACCTCGGCGGGCAGCCGGAAGAAGGCCCGTGCGGCGTCGCGGATCGCGGTCCGCAGGGCGGGGTCCACGCCGTGCCCGGTGACCAGCAGGAACCCGGCGGTCTGGAGCGCCGAGTCGACGGTCCGGGCGATGGCGGCCCGGGCCTCGGGGCCGCCCTCGACCCAGGGCCGGAGGTCGACGGTGGGGATACGGGGCTGCGTTTGCGGTTCAGACACCGATGTCCTCGTTCCAGAGTGCCGGGTTGTTCTCGATGAAGTCGCGCATCAGCGCGGTGCATTCGGCGTCGTCCAGCAGGACGATCTCCACGCCGTGCTCGGCGAGCCAGTCGTGGCCGCCGTGGAAGGTGGCCGCCTCGCCGATCACCACCCGCGAGATCCCGAACTGGCGGACCAGACCGGAGCAGTACCAGCAGGGGGAGAGGGTGGTGACCATGGTCGTGCCGCGGTACGACCGCTGCCGCCCCGCCGCGCGGAACGCCGCCGTCTCCGCGTGCATGGAGGGGTCGTCGTCCTGGACGCGCCGGTTGTGGCCGCCGCCCAGCAGGGTGCCGTCGGCGCCGTAGAGCGCCGCGCCGATGGGGATGCCGCCCTCGCCGAGGCCGGTGCGGGCCTCGGCGACGGCGGTCGCGAGCCACGTGCGGAAAAGGTCCATGTCCTTACTCTCCTGTGGCCGAAACACGAGGGCAACGTGCGGAAAGTACTCTCCGGGCAGCTCACAGCCGGACGAACTGTCGGGAGGCGCGATGCCCGCTCTCACCCTCCGCGAGATCCTCGCCCTCGACCCCGTCCGCGCCACCGAGCCCGAGCTGCTCGCCGGAGCCGGGGGACTGGACCGCCCCGTGCGCTGGGTGCACTCCAGCGAGGTGTACGAGGGCGCCAACTTCCTCGACGGCGGCGAACTGCTGCTCACCAACGGGTTCGGGCTCGCCGAGCACGGTGACGAGGAGACCCGGCGGCGCTACGTCCGGGAGCTGGCGGCGCGGGGCGCGGCCGGGCTGGCCGTGGAGGTGGGCCGCTCCCTGCCCGCCATGCCGGACGAGGTGACCGACGAGGCCCGGCGGCTGGCGCTGCCGCTGCTGGCGCTGCACCGGGTGGTGCCGTTCGTCAGGATCACCGAGGCCGCCAACCGGGCGATCGTCGCGCGCGGCCTGTCCGGGCGCTCGGTGGTACGGCCCTGGGGCGGGGACCACACGGCGGCCCTGCTGGCCGACCTCGCCGACCGGGCGGCGCTGAACCAGCCGGAGGTGGAGGCGCGGGCGGCGCTCGCCGGGTTCCACCCGGGGCCGGGGGCGCGGCTGGTCGGGGTGTCCGTGCACGGGACGCGGGAGACGGCGGTCGTGGACCGGGCGGTGCGGACGCTGGGCGGGCCCGCGGCGCTGCGGGCGGTGTTCCCCGGTGACGTGCTGGCGCTGCTGTCCCTGCCGTCGGGGCGGTCGGGGGACCTGGTGCGGGCCGTGCAGGAGGCGTTCCGCGCGCGGGCCTCGGCCGGGGTCACGGTGGCCGTCGGGCACGCGGTCGCCGCGGGCGGGGGCTGGCTGCGCTGGAGCGACACGCTGCGAGCGGCCCGCACGACCCTGGAGCTGGCCCTGACCGTGCCCGCCGCCGAACCCGGCGCCCCCGAGGGGCCGTTGGTGACCTCCTCTCGCGCCCTCGCCCTCGAACGCGAGCTGACCCGGGGCGGGGTGGACGCCAACCGCGAACGTCTGACGGCCATGGTCCAGCACGTCCTCGGCCCCCTGCTCGACTGGGAGTCGGCGCACGCCAGCGACCTCGTCCGCACCCTGGAGACCCATCTGCGCAACGGCTGTTCCCCGACCCGCACCGCCGCCCTGCTCCACATCGGCCGTCAGTCCCTCTACCAACGCCTGGAGCGCATCGAGTCGTTGCTCGGCCTGGACATCGGGGACCCGGAGCTGCTGGGCGAGCTGCTCTCGGCGGCCTGTGCGCACCGGGTGGTGCGCGGCGAGGTACGGGACCGGCTGCGGAGGGTGGCCTGACTCCGGCGCACCCTCCGACGGCCCCTTGCCGCCTACGGGTTGCCGAGCAGGCCGAGGATGCGGTTGACGGCTTCCAGGACCGGCTGGCCCACCGCGCCGATCGTCGCCGCGATGCCCGCGACGGCCATCAGCGCGCGGTGGCGGTCCTGCGGCACCGCGTCGGCGCCGGTACGGATCGCGGGCAGCGAGTCGTCGATGGCCTCGGCGCTCGCCTCCGGGACCTGGCCGCGCAACTGCTCGACGAGCAGGCGCAGTTCGTCGACCGCTTCCTGGAGGGCGGAGGAGGCCGCCGCCGGGTCCGCGGCCGGGCCGTGGTGGTGGACGATGCCGGTGTTGCCGGTGCCGCCGTGGATGTTGACGTTGTCGCCGTAGTAGTGGTTGTCGCCGCCGCTCATCGGTTCGCCACTCCTACGTTGCCGCTGCCGCCGTACATGTTGACGTTGTCGCCGAAGTAGTAGTTCCTGGGGTTGACCATGAGGCGGTCCACCTGGACGAGGAACTCGGTCTCGGGGTTCTCGATGGCGTGCACGACGGACCCGACGAGCTGGTCCAGGACGCGCGGGTCGGCGCTGGTCACGATGGCCATGGACGGGCCGGACGTCTCGACGGCCAGCACGTACCTGTCGGGCGACGTCAGCACGGAGATCAGCTCGACGGCGCTGAAGACGAGCGCGGCCAGCGCGCCCAGCCAGACGGCGGTGACGATCCCGCCGGCCGCGTCCTCGCTCGCGAGGCTGGTGATGCCGCCGAGGATCGTCATGGCGAACGCCACCGACAGGATGATCGCCAGCCGCTTGAGGAAGGTCACGGTGGCGTCCCGGCGCCGGGGCGTGAGGGTGAACGTGTGCACGCGGGTGACGTTGGCCAGCGGGTACGCGGCTCCGTCGACCCACAACAGGTGCTTGCCGACGCGCAGTTCGACGCTGCCGTGTGTCCGGGGCGGGACGGGGGGCGGCGGCGGGACGGCGGGCGGCGCGGGCGGTTGTGTTCTCTCCATCGGCTCCCCCGAGCTCTGCTGTCTCTGACTTCTCGTCATTAACCACCTGGCGCGGCGGTCGGCGCAAGCCGGTATTCGCGAGCAACTGTGAGGCGGACGGGGAGAGTTGGACGGGGAGAGTTGAGAGGGAATCGCAGAGGGCCGGCCCACGGTCGCGTGGGCCGGCCCTCTGCGAGTGCTCCGGCTACGGGTGCTCCGGTGACGTCAGTCCGTGCCGAACTCCATCGCCGCGCTGTCCAGCAGCTCGTCGTGGTCGGAGACCTCGCCGCGGGAGGCGATGGCCTCCGCGCCGCCCTCGGGAAGTTCGGGCATGGTGCCGATGAGGCCGGTGGCGGCGGCCTGGGCGGCGCCGATGGCCGGGTTGCCGGCGCCGAGGAGGCCGAGGCCCGCGTACTGCTCCAGCTTGGCGCGGGAGTCGGCGATGTCCAGGTTGCGCATGGTCAGCTGGCCGATGCGGTCCACCGGGCCGAACGCCGAGTCGGCCGTCCGCTCCATGGAGAGCTTGTCGGGGTGGTACGAGAACGCCGGGCCCGTGGTGTTCAGGACCGAGTAGTCCTCGCCGCGGCGCAGCCGCAGGGTGACCTCGCCCGTGATCGCCGCGCCGACCCACCGCTGGAGCGACTCGCGGATCATCAGCGCCTGCGGGTCCAGCCAGCGGCCCTCGTACATCAGCCGGCCGAGGCGACGGCCCTCGATGTGGTACTGGGCGAGGGTGTCCTCGTTGTGGATGGCGTTGACGAGACGCTCGTAGGCGGCGTGCAGCAGGGCCATGCCGGGGGCCTCGTAGATGCCGCGGCTCTTCGCCTCGATGATGCGGTTCTCGATCTGGTCGGACATGCCCAGGCCGTGGCGCCCGCCGATGGCGTTGGCCTCCATGACCAGGTCGACCGCCGTCGCGAACTCCTTGCCGTTGATCGTGACGGGACGGCCCTGGTCGAAGCCGATCGTGACGTCCTCGGTGGCGATCTCGACCGACGGGTCCCAGAACTTGACGCCCATGATCGGCTCGACGGTCTCCAGGGAGACGTCGAGGTGCTCCAGCGTCTTCGCCTCGTGCGTGGCGCCCCAGATGTTGGCGTCGGTGGAGTACGCCTTCTCCGTCGAGTCCCGGTAGGGCAGGCCGTGGGCGACCAGCCACTCCGACATCTCCTTGCGGCCGCCCAGCTCGGTCACGAAGTCCGCGTCCAGCCACGGCTTGTAGATCCGCAGGTGGGGGTTGGCGAGCAGGCCGTAGCGGTAGAACCGCTCGATGTCGTTGCCCTTGTACGTCGAGCCGTCGCCCCAGATCTGGACGTCGTCCTCCAGCATCGCCCGCACCAGCAGCGTGCCGGTGACGGCACGGCCCAGCGGGGTGGTGTTGAAGTACGCCCGGCCGCCGGAGCGGATGTGGAACGCGCCGCAGGTGAGCGCGGCCAGGCCCTCCTCGACCAGCGCCGCGCGGCAGTCGACCAGACGCGCGATCTCGGCGCCGTAGGCCTTGGCGCGGCCGGGGACCGAGGCGATGTCGGGCTCGTCGTACTGGCCGATGTCGGCCGTGTAGGTGCAGGGGATGCCGCCCTTGTCACGCATCCACGCGACGGCGACGGACGTGTCGAGACCGCCCGAGAAGGCGATGCCGACGCGCTCGCCGGCGGGCAGGGAGGTGAGGACCTTGGACATAGGAAGATTATGCATCGGAACGCATGGTCATGCAAACCCCTGTATGCCTTCCTCCGGAGTGGTCCCTGTCACTCTCCCCGCCGCTCCGGACTCCGTCCGGCTAGCCCTTCGTCGCGCGCCATTCCTCCGCGTAGTCGTCGAAGATCCGGCGGAGATGGTGGCCGATCTTCAGGTAGTCCAGGTCGTCGAGGTTGGCGAGGGAGACGCGGACGGACCATTGCGGGCCGTCGAAGCCGCCGCCGTTGAGCAGCACCACATGGGTCTGCTCGGCCAGCCGGAACAAGGGGTCGATCGGCTCGTAGGTCTTCTCCAGGAAGGCGGCGAAGTCCTTGCCGTGGACGCGTTCGGCCTCGGCGAGCAGGTCCAGCTCGATGTAGTAGCCGGCCCGGCGCGGATCGTCCGCGATCTTCATACGGGCGCCTTCGAGGAGCAGGTCCAGGCGCTGCTGGACGATCGAGCGGACCTTGAGCTTGTAGGCCTGCCCCTCCTCCAGCAGGTCGAAGAGGGAGAAGAGCGTCATCATCACCTGCTGGGGCAGCGACAGCCCCGCGGTGTGGTTGAGGGCCACCTGCCGGGAGTCCGCTACCAGCCGGTCGATGAACCTGATCCGCTCCGGCTCCAGGGTCAGCGTCCCGTACCGCCTGCTCAGCCGGTCCTTCTCCGCCTGCGGGAGGTTCGCGATCATCTCGTCGACGACGTTGTCGTCGTGCAGCCCGATGACGCCCAGCCGCCAGCCGGTCGCGCCGTAGTGCTTGGAGTAGGAGTAGACGAGCAGGGTGTTGCGGGGGAGGTCCGCGGCGATCGAGCGGAAGTTCTCCACGAAGGTGCCGTAGACGTCGTCCGTGACGATCAGCAGGTTGGGGTTCCGCGTCGCGACGATGTCCTTGATCTGCTCCGTGACCCGCTCGCTGAGCGCCAGCGAGGGCGGGTTGGACGGGTTGACCAGGCACACCAGCTTCACCGAGGGGTCCGCCAGCTTGGCGACCTCCTCGGCCGGATAGCGCCACTCCCGCACCCCGACCTCGGTGAACAGACTCGCGTTGACGTGGACGACGTCGAACTCGTACGTGTCGAGTTCGGGGATCTCGATGTACGGCGTGAAGACCGGGACCATCAGCGCGATGCGGTCGCCCCTGTGCAGCAGCCCGTTCTTCATCAGGGAGTCGAAGATGTAGCACATCGCCGCGGTGCCGCCCTCGGTGGCGAACAGGCTCAGCTCGTTGCCCTCCGGGGGACGCCGGTCGTACAGCTCGTCGCCCACGTAGGCCCGGACGACCTGCTCGGCGTGGGCCAGCATGCGGTCCGGCACCGGGTAGTTGTCGGCGGTGACGGAGTCCGTCAGCTCATGGACGAAGGCGTCCTTGTCGAAGCCGAACCGCTCCAGCGCGTACGCCACGCACTTCTCCAGCAGCGGCACCCCCGGCAGATCCGGATGCTGCCGCACGAAGAGGTCGAACCGTTCGCCGCAGCCCGGGAGTTCGGGCATCCCGCCGAGGTTGTCCGCGGTCCACACCCGGCGGGACTCGGCGAGCGCGAAGTAGCCGAGCGCGTAGAACGCCTCGCGCGGTCCGGTCGCCACCCAGTTGGGGTTGCCGCGGCCCGCGTTGAGCATCTGGACGCTGGACTTGCCCTTCTGGCCCGGCTTGTCGGCCTGCACGGCCTGGGCGAGCCGGATGAACCTGTCCTTCAGCTCGAAGGGGGACAGCTGGGCGAGGGACTGGATCTCCTCGCGGGAGAAAGAGGTTTCGGGCATGGTGTCGGGGCTCCTCGGCGGAGGTCAGTGGTGGATGAGGACGATGACCGCGCCCCAGATGGTCAGGAGCACGTTTCCGACGGCGTACGGGATGGTGTAACCGAGCGTCGGGATCTGGGACCTGGAGGACTCGTTGATCGCGCCGATGGCGGCCGTGGTGGTCTGCCCGCCTGCCAGGACGCCCATCAGGATCGGGAAGCGGATCTTCTGGACGTAGTGGCCGTACAGGAACCCGACGATCAGCGGCAGCACCGTGGCGACCGCGCCCCACAGCAGCAGCCCCCAACCCGCCTGGGACAGACCGGAGGTGAAGCTGGGGCCCGCGTTGATGCCCACGACGGCCACGAACAGGCACAGCCCCAGCGTGTCCATGAACCACTGGGCGCCGGGCGGCACATTGCCGTACGTCGGGTACTTGCCGCGGATCCAGCCGAAGACCAGGCCCATGATCAGGGCGCCGCCCGAGGTGGACAGGGAGATCGGGGCACCGGAGACGGTCAGCGCGGGGATGCCGATGCAGCCGCCCAGGAAGATGCCGAGGCCGACCCAGGTCATGTCCGTCGCGAAGCTCGTCGGCACCGGCTTGCCGAGTTCCCGCGCGGCCGGGTCGACCAGACGTCTGGGCCCGGACAGGACGAGCGTGTCCCCGCGCTCCAGCCGGGTCGAGAGCCGGTACGGGAACTCCGCCCCGGAGCGGTACAGCTTGTCGACGTACACCCCGACCATGAACGGCTCGCGGCGCAGCTCCGCGACCGACTTGCCCAGGTGGGCCTTCTCGGAGGCGACGACATGCATCGACTCCGTCTGGTAGCCGAGGAGTTCGACGTCGTCGGTCTCCGCGCCGATGTGGGTGCGGGCGTCGAAGGCGACCAGGTCGTGGCGGAGCGCGGACACGGCGACCACGTCTCCCTCGCGCAGGGTGGTGGCCTGCGAGTGGCCGAGGACCGTGCCCTCGCGCCGGACCTGCGTGAGGTAGACGCGCCGGCCCAGTTCCTTCTGCTGGTTCTCGAAGTCGTCGATGCTCCGGCCCACCAGGTCGGGCCGCTGCACCGTGTAGGCCCGCAGGACGACCTCGTAGTAGCCCTCGCCCAGGTCGGGGTCCTCGTCCGGCGAGTCCAGCTCCTTGGCGAGCGCGGCGCTCTCCGCGGCCAGGTCCCGCCGGTACAGCCGGGGCAGCACACTGGCCAGCAGCAGCGCGCACAGGATGGTGCCCAGCGGGTACGTCACCGCGTAGGCGACCGGGACCAGGTTCTCCTCGCTCTTCAACCGGGCCGCGCTGTAGCCGGGCAGGGTGGCGATGGCGTCCTGGGCGACACCGATGACGGCGGACTGGGTGAGCGCCCCGCCGAGCAGGCCGGCGGAGAGCCCCGGCCCGTAGCCGAGCATCGCGGCGAAGCCCCAGCACACCAGCAGACCGGTCACACAGACGACGACGGCGTTGACCACCTGCGGCAGGCCGTCCTTGCGCAGTCCGCGGAAGAACTGCGGCCCGACCCGGTACCCGAGGGCGAACAGGAACATGATGAAGAACAGGCTCTTCACCGTGTCGTCGATCTCGACCTTGAACTGCGCGCCGAGGAAGAGGCCGACGACCAGACAGCCGGTGACCGCGCCGAGCGCGATCGCCTTGTAGCGGATCCTCCCGACGAGGAAGCCGAGGGCGACGGTGATGAACACCAGCAGCTCGGGGTGGGGTTCGAAGATGTTCCGGTTGAGGAAGTCGATCACGGACAGGCCCTTTCCGGGGGTTCAGGACCCGAGGACGCCGACGAGGACCGGCCCGGTCAGCGGGAGGAGGAAGTTGGAGATCGTGTAGGTGATCGTGTAGCCGAGCAGCGGCACCGTGGACCGGGCGACCTGGCTGATCGCCGTGATGGCCGGGGTCGAGCACTGCTGCCCGGCGATCGCGCCGACCAGCAGCGGCTTCTCGATCCTCAGCAGCTTCAGCCCGACCACGAGGGAGAGCGTCGCCGGGACGAGGACCATGAGGACGCCCGCGACCGGCAGCAGCGCCCCGTGCTCCTTCAGCAGCGGCCCGGCCTGCGGCCCCGAGGTCAGGCCCGTGCAGGCGATGAAGACGGCGAGCCCCATGTCCTTGAGCGTGGTCGCGGCCTGGGGCGGGAAGGCACCGAAGGTCTGCCGGCGGGAGCGCAGCCAGCCGAAGACCAGGCCGGAGATCAGACAGCCGCCGCCGGTGCCCAGCGACAGCGGGATGTCGCCCAGGTGCACGACCACCTGGCCCAGCAGCGACCCCGCGACGATCCCCAGCCCGAGATAGATGAAGTCCGTGGCGTCGTTCCTGACGACGGCGCCGATCTTCCGGGTCAGCCGGTCGAGGCCGGACCGGGCGCCGACCAGGGTGAGGACGTCCCCCCGGTGCAGGGTCGTCTCGCCCGTCGCGGGCAGGTGCTGGTCGTTGCGCAGCACCTCGGTGATGTAGACACCGGACCGGGTGAACTCCGGGTGCTCGCCGCGCATCCGGTCGATGGTGAGCCCGTCGGTGCCCTTCTCGGTGACGGCGACCTGCCGGGTGGCCAGCGGCGCGTCGACCCCGGGGATGCCGGGTGTCTCGGGGCCCAGGTGCCGTCCGGCGTCCAGCACCTGCGCGCGCCGCCCGACGACCAGCACCAGGTCGGAGAGGGTGAGTGCGAGGTCGTCGGAGGGCGTGAGCAGCCGGCTGCCCCGCTTGACGGCCTCGACGGTGACCAGTCCGTGGGCGGCCTCCTGGAGCCGCCGTACGGTCATGCCGTCGCCGGCGGTCACCAGATACGTCCGGCCGACCAGACCCGGCAGCGACTGCTGCTCGTCGCTCTCCAGCCCGCCGGCGCCGCCGCGCATCCTCTCCCACAGCCTGCGGGACTCCTCGCGCAGGTCGAAGCGGAGGAGCATCGGCATGATCTGGCTGCTGTACAGCACGATCGTGATGAGCCCGAACAGGTAGCAGACCGTGTAGGCGGTCGCCACGTTCCCCTGGTAGGCGCTGATCTGCTCGCCGCTCAGCCCCGGCAGCTTCCCGATGGCCTCCGTCGCCGTACCGACGACCGCGGACTCGGTGGCGGCGCCCGCGAGGATGCCGGAGGCGGTGCCGACGTCCAGGTCGAAGGCGCGGGCCAGGCCGTAGGCGAGGCCCAGGACGCAGACGAGCTCGATCAGGCACAGGACGCCGAACCGCAGGCCCCTGCGGTTGAGGTTGGCGAAGAACTGCGGCCCGCCCATGTATCCGAGGGCGAAGATGAACAGCGCGAAGAACACGGTCTTCACGTCGTCGGACACCTGGGCCTCGGTCCACGCGCCCAGGGCCAGCGCCACGATCAGTGTTCCGGCGATGCCGCCGAGGGTGATCGGACCGACGCGGAGCCTGCCGAGCAGATGGCCGGCGGCCAGACACAGGAACAGCGCCAGCTCCGGATGATCCTTGATGACGCCCATGCTGCCGATCCTCGGAGGCGTCGCCGCAGGTCACCAGCCATGAGGTCCGATCAGGTGAGACACGGCGGCGAAGCGTCGCCGCCGCTGCCGCGTCCCCCTGGTGCCCCGCTCAGACCGAGGCGGCAGAGGCGTCCGGGGCGTCCGGGGACCGGCGGCGCCTCCCTCGCAGCGCCGCGTACAGTCCCGCGCTCACCGCGAATCCCACCAGGCAGGTGACGTCACCGAAGGACGCCCACCGCTCCGGCACCCAGCCCACGTACCGCTCCTGGTTGGAGAAGAGCGGCACCGACACCGCGACGCCGGTCAACAGGGCCGCCACCCCCGGCCAGTTGGAGAACGCCGGGTCGCCGAGCCGGCCCGCGAGCTCCGGTGCCGGTGTCCGTACCCGCAGCCACCGCTCGACCAGGACCACGCCGAGCCACGGCCCCACCCAGTAGGCGATCACCAGCAGGAACGCCTCGTACGCGTGCCCCGCGTCCGCGAGCGAGGCCCACGCGGCCCCCGTGCCCGCCAGCCCGCACAGTACGACGATCGCGCCCCGCCCGAGCCACGTCGGCAGCTTCAGACCGAGCGAGGTGATCGACATGGCCGACGAGTACACGTTCAGCGCGTTCGCCGAGACCGCGCCCAGGATGATGGCCAGCAGCACCAAGTGCGCGAGCCAGCTGGGGAGATGGCCCGTGAAGGCCGCCGTCGGGGTCGCGTCCGCCGGGGCGGCGATCGTCGCCGAGGCCGCGCCGATCACCGAGACGACCGCGACGGACACGAACAGACCCACCGCCGGGTACACGGCCGTCTTCAGCCGGCTCGCCGTGCGCGGGAGGTAGCGGGAGTAGTCCGAGGCGCCCGGGTTCCAGCCCGCCGCGTACCCCCACGCCGTGCTGAAGGCGAGCAGGAAGCCGCCGATGCCGCCGCCCGCGCCCGCGGCGCCGCCCAGGTCGGCCTCCTGGAAGGTCCACACCCCGGCCAGCAGGAAGATCACCGCCAGTGCCGGGAACGCGTACCGCTCGAAGGCGTGGACGAAGTTGTGACCGATGAACCCGATCACGATCTCCGCCGCGACCACCAGCAGCAGGGACGGCAACGGGCGCAGCCCGGTCAGCGTGTTCAGCGCGAACGCCGCGCTCACACTGTTCACCGCGAACCAGCCCACGCCCGCGACCAGCGCGTTGACCCCGGACGGCAGCACGTTGCCCCGGTAGCCGAAGGCCAGCCGGCCGATCGCCATCTGCGGGACGCCGAACCGGGGGCCGTCCAGCGACAGCACGCCCTGCGTCACCGCGCCCAGCGCCGTGCCGAGCAGCAGCGCGGCCGTCGCCTGCCAGAAGCTCAGCCCGAAGAACAGCACCGAGATCACGCCGATGTACACCGTCGCGAACTCGATGTTGGGGGACGCCCACGTCCACAGCAGCTGAAGCGGGCCGCCGTGGCGTTCGGCGTCGGGGATCGGCTCCGCGCCGGCCGTCTCTACGGCGATGACCTTGTCCCCGTACTCGGGGGCGGCCGTGGAGGCCGTGGTGGCAGTCGTCATACGTCGTTAGTGTCCGGACCGTACGGTCCGCCCGGCAGGGACGCGATGTCCGTACCGGAAGCCCCACCGGCGTACAACCTGCACGCACCGGCCCCCGCCGGTGCCCGCCCCGTCAGCGGTCCTTGGGGTCCTCGTCCTTCTCGGCGTCCCGCTCGGGCTCCTTCTCGGCGTCCCGCCCGGACTCCTTGCCGCCGTCCTGGTCCTTGGGCCTGTCCGTGGGCCTGTCCTCGCCCAGGGACTTCAGGAACTCGGGGTTGTCGTCCGGGGCGACCCACTGGGTCCGGCCCCGGTCCCGTACCCCGGACCAGCCCTCGGCGGCGGGACTGCGCTTCTTGCCGGCGATCAGCCAGGAGACCGAGCCGACCAGCGGGAACAGCAGGACGAGGATCGCCCACAGCGGCTTCGGCATGTGGCGGATGTCCTCGTCCCGGGTGCTGATGCAGTCGATGAACGTGTACACGCTCAGCGCCAGCGGCACGAGGAACATGAGCACCCGGAGCATGGGCCCCTCCAGCGGAACGGTCCGAATCGGTCGTCGGCCCGGCGGCACGGCCCCCGGGTTCAGGGCCAGGGTAGCCGCTCGGGGATACTTGACCGCATGGCTTACGACGATCTTCGCTCCCTGCTCAGGGCCCTGGAGCGCGAGGGTGACCTCAAGCGCGTCAAGGCCGAGGTCGACCCGTACCTGGAGGTCGGGGAGATCGTCGACCGCGTCCAGAAGTCCGGCGGCCCCGCGCTCCTCTTCGAGAACGTGAAGGGCAGCTCCATGCCCCTCGCGATGAACGTCTTCGGCACCGACCGGCGGCTGCTGAAGGCCCTCGGCCTGAAGTCGTACGGCGAGATCAGCGACAAGATCGGCGGGCTGCTGCGGCCCGAGCTGCCGTACGGGTTCGTGGGTGTGCGGGAGGCCTTCGGTAAGCTCGGCGCGATGGCGCACGTGCCGCCGAAGAAGGTGAAGTCCGGGGACGCGCCGGTGCAGGAGGTCGTGCTCACCGGGGACGACGTCGACCTGGACCTGCTGCCCGCGCTGTTCACCTGGCCGCAGGACGGCGGCTCCTTCTTCAACCTGGGGCTCACGCACACCAAGGACCCCGAGAGCGGCATCCGCAACCTGGGCCTGTACCGGCTCCAGCGGCACGACAAGCGCACCATCGGGATGCACTGGCAGATCCACAAGGACAGCCGCAACCACTACCAGGTCGCGGCCCGGCGCGGTGAACGGCTGCCGGTCGCCATCGCCTTCGGCTGCCCGCCCGCCGTCACGTACGCCTCGACGGCCCCGCTGCCCGGTGACATCGACGAGTACCTGTTCGCGGGGTTCATCGCGGGCAAGCGGATCGAGATGGTCGACTGCAAGTCGGTGCCGTTGCAGGTGCCCGCGCAGGCGGAAGTGGTCATCGAGGGCTGGCTGGAGCCCGGCGAGATGCTGCCGGAGGGGCCCTTCGGCGACCACACCGGCTTCTACACCCCGCAGGAGCCGTTCCCGGCGCTGAGGATCGACACGATCACCATGCGGCGGCGTCCGCTGCTCCAGTCGATCGTCGTAGGCCGCCCTCCGACGGAGGACGGACCGCTGGGGCGGGCGACGGAGCGATTCTTCCTGCCGCTGCTGAAGATCATCGTGCCGGACATCGTGGACTACCACCTGCCCGAATCGGGCGGATTCCACAACTGCGCGATCATCTCGATCGACAAGAAATACCCCAAGCACGCCCAAAAGGTGATGCATGCTGTGTGGGGCGCCCACATGATGTCGCTGACCAAACTGATCGTGATCGTGGACTCCGACTGCGACGTCCACGATCTGCACGAGGTCGCGTGGCGGGCGCTCGGCAACACGGACTACGCGCGTGACCTGAGCGTCGTGGAAGGTCCCGTGGACCATCTCGACCACGCCTCCTACCAGCAGTTCTGGGGCGGCAAGGCGGGCATCGACGCGACGAAGAAGTGGCCCGAGGAGGGCTACACACGCGACGGCGGGTGGCCGGACATGGTCCTGCCGGACCCGGAGACGGCGGCGAAGGTGGACCGCCGGTGGAAGGAATACGGACTGTGAGCTCAGCGTCTGCCGCGATCCCCCAGCCGGGACGTACGAAGGCATTCCTCCGACTGGTGATGATCGAGCACTCGGTGTTCGCGCTGCCCTTCGCGTACATCGCCGCGCTCACCGCCATGTTCCAGACGGACCGGAACATCCACTGGGGCGAACTGCTCCTGGTGACGATCTGCATGGTCGGGCTGCGCACCTTCGCGATGGCCGTCAACCGGATCATCGACCGCGAGATCGACGCGCGGAACCCCCGGACGGCCCAGCGCGAACTGGTCACCGGCGCGATGTCCGTGCGGCACGCCTGGACCGGCGCGCTCGTCGCCGTCGTGATCTTCCTCGGCTCGGCCGCCCTGCTCAACCCGCTGTGCCTGGCGCTCGCGCCCGTCGCCGTGATCCCGATGGTCGTCTACCCGTACGGCAAGCGGTTCACGAACTTCCCGCAGGCCATCCTCGGCCTCGCCCAGGCCATGGGCCCGGTCGGCGGCTGGCTCGCCATCACCGGCGAGTGGTCCTGGGACGCGGTGATCCTCGGCCTCGCGGTGGGCATCTGGATCGGCGGCTTCGACCTCATCTACGCCTGCCAGGACGTCGAGACGGACCGCGAGATCGGCGTCATGTCCGTCCCCGCGCGCTTCGGCATCCCGGCCGCCATCTGGGGCGCCCGCGTCTGCCACACCCTCGTGATGGCCCTGTTCATCTGGTACGCCGTCGCCACCGACGCCGGTTTCTTCCTCTGGTTCGGCCTGATGATCGTCGCGGGCGCGTTCGTGTACGAGCACAACATCGTCCGCCCGCACGACCTCTCCCGCCTGAACCGCGCGTTCTTCAGCGTCAACGGGTTCATCGGCATCGCCCTGTTCGTGTGCGCGCTGCTGGACCTGCTGGTGCGGGGGCTGACGGTCTGACGCGGGGGGCCGCTCCGGGGCCGGAGCGGCCTTCCGCCGGAGGGCGCGGGTGTGTGCGTGGGGCGCCCGGTCCTGAGTACGTTTCGTTCCGCCGGTACGCTCAAGATGTGAACGCAGGAGAAACGCAGCGCGCGCCTTGGATCGTGGGGGTGTCCGGAGCATCCGGGACGCCATACGCGGCTGCTGTGCTGCGGGGCCTGCTGGAGGCCGGGCAGGACGTCGACCTGGTCGTCAGCAGGGCGTCGCGGCTGACCCTCCTGGACGAGACCGGGATCTCCTTCCGGGACGCGCACTGGCGGGACGACCTGGGGCAATGGCTGAGCCGCGGCGCCGACGGCAAACCGGGGACCTTCGACGTCGACCTCGCGCGGATGCGCTACTGGAACGCCGGGGACCTGGCGGCGGGCCCGTCGTCCGGGTCGTATCCCAGCAAGGGCATGCTCATCGTCCCCGCCTCCACCGCCTGCGTCGCCGGGGTCGCCCTCGGGCTCTCCAAGGACCTGCTCCAGCGCACCGCGGCGGTGACGCTCAAGGAACGCCGCAGGCTCGTCGTCGCCGTACGGGAGACCCCCTTGAACGGGCAGACGCTGCGGCACCTCGTCACCCTCGACGACCACGGCGCGAGCGTCGTCCCCGCGTCGCCCGCCTTCTACGCCGGGGCCACCCACATCCAGGACCTGGTGGACTTCGTCGCCGGACGGGTCCTCGACGCGGCGGGTGTGCCGCACGGGCTCTACCGCCGCTGGAAGGGCGACCTCGGCGGCGCGCGCACCACCTGAGCGGCACCCAGCACCACCCCTCTCACGTAATCCTCTTCAGCGGAAGGCTTCGAATCGCATGGACGCGGTGGACAGGCAGCTCATCCAGGCTCTGCGGGAGAACGGCCGGGCCTCCTACGCGGAGCTGGGACGCCTCGTCGGACTGTCGGGGCCGAGCGTCACCGACCGGATCAACCGGCTGGAGGCGGCGGGGGTCATCACCGGCTACCGCGCCACCGTCGACGCCGCCTCGCTCGGTCTCGGCGTCACCGCCCTGATCGGCATCTCGCTCTCGGACGCCGTCGACCACGAGGACGTGGCCGCCCGGCTGAAGGACCTCTCGGAGATCGAGGACTGCTGGTTCATCGCCGGCGACGACTCCTACATGCTGAAGGTGCGGGCGCCCGACGTCGACGGGCTGGAGAAGACCATCCGCCGGCTCAGCGGCACCAAGGGCGTCTCCCGCACCCGTACCACCATCGTGCTCTCCACGAAGTGGGAGAACCGCGTGGGTGAGCTGCCCGAAGAGGTGTAGCAGCGGGGCAGTACGGTGGGTCGGGACTGTCGTGGAAAGGTCGAGGGAGCGGTATGGACGTCGGACTCAAGCGCGAGCTGGAACAGAAGGTCGCGGCCGGTGAGCGGCTGACCCGCGAGGACGGCGTCGCGCTGTACGAGTCGGACGACCTCGCCTGGCTCGGCGGACTCGCCCACGAGGTGCGCACCCGCAAGAACGGCGACGTGGTCCACTTCAACGTCAACCGGCACCTCAACATGACCAACGTGTGCACGGCGTCCTGCGCCTACTGCTCCTTCCAGCGCAAGCCGGGGGAGAAGGACGCGTACACGATGCGCATCGAGGAGGCGGTGAAGCTCGCCAAGTCGATGGAGGCGGAGAACCTCACCGAGCTGCACATCGTCAACGGGCTGCACCCGAACCTGCCGTGGCGCTACTACCCGCGGTCGCTGCGCGAGCTGAAGGCGGCGCTCCCGGACGTCTCCCTGAAGGCCTTCACCGCCACGGAGATCCACCACTTCGAGACGATCAGCGGCCTGTCGGCCTCCGAGATCCTCGACGAGCTGATCGACGCGGGCCTGGAGTCGCTGACCGGCGGCGGCGCGGAGATCTTCGACTGGGAGGTCCGTCAGCACATCGTGGACCACCGCACGCACTGGGAGGACTGGTCCCGCATCCACCGCCTGGCGCACGAGAAGGGGCTGAAGACCCCCGCCACGATGCTCTACGGCCACATCGAGGAGCCCCGCCACCGCGTCGACCACGTCCTGCGGCTGCGTGAACTCCAGGACGAGACCGGCGGCTTCCAGGTCTTCATCCCGCTGCGCTACCAGCACGACTTCGTCGACATGAAGGACGGCAAGGTCCGCAACCGCCTCCAGGAGCGGACGCAGATGGCGACCGGCGCCGAGTCCCTGAAGACCTTCGCGGTCTCCCGCCTGCTGTTCGACAACGTCCCGCACGTCAAGGTCTTCTGGGTGATGCACGGCGTCCAGACCGCGCAGCTGGCCCTCCAGCACGGCGCGGACGACATGGACGGCTCGGTCGTCGAGTACAAGATCACCCATGACGCCGACAACTACGGCACCCCCAACAAGCTGACCCGCGAGGACCTCCTGGACCTCATCCGCGACGCCGGCTTCCGCCCGGTCGAACGGAACACGCGGTACGAGATCATCCGCGAGTACGACGGCCCCGACGCGGGCCGGCGCGAGTCGCCGCAGCCGATGCGGGTGTGACGCGGTGACCCTGTCCTTCGAACTGGACCCGGCGGTCTCGCCCGCCCTCCGCGACGAGGTGCTCGCCCTGTGGGCCGACGTCTCCAACGCGGGCGGCTCCGTCGGCTTCGTACCGCCGGTGACGCCCGAGGAGATACGGCCCGAGCTGGTGAAGCACCTCGTGGCGATGGCGGAGGGCCGTACCCGGCTGCTCGTGGGCCGTGACGAGGCGGGCGCCGTCGCCGCGACCGCGTTCGTCGCCCACAACACCCACCGTCTGATGCGGCACTGGGTGTGGCTCTACACGGTGATGGTCCACCCCCGGCACCAGGGCCGCGGCTACGGCCGTGACCTGCTGGCCTCGGCCGCCTGGCACGCGACGCACTCCCTCGACGGCATCGAGGCGATCCGCCTCACCTGCCGCGGCGGGAGCGGCCTGGAGGACTTCTACGCCTCCTGCGGCTACAAGGAGGTCGGCCGGATCCCCGGCGCGATCCGGGTCGCCCCCGGCGACGACCGCGACGACATCCACCTGCTGCTGCCGCTGGCCTGAGGGCGCCCGGGACCCCCCTGCGGGACCGGCCGCCCGGCGTGCTTCACTGGAAGACGCCTGTTTCGAGTTGCCCTTTTTGATCGGAAGAGTGGATTGAGATGCTCCGCTACACACTGAAGCGCCTCGGGATCCTGGTGGGCTGCCTCGTGGTCGTCTGGGCGCTCGTCTACTTCGGCGCTCTCCCGCGCGGCCTCGGTGACTCCAACGGCATGTGGATCGTCCTGCTCGCGCTGGTGATCTCCGCGCCCATCAGCTTCGTCGCCCTGCGCAAGGAGCGCGACCGGGCCTCCGTCCAGGTCGCCGACCGCGTCGACCGCATGAAGGCCAACCTGGAGGCCAACCGCAACCAGGAGGACGGCGCGGACGACGCGGCCCGGGCGCAGGGGCAGACGTCATAACCTAGCCCTCATGGGTGCCGTGAAGACCAAGCGGATGCCGCGGGCCGTCCGTGAGCAGCAGATGCTCGACGCCGCCGTGCGGATCTTCGGGCGGCGGGGGTACATGGCCGCGTCGATGGACGAGATCGCCGAAGTCGCGGGTGTGTCCAAGCCGTTGGTGTACCTGTATCTCCATTCCAAGGACGATCTCTTCGTCGCGTGCATCCGCCGTGAGGCGCGTGCGCTGACGGACTCCATCCGGGCCGGGGTGCGCTCGGAGGAGCCCGCGGACCGTCAGCTCTGGGACGGGCTGCTGGCGTTCTTCACGCACACCGCGCGCCATCCGGACGGCTGGTCGGTGCTGCATCTCCAGGCGCGGATACACGGGGAGACGTTCGCGGCGGAGGTGTCCGCGATGCGGGACGAGATCGTGGTGTTCGTGACCCAGCTGATCGCCGTCGCCGCCCGTGAGGCGCACCGGGACCCGGACCTCGGCGAGGGCGAGGTCGCCGGGCTGGCCGTGGCGCTGGTCGGCGCCGCCGAGTCGCTCGCCGCCTGGGCGAACGCCACTCCCGGGGTCACCGCCCGGCAGGCGGCGGCGACGTTGATGAACTTCGCGTGGGCCGGGCTCGGGGACCTCATGGAGGGCCGGCCCTGGGCGGCGCCGGCCGGCTGACCGGTTCCGTCAGTCGACCGTGCCGGTGAGGTGGAGGCGGCCCTCGGTGCCGCGCAGTTCGAAGCGGTTCCCGGACGCCGCGTAGGTCACCGTCTCCGGGAGGAGCACCGGGGATCTGAACTCCGCCCGGACCAGGGTGGTTTCGGGGGTGCCGTGGGCGGCCAGGCAGCGGGCCGCGGTCCACATGCCGTGCGCGATCGCGCGGGGGAAGCCGAAGAGGCGGGCCGTGAGCGGGTGCAGATGGATGGGGTTGCGGTCGCCGGACGCACCGGCGTAGCGGCGGCCGATGTCCCCGGCCAGGCGCCATTCGGCGAGGGCCGGGAGCGGGGGCCGGTCGTCGGCGCGGTCACGGGCGGACGGCCGCGTCCGCGGCGGTGCGGTGCGGTGGCGGGCCAGGTAGGTGCTCGTCGACTCCCACAGGACCTCCCCGGCGGCCCGTACCTCGGTGACGACCGCCGCCTCGGTGCCGCGCCGGTGCGGTGCCAACCCGTCGACGTACACGGTGAGTTCGTACGGTTCGCCGGTGGCCGGCAGGGAGCGGTGGCGGGTGAGGGAGAGGGACGTGTGGACCAGGCCCAGCAGCGGCAGCGGGAAGTCCCGGTCGCTCATCAGCCGCATGGCCAGCGGGAAGCCGAGCACATGCGGGTAGGTGACCGGCAGCGCGTCGTCGCCGGTCGCGAAGCCGCACACCCGCTCGTAGGCGGCCAGTCGCGCGAGGTCGATCCGCAGCGCGGGCAGCACCAGCCGGGTGCGGGGGAACGGGGCGTCCGGGCGGGGCCGTTTGGCCGGGGAACGCAGGGCTCCGCGCGCCAGCAGCGGCCCGAGGGCGGGGGGTCGGCTCAGGATGACGGTCATGCGATCCCCCGTACGGTCGTCCTGCCCCTGTTTCTTACTCCGAAGTAAGGTTACCGTAGGTAAGGCAACGTCATGGACGCAAGACCCCCTCGTGCACGCATAGCTGACAAAGGCTCACTTTAAGTTGAATGCTGCACAGACCTGGCCCGGGAACCTCCCCGAACCCTCACAAGCCCGCCACCTGCGCCTCCTAGGATCTCCGGTCTGAACCGCCGGTAACCCCACACCCCACCCCAAAGCCGCACGCACCGGTGAACGCCCGAGCACATACGGCGCGTACCCCTCCCCAAGGAGCGGTATCGAGCTGCGCGCCCCAGGAGCTGCCCATGTCGTCATCTCTGCCCTACGTCGCCGCGACCGATTACGACGGCGCGCCCGTACTTCTGGAGCCGGAGATCCGACGACTCGACGGCGAGGTCCGCGAGGTGTCCGTCCCGCTGATCGTGCCGCCGGTCACCCACGGCTCGCTGGCCGACCTGCCGTTCGAGAACGCGGTCGCCGCACCGCACGACCGGGTGCTCAGCCGCCGTACCCAGGACGGGAGTTGGGAGGACGTGTCGGCGGACCGGTTCGCCGCCGAGGTACTGGCGCTGGCCAAGGGGCTGATCTCGGAGGGGCTGTCGCCGGGCGACCGCATCGCCGTCATGGCCCGCACGGTCTACGAGTGGACACTGCTCGACTTCGCGGCCTGGGCTGCGGGACTGGTCACCGTCCCCGTCTACCCCACCTCCTCCGTCTTCCAGACCCGCTGGATCCTCCACGACTCCGGCGCCGTGGCCCTGGTGACCGAGAGCGCCGCCCAGGCCGCCGCGCTCGGTCCCGAGCTGCACCGGCTGCCCGACCTGCGCCACCTGTGGGTCATCGAGAAGGGCCATGTGGAGCGGCTCGCCGAGCAGGGGCAGGGCGGCACCGTCTCCGACGCCGAGATCGACGTACGCCGGGGCATGCTGGTGCCCGACACCCTCGCCACCGTCATCTACACCTCCGGCACGACCGGACGGCCCAAGGGCTGCGCCATCTCGCACGGCAACTTCCTCGCCGAGGTCGACAACGCCGTCGAGATGCTCCACCCGGTCTTCCGGTCCAGGTCGGACGAGGAACTGGCGACCCTGCTCTTCCTCCCCATGTCCCATGTCTTCGGCCGCATGGTGGCCGTCGCCTGCATCCGCGCCCGGGTGCGGCTCGGGCACGCGCCCAGCCTCAAGTCCGAGGACCTGCTGGGCGATCTGGCGAGCTTCCGCCCCACCTTCCTGCTCGCCATCCCGTACATGCTGGAGAAGGTCTTCAACAGCGCCCGCGCCAAGGCCGAACTCGGCGGCCGGGTCTCGGCGTTCGACCGCGCGGCGAACGTGGCCGTCCGCTACGGCGAGGCTCTGGAGGCCCGCGCCACCGGCCGCGGCGGCGGCCCGAGCACGGCGCTGAAGACCGCCCGCACTTTCTACGACCCGCTCGTCTTCCGCCGCATCCGCAACGCCATGGGCGGCCGGGTCCGCCACATCATCTCCGGCGGCTCCCCGCTCAGCCGCACCCTCGCCGCGTTCTACACCGGCGCCGGGATGGAGATCTACGAGGGGTACGGCCTGACCGAGACCACCGGCGCGGCCACCGTCACCCCGCCCCTCAAGCCCCGCCTGGGCACGGTCGGCTGGCCCATGCCGGGCACCCGGGTGCGGATCGCCGCCGACGGGGAGATCCTCCTCCAGGGCGGCCAGGTCTTCCGCGGCTACTGGGACCCCAACGCCGGCGGTGTCGTCCCCGCCTCCACGGACGGCTGGTTCGCGACCGGCGACATCGGCTCCCTGGACGACGAGGGCTACCTGACCATCACCGGACGCAAGAAGGAACTCCTCATCACCGCGGGCGGCAAGACCGTCGCCCCCGCCCCGCTGGAGAACTGGCTGCGCCAGCACCCGCTGATCTCCCAGTGCATGGTCGTCGGCGACCGCCGCCCCTACGTCGCGGCCCTCCTCACCCTCGACATGGAGGGCGTGAGCCACTGGCGCCGGATGAACGGCAAGCACCCCGTCCCCGCCGAACTCCTCCTCGACGACCAGGAGTTGCAGGCCATCCTGGGCCGCGCCGTCGACGAGGCCAACAAGCTGGTGTCCCGCCCGGAGTCCATCCGCCGCTTCACCGTCCTGCCCCGCGACTTCACCGAGGCGGAGGGCCATCTCACCCCGTCGATGAAGCTCCGGCGGGAGACGGTGATGAAGGAGTTCGCAGCGGACGTCGAGGGGCTGTACGAGCGCTAGCGGGTTCGGGAGCGCACGTCGCCGAGGAACACGGACCAGGCGGCGGGGGAGAGCGTGAGGTGCGGGGCGCGGGGGGTCTTGGAGTCACGGACGCGGACGAGCCGGGAGCCGAAGGCGGCCTCCAGGCATTCGCCGCCCTCACCATCGCTGTAGCTGGACTTGAACCACGTCGGCCGTTCGTCAGTCATCGCCCCTCCAGCTTCTTCTCGATCAACACCCTTGACTCCACGGGAGCGAGTGCTATGGCCCGCATGATCCCATAGCGGTCGGCGATCTTGCGGACCTCCTCCGAGTCGGTGATCAACCGGGGGTGCCCCTGCGCCTCCGTGTAGGCGACTTGTGGGTGCTTCCGAGGTGTCAGGAGGTTGAACGCGCCTCCGAGATTGGGATGTTCCTCAAGGCTGGTGGGCATCACCTGGATCTCGACGTTCCGCAGTTCCCCGATCTCCAGCAGTCGCCGCAACTGGTCCGCGTGGACGAGACGGCCGCCGATCGGCCGGTCAAGCACCACTTCCTCAAGGACGTAGCTCACGCTCGGTGGGGGCCAGCGCTCGAAGATCTGCTGCCTTGCCAGCCGGTCCGCGACCCGTTGCTCGATCGTCTCCTCCGCGAGGAAGGGCCGCCGCTTCGCGAACACCGATCGTGCGTGCTGCTCCGTCTGGAGCAGCCCCGGAACTCCGTTGCTGGCATAGAAGTGCAGCTCGACCGCCTCCGCCTCCAGCCCCGCGTAGCTCCGGTACCACTCCGGGTGCCGTGTGCGGGTCTTGGCCATCGCGCGTTCGACCTCGGGGATCACCGCCCGCAGCAGCCCGCCCGCGTCGAGCACCTCGTCCGCGCGGGAGAGGAACTCGGGCCGGGGTGTGCGCACTCCGCGTTCCACCGCGGAGACCTGGTCCGTTCCGTAGCCGACGAGTTGACCGAACTCCTTCTGGAGCAGCCCGGCCCGTTCCCGGAGCAGTTTGATCATCTTGCCGAGGGCGACGAAGAGTTCGGTCGTCCCCTCGACCTCCCCCGGAGTCTCCGGCCTCCGCTCGCTCATGCCCCTCGCCTCTCCCGCCCGACAGACCGCACCCACAACCCAAAGTACTCGTATCGCTACCCATGGTCGCCAGGTCCAGCCGCGCTGCACGGCACTTGACTTCACAAGGTCCCCGCGTCACATTCCCCTTTCCGACACGCCATCTGACGCCATGTCAGAAATGTGTCATCGGACAGGGGGGACAAACCCATGACGGGCAGCCCGGACGCCGCAAGACCGACCCGGAGACAGGTACTCGGCACCTCGGTGGCGGCCGGGCTCGCCGTCACCGCCAGCGCCCCGCAGACCGCCCGCGCCGCGGACCTGCCCCTGCTCGGCACGTACGACGTCGTCGTGATCGGCGCGGGCGCGGCCGGGATGACGGCCGCGCTGACCGCCGCGAAGGCGGGACTGAGCTGTGCGGTGCTGGAGAAGGCGCCCACCTTCGGCGGGTCCGCGGCCCGTTCGGGCGCGGGCATCTGGATCCCCAACAACCCGGTGATCCTGGCCGCCGGGGTGCCGGACACGCCCGCGAAGGCCGCCGCCTATCTCGCCGCCGTCGTCGGCCCCGACATCCCCCTCGCCCGCCGGCAGGCGTTCCTCGGCCACGGCCCCGCGATGATCTCCTTCGTCATGGCCAACAGCCCGCTGCGCTTCCGCTGGATGGAGGGGTACAGCGACTACTACCCCGAGCTGACCGGGGGCCTGCCCAACGGGCGTTCCATCGAGCCGGACTACCTCGACGGGAACATCCTCGGCGCCGAACTCGCCCGCCTCAACCCGTCGTACATGGAAGTCCCCGACGGCATGGTGGTGTTCGCCGCCGACTACAAGTGGCTGAACTTGGCGCTGGTCAGCGCCAAGGGGCTCGCCGTCGCGACCGAGTGCCTGGCCCGCGGCACGAAGGCGCTCGCGCTCGGCCAGACCCCGCTGACCATGGGGCAGTCGCTCGCCGCCGGCCTGCGCAAGGGGCTCCTCGACGCCGCCGTCCCCGTCCTGCTGAACACCGCGCTCACCGACCTGTACGTCGAGAACGGCACGGTCACCGGGGCCGTCACGGCCGGAGGGCTGTACCGGGCGCGGCGCGGGGTGATCGTCGGGTCCGGCGGCTTCGAGCACAACCTCGCCATGCGGACGCAGTACCAGCAGCAGCCCATCGGGGTCGACTGGACCGTCGGCGCCAAGGAGAACACCGGCGACGGCATCCGCGCCGGGCAGCGCGTCGGCGCCGCGCTCGGCCTGATGGACGACGCCTGGTGGGGCCCGGCGATCCCGCTGCCCGACGAGCCGTACTTCTGCCTCGCCGAACGCACCCTGCCCGGCGGGCTGATGATCAACCAGGCGGGCGGGCGGTTCGTCAACGAGGCCGCGCCCTACAGCGATGTCGTGCACGTCATGTACGAGCGGAACGCCACGGCGCCCGACATCCCGGCGTGGCTGGTCGTCGACCAGAACTACCGCAACCGGTACCTGTTCCGGGACGTCAGTCCGACGCTGCCCTTCCCCGACGACTGGTACAGCTCGGGCGCCGTCCACAAGGCGTGGACGCTGGACGCCCTCGCCGGGTCGATCGGCGTCCCGGCCGCGGCCCTGCGTTCCACCGTCTCCCGCTTCAACTCCCTCGCCGCGCAAGGCAAGGACACCGACTTCAAGCGGGGCGACAGCGCCTACGACCACTACTTCACCGACCCCGCGGTGCTGCCCAACTCCTGCCTCGCACCGCTGTGGCTGCCGCCGTACTACGCCTTCCGGATCGTCCCCGGCGACCTCGGCACCAAGGGCGGCATGGTCACCGACGCCCGCGCCCGCGTGCTGCGCGCCGACGGCACGGTCATCCCGGGCCTGTACGCCGCCGGGAACGCCAGCGCCGCCGTCATGGGCCGCAGCTACGCGGGGGCGGGCTCGACGATCGGCCCCGCGATGACGTTCGGGTACATCGCGGCGCGGGACCTCGCCGGGGTGCTCTAACTCTGTTCCTCCCGGGCGGGCTTGCGGAGGATCAGCATCGCCTGCTCGGTGCTCTCGTTGGGGGCGGGGGCGCGCACGATCCGTGCGACGGGCGTGAACCCGGCCGCCACGAGCAGCTCCTGCACGGGTTCCGGGCGGCGCCGCTGGAAGTCCAGGGTCACCTCGTGCCCCCAGGGGTTCTCGTGGCGGCGCGGCTCGTCGCCGATCTGGAAGCCGATGAGGAGATGGCCGCCCGGGGCCAGGACGCGGTGGAACTCGCGGAAGAGGCGGGGAAGTTCGTCCACAGGGGTGTGGATGGACGAGTACCAGGACACCACTCCGTCGAGGGACTCCCCGGGCAGGTCGAGGTCGAGCATCGAGCCCCGCTCGAACCGCAGCCCGGGGTTCTCCCGGCGGGCGATCGCCAGCATCGACTCCGACAGGTCGAGCCCGAGGACCACCTCCAGCCCCAGCGACGCGAGATGCGCGGTCACCCGCCCCGGCCCGCATCCCAGATCCGCCACCCGGCCCCCGTGGCCCACGAGTTCGGTGAACCCGGCGAACACCGCCCGGTCCAGGGGCTTTCCGGTGATCTCGGTGCGGAAGAGGTCGGCGTAGTCCTCGGCGATGGCGTCGTAGAAGGCGCGGGTGGCGGTCACGAAGCCGGGGGTGGCGTCGTCCGCCGGGTCGGGTCGGGTCGCGTCGGTGTCGGTCATGGGCGGCGACCCTAGTCCCCGGGACCGACAACCGGCCCCGCCGGGCGCCCCGCCGAGGCGCGGACCCTCACCCCAGTCCCGCCGCCCGCAGCAGCGCCGTCGTGCCCGCCGCGCCGAGGACGATCACCACGAACGGCGCCCGGCGCCAGGCCAGTACGGCGCCGGCGAGCACGCCGAGCGGCCGGGACCAGCCCGCGAAGCCGTCGCCCTCGGTCAGCGCGCCGGTCGCGAGGAGGGCGGTGAGCAGGACGATCGCGCCCGCGGCGAGCAGCTCCCGCACCCGGGCGGGGAGTTCGACGCGCCCGTGCAGCATCGGTCCCACCAGCCGGAAGGCGTACGTGCCGACCGCGAGCACCAGCAACAGCACCACCGTGGGGCTCATGCCGTCCTCCGGTGCAGGAGCAGCCCGGCGAGCGCCAGCAGCACCGGCACGCCCGCCGGGACGAGAGGCGTCACCGCGAGGGCGACACCGGCGCCGAGCACCGCGGACCGCCGTACCGCCGCGTCCTGGCGCAGGGCGGGCAGGACCAGGGCGACCAGGACGGCGGGGAAGGCCGCGTCGAGTCCGTAGCGGGCGGTGTCGCCGAGGGCGCCGCCGGCCAGGGCCCCGGCCAGCACGCCCGTGTTCCATACGGCGAACAGGCCGAGCCCCGACACCCAGAACGCCGTACGCCGCCGCAGCGGATCGGACTGGGCGAGGGCGAAGGCCACCGTCTCGTCGGTGACCAGGTGGGCGCCGAGCAGACGCGCGAGACGGCCGCGGCCGAGGACGTCGGCGACGGCGAGGCCGAAGGCGACCGTGCGGGTGTTGAGGAGCAGACCGGTGACCGCGGCGGCGAACGGGCCGCCCCCGGAGAGGAGCACGCCCACCGCGCTGAACTGGGCCGATCCCGCGTACACGAACAGGGACATCACCACCGGCACCCAGACCGGCAGACCTCCGGCCACCGCGATCGCGCCGAAGGAGACGCCGACGATTCCGCTGGCCAGCCAGACGAGGGAGGCGTCGCGGACCAGATCGGCGGGGAGTCGTGTTCGCCATACCGTACGCATGTTCTCTACAGTGGACGGAAGGCGCCGCGTTCGTCAAGGCGGACCGTCGTACCGACACAGCGAACGAAATGAGTGCGTGACCGTGGCCGACAGCCGTCTTCCGCTGGAGTGGATCGCCGCTTCCCTGCGCCGCGAGCGCACCCGTGTCGGACTGTCCCTGTCCGAGCTGGCCAAGCGGGCCGGGATCGCGAAGTCGACGTTGTCCCAGCTCGAAGCGGCCAGCGGGAACCCCAGCGTGGAGACGCTGTGGGCGCTGGGCGTGGCGCTCGGGGTGCCGTTCAGCGTGCTGGTCGAGCCGCCGTCGCCGTCCGTGCAGGTCGTCCGGGCGGGGCAGGGCCCGTCGGTCGCCTCCGAGCAGGCGAACTACGTCGGCACGCTGCTGTCCTCCAGCCCGCCGGGCGCGCGCCGGGACATCTACCGGGTCGCCGCCGAGCCGGGCGCGGCCCGTGACTCGGAGCCGCACATCCCGGGCTCGGTCGAGCATCTGATCGTCGCCACGGGACGGGTCAAGGCCGGGCCGGCCGGCGAGGAGGTCGAACTGGGGCCCGGGGACTACATGACGTACCGCGGGGACGTGCCGCACTCCTACGAGGCGCTCGCGCCGGGCACGGCCTTCGTCCTGGTCATGCAGCACAGGTGAGGTGCGGGGCGGGCGGCAGGGGCGGAAAAGGCAGGAGCCCCATCGCCTTGCGGCGCGGGGCTCCTTGGGTACTGCTCTCAGGTCCGGATCAGAGACTCAGGAGTCTCAGACGGGGGTGACGTTCTCCGCCTGCGGGCCCTTCGGACCCTGCGTCACGTCGAAGGAGACCTGCTGGTTCTCCTCCAGCGAACGGAAGCCGCTCGCGTTGATGGCGGAGTAGTGGACGAAAACGTCCGGGCCGCCGCCCTCCTGGGCGATGAAGCCAAAGCCCTTTTCGGCGTTGAACCACTTCACGGTTCCGGTAGCCATAAGCCCTCCTTGGGCCCAAAGGGTTGCCCTGCTCCAGAACCTGCGATTGTGAAAACAGTGCTGCACAACTGCATACTTCTGAAAACGACTAGAGCCCGCGGTTACATGCTCCGCAGGCTCTGTACTGCAAGGGAAACCAAACTGCAACTTGCGGCGAGCCTAGCATGCGGGCACCCGAAAGCAATAGAGGCCAAGATCACGTCACTCGGATGTTTGACTCCGTCGTGTCGTGTTGACTGCGGGGCCGACCATCGTACGTCAACGGACAGGGTCTAGCCTCGCGATGTGGACAATTCTCGCACTCGGCCGCGTGTCGGCCACATCCAGTTCCTGAACTGCCTGCCTCTGTACTGGGGGCTCGCGAGAACGGGCACGCTCCTCGACTTCGAGCTCACCAAGGACACCCCTGAGAAGCTCAGCGAGCAGCTCGTGCGGGGCGACCTCGACATCGGGCCCATCACCCTGGTCGAGTTCCTGCGCAACGCCGACGACCTCGTCGCCTTCCCGGACATCGCCGTCGGCTGCGACGGCCCGGTGATGTCCTGCGTGATCGTCTCGCAGGTCCCCCTGGACCGGCTGGACGGCTCCCGGGTCGCCCTCGGCTCGACCTCGCGCACGTCCGTACGACTGGCGCAGCTGCTGCTGTCCGAGCGGTACGGCGTACGCCCCGACTACTACACGTGCCCGCCCGACCTCAGCCTGATGATGCAGGAGGCGGACGCGGCGGTGCTCATCGGTGACGCGGCGCTGCGGGCCAACCTGCTCGACGGGCCGAAGTACGGGCTCGCGGTCCACGACCTCGGAGCCCTGTGGAAGGAGTGGACGGGCCTCCCGTTCGTCTTCGCCGTGTGGGCCGCCCGCAAGGAGTACGCCGAGCGCGAGCCGGAGATCACCCGCCAGGTCCACGAGGCGTTCCTCGCCTCCCGGAACCTGTCGCTGGCGGAGGTCGGCAAGGTCGCCGAACAGGCCGCCCGCTGGGAGGCGTTCGACGAGCGGGTGCTGGAGCAGTACTTCACGACGCTCGACTTCCGCTTCGGCGGGCCCCAGTTGGAGGCCGTCGCCGAGTTCGCGCGCCGGGTCGGGCCCACGACCGGGTTCCCGGCCGACGTGAACGTGGAACTGCTTCAGCCGTAATCTGCGTGTTGCCCAGAGCGCCGTGCCGCTCATGGCGTCGTGCTCGTCCACGACGTCGTACCGCGCATGCCGCTTACGGCTGTTTCCTGTGGGGGAGGGTGACGCCATGCAGCCGCTCGGAGCCGACGAACCCGCCGCCGTGGGGCCCTACCGCCTCCTCGGCCGGCTGGGCTCGGGCGGCATGGGCCGGGTCTACCTGGGCCGCAGCGCGGGCGGGCGGACGGTCGCGGTCAAGATCGTGCACCCGCACTTCGCGCTCGACGAGGAGTTCCGCGCCCGCTTCCGGCGCGAGGTCGAGGCGGCGCGGCGGGTCGGCGGCGCCTGGACCGCCCCCGTGCTCGACGCCGACCCGGACGCGCCGGTGCCGTGGGTGGCCACCGGCTATGTGGCCGGGCCGTCCCTCTCGGCGGCGGTGACGGAGTGGGGCGCGCTGCCCGAGCGGTCCGTACGGGCGCTGGGCGCGGGCCTCGCGGAGGCGCTCGCCGCCGTCCATGAACTGGGGCTGGTCCACCGGGACGTGAAGCCGTCGAACGTCCTGCTCACCCTGGACGGCCCGCTGCTGATCGACTTCGGTATCGCGCGGGCGACGGACGGGACGGCGTCCCTGACCTCGACCGGCGTCTCCATCGGCTCGCCGGGATACATGTCGCCCGAGCAGATCGTGGGCAAGTCGGTCACCGGCGCGGCGGACGTCTTCTCGCTCGGCGCGGTGCTGGCGTACGCGGCGACGGGCGAACCGCCGTTCCCCGGGGACTCCTCGGCCTCGCTGCTCTACAAGGTCGTCCACGAGGAGCCTGAACTCGGCCCGCTGAGCGGTGAGTTGCGGGACGTGGTGGGCGGATGCCTGGCGAAGGACGCGGCGGCCCGTCCCACGCCCACCGGTCTGGCCCGGCGGCTGGCGCCCGAGGGCGCGGCGCGGCTCGTCGCGGGCGGATGGCTGCCGGGGGCGGTGGTGGAGCAGGTCAGCCGGAGCGCGGTGCGGCTGCTGAACCTGGACGCGGAGTCGACGCCCGCGACCGGCCTGTCGGGACCGGTGGGGTTCAGCCAGGTCTCGGTGGCCGAACCCGGGGTGCGGGCCGGGGAGTTCGGGCCCGCGCCGGTGATGCCGGTCGCCGACGCGGTGCCGGGGCCGCGCGGGGCCACGCCCGTGGACACGCCTCCCGGGAAGCTCTCCGTCTCCGTCGCGGCGACCTCCGTGCCCGGGGAGGGCGGGCGCGGGCGGCGGCTGAGCTGCACGGTGGCCCTCGCGGTGGCCGGGGCGCTGGCGGCGGTCACGGTGGGGTCGGCGTTCGTCCTCGACCTCCTTCCCGGCGGCGGGGGCGGCGGCACGGACAGCGGGGCGGCGGCGGAGAGCCCGCACTCCACGGCGCCGAGCGCGTCCTCGACGGTGGGACGGGAACCGGGGGACGAGGACACGGCGAGCGAGGAGCCCGGGGGGACAGGGGGTACCGGGGACGAGGTTCCGGCCCGCTACCTCGGCACCTGGGAGGGGCAGGCCACCGGGTCCGGCATCCCCATGGGCACCTTCCGGCTCACCGTCCGCAAGGCCGCCGTCGGCGAGGAACTGGGCAAGCTCCGGCAGACCGACATCCTCGGCGGGGTCTGCAACGACGTCCTCACCCTGAAGCAGGTCACCGCGACCCAGCTCGTCGCCACCTCCGTCGGCGCGAAGGACAACCACGACGGCTGCAACCCGGCCCCGCACACCGTCCGTCTCGAGCCGACCGGCGACGACCTCACCTACCTCTCGGAGAGCGAGGCGGAGGGCCGCCCGGAGGCACGGCTGTCGAAGGTCGGGTAGCGGCCGGGCGGCGGCGGTTCAGAGGGCGGCGGTTCCGGGCGACTTCTCGGCGCCGGGCTCGGTCCCCTGCCTGTCGTCCTTGATCCCGTACCTCAGTACCTCACGAACAAGGTGAGCAGCAGCGCGCCCACGGTGAGGGTGGCGGCGAGTCCGACGGCCCACAGGTACGGATACCGCTCGCGCACCCGGCAGGGGCCGCCCACGCCGTAGCAGCCGGAGTCCCGGTCGCTCCGCCGCTTGGGCCGTGCCGTCGTGCCGATGACCCCCGCGACCAGACAGCAGGCGGCGAGCCCGGTCGGCGAGGCCGCCGTCCAGGCGAGCGAACAGGGCTTGCTGCTCCTTCACTTCATCCGGGTCAGCGGAGCCGGCCGAACGAGCGGGGCCAGTGGTGGCGTCGCACCGACGGGTGGCCGCGACGACGTACGCCCCGCCGGGCCACGAGGGCGCCGAGCCGCCCCGGATGCCGGGGCGCAGCGCATGTCGATGAGAACCAGCGGCAGGAGGAGGACCACGAGGACCGGCGGCACCAGTCAGCCGAACACCCGGTCTCCGAGGCTCATCCTGGTGCGGTCCGCGGACGGAGGCCGCCCCGGCCGGTGTGCGCAGCGCAGCGCACTCCGAGCCGCGCGAGGCCGCTTGGGACGGGCCGAACCTTCGCTCACCCCGGTACGACCACCGTGCGCAACTCCCCGTCGCCCAGGTGCAGCATGCCCTTGCCCGGGGTGACCTGGCCGCCGACCAGGCCCCGGTTCAGGCGGACGCCGATCAGGTCGCCGGAGGACGTCTCCTGGGGGGAGAGCAGGATGCCGCGGCGGGCCTTCTTGGCGTCGACCTGCCAGCCGGAGAAGCCGGAGCAGACGTCCTCCTCGTCACCGGCGATGACCATGGCCAGGCCGCGCTCGGCGCCGCGCGAGATCAGCTTCTTGAACTGGCTCGCGGCGTCCACGTCCTCCAGCAGCTCACCGTCGTCGATGAGGACGACGATCGGCTCGTCCAGGGTCGGTTCCGCGTCGTCGATGAGCTCCTCGAACTCGTCCTCGTCGATGTCGTCGCCGGTGTACACCTTCAACACGCCGTCCGTGCCGTCCAGTTGCCGCAGCGGGGACTGGCGCGGGGCGGCGACGACCAGCCGTACGCCCTGAGCGAGATAGGACTGCGCGAAGTTCCACAGCACCGTCGAGCGGCCCGACTTGGCGGGACCGGCGACCACGAACGTCGGGACGCCCTGGGCGAGGTCCGGGCCGAAGCCGACGATCTCGTCGCCGCCGATGCCCACCAGACCCCACAGCTTGGCGCGGGACGCGTCCGGGTCGCGCATCTCCCACGCCTCCGGGAAGGAGATCCGGCTCGGCAGGCTGTCCACGCGGAACGGCCGGTGCGTGCGCGGCACCGCCGCGTCCCGCGCCGCGGCGGCCTCGCCGATCGCCGCGATCGCCGCGGCCTGGCCCTGACCCGTGGTGTCCTCGGCGAGCAGCGCGAACTGCGTCTCCGTACCGAACTCGTTGCGGTAGGCGCGCCCCGGCGGGATCTCCTCCGGGACCTTGCGCAGCGGGATGCCGAGCGCGGAGAAATCGCTGCGGTCGGAGAGCCGCAGACCGTACTTGTCCTCGGTCAGGGTCGCGATCCGGCCCACCAGGAGGGTGCGGTCACCGGTCAGGATCAGATGGATGCCGAGGCTCGCGCCCTCCCGCATCATCGTCTGCAACTCGTCGGTCAGCGACCCGTGGTCGACCTCGCCGAGCGTGGGGACCCAGCCCTCCCAGCGGTCGAGCAGGACCACGATGTGCGCCAGCCGCTCCTCCTCGGCGACCGCGGCCCGCTGCTCGCCGATGTCCGCGAAGCCCTTCTCCGACAGCAGGTTCTGCCGCCGTTCCATCTCGCCCTTGAGCCGGTTGACCAGACGGACGACCCGCTCGGTCTGGTTGCGCCCCACGACCGCGCCGCAATGCGGCAGCCGGGTCAGGGCGTTGAGGGCGCCGTTGCCGCAGTCGATGCCGTACATGTGGAGGTCGGCTACGGAGTGCGTACGGGCGAGGGAGCCCGCGATGGTCCGCAGGACCTGCGAACGGCCGCTGCGCGGCGCGCCCCCGATCATCAGATGCCCGAACGTCGCGAAGTCGATGACGACGGGACGGCGTGCCTGCTGCGCGGGCAGGTCCTCGACACCGTAGGCGGCGGGCGGGAGTTGACCCGCGCCGCCGCTGAACGCGGGCACCGGGACCTCGTCCAGGAGCAGCGTCTCGTCGAGGGCCGGCAGCCACGGGCTGTGCTGCGGCGGGATGCCGACGACCCGGTTGGCGTCACGGATGGTGTCGACGAGGACCTTCAGGTCGGTGATCTCCTCGTCCTCGCGCGACTCCGCCTTCGGCTTGACGAGCGCCGTCCGTCCCAGGTCCTCCCAGGACAGCGCGCCCACCCACGGCATCAGGACGGCAGGATCGGCGGCGCCGGGCCGGCGGCCACCCACGCGTCCCGACTGGAAGGGGACGAGCGAGGCGTGCCCGAGCCGCGCGTACGCCCGGCCCGGTGTGCTCTTGGAGATGTGCCCGGCCTCGGGCGAGTCGATGACGTCCGAGGACTCGCCGCCGTCCGTCACGCGCAGCGCGATCCGGAGGTTGGTGTTGGCGCGGATCTCCGGCGACACGACACCGGAGGGGCGCTGCGTGGCGAGCAGGAGGTGGATGCCGAGGGAGCGGCCTCGCTGCGCGATGTTCACCAGACCCGTGACGAAGTCCGGCAGGTCACGGACCATCGACGCGAACTCGTCGATGACGATGAGGAGTCGGGGCACCGGCTGGTGGGACGGATCGCGCCGCACCAGGTCCTGGTAGTCCTCGATGTCCTTGGCGTCGGCGGCGGCGAGGATGTGCTCACGGCGGTGCAGTTCGGCGCCCAGCGACTCCAGCGCCCGTTCCACCAGGTGCGCGTCGAGGTCGGTCACCATGCCGACGGTGTGCGGGAGATGGACGCAGTCCTTGAAGGCCGCGCCGCCCTTGTAGTCGACGAGGACGAACGTCATGTTCTCCGGCGTGTTCGCCACGGCGAGCGCGGCGACGATCGTCTGGAGCAGCTCCGACTTGCCCGAACCGGTCGTACCGGCGATCAGGCCGTGCGGCCCGTCCTTGCGGATGTCGATGCCGAACGCGCCGTCGTAGGACTCGCCGATGACCGCGAGCGTCGACTGCCCGCCCATCCGCCAGCGGGCCACGATCGCGTCGCTGGTGGGCGGTTCGAGCTGGAGGACGTCGAGCAGCCGGGACGCGCCGGGCAGCGCCGAGTCCTCGGTCTCCCCGCTGATGTCGCGCAGCGCGGACAGGGAGCGGGCGAGCCGCAGACACCAGGCGGGGGAGACGAAGTCGGGCCGTACGTCCTTGATGCGTTCGGCGCCCGCCTCCTCCACGCGCAGCCGCAGCCGGTCGGCCCGCGCGGCCTGGGCGGTGTCGTCGGTGCTCTGGTGGTGCCAGGCATGGAAGGAGGGGAACCCGCCCGCCACCTGCTGCTGTTGGGCGGCCTGCTGCGCGAAGTCGTACTCCTGGGCGGGCGGTTCGGCGACGACGTACGCCTGGCACTCGCCGGGCAGGAACCGTTCTTCCGCGTCCAGGCAGAGGGCGTAGACGGAGACGGCCGGTCCCTCGCGCAGGATCCGCACCACGCCGGGCAGCGACCGCAGCCGCCGCGAACCGTCCCAGACGACGACGATGTCCGGGTCGCTGAACGCCGTTCCCTGGCCCTTGTTCTGCTCGGCGGCCTTCTTGCGCGCGTCGAGTATCTGGGTCAGTTCGCCGATGCGGGCGCCGACGGTCTCGGCGTCCGTGCCGATGAGCAGGTTCACGTCCTGGCCGGAGCCGGGCCGGGAGTGCGGCAGCCAGCGGGCCCAGTCCCAGGACTCCCGGGCGGAGTTCTCGCTCAGGACGTAGAACTGCACGTCCATCGGGCTGTGCAGGGCGGCGGTCTGCGCGATGGCCCAACGCCCCATGGAACGCGCCGAGTCGCCGGGTCCGGCCATGCCGATGACGCCGAGTCCGCGCAGGTTCAGCGCGACGGGCGCGTCCTCGATCTTCCAGGTCACCTCCCGCTTGTGGTCGAGCTGTTCGGGGTCGTCGAGGACGACCTCGGAGGGGAGTTGGCCGGTGCCGACGCGGATGAGGAGATGGTCGCGGTCGGTGCGGCGGCGCTCCCACAGCCGGGTGCGGGGGCCGGTGCCGAGCGAGAGGACGGTCGCGGGGTCCGGGACGGCGTGCCGCCGGTCCTTGCGCTCGGCGGTCAGCGCGTCCTGGGCGTCCTGCTCGATCTTCTCCTTCTGCTCCTCGTACTCCTTGACCTGCTTGGCGTGCGACTTGCGGCCGTGCTTCTTGTCGTTGAAGTAGTTCGCGAACAGGAGGATCGGGCTGAGGCCCGCCATGATCAGGTAGTACCAGCGCTGGAAGATCAGCACCGAGACGACCGCGCCGACCAGCGGCGTCATCGCCATCAGCCAGGGCAGCGGCCGGGCCTCGTACTCACGCGGCTTCGACGGCAGCCGGAACCGGGTCTGCCGCTCCGGCGGGCGCAGCCGCGGGGGCCGGTTGTAGTCGAGGCCGACGCCGTCCTCCGACCACTTGAGCGCGGCGTTCGGCGGTGCGTAGCGGGCGAGTTCGAGCAGCGTGTTGCCGACGGCGATCTGTCCGCCGAGGGGCCAGTCGGTCTTCTCGCCGTCCCCTTCCAGGGGTTCGCCGTCGAGGGTCACGGGGACGGTCTCGTCGTCCTCGTCCTTCTTCTTCACGTGCACGGCGACCTGGCAGGTGCCGTCCGTGGTGATGGAGAGGGTGAGGGCGCGGGCGTCGACCTCGGGGTCGTCGACGCGGACGTACGACGCCGGCCCGCTGCCGATGTCGTACCGGCCGACGCCGAGCCGGTGCACGAAACCGGCGACCGGGCCGCCGACGACGCGGAGTTCGACGAGGCCGGTCGGTTCGCCGGGCAGACACCCGGCGGGGTCCTGGAGGGAGACGACGGCGCCGTCGCGCAGGGGCGAGTTGACGACCGTCGCGGACGGGTCGACGCCGTACCCGTCGACGTAGAGGAGCGGCGCGTTGTTCGCCGGCGCGTGCTGCCCGATGGGGATGACCTGCGCCCCGCTCACGCCGACCTGCTTGGCCAGCTCCTGCGCGATGTCCCCCACGGTGGACTCGGGATCGGCGTCGAGTACGACGTCCGCGGTGCCGCCGCCGAACGGATCGACGACGGTCAGAGTCAGGCGCACGCTATGTCCTCCCCACGGCCACTGTGGCCCCCGTGGCTGCTTCTGCAACGCAGGCCACGGTCCTCAGCGACGATATCCGCTCGGTACGGGGGGTGGGGAGCGGGCCGGCGCCCCGATCACGGCCGGGACGCGGATCCGTGCGCTCCCCTTCCCGATGGCAACGGCGTGTGCACGAGTTCACGACGTCTTGTTCACAACGGGGGATGTGACACCTCAGGTCCCACCCGTAAGCTGCTGTCGCAGGAGCGGACGATCACACCGGGGGCCGCGGGCGGTCGCCGGGGGCGAACCGGTTGATATCCGCAAACAGGGAGCCACGGGGGTAGGCCCTGCGGCGTTGTGATGGGGAGCGGCTTCATGGCCAAGGACCTTGACGTTACATATCAGGACATGCGCGATGCTGCCAAGCATGTCGTGAAGGAGAAGGAGAAGCTCCAGGAGAAGCTGGACGGACTGAAGAAGTACATCAACAACCTCGTCCAGTCCGGCTACGTCACCAAGAGCTCCTCCAAGGCCTTCGACGAGAACTTCGACGAGTTCGTCCGCGGCACCAAGGACACCCTCGACGGCCTCGACGGCATGGGCGACTACCTGACCATGGCGGCGGACAAGTTCGAGCAGATCGACGACGAGCTGGCCAAGTCGGCTCGTAAGTGACGCTTCGCTGACGTCGCAGGTAGGTGCGGTGGACACACGTGGTGTCCACCGCACCTGTCATGTACTCACGTTTTTTGTAGGGACGCACGGGGGCAACATGAGTGACTTGTCGGCCGACTACGCGACGCTGAACCGCGTGCGGCACAGCCTTGATCACATAGCTGAACTGATGAAGAAACCCGGCCGGGAGATGGAGCACGTCACCGGCGACTCCATGGGTGTTCCCAAGCTCGCCCAACGTATGGACGACTTCGGCGACGAGTGGTCCTACGGGATAAAGCAGTTGACGAAATTCTCGGAGGCAGCCTCCAAGGCGCTGCTCAAGGTCAAAGAGTCCTTCGAGAAGCTGGACGACGAACTCGCCGATGCCAACCGGAAGCAGGGCAAGGGGGGCAGGAAGTAGTCATGCCCCAGGCGCAATTGGAGGACTTCCCGGGACTGGGCTTTGTGCCCTGTCCTGGCGATCACGCCGTTGCCGATGACGTGGCCAAAACGGTCCGCAGGACGGCGAAGGCGCTCAGCGAGATCTGCCAGGTTCTGCATGGGACCGGGGTCGGCGACTGGAAAGGGAAGGCCGCAGAGGCATTCCGGGAGAAGTTCGACGACGAGTTCCGTCCACGCATGGACGAGGCCCGCGACTCGTTCGGCGACGCCGCCGGTGCTCTTGAGGACTGGGCGGACTACATGGAGCGCAAGCAGGCTGCCGCCGTTCGTCTGGAGGGGCAGGCGGCGGAGTTGGACAAGGACCTGGGCAGCGCGTACGAGAAGGCCGACAAGCTCAAGGATGCCGACGCCGACAAGAACGACACCCAGGACCGCAAGGACAAGCTCCAGGACGCCAACCGCGCGGTGAACACCAAGAAACTAGAACTGGACGCGCTGCGTGACAAAGGCCGTCGCATGGCCTCCGACTACCGGACGTACGGGGAGGAGATCGCCGGGCGACTGAAGAAGGCCATGGACATCGCCCCGAACGAACCCGGAATGTGGGACAAGCTCGGCGACGCCATCTCGGATCTCGGCAAGGCCCTCGCCGATCTACCGGGACAGGTGGGAGACCTGCTTTCCGATATCGGGGACTGGATCAAGGCCCATGCGGACTGGATCACGGTGGCTGCTTCGGTCATCGGTGTTGTGGCGATTTTCTGCCCGGTGCTCGCGCCGCTGGCGATCGGACTGAGCGCCGTGGCGCTCTTCGCCCATGCGGCAGCCTATGGAGTGGACGGACTCTGGCCGCCCACGGGCGAACGGATCGGTAACTGGCTCACTCTGGGTGGAGACATGCTCGGCATGGTGCCCGGCGTCGGCGCCGCGAAGGCAGGCATCATGGCCGGCGCCAAGGCAGGGCGTGGAGCAGGCGGACTCGTCAACGGCGCCCGAGTCGGCATCAGGACGGGTAGCTCCGTGGCGAAGAACGCGATGAAGGCAGCCGATCCGGTCGCTGCCGTGATCGACAAACCCGTCATGGCGGCTGCCGCCAAGCTGGGCCTGTCACGCGGCGCCGCCCTCACGGCAACCGAAGGGGTCCAGGCCGCCGCACAGCTGGCATGGACCGCGCCGACCGCGATCAACGCCTATGAGACGAGCACCGGCCGCTACGACGCCGCCACCTGGGGCACCGGCGTCGCCAACATCGCCACGGGTGCCGGCGGCGGCAAGGTCGGAGGGATCGTCGCTGTGGGCAGTGCGATCGGTCTGGGTGCCTGGGAGCTGACGGACTGATGACACCGACCGAGTCGTATGCCGCGGCCACGCTCTCCGGCGCCACCTCTGTGTCGCCTGCCGAGGTGCCGGACTTCTGGTTCGAACTGCCCCCTGGATTCACAGAGTTCGACCTTGCCGAGGAGCCGGTATCGCGTGCGCTCCGCATGACCGAGGCGATCGACGCGATGTTCGCGACCGCGACCGCGACCGCCGAGCAGAAGCTCAGCCTCATCGCTTCGGGCGAGTACATCCTGCAGAGCATGATCACGGCGGGCGCCGAGCATGTGTCGAGCTGTCTGCTGCGCATGCCCGACGGAGAGCTCTCCCAGGGCACACTGTGCGTCCTCGTCGAGCGGCCGGAGACTGGTCCGCAGGTCCAGGACCGCAAAGGTGCGGCCCGGCGGACGGCTGCCCAGTGGCACAGTCTGTATCCGGATGCAGAAGTCGGGATGGTGATGCTGCCGTACGGTATAGCCGCTCTGTGCATACGTGAACAGCAGCTCTGTGTCCCCGGCGCGCTGTTCGGCCAGGAGAGCGCCATATCCACCACGGTCAAACAGGCGCAGTTCTGCATACCGACGAAGATCGGCCCCGGATCGGTCCTCTTCGTCTTCATGACCGAGGACACCCGGCACTGGGCTGAGTACCTCGAAGTACTCAGCGGCATCATGAAGTCGGTCTCCCAGGAGGAGCCGGGCACCGAGCAGCTCTCGGGGGCCGGAAATCCGGATGCCGAAGGAACGGAGAGATGACGATGAGCGCGGTCGAGGACGAGGCGCGGCAGCGGCGTGCACGGTATCCCGGCCTGCTGGCGCTCGCGCTCGGTTGCTACGTGCTCGCTGTGATCACCGGACTGTTCCTCCTGGCGGACGACTTCAGCCCGGTCGTGCTGGTGCCCCTGTGGATCGTGCATGCCGTGCTGCTCGTTGTACTGCTCCGCAAGCTGGGGGCCAGGGAATCGAGCACTTACGCCATGCTGTTCATCGTGGCCGCGTCCGTGATGTCGGTCTACATCGCCGACATGGCCCGTGACGGTCTCACTCTGCAGCGGCGCGGCGAGAGGATCACGGCCACGGTCGTACGCGAGTGGCGCGACCCGGCGCAGGGGCGCAAGGCCCGCGACTATCACTACGAGCTCGAGCGGCAGGACGGTACGAAGGTGCCGGGGCCGGCCCTGCGGGAGTCGAGCGACCGCTACGACGTCGGGCAGACCGTGACGGTGATCGCTGACCCCGAGGGCGTACTCCGGCCCCGGACACCCGGCGAGGCGGACGCGACCGGAGACGCGCTCGGAGCGGCGGGGTTCGCCCTCGCCGCACTCGGCTCCGTCGGCTGGATGACCTGGCGCGGATCTGACGCGGCCAGGCGCCGGACCCCGCAGAAGAGGGCGGGCGCCTGGCGCAAGGCGTACAAGACTGTGACCCGCGACCGGTCAACGGCGCAGGAACAGGAGGCGAAGCTGCGTGAGGTGCTGCGCTCCGCCCCTACCGACCGTCGCGGTTACATCAAGGTGCAGCCCGAGGAATTCCCTGACCTGACACACGGGGAAGCCGCCCGGATCGCCTGGGAGGCGGGGCTGAAGGCGGAAGCGGTGGGAAACCGGGGGTCGTGGCGTTTCGGGGAGCGCGTGGTCGAGGAGGTCCCGCACGACTGAGCCGGCTCCGAATGGTCCGCCACCGGCGTGGGCCGAGGTCTGATCGAGCCCGATCGGCCACGGCTCAGCTCATGTGGTGGTCAGGCGTCCGGCCCCCGGAACCTCTTCCGGCGTCTGCTCCGGGTCGGTGAAACTGACCGTGCGGAGGATGAGTGACGTCATGTCGCAGATCTCTCCCCAGTGGTCCATGGCTGCTGTGTCGAGGGTGAAGACAGCGGTGAAAGGGGCGTTGGGGAAGGGGACGAGGATCTGGATCTGGCCGGTGAGGAGTTTTGCCTCCTCGCCCGAGGCGGTCAGTTCCGCGCCGATCGTCACCTCGCGGATCGTGATGTTCGATACGGCGGGGCCGCAGGGCAGAGTGATGCGACGGGTATCGGTGAGCGGATCGCGGGAGAGGCCCAGTGCGATCGCCTCGACGGCCTGTTCGGGTGTCCTGTGCGAGGACTCGACGCCGCCCACGGTGAACGAGACGTGCACGATGCCGCCGTCGTCGTCGCCGAAGACGCCCATGGCCGAGTACGCCAGACCGAAGTCCGCGAAGACTTCGGTGAGCGCGGCGTAGAAGGGACCCGCCGAGTCCCAGATGTGGCTGTCGCCCTCGGGGAACAGGCCGCGGACGAACTCGTCCGCCGCGGCTCCTCGTTCGTCCGGATCGGCGAGCACGGGCAGGGCGTGGAAGCCGTCCGGGGCCACGAACCACATGGGGGGTATGGCCGGGTCGTCGATGACGATCGGTATGCCGGACGCGTCGTTGGTGTCGGTGGTCACGTTTCTGCCTTGCCTTGTCACATGTCGCCGGGGCGCGGTGTGGCGTCCCTGCCGCTCTCGTCCATCACGAACCCGCGGGATTCGGAGACGACGCCTGGTGTGGTGCCGGGAGCTGTCGACTGAACCTTCACCAGCCCACTCGGCAGTGCGGTGAGCACGGGCGGTTCGGCGTCGGCGGGCAGGGCGGCGGTGAAGTCCGCGACCCGCTTCTGCTGCTCCGCCGACAGCTCGGATTCCGGCAGACGGCGGTGGCTCCCGGTGAGCAGTCCGACCAGCTCTGTGGTGCGGGAGGACAGACCCGTGGTCAGCCGTACCCAGGAGCCGTCCTGGAAGCGGAGTCGGAAGTCCGAGCGGCCGATGCTGAACTGCCTGACCTCCGCCCCAGCGATGTCGTCCCGCGAGCATTCCCACAGCAGGTCACTGGCGCCGAGGAGGAGGACGCGCCGGGTGGTCAGTACGATCCTGGTGTCGTAGCCCCGCGGGCGGCGCGACGGGTCGAGCTGCCAAGGGAGTGCGCGGGCGGTGTCGCCCGCGTCGGCCCACATGACGGGGAAGTCGTCGACCTCGTTCTCCCGTTCCTCCAGCTTTCCGCGGCCCGGTTCCGGGTTGACCGTGCTGCCGCCCAGCAGGTCGGAGACGATCCCTCCGACGACCGCGAAGACGCCGGACACGGCACCCCCCGCGTGTACTCCTGCCTTGCCGGGGAGGCCGCGTACCGCGAACGCGGGACCTGCGGGCCAGTCGGGCAGCTCGGGCTCGATGTCGTTGCGGCGGCGGTCGCGGAAGGACCGTCGGCCCTCCACCGAAGCTGCGGTGCCGGTCGCGAACGAGACCGGGTAGCCAGCGAGTTCCGTCTCGCCGGGTTCCGGATGCCAGGCCATGGGGAGTTCCGTCCTCGTCAGGAAGCGACCGCTGCGTCGAAGCGGTCACCGGGGTTGATGACGTCGCCGATGTGCTGAGGGATGGACACCAGCTTAGGAGCGATTTTGAGACCCGCGTCGATGCCCCGTCCCAGGTCGCTCATCGGGTCGATCGCCCACCGCCCCCTGCTGGCCAGATTCAGGCCCCGGGTGCCGAGCCACTGGCCGTTGTGGACGGTCTGTTCGGCAACGAGGGTCATGCGGCCCATGAGTCCCTCGGCCTTGATGAGGCCGCCACCCTTGATGCCCCACAGGCCGATGTTCTTGCCCTTGACGGTGAAGTTCACGGCGCCCGCGACGTTGTCGCCGAAGCCGATGATGTTCCGGCCGATGGTGTTGACGCCCCGGAAGCCCGCTCCCAGCTTCGTCGCCCTGGTCACCGCGACCGCACCGTCGGCCACCTTGACGCCCTTCGCGAACGCGCCGATGCCGGGGACCGAGCCGAGCGCGTCCAGGCCGATGCTCAGCCAGCTCACATCGGCCCCGCCTGCCTTCGCCAGGAGATGGCCGATCAGGGCCAGGCCGCTGGTCACCACCGCAGCCGTGGCGAAGATGGCGCCCAGGGGTGGGAAGGGCATCGTGATGATCGCCAGCATTCCGAGGATGCCGCTCAGGTCGCCCATGAAGTCCGCGATCGTCTTGAACAGCTCGGCGTTGTCCTCGACCCAGCCCTTCACGTCGTCCCAGAAGCTGTCCTCAAGGTCGTCGTCGAGCTCGTCGCGGATCTTGCCGGCGAAGTGCGAGGCCCGCTCGTCCCGGTCGGAGACGATCCGGCTGAGCTGGAGCCGGAAGTCCGTGAGCGGATCATGATCCGTGCCGCTTGGCGAGGGGTTCGGTTCCCCGGCCGATGCCTTCTTCTTGTCGGCGTCGGCTTCGTCCTGAGCCTTCTTCGCCTGGGCCAGAACCTTGTCGGCCTGGATCTGGAAGTCCTCCAGCTCGCCGGCCCAGCTGGTCAGGTAGCCGTGAACGCGCTCGTACCGCTCCGCGACCTTGACCAGCCGGCCTTCCAGCCCGCCGGCCTCCTCGCGGAGGGAGGCGACGTACTTGCCCTTCAGTTCGTTGTCGTCACCGATGCCACGCAGCAGCCCCGCCTGCTCGCGGAGCGAACCCGCGACGGCCTTCATGTGTTTGACCTCGCCGCGTATCTCGTCCGCGTCACCCGGTACGGGATCCGATTCGGCGAGGGGGTGCCAGTCGCGGGGGCGGGTCTTGGGAGCCGTCGTCACTTCTTGTTCCTCTTGCGCAGTTGCTTGGCGAGCTCGGCGTCCAGCCCCGTGAAGCCGTCGATGGTGGCGTTCACCAGCTTGCCCACGGTGTCGATGTTCTCCAGCAGGCTCTTGCGGTGTTCGTCCCAGTTGTCCACGAATTCGTCCATGGCGTCCGTGACGCTTCCGGAGCCCCAGTGCTCGCGCATGCCGTCGCGGCGATTCCCCAGGTCCTTGAACTCCTTCTTGATTTTCCGCAGCCGGGTTTCCGACTCGACAAGAAGGTCGACATTCACTACGAGATCTGAGTCATTGGCCATTCTGATTGCTCCGGTACTCGGGTCGCTCCGGCCGAGCCGGGCCTCTTCCATTGAGGAGATCGCGGTCGGCACCGGTCCAGGTGCGCCCCACTGCGGACTCCCCGTGAGGCATGAGTTCAGTCGAGGGTTCTGACGGTAGCGGTGGGGTTCGTGTTCTCGCCAGGGCGAACTTCTCTGTGAACAGGTGCGATTCGGAATAAATGGGTGTGATTCCAGGGTGGTGCACGCTGCGCAACGCCGGACCGGCAGGCCGTCCGGTCGACCCGTCCTGGATGTCGCCGCGCTGAGGGATCCGGAACCGTTTGTCGCCCGCCACGGCCGGAGGCGCACCTCGCGGCGGAGCGGAGTAGCGGTTCCTCGTCGGCCGCGGGCTGCCGGCTCATCAGCACGCCGTCGCGGGTGTGAGGGGTTCGGGGGAGAACTGCGCGGATTTCCCGAGCGGCAGCATTTGTGCCTGATCTGGCGTGGTTTATCGGTTTGGTCGGATCCTGCGTCTTCTTTGAAGGGCCCAAGAGTTCGTCAGCGGTTGACGGACTGGATTTCCTGGACCGTCACGTCCTGTGTCGTTCCGAAGGTGCCGTTGGGGAGGTCGCCGCCGGCTCCGCCTGTGCCGGTCCAGGTGATGTCCCAGGTGAGGGTGGCCCGGAGCTCGAAGGTGCCGTCTCCGGAGGAGCGGAGGTACTTCAGGCCGCAGGGTGGGGTCCGGTCCGACTTGCCCTTGGCGTAGGGCTCGCCGATGGAGCCGTCCGCGTTGATCGCGCACTCGCCCGAGGCGGGGTAGGCGACGGCGTCGTCCGTGCCCGGCTCCAGCTTCAGGGCGACCGGCTTGGCCGTCGTCGTCGCCGAGATGTTGAAGCCCGGGACGTTCACCGCCGCCGTCGCCTGGACCTCGTCGAAGACCGCCTTGTCCAGCCAGGCCCAGGTCGGGAGGTTCACTTTGGTCGTCACCGCGGGGGCGAGGGTGACCTTCGTGTCCGGCAGTTCCATGTGCTGGTAGGCCAGGGCCGCCAGGATCTCCGGCCTGATCGCCTGCGGGTAACGCGCCGGTGGGGCCTCGCCGTTGTCCACCCAGAAGGGGAGGTCGGTGCAGGACATCCGCTTGAGCGCGTCCGTCTCGTTGGGGTTCTCGACCCCGGCCCAGAACATCCCCTCGCCGTCCTTGTCGACGTTGTAGTCGTCGTAGCCGGGGGTGTCCGTCCAGCCGTAGCCGTCCTCGTAGTGCCGCTGCACCTCGCCGATCGCCGAGCCCGCGGTGCCGCCCATGCCGGGAGAGCTGATCGCGTCCCCGATCGACTGGGACATCTTTTTCTTGAAGTCCTTGGCGCCGAGATAGGGGGCGTACCAGCAGGGCGGGGGCGTCCAGTTGACGTCTGAGGACGTGACGTTGCCGGTGCCGCCGTTCTTGGCTACGGAGCCGGAGTACTGGATGCTCGCTGCGGCGTGGATGCCGGTGTCGTCGCTGCCGGCCGACTGCTCTGTGGAGCTGCCGTCACCGAAGCCGGTCCCTTCGCCGGCATAAGCCGGTTCCGCGAGCGTGACGATGCCGAAGCTCAGTGTCAGGGCTGTGACGCCGAGGAGCGCGCGTCGAGACCTACTCACTGGCACTTCGCCGCCTTCTCCTCGACATACACCTTGGAGGCCTGCCAGAGGGTGTCGGACGTCGCGACCTTGACCATGATGATCTTGAAGTAGCCGAAGTCCGTGATGCTGGGCGTGCCCTTGATGACCTTTCCGGTCTTGACTTCCTTGGAGTAGAACTTGCTTGAGTCCACGCAGAACGCGACCTCCACGGCGCTCCCGCTCGTGGTGGACCGGGTGCTGACGTCGTAGTGGCGCCGGGTGCCGGTCGCTGTCCAACCGTTTTTGACCCGATCGCCGATCTGCACCTCTGCGTAGTGCAGGCCGCCGCCGGTGGAGTAGGTGGCGATGGCCGCGTCGTCGGCCGTGCGCTTGACGACGCCGTGGTAGATGGCCCGGATGTAGTTCGCGGCGTCATCCATGGCCGCCGCCTCGTTCTTGTCCTTCGGCTTGTCCCAGTCGAAGACCAGATCGACGTCCTTGGGCAGCGACACGTCCACCCCGTCCGGCTTGTCCTCGGACGGGGCTCCGGAGGCGGATGCCGATGCTGACGGGCTCGCGGAGCTCTGGTCGGCTCCTGCGATCTTGTCGTTGGACTTCGAACCGTCGTCCCCGCTGCCGCAGGCTGTCAGGAGCAGTGCGGTCGTTGCGGCGAACGCGGCAGCAACGGGCAAAGAGCGGCGCTTCACTGTGGACTCCCCGTGAGACATAAGTTCAGTCAAGAACTCTGACGGTATCGGTGGGGTTCTCGTTTTCGCCAGCGTGAAGTCTTCTGTGAACGAGGGCAATTCGGGCTGTATGGGTTGTTGTGGGTATCGGATGTGTCCTGATCGTGCCCGAACGGGCGACGGCCCGGACGCGGGGTGTGTCGCGTCCGGGTCGTCGTCGGCGTAGCGGGTTTCGGTTCGCTATTGCGGTGGCGGCGGGAAGAGGTCCAGCACGTCCGGCAGGGGCGGGTAGCCGGGCGCGCACTCGGTGCAGGCGTAGATGTTGAAGCCCGGGCCGGTGGCCGAGTGGATCTCGCCCACCAGGACCGGTTCGGTGGTTGTGCGCTCGCAGCGGGCGCACATGCGGATCGGGGGCCGGGTCATCGGATGATCGCCGGGATGCGGATGCCGTGGATGTGCTTGGGGCCGATGTCGATTCCCGGCGGGATGTCAGGGTGGAGCGTGCGGGACGCGGGGCCGACGAGTGGGGCGGCGAATCGGGGTGGCGGCACCGGAATGAAGCGCAGGGGCGGGTCGGCGTCCAGGCGGTGACGGCCCCGGGGGACAGGGGCGCAGATGCTCAGCATCCACGTGATGAGGCGGACGGTAAGGTCCAGCATGTCGACGCTCCTCAGAGGCGTTGGCCATGCCCCGGGACGGCTTCCCTCCGTCGCCGGGGTTTCTTCGACGTCCGGCACGCTACAGGGTGCACATGTGTGGTGTATAGCGGTGAGGCGCACTCCACCCTGCCGTGCTATGCGATGGTGTCGTACGTTGTTCGATATGACGCCGGAATCAGGGCAGTCCCCGATCGACCCGAACAAGATCGCGTATGTCTACATGCAGATGGCCGACCACATCGCTGAGCGGATCTCCAAGGGGGAGCTGCGTCCCGGTGCCCGACTGCCCGGTGAACGTGATCTCGCGGCGGAGTACGGGGTCGCTCATCTGACCGCTCGCCGCGCGACGCGCGAACTCCGCGAACGCGGCCTCGTAATCACTCTCCCTGCTAAGGGCACGTTCGTCGCGTACCCCGAGAGCGGCGACTCCGTGGAGGAGTGACGCCGTCAGGAGCAGGGCGGCCGGCGGGGCGAAGCCCGCGTAAACGGCACGGTCCCGGACGCGCATGCCTCACGGCGCGTCCGGGACCGGTCCCCGCCCCTACCGGCAGCGGTTGACGTCGATGCGGACGATCTGGGGGTCGTGGTCGCTCGCCTGGTCGGCGAACTCGGCGTTGATGTGGACCACGTCGTAGTCGAAGTGCGTGACGGCCGGGGTCGTCAGGGTGTGGTCCAGGGTCTGGGAGTTGCCGTCGTAGACGTAGGTGTAGCGCTCGGCGACGGGGAGGGTGGTGACGAGGTCCTTGAGGACACCGCCGGAGGTGAGAGTGGTGACCGTGTCCGAGAACTCGTAGTCGTTCAGGTCACCCAGGACCACCGCCTTGGCGTTCTTGTCGGCGGTCAGGAGCGACTTGACGAAGGTGTTGACCTCCGCCGCTTGGAGCGCGCGCTGGGTCTCCGAGCTGCGCGTCGGGGGCTGGTAGCGGCTGTGGAGGGACTGGTCGCCGCCCTTGGAGTTGAAGTGGTTGGCAATGACGAAGATCGATTCGCCGTGGAAGACGAATTCGCCCACCAAGGGCTTGCGGCTGCTGTCCCATGCCGTGCTCGTGGGGTTGATGCGGCCGGGGGAGTACGTGAGCGTCGCGCCCTTCCTCGTCTTCACCACCGTCGTGGCCGTCGTCGCGTCGCCGCCCGCGCGGTCCACGAACGAGACCCGCTTGGGGTTGAAGAGGAACACCTGGCGGATGTTGCCGCCGGGCTCGCCGCCGTCCTGGTTGTTCGACGGTGAGACGTAGCGCCACGAGTAACGCGGGCCGCCCGCCGCGACGATGGCGTCGGTGAACTTCTTCAGGGTGCCCTCGGCGGTCACCGTGCCGTCGTCGGTGGCGCCGGTGTCGTCCTGGATCTCCTCCAGGGCCACGACGTCGGGGGAACTGAGGTTCACCGCGACGCCCTTGGCGAGGCGGTCGAACTTGGTCTGGTCGTCCGAGGGGTCGAGGTTCTCGACGTTGTACGTCGCCACCGCGAGCTCGTCGCCCTTCTGGCGGCGCGTGATCTCCTGCTTGAGGCCCTTGCCGGCCAGGACGCCGAGCTGGGTGGCCTGGACGTTGTAGCCGCCGTAGGTGGAGTAGTCCAGGGGGCCCGTGGTCACGCCGGCCAGCTTGTCGCCCACGTCCGCCGTCGGGAAGTCCGTCGTCTTGTCGAGGGACATGACCTCCACACGGCCGGTGTTCTGGCCGGCGTAGGAGGAGTAGAGGGTGCCGCCGCGCTTGGTGGGGTGCTCGTCCGGCTTGACCGTCACCCACAACTCGTCGTACGCGTCCGTCGCGCCGACCACGCGCGCGTCCGAGAACGTCGTGCGCATGCCCTCCAGGGACTCGTAGAAGTCCAGGGCGTAGGTGGTGGGTTGGAGGGTCAGGGACTCGATGCTGCCGCCGTCCGCGGTGGGCGCGTACGCGTCGGGGACCGAGGTCGCGTCCAGGGTTACGGGGGCCGGGAGTTCGTTGCCGGAGGAGAGGACCGTGGTGACCGGGCCGGTGATCTCGGTGAGCGACTGCTGGCCGCTCGCCGGGTAGTACTCGCTGACCTTGCCGGTGACCAGCACCGAGTCGCCGACGGCCACGGCCGGGGCGGCCGAGCCGGTGTAGACGAAGACGCCCTCGCTGGTCGCGGGGTCGGAGTCCGCCTGAGGGTCCTGGATCCAGAAGCCCTTCGAACCGGACGTGCGCACGCCCGTGACGATGCCGGGGACCCGGGTGACCGCCTTGCCCGCGTACGGGGACAGACGCGTGGTGCCCTGGATGTCATGGACGCGGACCGTGCCGGGGTCCGTGGAGCCGCCGCCCCCGCCACCGCTGCCGTCGCCCGGATCCGGGCTCTGGCCCGCCGAGTTGACCGGGGAGGGCGTGGCCGCCGCGAGGTCGGTCGCGTTGTCGTCCGTGTCGGCGAGGCTGTCGGCACGGGCCACCGAGGCCGTGTTGGAGGCGCCGGTCGCCGGGCCGCTGCCCTCACGGACGACCGCGGTGCCGTAACCGACGATGTCCACGACCCTGCTGTCCGCCGTGCAGTCCGCGGCCGTCTTGCAGGTCAGCGCGGTGGTGCCGGAGACGAGGGCGATCGTGCCGGTGGTGGCGCTCATCGCGATCGAGCCGGAGGCGTCGGGGGTCGGGAGGGCGGTCGTGCCGCCGGTGCCCGTGCCCTCGCCCACCAGGTAGCGGTTGCCCGCGGCCAGGGCGCCGCCGAGGGCGGTCACCTGCCACTGGGAGGACGCGGACGCCGAACCGGGCAGGTACTGCACGCTGTAGCCGGACAGGTCGAAGACCTCGGAACCCGCGTTGGCGAGCTCGACGAAGTCCTGGGTCAAGGTGGCTCCCGAGTTGCCTCCGCCGCCGTACACCTCGGAGATCACCACGGTGGCCGACGGGGCGGCGTACGCGGCGGGGAGGGCGGTGACGGCGAGTGCGCTCGCCGCGCTCACGGCGATGAGCGGGTACGCGGCGCGGCGGGCGCGCGGGCTTCTTCCATCGGGGGTCGACACGTCGACGGTCTCCTCGGGTCGGACATCGGCGCCGGCAACGCGCCGTCGGACGGGGGTGTTTGAGCCGTGCTGTGGGGAGTTGGCTCAAGTTACGCGCGTAGAAAGGGCGGTGCCAAGAGGGCGTAGGTTAAATCCTGGGAACGGGAGGGTGCGGTGCCCGCGGGGTGGGGACGGCTCCGCCGCCCCGGGAAGCCGGGCCGCGAGACGTCGGCCCTGGCCGACTGCCGTGCCCGTGCGCCGAGTTGGCGCCTCACCTGCGTTAACCTCCTCCGTCATGCACATGCGCAAGGTGGGGATGGGGTTGGGCGCGGCTGTCGCCGTGGGCGGGCTGCTGGGGGTCGGTGCGCTCGTCGCCGTGAAGTCACCCGTGGGGGAGCTGCTGCTCAGGTACGGGTGCGGCGGTGACGAGGAGCAACTTGGTGAACTCCTTGCCGCGGAAGGCGTTCTGGAGGACGCCCCGGACGGCGCCGCCCTCGACGGGGACACGTACCGCACCTGCGACGACGACGATCTGTTCGTGGCCGTCGGGAGGACGTACGCGTACTCCGGCTCGCGGGCCTCGGCGCTCGACCACTACAGGGCCGCTCAGGGGTGGAACACCGTCGGTGGCCCGGGCGACGGATGCTTCAGCAGGCCGGTCGGGGTGCTCGCCGGGGACGTCACCGCCTATCTGACCGTGGACGGGCCGCGCGAGGGCACGTTGCGCGTCGAGATCATCGCCGATCGGGGCGGGAGCGCGTGGTGCGGGTGAAGTCGCCCCTCGCCACCCGCGCCGACAGCGTGTCACCGTCGCTCAGCAGCGAGCCGTAACCCGTCTCCGCCCATACGCTGCCAGGGACTTCGAGGTACGGGACCCCGTCCGTGCCCGTGAGGACCTCCGGTGCGCGGCGGGCCCGCAAGGCCGTCGCGCAGGTCGCGCACACCGCCACCCGGGCCCGGTCGGGGCGGCCCGGCGGACGCCAGGTCGCCCGGCGTTCCGCCCTGCCGTGCAGGGGGTTGAAGAAGCACAACGGGAGGGGCGTGGCCTCTGACGCGGCGTCCGGGAGGGGCGTGGACCTCGTTCCGGTCTCCGGGAGGGGCGTGGACGTCGATCCGGTTCCCGGGAGGGGCGTGGACGTCGATCCGGTTCCCGGGAGGGGCGGGGACGTCGATCCGGTTCCCGGGAGAGCATCTCGGCCCTCCGCGGCCAGGGCCAGGACACCCGCCAGGTCCGGCGCGTCACGCGCCGCGTCCAGGACCTTGCCCGCCTCCGCGTACGCGTCCAGGGCGCGGGTGTCGGTCACCTCCGCGGCCAGGACCGCCTCGCCGAGCGCGATCACCTCCGCCTCCGCCCGCCGCCGCAGCGCCGATTCGTCCGCCGCGCGGGCCGCCTTGAAGACCGACGGGGACGGGGTGCGCGCCGTCGGCCGGGCGGTGCGGTGCCGTCGTACGAGGAACAGGGCGGCGCAGGCCGTCAGCAGCAGCGCGAGCAGGGCCGTCCCGGTCGTCGGCCACCCGGACTTCTCCTCCTCCGCCGGGGACGGTTCCTCCGAACGGGGCGTGTCCAGTGACCGGGTCGCCTTCTCGTACGTCTCGGTGCCGTTGCCCTCCGCCACCAACTCCACCGCCTTGGACGTCAGGTCCGCCAGACCGGCGTCGCGCGTCTCGTCGAGGAAACCCGCCGCCGCCACCGCGTCCCGGGTCTGGTGGGTGTCGCTCGGCCACTCGTAGCCGTTGAGGTAGTCGGTGTACCGGCCGTCCGTGGTGATGAGGACGAACTCGCGCAGATCCAGGCGGTCGTGGACGACCGAGGCCAGGGTGTCCGCCTCGCCGTCGAAGGAGTCCCCCTTGGTGAGGGGGACGAGGACCACCTTGACGGGCAGGCCCGTCGCGGCGATCTGCTGCTCCAACTCCCGCTGTCTGGACGGTGGTACGGCGCCCTCGTACGCCTTGTCGACGTACACCGGTGAGGAGCGCAGGGCGTTCGCGATGCGTTCGCCGGGGCTGGGCGGGCCGTCGGCGGCACGGGCGGTGCCACCCGCGAGGAACAGCAACAGGATCGGCATCAGGACCGGGATCAGGACCGGCAAGAGGGCCGGTGCCGGTGCGGCCGCAACTCCCCGTCCGCGTCCGCTTCGGCTACTCCGCATATGTCGCCTCCCGTACCCTCCGGCCGAGCTTGGTGAAGCCGTCGGGGGTGGCCGACAGCAACTCGTCCTCGTAGTAGGGCGTCCCGTCGGGCGGCAGTCTCAGCAGACGGGCCGGGATCCGGTGCGGGTCGTCCAGGCAGACCGGGCAGAGCGGGAGCATGCGCCTGCGCGTGCTCCCGGCGGAGACACGGACATGGCGGCTGGTGCGCGCCGGGCCGTGCAGGGGGTTCACCCCGCAGCACAGCGTGCTGTCGTCCCCGGCCGTCGCGGCGCGCGCCGCCCGGGCGAGGACGATCACGGCGACCAGGGCCGCGGGGGCGAGATCGTCGAGCTCCTCGCCGTGGACCAGGAGTATCGCCGCGTCGTAGCGGTTCCGGGTGCGGGTGTCGGCCGTCTCCTCGTCGAACTCCGCCGTCATCGCACGGAGTTCGGACCGGGCCGTGGCACGCAGATACGACTCCGCCGGCTCGGCCGGGGAGGACAGCGGCAGGGCGGAGGCGGTGAGCGGGGCCGGGTGGCGGCGCAGGCCCAGTCGGCGGGTGACGCCGAGCGCGGCGGCCGTCAGCCCGAGCAGGGCAGCCGCCGCGAACGTGCCCATGACGAGGCCGGGCGTGAAGTCGTCGGCGGCGTAGAGCGACGGGAGGTCGTCCTCGTGGACCGGGTCCGTCACCGGGTACGGGTCGCCCGGCGTCGTCGGCTCGTCGGTGCGTTCCGTCCTGTCGAGCAGGGTCATGAGGGAGTCGAGGCGCTCGCCGAGACGGTGGTCGTCGGCGGCGTCCGCCTTGTCGTCCCCGTAGGAGATGGACTCCGGAAGGTCGAACAGGAGGCTGTAACTGTCGAGGGCCAGGCCATAGTTGAAGACGTCGATGTAGCCCGAGAGGGGGTCGGCGACGACGTACACGCCGTCCTCGCCGTCGAGCTTGTCCCGGACCGCGTACGCGAAGTTCTCCTCGTCCGCGCCGGACTCGTCCTCGTACAGCTGGGGGACGAGGAGGAGACGGACCGGGCCGCCGCCCTCCGATCTCCCGAACGCCTCGATACGGGTGCGGAGTCGCTCCACCTGGGCCTCGTCGAGGGCGCGCGGGCTCTCCGGGTCCTGGTAGACCGCGTCCCGGGCGAGGCCCTCGGCGACCCGGTCGATCCGGGCGTTGAGGTCGATCGCGCGGGGGCGGGGGGACGCGCTCGACGTCGTCTCGTCGAAGACGTGCGGCGCGGTCACGGCGATGGCGAGTCCGGTCGCGACGGCGGCGGTGGGGAGGGCGAGTTTCGTCCAACGGCTGTGTGCCGTTCCCTTCTTGAGGGACACAGGTGCCCCGGGGCGACGGCGGCGCCACCGCCGTACGTAGGGGACCAGGAGGACGAGTGTCAGCGGGGCGCCCGTGATCGCGAGGCCCGTCAGGAACGCCTGGTTGTCGCGGTCGGTCGGGCCTATGTACAGGTCGGCGGGCTCGCTGTCGGCGTCGCGTGCCGCCCGCGCGCGGGCGGCGGCCTTCTCGGCGCCTCCGGCGACGACGTCCACGAACCGCTCGAAGCTGCGCAAGGGTCCCGCGTCGTAGGGGAGTTCGTAGAAGGCGACGGTCACGGCGTCGTCCGCGGGGGCGCTCACGCCGTACGCCGTGGCGTCGGTGACCGTCGAGTCGTCGAGGAGGACGTACAGCCCGTCCTCGCCGAGCCGGTCGTGGACCGCGCCGAGCAGTGCCTCCCCGTCGGAGGTCCCGGTGGCCCCGGAGGGCAGGACGAGGACGTAGGTCGGGACACCGGTGCGGTGCGCGAGCCTCTCGAAGGACGGGGTCGTCGACTTCGGAATCTCGCGCGGGAGTTGGTCGGTGACGTAGACGGGGTCGGCGCGGAGCCGCTCCGCCAGGTACGCCGCCTGGGTGTCGGCCGCCGCGCGCGCGGACGGGGTGGCGGTCGCGAAGAGCGCCAGCAGTACGGCGAGTCCGCCGAGCAGCCGCGCCCCTCTTCTCCCGGTTCCCCCGACTCTTCTCCCGGTTCCCCCGACCCTTTGCCGGGTCCTCTCGACCCTTTGCCGGGTCCTGTCGACCCTTGCCGCTCGCATCGCCGGAAGCCCCCGTTCCCCGCCTGCCGTCACGCGCGGCACTCTACTGGGAGGGTTCGCTAGTGCGAAACACCGTCCGGAGAGGATCGGGTTCAGCCGTGCAGCAACTTCTGGAGCTGCGGCGAGAGTTCGGGCACCTGGGCGCCGGCCGCCTGGGCGGCGGTGATCGCCTTGACGTACTCCGTCGCCTCCGCCCGGAGCCGTGCCTTCTCGCCGCCCTGGTTGCTGCCGATCAGCCAGACGACGATCGCGAGGGGGATCAGGGCGAGGGCGCCGTAGCCGAGCGGTTCGGTCTCCGACCAGGCCCAGCCCGCGCCGATGACGCCGGCGATGACCAGGAGGCAGCCCGCCTCGTCGTGCCAGCCGCCGGTGTCGGCGACGCGCTCGTACTCGGCGACGGCGGCCGGCTTCGGCGGGACGGGCACGGCGGAGGCGGAGTCCACGGGTGCCGCGGGCGCCTCCACCGTCGGATACACCGGGATCGGCAGCACCGCCTTGCCGCCGCCCTGTCCGGCCTCCGGCCGCCCCTCCAGCCACGGCGGCACGTGCGTCGGCGTCATCCCGTGCGCCCGGGCCCGGCCGAGGACCTCGCGGTACCCGGCGAGGGCGGGATGCTCCATCTCGCGCCGCCAGCCCTTGCGGACGTGGACCAGCGCGGCGACGGCCGCGATCAGGGGAGGGCCGGCGAGCGCCGCCGCCTTCGGGCCCAGCGCGGGGACGCCCACGGCCGCGACGACCCAGCACACGACCGCCACCAGGGTCAGGCCCGCCACCCAGGCCAGCGGCCGGTGCTGGGCCGCGTGCGCCGCCTCGCGCCGCTCCGCCAGGAGCGTGGTGACCGCGCGGTCGTCGGTGTAGTCGACGCCGGTGCGCGCGCCGATCTCCCGTACCGCGGTCAGGAGCCGCTCGTCGGAGGAGAGCGCCGCACCGCCGATCGGGAGGAGAACCGTCTCTGCCTTCGCCATCGCCTGATGCCCCCGTGTCGTGAAACCGAGCAGAGATCATGGCACGCGGCCCTGGCGGCTTCGTGAGCGAATCGTGCAGGCCTCATGGGCGGGGCGTGACGGACGGTGCCGCGGGGGCGGTGCGGCGCACCCGCGGCCGATTCGCCGCTGCACAGGCAACCGCCCTGTTCCGGCGGGTGCGTGTGCGGGCCCGGAGCGGAAGAAGTTGCAGATGGATAACGAGGTACGGGGTGGGGAGCGGGACTTCGGACGTGCCTTGAGGGGCTTATGTGCGGCTGATACGGTGCGATGGCTTGACACTCACCTCTGCGATGGCTATTCGCGTAAGTCGAGTAGACCTAGGTGAAGTGTCCCAATTTGCATGTCATTTGACAGACTTTTCTTGGGTTACGGGGAGCGGTTGCGTGAAGATCCAAGAGCGTTCGGGGGCGGCTCAAGGGCGTCCCACGGCTCCGGTCCAGCCGTCGGTCGGTGACCGGCTTCCCACCCCGCCTCGCGAGCGCAAACCCGCGCTCGCGGCGCTGGCGGTGCTGTTGATCCTGGTGGGCGCGCTGGGGGCGACGATGCTCGTCCTCCAGGCCGGTGACCGGGTCGAGGTCGTCCAGGTGACGAGCGACATCCAGCCCGGCGAGTCGGTGGGCGACAGCGTCACGTCCGTGCTGGTCGCCGACGACAGCGCCATCAACTACGTGCGCTGGGACCAGCTCGCCGCTCTCAAGGGTCTCAAGGCCAAGTCCACGATCTACAAGGGCACCGTCGTCATCGGCGACATGTTCACCGAGAACAGCGAGGCCACCCAGGGCAAGACCCTCGTCGGTCTCGCCCTGAAGGCGGGCCAGTTCCCCTCCGGACTGAAGATCGGGGACACGGTCGCGGCCTACCGCGTCACCGACGGCGGCTCCGGCGGCAACAGTTCGGCCTCGGCCACCGGTGACAACTCGGTCATCGTGGACAGCGCGATCGTGGCCACCGTGCCGCAGGCCGGCGGCGACGAGATCGTCAGCAGCGCCAACCAGTCGTACACCCTCGCCGTCGACAACGACCAGGCCGGCGCCCTCGCCCAGGCCGCGGCCAACGGTGAGGTCGCCCTCGTCCTCGTCCCCAGCAGCAACAGCAGCAACTAGAAGGCAGGCGGCCCCACCCCATGGCGCTCATCGCTCTCGCCGCCGACAAGGGTTCCCCCGGCGTGACCACCGCGGCCGTCGCTCTCGCGGCGGTCTGGCCGCGGCGTGCCCTGCTCGCGGAGACCGACCCGGCGGGCGGCGACCTCGTGTACCGCAGTGCCGCCGCGCACGGAGGCCCGCTCAACCCGAACACCGGGATGCTGTCCATCGCCGCGACCGCCCGCCGCGGCCTGGTGCCCGACCAACTCTGGGACCACGTGCAGCCGTTGAGCGGCGGTCTCGAAGTCCTCGTGGGTCTCGGCAACGCCGAGCAGGCCGCCGGCCTCGCCGGACTGTGGCCGACCCTCGGGCACTCCTTCGCCGCGCTCGCCGAGTCCCCGAACGCGCCCGCCGACGTCATCGCCGACTGCGGGCGGATCGCCGGGGACACCCCTGTCGTGGACCTCTTCCCGCACGCCGCGCTCGTCCTGCTGATCAGCCGCACCGAGCCGGAGGCCATCGCGCGCGTCCGCGACCGGGCCGCCGCCCTCGGCAACAAGCTGCACGGCGGCCAGCGCGGCGTGGCGACCATGGGCAACCCGATGATCGGCGTCGTCCTCATCGCCGACACCAACAGCGCGCCCAAGATCGCCGGCCAGGTCAACGACATGCTTGTGCACGCCCAGACCGGCGCCCGCGTGGTCGGCACCCTCGCCGACGACCCGGCCGGTGCCGACCAGTTGGCCGGCCGCAAGCGCGGACGCCTGGAGAAGTCGCTGCTGATCCGCACCGCCCGCAAGGTCACCGCGGACCTGTACCAGCAGTACGGCGCCGCCTGGTCCGCGCCCACGCAGGCCCAGCAGCCGCAGGCGTACGGCCAGCCGGGCGGCCATGCCGGGGCCACCCGATGACCGCTGTCGACCACTCGCTGGTCAAACGGTTCCGGCAGGACGCCGGCGACCGGATCGCCGAACAGCGGCGCCAGGACCAGGTGTCCGGGGTCTCGCCGATGTCCGGCGAGGACGAACGGCACTACGCCCGCGCGGTCATAGCCCAGATCCTGGAGGAGTACGCCCGCACCGAGATCAACGCGGGCCGCACCCCCCTCGACGCGGAGACCGAGGAGCAGTACGCCGCCGCCGTGCACGCCGCGCTGTTCGGCGTCGGCCGGCTCCAGCCGCTCCTCGACAACATCGACGTCGAGAACATCGACATCAACGGGTACGACCAGGTCTTCGTCGGCTACTCCGACGGGCGCGAGTCCAAGGAGGACCCGGTCGCCGAGTCCGACGAGGAGCTCATCGAGCTCATCCAGGTCCTCGGCGCCTACTCGGGCCTGTCGTCCCGCCCCTTCGACTCCGCCAACCCGCAGCTCGACCTGCGGCTGCCCGACGGCTCGCGGCTGTCGGCCGTCATGGACGTCACCCGGCGCCCCGCGCTGTCCATCCGCCGCGCGCGCATGGGCAAGGTGTTCATCTCCGACCTCGTCGGCAACGGCACCGTGACCCCGGAGGTCGCGCACTTCCTGGCGTGCGCGGTGCGGGCCCGCAAGAACATCATGATCGCGGGCGCCACCAACGCCGGCAAGACGACGCTGCTGCGCGCCCTCGCCAACGAGATCCCGCCCCACGAGCGGCTGATCACCGTCGAACGGGCCCTGGAGCTCGGCCTCGACACCTTCGACGACCTGCACCCCAACGTCGTCGCGTTCGAGGAGCGGCTGCCCAACTCCGAGGGCCAGGGCCTGATCTCGATGGCCGAGCTGGTGCGCCGGTCGCTGCGCATGAACCCCTCCCGGGTCATCGTCGGCGAGGTCCTCGGCGACGAGATCGTCACCATGCTCAACGCCATGTCCCAGGGCAACGACGGCTCCCTGTCCACGATCCACGCGAACAGCTCGCACGAGGTGTTCAACCGCATCTCCACGTACGCCCTCCAGGCCGCCGAACGGCTGCCCATCGAGGCGAGCCAGATGCTGATCGCGGGCGCCGTGAACTTCGTCGTCTTCATCCAGCGGCGCAACAACTTCCAGACGGGCGGCCGACTTCAGCGCATGGTCACCTCCGTCCGCGAGGTCAACGGCGTCGACGGCCGTGTGCTGTCCAGCGAGGTGTTCGCGGAGACACCCGACGGGCGGATCGTGCCGCACGCGCCCATCGCCTGCCTCGACGACCTGATCGCACAGGGCTACCGGCCCTCGGGAACCTGGGGGTGACCGCCATGACGTCCTACGCCGCACTCGGTTCGCTCGGCTCCATGGGCGGACTGTTCTCCACGACCGTCCTGTACTCGCTCGGCTGCGGGGTCGCCGTCGGCGGCGGCATCGCGCTGTTCGCCGCCGCCCTGCGCGGACTGCCGGTCAAGCCGGATCACGAGAAGCAGAAGGCCGCCGAACGGGCCTCCGAGATGATCCGGTTCGCCGGACAGCGCGGCTCGCTCGCCGCGATCATCGGTCTCGTCGTGCTGCTGCTCACTCGCTGGGCCGTCGCCGGCATCGCGGCCGGGGTGCTCGTCTTCTTCTGGGACCGGCTCTTCGGCGGCGCCGCCGAGGAACGGGCCGCCATGCGCCGGGTGGAGGCGCTCGCCTCCTGGACGGAGTCGCTGCGCGACACCATCGCCGGCGCCGTCGGTCTGGAGCAGGCCATCCCCGCGTCCGCGCGGGCCGCGGCCCCCGTCCTGCGGCCCCATCTCGACGCGCTCGTCGACCGGTTGCGCTCCCGCACCCCGCTGCCCGAGGCGCTCCAGCACCTCGCCGACGAGATCGACGACGCCTCCGCCGACATCATCGTCGCCGCGCTCATCCTCAACGCCCGGCTGCGCGGCCCCGGTCTGCGCCAGGTGCTCGGCGCGCTCGCCAAGTCGGCGCGCGAGGAAGTCGACATGCGCCAGCGCGTGATGGCCCAACGGTCCTCCACCCGCCGCTCGGTGCAGATCGTCGTCGCCGTCTCCATCGCCTTCGTCCTCGGACTGTCCATCTTCAACCGGGACTTCGTCGAGCCGTACGGCACGGCCGTCGGCCAGCTCGTCCTCGCCTGCGTCTGCGGGCTGTTCGCGCTCGGCTTCTGGTGGCTGCGCAAGCTGTCCACCATCGAGACGCCCGAACGGTTCCTGATCAAGGACGAGTCGTCGGTCCAGTTCGTCCGGCCGAGGACCCAGCCCGCGGAAGAAGGGGTACGTCGATGAGCCTGACCATGCCGATCACCGTCGGCGCGATCATCGGCCTGGGCATCTACGTCCTGGTCCGGGCCCTGATGCCGACCAAACGCAGCGCGGTCTCCCAGGTCGCCCGGATCGACGCGATGCGGGCCCGCGGAGCGGCGTACGAGTCCTCGCGGACCGGCGCCGACCAGGGGCGGCTCGGTTCGATGCGGGCCGACGTCGGGCGCCGCGTCGCCGAGTTCTATCTCCAGCAGGGCTGGGAGCAGCGGTCGCTGCGGGCGGATCTCGCCGTCCTGGACCGCAGTTGGGAGAAGTTCCTCGCCACCAAGGTGCTGCTGGCCACCGCCGGTCTGTTCTTCGGCCCGTTCCTGTTCGCGGTGATCTGGACCCTGGGCTTCGGCCGCAGCCCGATCATCCCGGTGTGGCTCGCGCTCGCCTTCGCCGCCGTCTTCTTCTTCCTGCCCGACCTGGAGGTACGGCGGGACGCGGCCGAGAAGCGGCGCGATCTGCGGCGTGTGATCGGCGCCTATCTGGACCTCGTCTCCATGAGCCTCGCGGGCGGACGCGGTCTGCCCGAGGCGCTGATGGCGGCGGCCGAGGTCTCCGACGGCTGGGCCACCCAGCGCATCCGCAACGCGCTCAACGACGCCCGGATCACCGGTATCAGCCAGTGGCAGGCGCTCGGTCAGCTGGGCGAGGAGATCGGCGTGGAGGAACTGAAGGACCTCTCCGCCTCGCTCGCCCTGGTCGCGGACGACGGGGCCAAGGTCCGTGAGTCCCTCGCCTCCCGCGCCGAGACCATGCGGCACCGCGAACTCGCCGAGATCGAGGGCAGCGCGGGCGAGAAGTCGCAGTCCATGCTCGTCGCCCAGCTGCTGCTGTGCGCCGGCTTCCTGGTGTTCCTGATCTTCCCGGCGGCCATGAGGGTGTTCCAGGTCTCCTGAGCCGCCGCCCCCGGCCGTTTCCAGCAACGCCGCACGCCAACCGCTGTTTCGAGAGGACGACACACGACATGAACGCACGTATCGCACGCACCGGACGGGACGGGCGCGACGGCCGGGAGTTCCGCACCGGCATCCCGCAGGTCGACTTCCTGATCACCTTCCTGAGCGCCCGCGTCGAGCGCGCCCGCTCCGGCGAACTGGACCGCGGCGCCTCCGCGGTGGAGTGGGTCATCATCTCCGCGGTCGTCGTGGCGATCGTCGGCGTGGTCGCCGCGATCATCAACGCCGCGCTGAGCGAGGGCGCCAACAAGGTCGGCGACTGCATCAAGGGTGCCGACGCGGGCAAGACCTGCTGATCGTCCGTATGACGATGAAGACGGACGGCGTAGGGGGATGGGTACGCCGCAGGGTGCAGACGGCTCGCCAAGAGGCGTCCGCCCGCGGCGACTCCGGCATGACCGCGATCGAGTTCGTGCTGCTCACACCGGTCCTCTTCTTCATGATCTTCGCGACGGTGCAGTTCGCGCTGTACTTCTTCGCGGACCATGTCGCCCAGGCGGCGGCACAGGCGGGTGCCCGCAAGGCGCGTGCCACGGCCGACGCCCAGCCGGGCGCGTGGCGCGGTGAGGCGCGGGACGTCGTCGACAGCTACATCGGCCAACTCGGCCCGCAGCTCGTGCTGTCGCCGAACGTGACGATGCTCCAGCCCGAGCAGAACACGGTCGGCGTGGAGATCACGGCACGGGTCCCGACGGTCTTCCCCGGCCTCGACCTGACGGTGCACGCGCAGTCGCAGGGACCGGTCGAACGGTTCGTCCAGGACAACGGGAACTGAGCTGAAGCTGACCATGAAGCATGTGCTGCGCGGGGCGGCGCGCCGGTTCAGAACCGACGACGGGGCTCCGCCGACGGACGACCAAGGGGCTCCGCCGACGGACGACCGAGGGCTCTCCACCGTCGAGGTGGTGATCCTCGCCCCGGTGATGATCCTGTTCATCCTGGTCCTGGTGGCCTTCGGTCAACTCGTCGACGGTCGGGGCGCGGTGGACGGCGCGGCCCGTGACGCCGCGCGCGCCGGCTCCATCCAGAAGGACCACGCCACCGCGATGTCGGAGGCCCGCAAGGCCGCCGAGGCCGACCTCGCCGACGTCTGCTCCGGTCCCGTGACCGTCGACCAGACGAGCGCGGGCTTCGAGGCGGCGACCTTCTTCACGGTCGAGGTGAGCTGCGAGGTCCGCGGACTGGCCATGCTCGGCCTCGACATCCCCACGACCCTGACGGCGAGCTTCAGTTCGCCCCTGGACCCGTTCCGGAGGACGGCGTGAACGGTATCCGGGCCGCCGCGCGCGACTGGCTGTCGGACCGCCGGTCCCACCTCGACGACCGGGGTTCGGGCGCCGGCGCGGTCATCATCTTCGCGCTGGTCTTCCTTTCCCTGTCGGCCTTCGTCATCGACGGCGGCCTGTCCATCTCCAAGCGCGAACGCGCCGCCGACATCGCCGAACAGGCCGCGCGGTACGCCGCCCAGGACATCGACCTGGACGCCCTCTACGACGACGAGAACGGCCCCGCCCCGATCAACTTCCAGAACTGCGACGCCCGGGTGCGCGCGTTCGCCCGCGAGATGAACATGACGGGCGCGGACATCGCGGCGACCCACTGCGTCACCGCGGACGCCGACCAGGTCGCGGTCGAGGTCCAGTTGACCTACTCCCCGGTCTTCACCGGCATGTTCTACAGCGGCGACGTCACCGTCCACGGCCAGGCGACGGCGGAGAACGAGGTCGGCTGACGGCCGGTTCCCGGGTTCTGCGGCGGCTGCTCGGGCGGGGGAGTCCCGCCCGGGGGCGTCCGGCCCGGTGGCATCCCACCTGACGGCTTCCCTCCGGGAGGTGGGCAGTTGTCCTCGCCGGGAGGGGTCGGCTCCTTCGGAGTGGGCTCCGGGTGGGCGGGAGGCGTCGGTTCGGCGGGCGGGTTCGGTTCGGCCGGGGGCGTCGGCTCCGCCGGAGGCGCGGGTTCGGTCGGGGAGGGTTCAGGCGCGGTCGGCGCGGTCGGCGCGGTCGGCGCGGTCGGTTCGGCCGGAGGCGTGGGCTCCGTGGGTTCCGCCGACGGTGCGGGTTCCGTGGGTTCCGCCGGAGGCGTCGGCTCTGCCGGTTCCGTGGGCGTCTCGACGGGTACCGGTTCCGTGGTCGCCGGTGGGGCCGGTTCGGCCGTACTGGGAGCCGGAGTCGGAAGGGGGGTCGCGGACGGAGTCGCAGGGGGCGTCGGGCTGGCGGAGGACTCCGCGGGGGCCGGGACCACGGGCGTTCCGCCGTCGCCGGGGGCCGCCGCGGCAACCGGCTCCTCCCGTACGACCGTGTCGCCGACCGCCGAACCCGTCGTACCGCCGACCGCCGAACCCGTCGTACCGCCGACCGCCGAACCCGTCGTACCGCCGACACCGACAGTGTCGCCGTCGCCGTCGCCGTCACCGGCGTCGCCCCGTGCCGGGGCGGTCACCGGGTCCTGGGCCACCGGTGACCGGCTCGCCGGGACTTCGGCGACGGGGGTGCGGTGGGCGGGGGACTGGTCGTCGGGGCCGAGGGCGAGCAGGAGGGCCGCGGCGGCGAGGGCGATCGCGCCGGCCGTGGCGGCGGCCTTGGCCGCGCCTCCCTTCGCCGGCCCCTTCCACCCGCCGACACCGCTCCAGCTCGTCGAGCCCGCGGCGAAGGTCAGCAGGAACCGGCCCGAGCCGCCCAGCACCACGAGAAGCAGCGCGGGCCCGACGAGCGCGGGCAGCCGGTCGTTGGCGCTCATCAGCGCGGCGAGCCGGGCCCGGCAGTCGTCGCACGCGTCCACGTGCCCCAGGACGCGTTCGGACTGCCGCGCGGTGGCGGAGCCACGGACGTACGCGGGCATGCGGGCCCAGTGGACCTGGCAGGCGGGATCGTCCGGAGCACCGGTCTGCGCGCGCAGGAACGCCTGCCGCATGCCCTCACGGGCGCGGTGCAGCAGGACCGCCGTGGCCCCGTCCTTCGTGCCGAGCTGCGGCCCGATCGCCGCCAGCGGCAGCCCTTCCGCGTCCGCGAGCCACAGCGCCTTGACCCACCGCTCGGGCAACTGCCCCAGCACCCGCACCAGCAGGTCGACGGAGGACACCTGCTCGGCCGGATCACCGCCCTGCGCGGGCACGGAGACCCGCTCGTCGCTCTGCGGATCGTGCGGGGTCTCCCGTACGGCGCTGCCCGCGGCCGACGCGAGACGGCGGACCGTCGTCATCAGGTACGCGGGCACGTTCTCGATCTCGTGCCCCGCGGCGAGGCGGCGCCACACGCGGAAGTGGGCCTCCGCGACGAGGTCCTCGGCGGCCCAGGAACTCCTGGTGAGGGAGCGGGCGTAGGCGACCAGACGCGGCTGCTGCTCCTCGTAGACCCGGGCGTAGGCGGAGGTCGCGGTGGAGATCGCGGCGGAGGTCGCCGCGGAGGCTTCAGCGTCAGTGGATCCGTCAGACATGGCGGAACGCTCCGGAGTGCCTGTTTGAAGCGGCGGTAAGGGTTTGTCAGCCTAGATGACGAAACTTTCAATAAAAGTTTCCGGCATCGTCGGAAGTGGCGTACATCACATGGGTAACTTGCGTAACCGGCGTAATGCCGGCCCCGGTTTCCTCCTCGAAGGAGGTGCAACGGCCCAACCGGCCGCCTCCCGCCCCGCATCGGAGACGCACATGCGACACAACGGTCACCTCACCCTGGAACAGCCCACCGGTGCGCGCCTGCTCACCGCCGACGACGAGGAGTTGGCGGTCACCGTCACCCTCCGCTACACGGCCGACGACCCGTTGGCCGTGCACTTCGACTTCCCCGCGTGGATCTCCCTGGACGGCGAGGAGTTGACGTGGACCTTCGCGCGGGGGCTCCTGGAGGAGGGCGTCGGCAGTCCGGCGGGCCTGGGCAACGTCCACGTCGGCCCGTACGACCGCACGCGCACCGCCGTGGAGTTCAGGGCGCCGGAGGGCGTGGCGATGATCCTCTTCGAGACGGCGGCCCTGCACCGGTACCTGCTGCGCACGTACAGGGTCACGGAGCCGGGGGACGAGCCGACGCAGCCCGCGCTGGAGCGGGGACTGGCGGAGCTGCTCGGCGGGGTCCGAGACGCCCCGGGAGCGTGAACCCGTCTTCTGCCGGGGCTACTTGTCGGCCTTGGGAGGCCGCTTGTCCTCGGTCCTCATCTTGTCGTTGACCTGCTTGGCGAGTTCGTCGTCGAGCTTCTTGAACTCCCGGACGACGGCGTCCGACATCTTCGACAGCGCGTCGAGCTGCTGCGTGATGTCCTCGCGGCCGTCCTCCCAGTTGGACTCGAAGTCGTCGAGGGCGTCGTTCACGCTGCCGTCGCCGATGTCGTCCCTGTACTGCTCGAACAGCTTCTTGGTGTGGTTGAGCTGCGCCTTGATCGACCGCAGCCGCTGACCGTACGTCTCCAGCTCGGTCAACGGGAGCGAGAGGTCGCTCTTGCCGCCCTGTCCCATGGCCACGTCCCCCGATCTCGTAGTCTGACGTGCACGGTACAACGGATGAGGACGGGGAAGGTCGGTCTACGTCATGGCCCGCTACATGGAGACGCTCACCGTCGAGCGCGGGGGTTTCCGGATCAAGGTCCCCGAGTCGTGGTGGGAGTTCGACGTCCGCCCCGAGTCACGGGACGACTCGATCCGCCGCATGGTGAACGAACGCGTCGGACAGCACCCGGAGCTGTCCCAGTACCGTGACGTCTACACGGACTTCCTCCGCAAGGCCGCCGCGGACGCCTGGAAGTCGGGCGCCCTGTACTGCGGTTGCATGGCGGAGAACTTCGGCGCTGACACCCCGATCACGGGATCGGTGACGGTGTCCCTGGTCGGCGGACGCAACGAACACGGCGAGCCCCTCTCCAACGACCCGTCCGTCATCGCGAGCCAGCTGGCCGTCAAGGAGGCGAAGCGCGAGGGCGACTCCTGGCGCAAGGTCACCACGGTCGACATCCCCGGTGTGGGCCCGGCCGCCCGCACGTACGGCATCGAGGACATCCCCGTCCCCGACGACGCCCTGAACCGCACGATCCGCGCGGTGCTCGTCCAGACGTACATCCCCGTCCCGGGCCAGGAGGGCAAGGTCGCGCTCGTCGCCGGCAGCAGCCAGGTCCTGGACCTCGCGGAGTCCTTCTTCGACATCTTCGACGCGATCACGTCGACGTTCCGCTTCACGGCCTGACCGGATGACGGCGTCGGTGACCGAACGCGGCCTGGCCTACGACGTGTTCGGCCCGCTGTGGTCGGTCCTCGACCTGGGTGCGGTGGCGGGGGCCGAGTCGCCGACCGCCTTCGTGGCCGCGCACCGGGCCGAGTTGGACGACCTGCTCGAAGCGGTACGGGAGATCGGCGACTTCTCGCCCGGGACGATGCGGCTCTTCGAGCGGCAGGGCGGCTGGAACGACCGGGGCGGCGGGTCGGCGGAGGTGACGCCCGAGTCCCTGACGCTGCACTCGGCCTGCGTCGAGCGATACCCACCGGACCTCACGGACCCCGCGGCGCTGCGCCGTATCCTCCGCACGGGCGGCGACCTGCAACTCACCCGGCTCATGGACGGGTTGGTGGGCGCCGCGGTGACACGGGGGACGGAGGCCGACCGGGGCGCCGCCCTCGTGTCCGCCGCCGTGCGCGGGGCTGCGGCACTGCTCGGACGCGACGGCGGGCGCGCGGTGGCCGACGTGTTCCGCATGTGGCGGGTGGCGTCCCTGCCGGACGCGCTGCGCCCGGACGCGCCGACGCCGGAAGCCGCCAGGGAGGGCTTCAGGGCGTACGCCCACGCCCTGGCGGACGCGCTCGACGGGCCTGGACCTGGATGAACGGCGGACCATGAAAGGATCACGCCTCGTGCCTCAGCCGATCGACCGCAGCCGGTCCCTGACGCAGCTCGACGGGCAGCGATGGGCCGATCCGCCCCCGGACACCACCGCCATGGTCAGGAACGTCCACGAGCTGCGCCACCGCCCGATCGGCCTGCTCGCACCACATGAGCTGGCCCGCCTGATCGGCCAGGACGTCGGCCTGCCCTGGCTGCTTCCCCGGGCGGTGGAGATCCTCCGGGACACCGCTCCCGGCCAGGCGGCCGGCGGCTGGTACGACGAGGACCTGCTCTACGCGGTCGTCACCAGGAACCGGCATGCCTGGACAGACGTCCCGCAAGCTGCGTACTGGACGGCTGAGTTGAGGAACACCTTGACCGTGCTGGTCGATCTCTCCCGCTCCTTGAAGCGAGAGGCGGACACCTGCCTCTCCACGCTCCCCGGAGGAACGTCATGACGCCGCACCACCCCCACTCCGAGACGCGGTGGTCGCGATAGCCCGCCACTGGAACTGGGAGACCGGCGAGGGCCTGCTGGGCATCGACGACCCGGCGGAGGTCGACGCCGCCCTCGACCGCCGGGACGACCGTCTGGGCGCCGCAGTGATCGGCCTCGCTCTCAACTGCGAGCCGGAGGTGGTGTCCCCGCGGATCATCCGGGCCCTGGAACTGCTCCCCGGCCCCGGCCGTGACTTCCCCTTCACCGCGACCGCCCACCTGGCCCGCCTCGACCGCCGCCTGACCCCGGAGCTGTACGAGGCCCTCCGCGCCGAGGGCCCGGGCGGCGCCGCCGACCACACGTTCGACGACGTCCTGACGTACATCCCCTTCCGGGACCTGCCGCCCTGGCTGAAGCGACGCTGGGTCCGAGTGACGGTACGGGAGACACTGCGACGCTGGTGGCCATGGCCCCGCTGATCGATTTCCAGGACGAGTGATCATGGGCAGTGGATACAGGTACCGGTTCCGGAGCTCGCTCGATGGACTTGCCGCGGCCTGTTTCCCAGCGGCCCATTTCCGCCCGGAGGTGGCCGCGTTGGCCACAGCGGGAACTACGCCTTCCGTTGGGGAGGCAGCGAATCACCCTTTGCGGACGAATCCCAGGGACGTGCTCCGCAGCTCACCAGCAGAATGCCGCTGGTGGTGACCATGACCTCACTGATCGAGCTACCCCTCGAACGGTCGTCCAGGTAAGTTCGCACGCGCACAGAGATGTTGTTGACGTTGCGTGCGTGACGGGGGTTGCGGGTATGGCGGGGCATCGGCCGACGGACTGGTATGTCCTGGATCTGGAGAAGGATCCGACGCCGGGTGATCCGGACCGGGTGAAGCGGCTGGCGAAGACGCTGCACGATTTCGCGGACGACGTCTCGGACGCTTTGCGTCTGGTGAAGGGGATGGCGGGCGAGGACACCCTGCTGGAGTGGGCGGGGAAGTCTGCTGAGGTGTTCAAGGAGGAGTTCGGGGGTGTCCCGAAGAACCTCAAGAAGCTGAAGAAGTCGTACGAGTTGTGCGGGGACGCGCTCGCCGACTTCTGGCCGAAGCTGGAGCGTGCGCAGGCGCTGGCGGATCGTGCGCTGGTGAAGGGCCGTGAGGCGCAGAGCGACCTGTCGTCCGCCAACTCCCGTCTGTCCTCGGCTGATTCGTGGGTCACCCGTGCCAACAAGGAGGCGGACAAGTACAAGGACGATCCCATCGGCAGTAAGTCGGGTGGTGACAAGCCGGACGAGGGGAAGGTCCGTGCGGCGACCCGGGATGCCCAGCATGCCAAGTCGGCGCAGACGACGGCGCGGTCGGATGTCGACAGTGCGCAGGACGCGTTGGATGCGGCGAAGAAGATGGCCGCGGATGCGCGGAGGATGCGTGAGGACGCGGCGCGGGACGCGAAGTCGAAGATCGACGAAGCCTCGGATGCGGGTATTCAGAACCGGTCGTGGTGGGAGGAGGTCGGTGACTGGTTCACCGACAACTGGGACACCATCGTGTCGGTCTGCAAGATCGTCGTAGCGGTCGTCGGGATCGTCGCGATGATCATCGGTGGTCCGATCCTCGGTGTGATCGTGCTCGTCGCCGCACTCGTTGTCCTGGCCGACACGCTCTACAAATATTCGAAGGGCCAGGCGTCCCTGTGGGATGTGGGCCTGGCGGCCCTGGACTGCATACCGGGCATGAAGGGGATCACCACGCTCGGTGGACTCGCGAAGGGTCTCAAGGGCGGCATGGCCGCGATGAAGGGGATGCGGGGCGGCCTCAAGGGGATGAGTCTGGCCCTGCGCGGGCTGGGCAAGAACGCCCGCGGCATGATCGCGGATGGGGCCAAGGGCGCCTACAACCGGACCAAGGAGACAGTCAAGTCACTGTTCACGGACCCCGTTGACCTGGCAACGGGAACTATGTTCCTGCCACAGACCGACATCGTGCTGCCGGGTGTTCTGCCGCTCGTCTTCACCCGACGTGTCGCTTCGGACTACCGGTGCGGGTGGTGGTTCGGACCGACTTGGGCGTCGACCATCGACCAACGCCTTGAAGTCGATGAGCAGGGCGTTGTCTTCGTCACGGAGGACGGGCTCCTGCTGTCGTATTCCCACCCGGTCCACCCGGGCCTTCCGGTTCTCCCGGACAGGGGACCGCATCAGCCGCTTCTGCGCCTGGACGACGGTGGCTACCGTATCGATGATCTGGCCACAGGGCACAGCCGGCTGTTCCGTGCCCCTGACCCGAGCGGTATGTGCCTACTGGCCCGTGTCACCGACCGGAACGGTAATACCGCCGAGTTCGACTACGACGATCAGGGCACGCCACTCGGCATTCGACACTCCGGGGGCTACCGCCTGGGGTTCACGGCAGAGGACGATCGCATCGTGGCCCTGACGCTGAAAGGCGCGGCTGAAGACGGCGGCGACGAGCTCATCAAGCGATACGGCTACAGCGACGGAAACCTCATGGAGGTGTTCCACGCCTCGGACGAACCGCTGCGGTTCGAGTATGACGATCGACTGCGTATCACGTCGTGGACCGACACCAACAGCAGTACGTACTCGTATATCTACGATGAGAAGGATCGCTGCACGGCAGAAGGCGGCGAGGCCGGACATATTGCTGTCACTCTGCAGTACGACGGTGAGGATCCCCAGTGGCCGGGTATGCGGATCACCGCGCTCACGACAGCAGACGGAGCGGTCAACCGCTTTGTCATCAACGACAGCTGTCAGGTTGTTGCCGAAGTTGACGCGTTGGGGGCAATCACTCGCACTGAATATGATGTGAACCATCATGTCGTCGCGTACACGGATGCCTTGCAGCACACCACCCGTTTCGTCAATGATGAGGTGGGACGTCCTCAAGCCATCACTCGGCCGGATGGTGCGACAACTCGTATCACCTACAATTCCTTTGGCCGACCCACCCTCATCGTGTTGCCTGGCGGCGCGCGCTGGGTTCGTGACTACGACGAGCGTGGTAACTGCACCTCGATTGTGAATCCTATGGGCAGGGCGATGCGCTTTGCCTACGACGATCGTGGAGGAATTGTCGCCACGGTGGATCCCCTGGGCGAGACGACACACGTCCTCTGTAACTCTGCCGGACTGACCATCGAGCTCACCGACCCGCTCAATAGTCGATCCACCTATGAATACGACGCGTTCGGGCGCCTGACCGCAGTAGCGGACGGGAGCGGCGCAGTCACGCGTATGCGCTGGTCGACGCAAGGTCACTTGATTCATTGTGCATATCCTGACGGCTCTGCGGAGTCCTGGTCGTACGACGGCGAAGGGAACTGCGTCCGTCATGTGAATGCGGCCGGCCTGGCCACGGTTTCCGAGTACACGCACTTCGACCTCCTGAGTGCACGCACCGATCCGGATGGATCTCGGTACGAGTTCGACTACGATTCCGCTCTCAGGCTGACGAAAGTGATCAATCCGCAGAAGCTGGAGTGGTCGTACGCATACGACCTCGCCGGTCGTCTCGTATCCGAGGTCGACTTCGACAGCCGCTCGCTGGAATACGGTTATGACCCTGCGAACCGGCTGACCTCGCGGACCAATGCCCTTGGCCGGACGATCCGCTTCGATCGTGATTCCCTGGGGCAGGTTGTCCGGAAGACGGCCGGCGAGGTGGAGACCACGTTCTCCTATGACCTCGACGGACGGATGACAGAGGCCGTCGGGCCGGACGGTCGGCTGGCCCGAGAATACGACGCGGTCGGGCTGCTGGCGCTGGAGACGGTCAATGGCCGGGCCGTGAGTCACACCTACGACCTGGCGGGGCGTCGTACGAGGCGAGCCACCCCCACGGGCGTCGTCAGCGAGTGGACCCATGATGCCGCAGGTAACACCAGGACGCTCTCCGCCGCCGGTCAGGTGATCCACTTCAACTACGACGCCACAGGCAACGAGGTGCTGCGCAGTGTCGGCACGAATCCCGTTCTGACACAGGCATGGGACGGCCTGGGGCGTCTGCGGGAACAGGGCGTGCTCGGGGCCGGGGGTCAGACCATCCAGCGGCGGAGCTACGTCTACCGTGCCGACGGCCATCTGCTGGACGTGGATGACCAACTGAACGGCGCCCAGCATTTCTCTCTTGATCCCATGGGGCGTGTCAACGCGGTTCAGGCCATGGGATGGACCGAGCGATACGCCTACGACGAAGCCGGCAACCTGACGGATGTCTCAGGGACCGAATCCGCATCCGGACACTTGCTGAGCGGCACGCGTTCGTACCGGGGGACACGCATCGTCCGTGCGGGTGGAGTTCACTATGAATACGATGCGGCGGGGCGTCTTGTCCTCCGCCGGAAGGCCCGGCTGTCGCACAAAGCGGACGTGTGGCGTTACTCCTGGAGTGACGAGGACCGGCTGACCGGAGTGGTGACGCCCGACGGAACGCACTGGCGGTACCACTACGATCCTCTCGGTCGGCGCATTGCGAAGCTGCGCCTTGCCGCAGACGGTGTCTCCGTGGCGGAGCGAACCGACTTCTGCTGGGACGGCACCACCCTCTGTGAACAGACGACCCATCAGACCGGAACAGCGAACGAGATCACCCTCACCTGGGGGCATCAGGGACTGCATCCGGTGAGTCAGACCGAACGTGTCACTGCTGTCGGCGAACGGCAGGAAGAAATTGACACGCGGTTCTTCGCGATTGTCACGGACCTGATTGGTGCTCCGCGCGAACTGCTCGACGGCGGCGGAAATATTGTCTGGCGTTCTCGTCCAATGCTGTGGGGTTCCACCGCTTGGAATTCCGGCGCAACCGCCTATACGCCACTCCGATTTCCCGGCCAGTATTTTGATCCCGAGTCGGGTCTGCACTACAATTATCTACGCTATTATGACCCCGACGTTGCGCGCTATGTGAGCAGTGACCCCATGGGGTTGTCTCCGGCGCCCAATCCGGTCGGGTACGTGGACAATCCTTACTCGTGGAGTGATCCGCTGGGGCTCGGTCCTTACGACCGGGCAGTAAAGCGTACGAATAAAGTGATGAAGAATGCCGAGGCCGGGACAGTCAGGCGTGCCCCGAACTATCACGGGCGGCTACCGGACGAGCTGGAAAGGGATATCCTGGCATCGCCGGACGGCGTGTATGCCTCAACTGGTACCGGCGGCCGCTTCATTTTCCACAAGGGGCAGGACATTGTCATCACCGAAGGCCAGGGTGCGAACGCTGGACAGGTGGTGACAAGCTACGGCCCATCAGGACCCCGTGGTAAGAGTGGGGCTGAAATCTATGGCGGAGATCCATCGGACCCTGGGCTCCCGATCACACCCGAGATGATCACAAATGGCGAGATTCCCACGCCCAGCGGCGGAACAGTTGCACCGGCAGTCCAAATCGGGCCTTAGTGAGGAGCTGTAGTGCATATTGGTGCGGGAATCGTAGACGTCCACCCAGGTGGCGGTATTGCGGAGATCCCACGGTTCGTCGTTTCGGGGGCCCTGGTGATGGTGGGGCCCTATGCCGACAGCGAGCAGCATGAGATGCATCTTCTTGCCACTTGCGGAGCGGGGAACTGGCAGGATTCCGCGGAGGACGAATTCCGCTTCGGCGGTGTCGATCGCGCGCTGAGCAGCATGATTCTGCAGGTCCCATCCGGAACGAAGGTCATAGATGAAGACTGCGCGGGGTGGTTGCTGACCCCTTACGAGGAGGTGGGCTTTCGGCTCTCCTTGACAGGTGACTTCACGGTTCCGAAATGCGTTACGAGTCTGACCACGCCGACTGGAGACAGGCTGGTGTGTGGGATCAGTGGGTTCCCGTCCGTGGGGTCGGAGAGCAGGCGTCGTCTTCGTGTGTGCCGCGACCTGGACCTTCTTTTCTCGGGGTCCAGGTATGTCGGATGGATCTTGTCCAGCCCTGTGGAATACATGACCTCCGGCTGGATTGTCGCCGAATCAAGTTCCCCGGACAGTGAACTCGCCGAGGTCCTGAGGGATTACTTGATCCTCAACACTGAGCACTTCCACGAGACGTTGGAGGAGGGTGACGCTGCAAGTGGTGACGCGTTGCGGCAGTTGATGGCACGGATCCAAACGGACCACGGTGCGGTCGCCGGGCGCCGCGCGCTGCGGGACTGCATCACCGAGATTCTCGACTGGTACTTCTGAGTTCACCGTCGGGTTTTGAGGTCCTCGATGAAGGCGGCGAACGTGGTGGGCGGGAAGGAGAGGGTGGCGCGGGCCGGGGCCTTGGAGTCGCGGACGGCGACTCGGGTGTGCCGGTTGGCTATCTCCACGCAGTCGTTGCCCTCCCCGCCGCCGGAGAAGGACGACTTCCGCCACTGAGAGGGAGTGGTCATGGACGGGTCCTCACAGTTCCTTGGCCAGTCGTTGGATGAGGTCACGTGACCGCTCGGGGTCGAGTGAAGCTTCCCTCACCCTACGGAAGAGCCTTCGGAAGTGCTCCAGTTGGGCTTCGGAGTCGATGAAGGCTGTGCCGTGTGGGGCGTCGCGGACCACGGTGTCCAGGGGAGGTACCGGTCCGCCGAGGTGCACCATCGCGCTTCCGGCGCCGGGGAAGTCGTCGGCACTGAAACCGCTGGCGGCAGCCTTGGAGACCACCGACACCGAGAGCGCGGGGATGCTCGCGCAGCTCGTCGAATCCTGCCTGGTCGATGTCGAGGCCCGGCAGACGTGGAAGGAGCTGATGATGGCGGTCCGCTACTTCTTCTTCCGGCACGAGGTTGCCGAGAAGGTACGTGAAGAAGGCCGTGAAGAAGGGCGGGCCCAGGCCAGGGCGGAGATGGTGCTCCGGATCCTTCAATGGCGCGAGATCCCCGTTCCGGATGCCGTTCGTGAGCGGGTCGAGGGCTGCGCCGATCTTCATCAGCTGGAGGTGTGGGCCGAGCGGGCCGTCCACGCGGCGGACGCGTGGGATCTCTTCGTCGGGGCCGCTGACAGCGGGCGCTGAGGGTACGGCGGCGCGGCGACCGCGAAGGGCCGGCCGGTGGGGAGGGGGAGGGGTGCGAATCGGGAGCGGTACCCCTCTGCCCGAGCTTCGACTCCTTACATAAGATCTCTGTAGGCTCAGCACACCCCCCGCCCCCACCCACACCTCACCCACCACCTCAGGACGCCGCCATGGCACGACGCCGCAGTTCAAGCCCGTCACGCTCGACGGGAAACGGCTCGACCGGGAACGCGACCACCCCCGGCACCCCCCGGAACCGCACCCCTCAACCTGTGCGGATCCGGCGGCGTACCTTCGGTGATTTCGTGAAGGCGTTCTTCGCGTTCGTGGCGTTGCTCGTGCTGGTCGTCGGGGTGCCGGGCGCGCTCGCGATGAGCGTGGGATGGCCGTTCCCCAGCGGGGCGCCGAAGCTGGAGTGGCTCCAGCAGGAGATCACCACCGGCACGTTCCTGCGCATCCTCACCGTCCTCGTCTGGCTCGCCTGGGCGCAGTTCGCCGCCTGCGTGCTCGTCGAGATAAAGGCGGCGGTGTCGGGGATCGGCGTTCCGGGACGCGTTCCGGGCGCGGGGCCCAGCCAGTTGCTCGCCCGGCAGCTCGTCGCCGCGCTGCTGCTCGTGGGCGCGACGGCCGCGAGCCTGACGCCGGGGCTGTCGCAGCTCGGGCACAGCATCGAGGGCAACCAGCGGGGCACGGTCGCCGCCGCGCAGCAGACGCCGGGCGGCGGGGGGCTGTTCGCGCAGCAGCAGGAGCAGGCCGCGAGCACGGCCGCCGCGCTCGCCGAGCAGGCGTCCACCGCCGCCGCGCACGCCGACGCCGGGGGCGGCTCCGGCGCCGCCAGGAGCGGGCCGACGAAGTACTACCGGATCCAGCCCCCCGAGGGACGGCACCACGACTCCCTGTGGGAGGTCGCCGAACGCCACCTCGGTGACGGCCGCCGGTACAAGGAGATCTTCGAGCTCAACAAGGACCGTGTGCAGCCCGACGGTTCGAAGCTGTCGGAGGCCAGTCTGATCCGGCCCGGCTGGATCATGGAGATGCCCGGCGACGCCCGCGGCGGCGACCTCGTCGAGATGCCCGACAGCCCCTCCGGCGGCGCCCAGCAGCAGGTCCACGACTACGGACAGACCGGCGACCAGGCCAAGGGCGGCGGTGACGAAGTCCAGGGCGGCGGTGACGAGGTCCAGGGCGGCGGCGAGAACGCCCAGGTCTCCCTCCCCGGACAGCGCCCCGAGCAGCGCCCCGCCTCCGACCAGCGGCACGAGCAGGGGCAGCAGCACGCCACCCCCGCCGCCGAGGAGTCCTCCTTCGGGCTCCCGCAGGCCCTCCTCGGCGCCCCCCTCCTCGCCGCCGGCCTCCTCGGCGCGCTCGGCCGGCGCCGCCGACAGGCCCTGTGGCAGTCGGCGTTCGGCGCGGTCGGCGGGCGGCGCGGGATGGAACCGCCGACGCCGACCGGGGACGCGGCCGACGTGCAGGACGCGCTGCTCGTGGGCGCCGACCCCGAGGGCGTACGGCTCCTGGACCGGTCCCTGCGCGGGCTCGCCGCCCAACTGGCCACCGAGTCCCGGCCGTTGCCCGTCGTCTACGCCGCCTGGCTCACCGGCGGCGATCTGCACCTCCAGCTCGCGCAGCCGTCGGGCAAGCCGCCCACGCCCTGGCAGCAGGGGCAGGACCAGACGTTCTGGATGCTCGCCCGCGCCGACGCCGAGCGCTACGAGGACGAGGACACCGCCGCGCCGTACCCGGGGCTCGTCTGCCTCGGCACGATGGACGACTCGCGGCTGCTGCTCAACCTGGAGGCGGTGCCCGGACTCGTGTCGCTGTCGGGCCGGGAGGCCGACCGGGCCGCCGTGTTCGCGTCCGTCGCCGCCGAACTCGCCACCAACGGCTGGTCGGACCGCATGACCATCACCCTCGTCGGGTTCGGCGAGGACCTCACCCCGCTCGCCCCGAACCGGCTCCGGCACCTCGACGGCATCGAGGACCTCATCGAGACCATGGGCGCCGAGACCCGCCAGCGGCGCGGCGCGCTCGGCGCGGCCGGGCACGACTCCGTCCTCACCGGCCGTACCGGCCCCGCCCAGCACACCCGTTGGGCCCCGCACCTGGTCCTGCTGGCCGCCGAGCCGTCCGCCGACGACGCGATGAAGCTCGCCGAACTCGCCGCCGACGCGAGCCGGTTGGGCATCGGCTACCTCGTCGGCACCGAGAGCGGCGATCTGCCGGGCGCCGCCTGGGAGATGGAGATCACCGGCGAGGGCAAGCTGCTCGCCCCGCTCCTCGGACTCGAACTCGACGCCCAGCTCCTGCCCGCCGCCCAGCAGCGCGCGGTCGTCGAGCTGTTCGTGCAGGCCGACCCGGACCGCACGCCCGACGGGCCCGTCACCACCCCGCCGTTCCTCGTCGACATCAGCGAGCAGGGCCGTCCGGCCGTGTACGCGCGGCTCGTCGGGCCGTACGAGATCATCGGGCTCGACACCCCCGACGGCGAGCGGAGCGTCCTGCTGCACGAGGCGCTCGCCCTGCTGCTCCTGCACCGCGAGGGCGTGCACCCGCGGGTGCTGTCCTCCGCGCTGTGGCCGCGCGGCGTGACGGACGACGTGCGCGAGGCGCTGCTCGACCGGCTGCGCGCCTGGCTCGGCACCGACCCCGACGGGACGCCGCGGCTGGCGGCCGACCGCGCCGGGCGGCTCACCCTCGCCAAGTCCGTCGTGTCCGACCTGGACGTGCTGCGGTCGCTGTACCACGAGGCCACCCAGGGCAAGGGCGTCGACAGCCGGGCCGTGCGCGGCCGGCTGCTCACCGACGCGCTCGTCCTGGTGCGCGGGCCGCTGCTCGCGGACCGGCCCGAGGGCCGCTACCGCTGGCTCACCCACGAGATCGTCGACGCCCAGCTTCCGCTGCTCGTCGCGGACATCGGCCTCGCGCTCTCCGAGTTCCACCTGGTGAAGGACCGCGCGGAGAAGGCCATCGAGGCGCTCACCGCCGCCCTGCGGACCGCCCCCGGCGACGAGCGGCTGTGGCACGAGCTGCTCCGCGCCACGCACGGCACCGGCGACGCCGCCCGGCTCCGGGCGCTGGCCGCCGACCTCATCTCCCGCAGCGGGGCCCGCGGACTCCCGCCGCGCACCGAGGCCCTCCTCGACGAGCTCCTGCCGAGCTGGCGCGACGGCGTCGCGGCGGCCGGATGACCGTCCTGCTCGTTCTCGCCGCCGCGCTCTGGGGCGCGGCGGCGGGCGCGTTCCTGCCGACGGCCGTCTACCGCTTCTCCGCGCCCGCCGGGGAACCCTGGCGGGACGCCTGCCCCGACGGCCACCCGCTCAGGGGCTGGCTGGGCCGGGCCCGCTGCGCCCGCGACCGCACCGCGTACGGCCCTTCGGCCACCCTTCTCGCCGCCGTCACCGCCGCCGTCTGCGCCGCGCTCGCCGCCGCCACCGGTACCCGGCCCGAGCTGGCGGTGTGGCTGCTGCTCGCGCCGGCCGGTGTCCTGCTGGCGACGGTCGACCTGAAGGTACGGCGGCTGCCCGACCCGCTGACCCTGCCCCTCGCGGGCGCCGCCCTCGCCCTCCTCGGCGCGGTCTCCTTCGTCCCCGAGCACGCCGGTGACTGGCTCCACGCCCTCCTCGGTGCCCTCGCCCTCGGCGGCGGCTACCTCGTCCTCTTCCTGATCAACCCGGCCGGCATGGGCTTCGGCGACGTGAAACTGGCCCTCGGCACGGGCGCCGTCCTCGGCTGGTACGGCTGGCCGACGGTCCTGCTCGGCACGTTCGCCGGGTTCCTGCTGGGCGCGCTGTACGGCGGCGCGCTCGTCGTCGCGGGCCGGGCGAACCGCAAGACGGCCATCGCCTTCGGCCCCTTCCTGATCATGGGAGCGTTCCTGGGTCTGCTGATCGGCGCGTACACCGCCTGAGGCCCGGCACCGGGGGCCGTACGGCCTGACGTCGGTGTCCGGCAGGGGCTGGCGTAGGCTGGCCGGGACCGTCCGTAGCGGGCGGGCCGTCCACAACCCTTGACGAAAGGGACGCCCCGGTGACCGAGAAGGCCGACCTTCAGTCCGTGCTCGACCGTGCCGCCGCCGGTGGGCGGATCAGCCCTGAAGAAGCGCTCGACCTCTACCGTGACGCCCCGCTGCACGCGCTGGGCGCCGCCGCCGACGCCGTACGCCGCCGCCGGTACGCCGGTACCGAGCACATCGCGACGTACATCATCGAGCGGAACATCAACTACACGAACGTCTGCGTGACGGCGTGCAAGTTCTGCGCGTTCTACGCCCCGCCCACCGCCAAGGACAAGGGCTGGACCCGCGATCTCGACGACATCCTGCGCCGCTGCGCGGAGACCGTCGAGCTCGGCGGCACGCAGATCATGTTCCAGGGCGGCCACCACCCGGACTACGGCGTGGAGTACTACGAGAAGCACTTCGCCGCCATCAAGGAGGCGTTCCCGCAGCTCGTCATCCACAGCCTGGGGGCGAGCGAGGTCGAGCACATGGCCCGCATCTCGAAGGTCTCCGTCGAGGAGGCCATCCAGCGGATCCACGCCGCGGGCCTCGACTCCTTCGCCGGCGCGGGCGCCGAGCTGCTGCCCGCGCGCCCTCGCAAGGCCATCGCCCCGCTGAAGGAGAGCGGCGAGCGCTGGCTGGAGATCATGGAGACCTCGCACAACCTGGGCGTGGAGTCCACCTCCACCATGCTGATGGGCACCGGCGAGACCAACGCCGAGCGCATCGAGCACCTGCGCATGATCCGCGACGTACAGGACCGGACCGGAGGCTTCCGGGCCTTCATCCCGTACCTGTACCAGCCGATGAACAACCACCTCAAGGGCCGCACCCAGGCCACGATCTTCGAGTACCTGCGGATGATCGCGATCGCCCGGCTCTTCATGGACAACATCGCCCACATCCAGGGCTCCTGGCTGACGACGGGGCAGGACGCGGGCCAGCTCACGCTGCACTACGGCGCCGACGACCTCGGCTCGGTCATGCTGGAGGAGAACGTCGTCTCGGCGGCCGGTGCCAAGCACCGCTCCAACCTCCAGGAGATGATCGACATGATCCGCACGGCGGGCCGCACCCCCGCCCAGCGCTCCACCACCTACGAGCACCTGGTCGTCCACGACGACCCGGCGAACGACCCGGCCGACTCGCGGGTGATGTCGCACATCTCGTCGACGGCGATCGAAGGCGGCACCGCCCACCCCGAGTTGAAGATCCTCGCCTCCAACTGACCCGCGCATGGAGACGATTCACACCGCCGACGAACTGCGCCGCACCTGGTCCGGGGAACCGGTCGAGGGCGGCGCGGTCCTGGTGGACGGCGACCGGATCGGCGCCGTGGGCACGCTGGCGGACCTGCGCGAGCGGTTCCCCGGCGCGCGCGTGCGTGTATGGCCCGGCGCCCTCGGCCCGGCCCGCGTCTTCGTGAGCCCGCTCCCGGACGCCCCGAGCCCGCGCGAGACGATCCACGCCGTACTGAAGTCGGGCGCGACGACGGTCCTCGCGGAGTACGTCGGCACACCCGAACTCCGCGCGGCGGCCGAGCGGAACGGCGTCCTGATGGTCGCCCGCGCCCAGGCGACACCCCTCGGCGTGACGGGCCGCGCCGACCTCGCGGTCTTCGACGCCGACGGCACCTGCCTCGCGACGGTGTGCGCCGGCCGCCTGGTCCACCGCCGCCGCTAGCGAGCCCTCACACCGCGGGGGCGGGCGGGACCTCGCGGACACGGCCTAGCCCGCGAACGCCTTCCCGAACGCCCCCGAACTCTGCTCCACACCACTGCAGTTGGTCAGCGCGTCGTCCTCGCCGTCGTCGCCGTCCACGCACTCCTGGTCCCGGAACGTCGACCACATCGACACCCAGGCGATCTCCTTCTCCTCGGCGAACGAGCGCACCTCGGCGGCGTCGGCGAGCGTGAACGTCTCTCCGTCCACGTCGTTCGTGCCGATCATCGACGTGAGCGCCATCGCCCGCCACGCGGTCGCGTCCGAGGTCCCGAAGACGTCCATGAGCTGGGTGTGGGCGGCCTTCGCCGAGGTGAGCGCGTACGCGCCCATGTCACCGTCGTAGGACTCTCCGTAGTTCATGGTCATGATGTTGACCGTCGAGACCTGTACGGCGCTGTTGTTGGCGGACTGGAGCAGCGCGACGCTGTCGTCGTCGAGGCCGGACGGCATGACGGGGAGCGTGAACGACACGGTGAGGTCGGTCCGTTCCTTCTGGAGCAGCGCGATCGCCTCCGACCGCAGCTCGACCGAGTCGGAGTCGGTGAGCGTGTCGCCCTCGATGTCGAAGTCGGCCCGGGTGGACCCGGCGGCGTCCAGGGCCGCGCCGTACGCCTCCGCGAGGTCCTCCGCGCTGTCGCAGGTCTCCGCGAGCTCCTTGCCGGAGGCCCCGCCGAAGGACACCCGCACGTCCGCCCCGTCCTCGGTGAGCGCCGAGATCCGTGACGTCACCGCGGAGTCGGTGATCGCGTACGCCCCGTTCCACTCGGGCGTGCAACTGCTCCCGTCGGAGATGACGAACGCGAGGTTGTACGTCGACGGCGACCCGGCGGAGTCCAGGTCGGAGGCGCTGGTGGCACTGACGTAGGGGGCGAACCCGGTGCTCGACGAGGTGCCCGAGGCGCTCTGCGTCGGCGCCGCCGAGGACTGCTCGGGCGTCGACTCCGACGAGGTGCCGGTGTCGGCCGAACAGCCCGCCGTGGCCAGGGCAAACAGGCAACTGAGCCCCGCCGCCGGCTTCAGGAAACGCCGCATCGCGTAAGCACCCGCTCTCGTGATTTCCGTCTCAGGATGGAAACAAACTGTGTTTGTGGAGTGGAAATGTCTCACACCGGGCTGAGCTTCATGAGGGGCGGGTCATCATGGCCGATCCATAGGTGACAGCCAGAAAACCGGACAAATAACCACCTTAAAGAGGGCAAGTCGCCCGCCCTGTGACGGGTGGGGTCGCGCAGGCGTTCCAGGGAACTCTCAGAGAGAAGACAGGTTAAGGCGTTTCTCATACGTGCCTCACATGAGAAGCAGAGTTTCTGACACATAAAGCCTCCCTAATATCCGGGGAATGCATTCCGAGCCTGCCATCGATAACCGCGCCGCCCGCGGTCGCCGCCGCAAACGCGGCAACGAGTCCGCCGACGGGCCCGTGTTCGTTGACAACTCCGGTCGCCGCTCCAAGCTGCTGCGCCGGATCGGCATCCTCGTCGGCGTCCTGTGTCTGGGGTACGCCGTCGTCCTGGGCCTGGCGTTCATGGGGATCGGCACGTCGAACCCGTCCTCGCTGCTGCCGTTCGGCGACGGCGGAGGCGGCCCCGCCACACAGGGCGGCGGCGGCCCGGGCGCCCAGCCCCAGGGCGGCATCGGGGGCACCGTGCAGCCCACCGGCACCCCGCCCGCGCTGCCCTCGGGCGTCCCCACACCGTCCGCGTCCGCGAACGCCAACTGACCGGAGCGCGGCCCTGCCATGACGACTACGACGACACCCTCCCGCGGCCGCCGCCGCGCCCCCTCCCGCCTCGGGCGCGCGGCGGGCAAGGCGGCGGCGCTCCAGAAGCCGCGCGTGCTGCTCGCGCTGCTGCTCCTGCTCGCGCTGACCAGCGTGATGCTGCTCGACGGCTATCTGCGCGCCGAGGTCGGCGGCGACGAACGCGTCCGCGACGGCGCCAGCGCCAGCAAGGTCCCCGACAAGGTCCTCGACGGCGGCCCGATCATCACCTTCCGCGGCGGCCAGGCGACCTCCGTCTCCGTCCCGGACAAGACGATCGCGCTCACCTTCGACGACGGACCCAACCCCACCTACACCCCGCAGGTGCTGGAGATCCTGGAGAAGTACGACGTCCCCGCCACGTTCTTCGTGGTCGGCTCGATGGTGTCGCGCTACCCGGGCATCGTGAAGGACATGGTCGCGCAGGGCAACGAGGTGGGTATCCACACCTTCACCCACGTCGACCTCTCCTACCAGAGCGACGCCCGCGTCAACCGCGAGATGCAGCAGACCCAGTTGGCGCTCGCGGGCGCGGCCGGCATCACCACCACGCTCTTCCGGGCGCCCTACTCCTCCGAGACCGACGCCATCGACAACTACAGCTGGCCGGTCTACAAGGAGCTCGGCGCCGACGGGTACACCAGCGTCTTCGTCGACACCGACAGCGACGACTGGAAGAAGCCGGGCGTCTCGAAGATCATCAAGTGGGCGACCCCGGACGACGGGGACGGCGCCTCCGTCCTCTTCCACGACGCTGGCGGCGAGCGCTCGCAGACCCTGAAGGCGCTGCCCAAGTACATCGAGAAGATGAAGAAGAAGGGGTACACCTTCACGACCATCAGCGGGGTGCTCGCGGAGGAGCAGTCCGCGCAGGCCACCGGCGCGCCCACCGCGAACGGCACCCAGCAGCCGGGCGGCCAGACCGCCCCCGGCAACGGCACCGAGGCCAACGGGGCCCAGGGCAACGGCACCGAGGCCAACGGGGCCCAGGGCAACGGGACCCAGGGCAACGGCGTGAACGTCCTCCAGGCCGCTCACCGCAGCGCCACCGGCACCACCCTCTACGAGGGCAAGGCCCTCATCGCGGCCGTCGCCGTCGCCGAATGGACGGTGCCCGTCCTGTCGTACGGGCTGCTCGTCGTCGGCATCGCCGTGATCGGCAGGTTCGGGATGATGCTCGTCCTGGCCCGGCGCCACTACAGACAGCGCAACAAACGCCGGTTCAGCTGGGGGCCGACCGTCACCCGGCCGGTGAGCGTGATCGTCCCGGCGTACAACGAGAAGGAGTGCATCGCCAACACCCTGGAGTCGCTGGCGCAGAGCACCCACCCGATCGAGGTCATCGTCGTCGACGACGGATCGAGCGACGGCACCTCCGAGATCGCGCGCGCCGCCGCCGACCGGCTCGGCATGCGCAACGTCCGGGTCATCCGGCAGGAGAACGCGGGCAAGCCCGCCGCCCTCAACAACGGCGTCCGCAACGCCAGTTACGACATCGTCATCATGATGGACGGCGACACCGTCTTCGAGCCGGACGCCGTGCACCAGCTCGTGCAGCCGTTCGCGGACCCCGAGGTCGGTGCCGTCGCCGGCAACGCCAAGGTCGGCAACCGCAACACGATCATCGGCGCCTGGCAGCACATCGAGTACGTGATGGGCTTCAACCTCGACCGCCGTATGTACGACCTGCTGCGCTGCATGCCCACCATCCCGGGCGCGATCGGCGCGTTCCGCCGTGACGCGGTGCTCCAGGTCGGCGGGATGAGCGAGGACACCCTCGCCGAGGACACCGACATCACCATCGCCTTCCACCGCGCGGGCTGGCGGGTCGTCTACCAGGAGCACGCCAAGGCCTGGACGGAGGCGCCCGGTTCGCTCAAGCAGCTCTGGTCCCAGCGCTACCGCTGGTCCTACGGCACCATGCAGGCGCTGTGGAAGCACCGCAAGTCCCTGACGGACAAGGGCCCTTCGGGCCGCTTCGGCCGGGTCGGCATGCCGCTCGTGGTCATCTTCCAGATCGTCACGCCCGTCTGCGCCCCGCTGATCGACGTCTTCACCGCCTACTCGATGATCTTCATCGACTTCCAGGCGGCCCTGTACGCGTGGCTCGCGGTCCTCGGCGTCCAACTGTTCTGCGCGGCGTACGCCTTCCGGCTGGACCGTGAGCAGTACCGCTATCTGCTGATGATGCCGCTCCAGCAGCTCGCGTACCGGCAGATGATGTACCTCGTCCTCATCCACTCCTCCATCACCGCCCTCACCGGCGGCCGGCTGCGCTGGCAGAAGCTGAAGCGGACGGGTGAGGTCGGCACTCCGGCGGGGGCGAACGGCTGATGAGCTGGGAACAGCAGCAGGGGTACCCACAGGGACAGCCGCAGGACCGTCAGCAGGGCTATCAGCCGGGTTATCAGCAGGGCTACGACTACAACTACGGGTACACCTACGGCGGTTACGAGCAGCCGCAGCAGTACGTGCAGCAGGGCTATCCGCAGCAGCAGTACACGGAGTACCCCCAGCAGCCGGTGGAGTCCGTGGAGTCCGTGGAGCCCGTGCAGGCCGACCAGACGGCCCGGTTGCCGCAGGTCGAACCGGAGGACGTGCCTGCGGACGCGCCCGCGGAGGCACCGGAGCAGCCGGCCGAGCAGAAGCCCAGGTCCCCTGGCCGGGACCGGTACTTCGACACGCTCCGGGCCGTCGCGCTCGTCCGTGTCGTCACGTACCACACCTTCGGGTGGGCCTGGTGCGGCATGGTGTTCCCGTCGATGGGGATCATGTTCGCGCTGGCCGGCACGCTGATGGCGAAGTCGCTGGAGAGGCCGCCGCTCAAGGTGATCAGGAGCCGGCTGCGGCGCCTGCTGCCGCCCTTCTGGTTCTGGGGTCTCTTCGTCGTCCTGGCGATGATGATCCACGGATGGATACCGCACTGGCAGATCGTCTTCTGGATCGTCCCGTTCGGTGATCCGATCGGCAACAAGTGGGGCGTCCAGGCCTGGGAGATCCTCTGGTACCTGCGCACCTACCTGTGGTTCGTGCTGCTGTCCCCGCTGCTGCTGAAGGCGTTCCGGCTGGCCCGGATCCCGATGCTGCTGCTGTCCCTCGCGCCGATCCTGGTCCTCACCTTCGTGTGGGCGGGGCCCGAGGGGCGGCTCGGCAACGAGCTGTGGGACTTCTCGACGTACCTCTTCTGCTGGATCCTCGGCTTCGCGCACCGCGACGGGGTGCTCCAGCGGCTGAAGCCGGCCCTGGTGGTCCTGCTGTCGGCCGCCGCGCTGGCGTACGGCGGCTGGTACGCCTTCACGCACCAGGGCGAGGTCGGCACCTACGACCTCGACGAGATCCCGCTCGCGCAGGCCTTCTGGTCGGCCGGGTTCGTGACGCTGCTGTTCTGGGCGAAGGCGCGCTTCGGGATCGACTTCGCGTGGCTGACCCGGTTCCGCCGCACCGACCGGATCGTGACGATCTTCAACGCGCGGGCCGTGACGATCTACCTCTGGCACGAGATCGCGCTGATCCTCGCCGTCCCGCTGATCGACCAGTTCTGGAAGGTGCGTGCCTTCGAGCTGTACCTGCCGCTGGAGAGCCAGTGGTTCATGTTCGGGATCGGCTGGGTGCTGATCGTGGTGTCCGTGCTCGCCTGCGGATGGGTGGAGGACGTGGCGGCGAAGAAGAAGCCCAGGCTCGTCCCGTGAGGCGGGGCTGCAAGAATGGGCGGGTGACCCGGGCCTCCCTGAACAAGCAGCCGCACGAAGTCGCCTCGATGTTCGACGACGTGGCGGAACGGTACGACCTGACCAACGACGTGCTGTCGCTCGGCCAGGACCGCGCGTGGCGCAAGGAGGTGGCGAAGGCCGTCGACGCCCGCCCGGCGCAGAAGATCCTGGACCTGGCGGCCGGCACGGCGACCTCCTCGCTGCCGTTCGCCCGGACCGGCGCCTACGTCGTCCCCTGCGACTTCTCGCTCGGCATGCTGAAGGTCGGCAAGCGCAACCACCCCTGGCTGCCGCTGACCGCGGGCGACGCGACGAAGCTGCCCTTCAAGGACGACACGTTCGACGCCGTCACGATCTCCTTCGGGCTGCGCAACGTCCAGGACTTCGACGCGGGCCTGCGCGAGATGTACCGGGTGACCCGGCCCGGCGGCCGGGTCGTGATCTGCGAGTTCTCGCACCCCACCTGGGCGCCGTTCCGCACGGTCTACACCGAGTACCTGATGCGCGCCCTGCCGCCGGTGGCCCGCGCGGTCTCCTCCAACCCCGAGGCGTACGTCTACCTCGCCGAGTCCATCCGCGCCTGGCCCGACCAGCCCGCGCTCGCCGGCCGCCTTCAGGAGGCCGGCTGGTCGAAGGTGGCGTGGCGGAACCTGTCGGGCGGGATCGTGGCCCTGCACCGCGGCTTCAAGCAGGGCTGACGACCGCGTCGTAGGGGTTGCCCGGCTCCTCCATCTCGCGCCGCAGCCCGCCGCCCGGCGGCCTCGGCACGCGTGGCTCGCGCACGCCCCCGCCGCCCTCTCCCTCACCGAAGTCGAACCAGACGTAGATCACGGAGTCCCGCGGCACCTCGGCGTCGGGCGGCGGGTACTGCCGTACGACGTACTCGACCACGGTCCGGTGGAAGTCGGGCCGGTCCGGTGCGTTCAGGAAGAGGCCGGTCGCCTCCGCCGTCCGACGCGCGTCCATGGCCATCAGACCCACCAGCCGTGGCACGCGCACTTCGGGCGTCTTGGGTGTTAAGCGCAATTTGTCACCCCCAGCGGTACTGGAAGAGTAACTCCAGCCGCGGAGCGCCCGGAAGCCTCGGGCTGCGTTCTGTGACAGATCGCTACTCAGCGTTATCTTTCTGCGAGTTGAGGTTCCGCTTCGGGTGCCGTGCCGATGTCGAGCCGGAAGCAGAGCGCCTCCTCCGGGAGCGTCGGATGCGGGAACGTCTGTGCCAGCTCCATGCCGAGGCGGCGGGTGACCGCCACGGACCGCTCGTTGCCGGGTCTGACCATCGCGACCACGTCCCGCACCCCGGCCGCCCGCAGCCGCTCCAGCGTCAACTCCGCGGCGGTGGTGGCGTACCCCTTGCCCCAGTGCTCCCGGCCGAGCCTCCAGCCGATCTCGATCTCGCCCGTGGGACCCCACTCCCGCTCCCAGGGCTGGGCGCCGGTGAACCCGATGACCTGGTCGTTCTCGTCGAGCATGGTCCACAGGCAGAAGCCGCGCTCGGCGTCGTGGCGGCGCTGGCGGGCGGTGAGCTCCTCGTAGACGTACAGCTCCGCGGACCTGCCGCCGTGGAACTCCATGACGTCGGGGTCGTCGAAGACCCGGTGCCAGGCAACGGCGTCCTCGTCGGTGGGAACACGCAGTCGTACTACAGGCAGAGCTCGGTTCACGGGGCAGCCCTTCAGCCGGGTGATCGGTACCGCTGAATAGACTGCCCATGTCCAGTGCCGGTCGGCACGCAGATTTCGAACTTGGGGAGATCCCGCCGTGACCGCCGAGACCGAGCCCCACTCCGAGCCGTCGTCGGAGACCCTGTCGAAGCCCCTGTCCGAGAACACCGCCGATGTGATCGTCGTCGGCGCGGGGCCGGCGGGCTCCACGACCGCCTACTACCTCGCCAAGGCCGGTCTCGACGTCCTGTTGCTGGAGAAGACCGCCTTCCCGCGCGAGAAGGTCTGCGGCGACGGCCTCACCCCGCGCGCCACCAAACAGCTCGTGTCGATGGGCATCGACATCTCCGAGGAGGCGGGCTGGCTGCGCAACAAGGGCCTGCGGATCATCGCCGGCGGCGTCCGGCTCCAGCTCGACTGGCCGGAACTCGCCTCCTTCCCGGACTACGGCCTCGTCCGCAAGCGTGACGACTTCGACGAGCAGCTCGCCCGCCAGGCCCAGAAGGCCGGCGCCCGGCTGCACGAGCGGTGCAACGTCGGTGCCCCGATCGTCGACGAGCGCACCGGCCGCATCACCGGTGTGCACGCCAAGCTCGGCGAGGAGAAGCGGGAGGTCACCTTCCACGCGCCGCTGGTCGTCGCCGCGGACGGCAACTCCACCCGGCTCTCCCTCGCGATGGGCCTGCACCGCCGCGAGGACCGCCCGATGGGCGTCGCGGTCCGCACCTACTTCGAGTCGCCGCGCCACGAGGACGACTACCTGGAGTCCTGGCTGGAGCTGTGGGACCGCCGCGGCGCCGAGGACCGCCTCCTGCCCGGCTACGGCTGGATCTTCGGCATGGGCGACGGCACGTCCAACGTGGGCCTGGGCGTGCTGAACACCTCCGACTCCTTCAAGGAGCTGGACTGGCGCGAGGTGCTGAAGGCCTGGTGCGCCTCGATGCCCGCCGAGTGGGGCTACACCCCGGAGAACATGACCGGCCCGATCCGCGGCGCGGCCCTGCCCATGGCCTTCAACCGCCAGCCGCACTACACCAAGGGCCTGTTGCTCGTCGGCGACGCCGGCGGTCTGGTGAACCCCTTCAACGGCGAGGGCATCGCCTACGCCATGGAGTCCGGCCAGATCGCCGCCGACGTCATCGTCCAGGCCCACGCCCGCCCGACGCCCGCGAGCCGCGAACTGGCCCTCCAGCGCTACCCGCAGGTCCTCAAGGACGTCTACGGCGGCTACTACACGCTGGGCCGCGCCTTCGTGAAGCTCATCGGCAACCCGAAGGTCATGAAGATCGCCGCCCAGCGCGGTCTGACCCACCCGATGCTCATGAAGTTCACCCTGAAGCTGCTGGCCAACCTCACCGACCCGACGGGCGGCGACGCGATGGACCGCATCATCAACGGCCTGAGCAAGGCGGCCCCGAAGGCCTAGGGGTTCCCGGCCTCCCGTCCGGCGAGGCCCAGTGCCTCCACGTTGGCGGCCCGGCGGGCGAACACCTCGTCCCGCCGGTCCGCCATCTGCCGCAGCGCGTCCCCGCGTTCGCGCCGGGAGAGCCGGTCCAGGTAGACGTGCCCCTCGGTGTGGTCCGTCTCGTGGGCCAGACAGCGCGCGAAGTACCCCGTCCCCTCGACGACGAGCGGCGCGCCGTCCCGGTCGCACCCGCGCACGACGGCCCGGTCCGGACGCGCGACGTCCATGACGGCACCGGGCACGGACAGACAGCCCTCGCCCTCGTCCAGCAGCCGACGCCCGGAGGGACCGGCCGCGTCGACGACCGGGTTGACGATGTGCCCGACGTGCCGGACCCCGTCGTCGTCCGGGCAGTCGTACACGAACAGCCGCAGGTCGACGCCCACCTGGTTGGCCGCCAGTCCGCAGCCCTCCGCGATGTACATCGTCAGGAACATGTCGTCGATGAGCGCGGCGAGATCGGGCCCGAACTCGGTGACGTCCCGGCACGGCCTGTGCAGAACCCCCTCACCCGTCTCGGTGATCCGCCGTACCTTCCCGCGTCGCGCCTCGGGCGCGAGCCGGGGGTACGCGTCGACGGGCCTGCCTTGTACGAACACACTGGGCATGTCTGTGCCTCCTGGTGGACCGATCCGGTGCGCACAACGCGGAAGGACCGCTGCCCCCGAGCGGCCGCGGTCCTTCCGTACAGTCGTGCGTGCGTCAGAGTACGCGCACCGCACCCGTCGCCGGGTAGCCCGACAGGTCCTGGATGACGACGCCCTTGGAGGGGTTCGCCGCGTCCAGGTACTGGCCGTCGCCGATGTAGACGCCCACGTGGTACGCCGAGCCCGCGGAACCCCAGTACAGGATGTCGCCGACCTGGAGGTTGGACAGGGAGACCGGCGTGCCGGACGTGGACTGGTCCTGCGAGATGCGCGGCAGGTCGACACCGACCTGCTTGAACGCCGCCTGGACCAGACCCGAGCAGTCCCACGCGTTGGGTCCCGTGCCGCCCATGACGTACGCGTCGCCGACCTGCGCCTTGAGGAAGGCGATGACCGTCGCGACGCTGCCGCTGGCGGGCGCGGAGGCGGTCGTGGCCGTCGAGAGGCTGGTCCGCTCGGCGGAACGCGAGGTGGCGGCCTCGGCGGCGGCCTTACGGGCCTCCTCGGCCTTCTTCTTCGCCTCGGCCTTGGCCTTCGCCTCGGCGAGATCCTTCTTGGCCTGCTTGGCCGCCGCCGCGGCGGCGGCGTCGCGCTCGGCCAGGAGCTCGTAGTTCGCGGCCGCCTGCTGCGTGGCGTCCGCGGACTGGGCGACCTGAGCGGCCAGGTCGGCCGTCAGGGTGGGCAGTTCGAGCGTCTGCGTCGTCTCGGCGGCGCTCGCCGCCGTGGACGCGCCCGCCGCTGCCATGCTGAGCATGCCACCGGCGACGCCGGCACGCACGGCGATCGAACTCGTCGCGTTGCGGCGGGGCTTCCGGTGGCTGCGTATGTGAGCGGTGTGGGACATGAGAACAACCGGTATCAGGGGCTCCTCCATACCTACAAGAAACGTGTGCTGCGCCACAGTTGTTCAACCGGACCCCGAAATCCCCAGTGGGCGCCCCTTTATTGACGCCGTAACGGACATTGCGGACGTGACGCAATACGGTCGTGATCACGGGCTTTCGTCATTACGTCCGAATTGCCCCGCGCCTACCACTGGTTGAGACCCGTGGCCAAGCCCTCTTCTCATGGACCTCTTATGGATGTGGTGGAGGTCACGCAACGGTCACGGAGGCGGCTGCGTCACGCGCGCGCATCCCGCCTCGCTCGCTCGTGAACGGGCGCACGCGTCCACATCGCTCCTCGCGGCTCCCTCTGTTGTGTGAACGCGGCGCTCTATCAACCGGTCGCGTCCAGCACCAATTTGCATGCAAGGGAAGTCTCTTGATATTGAGACGCCGCCTCCGAGCTGCGCCGACGAGCGAAAATGTCACCTCTGGTGATCACTCGGACGCTTCTCGTTCAAAGATCACCGCTCATCCGACTTCATGATCCTTCGTCAGGTGGTGGAGATCACAAAGCTTGTGCAATACCCCGTGTCGCAGATCACAGAGCGGCGGGCATAAGATGCGAGGCAGTTGGGCTTGTGACCTGCTTCACATGTTCGCGATCTTCGTCAGGACGAACGGAGTTCGCCGGGCGCGCGGGGCGGAAGCGAACCCGATGCCATCGCCAGCAGTCAGTGCCGACTGAGAGGAGCGAGGAGCGGTGAACGCGTATGCGCCCATCCTCGTACTGGGAGCCCTCGGGGCAGGCTTTGCGATCTTCTCCGTGGTCATGGCCACGCTGATCGGTCCGAAGCGGTACAACCGGGCCAAGCTCGAGGCCTACGAGTGCGGGATCGAGCCGACCCCCACGCCGGCGGGCGGCGGGCGCTTCCCCATCAAGTACTACCTGACGGCGATGCTCTTCATCGTCTTCGACATCGAGATCGTCTTCCTCTACCCCTGGGCCGTCACCTTCGACGCCCTGGGTGTTTTCGGGCTCGTGGAGATGCTGCTCTTCGTGCTCACCGTCTTCGTCGCCTACGCGTACGTATGGCGGCGGGGCGGCCTGGAATGGGACTGAGGGGCCTTTAACGACATGGGACTCGAAGAAAAGCTGCCGAGCGGCTTCCTGCTGACCACCGTCGAGCAGGCCGCGGGCTGGGTGCGCAAGGCGTCCGTCTTTCCGGCGACGTTCGGCCTGGCCTGCTGCGCCATCGAGATGATGACCACGGGCGCCGGCCGGTACGACCTGGCGCGCTTCGGTATGGAGGTCTTCCGCGGCTCACCCCGCCAGGCGGACCTGATGATCGTCGCCGGCCGGGTCAGCCAGAAGATGGCGCCGGTGCTCAGGCAGGTCTACGACCAGATGCCGAACCCCAAGTGGGTCATCTCCATGGGGGTCTGCGCCTCCTCGGGCGGCATGTTCAACAACTACGCGATCGTGCAGGGCGTCGACCACATCGTTCCGGTCGACATCTATCTCCCCGGCTGTCCGCCACGGCCGGAGATGCTCATGGACGCCATCCTCAAGCTTCACCAGAAGATCCAGACCTCCAAGCTCGGAGTCAACGCCGAGGAGGCCGCCCGTGAGGCGGAGGAGGCGGCGCTCAAGGCCCTGCCCACGATCGAGATGAAGGGGCTGCTGAGGTGAGCGACGCGCACGGCACCGGCAACGGCGTCAATCCCGAGAAGGACCTCGGTGCCTCCAACCTCCCCGGTCAGCGGGGCGACGGCGGCGAGGAGATCCGCGTCCAGCGCGGCATGTTCGGCGCGAACAACGGCGGTGACACCTCCGGCTACGGCGGCCTGGTCCGCTCCATCCGGCTCCCGGGGGCGGCCACACGCCCCTACGGCGGCTGGTTCGACGAGGTCGCCGACGAGCTGGAGGGCGCGCTGGAGGAGCAGGGACTCCTGCCGGACAACGCGATCGAGAAGACGGTCGTCGACCGCGGTGAACTCACCTTCCACATCGAGCGCGAGCACCTGGTCCGCGTCGCCCGCACCCTGCGCGACGACCCCGCCCTGCGCTTCGAGCTGTGCACCGGTGTCAGCGGTGTCCACTACCCGCACGACAAGGGCCGCGAGCTGCACGCCGTCTACCACCTGCGCTCGATCACCCACAACCGGCTGATCCGCCTGGAGGTCAGCGCCCCGGACGCCGACCCGGTGATCCCGTCGCTGGTCCCCGTGTACCCGACCAACGACTGGCACGAGCGCGAGACGTACGACTTCTTCGGGATCGTCTTCGAGGGCCACCCGGCCCTGACGCGGATCATGATGCCGGACGACTGGCCGGGCCACCCGCAGCGCAAGGACTACCCCCTCGGCGGCATCCCCGTCGAGTACAAGGGCGCCCAGATCCCTGCTCCGGACCAGCGGAGGTCGTACTCATGAGCACGCAGCACGCATCCGCCGCCTCGGCGCGGGAGACCACCGAGGGCGCCGTCTACACGGTCACCGGCGGCGACTGGGACGAGATCGTCCAGTCCGCGGCCCGCGCCGACGACGAGCGCATCGTCGTCAACATGGGTCCCCAGCACCCCTCCACCCACGGGGTGCTCCGGCTGATCCTGGAGATCGACGGCGAGACCGTCACCGAGGCCCGCTGCGGCATCGGCTACCTCCACACCGGCATCGAGAAGAACCTCGAGTTCCGCACGTGGACGCAGGGCACCACGTTCGTGACGCGCATGGACTACCTGACGTCCTTCTTCAACGAGACCGCCTACTGTCTCGCCGTCGAGAAGCTTCTCGGCGTGGAGGACCAGATCACCGAGCGCGCCAAGATCATCCGGGTGCTCCTGATGGAGCTGAACCGGCTCTCCTCGCACCTGGTGTGCATCGCCACCGGCGGCATGGAGCTCGGCGCCACCACGATCATGATCTACGGATTCCGTGATCGTGAAATGATTCTCGACATCTACGAGCTCATCACGGGCCTCCGGATGAACCACGCGTACATCCGCCCCGGCGGACTCGCGCAGGACCTGCCGCCCGGCGCGGTGGACCACATCCGCGAGTTCGTGAAGAAGATGAAGAAGAACCTCCCCGAGTACGACAAGCTCGCCACCGGGAACCCCATCTTCAAGGCCCGTATGCAGGACGTCGGCCATCTCGACCTGGCCGGCTGCATGGCCCTCGGCGCCACCGGCCCGATCCTGCGCTCCACCGGCCTGCCGCACGACCTGCGCAAGTCGCAGCCCTACTGCGACTACGAGACCTACGACTTCGAGGTCCCCACCGCCGACACCTGCGACTCCTACGGACGCTTCCTCATCCGCCTGGAGGAGATGCGCCAGTCGCTGCACATCGTCGAGCAGTGCCTGGACCGGCTCCAGCCCGGCCCGGTCATGGTCGCCGACAAGAAGATCGCCTGGCCCGCCCAGCTCGCGCTCGGCCCCGACGGCCTCGGCAACTCCCTCGACCACATCAAGAAGATCATGGGCACCTCCATGGAGGCCCTGATCCACCACTTCAAGCTGGTCACCGAGGGCTTCCGGGTTCCGCCGGGACAGGCCTACGCGGCCGTCGAGTCGCCCAAGGGCGAACTCGGGGTGCACGCCGTGTCCGACGGCGGCACCCGCCCCTTCCGGGTCCACTTCCGCGACCCGTCCTTCACCAACCTTCAGGCCATGGCGGCGATGTGCGAGGGCGGCCAGGTCGCCGACGTCATCGTCGCCGTCGCGTCCATCGACCCCGTGATGGGAGGCGTCGACCGGTGACCACCACCCCCGAGGGCGTCAGCCTGGGCATGCCCCAACTGCCCGCGCCCGCCTACCCGGACGACGTCCGTGAACGCCTCGAACGGGACGCGCGCGAGGTCATCGCCCGCTACCCCGACTCCCGCTCCGCCCTCCTGCCGCTGCTGCACCTCGTGCAGTCCGAGGAAGGCCATGTCACCCGCACCGGCATGCAGTTCTGCGCGGACGTGCTCGGCCTGACCACCGCCGAGGTCACCGCGGTCGCGACGTTCTACACCATGTACCGGCGCCGTCCCTCCGGCGACTACCAGGTGGGCGTCTGCACCAACACGCTGTGCGCGGTCATGGGCGGCGACGCGATCTTCGAGTCGCTCCAGGAGCACCTGGGCGTCGGCAACGGCGAGACCACCGACGACGGCAAGGTCACCCTGGAGCACATCGAGTGCAACGCGGCCTGCGACTTCGCGCCGGTCGTGATGGTCAACTGGGAGTTCTTCGACAACCAGACCCCGGCCAGCGCCAAGGGCCTCGTCGACGACCTGCGGGCCGGCCGTCCGGTCGAGCCCACGCGCGGGGCGCCGCTGTGCACCTTCAAGGAGACCGCGCGGATCCTCGCCGGGTTCCCCGACGAGCGGCCCGGAGCCGTCGAGGCCAGCGGCGGCGCGGGACCCGCTTCACTGATCGGCCTCCGCCTGGCCAGGGGAGAGGCAGCACCCGCGCGCGTGGTCCATCCGCGGACCGAGGAGCCAGAGGACCAGTCGCCCTCTGACCACATCGAGGAGGGGGAGGGATGACCTTGGCACCCGAGCTGAAAGACACCAGCCCCGAGAAGCTGCTCGCACCGGTGCTGTCGGCCTTCTGGGACGAGGACAGGTCCTGGACGCTGGACGCCTACCGGCGGCACGACGGCTACGAGGGCCTGCGCAAGGCGCTCGCCATGTCGCCGGACGACCTGATCGCCTACGTCAAGGAATCCGGTCTGCGCGGTCGAGGCGGCGCCGGCTTCCCCACCGGGATGAAGTGGCAGTTCATTCCCCAGGGGGACGGAAAGCCGCACTACCTGGTGGTCAACGCCGACGAATCGGAACCCGGGACCTGCAAGGACATCCCGCTCCTGTTCGCGAACCCGCACAGCCTCGTCGAGGGCATGATCATCGCGTGCTACGCCATCAGGTCGTCGCACGCCTTCATCTATCTGCGGGGTGAGGTCGTCCCCGTGCTGCGGCGGTTGCACGCGGCCGTGAGCGAGGCCTACGCGGCCGGCTACCTCGGGCAGAACATCCTGGGCAGCGGCCTCGACCTCGAACTCACCGTGCACGCGGGCGCCGGCGCGTACATCTGCGGCGAGGAGACCGCGCTGCTCGACTCGCTCGAAGGCCGCCGCGGTCAGCCACGACTGCGTCCCCCCTTCCCCGCTGTGGCCGGCCTCTACGCCTGCCCCACTGTGGTGAACAACGTCGAGTCCATCGCGTCGGTTCCCGCGATCCTGCACAAGGGAAAGGACTGGTTCAGGTCGATGGGCAGCGAGAAGTCCCCGGGCTTCACGCTGTACTCGCTCAGCGGCCATGTCGCGGGCCCCGGCCAGTACGAGGCCCCCCTCGGCATCACGCTGCGCCAGCTCCTGGAGATGAGCGGCGGGATGCGGCCCGGGCACCGGCTCAAGTTCTGGACCCCCGGCGGCTCCTCGACCCCGATGTTCACCGACGAGCACCTCGACGTCCCCCTCGACTACGAGGGCGTCGCCGCCGCCGGATCCATGCTCGGCACCAAGGCCCTGCAGTGCTTCGACGAGACGACCTGCGTCGTCCGCGCCGTCACCCGCTGGACCGAGTTCTACGCCCACGAGTCTTGCGGCAAGTGCACCCCCTGCCGCGAAGGCACCTACTGGCTCGTCCAGCTGCTCCGCGACATCGAGGCCGGCAAGGGCGTCATGTCCGACCTCGACAAGCTCAACGACATCGCCGACAACATCAACGGCAAGTCCTTCTGCGCCCTCGGCGACGGTGCCGCCTCGCCGATCTTCTCCTCGCTCAAGTACTTCCGCGAGGAGTACGAGCAGCACATCACGGGCCGCGGCTGCCCCTTCGACCCGGCCAAGTCGACGGCCTGGGCCGACTCCAGCACGGAGGTGAACGCATGACCGTGACCACCAACGCTCCCTCCGGAGGGGGAGAGGCGGCGGTCCCGCCGGAAGATCTCGTCTCGCTGACCATCGACGGCGCCGAGATCAGCGTGCCCAAGGGCACCCTGGTCATCCGGGCCGCCGAGCAGCTCGGCGTCGAGATCCCCCGCTTCTGCGACCACCCCCTGCTCGACCCGGCCGGCGCCTGCCGGCAGTGCATCGTCGAGGTCGAGGGCCAGCGCAAGCCCATGGCGTCCTGCACGATCACGTGCACCGACGGCATGGTCGTCAAGACGCACCTCACCTCGCAGGCCGCAGAGAAGGCCCAGCACGGGGTGATGGAGCTCCTCCTCATCAACCATCCCCTCGACTGTCCCGTCTGCGACAAGGGCGGCGAGTGCCCGCTCCAGAACCAGGCGATGTCCCACGGACAGGCCGAGTCCCGCTTCGAGGGCCGCAAGCGGACCTACGAGAAGCCCGTCCCGATCTCCACCCAGGTGCTCCTGGACCGCGAGCGCTGCGTACTGTGCGCCCGCTGCACCCGCTTCTCCAACCAGATCGCGGGCGACCCGATGATCGAGCTGGTCGAGCGGGGCGCGCTCCAGCAGGTCGGCACCGGCGAGGGCGACCCCTTCGAGTCGTACTTCTCCGGGAACACCATCCAGATCTGCCCGGTCGGCGCGCTGACCTCGGCGGCGTACCGCTTCCGCTCCCGCCCCTTCGACCTGGTGTCGACCCCGAGTGTGTGCGAGCACTGCTCCGGCGGCTGCGCGACCCGCACCGACCACCGGCGCGGCAAGGTCATGCGCAAGCTCGCGGCCAACGACCCCGAGGTCAACGAGGAGTGGATCTGCGACAAGGGGCGGTTCGGCTTCCGGTACGCGCAGCAGCGCGACCGGCTCCAGACGCCCCTGGTGCGCAACGCGGAGGGCGAGCTGGAACCGGCGTCCTGGCCGGAGGCGCTCCAGATCGCCGCGCAGGGGCTGCTCGCCTCGCGCGGACGCACCGGAGTGCTGACCGGCGGCCGGCTCACCGTCGAGGACGCCTACGCGTACAGCAAGTTCGCGCGCGTGGCCCTCGATACCAACGACATCGACTTCCGCGCGCGTGTGCACAGCGGCGAGGAGGCCGACTTCCTCGCCTCCCGCGTCGCCGGACGCGGCCGTGACCTCGACGGCACGGGCGTCACGTACACCGTGCTGGAGAAGGCGCCCGCGGTGCTGCTGGTCGGGTTCGAGGCCGAGGAGGAGGCGCCCGGCGTCTTCCTGAGGCTGCGCAAGGCCTGGCGGGCGCACGGGCAGAAGGTGTTCTCGCTGGCCACGCACGCCACCCGGGGTCTGGAGAAGGCCGGCGGCACGCTGCTGCCCGCCGCTCCCGGCACCGAGACCGAGTGGCTGGACGCGCTCGCGAGCGGGTTCGGTCTGGAGGAGGGCGGCGCCCAGGCGTCCGAGGCGCTGCGCGCCGAGGGCGCGGTCATCGTCGTCGGTGAGCGGATCGCCGCCGTCGCCGGCGGGCTCACCGCCGCCGTCCGGGCCGCCGCGGCGACCGGCGCGCAGCTGGTGTGGATCCCGCGGCGCGCGGGGGAGCGGGCCGCCGTCGAGGCGGGCGCACTGCCGTCGCTGCTGCCGGGCGGACGTCCGGCCACCGATCCGCGCGCGCGTGAGGAGGTCGCCGCCGCGTGGGGCGTCGCCGAACTCCCGCACCGCTACGGCCGCGACACCAGCCAGATCGTCGAGGCCGCCGTCAACGGGGAACTCCAGGCGCTGCTCGTCGCGGGTGTGGAGATCGCGGACCTGCCCGATCCGGCCCGCGCGCGTGAGGCGCTCGCCGAGGTCGGCTTCCTGGTCTCGCTGGAGCTGCGGCCCAGTGAGATCTCCGCGAAGGCGGACGTGGTCCTGCCCGTCGCCGCCGTCGCCGAGAAGGCCGGCACGTTCGTCAACTGGGAAGGCCGGGTGCGGCTCTTCGAAGCCGCCCTCAAGCCCGACCAGATGACCCGCCGCCTCCCGCCGACCGACGCGCGCGTGCTCCAGATGCTGGCCGACGCCATGGACGTGCACCTGGGCCTGCCCGATCTGCGCACCGTCCGCGGGGAGATCGACCGGCTGGGCGCCTGGGACGGGCCCCGCGCGAGCGAACCGCTGGAGATCGCGGCCCAGTTGCCGCGGCCCGCCGCCGGTGAGGCCGTCCTCGCCGGACACCGGCTCCTGCTCGACCAGGGCCGCCTCCAGGACGGCGACGCGGCGCTCGCCGGGACGCGGCACGCGGCCCACGCGCGCGTGTCGGCCGCCACCGCCGCCGAGGCCGGGGTCAAGGACGGCGACGTCCTGGCCGTGACCGGCTCCGCCGGGGTCGTCGAACTGCCGCTGCGGGTCACCGAGATGCCCGACCGGGTGGTCTGGCTCCCGCTGAACTCCACCGGCGGCGGCGTCGCCTCCGACGCCGGGGTGCTGCCCGGCTCCCTCGTCCGTATCGGCCCGGCGACGCTCGACGGCGAAGCCCCCAAGGAGGTGGAGGCATGAGCCCGTACCTCTCCGCAGAAGACCTCTCGATGTTCGGCCGCGACCCCTGGTGGCTGGTCGTCGTCAAGGCGGTGTTCTGCTTCGCCTTCCTGATGGTGACCGTGCTGTTCTCCATCGTCTGGGAGCGCAAGGTCGTCGCCTGGATGCAGCTGCGCGTCGGCCCCAACCGGCACGGGCCCTGGGGCATGCTCCAGTCGCTCGCCGACGGCGTGAAGCTGATGCTCAAGGAAGACGTCATCGTCAAGCGCGCGGACAAGGTCGTCTACGTCCTCGCGCCGATCATCGCGGCCATCCCGGCCTTCATGGCGATCGCGGTGATCCCCTTCGGGCCGGCCGGCAACGAGGTCTCGATCTTCGGCCAGCGCACCACGATGCAGCTCACCGACCTGCCCATCGCGATGCTCTACATCCTCGCGGTCGCCTCCGTCGGCATCTACGGCATCGTGCTCGCGGGCTGGAGCTCCGGATCGACCTACCCGCTCCTGGGCGGGCTGCGCTCCTGCGCGCAGATGATCTCCTACGAGATCGCCATGGGTGCCGCGTTCGCCTCGGTGTTCCTCTACTCGGGGTCGATGTCGACCTCGGCGATCGTCGAGGCGCAGCAGGACCGCTGGTACGTGCTGCTGCTGCCGGTCTCCTTCATCATCTACATCATCACGATGGTCGGTGAGACCAACCGCGCCCCGTTCGACATGCCGGAGTCCGAGGGCGACCTGGTCGGCGGCTTCAACACCGAGTACTCGTCGATCAAGTTCGCGCTGTTCATGCTCGCCGAGTACGTGAACATGGTGACGGTCTCGGCCGTGTCGGTGACGCTCTTCCTGGGCGGCTGGCGGGCTCCCTGGCCTGTCTCGACCTTCTGGGAGGGCGCCAACCACGGCTGGTGGCCGCTCCTGTGGTTCGTCATCAAGGTGCAGCTCCTGCTGTTCTTCTTCATCTGGCTGCGCGGCACGCTCCCGCGCGTGCGCTACGACCAGCTGATGAAGCTCGGCTGGAAGGTCCTCATCCCGGTCTCCGTGGTGTGGCTGATGCTCGTCGCGACGGTGCGGACCCTGCGCAACGAGAACTACGACTTCGCCGACATCGCGCTCTACGTCGGCGGCGGCGTCCTGGTGCTCCTGTTGCTCTCCTTCGTCGTGGACCTGTTCCGCGGCAGGCCCGAGGACGAACAGCCCGCCGCGGCCCTCCCCTTCGACCCGATGGCGGGCGGGTTCCCCGTGCCGCCGCTGCCCGGACAGGAGGTCCCGCAGGTCCCGAGGCGCCGTCCGCGCCGGGAGCGGGAGCTGATTGTCAGTGGCGGGTCCGATACTCACAGTGACGGAACTTCGACGGATGGAAAGGAGGCGTCCGATGGCTGACGAGCCCAAGGAGACCAAGCCCGGTTTCATGAACCCGGTGGCCGGCTTCGGCGTGACCTTCAAGGCCATGTTCAAGAAGCGGCTGACCGAGCAGTACCCCGAGCAGGAGAAGACCACCGCTCCGCGTTTCCACGGACGGCACCAGCTCAACCGCCATCCGGACGGCCTGGAGAAGTGCGTCGGCTGCGAGCTGTGCGCCTGGGCCTGCCCCGCCGACGCGATCTACGTCGAGGGCGCGGACAACACGGACGAGGAACGCTACTCGCCGGGCGAGCGGTACGGGCGGGTGTACCAGATCAACTACGCCCGCTGCATCCTGTGCGGTCTGTGCATCGAGGCCTGTCCCACGCGCGCGCTCACGATGACGAACGAGTTCGAGCTCGCGGACAGCAGCCGCGCCAACCTCATCTACACCAAGGAGCAGCTGCTCGCCGGTCTGGAGGAGGGCATGGTCGACAGCCCGCACTCGATCTTCCCCGGCACCGACGAACAGGACTACTACCGGGGCCTGGTGACCGAGGCCGCGCCCGGCACGGTCCAGCAGGTCGCCGTCTCCAAGGGAGAGAAGCCCGAAGAAGAGGAGGTGGAGGCATGAGCGCCCAGCTCGCCGCGTACTCCACCTCCACCGGCGAGGCCGTCCAGTTCTGGGTCCTCGGGACCGTCGCCGTCGTCGGCGCGCTGGCCACCGTCTTCATGAAGAAGGCCGTGCACAGCGCGCTGTCCCTGGCGGGCACCATGATCGTCCTGGCCGTGTTCTACCTCGCCAACGGCGCCTACTTCCTGGGCGTCGTCCAGATCGTCGTCTACACCGGCGCGATCATGATGCTGTTCCTGTTCGTGGTGATGCTCGTCGGCGTCACGGCCGCGGACTCCCTGAAGGAGACCATCAAGGGCCAGCGCTGGCTGGCCCTGCTGTGCGGCCTCGGCTTCGGCATCCTGCTCCTCGGCGGCATCGGCAACGCCTCCCTGACGGAGTTCGACGGACTCGCCCAGGCGAACGCGAACGGCAACGTGGAGGGCCTCGCCGCCCTCATCTTCACCAAGTACGTGTTCGCCTTCGAGATCACCGGCGCCCTGCTGATCACCGCCACCATCGGCGCGATGCTGCTCACCCACCGCGAGCGCACCGAGCGGGCCAAGACCCAGCGCGAGCTGGCCGAGGAACGCGTGCGCGCGGGCAAGCACCTGCCGCCGCTGCCCGCGCCCGGCGTCTACGCCCGGCACAACGCCGTGGACATCGCCGGTCTGCTGCCCGACGGCACCCCGTCCGAGCTCACCGTCAGCAAGACGCTGCGCGACCGCGGCCAGATCCGGGACGTCTCGCGGGAGGCGCTGAGCGACCTGCGGGCCCTGGAGCAGCGCTCCGAGGAACGCCTGGAGCGGACCCCGGTCGAGCCGGCCGACGCCCAGCGGGCCGAGGAGGCGTCCAAGTGAATCCGGTCAACTACCTGTACCTCGCGGCCCTGTTGTTCACGATCGGCGCCACCGGCGTGCTGATCAGGCGCAACGCGATCGTCGTGTTCATGTGCATCGAGCTCATGCTCAACGCCTGCAACCTCGCGTTCGTCGCCTTCTCCCGGATGCACGGCAATCTCGACGGCCAGATCATCGCCTTCTTCACGATGGTCGTCGCCGCCGCGGAGGTCGTGGTCGGGCTCGCGATCATCGTGTCGCTGTTCCGTTCCCGCCACTCGGCCTCGGTCGACGACGCCAGCCTGATGAAGCTGTAAGGGGTCGCTGAATCGTGGAGAACCTGATCGCGCTGCTCATCGCGGCGCCCCTGCTCGGAGCGGCGGTCCTGCTCGTCGGCGGACGGCGTCTGGACGCCGTCGGCCACTGGATCGGCACCCTGCTCTCGAGCGTGTCCTTCGTGTTCGGCGTCGTCCTGTTCACCGATCTGCTCGGCAAGGACGCGGAGCACCGCACGCTCACCCAGCACCTGTTCAGCTGGATCCCGGTCGAGGGCTTCCAGGCGGACGTCGCCTTCCGCCTCGACCAGCTCTCGATGACGTTCGTGCTGCTGATCACCGGCGTCGGCTCGCTGATCCACCTGTACTCGATCGGGTACATGGAGCACGACGAGCGCCGCCGCCGCTTCTTCGGCTATCTGAACCTGTTCCTCGCGGCGATGCTGATCCTCGTCCTCGCCGACAACTACCTTCTGCTGTACGTCGGCTGGGAGGGCGTCGGTCTCGCCTCGTACCTCCTCATCGGCTTCTGGCAGCACAAGCCCAGCGCCGCCACCGCCGCGAAGAAGGCCTTCCTGGTCAACCGCGTCGGCGACATGGGCCTGTCCATCGCCATCATGCTGATGTTCACGACCTTCGGGACGTTCGCCTTCGGCCCGCTCCTCGGCACGCACGAGGAGGCGGGGCTCGCGGCCGACGCCACCGAGGGCAAGCTCACCGCCATCGCCCTGATGCTGCTCCTCGCGGCCTGCGGCAAGTCGGCCCAGGTGCCGCTCCAGTCCTGGCTCGGGGACGCGATGGAGGGCCCGACCCCGGTCTCGGCCCTCATCCACGCCGCGACGATGGTCACCGCGGGCGTCTACCTGATCGTCCGCTCGGCGGCCATCTTCAACCTCGCGCCGGACGCGCAACTCGTCGTCACCATCGTCGGCGCGGTCACGCTGCTGTTCGGTGCGATCGTCGGTTGCGCGAAGGACGACATCAAGAAGGCGCTGGCCGGCTCGACCATGTCGCAGATCGGCTACATGGTCCTCGCGGCGGGCCTCGGCCCCATCGGCTACGTCTTCGCGATCATGCACCTGGTGACGCACGGCTTCTTCAAGGCCGGGCTGTTCCTCGGCGCCGGCTCCGTCATGCACGGCATGAACGACGAGGTCGACATGCGCAAGTACGGCGGCCTCAGGAAGTACATGCCGGTCACCTTCGTCACCTTCGGCCTCGGCTACCTGGCGATCATCGGCTTCCCCGGCCTGTCCGGCTTCTTCTCCAAGGACAAGATCATCGAGGCGGCGTTCGCCAAGGGCGGCACCGAGGGCTGGATCCTCGGCGCCTGCGCCCTGCTCGGCGCGGCCATCACCGCGTACTACATGACGCGCGTGATGCTGATGACCTTCTTCGGCGAGAAGCGCTGGCAGCCCGACGCGGACGGCCACGAGCCGCACCCGCACGAGTCGCCGAGGTCGATGACGATCCCCATGATCGTGCTGGCCTTCGGATCGGTCCTCGCGGGCGGCTTCTTCAGCATCGGCGACCGCTTCCTGCACTGGCTGGAGCCCATCACCGGCCATGACCACGGCGACTCTCCCCTCAGCGCCCCCACGGTCACCGCGGCCACGGTCACCGTCATGGTCGTCGGCGTGGTGCTCGCCTGGTTCCAGTACGGGCGCCGGCCGGTCCCGGTCGTCGCCCCGCGCGGTTCGCTGCTCACCCGGGCCGCCCGGCGCGACCTGCTCCAGGACGACTTCAACCACGTCGTCCTGGTCCGCGGCGGCGAGCACCTCACGCGCTCCCTGGTCTACGTCGACCACACCCTGGTCGACGGAGTCGTCAACGGCACGGCGGCCTCGGTCGGCGGCCTCTCCGGACGGCTGCGCAGGCTCCAGAACGGCTTCGTGCGGTCGTACGCGGTCTCGATGTTCGGCGGTGCGGCGGTCATCGTCGCCGCGACCCTGCTGATGAGGGCGGTCTGATACCGATGTCCTTTCCTCTGCTGACAGCGACGGCGGCGCTCCCGGCGATCGGGGCGATCGCCACGGCCGCCGTGCCGGCCGCGCGCCGCACCGCCGCCAAGTGGCTGGCGCTGCTCGTCTCGCTCGCCACGCTCGCCCTAGGGATCGCCGTCCTGGTCCGTTTCGACCCGGACGGCGACCGCTACCAGCTCACCGAGTCCCACTGGTGGATCAAGGACTTCGGGGTCCGCTACGAACTGGGCGTCGACGGCATCGCGGTGGCGCTCATCGCGCTGACCGCGCTGCTGATCCCCTTCATCATCCTCGCGGGCTGGCACGACGCCGACCCGCTGGAGACCGGCAGCAGGCGGTGGCGGCCGACACAGGGCTTCTTCGCCCTGATCCTGGCCGTCGAGGCGATGGTGATCATCTCCTTCGAGGCCACCGACGTCTTCGTCTTCTACATCTTCTTCGAAGCCATGCTCATCCCGATGTACTTCCTCATCGGCGGCTTCGGCGACCGGGCCCACGAGCACGGCGAGGAAGCGGCGTCCACGCAACGGTCGTACGCCGCGGTGAAGTTCCTGCTCTACAACCTGGTCGGCGGTCTGATCATGCTGGCCGCGGTGATCGGCCTGTATGTGGTCGCCGGGAACTTCAGCCTCCAGGAGATCGCCGAGGCGCGCGCCAACGGCTCGCTCGACATGGCGACGAACACCGAACGCTGGCTGTTCCTCGGCTTCTTCTTCGCCTTCGCGGTGAAGGCGCCGCTGTGGCCGCTGCACACCTGGCTGCCGAACGCGATGGGGGAGGCGACCGCCCCGGTCGCCGTCCTGATCACCGCGGTCGTCGACAAGGTCGGCACCTTCGCGATGCTCCGCTTCTGCCTCCAGCTCTTCCCGGAGGCGTCGAAGTGGGCGACGCCCGCGATCCTCGTCCTGGCGCTCATCAGCATCATCTACGGGGCGCTGCTCGCCGTCGGCCAGCGCGACATCAAGCGGCTGGTGGCGTACGCGTCGATCTCGCACTTCGGCTTCATCATCATGGGCATCTTCGCGATGACCAGCCAGGGCCAGTCCGGCGCGACGCTCTACATGGTCAACCACGGCATCTCCACCGCCGCGCTGATGCTGGTCGCCGGGTTCCTGATCTCGCGGCGCGGCTCGCGGCTCATCGCGGACTACGGCGGTGTCCAGAAGGTCGCCCCGGTGCTCGCCGGCACGTTCCTGATCGGCAGCCTCGCGACCCTGTCGCTGCCGGGGCTCGCGCCGTTCGTGAGCGAGTTCCTGGTCCTGGTCGGCACGTTCGCGCGCTACCCGGTGATCGGCATCATCGCGACCCTCGGCATCGTGCTGGCCGCGCTCTACACCCTCGTCCTCTACCAACGGACGATGACGGGGCCGGTGAAGACCGAGGTCGCCGAGATGCCCGACCTCAGGTTGCGTGAAGTGCTCGTCGTGGCACCGCTGGTCGTCCTGCTGATCTTCCTCGGGGTCTACCCGAAGCCGGTCACGGACATCGTCGACCCGGCGGTCAAGCAGACCCTGTCCGACGTCCAGAAGAAGGACCCCCAGCCCGAGGTGGAGGCGGCCAAGTGAGTGCGACAGTCGTCCACAGCCTGTGGACAACCGCGGCCGACCCGATCTCGAAGATCGATACGCCGAAGATCGAATACGGACAACTGTCCCCCACGCTGATCGTCGTCGGTGCGGCGGTCGTCGGGGTGCTCATCGAGGCGGCGGTACCGCGCAAGCAGCGCTACTACGCCCAGGTGTTCGTCTCCGTCGTGGCGCTGTGCGCCGCCTTCGCGGCGGTCGTCGCGCTCGCGGCCGACGGCTACGCGACCACCAAGGCGGGCATCGCCGCGATGGGCGCGATCGCCGTCGACGGACCGGCCCTCTTCCTCCAGGGCGTCATCCTGCTGGCGGGCCTGGTCGGCCTGTTCACCTTCGCCGAACGGCGACTGGACCCCGAGGCACACGGCAACCGCGTCGACTCCTTCGCCGCGCAGGCCGCGTCCGTACCGGGCAGCGACAGCGAGAAGGCCGCGGTCAAGGCCGGGTTCACCACCACCGAGGTGTTCCCGCTGCTCCTGTTCGCGGTCGCCGGCATGCTGGTCTTCCCGGCGGCCAACGACCTGCTGACGCTGTTCATCGCCCTGGAGGTCTTCTCGCTGCCGCTGTACCTGATGTGCGCCCTGGCCCGCCGCAAGCGGCTCATGTCGCAGGAGGCCGCGGTCAAGTACTTCCTGCTCGGCGCCTTCGCCTCGGCGTTCACCCTCTTCGGCATCGCCCTGCTCTACGGCTACGCCGGCTCGGTGTCGTACGCCACCATCGCGCAGGTCGTCGAGGGCACCGTCCCGAACGTCGACCCGGCTCTCGCCGACACCATGGGCAACGACGCGCTGCTCCTCATCGGCGCCGCGATGATCGTCATGGGCCTGCTGTTCAAGGTCGGCGCCGTCCCCTTCCACATGTGGACCCCGGACGTGTACCAGGGCGCCCCGACGCCGGTCACCGGCTTCATGGCCGCGGCGACCAAGGTGGCCGCCTTCGGCGCGCTGCTGCGCATCCTGTACGTCGTGCTGCCGGGCCTGCGCTGGGACTGGCGGCCGGTCATGTGGGCCGTCGCGATCGTCACCATGCTCGGCGGCGCCATCGTCGCGATCACGCAGACCGACATCAAGCGGCTGCTGGCGTACTCGTCGATCGCGCACGCGGGCTTCATCCTCGCCGGTGTCATCGCGACCACCCCGGACGGCGTCTCGGCCGTCCTCTTCTACCTGGCCGCGTACTCGTTCGTGACGATCGGCGCGTTCGCCGTGGTCACGCTCGTGCGGGACGCGGGCGGCGAGGCGACGCACCTGTCCAAGTGGGCCGGGCTCGGCCGCCGTTCACCGCTGGTGGCCGCCGTGTTCGCGGTGTTCCTGCTGGCCTTCGCCGGTATCCCGCTGACCTCCGGGTTCGCCGGGAAGTTCGCCGTGTTCAAGGCGGCGGCGGAGGGCGGCGCGGCACCGCTCGTCGTGGTCGGTGTGATCTCCTCGGCGATCGCGGCGTTCTTCTACATCCGCGTCATCGTGCTGATGTTCTTCAGCGAACCGCGTCCCGAGGGCCCGACCGTCGCGGTGCCCTCGCCGCTGACGATGACGGCGATCGGGGTCGGCGTCGCCGTCACCCTGGTGCTCGGCGTCGCCCCGCAGTACTTCCTGGACCTGGCCAACCAGGCCGGAGTGTTCGTGCGCTGAACCGCGCCGTCCGTACGGTGGCCCCGGATCCCCTCCTGACGGGGGAGCCGGGGCCTTCGTGCGTCGCGGGTCAGTGCGCCGGGGCGGACGACGGGGTGGTCGGTGCCGCGGTCGGGGTCATGGTCGGCGTCACCAGGGTGGGCACGCCGGCCGGGCACTTGACGTCCGGGTTCCACCGGCCGAACAGACCGTCGGGGTTGTCCTTGTAGATCCACGCGTGCAGCGTGTAGAAGTTCCCGTTCAGCGGCTCGCCGTAGGGGCGCGCGTCCCGGAAGGTCTGCCCGAACAGCGTGGGCGCGGTGGCGGTCGTGGCGGCGTCCGCGAGCCACTCCACCCCGATCAGCCTGCGCTGCCCGTCGGGACCGTCCTCGTAGAGCAGGGCTCCCGGGGTCGTGGGCGTGATCTTCCCGATGTTCGCCTTGTTGAAGTAGTGGTAGCCCATACCGCCCTCGCCCGGCATCTCGGCGCACGGCGTGGCCTCGAAGCCGTCCCGGACGGCGAGCGGCTCGTACTGGTAGCCGCCGGTCGCCGCGAAGACGGCGGAGAGCTGGGACCAGACGGCGGGGTCGGGGTCGTCCGCGGCGTGCGCGGGCGGGGCGGCCAGGGCGAGGGCGCCGGCCGCGGCCAGGCCGACGGCGGCCTTGAGGGGCCGAGAGGACATGGTGGGACTCCTTGGAGCGGAGGAGAGGGGCGCGCCGGGCGCACCGCCCGTGGAGCGACGGCGAGGTGGGGCGCCTCGCGTGGAGCGTGGACCGGCGTCCTGCGTACTGCGGCGCCTCGCCCGGTGGGGCGGGCTCCCCCCGTCCCGCCCCAGCAGCATGGCCACGCGGCCCGGGAGCCCGCCAGGTGACCAGGGCCATTGGAATGACCACGGAGGGTAGCGGGACTCACCCGGACGGGTCTGTGGATAACTCCTGGGCTGTCAGTCCGGGCGCCTATCGTGGACGCAGTGGTCGAGGGACGACGTACGGGGGACACGACGATGGGCGGGACGGGCGGGATCATCGAGATGCCAGGGACGACCGAGGCACCGGGAACCGAGAGCGAGGCGCTGGCCACACTCCACCGGGTCTTCGGCTACGACGCCTTCCGCGGCGAGCAGGAAGCCGTCATCGAGCATGTGGTGGCCGGCGGGGACGCCGTCGTGCTCATGCCCACCGGCGGCGGCAAGTCGCTGTGCTACCAGATCCCGGCCCTGGTCAGACCTGGCACGGGCATCGTGGTCTCACCGCTCATCGCGCTGATGCAGGACCAGGTGGACGCCCTGCGGGCGCTCGGCGTGCGCGCCGGATTCGTCAACTCCACACAGGACTTCGACGAACGCCGGGTCGTCGAGGCCGAGTTCCTCGCGGGCGAGCTGGACCTGCTGTACCTGGCCCCGGAGCGGCTGCGCCTGGACTCCACGCGCGACCTGCTCGCGCGCGGCAAGATCTCCGTCTTCGCGATCGACGAGGCGCACTGCGTGTCCCAGTGGGGCCACGACTTCCGCCCCGACTATCTCGCCCTCTCCCTGCTCGGCGAGCGCTGGCCCGACGTCCCGCGGATCGCGCTGACGGCGACGGCCACGCACGCCACGCACACCGAGATCACCCAGCGGCTGGGCATGCCGGACGCCCGGCACTTCGTGGCGAGCTTCGACCGGCCCAACATCCAGTACCGGATCGTCCCGAAGGCCGACCCCAAGAAGCAGCTGCTGAGCTTCCTGCGCCAGGAGCACGAGGGCGACGCGGGCATCGTCTACTGCCTGTCGCGCAACTCGGTCGAGAAAACCGCCGAGTTCCTCTCGAAGAACGGCGTGGAGGCAGTGCCGTACCACGCGGGCCTGGACGCGCGGACGCGCGCCGCGCACCAGTCCCGGTTCCTGCGCGAGGAGGGCCTGGTCGTGGTGGCGACCATCGCCTTCGGCATGGGCATCGACAAGCCCGACGTCCGCTTCGTCGCCCACCTCGACCTGCCGAAGTCCGTCGAGGGCTACTACCAGGAGACGGGCCGCGCGGGCCGCGACGGAGCGCCCTCCACGGCCTGGATGGCCTACGGCCTCAACGACGTCGTACAGCAGCGCAAGCTGATCCAGACCGGTGAGGGCGACGAGGCGTTCCGCCGCCGGGCCGCCTCCCATCTCGACGCCATGCTCGCCCTGTGCGAGACGGCGAGCTGCCGGCGCGGCCAGCTCCTCATCTACTTCGGCCAGGAGCCCGGCGCGGCGGGCTGCGGCAACTGCGACACCTGCCTCACCCCGCCCGAGACCTGGGACGGCACGGTCGCGGCCCAGAAGGTCCTGTCGACGATCGTCCGGCTCCAGCGGGAGCGCGGGCAGAAGTTCGGCGCCGTGCAGATCGTCGACATCCTCCTCGGCAAGCGCACCGCCAAGGTCATCCAGTTCGACCACGACCAGCTGTCAGTGTTCGGCATCGGTGAGGACCTGGCCGAGGCCGAATGGCGGGGCGTCATCCGCCAGTTGCTGGCCCAGGGCCTGCTCTCCGTCGAGGGCGACTACGGCACGCTGGTGCTGACCGAGGACAGCGGGACGGTGCTGCGGCGCGAGCGGGAGGTGCCGCTGCGCAAGGAGCCGAAGAAGCCGGCGACGTCACGGGCGTCGGGGTCCTCGTCCTCCGGCAAGGGCAAGGCGAAGGCCGCGGCGGCCGAGCTGCCCGAGGCGCTGGTGCCGGCCTTCGAGGCCCTGCGCGCCTGGCGCGCCGAACAGGCCCGCGAGCAGGGCGTCCCGGCGTACGTGATCTTCCATGACGCCACGCTGCGGGAGATCGTCACCGTGTGGCCCACCTCCGTGGCCGGGCTCGGCGAGGTCAGCGGGGTGGGCGAGAAGAAGCTCGTCACCTACGGCGAGGGCGTCATCGGGGTCCTCGCCGGACTGGGTGAGGGCGCTCCGGCGGACGCGGGAGCGCGGAGCGCGGCGGACCCGGTGAGCACGGGTGCGCAGACCCGGGTCGCCCCGCAGGCCCGGACGGCTCCGGAAGACGACCACTGGCCCGAGTTCGACGAGGAGCCGGAGCCCGAGGACTGGATGTAGGGCCGCGAGGCCCGGAGGCGGGGGCCGCGCCGCGCGAGCCCGGGAGGGGGAGTGCCGCGCGGGCCCGCGCGGCAGGTGTCGAAGCCGCCGCGGGCGGTCGCGGGCGCGCGGCTACGCCAGGGCCGTCAGACCCGGCGCGAAGGTGATCAGCAGCGGCAGCAGGGGGACCAGTGTCGCCACCGTCGCCGTCAGGGCCCGGTGGCGGCGGCCCAGACGGGGCTTGGGGGCCAGCAGGCGGTCGACGCGTTCGCCCAGCAGCCGGTGGCTGGAGGCGCAGGACAGGACGCCCCGGTGCTGGTTGAGCTCGATCAGGGCGAGCGCGGTGGTCAGATGGCCGCACCGCCGGGACGCGGTGTCGTCCGCCGCCAGCTCCACCAGCCGGTGGGTCTGGTCGCAGAAGTGCGCGAACAGGGGGACACGGGGGAAGCCGGTGGCGAGCGCGGTCGACAGATGCAGGAGCCAGTCGTGGTGGGCGCGGGCGTGGTCGCGCTCATGGGTCAGGACGGCGTCCAGCTGGTGGTCGGTGAGCCGGTGCAGCGCGCCGGTCGTCACCACCAGCTGGGGCGGGCTGCCCGGCATCCACCAGGCGTCGGGGTACTCGTCCTCCAGGACCAGCAGGGGACCGCGCGCGGCCTCCTCCAGACCACCGGGCAGCTCCGGCGCGCGCTCGCGCAGATGGGCCCGCGCCCGACCGCGCCGGCGCCGGGCCTCGGCGAGTTCGCGGGCCAGCATCGCCGTCGTCCAGGCGGCTCCGCAGGCCAGCAGCAGGGTGAGGCCGGCGGCCCAGGCCGGGGTCGCGGAGAGGTCGTAGGCGGCGGTGACCGCGGGCGGCGCCGGGGCGAAGACATGGTCGCGGACCGTGTGGAAGACGGCCGCCGCGCCCAGGACCAGCGCCGTCAGACAGCACATCAGCACGGTCGCGACCAGGCACTGCCACACCCACAGCGCGACCACCGGTTCCCGTTCGGGCCAGCTCGCCCGGGTCAGCGCACGGGGCGCCGGCACGGCGGCCGTCAGGGCGACGGCGCTCAACAGGAGCAGGCAGACGGTCATGCCACGGGCTCCGGATCCTGGTCGGCGGAAGGGCGGCTACGGCGGGTCGGCGGGTGGGTGCGGGGCACCGGACGGCCGGTGGCCCACCCGCCGATCAGTATGACGGGGCCGGACGCCGCACGGCAGCCCTCGCGCCCACCCCGGCCGACGTCACACCCCGACGTCACACCCCGGCGGCCCGCCCCGCCGTCCCGGTGCGCGGATCAGCCGGCCACCCGTCCCGTGACCTCCCCCAGGCCCACCCGTACCCCGCCCGGTCCCGGGGCCCAGGCCGAGAGGGTGACCTCGTCGCCGTCCTCCAGGAACGTCCGTTTGCCGTCGGGCAGTTCCAGCGGTTCGCGACCGTTCCACGTCAGTTCCAGGAGCGAACCGCGCTGGCCGGGGCCGGGTCCGCTCACCGTGCCCGAGCCGTACAGGTCGCCGGTGCGCAACGAGGCCCCGTTGACGGTCATGTGGGCCAGCTGCTGCGCGGCCGTCCAGTACATGGTGGAGAAGGGAGGCTCGGAGACGACATGGCCGTTGACCGCGACGGAGATCCGCAGGTCGTAGCCGCCGGGCTCGACGTCCGGGGCGGAGTCGTCGAGGTAGGGCAGCAGCGCGTGGGTGCGCTCCGGCGGTGCCACCGTCGCCTCCTCCAGCGCGTCCAGCGGGGTGATCCACGCCGACACGGAGGTGGCGAAGGACTTGCCGAGGAACGGGCCGAGCGGCACGTACTCCCAGGCCTGGACGTCGCGCGCGGACCAGTCGTTGAGCAGGCACAGACCGAAGACGTGCTCGCGGAAGTCGGCGAGGGCGACGGGCGAACCCATCGCCGAGGGCGTGCCGACCACGAATCCGACCTCCGCCTCGATGTCCAGGCGGACGGACGGGCCGAAGACGGGCGCCGCGTCCGTGGGGGCCTTGCGCTGCCCCGAGGGGCGGACGACGTCCGTCCCCGACACGACCACCGTGCCCGAGCGGCCGTGGTAACCGATCGGCAGATGCTTCCAGTTGGGGGTGAGGGAGTCGGCCGCGTCCGGGCGGAAGATCCGGCCGACGTTGCGGGCGTGGTTCTCGGAGGCGTAGAAGTCGACGTAGTCGGCGACCTCGAACGGCAGATGCAGGGTCACCGACGGCAGCGGGTGCAGGAACTCGGCGACGGCCGACCGGTGCGCGGGGACCGTCACCCAGGCCGTCAGCGCGCGGCGCACGTCCGACCAGGTGGTGCGCCCGGCCGCGAGCAGCGGGTTCAGCGTGGGCCGGTTCAGCAGCGCGGCGTAGGGCGAACCCAGGGCGAGGGCCGAAGCGCCGGCGTCGAGGACGTGGTCGCCGAGACGGACGCCGACCGTGCGGTCGTCGGTGCCGGGCCGGGTGAACACCCCGTAGGGCAGGTTGTGCGGACCGAAGGGGTCGCCCTCGGGGAGATCGAAGGGGGGCATGGGTGCTGCCTCTCGCTCAATCGCTGGTGCGGGTCGCGCCACACGTTACGTCGGTCCCGCTTGGCTCGGGAGGCCCTAAAGAGTTAGCAATGTCCTGGTAAGGATCGGTTGGAGCGTCGGATTCCGGCTTAGCGTCCTTTGGGACGGCAAGGGGACGCCAGGGGACATCGGGCGGGGTGGTGCCGTTCCGCAGTCGGGACACGTGGGGGGACCCGTGGCCAGGAGCGCAGAGACAGGTGTGCCTGTTCAGGCCGACAGAGACGTGCCGGGCCTGATCGTGAAGTTCGGTGACTATCCGCTGCACCACGGCGGTGTCGGCGCCATCCGCAGTCTCGGGCGCCTCGGAGTGCCCATGTACGCCATCACCGAGGACCGCTGCACCCCGGCCGCCGTCTCCCGCTATCTGCGGAAGGCGTTCGTGTGGCCGACGACGGGCACGGAGGACCCGGGCCGGCTCGTCGAGGGACTGCTGCGGATCGGGCGGCGCATCGGACGGCCCACCGTGCTGGTGCCCACCGACGAGGAGGCGGCCGTCCTCATCGCCGAACACCAGGACGACCTCAAGGGCCGCTTCCTCGTCCCGCCCGTCGAACCGGGCCTGCCGCGCCGCCTGGCCAGCAAGCAGGGGCTGCACGAACTCTGCGGGGAACACGGCATCCCGAGCCCCACGGCGGCCTTCCCGCAGTCCTACGACGACGTCGTGGCCTTCGCGGAGAAGGCCCGCTTCCCGGTGGTGGCCAAGAACCGTGAGGCGTTCGTGCGGCGCACCCGGCCCGCCGTGAACGGCACGACCCGGGTCGCGACCCCCGAAGGGCTGCTCACGCTGGCCCGGCAGTGGGGCGAGCGGCCCGGGGTGATCCTCCAGGAGTACCTGCCGAGGGAGGACGCCGAGGACTGGATCGTGCACGCCTGCTTCGACCGCAACTCCACCCCGCTGGCGCTGTTCACCGGCGTCAAGGTCCGCTCCTGGCCGCCGCACGCGGGGATGACGGCGAACGCGTACGTCGTCGACAACCCGGAACTCGCCGATCTCGCCGCCCGGTTCATCAAGCAGATCGGCTTCACCGGCGTCATCGACCTCGATCTGCGCTTCGACCGGCGCGACGGCCGCTACAAGCTGCTCGACTTCAATCCGCGCGTGGGCGCCCAGTTCCGGCTGTTCGAGACCACCTCGGGCGTGGACGTCGTCCGCGCCCTGCATCTGGATCTGACCGGCCGGCCCGTTCCGGAGGGGGAGCAACGGGCCGGGCACCGGTACATCGTGGAGAACATCGACCTGCCCGCGCTCCTCGCCTACCGCCGCAGCGGCTACACGACGCCGCACGCGCCGCGCCGGGCGAGCGGGACCGAGCTGGCCTGGCTCGCGGGTGACGACCCGCTGCCGTTCCTCACGATGCTCGCCCGCTTCGTACGGCCGGGTGCGAAGCATCTGTACCAGCTGTGGCGGACCAGCCGCACCGCCGGGTGAAACCCACTGCCGGGTGAGCCCGATGCCGGGTGATCCCCGCCGCACCACGAAGTGACGAAGTGAACGTCCTGGGGAGGGACTTCGTGAACCGACCGGTAGCAGTCATCGGCGCCGGGCCCTTCGGCCTGTCGACCGCCGCGCATCTCAGGGCCCGCGGGCTCCCCGTCCGGGTCTTCGGCGACCCCATGGTCAGCTGGCGGGCCCATATGCCGGCCGGCATGCTCCTCAAGTCCACCCCGGCCGCCTCGTCCCTGGACGCCCCGCGGCCCGGGCACACCCTGGCCGACTACTGCGACGCGGCCGGCGTACGGCGGCTGGTGACGGACGAGGACATCATCCCGGTCGAGACGTTCGTCGCGTACGGGGAGTGGTTCCAGCAGCGGCTGGTGCCCGGCCTCGAACGGGTGCGGGTCGTCTCCGTCGACCGGCACCGTCCCGGGGGCTTCGCACTCAAGCTGGACTCCGGGGAGTCGTTCACCGCCCGCGCGGTCGTCGTCGCCACCGGTCTGTCCGGGCTCGCGCACCTCCCGCCCGAACTGGCCGCGGGCGACGGCCCCGCGCCCGGCGGACCGGTCTCGCACAGCGGCCAGCACCACGACCTGAGCCGGTTCGCGGGCCAGGAGCTGATCGTCGTCGGCGCGGGGCAGTCCGCGCTGGAGACGGCGGTGCTGGCCGCGGAGGCGGGGGCGCGCGTGCGGGTCGTCTCGCGCGGGCGGGGCCGGGTCGGCTTCGGGGCGCCGCCGTGGGAACAGCCGCGCCTGCGGCCCGAGTCGCCGTTCGGACGGGCCTGGTCGCTGTGGGCGCTCAGCTACTACCCCCACCCCTACCGCCGTCTCCCGGCGCAGCTGCGCCACCATCTGGTGCGGCGCGTCCTCGGGCCGCTCGGCGCCTGGTGGCTGCGCGACCGCTTCGAGGGCACGGTGCGGGTCAGCGAGGTCCGCCGGGTCCTCGGCACGGACATCGCCGACGGCCGCCCCGCCCTGACGGTGCTCACCCGCACCGGCGGCACCGAGCGGCTGGACGCCGACCACGTCGTCGCCGCCACCGGCTACCGCGTCGACCTCGCCGCGATGGACTTCCTCGGCCCCGGGCTGCGGACGGCCCTCGTGGTGAGCCGGGGCGCGCCCCGGCTGGGCGCCGGGTACGTGTCGTCGGTGCCGGGCCTGTACTTCACCGGGCTCCCGGCGGCGTCCTCGTACGGGCCCGTGATGCGGTTCGTGTGCGGCACCGAGTTCGCGTCACCGAGGCTGGCGCGCCATCTGGCGGCGGCACACGGCTGACCGCGACGGGCCGGCCGGGTCCCGGCCGGCCCGCTCTCGTCACCGCCGGTAGGAGCCCACCGTGGACAGCCCGGTCAGGGCCTTGCTGCTGTAGTCGAACAGGGCCTGGTTCTCCCAGGCGTTGCCGGAGGAGGCGTTCGTGGGGTCCCAGCCGTTGCCGGTGACCGCCGTCCACAGGCCCTCCCAGTAGCAGTAGCCGAGGCCTCTGTTGTTGGGCGCGGCGGCGACCGTGTCGGCGAGCGCCCGGATCCAGGCGTCCTGCCCGGCGGCGGTGGCGGGGTAGCCGGAGGTGAGCTGGCTGCTGGAGTAGACGATGTTGGAGGTGCTGTCCTTGTTCGCGAGGGTCCACGGGTAGGCCGTCTCGACGACGATCGCCGGGGTGGCGTACCGGTTGGTGACGAAGGTGAGGTTGGCGGCGAGGTCCGAGAGCGTGCCGTGCCAGTACGGGTAGAAGGACAGCCCGATGACGTCCCAGCCGACGCCGCGTGACTTCATGTTGTCGAAGAACCACTGGTACAGGCTCTGCGTACCGCCGTTGGCGAGATGCAGCACCGTCCGCACCCCGGAGGTCGTCGCGCGGGCGGCGCTGGTGCCGGACTTCAGGAACGTCGCCAGGTTGTCCAGGTGCTCCCAGTTGCCGTCGGGCCAGAGCATGCCCCCGTTCAGCTCGTTGCCGATCTGCACGAGATCGGCCGGGGTGCCCTGCGCGACGAGCGCGCCCAGCACGTCGGCGGTGTGGTTGTAGACGGCCGTCGACAACTGCGCGACGGAGTACGACGACCAGGCCGCCGGCTTGGTCTGGGTCCCCGGGTCGGCCCAGGTGTCGGAGTAGTGGAAGTCGATGATGAGCTTGATGCCGACCGCGCTGAGCCGCTTGGCCAGCGGCAGGACGCGCGCCTTGTTGTTGTAGCCGTCGGCGGGGTTGACCCACACCTTCAGCCGGGCGTGCGAGATGCCGACCGTGCCGAGCAGCGCGACCGGGTCGACCTTGGTCCCGGCGGAGTTGTAGTACACCCCGCCGTACGCCTCGGACTTGGGCAGCGAGGAGATGTCGATGCCGCGGACGGAGAGGGTGGTCGCGGCGGCGGCCGGGGTGACGGCGGCGGCGGACACCAGAGGTGCGGCAGCGGCGGCCTTGAGGATCGTGCGACGGCGCATGAGGGGTTCCTTCCGGTGCGAACGTGCGGGTTCGGGTGGAGGAGCGTGCGACGTGCCGGGGTGTGCGTCGTGCGCGAACGCGCGTCGTGCGGGAGCGCGCGTGCGTGGCGCTGGGGTGGGCGTCGTGGGGGACCGTGCGTGGTGCGGGGGTGTGCGTCCTGGGTGAATGTGCCGTGGTGCGGGGGCGTGCGTGTGCTCCCGTCGGCGGCCGGAGCGGGCCGCCGACGGGACGGGGGAGGGGCTACGAGCGGTAGCGGCCCAGCGTCCGCAGGCCCGGCAGGGCCCGGTCCTCGAAGTCGAACAGCGCGAGGTTCTCCCACGCGTTGCCCGACCCGGGGTCCTCGGGGTTCCAGCCGCTGCCGGCGCGGAAGGTCCACACGCCTTCCCAGTAGCAGTAGCCGAGCCCCTGCCCGCCCGGGACGGCCGCGGCGAGGTCGGCGACCGCGCGCAGCCAGGCCGCCTGGCCCTCGGGGGTGGCGGGGTAGCCGGGGGTGAGCTGCGAGGGGCTGTTGAGGATGTCGTTGATGTCGTCCTCGCTGCCGAGCGTGAACGGGTACGCCGTCTCGGCGATGACGACCGGCTTGCCGTAACGGGCGGTGATGTCGGCGAAGTTGGCCGCCGCGGTCTCCAGGGAGCCGTGCCAGAACGGGTAGTACGACTGGGCGATGATGTCGAAGTCGAGGCCGTACGCGACCGCGTTGTCGAACCACCAGCGGGAGGTGCCGTTGTCGCCGCCGGAGGCGATGTGGAGCATCGTGCGGACGCGGGGCGTGGTGTCGCGGGCCGCGCTCAGACCGGCCTTCAGCAGGACCGCGAGCCCCTCCCAACCGCCGCTGTCACTCCCCCAGTTCTTGCCCTCGGGCCACAGCATGCCGCCGTTGATCTCGTTGCCGACCTGCACCAGGTCGGCCGGCGTGCCCTGCCGCCGCAGCGCGCCCAGCACGTCGGCCGTGTGGTCGTACACGGCCCGCGCCAGGCCCGTGACGTCCAGACCGGACCACGCGGCCGGCTTGGTCTGGTGCGCCGGGTCGGCCCAGGTGTCGGAGTAGTGGAAGTCGATCCAGATGCCGATCCCGGCCCGTCTGAGCCGGCGGGCCAGCGGGAGGACGCGCGCCTTGTCGTTGTAGCCGTCGACCGGGTTCACCCACACCTTCAGCCGGGCGTGGGTGATCCCCGCGTGGGCCAGGAGCCGGACCGGGTCCTCGCGGCGGCCGTCGGCGGTGCGGTACACGGCGCCGTGGTCCTCGTTCTTGGGCAGCGAGGAGATGTCCATGGCGCGGATCGGGAGGCGGCGCCCGTGGGCCGAGGCCGCGGCGGCGGGCGCCGCCCCCAGGACGGGAACGGCCAGCGCGGCGGCTCCCGCGGCAGTGAGAACACTGCGTCTACGCATGTCTGTTGTCCTTTCGGATGATCCAGAAGACAGGTGTCAGCGCGGCTCGCGGAACACCTCGACGGCACCTGTCGCCACGGCGGCCTGACGGCCGTCCGGCAGGGTGACCTTCACCTCGCCGCCGGTGTGGTTGACGGCGAAGCGGTAGGTCCCCGACTCGCCCTCCCGTACGACGAGTTCGACGTCCCGGGGCAGATCGGCCGGGGTGACGCCCGCGTCGGCGAGGGCCAGGTCGACCACCGCCGCCAGCGCGTCCCCGGTCAGCCGGGTCGCCAGGTACCAGGCCGCCCCCTCGCCGAGCGCCCGCCGGGTGAGCGCGGGCCGCCCCGCGGTGCGTCCGCCCGCGAACACGGCGACCGTCTCGCAGCCGTCGCCGGGGACGACGTGCTCGGACCACAGATCGGCCTCGTACGTCTCGCCCCGCGGCGTCGTCACGGTGATCCGCTCACCCGGCAGCAGGGGGTCGAACTCCTCGACGGTCAGGCCCAGTACGTCCCGCAGCGCGCCCGGATGCGGGCCGGGGTGGACGGCGTCGTGCTCGTCGACGATGCCGGAGAAGAACGAGACGAGGAGGGTGCCGCCGCGCGAGACGTACCGCTCCAGGGCCGCGGAGAGCGACGCGGGCGCCGCGTACAACTGGGGGACGACCAGCAGCGGGTACCGGGCCGGGTCCAGGTCGCCGGCCGCGGACGGCGGGAAGAAGTCCACGGTCAGGTGCCGGTCGTACAGGGCCTCGTAGAAGGCGTCCAGCCGCTCGCGCGCGTCCAGCGCGGCACTGGGCTTCCACTCCAGGCGCTGCGCCCACCAGGACTCCCACGACCACAGCATCGCGACGTCCGCCCGGGTCCTGGTGTCCCGGAGGTCGGCCAACTCGCCGATGCGAGCGCCGAGTTCGACGACCTCACGCCACACCCGGGCACCGGTCCCGCCGTGCGGGAGCATCGCGGAGTGGAACTTCTCGGCGCCGAAGCGGGACTGGCGCCACTGGAAGAACATCGCGCCCTCGGAGCCGCGTGCCACATGGGACAGGGAGTTGCGGGCCATCTGCCCGGGTTCCTTGGCCGGGTTGTGCGGCTGCCAGTTGACGGCCGAGGTGGAGTGTTCGAGCAGGAGCCAGGGGGCGCCGCCGGCCAGCGAGCGGGTGAGGTCGGCGGCCAGGGCCAGGTTCACCTGGGTGCGGCGGCCGTCGGTGATCAGGTAGTGGTCGTTGGTGACGACGTCCACCTCCTTCGCCCAGGCCCAGTAGTCCGCCGTGTCGCACTGGCTCGGCGCGGCCATGAAGTTGGTGGTGACCGGCACGCCGGGGGAGAGGCGGTGCAGGACGTCCCGCTCGGCGCGGAAGCCGGCGCGGGCCTGGGCGTCCGCGAACCGCCGGAAGTCCAGCTGCTGGGCGGGGTTGGCGACCGTGGGGGTGGCGGCGGGGACGCCGATCTCGTCCCAGTCGCCGTACTGCTGGCCCCAGAAGGCGGTTCCCCAGGCGTGGTTGAGGGCGCCGAGGGTGCCGTAGCGGTCCATCAGCCAGTTCCGGAAGGCCCGTTCGCAGGTGGCGCAGTAGCAGCTCATCACCGGGGCGCCGTACTCGTTGTGGACGTGCCACAGCACGACGGCCGGGTGCCGTCCGTACCGCTCGCCCAGCCGGGCGGTGATCGCCTGGGCGGCTGCCCGGTAGTGCGGGTCGGAGTGGCAGATCGCCCCGCGTGAACCGAACGCCAGCCGCACCCCCTCGCGGGTCACCGGGAGCGCCTCGGGGTGCGCGCGGTAGAACCAGGCGGGCGGGACGACGGTCGGGGTCGCGAGGGCCACGCCGATCCCGGCCCCGTGGAGCAGACCGAGGACGCGGTCGAGCCAGCCGAAGTCGTACTCCCCCGGCCGGGGTTCGGTCCTGGCCCAGGCGAAGACGCCGAGCGAGACCAGTGTGACACCGGCCTCCCGCATCAGCCGTACGTCCTCCTCCCACACCTCTTCCGGCCACTGCTCGGGGTTGTAGTCACCTCCGAAAGCGAGTGGCTGACCGTCGTACGGCATGGGTGTACTCCCCGGGGGATCGACAAGGAGACGCCCTGATTCTGTGATCGTGCACATTCGAGAGGGCGTCGGACATCCGCGAGCAACAAGTAGGTAACCCGACGTCCCCTCCATTGACAAGGGGTTGAAACGCTTCTCTACTGTGCACGATCACAGAGCCGACCGGCGTTCGGGCACAGCCCTTCGGCCCTTGCGAGACGTACCGCCGTAATGGGCTCGTTCTCAGTCAGGGGAGAAGAACATGTCGATGCACAGCCCCCGGATCAGCAGGCGCACCATGCTCGCCGGGGCCGCGGCCCTCGGCCTCACCGGAACCCTCGCCGCGTGCGGCGGCTCCGACGACTCCGCCCAGGACGACGACTCCGACGCGCCCGTCAAGCTGACCTACTGGTCCTGGGCGCCCAACATGGAGAAGGTCGCCGCGATCTGGAACAAGAAGAACCCGAAGATCACCGTCACCGTCTCCAAGCAGGCAGGCGGCGGCGAGATCGTCGCCAAGCTGATCACCGCGAAGAAGGCGGGCAACGCCCCCGACCTCATCCAGGCCGAGTACCAGTCGCTGCCGACCCTGGTCTCCAACGACGTGCTCGCCGACATCGCGACATACGCGGGCGACGCCAAGTCCGAGTTCGCCGAGGGCCTTTGGGGCATGGTCACGCTCGGCACCGACGCGGTCTACGCGATCCCCCAGGACTCCGGGCCGCTCATGTTCTACTACCGCGAGGACCTCTTCAAGCAGCACGGGCTCAAAGTCCCCGCCACCTGGACGGAGTTCGCCGAGACCGCACGCGCCGCCCGCAAGGCCCTGCCGAAGTCGTACCTGACGACGTTCTCCGCCAACGACCCCGGTCTGTTCGCCGGGCTGGCCCAGCAGGCCGGCGCCAAGTGGTGGACCGTGGACGGCTCCGGCCAGTGGACGGTCGCCATCGACGACACCGCGACCCGGCAGGTCACCGAGTTCTGGGGCGGCCTCGTCCAGGAGGGTGTCATCGACAACCAGCCCATGTACACGCCCGCCTGGAACAACGCCCTCAACAAAGGCACCCACATCGGCTGGGTCTCCGCCGTGTGGGCGCCCGGCGTGCTGGTCTCCGCCGCGCCCGACACCCAGGGCAAGTGGCGCATGGCCCCGCTGCCCCAGTGGACGGCCGGCGACAACGTCACCGGCAGCTGGGGCGGTTCCTCCACGGCCGTCTCCACCGACTCCGAACACCCCGAGGCCGCCGCGAAGTTCGCGCACTGGATCAACACCGACCCCGAGGCGCTCGCCGCCCTCGTCAAGGAGGTCGCGATCTACCCGGCGGCCACCAAGGGCCAGTCAGGATCGGTCCTCACCACGCCCGAGTTCTTCCCCAACCAGCCCGACTTCTACGACACGGCCGCCGAGATCGCCGCCACCACGGCCGCCTCCGCCTGGGGGCCGAACGTCACGATCGCCTACACCACCTTCAACGACGCTTTCGGCAAGGCCGCCAAGGCGAAGAAGGAGACCCAGTTCCTGACCGCCCTGGCCGGCATGCAGACGTCGACCGTCGACGACATGAAGAAGCAGGGCTTCAAGGTGGCCGGGGCATGACCAGCGCCGCCCCCCTCAAGGGCTCCGGCCGCACCCCGGCCGGGTCCTTGGCGGACGGCGCCGGCACCGGTGATCGCACCCGTCCCCGCCGCGTCCGGCGCCCCGGCCGCAGTGCCCCGTACTGGTTCCTGGCGCCGACCCTGCTGCTCTTCGCCGCCTTCACCGTCGTCCCCATCGGCTACGCGATCTGGCTGAGCCTGCACAAGGTCCAGGTCAAGGGCATGGGTCTCGGCTCGGGCGCCCGCGAGGAGGTGTGGAACGGCCTCGCCAACTACACCGCCGTCCTCCAGGACTCCGCGTTCGGCCACAGCGTGCTGCGCGCCTTCGGATACGGCCTCGTCGTCATCCCGACCATGCTCGGACTCGCCCTCGTCTTCGCGCTGATGCTGGACACTCCGAAGGCTCGCAGCGCGCCCTTCGCCCGCCTGACGATCTTCCTGCCGTACGCCGTCCCCGGCATCATCGCCGCCCTGATGTGGGGCTTCCTGTACCTCCCCGACGTCAGCCCCTTCTACTTCCTGCTGCGCGAACTCGGCCTGCCCCAGCCGGACCTGTTCGCCGACGGCAACCTCTACCTCTCCTTCGCCAACATCGCCGTGTGGGGCGGCACCGGCTTCAACATGATCGTCATCTACACCGCGCTCAGGGCGATCCCGCAGGAGATCTACGAGGCCGCGCGCATCGACGGCGCCTCCGACCTCAAGATCGCCCTCCGCCTCAAGATCCCGATCGTGATGCCCTCCCTGGTCCTCACCTTCTTCTTCTCGGTGATCGCCACCCTCCAGGTCTTCACCGAGCCCATGGCGCTGCGCCCGCTCACCAACGGACTGCCCACCGACTGGAGCCCGTTGATGGCCATCTACGACAGCGCCTTCCGCCAGTCCGACATCTACGGCGCCTCCGCCACCGCGGTCGTGCTCGCCCTCGCCACCTTCGTCGTCTCCTTCGCGCTGCTGCGCGTCACCGACCGTCACACCAGGGAGGAGCAGCGATGACCACCCCCGTGGCGCACGTCCGGCGCACCGCCTGGGTCCCCACCCTCGTGCTGATCCTGGGCGCCCTGTACTGCCTGGTCCCGATCGCCTGGGTGGTCGTCGCGGCCACCAAGAACCGTGCCGAGCTGTTCTCCACCTTCACCTTCGCTCCGGGCACCGGATTCCTCGACAACATCAGTGAGTTGACGACCTACCGCGACGGCATCTACTGGCGCTGGATGCTCAACTCCGCCTTCTACGCGGGCCTGGGCGCCCTGCTGTCCGCCGCGGTCTCGGCCGCCGGGGGCTACGCGCTGGGCCGGTTCGCGTTCCGCGGCCGGGAGGCGGTCTTCAAGCTGATCCTGGCCGGCGTCCTGGTGCCGGGCATCGTCCTCGCCGTACCGCAGTACCTGCTCCTGTCCGAGCTGGGCCTCGCCGACTCGTACTGGTCGATGCTGCTGCCGTCGGTCCTCTCCCCGTACGGCGTCTACCTGGTCCGCATCTACGCCGCCGCGTCGGTGCCCGCGGAGCTGATGGAAGCGGCCCGGATGGACGGGGCGAGCGAGTGGCGGATCTTCGCGCGGATCGCCGTACCGATGATGATCCCGGGCCTGATCACGGTCTTCCTGTTCCAGTTCGTCGGCATCTGGAACAACTTCCTGCTGCCCTACGTCATGCTCGCCGACGACGAGAAGTTCCCGATCACCCTCGGCCTCTACACCCTGCTCGCCCAGGGCGCCTCGCAGCCCGCGCTCTACACCCTCGTCATCACCGGCTGCCTGCTCGCGATCCTGCCCCTGATCGCCCTCTTCCTGATCATCCAGCGCTTCTGGTCCCTGGACCTCCTGAGCGGCGCGATCAAGTCGTGACCCCCCGGTCGAACGGCCGCGCCGGGACCTGTCCGGCCGGCTGAGGCGCTTGGGGCGACGGAGTGTGCGGTCCCGGGTGAGCGGGGGTCGATGGGACGGATGCGAGGCGGAGGAGGAGTGGTTGATCGGCCGCTGCCGCGGCGGGTGAAGCGTCTCCCGGCGTGAGGCTGGGGGAGGTTGGCGCGTGACGGCGCCGCTGGGACCCCTTGGCTCCGGGCCGGTTGGGGAGAGAACGCGGCATGGTCCGCCGGACAGGCCCTGACGTAACCGTAGTTGCCTCACCGGAGCGGTCGGCTTCCTGGCGGACGAACCGCAGGAGAAGCCGTTCGCGACCCCTGACCCCGCTGTCCTGTCACGCGGTTGCGCCCAGCGCCTGGCTCGGACCGTGCCTTCTCCGCTCGCCCTGAGCCGCAGACGGATCGGGACGGTCAGTGGGCCGCCCGATCTGCCCGGTGGGGCTGCCGGGTTGGCCGGGTACCGGGAGGTGCTCCGGGACGGAGCGGGAGGCACCCTTCTTCATCCGGCTGCCGCCGGCGCGCGCGCCCGGGCTGGACGCTGTGTTCGCCGGGTCCGATCTGATGGCGCAGGGTGTCGTCAACGCCCTCCGGGCGGAGGGGTGTTCGGTGCCCGGGGACATCGCGGTGGGCGGCTTCGACGACTCGCCGGCCGCTCTCGCCGTCACCCCGGCCCTCACCACCGTCCGGCAGCCCTTCGAACGCATCAGCGCCGAGATGGTCCGGATGCTCCTCGCCCGGATCGCCGGGGAGGACACCGCGGGGGTGCTGCTGCCTACGGAGCTGGTGGTGCGGGGCTCGACCTGAGGGGTGGGGCGCGCGAACGGAACCGGAGCAGCGGTCAACGGATGTGAATGCTGCGCCCGTCCGGTTCGAGTCGAGTCGCGGGGGCGTCCGGTCCGTATTCTCTGATCATGGCCGCTCCCACCGCATATTCCTTGATCGCCACCGACCTCGACGGCACCCTGCTGCGGGACGACGACACGCTCTCCGACCGGTCGCTCGCCGCGCTCGCGCAGGTCGCCGCGGCCGGTGCCCGGCATCTGGTGGTGACTGGCCGGCCGGCGCCCAGAGTGCGTCCGCTCCTCGACGACCTCGGCAGCAGGGGGCTCGCGGTGTGCGGACAGGGCGCGCAGGTGTACGACGCCGGCGCGGACCGTCTGCTGTGGTCGGTCACCCTGGACCGGGAGTTGGCCGAGACGGCGCTCGGCAAGATCGAGGCGGAGGTCGGCCAGGTCTACGCGGCCGTCGACCAGGACGGCGTCGACGGCCTCACCCTCATCGAGCCCGGCTATCTGATGCCGCACCCGACCCTGCCCGCCCTGCGGGTGGGCCGCCGCGACGATCTGTGGTGCGAGCCGATCAGCAAGGTGCTGCTGCGCCATCCCACCCTGTCCGACGACGAGTTGGCGGCCACGGCCCGCTCGGTGATCGGTTCCCTGGCCACCGTGACGATGTCGGGCCCCGGCACCGTCGAACTCCAGCCATGCGGGATCACCAAGGCGACGGGCCTGGCCCTGGCCGCGGAGCATCTCGGGCTCGGCCCCGAAGCCACCCTCGCTTTCGGGGACATGCCCAACGACATCCCCATGTTCGACTGGGCCGCCCACGGCGTCGCCATGGCCAACGCCCACCCCGAACTCAAGGCCGTGGCCGACGAGGTGACCCTGTCCAACGAGGACGACGGCATCGCCGTCGTCCTCGAAAGACTCTTCGGGACCTGGTGAACGGACCGTGCTGAACGGGCCCTGCTGAACGGACCCGCGTGAGAAGCCCGGTGGCGACAGCCCAGTGGAGACGGCCTAGTAGGCGCCGTACACGTTGTCGATCGAGCCGTACACCGCGGCGGCGTACTTGCAGGCCGCGGTGATGTTCGCGACCGGGTCGTACGGGTCGTAGGAGGTGCCCGCCACGTGGTACGCGTTGAAGGTCGGGTCGATCACCTGGAGCAGGCCCTTGGACGGGGTGCCGGCCGCGGCGTTGGAGTCCCAGTTGTTGATCGCGTACCGGTTGCCCGAGGACTCGCGGATGACGTTGCGGTAGATGCCGTTGTACGTCCCCGGGATCCCGTTCTGCGACATGACCTGGAGCGAGGCGCGGATCCAGCCGTCCAGGGTGTCGGAGTAGCCGAGCGAGGTGGCGGTGACCGTGGTCGTGGTGGCCGCGGACGCCGTGGTCGCGCCGACGACGGGGAAGGCGAGTGCGGCGACGGCGACACCGGTGACGGCGAGCTTGCGGGACAGACGCATGACGAAGTTCCTCTCCGGCGCCTGCGAGGTGAGCTGTCGGGTTCGGGCGGGAGCTGCCCGGTCACACCCGTGAAGGCATGACTGCACCCCGAGCCGTACCGGTCCGTCCGAAGACGCGACCGGTACGGCGACTTACCTGGGTCCCCCGCTCCTGCCGTGAAGTCTTCTCTAGGTGAGCGGTCTCCGGGTGGCGGCAGGATTAGGCGTCCACCCGGGGCGGGAACGTATGCGAATGCACATGTCCGAAACAAGTACCGGATTCACAGATCGCACCTGTTGACCTTGGTGCACGGTTTGCGAAGCCCGGAATTCCGGGCTTCGCGGGTGTGGCGGCGTGAGGCAACTCACCGTCGAGCACAAGAGCGGCAAAACGGTCAATGCCGCTCAACTGGCAGTTATCCGGCGGTCCGTGGAATGCGCCTCTCCCAGGTCCGGTGGAAGACCACCTCGCCGCCCTCCGTGCAGATCACCTCGTTGGACGTGCGGAACTCGGCCGCCTCACAGGTGATCTCCGAACGGGTCCGCACGGTCGTGTCCCAGGCCAGGTCCGGACGGTGCAGCCGGATCGTCCAGTCCGAGCGGGTCCGCGCCGACAGCGGGTCCGTCTCGTCGACCGTGTAGACCTCCAGCGCGTCCTCCGTGAACTCCAGCCCGTCCGGGTACACGCGCGTGCCGCCGTACCGCGGGTCGACCTCCAGACGCCACTCTCCCCGGGCCACATCGCGTACGACGAGCCGCTCCGGGCGCGGTTCCTCCAGCGTGGCCGGGTAGTGCACGCCGAGCGGCTCGGCCTGCTCGGGCTCGCCGAAGACGATCTCCGGGTCCGCCTCGCGCGCACGGACCGGCAGGTCGAGGAAGCTGCCCGCCGGGTCCAGCGCGAAGCCCGCCGCCGAGCCGGGCTGGGGCCAGATCCACGGCCAGTACGCGGAGGAGACGGCGAGCCGGATGCGGTGGCCGGGCGGGAAGACGTGCCCGATGCCGTTCAGCTCGAAGGTCACCTCCTCGGTGGCCCCCGGCTCCCAGAGCACCGCGCGGTCCCGTCCGTGGCGCGCCGACAGGTTCAGCACCCCGCGCGTGACCAGCGTCGAGGAGCCGTCCGGCGCCACGTCGCACAGCCGGGCGACGATCTGCCCGCGCTCCGACTCCGACGTCACCCGCAGCCGGACCCGGGGCCGTCCCAGCACCCAGGTCTCCTCGCCCACCGCGAACTCGAAGCAGGCCGAGCGGGCGTCCTCCTCGCGCTGGTCCGGCGGCAGGTCGGCGTCGTTCCCGAACGGGAAGAACCGCCCGGCGTCGACCCCCGTGTGCTGCGGCGAGCGGACGAGCACGGGGGCGCCCTGGAGGCCGTACGTGACGGTCGTGACGTGCGGGGAGGGCCAGGACGGCTCACCGACCCAGCGGCCCGGCAGGGTGTCGTACACGGTCGCGGGCGGATGCGAGTCGCTGACGTAGGCCCGCAGCAGCGGCTCGCGCATCACACCGGTGTCGGCGCCCTTGAGGTGCTGGTCCCACCAGCGCAGCGTCTCCTGGAGGAAGCCGATCGCGGGGCCGGGCGGCAGACCCCGGTCCGGGTACTGGTGCGACCAGGGGCCGATCAGCCCGCGCACCCGGTCCTCGGGCAGGTGCTCGACGAGGCGCAGCACCGTGTCGCGGTACGGGTCGTGCCAGCCGCCCACCGCCAGCACCGCCGCCCGGATCGCGCCGTAGTCCTCGCAGACGCTGCCGTGCCGCCAGTACGCGTCCCGGGTCTGGTGGCCGAGCCAGGTGTGGATGAACGGGTCGACCGCCTCCAGGCGCTTCAGCCACATGTCCCGCCAGGCCTCGCCCGCGTAGCGCGGGTCGGGCGGGCGGGAGACGAACGCGAGCATCGTGGCCGCCCACGCGTGCATGTCCACCGCGAGGACGGAACCGCCCATGTAGTGCACGTCGTTGTCGTAGCGGTCGTCGGTGGAGCAGACCGTGACGACGGCCTTCAGCGGCTCGGGCGCGAGCGCCGCGATCTGGAGGGAGTTGAAGCCGCCCCAGGAGATGCCGAACATGCCGACCTTGCCGTCGCACCAGGGCTGCTCCGCGAGCCAGTTCACCACCTCGACGCCGTCGGCCAGCTCGGTCGCCGAGTACTCGTCGCCCGGCATGCCCTCGCTGTTGCCGTGCCCGCGGACGTCCACGCGCACGGACGCGTAGCCGTGGCCCGCGTACCAGGGGTGGCGCTGGACGTCGCGGGGCGCCGTCCAGTCGGTGAGGCGGTACGGCAGGTATTCGAGCAGAGCGGGTACCCGTTCGTCGGTGAGCGGGCGCCACACGCGCGCGTAGAGGAGCGTTCCGTCCGAGAGCGGGATGCGCAGGTCCTCGTGGGTCGTCTCGTGGGGGAAGGAAGCGGGGAGGTGCATGAGGGGGATCCCGGGAGGTTCAGTGGACGGGGTGCATCGTGCGCCGCAGCCACGGTGCCGCGGCCATCACCGCGAGGCCCGCGGCCACCGCGATCGCGCCGTTGACGCCGAAGTAGGCCGGCTTGGAGACGTCGTCGTAGAGCTTCACCGTCTGGGCCTGGATGCCGTTGGCGAGCGCCAGGGACAGGAACCACAGCGACATGGTCTGGCTGGAGAAGGCGGCCGGGGCGAGCTTGGTGGTGGCCGACATGCCGGAGGTCTCCAGCAGCACGTCACCGAGGCCGAGCAGCAGGTAGGAGCCGACGATCCACCAGGCCGACATCAGGTAGTCGTCCCCGGAGTGACCGCTGGTCGGCACCACCATCAGCAGGAACGACAGACCGCCGAGCACGACCCCGATCGCGATCTTGTTGGAGGCGTGCGGCTGGCCGCGCCCCATGCGCACCCACAGTCCGGCGACCACGGGCGCGAGCGCGACCTCGAAGGCGCCGAGCGCGGAGGCGTACCAGCTCGCGGGGAAGTCGAAGCCGAGGATCGTCGTCTCGGCGTTCGTCGAGGCCAGCAGCATCATCGTGCTGTAGGCCTGGAAGAGGATGAAGTTGAACACGGTCGAGGCGAGGAACAGCACGATGTACGGCTTCAGGCGCCCGCGTTCCCCGGCGGTCACCCGGGGGCTCATGAACATCACCGTGAAGTAGACGACCGGGGCGATCACCGAGACGAGCGTGAGCAGGTCGACGAAGCGGTCCATGGTGAGCCAGCCGGCGCCCGCGAGGAGCGCGGCGAGCGCCGCCACGACGGCCGTGCCCGCGACGATCAGCCGCACCGCGCGGCGCATCGCGGCGGGGGCGAGCGCGTACTCCGCGGAGTGCCTGCGCCCGGCCAGGTGACGGCGGCCCGCCACGTACTGGATCAGACCGAAGGTCATGCCGATCGCGGCGGCCGAGAAGCCCCAGTGCCAGCCCTGGTGGTCGCCGAGCCAGCCGGTGATCAGCGGGCCGGCGAAGGCGCCGATGTTGATCGCCATGTAGTACAGCGCGAAACCGGCGTCCCGGCGCTCGTCGTCGGTGCGGTACAGCTTGCCGACCATGGTGGCCACGTTGGGCTTGAGCAGCCCGGTGCCGCCGCTGATCAGCCCGAGGCCCACCCAGGTCATCGTGGGGGTGGGCACGGCCATGGCGTAGTGTCCGCAGGCGATCAGGATGCCGCCCCACAGCACCGCGCGGAACGAGCCGAGCATCCGGTCGGCGAGCCATCCGCCGGCGACGGAGACGAGGTAGACGAGGGTGCCGTAGGCCGCGGAGACGGACGCCGCGGTACCGGACGACATGCCCATGCCGCCGTGGGCGACGGTGTCGGCGAAGTACAGGACGAGGATGGCCTGCATGCCGAGGAAGGAGAAGCGCTCCCAGACCTCCAGTCCGGAGAGTGTGAGCAGGCCTTTGGGCTGGCCGAAGAAGGCGGTGTCGTCCTCGGGCGGCGGCTGGCTTTCGGGGTCGGTATCGACATCGGTTCGGGACACGCTCTACTACTTCCGCTTAAGTCGATAAATATCCGCTCTTTTCAGGTGATCAAAAACATACCGGTCGTGATCCGATACCGCCCGTGGTGCAGGGGTGGGCGGCAGCGGTGATCGAAAGGTGACCGGATACGCTGACGTGAGTGATGGCAGCGACCTATCGACAATCCGGGTAATCGCCAGTAGACACCAGCAGACAGGAGACCCCTCGTGACCGTCGTCGGGCCGTTCGGGCTGAGCGTGCGGGACCAGGCTCTGGAAGCCGATGTCCAGGCCGGATTGACGGCTGTCGAGGAGGGACTGCTCGAAGCCACCAAGAGCGAGGTCCCGTTCATCACGGAGGCCGCGCAGCACCTGGTACGCGCGGGTGGCAAGCGCTTCAGGCCGCTCCTCGTGATGCTCGCCGCCCGGTTCGGCGACCCCTACGCGCCCGGGATCGTGCCGTCGGCCGTGGTCGTGGAGCTGACCCACCTCGCGACGCTGTACCACGACGACGTGATGGACGAGGCCACGGTGCGCCGCGGCGTCGACAGCGCCAACACCCGCTGGGGCAACTCCGTCGCCGTCCTCACGGGTGATTTCCTGTTCGCCCGCGCCTCCCACATCCTCGCCGACCTCGGCCCCGAGGCGGTCCGGGTCCAGGCCGAGGCGTTCGAACGCCTGGTCACCGGCCAGATCCTGGAGACCGCGGGCCCCATGGACGGCCGTGACCCGGTCGAGCACTACCTGGACGTCCTCGGCGGCAAGACCGGCTCGCTGATCGCCGTCTCCTGCCGCTTCGGCGCGATGATGTCCGGCGCCGACGAGACGGTCGTGGACGTCCTCACCCAGTACGGCGAGCGGCTCGGCGTCGCCTTCCAGCTCGCCGACGACGTCCTCGACATCGCCTCCGACTCGCACGAGTCCGGCAAGACGCCCGGCACCGACCTGCGCGAGGGCATCCCGACGATGCCGGTGCTGCGGCTGCGCGAGCGGGCGGAGCGGCTCGGGCTCGCCGAGGACCTCGCCCTGTGCGAGCTGCTCGACTCCGACCTGAGCGACGACGACCTCCACGCCCGCGCGCTCGCCGGGCTGCGGGCGCACCCCGCGCTCGAACAGGCCCGCCGCGACACCGTCCGCTACGCCGAGGAGGCGCGGGCCGCGCTGGCCCCGCTGCCCGAGTGCGACGCGAAGGCGGCGCTGGTGGAGCTGTGCGACGCGGTGGTCCACCGCGCGGGCTGACGCCCCGCCCGGGTGCGCACCGGGGGAGACCGCCGAGGTGCCGTACCGGGCGGACCACGTGTTTCTGCGCGACGGACGGACCCGGCCCGACCGGGCCTGACCGGCCGACAGGAGCGGCGCCCCCTACGGGTCGTAGGGGGCGCCGCCGTGTCATGTCATACCCCAGGTGTACGCGGAGTTGGCTCCGTGGGCTGACGTCTCAGGTCGGACGATTTGGTCAGATGGACACCACGGACCACACCACTCCTCACCGATCCGGGTGAGAATGGCGGCACGGGGTGGACGACTGTGCTTGCGAACCGGCCGCCGCCGACACGGAGGTAGGGCACACCATGGCACCGTACGAATCCGACGACATCACCGAGGACCCGAAGGCGGGGCGCCGCAAGGCCGCCCGCTACGTCGTCCCGGTCGCGGTCGTGGGTGTGGCCGCGGCGACCATCGGGCTCGTCCCGGCGCTCGCCGACTCCGGCGACCCCGACCTGCCGGAGATCAGCGCGCAGCGGCTCATCGAGAAGATCGCCGCGTCGGACGTCGAGCAGCTCTCCGGCACCGTGCGGTTCAGCACGGACCTCGGGCTGCCGGACCTCGGCGGGCTGGAGAGCGGCCTGACCGGCGGCGCCGCGGGCTCCGGCGGCGGCTCCTCCGCCGACCCCACGGCCAAGCTCACCGAACTCGCCACCGGCACACACACCTTGCGCGTCGCGGCCGACGGCCCGGACCGGCAGAAGGTCTCCCTGCTGGAGGACGCGGCCGAGTACAGCCTCATCCACAACGGCAAGGACGTCTGGGGCTACGACAGCGCGTCCAACGAGGTCTTCCACGCCGAGTCCGCCGAGGCCGGCACCGGCGGGAAGAAGGACGCCGAACCCCCGGCCACACCTCAGCAGCTCACCGAGGAAGCCCTCAAGGCGGTCGACGACACCACGTCCGTGACCGTCGAGGGCACCGCGCACGTCGCCGGACGCGACGCCTACCGGCTCGTCGTCAAGCCCAAGGACTCCGGCTCCACGGTCGGCCAGATCACCGTCGCCGTGGACGCGAAGACGGGCATGCCGCTGAAGTTCACGCTCACCCCGGCGAGCGGCGGCGCGGCCGTCGTCGACGTCGGCTTCACCCAGGTCAGCTTCGCCGCACCGGCCGCCTCCACCTTCGACTTCACCCCGCCCAAGGGCGCGAAGGTGACGGAGGAGGAGCAGCCCGGGGCGACGGAGAAGGGCTCCACCGAGGCACCCGGGCGCACCGGCTCCGGCGAGCACCCCTTCGGCAAGGACTCCGGCTCCGAGGACGGCCCCGGCGGCCTCGACGGGATGAACGTCATCGGGGACGGCTGGGACTCCATCGCCACCTTCGACACCGGAGGCGAGGGCGTCCCCTCCGGCTCCGAGACCGGCGGCGGCGCGCTCGGCGGCTTCATCGACTCGCTCGGCGACAAGGTCACCGGCAAGTTCGGCACGGGCACGGTGTTCAAGACCCGCCTGATCAACGCCCTCGTCACCGACGACGGCAAGGTCTACGTCGGCGCCGTCACCAAGGACGCGCTGGTGAAGGCGGCCGACGCGGCGCAGTAGCCCACCCGCACGACGAATCGAGGGAGCCGATGGACGAGCCGCCCACCACGGAGGCGGACCCGGCGGGACCGGACGACGGCGTCATCCGGACCCGTGGGCTCACCAAGCGCTACCGCGGCGGGCAGCTCGCCGTCGACGGTCTCGACCTGACCGTCCCGGCGGGCAGCGTCTTCGGCTTCCTCGGTCCCAACGGCTCGGGCAAGACGACCACCATCAGGATGCTGATGGGCCTGATCGAGCCCACCTCCGGCTCCGCGCACGTCCTGGGCCGTCCCATGCCCCGCGCGACCCGCGCGGTCCTGCCCCAGGTGGGCGCGCTCATCGAGGGCCCCGCCCTCTACGGCTTCCTCTCCGGCCGCGACAACCTCGTCCGCCTCGACGCCGCCGACCCGGCCTCCGACCCCCGCACCCGGCGCGCCCGGGTCGCGCAGGCCCTGGACCGGGTGGGTCTGACGGCCGCCGCCGCCAAGAAGGCGAAGGCCTACTCGCTCGGCATGAAGCAGCGCCTCGGCCTGGCCGCGGCCCTCCTCCAGCCCCGCCGGCTCCTCGTGCTCGACGAACCGACCAACGGCCTCGACCCGCAGGGCATGCGCGAGATCCGCTCCCTGGTGAGGGAGCTGGCCTCCGACGGCACGACCGTCTTCCTCTCCTCGCACCTCCTGGACGAGATCGAGCAGGTCTGCACCCACGCGGCCGTCATGGCCCAGGGCCGGCTGATCGTCCAGGGCCCGGTGTCGGAGCTCGCGGCGGGCGCGCGGGGCCGTCTGGTCGTGACCACACCGGACCCGGGGGAGGCGGCGCGGGTCCTGAAGGAACAGGGCGTCGGCGACGTGGTCGTGGCCGAGGACCGCGTGACGGCGGAGCCGCCCGCCGGTGAACCCGCGGATCTGAACGCGGCGTTGGTGAAGGCGGGCGTGCGGGTGCGAGGCTTCGGGGTGGAACGGGCGTCCCTGGAGGACGCGTTCGTGGCGCTGACGGGGGAGGGCTTCGATGTCGCGGGCTGAGGCCGCGGTCCTCCCGGTGCCCCGCCGCCGGATCACCCTCCGGGGCACCCTCTTCGGCAACGAGCTGCTGACGACCTTCCGCCGCTGGCGCACCCTCGCCCTGCTGGCCGTGGTCGCGGCGGTCCCCGTCCTCATCGGCATCGCCGTGCGGATCGAGACCGGCGGTGACGGAGGCGGCCCCGGCCGCGGCGGCGGCGGTGACGGACCGGCGTTCATCTCCCAGGTCACCAACAACGGCCTCTTCCTGGTCTTCACCGCGCTCGCCGCGACCCTCCCGTTCTTCCTGCCGATGGCGATCGGCGTGATCGCGGGCGACTCCGTCGCGGGCGAGTCGAACGCCGGCACCCTGCGCTATCTGCTCGTCGCCCCGGCGGGCCGCACCCGTCTGCTGCTCACCAAGTACGCAACGGTGCTGACGTTCTGCCTGGTGGCGACCCTCACGGTCGCGGTGTCGGCGCTCGTCGTGGGCGCGCTGCTCTTCCCCCTGGGCGACCTCACGACCATCTCCGGCACCCGGATCACCTTCGCCGACGGCCTGGTCCGGGCGTTCCTGATCGCCCTGGTGGTCGCCGCGTCACTGATCGGGGTGGCGGCGCTCGGCCTGTTCGTGTCGACGCTCACCGGGAGCGGCATCGCGGCGATGGCGACGACGGTCGGCCTGCTCATCACGGTCCAGATCCTCGACCAGATCCCCCAGCTGCACGCGATGCAGCCGTACTTCTTCTCCCACTACTGGCTGTCCTTCGCCGACCTCATGCGCGAGCCGGTCTACTGGGACGACCTGCGCAAGAACCTGGGCCTCCAGGCCCTGTACGCGGTGGTGTTCGGCTCGGCGGCCTGGGCGAGGTTCACGACGAAGGACATCACGGCGTAGCGGGCGGGAGGCGCGTCAGGCGGCGTCCTCGTAGGGGAAGCGCGCGAGGGGCGGCTCCTGGGCGAAGAACGTCTTCGCCCGGGCCAGCGCCTGCGCGTCCGCGAGCACGTCACCCGGCTTGCTGCCGTTGCCGAGGAGGACCCCGCCGAACCGCATCCCCAGATACGCGGCCGAGTGGTGCAGGGTGCCGACCAGCGGGTCGGCGACCTCGGGCTCCTCGTGGGCCAGCGCGGTCACGCCCCAGAGCGTGCGCCCCGCCATGACGGCCTTGAAGTCGACGCCGGGGGTGCGCAGCCAGCCGGACCAGTGGTCCAGATAGCGCTTGGTGGACGCGGACACGGAGTACCAGTAGAGCGGGGAGACGATCACGACGTCCGTCGCCGCGAGGGTCGCGTCCAGCAGCAGCCCGACGGTGCCGTCCGTGGGGCGGACATGGTCGCTGTCGTGGCGCAGGTCCCGGAAGTCGGGCAGCGGGTGCTCGGCGAGCGAGATCCAGCGCCGCTCCGCCTCCGCGGGCAGCTGCTCGGCGGCCCGGCGGGCCAGCAGTTCGCTGTTGCCCTCCTCGCGGCTGCTGCCCAGCAGGAACAGGAAGCGGCGGGTCATGGGATCCCCCAGGCGGTGAGACGGGACGACACGCCCGAGGAGGGCGCGCACAGGGAGGGTGCACACAAGCAAGGCGTCCACGAGCAAGACGCCCACAAGTAGAGCGCACGCCGATTAACTGCACACGCATTATATGCGCACGCAATTACCTCCTGTCCAGGGCCGCCCCCGTCAGCCGGGCCAGCGCCTCCGTCTCGCGCGGTGGCCGTCCGGTCAGGTCGCCGAGCCGCCAGTCCGGGACCCAGGGCACGCGGTACACGTCGATCACCGACTCGATGACCTTGACGTGCTGGGCGAGCGGCCTCGGCAGCCGCCCCGGGGCGTCCGCGACCAGCACCACCGCGTCGAGGTCCAGCCCCCGGGGCGCCTCGCCGAGCCGGAAGAGGTCCAGCGTGCGCAGCACCGCCGCCAGGCCCGCCGCGTGCGTACGGCCCACCAGCAGCACCGACGGGGGATCGGCGGGGCCGGGCCAGCCGTGCCCGCAGTCGTGGCCGCCGTAGACGCGGGAGAGCGTGGAGGTGCCGGAGCCGCCGTGCGTGCCCACCCAGGAGAAGTGCCGCGCCGTCGCGGTGCCCCGGGGGACAGGGCTCGGCTCCTCGGGCACGGCCACCGGTCCGCGCAGCCAGATCTCGGGCCCTTGCCGCACGTCGGACCGCATGGAACCCCCTCCTTCCGCTTCTCCCCGACGGCTCCCGCCGGGGCTGGGACGAGCCTGTGACGTCACGGTGACGTGAGTACCGTGAGTGAGCGGAGAGACTACTCAACAGTACGTGTGCGACCGGTTCCTGACTCGGAGGAGCGGAGACCGGAGCGGGGAGGGAGCACCATGGAAGCCGGACCCATCCCGGACCGGGACCCGAACACGCAGTACGCCGCCCACTCCCCGACGCATCCGAGTGAGGGAACGATGTCGCGACTTGGCCGCGAGAAGCGGGAACAGCAGGGCGCCGCCCACCCGGCGGTGCTCGCGGCGGCCCCCGTGGACGTCCTCGTCGGGCCGGACGGCGCCTCGGTGGGCGGGGTGCCCGTGCCCGTGACCCCGGGTGAGGAGATCCAGCAGACGGTGCTGAACCACCTCCACCGGGTCGCCCTCGCCACCGGCCATCCCGTCCACGCCACCGTCCGCGACGACCGCATCGGCTACGTCGTCGCCCTGCGCGTCGCCATGGACGGCGCCAGCAGCTTCACCGCGGAACCCCGGCCGACCACCCCGCCGGAGCCCCCGGCACTCCTCCGCCCCGAGCCCCCGGCTCCCGCACGGCCCGAGCTGCCGGCCGCCGAGCCCCAGGCGCCCGCGGACCGGCTGCCCGAACCCTCCGTGACCTGGCCCCCCGCGGCGACCGACGACCCGCCGCCCGCGCGGTCCGAGGGCCACGACGCCGGACCCGCCGCGCCCGAGGACCGGCCGGCCGCACCGGCCGAGCCCGCCCGGCCCGCCGAGCCCGCCACCTTCCCGCTGCGGGCCGTGCCGGAGGACGCGGCCGAGGAGGAGCCCCGGGACGCCGTGCCGACCTTCCGGCTGCGGGCCGTCCCGGAGTGGGTGGAGAACCGCGCGCCCGGGACCGTCGCACCCCCGACCGGCCAGTTCGGGCCGCCCCCGGTGATGGGCGACCCGGCGACGGCACAGGCTCCGGCACCGCAGGACGCGCCGCAGGACGCGCCGAGGGGCGCCGCGAGGACGTTCGGGCTGATCGCCGACGCGCACGCCACCGACGTACGCCTCGACGACCCCGACCCCAGGCCGACCCCGCCGCGCGGGTTCGACGCCGTCGCCGAGGCCGTCCTCGGGGACGACCCGGCCACGGCGTACGACGGCGGCGGCACCCCGCTGCTCGCCGAACCGATGGCGGGCATCAACGAGGCCGTCAAGGCCGGGCGGATCCAGCAGGCGTCGGAACTGGCCGAGGAGACGGTGGTCCGGGCGTCGGCGGCGCTCGGTGCCAAGCACCCCGAGGTGCTGCGGCTGCTCGAACTGACCTCCTACATCGCCTATCTCGCCGGCGACCCGGTCCGCGCCTTCGGCCTCTCGCTCGACCTGGCCAGGACCCGCCACGGAGCCCGGGACGCCGAGGCCGCGTACGGCAACGTCCAGAGCGCGGCGACCGCCTGGCGTGCCGTACGCGACCCGGAACTCGGGCTGCGCATGGGCGTCGACCTGCTGAACCTGTGGACCGAGCTGTCCGCCGAGGGCGGCCCGGCCGCGGAGGACGCGGAGCAGCTCGACTCCGCCCGCGCCCGCATGGGCCGCCTCGCCGAACGGGCCCGCAAGTCCTAGGCCCGGCAGGGCCGATGGGTCTCGTGGGCCCGGCAGGGCCGATGGGTTTCCTGGGCCCGAGGGGCCCGGCGGACGTCAGGCCGAGAGCGCCCAGATCGCGTACGCCACCGCGTCACTGTTCCGGTTCAGCGCGGTGTCGTTGATGTTGGACGTCGTGTCGCAGGACGAGTGGTAGCAGCGGTCGAAGGCCAGCCCCGACGTACCGCCCCACTTGGCGGCCTGCGCCGCCGTCTTGATGTAGTCCGCGCCGCTGAACAGCCCGCCCACCGGGACGCCCACGTTCTTGAACGGGGCGTGGTCGGAACGGCCGTCGCCCTCGGTCTCGATCTCGGTCGGGACCCCGAGCCCGGCGTAGTAGTCCTTGAAGGTCTGCTCGATCGTCGGGTCGTCGTCGTAGACGAAGTACCCGGGGTTGGGCGAGCCGATCATGTCGAAGTTGAGATAGCCGCTGATCTTCGCGCGGTTCGTGGACGACAGGTTGTTGACGTAGTAGCGGGAGCCGACCAGGCCCAGCTCCTCGGCGCCCCACCAGGCGAACCGCAGATGCTTGGTGGGCTGGTACCCGGCCCGGGACACGGCCAGCGCCGTCTCCAGGACCGCCGCCGAGCCGGAGCCGTTGTCGTTGATGCCGGCGCCGGAGGTGACGCTGTCGAGATGCGAGCCGGCCATCACGACCTTGTTGGTGTCGCCGCCCGGCCAGTCGGCGATCAGGTTGTAGCCGGTGCGCCCGGAGGTCGTGAACTGCTGGATGACCGTGGTGTACCCGGCGGCGTCCAGCTTGGCCTTCACGTAGTCGAGCGAGGCCTTGTAGCCGGTGCGGCCGTGGGCCCGGTTGCCGCCGTTGGCGGTGGCGATGGACTGCAACTGCGTGAGGTGCGCCTTGACGTTGGCGACGGGGATGTCCGGCGCGGCGGCCACCGCGGGTCTCGGGGTGGCGGGGGCCGCGCCGGCTATGGATCCGCCGACCAGGAGTGTCGCGGCCGCGATGACGGTGGTGACCGTGGCGCGTCCGGGAACCGAGAGCTTCATGTGGGGGGCTCCGAATTCCTCGGGAATCACAGGGATTCCACAGCGAATGGGGTGCCTGGATGGTGAAGCTGTGGCCAACAGTCCGTCAAGAGCGGTATCAGGACACGGGTGTTCGTATACCGGGCAGGTGCGGCCCGGCCTGCGGGTCCGCGGTCAGTGCACGCAGAACTCGTTGCCCTCGGGGTCCGCCATGACCACCCACGCCCCCGACGGCTCCTCCACCTCGCGCAGCACCCGCGCCCCGAGCGCCGCCAGCCGCGCCACCTCGTCCTCCCGCCGCCCCGCGCCCGGGTGCAGGTCGAGGTGGAGGCGGTTCTTCACCGTCTTCTCCTCCGGCACCCGCTGGAACAGCACCCGCCGCCCCAGCCCGGTCCCGCTGTCCGCGTCACAGGGATCCCCGGGATGCCGTACGGCGATCAGGTCCCGGAAGGCGAGGCGCCCGTGGAACCCGACGGTGGCCTCACGGGGCAGCGCGCCGAGGCCCAGGAGCCGCTCGATCAGGGCGTGGTTGTCCTCGGCCGTGTAGTGCAGCGCGGCGGCCCAGAAGTCGGCCTGGGCGTGCGGGTCGGCGCAGTCGACGACGAGCTTCCAGTGGACGGGCTCGGGGGCGGGGGCGGGCTCTGGTGTGGTGGTCATGGGTCATTCATAGCCCCGGACCAGGTCGGGAACTGTCCTAAACGGGCTCGGCCTCGGGTGCGGTCTCGGGTGCGGTCTCGCGCCGGCCGGTGACCGGGGTGCCCGCGCGGGCGGTGTCCATCCGCAGCCGTCCGCGCCGGGCCGCGCGCAGCGCGTCCCAGGTCAGCAGGGCCAGCGCCAGCCAGACCAGGGCGAAGCCCGCCCACCGCTCGGCCGGCATGGCCTCGTGGAAGTAGACGATGCCGAGCAGGAACTGGAAGACCGGGGCCAGGTACTGGAGCAGCCCCAGCGTGGACAGCGGCACCCGGATCGCGGCGGCGCCGAAGCAGACGAGCGGCAGCGCGGTGATCACGCCGGTCAGCACCAGCAGGGTGGTGTGCCCGGCGCCCTCGGCGGTGAACGTGGAGTCGCCACGCGCCCCGAGCAGCAGCAGGAAGGCGACCGCCGGCAGGAACTGGAGCGCGGTCTCGGCGGCCAGCGACTCCAGGCCGCCCAGGTTGACCTGCTTCTTCACCAGCCCGTACGTCGCGAAGGAGCAGGCGAGGATGAGGGAGATCCAGGGCGGATGGCCGTAGCCGACGGTGAGGACGAGGACCGCGGCGAAGCCGACGCCGACCGCCGCCCACTGCGCGGGCCGCAGCCGTTCCTTCAGGATGAGCACGCCCATCGCGATGGTGACCAGCGGGTTGATGAAGTACCCGAGGGAGGCCTCGACGACCCGGCCGTTGTCCACGGCCCAGATGTAGGTGCCCCAGTTGACCGCGATGAAGGCCGCGCCGACCGCGATCAGCGCGAGGCGTCGGGGCTGGCGCAGCAGCTCCCCGGCCCATCGCCACCGCCGCAGCACGAGCAGGGCCACGGCGACGACGGCGAGCGACCACACCATCCGGTGGGCCAGCACCTCGAACGGCCCGGCGGGCTTCAGCAGCGGGAAGTACATGGGGAACAGGCCCCACATCCCGTAGGCGGCGAAGCCGTTCAGCAGTCCTATGCGCTGCTCGCCGCGATCGACCTTGGGCTCCGCGCTCACGGGCCCTCCTTCCGCTCACACATGCGGTGGTCCCGGTTCACGCATGCCAGCACGAAGGTAGCGCCGAAGGCCGCGGCCTGTCATGCCCGTATCGCCATACGGTCATGACAGGGTCCGCGGCCTTCGGTCTCGGCCGGGGGGTCAGCCCTTGAGGGCGGCGGCGATCGCCTCGGCCAGCGGGGTGGTGGGCCGGCCGGCCAGCCGGGACAGGTCCCCGGAGTCGACGACCAGCTCGCCCTCGGCGATGGAGGCGTCCACGCCGGCGAGGATCTCGGCGAACGGCTCCGGCAGACCGGCGCCGGTCAGGATGGAGACCAGGGCCTCGCCGGACACCTGGCTGACGGCGATCTCCTTGCCGGTCTGCCGGCTCAGCTCGGCCGCGTACTCGGCGAAGCTCCACGCGGTGTCGCCGCCGAGCTCGTACGTCCGGTTCTCGTGCCCCTCGCCGGTCAGTACGGCCACGGCCGCCGCGGCGTAGTCGGCGCGGGAGGCGGAGGAGACACGGCCCTCACCGGCGGCGGTGACGACGGCGCTGTGCTCCAGGGTGGGGGCGAGGTTCTCGGTGTAGTTCTCGTGGTACCAGCCGTTGCGCAGCAGTGTGTACGGCAGCCCCGAGGCGAGCAGCACCTTCTCGGTGGCGCGGTGGTCGTCCGCGAGCGCGGCGGTGAGGGTGCCGGGGGCGCTGGTGTAGGCGAGCAGGGCCACGCCTGCGGCCTTGGCGGCCTCGATGACGACCGTGTGCTGGCCGGGGCGGTCGTTGCCGACCTCGCTGCCGGAGATGAGCAGCACCTTGTCGCCGGCGCCGAACACGCCGTCGAAGGTCTCCGGGGCGTTGTAGTCGGCGACGGCGATCTTCACGCCCTTGGCCGCGAGGGCGGAGCCCTTCTCCGCGCTGCGCACGACCGCCGTGATCTGCTCGGCCGGGACCTTCGTCAGCAACTGCTCGACGACGTGGCTGCCCAGGTGTCCGGTGGCTCCGGTGACGACGATGCTCATGATGTGCGATCTCCTTGTGGGGTGCGGATGCACTCACCGTAGAAGCTGCACTAACTCTTGGAAAGTACCCACTTTGAAGTAAGGTACTGGCATGGCAGTAAGCAATCCGGAGAGCCCCGAGGCGATGTGCCCCTACCGCCTCGTCCTGGAGCACGTCACCAGCCGCTGGGGCGTCCTGGTCCTCATCACCCTCCTCGACCGCCCCCACCGCTTCAGCGAGCTGCGCCGCGCCGTCAGCGGCTTCGGCCGGAGCGTCAGCGAGAAGATGCTCACGCAGACCCTCCAGACCCTGGAACGGGACGGCCTCGTCCACCGGGACGCCAAGCCGGTCATCCCCCCGAGGGTCGACTACTCCCTCACGAACCTGGGCACCGAGGCAGCACAACAGGTACGGAGCCTGGCGCTGTGGACGGAGCGGCGGATGGGGGCGGTGGAGGAGGCGCGGGAGGTGTACGACACGCGCAAAGCGGCTGCTGAGCAGGGATGACGCGGTCTCCGGGGTCCGGCAGGACGTATGTCGACGGCGCTCGCTGGGCACATACATGTCAGGGCGTTGGTTGACCTCGGCGAGGTGTCCATCCGTGCGCCCCCTTTCCGCCCCTCGGGCCGACTTGAGTCGCCCGGCATGCTGAGGGGCGCGGTGTTGTGCCCAGCCGTACGTCGGTCCGGACGAGCCGCTGGCCGGCGCCTGGACGCCTGACTCGGGGGTTCGCATTGGACACAGGGGATCCGGATGTGCGAGGGAACGATTCAGCAGCGGGCGGAAGTCCCGCGGGGTGGGTGGAGGGACTGCTTGAGCAACTGACCGTGCTCGCAAAGGAGATCAGGCATGCCAACCTGATCCAGCTCCACCGCATCTCGGTCGAGCAGATGGAGCGCAGGATGGCAGATCCTGCTCTGGCCGATGCCGTCAATATTCTGTCGGGCCTCACAGAGCGCGAGCGTCGTCAGCTCATCCATGTCAACGCGCAGTACCACGGCATACTGCTCCATCACCGAGTGGAAGCCATGACATGGAACGAACTCATGGGGCATTTGCGGGTTTTGTGCAGGAACCCCGTCTTTGAGCGCTACTGGGAGCTCACTCGGGATCACCGCAGAAGCCTGCCTCGCGGGTCGCTGGAGTCTCGTGTGGGGAGTGCTGTGGATGTAGTGGTGGAGGGGCTCCGCGAGGAGCCGGAGGAATGGTGGGTCGTGGCGTACCCGGAGGAGCCACCGTCGCCCTGAGGGACTGCTTTCACTCGAAGCGGCAGAAGTCTTCACTCCCAGGGTCTAACTCCGTTTAAAATGACGTGTCTTGGGGCACCGGAGTCGGTTGTGTCCGACGACCATGGCCCCATCTCGTCAAAGAGGCTTTCCGCGTGCACAACGAACCCTCCGCCGTCCGCATTCTCCGACGTATCGGCGACTCGCCGCGCCTGCGAGGAAGTGTCACGGACACGACGTGTCCTGACCTCTTCGAGTTGAGTGACGGAAGTTTCGCGGTGATCGGAACGGACCGGACCGAGGAGTTGGACGGTCTGCTCCCCGAAGACGCCGCTCGCGCCGACTACGAGCGCATCGTTGTGATCACTCGCGAGACCCTCCTCCGGGCCAAGCGGGACATCCCCGACGTCTGATGCCGAAGGGCCCGGACGCGGTGCGCGTCCGGGCCCTTCGTGTGTCCGGACGGGGTCAGCCGACCACCGTCCACGTGTCGCCCCCGGCGAGAAGCGCCGCCAGGTCACCCTTGCCGTTCTGTTCGATCGCCGCGTCGAGCTGGTCGGACATCTGCGTGTCGTAGACCGGACGGTCCACCGCGCGCAGGACCCCGATCGGGGTGTGGTGCAGCGTGTCCGGGTCGGCGAGGCGGGAGAGGGCGAAGGCGGTGGTGGGGGAGGGGGAGTGCGCGTCGTGGACGACGACCGCGGACTCGTTCTCCGGCGTCACCGTGACCACCTTCAGATCGCCGGTCGCCGCGTCACGGACCACACCCTTGGAACCGTCCGCGCCGAACCGGATCGGCTGCCCGTGTTCGAGACGGATCACCGCCTCCCCGGCCTGCTGACGGTCCTTCAGGACCTCGAAGGCGCCGTCGTTGAAGATGTTGCAGTTCTGGTAGATCTCCACGAGTGCGGTGCCGGGGTGGGCGGCGGCCTGGCGCAGGACCTCGGTGAGGTGTTTGCGGTCGGAGTCCACGGTGCGTGCCACGAAGGACGCCTCGGCGCCGATGGCGAGGGAGACGGGGTTGAAGGGTGCGTCCAGGGAGCCCATGGGGGTGGACTTGGTGATCTTCCCGACCTCGGAGGTGGGGCTGTACTGGCCTTTGGTGAGGCCGTAGATCCGGTTGTTGAAGAGGAGGATCTTGAGGTTGACGTTGCGGCGCAGTGCGTGGATGAGGTGGTTGCCGCCGATGGAGAGGGCGTCGCCGTCGCCCGTCACCACCCACACGCTCAGGTCCCGCCGCGAGGACGCCAGTCCGGTCGCGATCGCCGGTGCCCGGCCGTGGATGGAGTGCATGCCGTAGGTGTTCATGTAGTACGGGAAGCGGGAGGAGCAGCCGATGCCGGAGACGAAGACGATGTTCTCCTTGGCCAGCCCCAGTTCCGGCATGAACCCCTGGACGGCCGCCAGGATGGCGTAGTCGCCGCAGCCGGGGCACCAGCGCACTTCCTGGTCGGACTTGAAGTCCTTCATCGACTGCCTGGCCTCGGCCTTGGGGACGAGGGAGAGCGCCTCGATCGTGCCCGTGCCTTCCGTGGACGTCTCAGCCATCGATGGCCTCCTTGAGAGCCGTGGCGAGCTGTTCGGCCTTGAACGGCATGCCGTTCACCTGGTTGTACGAGTGCGCGTCGACCAGGTACTTGGCCCGGATCAGTGTGGCGAGCTGTCCGAGGTTCATCTCCGGGATGACGACCTTGTCGTAGCCGTCCAGGACGGCGGCGAGGTTGTGGGGGAAGGGGTTGAGGTGGCGCAGGTGGGCCTGGGCGATGGACTCGCCCGCGGCGCGCAGGCGCCGGACCGCGGCGGTGATGGGGCCGTAGGTGGAGCCCCAGCCCAGGACCAGGGTGCGGGCGCCGTGCGGGTCGTCGACCTCGAGGTCGGGCACGGTGATGCCGTCGATCTTGGCCTGGCGGGTGCGGACCATGAAGTCGTGGTTGGTGGGGTCGTAGGAGATGTTGCCGGTGCCGTCCTGTTTCTCGATGCCGCCGATGCGGTGTTCGAGACCGGGGGTGCCGGGGATCGCCCACGGGCGGGCCAGGGTCCGCGGGTCGCGTTTGTAGGGCCAGAACACCTCGGTGCCGTCGTCCAGGGTGTGGTTGGGTCCCTGCGCGAACTGCGTGGTCAGGTCCGGGAGTTCATCGGTCTCGGGGATGCGCCAGGGCTCGGAGCCGTTGGCGAGGTAGCCGTCGGAGAGCAGGAAGACCGGGGTGCGGTAGGTCAGGGCGATACGGGCCGCCTCCAGGGCGGCGTCGAAGCAGTCGGCCGGTGTGCGCGGGGCGATCACGGGGACCGGGGCCTCGCCGTTGCGGCCGTACATCGCCTGGAGCAGGTCGGCCTGCTCGGTCTTGGTGGGCAGACCGGTGGAGGGACCGCCGCGCTGGATGTCGACGACCAGCAGCGGCAGCTCCAGGGAGACCGCCAGCCCGATGGTCTCCGACTTCAGGGCCACACCCGGACCGGAGGTGGTGGTCACCGCGAGGGAGCCGCCGAAGGCCGCGCCCAGCGCCGCGCCGATGCCCGCGATCTCGTCCTCGGCCTGGAAGGTGCGCACCCCGAAGTTCTTGTGCCGGCTCAGCTCGTGCAGGATGTCCGAGGCCGGGGTGATCGGGTAGGAGCCCAGGAACAGCGGCAGGTCCGCCTGGCGTCCGGCGGCGATCAGACCGTAGGACAGGGCCAGGTTCCCGGAGATGTTGCGGTACGTGCCGACCGGGAACGCCTGCGCGGCGGGCGCCACCTCGTAGGAGACGGCGAAGTCCTCGGTCGTCTCACCGAAGTTCCAGCCCGCACGGAACGCCGCGATGTTCGCCGCGGCGATGTCCGGCTTCTTCGCGAACTTCGTCCGCAGGAACCGCTCCGTGCCCTCCGTCGGACGGTGATACATCCACGACAACAACCCCAGCGCGAACATGTTCTTGCTGCGCTCGGCCTCCTTGCGGCTGAGGTCGAACTCCTTGAGGGCCTCGACGGTCAGGGTGGTCAACGGCACGGGATGGAGGCTGTACCCGTCGAGCGACCCGTCCTCCAGGGGCGAGGCGCCGTACCCGACCTTCTGCATCGCCCGTTTGGTGAACTCGTCCGTGTTGACGATGATCTCCGCGCCGCGCGGCAGATCGCCGACGTTCGCCCGCAGCGCCGCCGGGTTCATCGCGACGAGGACGTTCGGCGCGTCGCCCGGCGTGAGGATGTCGTGGTCGGCGAAGTGCAGCTGGAACGACGAGACCCCCGGCAGTGTGCCTGCGGGGGCCCTGATCTCGGCGGGGAAGTTGGGGAGGGTGGACAGATCGTTTCCGAAGGAGGCCGTTTCCGAGGTGAAACGGTCACCGGTGAGCTGCATACCGTCGCCGGAGTCCCCCGCGAAGCGGATGATCACCCGGTCCAGCCGGCGGACGTCCTTCGCCGCGGCGGGTTTGCGCTGCTCTCCCAGTTGCTCTCCCAGTACTGCTTCGTCGGCCTGTTCCGCTGGGCTGCTGACCTGGCTGGTCACTGAACTGGACCTCCCTCGAGGCGGCTGTCCGGGACCGGCCCTCCCTTGGGCCGTCCCAGGATCAACCCTACGTCCGTAAGGGTCGCCTTCCTGTGGACAATCGCAGGATGGACACGATTTTGAGACGGCCCTTCGCCCTGACTTGTCATGATTTCTCGCCCCCCGATGCCTGACTCTGTAGACGCTCGGTGCTTCCGCGTGGTTCTCCGGGTTCGCTGAGTGACGACCGCGGCCCGCGCGGCCGTCGTACAGCTGACACGGTGTCAGGGCATCAGGAGTTCAGATAGGTGAGGACCGCCAGGACGCGACGGTGATCCCCGTCGCTCGGGGACAGCCCGAGCTTCAGGAAGATGTTGCTGACGTGCTTCTCCACCGCGCCGTCGCTGACGACCAGCTGCCGCGCGATCGCCGAGTTCGTCCGCCCCTCGGCCATCAGCCCCAGCACCTCGCGCTCCCGCGGGGTGAGTCCCGCGAGCACGTCCTGCTTGCGGCTGCGCCCGAGCAGCTGCGCCACGACCTCGGGATCCAGCGCCGTCCCGCCCTCGGCGACCCGCACCACCGCGTCCACGAACTCGCGTACCTCGGCCACGCGGTCCTTGAGCAGATAGCCGACCCCGCGGGTGGAGCCGGCGAGCAGCTCGGTCGCGTACCGCTCCTCCACGTACTGCGACAGCACCAGCACCCCGAGTCCGGGATGCGCCTTGCGCAGCTGCACCGCCGCCCGGACCCCTTCGTCGGTGTGCGTGGGCGGCATCCGCACGTCGGCCACGACGACGTCGGGCAGTTCCCCCTGGGCGTCCAGCTCGGTGATGGTCTTGATCAGGGCCTCGCCGTCCCCGACACCCGCGACCACGTCATGCCCGCGGTCGGTCAGCAGCCGGGTCAGCCCTTCCCTGAGCAGTACCGAATCCTCGGCGATGACCACCCGCACCCTGTCCTCCACGATCCCGGCCCCCCAGCACGCACTCCGACGTCCGGTGGTCCAGCATTCCAGCATTCGGACCCGACTGCGCCCGAGGGGCACGAATCAACGCCGAACAGATGCGCGATAAGGCGGATTCCCGCCCACCCCCTTGTTTCTTTCAGCCCGTCCGGCGCTTGAGGACGAGGCCCGTTCAGGGCCGATGGGGGGTCCAGGGGGCGGAGCCCTCGGGGCGGTGCGGGGTCGAAGGGTCGGCAGCCCCTGGGGAGGGGAACGGGTAAGGGCGGCGGGGGCGAAGAAACCCCCACCGCCCGCCCCGCCCCGCACTCAGAGCGCCCGCTCACCCCGCCACGGCAGCTCCGCCGTCACCCGCGTGGGCCCGCCCACCGGAGAGTCCACCACCAGCACCCCGTCCACCGCGTCGAGCCGCTCCCCCAGCCCCGCCAGCCCGGACCCGCCAGAGGTGTCCGCGCCGCCCACCCCGTTGTCCACGACCTGGAGCATCAGCCGGTTCTCCACCCGCCACACGTCCACCGCCGCCCAGGTGGCCCGGGAGTGCTTGCTGATGTTCTGGAGCAGCTCCGACACCGTGAAGTACGCGATCCCCTCGATCGCCGGCGCCGGCCGCTGCGCCAGATCGACCTCCACCTGCACCGGCACCGTGCAGCGTGAGGCGACGGAGGACAGGGCGGCGTCGAGGCCCCGGTCCGTGAGGACCGCCGGGTGGATGCCCCGGGCCAGGTCCCGCAGCTCCTGGAGCGCCGTCTTCACCTCGCCGTGCGCCTCGTCCACCATCCGCGCCGCCGCCTCCGGGTCCTCGGCGAGCTTCTCCTTCGCCAGCCCCAGATCCATGGCGAGCGCCACCAGCCGGGCCTGCGCCCCGTCGTGCAGATCCCGCTCGATGCGCCGCAGATCGGCGGCGGCCGTGTCGACGACGACCCCCCGGTCCGACTCCAGCTCCACCACCCGCGTGGCCAGCTTCGACGGCCCCAGCAGCCCGTGCACCATCACCCGGTCCACCATCGTCAGCGCCCGCACGATCCACGGCGTGGCCAGCGTGAACAGCAGCCCGACCAGCGCCGTCACCCCGATCTCGAAGGGGTTGTCCAGATAGATGTGGTGGCTCTGGTCCCCGTAGAGCTGGAGCCCGTCCTGCCCGACGTACGCCGGGAACACCCAGAACCACAGCGGATACGTCAGCAGCGCCCACCCGTAGGCCCAGAAGTTCACCGCGACCACGAACGAGAACACCGCCCACGGGAACTGGATCACCGCGTACAGCAGCGCGCGCCACGAGGCACCGCTCTTGAGGACGGCCCCCATCCAGGCCATGAACCCGTGCCCGCGCATCCGCAGCGGCTCGGGGTCGGCGACCTCCAGGCCCAGCAGCCCGCGTGCCCGCGCCCGCTCCAGCGTGCCGAAGCCCCGGCAGCCGGCGAGACCCGCCGCCAGCACCGGGACGCCGAGGAACGTCACCAGCAGACCCGCGCCGAGCGAGACCATGGTGACGGCGTAGGTGAACAGCAGGACCGCGATCGGCAGGCCCAGCAGCACATACCCGAACTCCCGCCAGCTGCGCCCCTCGAAGGGGGCCCGCAGCCCCGTCGGCAGCCGGCGCCGCCGGGTCTCCCCGGTCGACCCGAGCCCGCTGTCGTACCCGTAGCGCTGTCCGTACTCCGTGGCCATCGGCGTCGTCCGTTTCTGCTCGTCCACTCGCCCGTGCGGCGCGGCGGTCCTGCCGTACCTCCACACTCCTCGACGGCAGGTCACCGGGCCATGGAGTCCATCGGAGTCTTCGAAGGGGGGTTTTCCCTACCCCCGCCCGCCGGAGCCCCGGCCCGGCCGCCGGAGGTCCGGCCCAGGTCTGCCGGAGCCCCTGCCGAGCTCTGCCGGAGGTCCGGCCGAGGTCTGCCGGAGGGTCAGCGGTTCCGCCAGGGCAGTTCCGCCGTCACCGTCGTGGGGCCGCCGACGGGGGAGTCGACGACGAACAGTCCGTCGACGGCGTCGAGCCGTTCGGCCAGACCCCGCATGCCGGTGCCGCCTTCGAGGCGGATGCCGCCCCGGCCGTCGTCCGACACCTGGATCAGCAGCCGGTCCTCGGACCGCCACACCTCCACCGACGCCGTCCGCGCGCCGCTGTGCTTGCTGACGTTCTGGAGCAGCTCGGAGACGGTGAAGTAGGCGATGCCCTCGATGGCGGCGGCGGGCCGCTCGTCCAGATCGGCGGTCACCTGCACCGGCACCGTGCAGCGTGAGGCGACGGAGGACAGGGCGGCGTCGAGGCCCCGGTCCGTGAGGACCGCCGGGTGGATGCCCCGGGCCAGGTCCCGCAGCTCCTGGAGCGCCAGCTTCACCTCGCCGTGCGCCTCCGCGACCATCGCCGCCGCGTGGTCGGGGTCCTCCAGCAGCTTCTCCTTCGCCAGGCCCAGCCCCATCGCGAGACTGACCAGCCGGGCCTGCGCCCCGTCGTGCAGATCCCGCTCGATGCGCCGCAGATCCGCCGCCGCCGTGTCCACCACGACCCCGCGGTCCGACTCCAGTTCGGCGATGCGCCGCTCCAACTCGTCCGAGGGCGAGAGCAGTCCGCGCACCATCGCCCGGTCGGCGTTGGTGAGCCCCCGCGCGATGAACGGCAGCACCGGCCACAGCACGAACAACGAGGTCAGCGTGACGGTGAAGGTGACGATGCCCCAGGGCAGCCGGATGAAGTCGTACAGGATCGTCCGCCAGCCCACCGGGTCCTTCAGCATCAGCCACAGCTGCTGGAAGAACCCGCTGCGCGCGGTGCTCCACGGCAGCGGACTCGGCTCGTCGATCCGCACCCCGAGCAGCGCCCGGGCCCGCTTGCGCTCCAGCTTGCCCAGTTGCCGCGCGCCCATCAGCCCGGCCGCGAGCACCGGCAGACCGATCACCGTCAGCGTCAGCAGGGCACCGGTGAACAGCACGGTCATCACGTACACGAACCCGAACACCGACATCGGCAGGTTCAGCAGGAGATGAGCGATCTCCTTCCAGGTGTGCGCGCCGTAGGCGAAACGTGCGGGCGGGAGCTCGGGCGCGGGCTCGGCGGCCCGGGTCCGGAGCTGTCTGGGGCGGCGTTCGGTCATATGGGCCAGCGTGCCGCGCGCCGCGCCGGAACGCCATGAGGGGGACCACCGAGAAGTCCGGGGGAAAACCCCACCCGAACCCTGACCCGACCGCACCCGAACCCCGCCGGAACCCCACACCGACCCCGCCAGGACCCCACACCGACCCCGCCAGGACCCCACACCGACCCCGCCAGGACCCCACACGGGCCCCGCCGGGACGCCGCCGGAACCCCGCCGGGACAACTCAACCGGTGACGGGCTGCTTACGCTCCCTTTAGCAGGCCCTAGACTCCCGTGCGTATCGATCGTCGAGCAGCGTGGGCGTGTTCACGGGAGCAGGGAGCGAGGGACGTACGTGACGGACGTGCCGGAACCGACCGCCGAACCGACCGTCGCCATCGCGTCGGACTACTTCCAGTCCTACTCGGTCGTCGGACTGCTCGCCGTCGTCGGCGTGCTCTTCGTCGCCGTAGCCTTCAGCGCCAACCGGCTGCTGCGCCCCGTGGTCCCGACCCCCGAGAAGCTCCTGACGTACGAGTGCGGCGTCGACCCCGTCGGCGAGGGCTGGGCCCACACCCAGGTCCGCTACTACGTCTACGCCTTCCTCTACGTCATCTTCGCCGTCGACTCGATCTTCCTCTTCCCCTGGGCGACGGTGTTCGCCGCGCCCGGCTACGGCGCCACCACGCTCGTGGAGATGTTCGTCTTCCTGGGCTTCCTGACGGTCGGCCTCCTCTACGCATACAAGAAGGGCGTCCTGGCATGGACGTGACGCCGGAACAGAACCCGCCGCGACAGCCGGTGTACCTGCCGGAGCCGAAACGGCTGGGCGCCCTCGCCCGCCTCGCCCCCGAGCCGATGAAGGTGGTCCTCAACTGGGGCCGCCGCTACTCGCTCTGGGTCTTCAACTTCGGCCTCGCCTGCTGCGCCATCGAGTTCATCGCCGCGTCGATGGCCCGCCACGACTTCATCCGTCTCGGCGTCATCCCGTTCGCGCCGGGCCCCCGCCAGGCCGACCTGATGGTCGTCTCCGGCACGGTCACCGACAAGATGGCCCCGGCCGTGAAGCGCCTGTACGAGCAGATGCCCGAGCCCAAGTACGTCATCTCCTTCGGCGCCTGCTCCAACTGCGGCGGCCCCTACTGGGACTCCTACTCCGTCACCAAGGGCGTCGACCAGATCATCCCCGTCGACGTCTACGTCCCCGGCTGCCCGCCCCGGCCCGAGGCCCTCCTCCAGGGCATCCTCAAACTCCAGGAGAAGATCGCCCGGGAGTCCCTGGCCGACCGCTACGCCGACGCCCCCGGCCCGTCCGCGGCGGCTCTGCAGAGCGGGCTGGTCCCGGCACCCTCCGCCGTCGCCCCCGGGGAGGGACGATGACCGCCGTCGGCTGGCTCCCCGCCCCCGCCGAGGACCTCTTCGGCCCGGACGCCACCGCCGAGGAGTCCTACGACCTCCTCACCGTCGACGTGCCCCCGGCCTCCTGGCTCACCGCCCTGGAGACTGCCCGCGACGGGCTCGGCTGCACCTACTTCGACTGGCTGAGCGCCGTCGACGAACCCGGCACCGGCTTCCGCGTCGCCGCCCACCTCGCCGCCCTCGCCCCGGTCCGCCGGCTCCTGGTGCGCACCACCGTCCCGCACGCGTCGCCGACGCTCCCCTCCGCCGTCGGCGTCTTCGCGGGCGCCGCCTGGCACGAACGCGAGACGCACGAAATGTTCGGCGTCGACTTCCAGGGCCACCCCGGCCTGGACCACCTCCTCCTCCCGGAGTCCTTCGAGGGGCACCCCCTGCGCAAGGACTTCGTCCTCGCCGCCCGCGTCGCCAAGGCCTGGCCGGGCGCCAAGGAACCCGGCGAGTCCGACCACGGCGGCCCCAAGCGCCGCCAGATGCTCCCCCCGGGCGTGCCCGACCCCAACGAGTGGGGTCCCCTCAAGGGCCAGCTCCCCCCGGCCCCGGCCCGCCCCGCCCGCGCGGCCGGTGCCCGCGCCACCGGTCCCCGTGCCGCCGCGGGCGACCGCCCGGTACGCCGCGCGCGCTCGGTGTCGGAGGGCTCGGCGAGCCAGCAGGCGGTCGAGGAATCGGCTCCCCAGCTCCCCGACACGGGCGCGACCTCCGCCGGCCCCCGCCGCTCCCGCAGCGCTTCGGAGGGTTCGGCTTCCCAGCTCCCGGACACGGGCGCGACTCCTGCCGGTCCCCGCCGCTCCCGCAGCGCCTCGGCGGGTTCCGCGAGTCAGCGCACCACCCCCGACGCCCCGGTGACACCTCCGTCCCAGCCCCCTGCCGAGGCCGCACCCCGCAGCCCCGACGCCCCGTGGCACCACGCCCGCCCGGCCTTCGACGAACCCGGGGCCGAGACGGAAGCCGCGCCGCGGAACCCGCAGACCCCCGGAACTCCGGAAACCCCCGAACCACCCGGAACTCCGGAAACTCCCGAACCATCCGAAAGTCCGGAACCACCCGAGAGTTCGGTAACCCCCGAGAGTTCGGAAACCCCCGAGGACCCCGCAGGAGGCTCGCAGTGAACGACGCTCTCGACGTCGCCCTGCGACTCCTGATCGTCTTCGTCGTCTTCCTCACCTTCCCCCTGATCGTCGGTCAGACCGAGCACAAGGTGATGGCCCACATGCAGGGCCGCCTCGGCCCCATGTACGCGGGCGGTTTCCACGGCTGGGCCCAACTCGTCGCGGACGGCGTCAAGTTCGCCCAGAAGGAGGACATCGTCCCGACGGGCGCGGACCGCCGTGTCTTCCAGCTCGCCCCGGCCGTCGCCCTCCTCCCGTACCTGCTCGTCCTGCTCGCCATCCCGATCGGCCCGGGGGAGGGCGCGGTCGGCCAGGTCGTCGACGCGGGCGTCTTCTTCGTGCTCGCCGTGATGGGCGTGGGCGTCCTCGGCTCGCTCATGGCCGGCTGGGCCTCCGCCAACAAGTTCTCCCTCCTCGGCGGCCTGCGCACCGCGGCCCAGCTCCTCGCCTACGAACTGCCGATGCTGCTCACCGCCGCCTCCGTCGCCATGGCGGCCGGCACGGTCTCCCTGCCCGGCATCGTCGACGCCTTCGAGTGGTGGTGGCTGCCCTGGCAGATCGTCGGCGCGATCGTCTTCTTCGTCGCCGGCCTCGCCGAACTCCAGCGCCCGCCCTTCGACATGCCCGTCGCCGACTCGGAGATCATCTTCGGCGCGTACACCGAGTACACGGGCCTGCGCTTCGCTCTGTTCCTGCTCGCCGAGTACGCCGGGATCGTCGTCCTGTGCGGTCTGACCACCGTCCTCTTCCTGGGTGGCTGGCACGGACCCTGGGGCGCCGACGGCCTCGGCTGGGTCTGGACCCTGCTGAAGACGGCCGTCCTCGCCTTCGTCGTGATCTGGCTCCGCGTCACCTACCCCCGTCTGCGCGAGGACCAGCTCCAGAAGCTCGCCTGGACCCTCCTCGTCCCCCTGTCCCTCGCCCAGATCGCCCTCACCGGCGTCGTCAAGGTGGTGATCCGGTAACCATGGCCCCCTTTCCAGGGAGCGGCCTCGCCAAGGGCCTGGCAGTCACCCTCCGCACGATGACGAAGAAGACCGTCACCGAGCAGTACCCGGAGGTCCAGCCCGACCTCCCGCCCCGCACCCGCGGAGTCATCGGCCTGTTCGAGGAGAACTGCACGGTCTGCATGCTCTGCGCCCGTGAGTGCCCGGACTGGTGCATCTACATCGACTCCCACAAGGAGACCGTCCCCGCGGCGGCCCCGGGCGGACGCGAGCGCAGCCGCAACGTCCTGGACCGCTTCGCCATCGACTTCTCCCTGTGCATGTACTGCGGTATCTGCATCGAGGTCTGTCCTTTCGACGCGCTGTTCTGGTCACCGGAGTTCGAGTACGCCGAGACCGACATCCACGAACTCACCCACGAGCGGGACAAGCTCCGCGAGTGGATGTGGACGGTCCCGGCCCCGCCCGCCCTCGACCCCGCTGCCGAGGAGCCCAAGGAGATCGCCGCCGCCCGCAAGACCGCCGAGAAGCTCGCGGCCCAGGCGGCCGAGGCGGCTCAGACGGCCGAGGCGGCCCAAGCAGCCCGAGCGGCATCGTCGGACGAGCCGGAATCGCCGGAGCAGGAGGGCACCCCGTGAGCCCCGCCGCCACCCACGCCCTTCTCGCCGCCGGGACCCACGGCTTCCTCTCGCCGACCGGCGTCGAGATCGCGTTCCTCCTCGTCGGCCTGGTCACCTTCGGCGCCGCGATCGTCACCGTCACCACCAAGCAGCTCGTGCACGCCGCCCTGTGGCTGGTGGTCACCCTCGGCGGGCTCGCCGTCGAATACCTCCTCCTCACCGCCGAGTTCATCGCCTGGGTGCAGGTCCTCATCTACGTCGGTTCGGTCGTCGTCCTCCTCCTGTTCGGGCTGATGCTCACCAAGGCCCCCATCGGCCGCTCCCCGGACGCCGACTCCGGCAACCGCTGGGTCGCCCTCACGGTCGCCGTCGCCTCCGCCGCCGCCCTGGTCTGGGTCGTCGTCGACGCCTTCCGCGCCACCTGGATCGACCTCGACGGCCCCGCCGCCGGCTCCACCGAGGCCACCGGAGCGAGCCTCTTCCAGAACTGGGTCCTCCCCTTCGAGGCTCTCTCCGTCCTCCTCCTCGCCGCCCTGGTCGGCGCCATCGTCCTGTCCCGCAGGACGGGGACGGAGCCGGGCGCGTCGACGGGACCGGCCGCACCGGCCGGATCGACGGTGCCGGGACAGCCGACCGCACCGGCCGAGCAGGAAGGCGCCCGCTGATGCACCTCGCCTACCCCGCCGTCCTCTCCGCCCTCCTCTTCTGCACCGGCCTGTACGGCGTCCTCGCCCGCCGCAACGCGATCCTCGTCCTGATGTCGGTCGAGCTGATGCTCAACGCCGTCAACCTCAACCTCGTCGCCTTCGACGTCTGGCTCAGCCGGGCCGCCGAGGAGACGCTCCACTCGGGCCAGGCCCTGACCCTGTTCACCATCGCCATCGCCGCCGCCGAGATCGGCATCGGCCTGGCGATCGTCCTCGCCGTGCACCGCAACCGCGGCACCGCGGACATCGACAAGCTCCGCGACACCGCCGAGGGCCACGACCCCGACGACCCGGACGACCCGGACAGCATCGCCCCCGCGACCGAGACGGGCGCCGAGAAGGCCGAGGCCACCGCGTGACGACCACCACCCTCGCCGTCCTCGTCCCCCTTCTGCCCTTCCTGGGCGCGGCGGCCGGCCTGCTGCTGGGCCGCACCGCCCCCGGCTTCGTCCGCCCGCTGGCCGTGGTGCCGCCCCTCGCCGCCCTCGCCCTGGCCGCCGTGGCCGCCGTGGTCGCCGTGCGCCAGGGCGGCGACGCGGCGATCGACGCGGCCACCGAGCTCACGCCCACCGGCTCCGTCCCGGTCGAACTCGCCCTGCACATCGACGGCTTCGCGGCCCTCGTCGCCGTCCTCGTCTGCCTGGTCGCGAGCTGCGTGCAGATCTACTCGACCGGCTACCTGCGCGACGACCCGCGCTACCCCTCCTACGCCGCCCTCGTCTCCCTGTTCACCTCCGCGATGCTGCTCGTCGTCTACTCCGGCGACCTGATGGTGCTGCTGGTCGGCTGGGAGATCATGGGCATCTGCTCGTACTTCCTGGTCGGCCACTACTGGGAGACCCCGGAGGCCCGCGCCGCCTCCATCAAGGCGTTCCTCGTCACCAAGCTCGGCGACGTCCCCTTCCTGATCGGCCTGTTCGCGCTCGCCACCGACGCCGGCTCCTTCCGGATCACCCGGATCCTCGGCGCCGTCGCGCACGGCGGGCTCGACCACCCGACCCTGATCGCCCTGCTGCTCCTCGCGGGCGTCGCGGGCAAGTCGGCGCAGTTCCCGCTGCACACCTGGCTCCCCGACGCGATGGCGGGCCCCACACCCGTCTCCGCGCTGATCCACGCCGCGACGATGGTCGCCGCCGGTGTCTACTTCGTCGCCCGGCTCCTCCCGGTGTTCGAGGCCTCCCAGGCCGCCATGGTCGTCCTCGCCGCGATGGCCGCCGTGACGATGCTCGGCTCCGGTCTCGCCGCGCTCGCCCAGGACGACATCAAGCGCGTCCTCGCCTACTCGACCATCGGCCAGCTCGGCTACATGACCGGCGCCCTCGCCGTCGGCGACCGCGGGGCCGCCGTCTTCCACCTCCTGTCGCACGGCGCCTTCAAGGCGCTGCTGTTCCTCGCGGCCGGCGTGATCATCCACGCCGCCGGCACCAACTCGCTGGCCGCCATGTCCCGCATGGGCCAGCTGCGCGACCGCGTGCCCGACGCCTACTGGACGATGACCGTGGCGCTGCTCGCGCTCGCCGCGATCCCGCCGTTCAGCGGCTTCTTCTCCAAGGAGTCCGTCCTCGGCGCCGCCGAACACGTCGCCACCGGTCACACCGAGCACGCCCCCGGCGCCGCGGGCTGGGTCGTCCTCGTCGCCGGACTGCTCACGGCCCTGCTCACCGCCGCCTACGCGATGCGCCTGTGGCTGCTGGCCTTCCGCGGCCAGGGCGCCGAGGCCCCCGACCACGGCCGCCAGCCGCTCACCATGACCGTCGTCCTGTGGGTCCTCGCCGTCCCCTCCCTGGCCCTCGGCGGGCTCGCCTACCGCTCGCTGCCCGGCTGGTTCGACGGCGTCGACCTCGCCCCGACCCTCACCACCTCCGTGCTCGGCACGGGCGTGGCCCTGGTCGGCGGCATCGTCACCTACGGGGCCTGGCGGCACACCAGCGTCCTCGCGGCCGACGCCCCGATGGGCGCCGTCGCCGCCCACCCGGAGGGCGACGCCGGACTCGTCGAGGCCGAGGCCATCGCCACCCACGCACCCGCGTACGGAGACGTCGCCGCGGCGTCCGACCCCGCCGACCCGGGCCGCCTCCTGCTCGGCCCGCTGCACCGGCACGCCGCCGCCGGCTTCCACCTGGACGCCGTCTTCACGGCCCTGTTCGTCCGTCCCGTCCAGGGCGCCGCCACGCTCGTCCGCTTCCTCGACCGCGAGGTCGTCGAGACGTACGTACGCGGCGCGGGCGCCCTGCCCCGCTGGCTCGGGACCGCCGTACGGCGCGCCCAGACCGGCAACGTGCAGACCTATGTGAGCGCGCTGCTCGCCGGCACCGTCGTCCTGGTGGTCGCCGCCCTCCTCGTCGCCACGGGAGCGTGAGCAGGCGTGATCGATATCAACGAGTCCGTGATGCAGGTCCTTCTGGCGTTGATCGTCGTCGGCCCGCTCCTGGGGGCCGTCGCCGCCCTGCTGCCCGCCCCGCCCGGGCTGAAGGGGAAGTCGCCCGAGCAGGCCGTCCTGCGCCACGGCGTGACCGTGACCGGCGTGATCCTCATCGCCGCGGTCGTCCTCGCGCTCGGCTTCGACCACGACCACCCGTCGAGGATGCAGGCCACGACCGACATCAGCTGGATCCCCGCACTCGACGTGCGGATCCACCTCGGCATCGACGGCATCTCCCTCCCCCTCCTCGTCCTGACCGCGCTGCTGACCTTCCTGTGCGCGCTCTACTCGTACTTCAAGATGCCCTCGGGTCCGACCCCGAAGGCGTTCGTCGCCCTGCTGCTCGTCCTGGAGTCCGGCACCCTCGCGACCTTCGCCGTCCTCGACCTGCTGCTGTTCTTCCTAGCCTTCGAGACCGTGCTCATCCCGATGTACTTCCTCATCGCCCGCTGGGGCGGCGAGGGACGGACCCGGGCCGCCTGGCGGTTCATCCTCTACACCCTGCTCGGATCCGTCGTGATGCTGCTCGGCCTGCTCCTGATCGGGATCAAGGCGGGCACGTTCGACATGGTGGCACTCGCCACTGACAACGGCCGGTCCCTCTCCACATCCGTGCAGGTCATCGCCGTACTGGCGATCGGGATCGGGCTCGCGGTCAAGACCCCGATGTGGCCGCTGCACAGCTGGCTGCCCGACGCCCACACCGCCGCCCCGACCGTGGGCTCGGTCCTGCTGGCCGGCGTCCTGCTGAAGATGGGTACGTACGGGTTCGTCCGGATCCTGCTGCCCGTCGCCCCCGACGGCTTCGCTGACTTCGCGCCCTACCTCGCCGCCTTCGCCGTCGTCGGGATCATCTACGGATCGCTCGCCTGCCTGGCCCTCGTCCGACCGGGCGCGAAGGGCGACCTCAAGCGCCTCATCGCCTACTCCTCCGTCGGTCACATGGGCTTCGTCCTCCTCGGCATCGCCACCATGACCCCGACCGGCGTCAACGGCGCCCTGTTCGCCAACGTCGCCCACGGGCTCATCACCGGCCTGCTGTTCTTCCTGGTCGGCGCCCTCAAGGACCGCACGGGCAGCACCGACCTCGACGCCCTCGCCGAGCAGACCGGCGCCGCCCTCTACGGCAAGGCACCCCGCCTCGGCGGCCTCCTCGCGTTCGCCGCGGTCGCCTCCCTCGGGCTGCCGGGCCTCGCCGGGTTCTGGGGCGAGATGCTGGCCCTGTTCGGCGCGTTCCGGCCCGCCGAGCAGCTCAGCCGCCCGGCGTTCCTCACGTTCATGGCGATCGCGGCCTTCGGCACCCTCCTCACCGCCGCCTACCTCCTTGCCGTGGTCCGCCGCGTGTGCATGGGCGCCGTACCGCAGGACGCCCCGCAGCTCGCCGACGTCCAGCCGTACGAGTTCGCGGCCTGGACCCCGCTCGTCGCCCTCACCGTCGTAGCCGGCCTGTGGCCCAAGGCCCTCCTCGGGCTGACCGACCCGGCCGTGCAGCAGCTCCTCGCAGGAGGCACCCGATGAGCTCCCCGGCCCAGCTCCTGGCCGCCGACCTCGTCCAGTCCGTCGACTGGCTCGCGATCGCGCCGCCCACCCTCGCCGCGGTCGTCGGCCTCGCCGTCCTCGTCGCGGACCTGTTCCTCGCCGACGCCCGCAAGGCACTGCTCGGATGGATCTCGGTCGCCGGGCTCGCCGCCTGCGTCCTCCTGCTGCTGCCGCTGCGGGACGGCGACCGCGCCACCTTCTGCCTGAACGGCGCCCCCGACGTCTGCAGCTACACCGCCGACCGCTTCACCCTCGTCCTCCAGCTCCTCGTCCTCGGCGGAGCCCTCCTGGCGGCCCTTCTCTCGGTCACCGCGCTCAAGGACGCCGACAAACGGCTCCCCGAAGGGGAGTACTGGTTCCTGCTGCTGTCCTCCGCCGCCGGAGCCGCCCTCCTGCCCGCCTCCCGCGACCTCGCGACCCTGATCGTCGCCCTCGAAGTCGCCTCCCTGCCCGCCTTCGCCCTCGTCGGCCTGCGCCACGGCGACCGCCGCTCCTCCGAAGCGGCCCTGAAGTTCTTCCTGTCCTCGGTCACCGCGACCGCGGTCAGCCTCATGGGCGTCAGCTTCGTGTACGCCTCCACCGGCACCCTGTACCTCACGCAGATCGCCGAACGCGTCCAGCACGTCGACGGCCAGCTCCACACCCTCACCCAGACCGGCGTCGTCCTCACCCTCGTCGGCTTCGCCTTCAAGACCGCCGCCGTGCCCTTCCACTTCTGGGTCCCCGACACCTACGTGGGCGCCCCCCTCCCGATCGCCGCCTACCTGTCGGTCGTCGGCAAGGCGGTCGGCTTCTCCGGCCTGATCCTCCTCACCGTGGTCGCCCTCCCGTCGTACGCCGACGTCTGGGGCCCGGCACTGGCCGGCCTCGCCGCGCTCACCATGACCGTCGGCAACGTCGGCGCCCTGCGGCAGCGGGCCACGCGCGCGTACAGCGCCGTACGCCTGCTCGCCTGGTCCTCCGTCGGCCAGGCCGGCTACCTCCTGGTGCCGATCGCCGCCGCCGCGTACTCCGACGACGCCGAACGCTCCATCGGCTCCACCGTCGCCTACGCCCTCATGTACGGCGCCGTGAACCTCGGCGCCTTCGCCGTGGCCGCCCTGGTGGGCCGCACGAAGACCCGCAACCGCCTGGCGGACTACCGCGGTCTGTACGCCTCCCACCCCCTGGCCGCCCTCCTCCTCGCCTTCTTCCTGATCTGCCTCGCGGGCCTCCCACCGGGCGTCATCGGCCTCTTCGCGAAGGTCACCGTCTTCTCCGCCGCCGTCGACGCGGGCCTCGGCTGGCTCGCCGTGGTCATGGCCGTCAACGTCGTGATCGCGCTGTTCTACTACCTCCAGTGGACCGGCCTGCTCTTCCGCGCCCCCGAGGACGCCCCCGAGGGCACACCGGCACGGCACCGCGTCCCCGCCCCCCTCACCGCCGCGCTCGCCCTGACCGGCGCCCTCGGCATCGTCCTGTCGGGCGCTCCCCAGCTCGTCCTGCGCTTCGCGGACACCGGCCTCTTCTGACCCCCGGCGCGCCTCACCACGCGCGCGCGGACGCCCGTCCGGGAACCGGTTTCCGACAGCCCTCACCCGGACGGCTCACAGCCGCGCCCGCGCGCACAAGGGAACTAGCCGCTCCCGCCTGGCGTTGACCAGTACGGAAGGGTCCACTGGACGTGACACGAGTGACACCAGCAGGGCCGTGGATCAGCAAGCAAAGGGTTCCCCTGCCGCACGACTTGGAGGGCGTACCGTGCACCGCCGGCACAACGGGCTCAGGACCGCAGTACTCCTCGGGGGACTGTCCGCACTCATCATCGTCATCGGCAGCTTCTTCGGCCGCACGGGGCTCATCGTGGCGGTCCTGGTCGCCCTGGGCACCAACGCGTACGCGTACTGGAACAGCGACAAGCTGGCGCTACGCGCGATGCGCGCCCGCCCCGTGAGCGAGTTCGAGGCCCCCGCGCTGTACCGGATGGTCCGCGAACTCTCCACCCAGGCCCGCCAGCCCATGCCGCGCCTGTACATCTCCCCGACGGAGGCCCCCAACGCCTTCGCTACCGGCCGCAACCCGCGCAACGCCGCCGTGTGCTGCACCGAGGGCATCCTGCGCCTGCTCGACGAACGCGAACTGCGCGGCGTCATCGGCCACGAGCTCAGCCATGTCTACAACCGCGACATCCTGATCTCCTCGGTCGCGGGCGCCCTCGCCTCGGTGATCATGTTCCTGGTCAACTTCGCCTGGCTGATCCCGATCGGACGTTCGAACGACGATGACGGCCCCGGAATCCTGGGCATGCTCCTCATCATGATCCTGGGCCCGCTCGCCGCGTCGCTCATCCAACTGGCCATCAGCCGCTCCCGGGAGTACGAGGCCGACGCGTCCGGCGCCCAGCTGACCGGAGACCCCCTCGCCCTGGCCAGCGCGCTGCGCAAGCTGGAGACCGGCACCAAGCAGCTCCCGCTGCCGCCCGAGCCCCGCATCGAGACCGCCAGTCATATGATGATCGCCAATCCGTTCCGGCCGGGTCAGGGGCTCTCGAAGATGTTCTCCACGCACCCGCCGATGGCGGAGCGCATCGCCCGCCTCGAGAAGATGGCAGGTCGCCCCCAGTGAAGATCCTGAACCTCGTCCTGAACGTCATCTGGCTGTTCCTGAGCGGCTTCTGGCTGTTCGTCGGCTACATGTTCGCCGGCCTGCTGCTGTGCGTGACGATCATCGGCATCCCCTTCGGCATCGCGGCCTTCCGTATCGGCGTCTACGCCCTGTGGCCCTTCGGGTACACGACGGTCGAGCGTTCCGACGCCGGAGCCCCGTCCTGCGTCGGCAACGTCCTGTGGCTGATCCTGGCGGGCTGGTGGCTGACGCTCGGCCACATCGTCACCGGCCTCCTCCTGTGCGTGACGATCATCGGCATCCCGCTCGGCATCGCCAACTTCAAGCTGATCCCGGTGTCGTTGTGGCCGCTGGGCCGCAAGATCGTCCCGACCGACCAGCCGTTCACGTCGTCCCGCTGGTAGGGGAACCGACACCGGGCACGCCAGTGGCCTGAGGCCCGTCACCGGCTGCCGCATGCGCCGTGCCGCCGGTGGCGGGCGTGGCAACGGCTGCGCGCAAGCGGCCGGTTGTTCGCACAGCGGTTTTCCACACGGCGGTCGTCCACAGCCTGGTGGTTGTCCACAGCCCGGTGCGTGTCCACAAGCCGGTGGTTGTCCACAGGCCCGCACGTTCGTCGGCGTCGCCCCGCATGATGAACCCGTGCCCGCGGCACGGCAGCCGAGAACACAGCACCGCGCCCCACCGCACCTCACCGACGCCCGGGCACGCCCGTCCACCGCCGCCGCACGGCGTACGCCACGACCCCCACCACCAGCACACCCGCCCCCACGACCACCGAACCCACCGGCAGCGCGAACGCGAGCACCGCGCACCCGAGCAGCCCCACCGCCGGGACCACACGCACCGCCGGCGCCGAACCCAGCGTCCATGCCGAGGCGTTGGCCACCGCGTAGTACGCCAGCACACCGAAGGAGGAGAACCCGATCGCGCCCCGCACGTCCACCGTGGCGGCCAGGACCGCGACCACCGCGCCCACGGCCAGCTCGGCCCGGTGCGGCACCCGGAACCGAGGATGAACGGCTGCCAGCGCACCCGGCAGATGCCGGTCCCGGGCCATCGCCAGCGTCGTCCGGGAGACGCCCAGGACCAGCGCCAGCAGCGAGCCCAGCGCGGCCACGGCGGCACCCGCCCGCACCACCGGCACCAGCCCCGGCACCCCGGCGGCCCGCACCGCGTCCGCCAGCGGCGCGCCCGCCTGACCCAGCGCCGCCGCGCCCAGCACGGAAAGGACGGCCACCGCCACAGCCACGTACACGACCAGGGCGATGCCCAGAGCCAGCGGGATCGCCCGCGGAATGGTCCGCGCGGGGTCACGGACCTCCTCGCCCAGCGTCGCGATCCGCGCGTACCCCGCGAACGCGAAGAACAGCAGCCCCGCCGCCTCCAGAACCCCGCCCACACCTCCCGACGCCCCGCCGCCGAGCCGCCCGGCGTCGGCCGCGCCGGAGCCCAGACAGACGACCACCACGGAAGCGAGGACGGCCAGCACGACCGCCACGATCACCCGGGTCAGCCAGGCGGACTTCTGGACGCCGCCGTAGTTCACCGCCGTCAGCGCCACGACGGCCGCGACCGCCACGGCATGCGCCCGATCCGGCCAGACGTACGCGCCCACGGTGAGCGCCATCGCCGCACAGGAGGCCGTCTTCCCGACCACGAACGACCAGCCGGCCACGTACCCCCAGAACGGGCCGAGCCGCTCCCGCCCGTACACGTACGTGCCACCGGAGGCCGGATACAGGGCGGCCAGCCGAGCCGACGAGGTGGCGTTGCAGTAGGCCACCACGGCGGCGACCGCGAGCCCGAGCAGCAGCCCCGACCCGGCCGCGCGCGCCGCGGGCGCCAGGGCGGCGAAGACACCGGCACCGACCATCGAGCCCAGCCCGATGACCACCGCGTCGCCGACCCCGAGCGTGCGCCGCAGTCCGGAGTGCTGGCCGGAACCGGTGGGTGTCATGCGCCGCACCCTACTGACCGGTGCAACCGGCGGGTACGCCCCGCACGTCCTACAGGTCGACACGGCACGAACACGCGCTGCCGGAACGCTCGAAGCACCGCGCGGTGGGCATCCCGACCGGGATCCAGATCACAGGGCCGGGACAGTTCGGACACAGCGCGGAAGGGCAGGTTCAGGACATGAGCATCATCGGTTGGATCATCCTGGGGCTTCTGGCCGGGGCCATCGCCAAGTTCCTGCTGCCCGGGCGCGACCCGGGTGGTTTCGTCGGCACGACCCTCATCGGCATCGCGGGCGCGTTCATCGGCGGCTGGATCTCGTCACGCTGGCTGGACCACCCCATCACCAAGGACTTCTACGACGGAACCACGTGGGCGGCCGCGATCGGAGGCTCACTCGTCCTCCTGATCGCCTACCGCATACTCTTCGGCAACTCACGCGACTGAACCACCCCCGGACCGCAGCCAGCAGGCGGGAAGGGTGGGCACCGGCCAGGTGCCCACCCTTCTTCGTGCGCTCGTCGTCCGACGCCGAACAGGCCGTGGACTACCGGTAGTTCACGAACTGGACCGCGAAGTCGAGGTCCTTGCCCTTGAGTAGCGCGATGATGGCCTGGAGGTCGTCCCGGCTCTTGGAGCTGACACGCAGTTCCTCGCCCTGGACCTGGGCCTTCACGCCCTTCGGGCCCTCGTCACGGATGATCTTCGCGACCTTCTTGGCGTTCTCCTGGGAGATGCCCTCCTCGATCGACGCGAAGATCTTGTACTCCTTGCCGGACAGCTGCGGCTCACCGGCGTCCAGCGCCTTCAGCGAGATGCCGCGCTTGATCAGCTTGGACTGGAAGACGTCGAGAACGGCCTTCACCCGGTCCTCGGAGTTCGCCTCCATCAGGATCTTCTCGCCGGACCACGAGATGGAGGCGCCGACGCCCTTGAAGTCGTAGCGCTGCGAGATCTCCTTGGCGGTCTGGTTGAGGGCGTTGTCGACCTCCTGCCGCTCGACCTTCGAGACGATGTCGAAACTGGAGTCGGCCATGTCCTGTGGCTCCTTGTATCGGGGTGCGTAACGGGGTGCGTACCGGGTGCGGATCGGCGGGCGTGGGGCCGCCGCCGAGCCGGGCACAGTTCCCGGGCCGCATCCGGACAAGCCTAGCCACCCGGCGTGCCCCGAGCGCTGATCAATCCGGTGGCGAAGCACCCCGCTCCATCGGGTATTGTTTACGTCGTTGCCACGGAACACCGCCGAAAAGCGGTTCGAAGGGCAGCAAAACCCCGGCGGTGTGCCCGAGCGGCCAAAGGGAGCAGACTGTAAATCTGCCGGCTCAGCCTTCCCAGGTTCGAATCCTGGCGCCGCCACGCTGAGAGAGACCCCCTCTCACCAGGTTAATTCCCTGGTGAGAGGGGGTCTCTGCGTTGCTCACGCCGTTCGATTCACTGCGGTCGGGATGCGGGCGTGTCTCACCTCGTACCGCCCATATCCCCTTGTCGGTCAGTGCGTGTCCCCCAGGTGTCCCCCGGGGGTGAGGATCATCACTCGGGTTCGTTCCACTCCCGAAGTGCGGCATCGATGCGGTCGTTCGCGCGCTCCCGCGTCTGGTCAAGCACCTTGGCGTACACCTTGTGCAGCACCGCGATGCTGTGTCCGGCCCGGCGGGCGCACTCCATGGCGTCCACCCCGGAACTGAGCCAGAACGAGACGCCGGCGTGCCGGAGGTCGTAGGGGCGGCGAGCCAGCAGGGAGGACGTTTCCGCTTCCGTGAGCACGTCCTTTCGAGCCTTAGCCCACACCTCTCCGTAGCCGGTCTCCTGTAGCAGCCCGTTGCGGTTCGTCCGGAAGAGCCGGCCATCGGGCGCGGTGCCGTGAGCGGCGATGTGCTCCCGCAGCAGGCGTACGAAGTGCGGCGGGATCGGCACCGGTCGGGAGTCCTTCTTGGCGCGAGCCTTGAGGTGCCGTTTCTCGTGCGCCGTGCCGTCGTCGGTCCAGCTCCGTCCGGCCCGAACGACCCCTTCCCGAAGGGTGAGCATCCCCCATCCCGTGTCGGGAAGGTGACACTGGCTCAGGCGCAGTCCGGCAGCCTCAGCGGGGCGCATGGACGCGTAGTAGAGGCAGCCGAAGAACGCTTCGAGATGCTGCCCACGCGGGCCCTGCTCGCGTACTCCTGCCAGCAGCGCACGGACTTGGCGTGGGTTGGCGACGCTCTCAGGGTCCACCGCTTCCACGGACTTCGGGGCGGTCCACTTCACGGCACTGATCGGATTCACCGGCATGGTGAAGTACTGCTGTTCCACGGCGAGTCCGAGCACATCGCTCAGACAGGCACGCTTGCGCTTTGCAGTGCGCGGTGACGCCTCCTTGCCGTCCAGTCGTAGAGACAGCGCGTCCAGGGCCAGGCGGATGGTCGCGGGGTCCTCCAACGCGGAGACAGGCATGGAGTGCTTGGAGATCCAAGCTAGGGCTTGCGCCACATCGTCCGGCAGGGTCTCGTCCCAGCGCTTCCGGTTGTACGCCCACCCGTACAGTGCCCGTCGCATGAGCGCGGGTTCGGGCATCCCCGCTTTCGTCTTCACAAGCGCAGGGGTGATGGTCGCCAGCGCATCGGCGTAGTTCTTCCGAGACTTCGCCGGGGCCGGCGCCCACTTGCGGTCGATGTACGTGCGGGTGTGCTCGTACCAAGTGATGGAACCCTGCCGGGCGCGCAACTCGGATACGGGCAGGCCCGTTTCCTCGTCGAACTGATCGCCGTGCCGTACGGCGGACATGAGTTCCGAGCGGCGCCCCTCAGCCTGAACCTTGAGCGTGTAGCTCTTGGAGTGCTTCCGCTCCCCGACCAGCCAACGGACACGGTAGGGCTTGGGACGATCCTTGCGAACCTCGATCGCGTAGAGGCGAACGTCGTAGGTCAAAGCCATATGAACTCCAGAGGGGCCCGCCGGAAGCGGGCCCCTCGTGTCTCGTGTGCGGGAGATGATCAGGCGGCAGCGTCTTCCATGGACGACCACCAGGCGTCGAGGTCCGTACGGCGGCAGCGGAGCTGACCGTTGGGGAGCTTGATGAGCTTCGGGGCCTTGCCGCGGGCGCGCATGCGGTAGAAGGCGGCGCGGCTCATGTCGATCTCTTCGAGGACTTCGCGGAGCTTGAGCTTCTGATCGCGGGCCACGGTGCGACTCCTCACCGAAGTGGCGGGGCTCTTCGGCCCCTTCTGGGAAGTCCGCTACATCCGCTACGCCGCTACATTGCAGGTCAGCGGCGCCTTTTGTGTAGCGGAGAGGTTCGGTGTAGCGGCTACGGCTCTTCGTGGTTCGGGGCTGTAGCCGCTACACCGGTGGTTGCCGCTACAGCGGCAGGGGCTCTGAGCTGGGGTGTAGCGGTGTAGCGGATGTAGCGGTGTCCTGGGGAGGGGGCGGGCAGTAGCGGGCCCATGCGTCCGCGAGATCGTCCGCGTGGAAGCCCTTGAGGACACCGCCCGCGGTGCGGATGTTGCGGGAGCGGATGGGGATGTGGTCGTCGGTCACGTACTCCGCGAGCATCTTCGACAGGCGCCGGTTATCGAGTGGCTTGCCGTCGAGGTCGGCCCATGGGGCGTCGTCGAGGGCGTTGAGTCGGTCGAGGATGGCGACGGTGGGCAGGCGGTCGATGCCGATCAGTACGTGGTCGCGTAGGTCGGTGAGGAGGCGGATGCCGATGCTGCCTTTGTCGTTGGCACGGGAGGCGTTGACCAGGGTGGTGCAGGCTTCGCGGGCTCGGCGTGGCCAGTCGCCGCTGGCGGCATCGGCGACTGAGAGCAGGGGCTCCCACACGTCCGCCGGCCGGTCAGAGATGCCGTCAGGCATCTCCGGGAAGGTGCCGGTGACGCTGTCTTGTACGGTCTCGGCCCACTTGGCGAGGCGGTCGCGGAGTTGGTTGCCTTCCCCCACGTGGATGCGGGTGCGGAAGGCTTCGACCTTTTCGTTGCGGGCCCGGCGGCGCATGCGGATGATGACGGACCGGGTCATGATCGTGTCGGGGAGGTTGCCGAGTCCGGCGACTGCGACCGCGCAGTACGAGGGGAAGCCCTGTACCTGCTGGTTGGAGCCGTCGCCGACGCACCGGTAGACGGGGCGTCCGCGTGCGTGGCCGGCGTTGATGAATCCGCGGAGCTGTTCGTTCTCTCCTGCCTTGGGGCCGAAGATCGTGTCGATCTCGTCGAAGAGGATCGTGGGCCGGCCGCCGTCCAGTCCGGAGACGGACCGGAAGAGGGCGGAGGCGGAGGCGTCCGCCGCGGCCATGGAGCGCGGTACGAGGGTTTCGACCACGTCCAGTGCCCGGGACTTGCCCGACCCGGGTTCGGGGGAGAGGAAGGCGAGGCGGGGGGTGGAGTCGAAGCAGTCGAGCAGGTGGGCGTGCGCGTCCCACAGGGCCACGGCCACGTAGGCGGCTTCGTCGGGGAAGACGTTGAAGCGGCGGTGGAAGTCCTCCACCTCGTCCAGCAGTGCGGCCCCGTCGATGGTGTCGGTCATGCGGCGGCCCTCCCTTCCGGTGAGAGGTCAGAGAGAAGAGCAGTGCGGACGCCTTCGGCGACGACTTTCGGCGCGCTCCGGCCGGTCGGGGGATCGGCCGGTTCGGCGGGGCCGGACCGGGTGGGGGTGGTGGGGGTGCTTTTCAAGCGGAGGGCGGGGTGGCCGGTCATGCGGCTGTCCTTGGGCGGCAGGTGCGGATGGACCAGTCCAGTGCGCTGCGGATCGTGGTCCGGCACTCGGCTGCGGTGAGTCCGGCAGCCTCGCCCTCTCCTTGAAATGCGTCTTCGACCACGTGGCGGGGGATGTCGCCCCATGCGACGAAGCGGCCCATGGCGCGTGCGCTCTCCAGCAGCCGGACGTTGCGGGTGCCCTGCGGTGCCTGCCGAATGTTCCTGCGTCCCCAGGTGAGGGCCGCTTCGGCTGCCTTCCCCGTGCGTGCGGCCGTCTGCATGGGCGGGGGTGGGGACTTGGTGGACGGGTGCGGTGGGATGAGCAGGGCCAGCAGCCCCGGGGGAAGAGGGCTGAGCAGTGCGGGGCCCTCAACCTCGTATGTGCGGCCGTTGATGGTGCTGCCGGCTGCGACGACGTAGCCGCCCCATGCTCGGGTGTCGACCAGCGGGGCGAGGGTCCCGGCGGTGTTGTGGAGGCGTACGGCGGCGGGGGCGGTGAAGTACAGGTGGTGTCCGCCGCTCGCGGTCCGGATCGTGCGGGTGCGGGGTCGGGTCTGCCCGGTGCGCTCGCAGAGCGCCGCGAAGGTCGTCGCTCCGTCAGGCGCGTCCGTGTTGCTGTTGTGGTTGTCCTGGTTCTTGGGCTTGTCCAGGTCGATGACCAGTAGCCCGGAGGGGCCGGTGGCGATACCGACGTTGAACGGTGCGCGGGACCAGGCCGCGCGGATGCGGTCGGGGTCGGTCGTGGCGCGTGCTTCCCACTTGCGGTGACCGCTCTGGCACGGGCCTGTATGGGCGCATGCCTGCTCGCTGTGCAGGGCGGGCCGCTTCGTGCCGGGGCGCAGCGGGAAGACGTACCAGCCGCGTTCGGCGGCGCCGAGGGCGGCTCGGACCAGGTGCTCGCTCATGCTGCCGCCTCCCATGCCGTTAGGGCGGGTGAGGTGGCGCCCAGCAGCAGGCCGTAGGCGTGGTGGGCCTGGCGGGGCACCACGCCGTTGCCGAGGATGCGGAGTTGTTCCTTGCGGGGAATGTCGGGTACGGCGGTGACCCAGCCGGTCGGCAGACCCATCATCCATTCCACGAAGAGGGGTGAGAGGCGGCGGTTGCCGCGGGTGCCGGGTTCGGTCGGGCAGGGCGCGGTGCGCCCGGTGGTGCGTTCCCAGCGTCGGATGGCGGGTCCGTAGTCGGTGCCGTCGCTGGCGACCCAGCGTTCGTCGAGCCGTACGGCCTGGCCGGGGAGGTAGTAGCGGCCGGTGGTGTCGCGCTGGTTGGGCCCGCCGTGCGGTCCGTCCGACGCCTTCGGGGTGGGCAGCAGGTTCACTACGAACTCGTTGAGCGGGCGCGCGTTGCGGCCCAGTAGGTTCGAGGCGCCCGACTTCCAGTCCCGGGCCGCCGGGGTGGGCAGCAGGCTGGTTACGGCTCCGGTGAGGGTGGGGTTGCCGCGGGAGTAGGCGAGGCTGCCGCGTCCGCCGTCGGCGGCGATGGGGGTGGGGAACAGGCTCAGTGCTCCGGGGGCGGTGCGGGCAGCCGGGTCACGGCGGTGCGCAGGTTCAACCCGCCCTGTCGTTTCGGGCTGGTGCCGGGGCCGCCAGTGCCGTCCGAGGTGGTGGGGGTCGGCATCAGCGGGATGGGCGACTGCGAACCAGCGGTCCCGCGGGTGCGGGGCGCCGATTTCGGGGTCACCAGCGCGTAGACATGTCCACCGGACGTCATACCCGATCGCGGCCAGGTCTTGGGCGACGACGTCCAGCCCCCGCGAGCGGAGCGCCGCCACGTTTTCCAGGAAGACGTGGCGCGGTCGAAGGACGCCCACAGCCTGAGCGACGTTTTTCCAGACCCGAGACCACTGGCCATTGATTCCATCCCTTCGTCCGGCGTTGGAGATGTTGCGGCAGGGGAAACCGGCACCGACCACGTCCGGCGCGTACAAGTCGCGGACCTGGTCCCAGTCCACGGTGGTGATGTCTCCGAGGTTGGGCACCTCAGGGTGGCGGGCGGCGAACACGGCGGCGGCGTAGGGGTCGTTCTCGGCGAACGCGATCGGCACGGCGCCGATCCCCGTGCGCAGGGCCGTTTCGAGTCCGCCGTAGCCGGCGCACAGCGCCAGCACGGTCGGAGGCGAGCCCGGGGCTCGCCGGATGGTGGTGGGTTGGGTCATTCTGGATGTCTCCAGTTCCCTTGGTGGACGCTGGTTGGCAAGGGCGGCCCCGGTTCTTTGGCGAGATGCGGGGGCCGCCCTTGGCGTAGCTAGGTGCGCTTGGAGCCGAAGAGCTTGAGGCTGATTCCGCCGACCCCGATGGGTCCGGCGGCGCCGGCGATGCTCACGGCGGTGTGGGTGGCGAAGTCGATCAGGGCGAGGAACGCCGCGATCAGTCCGAAGATGCCGCCGACTGCGGCGCCAGCGATGACGATCGGGTACAGGTATGCGCTGAGCGGCCGGCTGGTGGGCGTGGTGGTCTGGACGACGATCACGACCGGTTGTCCGGTGGCTTCGGCGCGGCGGTAGAGGTCGGCGGGGATGTGCGGGGCGATGATCCCCGGCGGTTCGTGGCGGGGCATCGGGGGTCTCCTTTCGGGTAGCGCGACGGGCCCGCGCCGGTGGTGTGACGCGGGCCCGCGGGGTGGGCTGTGACGGTGGTGTGCGGGGGTGTGACGGGCCGCTGTGACAGCGGGTCACACCCGCTTCCGCCTAGGGGTTTGGGTGTGACGGTGCCGTCACGCGTGACGGGTGTCAGGCCGCGGTGAGGGCGGGGACGATCCGCCACCGGCCGGTGGTGTTCGTCGCCTCCAGCCGGCCGTCTTCGGCGGCTTCCTTGAGCCGCTTGGACACCCACGAGCGGGAGAGGCCGTGGCGGTCGCACCAGTCCATGAAGTCGACCGGGCCGACGATCATCTGCCCGGCGTCCTCGAAGTCCTCCAGCGCGCGGGCGAACAGCTCCCGCGCTTCCTCCGGGGTGGGCTTGTGCCCGCTCTCCTGTCCGAAGATCGGGGTGTCGTCGCCTTCCTCGGCTTCGGGGAGTTCCTGCTCCGGGTCGATGTCGGCGTCCTCGGGGTCGATGAGGGGCCCGGTGTGGTCCATGTCGTCCTCCTCGTCGCGGACCACTCGCAGTCCCGCCGGCTGAGTGCTGCCTGAGTTCGGGGTGCGGCCGGTGTAGGCGTTGCCGGCGACCGATGCGGCGGCGCCCGCGGTCATGGGGTCGGCGGTCGCGCCGTTGGCTTGTGCCCATGCGGCGAGGCGTTCCATGACCGGCACGGCGCGGATCGTGAAGCGCTGTGTGCGGCCGGGTGAGGGGTAGCGGGCTTCGTCGATGCCGGGGCTGACGACGTAGCAGTAGCCGGGGCGCCGGTTGCCCCACGCTCCGGGGTGCGCGCCGGCGTCGATGACCGACTCGGGGAGCGCGAACCCTTCATCTCGCGCGTCGCAGCCGAGCGCGATCACGGACGGGAGGGAGGCGCGGGTGGAGGTGGACATCTGGTCGTAGGAGGGGCGCTGAAGCGACACGATCAGCGAGATCCCCGCCGACCGGGCTTCCTGAGCGATCCCGGTGAACGCGTCATCACCCATGTTCCTGAGGGTGTTGGCGGCTTCCTCGAACCAGGCGACCAGGAACGGCATCCCCGCGCACCCGCACGCACGCCCCGGCTGGCAGGAGTGGTTCGGGTCGGTCTGCGTCTGGGCGGCGGCGGGGACCCACTGGCGGTAGCCGTGTGCGCCCAGCCAGCGTGTCCGGGCGGGGATCGCTGCCTCCACCGCGGCCACGAGGACTTCGGTCTGTGAGCCGCCTTCCGCGGCCCAGTCCAGACCGGCCCGGATCGGGGCGTAGTCCTGGAAGGCTTTGGGGTCGGAGAACCACACGATGACGTCCCGGCGGGAGAGGATCTCTGTCAGCAGGTTGAGTGCTGCGTCGCCTTTGCCGGAGCCGGACTGTCCGGCGATCAGGCCGTGGGTGGAGTTACGCCCCGCCTCCGGATCTCCCGGAAGCCACATCACCAGCAGGGAGCCGTCGTCGTAGCGTCCGAGGACCAGCGGGTCGGCGATCGAGCCACCGAGGTTGGAGGGGCCCTCCCACTCGATCACCTCGGACAGCATGTCTTCGGGCACGATGACCAGGTTGCCGCGGCGTTCGGAGTCGGGGTCGGGGCTGTAGCGCACCGCCGACTTCGGCAGGTCCAGCGCGGACGCGATCCGGGCCAGTGCCTTGGCCACGTCGTCGTTGGTCTGCTCGCCGCCGGCCAGCGCGAGCGGGGCGGTGACCCGGTTGGGCTCCACCTTCGCCGCACCGATCTGCGCCCGCGCCAACCCCACCTTCGCCAGCAGACCCCCGTCCGAACTGGCCGGTGTCCCTTCGGTGTTGGTGCGCAGCACGGCGCGGACGTTCCACGACAGGGCCAGCGCGGGGCCGCCCATGAGGAACAGGTCGTCGACCGGGCCCGCGGTCGGTCCGGCGAGGCAGGCGGCGGTCACCCACGCCGAACCGGCGGCCACCGTGATGGCTGAGTGGATGCGGCGCTGCGTGCTGGTGGACTTGCCGGCCAGCCAGGTGCCGCCGGCCAGTGCGACCGAGGTGAGGGTGAGGCCGACGCCGGCCGCGGCGCTGTCGGGCCAGCGCCAGTGTCCCAGCGTCCCGGCGACCCCGGTGGCGCCCCACACCAGCCACGGGGGCAGGTGCGGCTTGGCCCGGTGCAGCAGGTATGCGCGCACGGTGCCGTTCTCCGGGCCGCCGTGCGGGTCCACGACCATGCCCTGTGTGCCGTCGGGGTAGTAGGCGGCCATCTGATTCTGCGAACGGGCCATGACCCGACCTCCTTACTGCTGGTCCCAGTTCATGACCGGCGCTTGCGGGCGGCGGGCACGGTGACGCACCCGGTTGATCTCTTCCTCGAACTCCTGCTGGAACGTCGCGTAGCAGGCCGCGGCGTTCTTCGCCGCGGAGCGCAGGTCGTCGGCGGACTTGCGCAGCTTCCGGGCGACTTTGCGGGCCCGGATACGCGAGCCGAACGCGCGCCCCTCCGGGTCGGGCACCGCGGCCAGGACGCCTTCGAGGATCTCGGCACCCATGGCCACCTCGATGGACAGCGTCACGCCGGCGGCGCGCAGGGTGTTGCAGTAGTTCCGCACCAGCGCGGGCGCGTGGAACTCCGGAGGCGGGAGCAGCCCCTGGGAGCGGGAGCCGGCGCCCGCGCTGCCGCGGTTGTTGTTGCGGGTGTTGTTGACGGTGACGTTGATCGGAGGCACGAACGAGCCGCCGACCGCGCCGACGAAGCCGCCCACGGCGGCGCCAGCGTTGGCGAACTTGGCTCCCTTGTTCCGCGGGCTCGCGCCGTCGCGGCGAGGCGGGCCGGTGAACGGCCGGTTGGCCTGCTGCCTGGCGAAGTCGTCCACCCGGCGCGCGTTGGTGCTGCGGTTGCCAGCCATCAGGTTGTCTCCTTCACGTTCAGTGGGTGCGGCGGACGATCAGCCATGCGGTCTGAGCAGCGAGCAGGGTCAGCAGCCAGACCAGTTCCAGAGCGCCGGCCAGAGGGCCGAAGCCGGCCGCGAACGCGAGCCAGACCAGCGCGAGCGTGACCAGCAGGGCGACCCCGATACGCCAGAACAGGACGCTCCCGGCGGCGGGGCGGCGGCGCTGCATGACCAGCAGCCAGGCGAGTGGGCCGGCCGCGACCGGGGCGAGCAGCAGCCCGGACCACCAGGCGATGGCGTGCAGGAGACCGGCCGCGATCAGGGCGAGCACGGCGAGGCCGGTCGGGGCGAGCGCACGGCGGGAGCGCCAGATCAGGCCCCCGAGCGCGCTGGCGGCCTCGCGGGTGAGGGAGGGGTGTTCGGGGACGACGACCACGAACGGCTGCGCGCCGCGGCGGCCCTTCTGGCGGGGGATGCGGACGGTGTGGACGCCGGCGGCGCCGCGGGTACGGCTGGACACAGCGAAACTCCCGGAAGGGTTGAAGGAAGAGGTTCAGGCGGCGCGCTGTTCGTCGTCGGGGTAGGCGCAGGAAATGCACACTCCGAGCGAGGCGGGGATGACGTAGCCGGCGTCCGTGCCGCACTGCGGGCAGGTGCGCCGCGCGGTGTTCGCCTTGGCCAGCGCGGCGCGCTTGGCCGGCGTCATGGGCCGGACGGGCTTGGCCAGGTCGAGGCGGTAGAGGTAGGCGACCAGGGGGCCGCGCCGGTAGCGCGGGCGCAGCACCTGAGCGGCGACCGGCTGACCACCAGGGCGCAGCCCGCGAGCGCGGAGCTGGCGGTAGGTGGCGTAGCCGTCCGGGGCGGTCCGCCACGGGAACGTGGGTATCCCGTGACGGGCGCCGGTGGGGTCAAAGCACTTGCCCCACGCGGCCATCAGACCAGCGCCCCGTCAGACTTGATCACGCCGCGGCCGGCGTCGTCGCGGAGTTCCTGGTAGCGGGTGGAGACCCAGCCGACCGACCAGCCGCACAACTCAGCCGCGGCCCGCACCGGCAGACCCGCACCGAACGCAGCCTTCACCAACTGGCGGGCCCGCTCCTCGGAGTGCTTCTCCACCGCCGGACCCAGAGCCAGTAGGGCGGCGCGTTCACGCTCAGCCTGCGTCTCGCGCTCCGAGTGTTCACGGGCGAGGCGTTCGGCCTCCTCGCGCTCACGGCGTTCACGCTCAAGCCGCTGCTGTTCACGCGTCCGCTCGCCGCGTTCACGAGCCTCCCGTTCGGCCCTCTCGCGGGCCGCGGCCTGCTCGCGCTCCTCACGGCGGGCCCGCTCTTCCCGCTCGGCCTGTTCACGGACCAGCCGGGCCTCATGCTCACGCTGTTCACGGGCCAGCAGCGCTGCGTGCTCACGCTCCTCGCGAGCCTGACGGGCGGCGGCTTCCCGCCGCTCAACAACCGCCCGCTCGCGGGCTTCGCGCTGCGCCTGCTGCCGCGCTTCCAGCTCGTTCACGGCCGTCGTGATGGCGCGGCGGTAGGCGAGTCCGGTTTCCGCGGTGACGATCAGCAGCAGCGGCGCGACCGCATGCACAGCCACACCGACCAGGTCGTTGTGCAGGGCGGAATCGGCGACGTTCAGAGCCAGGGTCATGCAGCCGGTCATCCAGCGCAGCACCACCGGCCACCTGCCACCGTGCCCACCCAGACGGGCCAGCACCGCATCGAGCCGGACCACGATGACCACCGCGGCATCGACCACCAGCGGCAGGATCGGCGCCGTCCAGTCCCACTTGTCCGGGGTGTGGGCGGCGGCGAGCGGGGTGACGGTGAGGATCGAATACAGCATCGCCCCCGCCACGATCAGCCACGTCCCCACCGACAGAGCACGCTCCGCTGAACGGATCTGAACGCCGTTCACGCGCCCACCCCCGTCCGCGTGCGCACCCGCGTCGACGCGATCAGGACGACCGTGGCGGACGGGTCGCCGTGAACGGCGGTGTCCTCGGTCCACTCCCACACCGCGCCCTCAACGGGCTCGAACCCGAGCCGGCTGAGCGCCGCGGCGCGCTGCGTGAACGTCGGCACCCGACCCGTCCGCCCGAACCGGTGCTCCGGCCACGGGTCGGTGGTGTTCATCAGCGCCACGTACAGGCGCCACCGGCCCCGGGACATGGACAGCAGCGCGGTGAACGTCTGCTCCATCAGGCACCGACCCCGGCGACCGTGGCCGTGTGCCGGGTCAGCTCCACCCGCGCGGCCAGCGCCCGACGCCGGGCCCGGCGGATCCGCCGCTGGTCCAGCTCGGTCGGGGTCCGGTCGAGGGTGGTGATGTAGGCGTCGAGCAGGTCGACGTCCGCCTCAATGACGGGCATCTCCCGCTCGATCGCCGCCAACTCCGAAGCCGTCGGCTCCACAAAGTCGGCAAACGCGGTAACAGCATCCTGAACAGTCACGATGACGTTCATTGGGTCGTAGTCCTCTCCAGAAGGTGAACGGCCCGAACAGCGGCTCCCGGGGTGCCACCCGGGAGCCGCGCGCCGTTGAGCGATGAACAGCCGCGCAGAGCGCGCGGCACGGCCGAACTGAGCGGCCGGAGTGCCCCGGGCGAGATTCGATCTCGCACCCTTCACGGCTGGTTGCCGGGGCGGCGTACATGTCTCCTTCGGGGGTGCCGCGCCCGTATCAGGTAGCGCGGCATGACCCCGTTGTAGGCGTATGGAGACGTGACCTTGCGGTCTAAGCCCTCCCGAATGACCAGGGTCGGGGGCGCCCTCGGCCCGCTCTGTCCCGGGCCCCTTGACCTCGAACGAGCCCTGAATCAGGGCGCATTGAGGTCCGGCACCCGCCGCCCGGTCGAACTGACCGGCGGGCACGTCCCTAAGGTTCCCTAGGGTTCCCTGCGGTGTCAAGCGGTAAGGTAGGGAACCTCAGGGAAGTGACTACAGGGAAGCAGGCGAAATGGCAGGCCAGGCCGACAACCGGGCGCCGTACGCGAAGATTGCCGCCCACTACACGGAGCTGATTACGTCTGGTCAGCTAGAGCCGGGCGCTCTTCTGCCGAGCATCAAGAACCTCGCCGAAGAGTGGAAAGTCAGCACCGCGACTGCCGAGAAAGCCCTCCGCAAGCTGCGCAACGAGGGGCTTGTCCGAGGGATTCACGGGATCGGGACCGAGGTTCTGGACCAGCCGGCTCCGATGTCTTCGGGTTCTCAACGCCAGGACCGTGGCCGCCGCACCGGTTCCAGTTGGGGAGCCGGCGAAAGGTCCGACTCTCATTCGGCGGCCGTGGTACCGGCACCCGCCGAAGTCGCTCAAGCGTTGGACCTCCAGCCCGGGTCCGACGTGATTCGACGGAGCCGCGTGTACCGAGACCGACACGGCATCGTGGCGCACAGTACGTCGTGGATTCCGGCCCGCTACGGGAGGCTGATCCCCCAACTGGCGGACAGTGAGCGTCTGACCGGAGGAACCTCTCTCCAGCTCATCGCCCAAGTGACCGGCCACCCGATCAGTCACCGCATCGACACCGCATCCGCGAGCCTGCTCACGCCGGAGTACGCGCGGCTTCTCGAACTGGATCCCGAGAAGCCGCCGGCGGAACCCGTCGTCGTCATGACGGCAAAGTTCGTCGACAGTGAGGGCAACATCGTGGAGTTCGGCGTAGACCTCGGGGGTCCCGGCCGTACGTGGCGCACCGAATCGGAGGTCTCACCGTGAAGGTGGCAGACGACACGCTCACGAGCGTGCTCGAAAACCGCCTAGGGTCGCTACTCGCGACCCGCAGGGCTGGCAGAATCACGCGCGAAGCCGAAGCGGAGATGGCCTCCATCTCCATGACCACGACGAGACCGATGTCCTCACGTCCACCGTTCTGCGTCCTCATGGCCGGACTGCCCGGCTCCGGCAAGACCACCCTCTCCCGCGCACTGACCGCCCGCGGGTTCGTACGGCTGTGTCCGGACGAAGAGATGTACCGCCGCCACGGCGTGTACGGGGTCGATTTCCCCCGGGGTATCTTCCCGACCCTTGAACGGCCAGTGCTGGAAGACGTAGCGGTCGAACTCGCCGATGAGCTCAAGGCAGGGCACGACGTCGTCGTTGACCACGGCTTTTGGACCCCGGAGGACCGGGCCCACTGGAGAGGCATCGCCACCGACGCCGGCGCCACGCCGGTCGTTGTCTACCTCTCGGCCAGCCACGACGAACTGTGGGCGAGGATCACCAAGCGCAACGAGTTCCACGCGAACGATCCCAACTCGATCTACTTCTCTGAGAGCGACCTACAGCGGTACCGGACTCGATTCTTCCCGCCCGGGAAGGACGAACCCCACCTCTTGTACGAGGGTGATCCTGCGGTTGTGGTCGCGGCACTAGAGGACCCCCGGACCTGAACCTGACAGGTCAGACGCGCGAGCTGTTCGAAGCAGACGCTGAGCGGTGGCGGCAGAGTCGCAGCAGCGGAGAAGACGAGGAGTAGGCCGGTTACGGACGCGCCACGGCTTGAGTGATTACGAGTCGCGTTGTCCCGTCGGGCGGCTCTTGTCCTACCGCCCGACGGGGTCGCGGCCGTTAAAGATCAGAAGATCGTTGATGTTGTGTCGTCGGGGCTGGGATTCGCGAGATGGCCAACATTCTCCCCTTCGAACGTGAGAGATCTGTCTGCTGCATCCAAGAGATCTGCCCAGGTCAGAACCTCGATGCGGTTGATCGATCCGTTGTAGGTCCGGATGGTCTGGTCAATCATCTGTCGCGTTACGGCTTCGAACTTGCGCTTTTTATCCTCGGGAATATTTACGAACGCGGGATTACCGATCACGACCGTCGCCCGCGCACGGCAGAGGTCGTACTCGAACCCGTTCCTTTTATAGTAGCTCTCCATCGCGGATCCTACTTCGTCAAGATCGCGCAAGTAATTGAGCGCCTGGCCCACTGCCTGATGTACTTGTGTGCCAGGAATCAAGTGAGATCTGTAACGCTCGACGAGCGAAGGTATGTGGGACCCTTTGAGTTCGACGATGTGAATCGAGCCATCGGCGCAGAACAGGGGTACATCGTACTCATCCATTGGAATGAGGCCATTTCGCTCGGACACGCCGGTGTACTTGCCTCCAAAAATCCAATAGTTTCCGTGGATTTTCCGATGAAGGTCTCGTTCCGTCACTGACTTGTCCGCGATCATTTCTTTGAGCTCGGCAACGATCTCACGTCGCCGAGCGACAATTGCTGCTTCTGCGGCCGAAAGCCCCATAGAGCTTTTCGTGGCAGTGTCCAGCAGGCTTCTTAGATCATGCCAACCGGAAAGTGCGGACCCCATCGCGGATCCGCTAATTCCCAGGCTCTCAAGGTATTTTACTGCATTCACGGCGGTGAACTCTTGGCTTGCGTCAATCGTCACATGGGCTGGGCCGCCAAAGGTTTTGGTGAGGTTGCTCAGGAGCGCTTGGCCGCGGGAATCAACTGAGAGTGCGTAGCCTCCAATCGGAAACCATTTTTTGCTCTCTTCTGCCTCTCTTTGCAAGAGGAATACGGGTTTACCTGTGCGCTCAACAAAGGTGCGCGCTGCCCTGTGAGTTTTTGAGTCCTCGGTGCGGCGTTGGATCAACGCTACAACCGCATCGGAATTCAGTGCGCCTGTCGATTGTGAGGCGCGAACGCTGAAATTACTCACCCTGCTGATATAGGTGAAGTAGTAAATCTGCGGTGAGGTGTCGCCGACGAGGCTGCCAATCGTCCTCTCGGCCACGTCGTACTTGTGGGAGCTCGTCGACGTGTGCTGGGTGTCAATCAACTGCCAAAGCGCCGTCAGATTCTCGTCGTGAGACATAGCTGGATCTTAGGCAGTTGCTCACCCATCCGGAGCACATTTTCCGTACTGTCCTGGGGGTAAGCGCCACATGACCCCAGGACAGCAGGACAGACGTGCTACGAGACGGGAACGGGCTCAGACATGTGCTTGGTGTGCAGCCCCAGCGCCTCGGAGAACTCTTCCTTGTAACGAAGCCGGCTCTTGAGGAGCCGTCCGTGGAAGCCAGCCGTCGCTCGGAGGCTCAAAGGCGCGGCCTCGCTGGCATCGACGACCTCAAGCAGGTGTCGGTAGGGGTTTCGTACCGGCCATAGGCCCACGGGAGCCTCCCAGCGCTCTTCGGCGTTCCCCCAGGCCGCTGTTGGCCATCGCATTCCCTTGAGCAAGAAGGCCTGGCCTGCTTCGTCGTACATGCCTGGTCGGAGGAGGCGGTTTCCGAGCCATTCGGATACGCCCACGGTGACAGCGTTGCCGACCAGCTTCCACCGGACTCCTGGCTTGGCCTTCTTGAGAGCGGCTTCCGTCCAGCCTCGCGGAAACCCCTGGAGCGCTTCGGCGTCCTCGATACGGGGCGTGACGATCGCTTCACCGGACGGGGCTCCGGGGATCCATATGGCTGGCGAGGAGGGGATGCCGAGCCCGGAGCCTCCCTTGAGTGTGGGGAGGGCATCCTTAGCCCACCCAAGGCCCGTATTACCTTCCGTCCAGTAGAAGCCAAACGCGTCTTCCTTGTACTCGCTCTCAGGGAGCTCCCCAGCGTTGTCGGCGAAGAGTACTGCGCGGGGGTCGTCGGTTCGGGAGGCAACGAAGATCACTCTGTGTCGCCGCTGAGGTACTCCGGTGAAGCGAGAGTCCACCAGGCGGTAGGCCCATGTATAGCCGAGACGTTCAAACTCGCCGACCAGATACTCCATGGCCGTGCCGCGGTCCAGCGACAACATGTTGCGAACGTTCTCGATGACCACCCATCGAGGTGAGGCGTCGGCCAGCAGCTTGAAGAGATGCTTGACCATGCCTGACGCTTCCCCATGGATACCAGCCGTTCGGCCTGCTTGAGACAGGTCGGTGCACGGGAAGCCAGCGGTCACTACGTCGACTTCGGGCAAGTGGGACAGCGTCTGGATGTCATCGTGCAGGGGAGTGGCAGGAAAACGATGCTCAAGCACTGCCTGCGCTGGCTCCCACCATTCGCAGAGCAGCTTGGTCTGCATGCCAGCTGCCTGGAGTCCACACTCGACGCCACCGATGCCGGCGAAGAGCCCGGCAACAGTCAGCGGGTGAGGGGCAGCTTTGGGACTCGGCATGATGACGATGATCCCACGTCCTTTCTGGCTCGGCGCACAGTCTCTCGTGCGCCATGTAGATGCGGGGTGTCGTAGCGATTTCGTTCGTCCTGCGCTTGAGTTGCCCAGCGCGAGTGTCAGCAGAAGAAGTGAGTGTGAGAGCTGCTGTGCCTGCCCAGGCGTTCCGAGGCTCGCGTGGGCGGCACGGCGCACCCTTGAGGTATGGCGAGTGCTTCGGTAGCTGTGCATCCACAGCTGGGTACCGGCGGTCGACGGGTTACGGCGCGCAGTCAGATGCTGGTCTAGCCCACTCAAACCATGACGTCGTTGAGTTCCTCCGGCGCGCTGGACTGGAGGACTCCGAGGGTCTTCTCGACGATCCGCTTTGGGTAGCGTGGCGGCCGGGCGCATCGATGCGAGGCGGCCTGACCTGGCGATTCCCCCGGGTGTCCCCCGAGCGACGTGCTGCCGTCCGTCTGCCCAGGTCAGTTGGGTCGGGACCGGCCCGCTGTAAATCTGCCGGCTCAGCCTTCCCAGGTTCGAATCCTGGCGCCGCCACATCGGGGAAGACCCTCTCAGTATTACGGAAACGTAGTACTGAGAGGGTCTCTTCGTATGTCCGGTGAGGGCTCGCCGTTACTCTCCGTAGTGGGCGCCCCGGGGGCGGCGTGGTGACGAGCCTCACGGTGGCCCGCCGTCCGCGCCGCAGGCAGCCCCTCCCGGCCCGACCACCCCACTGACCCCGTACAACCCACCCTCACCCGGGGCACACTGACCCCATGTCCAGCCGTCGCAGAACCTGTCCCGAATGTCGTCGAGAGATCGCCGTGGTCGCCGGGCGGTTCGCTCGGCACGATCCGCCCGGGGCCCGGGAGTCCGGCGATCTGACGTCGTGTCCGGGGTCGCGCAGGCACGCGCAACTGGGGGCCGCCCAGCCCTCGTTGGACGGGTACGTCGTGCCGGACATCCCGGGGCAGATGCCGCTGTTCTAGCGGCAGCAGGCCCGCGGACACGCCCTAGTTGCCGGCGACCGACTTCACCGCCACGGACACCGGGGCCGAGCCCTCGACCAGTTCCAGCGTCAGCCCGGCCGTCGCCGGGGTCTCCAGCAACTCGGCGACCACGGCGGCCACATCGTCGCGGGTGACCATGCCGCGGCCCGTGTCCGCCTCCAGGCGCACGAGGCCGGTGCCCACGTCGTTCGTCAGCGAACCGGGGCGCAGGATCGTCCAGTCCAGGGCGTCCAGGCCGCGGACATGGTCGTCGGCCGCGCCCTTGGCCCGCAGATAGATGTCGAACACGTCATCGCCCTCATGCCCGGCGTCCGCGCCCATCGAGGACACGACGACATGCCGCCGCACGCCGGCCCGTACCGCCGCGTCCGCGAACAGCACCGCCGCGCCCTTGTCCACCGTGTCCTTGCGCTCCGAGCCGCTGCCCGGTCCCGCGCCCGCCGCGAACACCGCCGCGTCCGCGCCCTGGAGATGGGCCGCCACCTCCTCGACCGACGCCGACTCCAGGTCCAGCAGGACCGGTTCGGCACCGGCGTTCCGCAGATCGTCGCTCTGCTCGGCCTTGCGGACGATCCCCGCGACCTCGTTACCGCGCGCGGCGAGAAGTCGCTCCAGCCGCAACGCGATCTGACCATGACCACCAGCGATGACAATGCGCATGTCTTCGACCGTACGCCCGCGCGCACGCATCCGCCGCACGACCCGGCACCCTCGCGCGCAAGCCCCCTCGCGCTCCCTCGCGCCCTCTACGACACCTCGCCGCGCCCCTGCCGGGGCAGCCCCAACTCCACGGCGGCGGCGGAGTCGCAGAACTCCCGCACCGCGCTCGTCCGCGCCACCACGCGCCCCCGGTGCACCACGATCCGGCTGTACGCGAGCGACAGCGCGCCCGCCAGCCGGTCCCCGCGCACCGCCAGCAGTTCGGCCGGGAACCCCGCCTCCACCCGCACCTCCGGCAGCCCCAGCACGGCCCGCGCGGACGCGCTCACCGCGTCGTAGGCGTCCTCGGGGCGCAGGCCGTACCGGGAGGCGAGCAGGAAGGCCGCCTCCAGGGGGTCGCCGCGCCCCACCGGGTTGGACACGTCCCGCAGGGCGCCGCTCCCGGCGGCCACGCGTACGCCCGCGGCGCGCAGCAGTCGTACGGGCGCTGTCCCGCGCCGCTCCGCGCTCCCGCAGCCGCCCTGGGGCAGGCAGACGACCGTCACGCCCGCGGCGGCGAGCTGGTCGGCGGCGCGGGAGGCGGCGTCCGCGGGGAGCCGGTCGAGGCCGCCGCACGGGCCGAGGGCCACGCCGGGACGCAGGCCGCCCGCCATGGCCGCGATACGGGCGAGACGGGCCGGGTCGCTCGCGTCCGTGTGGAGGTCGACGGGGCAGCCGTGCTCCGAGGCGACCTCCAGGACGGCCTGCACGTAGCCGGTCGGGTCGGGGTCGAGATCCGGGCAGCCGCCGACCACGGAGGCGCCCATCTTCACCGCGTCCCGCAGCACCGCGAGTCCCTCCGCGCCGGCCACGCCGGTCAGCACCCGCGGCATCGCCACCGTCGTCAGCTCCGTGAGCCCGCGCAGCGAGCGCCGGGCCTGGAGCACGGCGGCCAGCGCGCCCAGGCCCTGGACGTCGCCCACGCGCACGTGCGCGCGCAACGCGGTCGCGCCGTGGCCGAGTTGGAGCAGTGCGGCCTCGGTGGCCCGGCGCTGGACGTCCTGGGGGTCGTACGAGACGGGGCCGTCGGTGTCGTCGGACAGGGCGGTGTCGCCGTGGGCGTGCGGCTCGACGGGGGCGGGCAGGAGCAGATAGCCGCCGAGGTCCACGCGTGTGCCGCATGCGCGCGTGCCGCTCGCCGCGAGGCTGCCCGCCGTACCGACCGCCTCGATGCGCCCGCCGCCCAGCCGTACGTCCACGGTCCTGCCGTCGGTCAGGCGCGCCCCGCACAGCAGCAGCGCCGCCTGGTCGGAACCGCCCGGGGACGACGAGGACGAGGACGACGACGAGGGGGGCTGCTGAGGCTGGCTGTCGGGCATCGCGCTCCAGGGGCTCGGGACTCGTGGCGCATGGCTCGCGACCGCGCACCAGGGCGCTGGATCACGCAGACGCAAGATCACGCAGAGTGAGTCGAGCCTAGGGTGGCCGCCCGCTCAGGACGGGGAGGAGCGCAATAGTCGTACCGGTGTGGTCCCTCGTGCCGAAGAGGCTCCTGAGGCGGCCGTGAAGGGCTCGGGAGAACGCCGGGAGTGCCCGTCGGCCGGGCCGGGAAACGGATTTGGGTGAACGGCTGCCGAGCGTGTAATGTCGTCATCGCTCGCCCCAATAGCTCAGTCGGTAGAGCGTCTCCATGGTAAGGAGAAGGTCTACGGTTCGATTCCGTATTGGGGCTCTGGTGTGAGAGGTTCCCGTCGCAAGGCGGGAACGGATCACATCAAAGCGGTGTAGCTCAGTCGGTAGAGCAAGCGGCTCATAATCGCTGTGTCACCGGTTCAAGTCCGGTCACCGCTACTGACAGTAGCCGATTGTGGGGTCGGTCCTTCGATCGGCTACTCTTTCTTGCGTTAAATCATCCCATCCGTTCGTCAAGGAGCACTCACGTGGCTGCCACCGACGTCCGCCCGAAGATCACGCTGGCCTGCGTGGAGTGCAAGGAGCGGAACTACATCACCAAGAAGAACCGGCGTAACAACCCGGACCGACTGGAGATGAAGAAGCACTGCCCGCGTTGCAACGCGCACACCGCGCACCGCGAAACGCGATAAATCAGGCTCGTACACGAGGCCGTCCCCGAGTGATCGGGGGCGGCCTCGTGTCGTTAAGCGATCACTACCGGTCAGTACAGGAGGTGCCGGGCCCATGGCGCTCGACCAGTCCTTCGTGGGGCGGAGCTACCCGCCCACCGACCCCTACGAGGTGGGCCGGGAGAAGATCCGCGAGTTCGCGGAGGCCGTGGGGGACGCCAACCCGGCGTACACCGACCCGGAGGCGGCCAAGGCGCTCGGCCACCCCGATGTGATCGCCCCGCCGACCTTCGTCTTCGCGATCACCTTCAAGGCCGCCGGAGTGGTCGTCCAGGACCCGCAACTCGGCCTGGACTACAGCAGGGTGGTCCATGGGGACCAGAAGTTCTCCTACGTCCGCCCCGTGCGCGCCGGTGACCGGCTCACCGTCACCTCCACCATCGAGGCGATCAAGTCCCTCGCGGGCAACGACATCCTGGACATCCGCGGCGAGGTCCACGACGAGGCCGGCGAGCACGTCGTGACGGCCTGGACGAAGCTGGTCGCCCGCGCGGCCGAGGAGGTGTGAGCGACATCATGACGGCGAAGATCGCATACGACGACGTCGAGGTCGGCACCGAACTGCCCGCCCAGAGCTTCCCCGTGACCCGCGCCACGCTCGTCCAGTACGCGGGCGCCTCCGGTGACTTCAACCCGATCCACTGGAACGAGAAGTTCGCCAAGGAGGTCGGCCTCCCGGACGTCATCGCCCACGGCATGTTCACCATGGCCGAGGCGGTCCGGGTCGTCACCGACTGGCTCGGCGACCCGGGCGCGGTCGTCGACTACGGCGTCCGCTTCACCAAGCCCGTCGTCGTCCCCAATGACGACCAGGGCGCGCTCATCGAGGTCAGCGGCAAGGTCGCCGCCAAGCTCGACGACAACACGGTCCGCGTGGACCTCACGGCGACCAGCGCCGGCCAGAAGGTGCTCGGCATGTCCCGGGCGGTCGTACGGCTGGCCTGACGCGCGACGCGAGCAGGGAAGTAAGGGGCGCTCTCCATTGCGAGGCGCCCCTTACGCGTACCCGCCCTACCCTCCGTATCCGCCGTACCCGCCGGTCATGGACCGCCCTCTCGCGGGGCTCCTTCGCGCGGGCCTCCTTCGTGCGGGCCGTCCCCTTGACGGAGTTAGTTATTGAGTACTAACTTACGAACATGGTCAGGATGAGCGCAGAAGAGAGGCGCGAGAGCGTCATCCGTGCGGCGACCGCGGAGTTTGCCCGCGGCGGTTACTTCGGTACGTCCACCGAGGCGATCGCCAAGCGGGTCGGCGTCTCGCAGCCGTATCTCTTCCGGCTCTTCCCGAGCAAGAAGGCGATCTTCCTCGCGGCGGCCCAGCGGTGTGTGGACGACACCGTCCGCACCTTCCAGGAGGCCGCCGAAGGGCTGGAGGGCGAAGAGGCCCTGCGGGCCATGGCGAACGCGTACACCAGGGTCATCGCGGAACGCCCCGAACGGCTGCTGATGCAGATGCAGATGTATGTCGCGGTCGCCGCCGCCGAGCAGGCCGGTGAGGCCGAGTTCGGCGAGGAGGTGCGGGCGGGCTGGATGCGGCTGTGGGACGCGGTGCATCTGCCGCTCGGTGCGGACGTCGACGGCACGACGACGTTCATGGCGTACGGAATGCTCATCAACGCGCTGATGGCCATGGGGTTTCCGCCCGAACACCGGGTCTGGGCCGGCCTGTATCCGGAAGCGGTGGTCAAGGGCCGGCTGGAGAAGTAGCGGCGGCCGTGGTGCGGGGGAAGGGCTGCGGGACCGGCCTTTTCCTGTCCGTAAAAGTTAGTAAGCAATAACTATCCTGCTGGGGGAGCGATGTCAGAACAGACCGCACGTCGCGGGGGAACCGCGTGGGCCCTCGTCATCACCAGCGTCGCCGGATTCATGGCGGCCCTCGACAACCTCGTCGTCACCACCGCCCTGCCCTCCATCCGCGAGGACCTCGGCGGCGGGCTCGGCGACCTGGAATGGACGGTGAGCGCGTACACGCTCACCTTCGCCGTCCTGCTGATGTTCGGCGCGGCCCTCGGTGACCGCTTCGGACGCCGCCGGCTCTTCCTCGTCGGCATCACGGTCTTCACCGTGGCCTCCGGCGCCGCGGCCATGGCCACCGGCATCGACTCCCTGATCGCCGCCCGCGCGGTCCAGGGCGTCGGCGCGGCGATCATGATGCCCCTGACGCTCACCCTGCTCACGGCAGCCGTGCCCGCCGAACGCCGCGGGATGGCGTACGGCATCTGGGGCGCCGTCAACGGGCTCGCCGTCGCCTCCGGGCCGCTCATCGGCGGCAGCCTCACCGAGCACATCTCCTGGCACTGGATCTTCTGGCTGAACGTCCCGCTCGGCATCGCCCTGCTCCCGCTGGCCCGGCTGCGCCTCGCCGAGTCCCACGGCACCGGTGCGCCGCTCGACCTGCCCGGCACGCTGCTCGCCAGCGGCGGCCTCTTCGGGATCGTCTACGGCCTGGTCCGCGGGCCTTCCGACGGCTGGACCAGCCCCTTGGTGCTCGCCGGGCTCTTCGCCGGTGCCGCCCTGGTCGCCGGGTTCGTCCTCTACAGCCTGCGCGCCAAGAACCCCATGCTGCCGATGCGGCTGTTCCGCTCGCGCGCCTTCTCCGGGATCAACGCCGCGTCCCTGCTGATGTTCCTCGGCATGTTCGGCTCGATCTTCCTGCTCAGCCAGTTCCTGCAAGGCGTCCTCGGCTACTCGCCCACCGAGGCGGGCCTTCGGATGCTGCCCTGGACCGGTATGCCGATGCTCGTCGCGCCGATCGCCGGCATCCTGTCCGACCGGATCGGCGGGCGCCCCGTCGTCGCCGCCGGGCTCTTCCTCCAGGCCGTCGGCCTCGGCTGGATGGCCGCCGTGGTCGCACCCGGCGTCTCCTACGCCACCCAGCTGCCCGGCCTGATCGTCAGCGGCGTCGGCATGGCCCTGTTCTTCGCTCCGGCCGCCAACCTGGTCATGTCCAGCGTCCTGCCCAAGGAACAGGGCATCGCCTCCGGCGCCAACAACGCGCTGCGCGAGGTCGGCGGCGCGCTCGGCATCGCGGTCATGTCGTCGATCTTCGCCGCCCAGGGCGGCTACGAGTCCGCCCAGACCTTCGTCGACGGCCTCCGGCCCGCCCTCGTGACCGGCGCCGCGGTCGTGGCACTCGCCGGGGTTTCCGCCCTCCTCATCCCGTCCGCGCGCCGCGGCACGCAACTCGTCATGGAGAGCGAGCAGCCGGCGCCGCCGGTGACGGCCACGGCCTCCCACTGAGCGCGCGGCCGGTCGGGCTCCGTCGGCGAGGGTCTTGGGGCCCGCCGCCGTCACGCCGGAGCGGACCAGGTGACGTCATGCCTGAGCGGACCCATGACGTCACGCCGAAGCGGACCGCCCGTCCTCGCGACGTGGCGGTCCGCCGGGCTGTTCGGCAGCTCACTTGCCGGGACGGCGGCCTGTCCGGCGTACCGGCCGACTGCCCACGTGGCCGCTCGCCCGCTCGCCCGCTCGCCCGCTCGCCCGCCCGGCCGCCCGGCTTCACGGTCCGCCGTCCGTGAAGCCGCCCCGGGAGTTCAGCGGCTCGACGGCTCGACGGCTCGACGGCTCGGCGGCTCGACCGCTCGGTAGCTGGACGGCCTGATAGGCGGGCCGCCCGCACCCCCGTTAGTCCGCTGCTCGGCTGCCCAGCCGTCTGCCTGCTCGCCCGGCTCGCTGTCCGTGAGGCCGCTCGGCAGCCGGGTCGCCTGACAGTCAGCCTGCCTGCTCGGCGCCTTCGTAGCCTGGCCGCCCACCGCCCGACGGCCAGCAGTCCGCTGCTCGGCCGCCCACCCATCTGCCTGCTCGCCCGCCCGCCGTCCATGAGGCCGCTCGACAGCCAGGCCGTCTGACAGCTCACCCCCTTGCTCGGCGCCCTCGCAGCCCAGCCACCCGGCAGCCCATCCGCCAGCCCACCCATCCGCCAGCCCGTCCACCGCACCGCCCAGCGCAGCGCCCGTCACGGCAGCCCTTTTCCCGGGCCGGGGCGAATCGGCTTCCCGGGCCGGGGCGAATCGGGCGCACGTGCGGTTGTGGGGGTCATGCCTTCGTGCTCCGGAGCACGAGCGCGCGGCGCACGCTCTGTATGAGGGGCGCTCAAGCCCTCTGCGCGCTCTGACGTGCGCATCCCCCGCTCCGGCGGCCCCACCCCGTACCTGCGCGGCGCCCGGTGCGTCTCCGGGAGAGCCCGGTCGGGTGGGCGGGAGGCGTCCGGGCGGGAGGCGTCCGGGGCTGATCTCATGAACCGGCCCGGAAGGCGCGTGGCGCCGGGGCTGTCGGTGGCGTCTCGTAGTCTTGGGCCCGTGCAGGAACGACACGATGCCCCCCTCGCCCCGCTGACCACCTTCCGGCTCGGCGGCCCGGCCGCCCGTCTGGTCACCGCGACGACCGACTCCGAGGTGATCGAGGCCGTCCGCGAGGCCGACGACACCGGTACGCCGCTCCTGCTCATCGGCGGCGGCTCCAACCTCGTCATCGGCGACAAGGGCTTCGAGGGCACCGCGCTCGTCATCGCCACCCAGGGCTTCGCCCTCGACGGCACCCGCCTGGAGCTGGCCGCGGGCGAGGTCTGGACCGACGCCGTCGCCCGTACGGTGGCGGCCGGGCTCGCCGGGATCGAGTGCCTCGCCGGCATCCCCGGCTCCGCCGGGGCGACCCCGATCCAGAACGTCGGCGCGTACGGCCAGGAGGTCTCCTCGACGATCACGCATGTCACGGCGTACGACCGTGTCGCGCGTGAGACGGTCACCCTCACCAACGCCGACTGCGCCTTCTCCTACCGTCACAGCCGCTTCAAGGCCGAGCCCGAGCGCTATGTCGTCCTGCGTGTGCGCTTCGAGCTGGAGGACGCGGGCGGACTGTCGGCGCCGGTCAAGTACGCCGAGACGGCCCGCGTCCTCGGGGTCGGCCCCGGCGACCGGGTGCCCCTGGCGGACGCCCGCGCGACCGTGCTGAAGCTGCGCGCGGGCAAGGGCATGGTGCTCGACCCCGAGGACCACGACACCTGGTCGGCGGGCTCCTTCTTCACCAACCCGATCCTCACCGACGAGGAGTTCGCCGCGTTCCACGCGCGCGTGCGCGACCGCCTCGGCGCAGCCGCCGAACCCCCGGCCTACCCGGCGGGGGAGGGGCACACCAAGACCTCCGCGGCCTGGCTGATCGACAAGGCCGGCTTCACCAAGGGGTACGGCACCGGGCCCGCCCGTATCTCCACCAAGCACACCCTCGCCCTCACCAACCGGGGCGAGGCCACCACCGAGGACCTGCTCGCCCTGGCCCGCGAGGTCGTCGCCGGGGTCCGGGACGCCTTCGGGGTGACCCTGGTCAACGAGCCGGTGACGGTGGGCGTCAGCCTGTAGCCGCCGCGCACCCGGCAGGCGGCCTAGTACGCCACCCCGACCCCCTGCTTCGACATCCCGGGGTCGTCCACCGCGGCCAGCATCGCGTGGGCCACGTCCGCCCGCCCGATCAGCCGTCCCTTGGTCGGGAAACCGCCGACGACCGACCGGTACGCGCGCGTGGCGGGCTGGTTGGTCAGGCGGGGCGGGCGTACCGACGTCCAGTCCGTGGAGCTGCGCACCAGTTCGGCCTCCATCGCGCGCAGGTCGTCGAAGACGTCCTTGAGGACCTTCGACGCGATGCCGCGCGCGAACCGGTCCAGCGGCCCGTCCTTGGGCTCAGGCCCCACCGGACCCGCGCTGACCACGACCAGCCGCCTTACCCCCTCCGCCTCCATGGCGCCGAGCACCGTGCGGGTGGTCCGGGCCGCCACCCCGGCGTCCGCGCGGCCGTGCGGGCCGAGGCCCGACAGCACCGCGTCCCGGCCCGCCACGGCGGGGCGCAGCGGCTCGGGGTCGGTCAGGTCGGCGCGGAAGACCTCCAGACGGTCGTCGGCCATCGGCAGCTTCGCGGGATCCCGTACCACCGCCGTGACCTCGTGTCCTGACTCCAGGGCCTGGCGGACGATCTCCTGGCCGATGCCGCCGGTGGCGCCGAAAACAGTGAGCTTCATGACTACTCCCATGGCCGTGCGGGTGACTCCGTGCGGGGTGGGTGAGTATTCACTCACCCCTGTCGTACCTCTAGAGTGAGTAAGCACTCACCCACTCGTCAAGCCGATCAAGGCCAAGGCAGCCGGAACGGCCGGAACAACCGGAACACCGGAACGGCCGGAACAGTCAGAACAGGACGACGCGACCGCCCATGGAAACCAAGCCCGCACGCGTGCGCATTCTCGACGCCGCCCACGAGCTGATGCTCACCGTCGGGCTGGCCCGCGCCACCACCAAGGAGATCGCCAGGACGGCGGGCTGCTCCGAGGCAGCGCTCTACAAGTACTTCGCCGGCAAGGAGGAGCTGTTCATCCAGGTCCTCGCCGAGCGCCTGCCCCGGCTGACCCCGCTGCTCGACAGCCTGACCGCCGACCCCGGGCGGGCCACCGTGGAGGAGAACCTCACCGAGGTGGCGCGGCACGCGACCCGCTTCTACGAGCAGAGCTTCCCGATGGCGGCGTCGCTCTACGCCGAGACCCAGCTCAAGCGGCGCCATGACGACGCCATGCGCCGCCTGGACCGCGGCCCGCACAAGCCCATCGAGGGACTGGACGCCTATCTCCGCGCCGAACAGGCCGCGGGCCGCGTCCGTGCCGACGCCGACACCTTCGCGGCGGCGTCCCTGCTCCTCGGCGCCTGCGCCCAGTGGGCGTTCGCGTACGCGGCGACGCCCGACGGGACCCGGCCCCCGGCGGACGAGTTCGCCGCCCGTCTGGCCCGTACCCTGCTCGCCGGGCTCACCCCCTGACGCGCGGCCGGCCCGGGCCGTGGCCCACGTCTCTCAGGGCGCGGTCAGCCAGTCGTCCACCCCGGCCAGCAGCTTCGCCTTCATGTTCTCCGGTGCCGCCGAGGCCCGCACCGACTGCCGGGCCAGCTCCGCGAGCTCCTGGTCGGTGAAACCGTGGTGCCGCCGCGCGATCTCGTACTGCGCGGCCAGCCGCGAGCCGAACAGCAGCGGGTCGTCGGCGCCCAGCGCCAGCGGCACACCCGCCTCGAACAGGGTCCGCAGCGGCACGTCCTCCGGCTTCTCGTAGACGCCGAGGGCCACGTTCGACGCCGGGCACACCTCGCAGGTGATGCCCCGGTCGGCCAGCCGCTTCAGCAGCCAGGGGTCCTCCGCCGCCCGCACCCCGTGCCCGATCCGGTTGGCGTGCAGATCGTCCAGGCAGTCCCGCACCGAGGAGGGCCCGGTCAGCTCCCCGCCGTGCGGCGCCGACAGCAGACCGCCCTCGCGCGCGATGTGGAACGCCCGGTCGAAGTCACGGGCCATGCCCCGCCGTTCGTCGTTCGACAGCCCGAAGCCGACGACCCCCCGCTCCGCGTACCGCACCGCGAGCCGCGCCAGCGTCCGCGCGTCCAGCGGATGCTTCATCCGGTTCGCCGCCACCAGCACCCGCATCCCGAGCCCGGTCTCCCGCGAGGTGGTCTCCACCGCGTCCAGGATGATCTCCAGCGCCGGGATCAGCCCGCCCAGCCGAGGCGCGTACGACGTCGGGTCGACCTGGATCTCCAGCCACCCCGAGCCGTCCCTGACGTCCTCCTCCGCGGCCTCGCGCACCAGCCGCCGGATGTCGTCCGGCTCCCGCAGGCACGACCGGGCGGCGTCGTACAGGCGCTGGAAGCGGAACCAGCCCCGTTCGTCGGTGGCCCGCAGTCTCGGTGGCTCCCCGCTGGTCAGCGCGTCGGTCAGCGCCTCGGGCAGTCGCACGCCGTACTTGTCGGCCAGTTCCAGGACCGTCCCCGGCCGCATCGACCCGGTGAAGTGCAGGTGCAGATGGGCTTTCGGCAGCTCAGAGACATCACGTACACGCTCCATCCCAGGATCCTGCCGTACGCCGCGCCCGTCCCGGTACCACTTTCCCCGAACGTGGTCTTGCTCGCACAGACGAAGGGATGGCCACCTCCGAAAATTCGGAGGTGGCCATCCCCTGGTCGGAAAACCGAACGTCAGTCCTGGGCCTCGGCCAGCAGCTTCTGGATCCGCGAGACGCCCTCGACGAGGTCCTCGTCACCGAGCGCGTACGACAGCCGCAGATAGCCCGGCGTACCGAAGGCCTCGCCCGGTACGACCGCGACCTCGGCCTCGTCCAGGATCAGCGCGGCCAGCTCGACCGAGTTCTGCGGGCGCTTGCCGCGGATCTCCTTGCCGAGCAGACCCTTGACCGACGGGTACGCGTAGAACGCGCCCTCGGGCTCGGGGCAGAACACGCCCTCGATCTCGTTCAGCATCCGCACGATCGTCTTGCGGCGCCGGTCGAAGGCCTCGCGCATCGTCGCGACCGCGTCCAGGTTCCCGGAGACGGCGGCCAGCGCGGCGACCTGCGCCACGTTGGAGACGTTCGACGTGGCGTGCGACTGAAGGTTGGTCGCGGCCTTGACGACGTCCTTGGGGCCCACGATCCAGCCCACGCGCCAGCCCGTCATGGCGTACGTCTTGGCCACACCGTTGACGACGACGCACTTGTCGCGCAGCTCGGGCACGATCGCGGGGAGCGAGGTGAACTTCGCGTCGCCGTAGACCAGGTGCTCGTAGATCTCGTCGGTCAGCACCCACAGGCCGTGCTCGACGGCCCAGCGGCCGATCGCCTCGGTGTCGGCCTCGCTGTAGACCGCGCCGGTCGGATTGGAGGGGGAGACGAACAGGACGACCTTGGTCCGCTCGGTCCGCGCCGCCTCCAGCTGCTCGACCGAGACCCGGTAGCCGGTCGTCTCGTCGGCCACGACCTCGACCGGGACACCGCCGGCGAGGCGGATCGACTCCGGGTACGTCGTCCAGTACGGCGCCGGGACGATGACCTCGTCACCCGGGTCGAGGATCGCGGCGAACGCCTCGTAGATCGCCTGCTTGCCGCCGTTGGTCACCAGGACCTGGGAGGCGTCGACCTCGTAGCCGGAGTCGCGCAGCGTCTTCTCGGCGATCGCGGCCTTCAGCTCGGGCAGTCCGCCGGCCGGCGTGTAGCGGTGGTACTTCGGGTTCTTGCAGGCCTCGATCGCGGCCTCGACGATGTAGTCGGGGGTCGGGAAGTCGGGCTCGCCGGCGCCGAAGCCGATCACCGGTCGTCCGGCGGCCTTGAGGGCCTTGGCCTTGGCGTCGACGGCGAGGGTGGCGGACTCGGAGATCGAGCCGACTCGGGCCGAGACCCGACGCTCGGTGGGAGAGGTTGCAGCGCTCATGGGCCCATCGTTTCAGACACGAAACGCCCCCGGCACGCGGGTTTCACAGACTGAACAGGCGTTGAACAACCGTCCGGATTCACGCGGCGATCCGCCCGGTGGCCTGGCTGATCTTCATCGGTCCTCCCGGAGATCTTCAGGCCCCAAGGCCCCCACGGGCGCTTTCTGTTCGACGGAGGGCTCCGGAACACGTACACTCTCACCTCGTTGGCCTCACAGCGGCCGCGCTCATCCGGTGCACACCGAGCACCCGGGCGGATGCGGTACGTTTGGGGGGAACCACAAAGGGTCGTAGCTCAATTGGTAGAGCACCGGTCTCCAAAACCGGCGGTTGGGGGTTCAAGTCCCTCCGGCCCTGCTACACACACCGTCCAGGATGTGTGCGCAGGTACGCACTTCAGCAACGCACCGCCGTGCGGCTCCAGACCGGGCGCGGCACGGAAACGACCCGGGAACAGGTGAGGACGAATGGCGGACGCCGTGGGCTCCATCGACACGCCTGATGCCCAGGACGAGGCGCCAGAGTCGAAGAAGAAGGCCCGCAAGGGCGGCAAGCGTGCCAAGAAGGGCCCGCTCAAGCGCCTGGCCACCTTCTACCGCCAGGTCGTCGCGGAGCTCCGCAAGGTCGTATGGCCGACGCGCAGCCAGCTCACCACCTATACCACCGTGGTGATCGTCTTCGTCATCATCATGATCGGTCTGGTCACCGTGATCGACTACGGGCTGAACCACGCCGCCAAGTACGTATTCGGCTGAGCCGAAAGCGAAGGGCGCCCTGGCCGGCGCCCCTTTTCGCGTGTTCCACCCCTTGTATCCAGGAAGAAGCAGCCACCGTGTCTGACCAGAACCTGAACGACGCCATCGAGCCCGACGAGACCGTCGAAGACGAGCTCGACATCGTCGAGGGCGCTGACGAGGACCTGGACGAGGTCGAGGCTGCCGACGAGGAGGCGGGCGAGCCCGCCGAGGAAGCCGCGCTCCACGTCGAGGAAGAGGACGGGGACAGCGAGGCCGACGAGGACGCCGAAGCCGTCGAGGAAGAGGCCGAGGAGGAGCCGGCCGAGCCGGTCGACCCCATCGCCGCCCTCCGCGAGGAGCTCCGCACCCTCCCCGGCGAGTGGTACGTCATCCACACCTACGCCGGTTACGAGAACCGCGTGAAGACCAACCTCGAACAGCGTGCCGTCTCGCTGAACGTGGAGGACTACATCTTCCAGGCCGAGGTGCCGCAGGAAGAGGTCGTCCAGATCAAGAACGGCGACCGCAAGACCATCCGCCAGAACAAGCTCCCCGGCTACGTCCTGGTGCGCATGGACCTCACCAACGAGTCGTGGGGCGTCGTCCGCAACACCCCGGGTGTCACCGGCTTCGTCGGCAACGCCTACGACCCGTACCCGCTGACCCTGGACGAGATCGTCAAGATGCTCGCCCCGGAGGCCGAGGAGAAGGCCGCCCGCGAGGCCGCCGAGGCCGAGGGCAAGCCCGCCCCGCAGCGCAAGGTCGAGGTCCAGGTCCTGGACTTCGAGGTCGGCGACTCGGTCACCGTCACCGACGGCCCCTTCGCCACCCTCCAGGCCACGATCAACGAGATCAACGCCGACTCCAAGAAGGTCAAGGGCCTGGTGGAGATCTTCGGCCGCGAGACCCCGGTCGAGCTGTCGTTCGACCAGATCCAGAAGAACTGAGTTTCTTCCGGTAGAGCTTCCGACCAGGTCAGGCAGGCTTTCACGGCCCGCCTGACCTGCTCGGTTTTCAGCCGCGCATCTATACCCGTTATCGTTGTGCGGTATGCCTGCGTTCGGGTTGTCCTCCGGGGCTGTTTCCGCGCGTGGGCAGGACCCGAATCGAAAGGACCCGGAGAGTAATGCCTCCCAAGAAGAAGAAGGTCACGGGGCTCATCAAGCTCCAGATCAACGCCGGTGCGGCGAACCCCGCCCCGCCGGTCGGCCCCGCGCTCGGTCAGCACGGCGTCAACATCATGGAGTTCTGCAAGGCCTACAACGCCGCGACCGAGTCGCAGCGTGGCTGGGTCATCCCGGTGGAGATCACGGTCTACGAGGACCGTTCCTTCACCTTCGTGACCAAGACGCCGCCGGCCGCCAAGATGATCCTCAAGGCCGCGGGCGTGGAGAAGGGCTCCGGCGAGCCGCACAAGACCAAGGTCGCCAAGATCACCGAGGCGCAGGTCCGCGAGATCGCCACCACCAAGATGCCCGACCTCAACGCGAACGACCTGGACGCCGCGTCGAAGATCATCGCCGGCACCGCTCGTTCCATGGGCATCACGGTCGAGGGCTGAGCCCCACCACCCCCGTACATCAGTAGTAGTGGCAGGGCCTGCTCGGTCCACACCACGACTCCTCAGTAATCATCAGGAGAAGCAGTGAGCAAGCGCAGCAAGGCTCTCAAGGCTGCGGACGCCAAGGTCGACCGGGAGAAGCTCTACGCCCCGCTCGAGGCCGTCCGTCTCGCCAAGGAGACCTCCGTCTCGAAGTTCGACGGCACCGTCGAGGTCGCCTTCCGCCTGGGTGTCGACCCGCGCAAGGCCGACCAGATGGTCCGTGGCACCGTGAACCTGCCGCACGGCACCGGCAAGACTGCCCGGGTCCTGGTCTTCGCGACCGGTGACCGTGCTGCGGCCGCGGAGGCCGCGGGCGCCGACATCGTCGGCTCCGACGAACTGATCGACGAGGTCGCGAAGGGCCGTCTGGACTTCGACGCCGTCGTCGCCACCCCGGACCTCATGGGCAAGGTCGGCCGCCTCGGCCGCGTCCTCGGCCCGCGTGGTCTGATGCCGAACCCGAAGACCGGCACCGTCACCCCCGACGTGGCCAAGGCCGTCACGGAGATCAAGGGCGGCAAGATCGAGTTCCGCGTCGACAAGCACTCGAACCTGCACTTCATCATCGGCAAGGCGTCCTTCGACGACACCAAGCTGGTGGAGAACTACGGCGCCGCGCTGGAGGAGATCCTCCGTCTGAAGCCGTCCGCCGCCAAGGGTCGCTACATCAAGAAGGCCGCCATCAGCACCACGATGGGCCCCGGCATTCAGCTCGACCCGAACCGCACCCGCAACCTCCTCGTCGAGGAGGACCCGGCCGCGGTCTGAGGACAACGGTAGGTTCCACGGGCCCCGCACCTTTCGAGGTGCGGGGCCCGTTCCCGTGTGAGGGCCGCGCGTTGTGGGTTAGCGTGCGAACAGGTTCATCACGCTGGGGGGACGTATGAAGGGCACCGCCATGGCCGCCGCGCTGACGGCCGTACTGCTGGGGGCGAGCGCCTGTACCTCCGCGTCCCAGGACAGGCCCGAGGGCGGCTCCCGCACCACGCCCGCGGCGGCCTCCGCCGCCTCCCTCGACGCTCTGCGCGCCGCCGAGAAGGCCACCGAGCGCGCCGGATCGGCCAAGATGAGGTCCCTGACCGTCATGGGCACCCAGATGTCCCTCAAGGCCGACGGCGCCCTCGACTGGAAGGGCGACCTCACCGGCGCCATGACCATCACCTACACCGGGGGCACGGTCGCCAGGACCATGCGGCAGATGGGCGTCACCACGATGAGGGCCCGCTATCTCGCCGACGCCTACTACGCGCACATGGGCGACACGTTCGCCGCGCGGATCGGCGGCCGGCACTGGCTGCGCTACGCCTACGAGGACCTCAAGAACGTCGGCGCGGGCGCGGACCTCGCCGACCAGATGCGCAGGACCACCCCCGACGAGTCCGTGAAGCTCCTGCTGGACTCCAAGGACGTACACGAGACCGGGACCGAGACGGTCGACGGGCGGACCGCCACCCACTACTCGGGCACCGTCCTCGTCGCCGACGTCTCCGACGGGGAACTGCGCGAGCAGCTGCGCCAGGCCGGGGTCACCAGCGAGACCGTCGACGTCTGGATCGACGAGGAGGACCTGCTGGTCAAGAAGGTCGAGAAGAGCCGGACCGCCTCCGGGAACCTCACCCAGACCGCCCGCTACAGCGACTACGGCGTCCGCGTGTCGGTCCGCAAGCCCCCCGCGAGCGACACCGAGGACTTCAAGAAACTCCTCGGCACCCAGAACGGCTCCTGAGCCTTCAACGCCCCCTGGGCCGCATGGAATTCATGAGACCGCTTACTGCCCCATCCGTTAGGCTCCCCGAACAACTGTGTATCGGCCATGTGTCCCGTGGGGGGAAGCAATGGGGATTTCTGACAGCCGCACCGCCGTACGACGCTCCGCGCGCCGCCGGGCGACGGGCGCCGCGTTCGCCGTGGTGGCCCTGGCCGCCGGTGCGGTGAGCTGCGGCGGCAAGAGCTCGGGGAGCGCGGGGGAGGAGACGCCGGAGATGACTCCGGCCGCGGCCGTCGCCAAGGCCGCGAAGAACTCCGACGACATCACGTCCCTGTCGTACCGGATGAAGGGCGACTACCCGGAGCAGGGGCGGATCGAGGCCGAGGCCTCCATGCGCCTGAAGCCGACGGTGGCCATGAGCATGAAGATGAAGGCGCTCGACCAGGGCGCCGACGGCTCGGCCGAGATCCGGCTCGTCGACAAGGTCATGTACATCGGCGGCAACGCCGAGATGGCCAAGGAGATGGACGGCAAGACCTGGATGAAGTTCGACCTGTCCGCCCTGGGCGAGGACGCGCTCGGCGGGCAGGCCGCCGGCGTCGGCCAGGCCGAGCAGAACCCGGCGGCCGAGTCGACGTTCATGACCGGCGCCAAGGACGTGAAGAAGGTCGGCACCGAGACGGTCGACGGGGTGAGGACGACCCACTACACCGGCACCGTCACCCTCGACACGCTCAAGGACGGCTTCGCGTCCGAGGACAAGGCGACGCGCGAGCAGCACGAGAAGAGCCTCAAGCAGTACGAGGACCTCGGCATCGACAAGATGACGATGGACATGTGGATCGACGGCGACGACCACGCCAAGCAGTTCCGCATGAAGGGCGACGCCGACAAGGGCCCGCTCGACATGACCTTCACCTTCCTCGACATCAACAAGCCCGTCACCGTCGAGGCTCCGCCGGCCGAGGACGTCATGGATCTCGCCGAGATGATGAAGGAACTGCAGAGCAGCTGAGCCTCGTACGACCGGATTTGCCTGGCGGCGATCCGGTCACGTACTCTCCTACAGAAGCCAAAGACCGCTGGTCGTTGCCGCGCGCTCGTCACGAGGGTGCGGTGGCCGAAGGATCCGCTGAACTGCGGACGACCCGCGCAGGTGACTGTGGAAGTTGCTCCCGGACGGTTCTCCCCGATGGTCGAGCTACGCCCCGTGCGCCTGCGCCGGGGCGTTTCGTTTTCCCCAGTCCTCCTTCGGGTCCGCGCGGTCCGAATCACCCGGAAGGAGGCCGAGACTCATGGCGAGGCCCGACAAGGCTGCCGCGGTTGCCGAGCTGACGGACAAGTTCCGCAGCTCCAACGCCGCTGTGCTGACCGAGTACCGCGGTCTCACCGTGGCGCAGCTCAAGACGCTGCGCCGTTCGCTCGGTGAGAACGCCCAGTACGCCGTGGTGAAGAACACGCTGACCAAGATTGCGGCCAACGAGGCCGGGATCACGCTGGACGACCAGCTCTTCGCTGGTCCGACTGCCGTCGCCTTCGTCACCGGTGACCCGGTGGAGTCGGCGAAGGGTCTTCGTGACTTCGCCAAGGACAACCCGAACCTCATCATCAAGGGCGGTGTCCTTGACGGTAAGGCGCTGTCCGCCGATGAGATCAAGAAGCTTGCGGACCTCGAGTCCCGCGAGGTTCTGCTCGCCAAGCTGGCGGGCGCCCTGAAGGGCAAGCAGACGCAGACTGCGCAGCTCTTCCAGGCGCTTCCCTCGAAGCTCGTCCGCACCGTGGACGCTCTTCGTGCCAAGCAGGCCGAGCAGGGCGGTGCCGAGTAATTCGGCTCGCATCATGATCGCCGCCTGAGTCCCCAGGGCCCAGGCAGCGGTCGTAGCGGGCCAACGTACGCCCGCCATTCATGTACATCCGGCACCAGCCGAATTAGTGGAAGGAAAGCCATCATGGCTCTCACCCAGGAAGAACTGCTCGCCGAGTTCGAGAACCTGACCCTCATCCAGCTCTCCGAGTTCGTGAAGGCGTTCGAGGAGAAGTTCGACGTCACCGCCGCCGCGGCCGTCGCCGTCGCGGGCCCCGCCGCCCCCGGCGCCCCGGTCGAGGCCGCTGAGGAGCAGGACGAGTTCGACGTCGTCCTCACCGGCGCCGGCGAGAAGAAGATCCAGGTCATCAAGGTCGTGCGTGAGCTCACCTCCCTGGGCCTCAAGGAGGCCAAGGACCTCGTGGACGGCGCCCCGAAGCCCGTTCTCGAGAAGGTCGCCAAGGAGGCCGCGGAGAAGGCCGCCGAGGCCCTCAAGGGTGCCGGCGCCTCCGTCGAGGTCAAGTAACACCTCTGCGGTCCGCACGGACTCGCATGCGTGAAGCGGCCCTCCCAGGAGGGCTGTAACACCACAGCAGCGAAGAGCGATCATCCATCCGGGTGGTCGCTCTTCGGCGTTCCAGGACGCCGGGCTGTGGCTGCCTTGCCGCCCGGGAGGTGGGGAGTATGGTGATCTTCGTCGTGCCTCCGAGCATCCCTGGTGGCAAGCGGTTCGGGCCATGGAGGCCTTGACGAACCGCACGCAGCGCGCAATTCTCAGGACGCGTCGCCAGAACGATCCGAATCCGAGGCATGGATCGGCGACGAAGAGGGCAGTATCAACGTGCGTTGAGGGCAGGTGTGCCGAAGGCGTTGAGGACAACGAGGGACATTGAAAATCGGGGCTGGACATCAGTGCGCCAAGTGGCTACACTGACCCTTTGCGCTGCCTGTTAGCTGTCCCCTGCCCGTCACCAGGGGTCTGCCCTCGCCTCAGCATTGACGATCAGAAGTCCCTGACCTGGCCCAACGGCTGAATCCGGGAATCTGTCTCTGTGCGACCCCGGAGAGGGACCGGCACGCGCGTAGTGAGTCCGAGCCCTCGGAAGGACCCCCTCTTGGCCGCCTCGCGCAACGCCTCGACCGCGAATACGAACAACGCCGCCAGCACCGCCCCGCTGCGCATCTCTTTTGCAAAGATCAGGGAGCCCCTCGAGGTTCCGAACCTGCTCGCGCTGCAGACCGAGAGCTTTGACTGGCTGCTCGGCAACACCGCCTGGCAGAGTCGGGTCGAGGAGGCTCTTGAGTCGGGTCAGGACGTCCCCACGAAGTCCGGTCTGGAGGAGATCTTCGAGGAGATCTCCCCGATCGAGGACTTCTCCGGGTCGATGTCGCTGACGTTCCGCGACCACCGTTTCGAGCCGCCGAAGAACAGCATCGACGAGTGCAAGGACCGCGACTTCACGTACGCGGCCCCGCTCTTCGTGACGGCCGAGTTCACCAACAACGAGACCGGCGAGATCAAGTCCCAGACGGTCTTCATGGGCGACTTCCCGCTCATGACCCACAAGGGCACCTTCGTGATCAACGGCACCGAGCGTGTCGTCGTCTCGCAGCTCGTCCGTTCTCCCGGTGTCTACTTCGACTCCTCCATCGACAAGACGTCCGACAAGGACATCTTCTCGGCCAAGGTCATCCCCTCCCGGGGTGCCTGGCTGGAGCTGGAGATCGACAAGCGCGACATGGTCGGTGTCCGCATCGACCGCAAGCGCAAGCAGTCCGTGACCGTCCTCCTCAAGGCCCTCGGTTGGACCACCGAGCAGATCCTGGAGGAGTTCGGCGAGTACGAGTCCATGCGCGCCACCCTGGAGAAGGACCACACCCAGGGCCAGGACGACGCGCTGCTCGACATCTACCGCAAGCTGCGTCCGGGCGAGCCCCCCACGCGTGAGGCCGCGCAGACGCTTCTGGAGAACCTGTACTTCAACCCGAAGCGCTACGACCTCGCCAAGGTCGGCCGCTACAAGGTCAACAAGAAGCTGGGTGCGGAGGCTCCGCTCGACGCGGGCGTCCTGACCGTCGAGGACGTCATCTCGACGATCAAGTACCTGGTCAAGCTGCACGCGGGCGAGACCGAGACGGTCGGCGACAGCGGGACGACCATCGTGGTCGAGACCGACGACATCGACCACTTCGGCAACCGCCGTCTGCGCAGCGTCGGCGAGCTCATCCAGAACCAGGTCCGTACGGGTCTGGCGCGTATGGAGCGTGTCGTCCGCGAGCGCATGACGACCCAGGACGTCGAGGCGATCACGCCGCAGACCCTGATCAACATCCGGCCGGTCGTCGCCTCCATCAAGGAGTTCTTCGGCACCAGCCAGCTGTCGCAGTTCATGGACCAGAACAACCCGCTGTCGGGTCTCACCCACAAGCGCCGTCTGTCGGCTCTTGGCCCGGGTGGTCTCTCCCGTGAGCGGGCCGGCTTCGAGGTCCGTGACGTGCACCCGTCCCACTACGGACGCATGTGCCCGATCGAGACGCCCGAAGGCCCCAACATCGGTCTGATCGGTTCGCTCGCCTCCTATGGCCGCGTCAACGCGTTCGGTTTCGTGGAGACGCCGTACCGCAAGGTCGTCGACGGCCAGGTCACCGACGACGTGGACTACCTGACGGCCGACGAGGAGGACCGCTTCGTCATCGCGCAGGCCAACGCCACGCTCTCGGACGACATGCGCTTCGCCGAGAACCGTGTCCTGGTCCGCCGCCGTGGCGGCGAGGTCGACTACGTCGCCGGTGACGACGTGGACTACATGGACGTCTCGCCGCGCCAGATGGTGTCGGTCGCGACCGCCATGATCCCCTTCCTGGAGCACGACGACGCCAACCGTGCCCTCATGGGCGCGAACATGATGCGTCAGGCCGTGCCGCTCATCAAGAGCGAGTCCCCGCTCGTCGGCACCGGCATGGAGTACCGCTCCGCCGTCGACGCCGGCGACGTGGTCAAGGCCGAGAAGGCGGGTGTGGTCCAGGAGGTCTCCGCGGACTACATCACCACCACCAACGACGACGGCACGTACATCACGTACCGCCTGGCCAAGTTCGCCCGCTCCAACCAGGGCACCTCGGTCAACCAGAAGGTCATCGTCAACGAGGGCGACCGGATCATCGAGGGCCAGGTCCTGGCCGACGGTCCGGCCACCGAGAACGGCGAGATGGCCCTGGGCAAGAACCTGCTCGTGGCGTTCATGCCGTGGGAGGGTCACAACTACGAGGACGCGATCATCCTGTCGCAGCGCCTCGTGCAGGACGACGTCCTCTCCTCGATCCACATCGAGGAGCACGAGGTCGACGCCCGTGACACCAAGCTCGGCCCCGAGGAGATCACCCGGGACATCCCGAACGTCTCCGAGGAGGTCCTCGCCGACCTCGACGAGCGCGGCATCATCCGGATCGGTGCCGAGGTCGTCGCCGGCGACATCCTCGTCGGCAAGGTCACGCCCAAGGGCGAGACCGAGCTGACGCCGGAGGAGCGTCTGCTGCGCGCCATCTTCGGTGAGAAGGCCCGTGAGGTCCGTGACACCTCGCTCAAGGTCCCGCACGGCGAGATCGGCAAGGTCATCGGCGTCCGCGTCTTCGACCGTGAAGAGGGCGACGAGCTGCCCCCGGGCGTGAACCAGCTGGTTCGTGTCTACGTGGCGCAGAAGCGCAAGATCACGGACGGTGACAAGCTCGCCGGCCGTCACGGCAACAAGGGTGTCATCTCGAAGATCCTGCCGATCGAGGACATGCCGTTCCTGGAGGACGGCACCCCGGTCGACATCATCCTCAACCCGCTCGGTGTCCCGTCCCGAATGAACCCGGGACAGGTCCTGGAGATCCACCTCGGCTGGCTCGCCAGCCGCGGCTGGGACGTCTCCGGGCTCGGCGAGGACTGGGCGCAGCGTCTGCAGGCCATCGGCGCCGACCAGGTCGCCGCCGGTACCAACGTCGCCACCCCGGTGTTCGACGGTGCGCGCGAGGACGAGCTCGCGGGTCTGCTGAACCACACCATCCCGAACCGCGACGGCGACCGCATGGTGCAGCCGACCGGTAAGGCGAGGCTGTTCGACGGCCGCTCCGGTGAGCCGTTCCCGGACCCGATCTCCATCGGGTACATGTACATCCTCAAGCTCCACCACCTGGTCGACGACAAGCTGCACGCCCGGTCGACCGGCCCGTACTCGATGATCACCCAGCAGCCGCTGGGTGGTAAGGCCCAGTTCGGTGGCCAGCGATTCGGCGAGATGGAGGTGTGGGCGCTGGAGGCTTACGGCGCCGCGTACGCCCTCCAGGAGCTGCTGACCATCAAGTCCGACGACGTCACCGGCCGCGTGAAGGTCTACGAGGCGATCGTCAAGGGCGAGAACATCCCCGAGCCCGGCATCCCCGAGTCCTTCAAGGTGCTCATCAAGGAGATGCAGTCTCTCTGCCTGAACGTGGAGGTGCTGTCCAGCGACGGTATGTCCATCGAGATGCGTGACACCGACGAGGACGTCTTCCGCGCTGCGGAGGAGCTCGGCATCGACCTGTCCCGGCGCGAGCCGAGCAGCGTCGAAGAGGTCTGACGGGAGTCCGGCGGGCCCTGAGCGATCAGGGCTCCGCCGACCCCCAGGCCCCCGTTTCAGACCACAGACTTACAACCCTGAGAGGGATTGACGCATAGTGCTCGACGTCAACTTCTTCGACGAGCTCCGGATCGGTCTGGCCACCGCTGACGACATCCGTCAGTGGAGCCACGGCGAGGTCAAGAAGCCCGAGACGATCAACTACCGCACGCTCAAGCCGGAAAAGGACGGACTCTTCTGCGAGAAGATCTTCGGTCCGACCCGGGACTGGGAGTGCTACTGCGGCAAGTACAAGCGTGTCCGCTTCAAGGGCATCATCTGTGAGCGCTGTGGCGTCGAGGTCACTCGCGCCAAGGTGCGCCGTGAGCGGATGGGCCACATCGAGCTGGCCGCTCCCGTCACCCACATCTGGTACTTCAAGGGCGTTCCGTCGCGCCTCGGATACCTGCTCGACCTCGCTCCGAAGGACCTGGAGAAGGTCATCTACTTCGCGGCGTACATGATCACGTACGTCGACGAGGAGCGCCGCACCCGCGACCTGCCCTCCCTGGAGGCGCACGTCTCCGTGGAGCGCCAGCAGGTCGAGAACCGTCGCGACGCCGACCTGGAAGCCCGCGCCAAGAAGCTCGAGACCGACCTGGCCGAGCTGGAGGCCGAGGGCGCCAAGGCCGACGTGCGCCGCAAGGTGCGCGAGGGTGCCGAGCGTGAGATGAAGCAGCTGCGCGATCGTGCGCAGCGCGAGATCGACCGCCTGGACGAGGTCTGGACCCGCTTCAAGAACCTCAAGGTCCAGGACCTGGAGGGCGACGAGCTCCTCTACCGCGAGCTGCGTGACCGCTTCGGCACGTATTTCGACGGTTCGATGGGTGCCGCGGCGCTGCAGAAGCGCCTGGAGTCCTTCGACCTGGAGGAGGAGGCCGAGCGCCTCCGCGAGATCATCCGTACCGGCAAGGGCCAGAAGAAGACCCGTGCGCTCAAGCGCCTCAAGGTCGTCTCCGCGTTCCTGCAGACCAGCAACAGCCCCAAGGGCATGGTGCTCGACTGCGTGCCGGTCATCCCGCCGGACCTCCGTCCGATGGTGCAGCTGGACGGTGGCCGCTTCGCGACCTCCGACCTGAACGACCTGTACCGCCGTGTGATCAACCGCAACAACCGCCTGAAGCGCCTTCTCGACCTCGGTGCGCCCGAGATCATCGTGAACAACGAGAAGCGCATGCTCCAGGAGGCCGTGGACGCCCTCTTCGACAACGGTCGTCGTGGTCGCCCGGTGACCGGCCCCGGCAACCGCCCGCTGAAGTCCCTGAGCGACATGCTCAAGGGCAAGCAGGGTCGTTTCCGTCAGAACCTTCTCGGCAAGCGTGTGGACTACTCCGCGCGTTCCGTGATCGTCGTCGGTCCCCAGCTGAAGCTGCACCAGTGCGGTCTGCCCAAGGCCATGGCGCTGGAGCTCTTCAAGCCGTTCGTGATGAAGCGCCTGGTCGACCTGAACCACGCGCAGAACATCAAGAGCGCCAAGCGCATGGTCGAGCGCGGCCGTACGGTCGTGTACGACGTCCTGGAAGAGGTCATCGCCGAGCACCCGGTTCTGCTGAACCGTGCGCCGACGCTGCACCGCCTCGGCATCCAGGCCTTCGAGCCGCAGCTGGTCGAGGGCAAGGCCATCCAGATCCACCCGCTCGTCTGCACCGCGTTCAACGCGGACTTCGACGGTGACCAGATGGCCGTCCACCTGCCGCTCTCCGCGGAGGCGCAGGCCGAGGCCCGCATCCTGATGCTGTCCTCGAACAACATCCTCAAGCCCGCCGACGGCCGTCCGGTGACGATGCCGACCCAGGACATGGTCCTCGGTCTGTTCTTCCTCACCACCGACGGTGAACTGCGTGACACCAAGGGCGAGGGCCGGTCCTTCGGCTCCACGGCCGAGGCGATCATGGCGTTCGACGCCGGTGAGCTGGCGCTCCAGTCGAGCGTGGACATCCGCTTCCCGGTGGGCACCATCCCGCCGCGCGGCTGGACCCCGCCGGCGCAGGAGGAGGGCGACCCCGAGTGGCAGCTCGGTGACACCTTCCGTCTGAACACCACGCTGGGCCGCGCGCTCTTCAACGAGCTGCTGCCCGAGGACTACCCGTTCGTCGACTACTCGGTGGGCAAGAAGCAGCTCTCCGAGATCGTCAACGACCTGGCCGAGCGCTACCCCAAGGTCATCGTGGCGGCGACGCTCGACAACCTGAAGGCGTCCGGCTTCTTCTGGGCGACCCGTTCCGGTGTCACCGTGGCCATCTCCGACGTCGTCGTTCCCGAGGCGAAGAAGGAGATCGTCAAGGGCTACGAGGCGCAGGACGAGAAGGTCCAGAAGCAGTACGAGCGCGGTCTGATCACCAAGGAAGAGCGCACGCAGGAGCTCATCGCGATCTGGACCAAGGCGACCAACGAGGTCGCCGAGGCGATGAACGCGAACTTCCCCAAGACGAACCCCATCTTCATGATGGTTGACTCGGGTGCCCGAGGAAACATGATGCAGATGCGGCAGATCGCCGGTATGCGTGGTCTGGTGTCGAACGCGAAGAACGAGACCATCCCGCGTCCGATCAAGGCCTCGTTCCGTGAGGGCCTGTCCGTCCTCGAGTACTTCATCTCCACGCACGGTGCCCGTAAGGGTCTCGCCGACACCGCCCTGCGTACCGCCGACTCGGGTTACCTGACCCGTCGTCTGGTGGACGTCTCGCAGGACGTGATCATCCGCGAGGAGGACTGCGGCACCGACCGCGGCCTCAAGCTGGCGATCGCCGAGGTCGGCGCGGACGGTGTGCTGCGCAAGACGGAGAACGTCGAGACGTCGGTCTACGCCCGTGCGCTGGCCGAGGACATCGTCGTCGACGGTGTGGTGCTGGCCCCGGCCAACACCGACCTCGGTGACGTCCTCATCGAGGACCTCGTGTCCCGCGGTGTCTCCGAGGTCAAGACCCGCTCGGTCCTGACCTGCGAGTCCGCCGTCGGCACCTGCGCCATGTGCTACGGCCGCTCGCTGGCCACCGGCAAGCTGGTCGACATCGGTGAGGCGGTCGGCATCATCGCCGCCCAGTCCATCGGTGAGCCCGGCACCCAGCTGACGATGCGTACCTTCCACACCGGTGGTGTGGCCGGTGACGACATCACGCAGGGTCTGCCGCGTGTCGTCGAGCTCTTCGAGGCCCGTACGCCGAAGGGTGTCGCCCCGATCTCCGAGGCGAGCGGTCGCGTTCGCATCGAGGAGACCGAGAAGACGAAGAAGATCGTCATCACGCCGGACGACGGCAGCGACGAGACGGCGTTCCCGATCTCGAAGCGCGCCCGTCTGCTGGTGAGCGAGGGCGAGCACGTCGAGGTGGGCCAGAAGCTCACCGTGGGTGCCACCAACCCGCACGACGTGCTGCGCATCCTGGGTCAGCGTGCCGTCCAGGTCCACCTGGTCGGCGAGGTCCAGAAGGTGTACAACTCGCAGGGCGTGTCGATCCACGACAAGCACATCGAGATCATCATCCGGCAGATGCTCCGCCGCGTGACGATCATCGAGTCCGGCGACGCCGAGCTGCTGCCCGGCGAGCTCGTCGAGCGCTCGAAGTTCGAGGTCGAGAACCGTCGTGTGGTCCAGGAGGGCGGTCACCCGGCCTCCGGTCGTCCGCAGCTCATGGGTATCACCAAGGCCTCGCTGGCCACGGAGTCCTGGCTGTCGGCGGCGTCCTTCCAGGAGACGACGCGAGTTCTCACGGACGCGGCGATCAACGCCAAGTCCGACTCGCTCATCGGCCTCAAGGAGAACGTCATCATCGGTAAGCTCATCCCGGCCGGTACGGGTCTGTCCCGTTACCGCAACATCCGGGTGGAGCCGACCGAGGAGGCCAAGGCCGCGATGTACTCGGCCGTCGGCTACGACGACATCGACTACTCGCCGTTCGGCACCGGCTCCGGCCAGGCCGTTCCGCTGGAGGACTACGACTACGGTCCGTACAACCAGTAAGCGAGCCGCTTGAGTCGAAGGGCGGCCACCCCGTTTCGTACGGGGTGGCCGCCCTTCGGCGTTTTCCGGTGCCTGACGCGATCTGTCCTGGAATGCGGGTTCGGCGCATCATGGAGGGAGCTCGGGGGGTGGGGAGGACAGCTCTCATGTCGAATCCGTCGTGGCAACCCTGGCAGGGTGCCCCTCAGCCCTGGCATCCCTGGCCGCCCCACGGAGCGCCCGCGTACGGTCCGCCGGCCATGCTCGCCTCCGACGCCGACCGGGAGCGGGCCGTGGACGTGCTCAGAGCGGGGTACGGGGAGGGGCGGCTGCAGAAGCCGGAGTTCGACCGGCGGGTCGAGCGCGTCTACGCGGCCCGGACCGTCGGGGAGCTGGCGCTGCTGGTCGGTGATCTGCCCCAGGGACCTCTGGCGCAGCCTCTCGCGGTGCCCCGGACGTTCCTGCCGCCTCCCCGGCCGCGGACCAACGGGAAGGCCGTCGGGGCCGTGATCTGCGGGGTGCTGTGTCTGCCGACCTTCGGCCTGGCCGGGATTCCCGCGGTCGTGCTCGGCCAGACCGCGCGCTCGGAGATCCAGCGCACGGGGGAGGGCGGCGACGGGCTGGCGCTGCTCGGGCTGGTCCTGGGATGGATGTCGATCACGTTCTGGACGCTGGTCCTGACGCTGATGTTCGCGGCGGCCGTCAGCTGAGGTGAGCGCGGTGGGCGCCGGCGGGCGGTCTCCGTCCGGGGAGGCCGCCCTTCACGGGCGCGGGCTCAGTACGGGCGCTGCGGCTGGAGGTAGGGCTGGAGGTGGTGCAGCCGGGTGTGGTGGTCCGGGTGCGAGGAGAGCAGGCGGCTCAGGGCGCTCTCCTCGACGGGGACGCCGCCGTTGCGGGCGGTGACCTCGGCCCGCGCGTGCTGTTCCTGCCGGTGCAGCTTGTCCAGGACGGCGGCCAGCATCGGGGCGAAGCCGAGGGCCGCGGCGTGCTCGTCCGCGCGGAGTTCGGAACGGCGGCCCACGGCGGCGAGGGCGTACGGCACCCCGAGGATCAGCAGCGGAAGCCCGTACAGCGTGCTGACCGTCGCGGCGGCCAGGCCGCCGACGAGCAGCACGACGAAGGCCACGCCGAGGCAGCCGAAGGCCTTCGAGACGTGGAAGGCGATGGTGGAGACCACCTTGAGCACCCGCCAGGCGACCCGGCCCGGTAGTGCGTACCAGTAGCCGAGGAGACCGGACCAGGCGTGGCCGCCGACGTGGTGGCCCAGCTCATGGGCCATGACGGCGGCCAGCTCGCCGTTGGGGAGCTGGTTCATGGCGAAGCGGGTGACGCCGACGATGTGCCCGGCCGCGGCGACCGCGTTGAGGCCGTCGCTGTCCTCGACCCACAGTTCGTAGGCGCGGCCCTCGACCCCGGCGCGGGCCGTCACCTCGCGCCAGACCGGTTCGAGTTTGGCTCGTTCTTGCGGCGTGGGGTGGCGCAACCGGAGCAGATGGCGCGCGAGAGCGCTTTCGGTGGGGCGGTGGAAGACGAGTGCGCCGCTGGCGATCCAGAGCAGGACCACCACGATGCCGAAGTCGCCGAAGAACGCGGCGAACAGGCCGACGACGAAGAGGCTGCACAGGAAGTTCGGCAGGTGGAGCAGGAGACTGCCGACGGCCGTGGCGTCCGTGCGGCGCTGCTGGTGGGAGAGGTGGATCCGGCGGGCGTCGGTGCTGATGTGGTGGGGATGGGCCGGGTCGGTGGGCGCGGGCGGGACCTCGGCCTGGCGGGGGGCGGGCACGGGCACGGGCGCGGCGGGCTGGGCGTACGGGGGAGAGGGCGCTATCGGGGCGGTGGGCTGGGGGTACGGGGGAGCGGGCTGGTGGGGGTACGAGGGAGCGGGTTGGTGGGGGTACTGGGGTGGCGCTGCCTGTTGCTGTCCCGGGTACTGCGGAGGGAACTGCTGCTGGGGATACGGCGGCGACGGCTCCGGGTAGGCGGGCGGCTGCTGCGGGGGGTGCTGGGACGGTTGGCCGGGGTAGGGCGGCGGCTGGGTCATGTCGGGTCCTTCACGGGAGCGGAGGCCGGTCGGCGGGTGTCAGCCGAGCAGCAGTGAGGCGGGGAGCAGGACCGTGCCGGCGCAGAAGGCGATCAGGCCGGTCCGGATCCACTGGTGTTTGCGTACGGCGATCCGGCTCATCTCGGTGAGCGCGGAGGTCAGTGCGGTGACGGGCGCCCGCCGGGTCTCCGTCAGCGCCGCCTCCAACTGCCCGTGGCGGACGGCCTCCTGGATGTCTCCGAAGTAGGAGAGCGGACGGCCGGGGGTCCAGTGCGGGGAGCGGAAACGGGGCAGCACCGCGAGCAGCAGGGCGAACAGCGACAGGACGAGCGTCGCCGCCCCGGTCCACCACAGCGCGGCGCCCAGGGCGGACAGGGCGGACGGCGTCCAGCCCCGGCCGGCCAGCAGCCCGCTGAGGACACCGGCGGTCGTCCCGAGCGCGGCGACCAGCACGGACGCCTTGGCGTCGGCCCGGGCGACCTCGGTACGGAGGTCGGCCAGGAGGCGTTCGCAGAGCGGGACGAGGGCGTCGGGGGCCGTGAGCGCGGAGGGCGGGTCGAGCGTCGTCATGGGCCACTCGCCTCCGAGCCGGCCTCGGGGTCGGTGGCGCTGTCCGCCACGTCCGTGCCGGGCAGGGTCGGGGTACGCCCGTAGCCGGGCGGGGGCTGCCAGGGCGAGGCGCCCGGCGTCGGCGCCTGGGGACCCGGGGCGGCCGGTGTCGGCGGCCGGGAGTCCTGGTAGGGCGCGGGCACGCCGGGATACGGGGCCTGTGCGCCCGGCGGCGGTGCGTGCGGCGTGGGGGGCTGCCAGAGGGGGGTCTCCTGGGCCTGGGTGCCGTAGGGGCCGTAGGAGGGGCCGGGGCCTCCGGCGGGATAGGGCTGGCCGGGGCCGGGGCCGGGGCCGGGGGTGGGGGTGGAGTACGGCTGGGCCGGTGCTCCGTCGCCGGGGGTGGGGTACGGCCGGCCTGTCGGGTCGAGGGGACCGGTGTGGGGCTGGGCCGGCGCCCCGGCGGTTCCGGTGTGCGGCCCGCCCGGCACTCCGCTGGACGTGGTGAACGGTTGGCCCGGCGGGTTGGCCGTCCTGGCGTAGGGCTGTGCCGCCGCCCCGCCGACTCCGGTGTGCGGCTGGGTCGCTGCTCTGTCGGGCTCGGCGTGTGGCTGGGCCGGTGCTCTGCCGCTGGGGGCGGCATACGGCTGGCCGGGGCCGGGGCCGGGGGTGGAGTACGGCTGGGCCGGTGCTCCGTCGCCGGGGGTGGGGTACGGCCGGCCTGTCGGGTCGAAGGGACCGGTGTGGGGCTGGGCCGCCGCTCCGCCCACTCCGGGGTGAGGCTGGGCCGGTGTTCCGACGGGGGCGGTGGGAGTCTGGCCCGGCGTTCCGGTCGGTCCTGGGTGGGGATGGCCTGGCGTTCCGGTCGGTCCGGGGTACGGCTGGGCAGGCATCCCGTTCGGGGTGGGGTAGGGGCGGCTCGGGGTTCCGAACGGCGCGGGGTGGGGCTGGGCCGGCATCCCGTAGGGGTTCGGTATGTCGGTGGGGGTGGGGTGCGGGGTGCCCGGGGTGTGGGTCGGCTCGGGGGGCCGGGATCCGGGGAGCACCTGGCCCTGGACGGTCGGGGGTGCCGGCCGGTCGGGGGACTGGTCCGGGAGCGGGGTGCCGTCCGCTTCCGGGAGGGACTGCTGGGGCACTCCGGGCATGCGCTGGTTGAGGATGTCGTGGACCGTGCGCAGGGCCAGTTGCTTGGGACCCTCCAGCTCCCAGTTCTCCGCCGCCTCGCCGCCCAGGAGCTCTTTCACCAGGCCCATCTGGGACTGGATCATGCGGAGCTGGTCGTCCCGCATGCTCTGCATGACCATGCGGGAGTCCTCGGGGTGCTGGGCGAGGTGGAGCGCCCAGCCGTGGACGCCGCCCTGCTGGAGGTGCCACTGGTAGAAGGCGATCTTCTCGGCCTCGATCTGCTGGAGCTCCAGCATCTGGCGGCCCTGGAGCATCGCCTGCTCGTGCTGCCAGCGCTGCTGCTGGAGGAGGAGGGCCTGCTGCTGGGCGCCGTAGGCCATGGCCCGGTCCAGCTGGAGCGCGTCCTGTCCGCGCCCGCGGAGGTCCGCCTCGGCGTCGACGTCCATGCCGCGCCGCGCCACCCGGATCTGCTCCTCGGCGGAGTGGTCGATGGCCTGGAGCCTGCGCTGGTGGTCGATGTTCTCCTGGTCGCGGCGCAGCCGTACGGTCCAGGTGACCTGGAGGCCCGCCGGGGCGCCGAGCGGACCCAGCAGGTTCATCGCCTCCAGCATCTCCCGCTCGGCGGCGGCGCTGTCGCCGATCGCGAACCGCCGGGTCACCGGACGGGCCGCCTGCTGGAGCTCGCCGAGGAGCAGCGCGGGGACGTCCCGGTGGCCGGAGGCCACGAACCGGGCCGGGTCCACCACCTGCCAGGACAGGTCCACCTGCGCCGTGAACTCGAACGCGTCGTTGTCGCTGGGCAGCGGCAGCTCGCAGGTGTGCGGGTGCACGCCCATGTCCACCTCGTACACGGCCGTGTACCGGTTGGTGGCGATGTCGCCGCGGGTCGGCCGGCGCGGCGGCAGATAGGGCTCGTAGCCGCCCTTCGCCGTGGCGAAGACCAGGGCGTGGTCGATACGGACGTACGACCTGAGGTTGAACTCGAAGCGCGACAGCTGACGCACGGTGAGGACCGGGTCGATCAGCTCGGTGTGCCGGTCGGCGTTCTGCTGCCACTCGGGCTGGCGGAAGGTGGGCATGCGGCGTGTCTCCTCGGTGGGACCCGGTGGTACGGACCCGGTGCGGGTCAGCGGTCGGGCAGCGTGGTCAGCAGGCGGGCCGCGACCGGCGGCGGCGGGGCCCCGTCCTCGCCGGGCATGGTCCGCAGCAGATGGCTCAGCCGCTGCTGGTCGGTGGACGTGGTGACGAGGGCGGGCAGGAGGGCGGCCAGCGCCCACTCCACGGCGGTGGACCGGCCGGCGGCCAGCACCCAGCCGTGGAGCACGTCGAGCGCGTCCCGGGTGGTGCGCGGGTCGGCGAGCGCGGTCCGCCACAGGAACGGCACCCCCTGGGCCGCCGGGCCGCCCTCGGTCGCGGCCCGGGCGTACCAGCCGAGGACGAGCGGGGCGCCGTGGGGCTCGTCGTCCTCCGTGCGGGCGCAGGCGGAGACGAAGCCCCCGAGGGTGAGGTCGCGGACCGCCCGGTCGTCGTCGACGTGGTCGCGCAGTCCGGTGAGGACCTGGTCGCTCGCCGAGGACAGCAGCAGCAGGCCGACGGACTGGGCGAGTTCGACGACCAGTTCCTCGTCCGTGCTGTCGGGCGCGTCGGCGTAGAGCCGTCGTACGGCGCCGCGCAGCGCGGCCAGGGCCTGCGCCGGGCGTTCCGGACCGAGCAGGCCGTACGCCCGCACCGCCACCCAGCGCAGCCGTGGGTCGTCGCCCGAGCACCAGTCGTCGAGGATGCGCGGGATGTTGGGGGTGGCGATGAAGTGGGCCAGGGTGAGCGCGTTGACGGCCACGAGCCGGTGCCTGAACCGCTTGGACATGCCCCAGGGCTGGATGACCAGCGCCATCGCCGACGGCAGGTCGGTACGGGCCAGCACGGCCGCGGTGGACGCGGCGCGGGTGCGCACCAGGGGGCGGCCGTCGTCGGCGAGGCGGCGCAGCCAGCGGATCAGGGCGGGGCGCGCGGAGGGGTGGCCCGTCCAGACCTCGCGCAGCAGCACCGCGGAGGCGCGCTCGTCGAGGAACTCGGCCTTCTTCTGGGTCACCGGCCCCCACTCCGTGTGCTCCTCCGCCAGATAGGCCTTCGCCCGGGCGACCTGGAGGCGCTTGCGGACATGGGTGCCGAAGACGGGAACCTCGGGGACACGGGCCGGGTTCTCGGTCTCCTGGAGGAACCGGTAGAGCAGGTCGCTCAGTTCGGCGGTCAGGGGATAGGGGCCGCCGTCGAACGCGGCGAGGGCGACGAGGAAGGCCTTGTCGCGCAGGTGCAGGGAGGTCTCGTCCTCCGCGAACCACTCCTGGACCTGGTGCTCCAGCGCCACGCCCGAGAAGTCGGTCACCGCCTGCTCGTCCGTCTCGCCCCGCGCGTACCGGGCGAGCAGCTCGGCGAAGCGGACGGCCTCGCGGGGCTGGTGGCTGCGGCCGAGGAAGTCCCCGACCTGCGGGCGGGCGAGCAGCGCGCCGGCGGTCGCGGGGTCGGTGAGGGTGCGCAGCCGGGCGGTGAGGACGTCGGCCGCCGCCGGGGGCGGCCACTCCTCGGGGGTGACGTCCTCGACGGGCGTGGTGGGCCCCACGGTGACGACGAGATAGGCGTCCCGCGCGGCGAGCCGGTCGCGGACGGCCAGCAGATGGTGCTCGCGCAGCGGGTTGTCGCGGCGGGCGGTGAGGTCGTACAGGACGTATCCGCAGGCGCGGGGCGGGTCCTCGGCCCGGTCGCCGGTGTCGTCCGCCGTCGTCCCCGCGGTGTCGGCCGGCAACCCGTCGGCCAGTTCCCCCGGGCGCGTGTCGCGGTCCAGGACGCGGACGGGGGAGGCGCCGAGCCGGTGCAGCAGCATCAGGGCCGCCGTGCGCCTGCCGGTGAAACGGCCGCCGGAGAGCACCAGCACCCGTTCCCGCCGCAGCCGCTCCACGAGGCGGGCCATCAGGTGCTCGTCGGCGGCGAAGTGCGCGGCGAGTTCCTCCAGGGTGGCGCCCGGGATCTCCCCGGAGGCCCCGGCCGCGGGGGAGGCCGACGCCGGGAAGTTGAGGTGGAAGACCTCCGTCCGGCTGCCCAGGAAGACGTCACCGGTGAAGTTCCCGCCGCTGATGCCGCCGGACTGGGTGCCCCCGTGCAGCCCGCCGTTGAAGGCGGCCCGGGCGCCCACGTTCATGATCCGCGGGCTGTGGTCGACCAGGTCGCGCCGGGCCGACCAGGCGCTCTGCGGCTGGTCGAGCTCCTCCGGCCGCTCCTCCGCCGCGGGCCGCGCGCCGTCACCGGCCTCCGCGTCCCCGCCGGGCTGCGGCGGTACGGCGTTCGCGGCGGCCGGGCGTTCGGGGGCGGGTGCCTCCGGTGTGCTCACGCGCCCTCACCCCGCTCGGGGCCGCCCAGGGTGACGTTGCCGTGGAAGTTCCCGCCGCTGATGCCGCCGGACTGGGAGCCGCCGAACACCCCGCCGTTGACGGTGCCCCCGTGCACGTCGACGGCGGAGCCGGGCGCCGCGGCTCCCCTGTGTCCGTCCGGCGCCCGGCCGCCCTCGCGGGAGCCGCCCTGTTCGGGCACCCGCGGCGCCGGGCGGTCCCCCGATCCGCCCGGCGCCTCCCCCGTTCCACGGTGGTCCTGGCCGGTCGCCGCCGCGGGCACCGGTCCGTGCAGCCACGCCGTCAGCGGGCCGTTCTTGCTGTCCACGGTGATCGCGTGGAACCCGGCGGCGGGGATCCCCGGGTGGTCGTGCCGTACGACCCCGGCGTACAGCGGGTCCGAGACGCACAGCGCGAAGTCGTCGGCGCGCTCGCGCAGGGCGGCGCGCAGGATGTCGGCGTCCAGCAGACGGCAGGCGTGGTTCAGGTCCGAGCCGACCCAGCCGTCGTGCTCGTCCACGGCGACGTAACCGGTGGCGACGACCGCCCGCAGCCGGATCTGCGCCGACCGGGAGGCCATCCGGTTGACCGCCCCGAGCTGGACCGGCACCTCGCGGAGCAGGGCCCGCAGCAGAGCGGTGACCGGCTGGTTCGCGTCGATCAGCTCCATGACCGAGTCGCCGCGGTCGGCCCGCAGCCGGAGCGTCTCGTCGATGCCGGCGCTGCGCAGCGTGCGGTCGGTGATGTCGTAGAGCATGCGCCGCAGGTAGGCCTGTTCCACGTCGTCCCGGTCGCTGTACCTCTCGATGTCCACCAGCAGGATCGTCCGGGTCACGGGGTCGCTCATGGTCGCCTCTCGAGGGGGGTGGGGCGTGCAGACGAGAAGCGTGCTGGAGGGAGGCGTGTGGCGTGGAGGGCGGATGACGCAGTCGGAATGTGACGGGGTGCACAGTTCGCGAGGTTCGGGGCCCGGGGCCCGAGGCGCGGGGTCAGTCGTCGTGCGGCTGCTGCGGGGACGGGATGCCCGCCGCCGGGCCCGCCGCGGCGATCCGGCGCAGCACGTCCGGCCGCATGATCAGCATCGCGCGCCGGCCCGTGGCGACCGCGCCCTTGTCCCGCAGCTCCTTCAGGAGGCGCTGCACCATCTCGCGCGAGGCGCCCACCGAGCCCGCCAGCTCCTGCTTGCTCAGCGGGACGGCGAGTTCGATGCCCTGCGGGGTCAGCCGGCCGTGGGTGCGGGCCAGGTCCAGGAGCAGGACGGCGAACCGTTCGCGCACGCTCATCGACGCGAACTCCAGCCGGCGCCGGTCGGCCGCGCGGGTGCGGTCCACGGTGAGGCCGAGCAGGGCGAAGGACGCCGCGGGGGAGCCGTGCAGAAAGCCCCGGAACCGCTCGCGGTCGACGGCCACCGCGCTGACCTGTTCCAACGCCGTCACCGTCGCTCCGCGTGGCCGGCCCGTGAGCGCCGCCGACTCGCCGACGACGTCGCCGGGGCCGCGCAGGGCGAGCAGTGCCTCGTAGCCGCTGGCGGCGGCCGCGGTGACCTTGGTCCAGCCGCGGATCAGGAAGAGGACGTGCGCGGACGGCTCCTCCTGGCGGAGCAGGACCGTGCGCGGCGGGAAGTCCAGGCCGCGGCCGAGCGCCAGGAGCGTCGAGCGGTCCTCGCTCTCCAGCCGTGCCAGGAACGGCACCCGGTCGTCCAGCCCACCGTCGTCCGGCGAGTACGCCGGCGTCCACGTCGTCATGCCCGATCCCCCCGAATCCCGCGGATCCCGTTCACGGAACCCGCGCTGAAGACGGGTCAACGTACTGAACGCCCAAGATCGCGTGGGGCGGAAGAGCGCGAATCGGCCAATGGCGGAGGAACGGGTCCTCTTGACAGCCGAGCGTCCGGCGTGTCGGGGTGCGCTCCATTTGTTTTGACCGAAGTCCGTGAGGTAGGTACGCTCAGACCTTGTGCCTGGGGTGTGCCCTGGCTCGCGTGCGTGTCCTCAACCGCACCGGGAGCCGTGAGCGGCCACCGCGATCCGTGCTCCTCTCGCCTTCGTGGCGGAAGTGCGCCGGGTCCGACACACCCGACCGCGTGGGTCGGCGAATGTTCCAGGTTAGCTTCACCATTCGGCACACAGAAACCGGAGAAGTAGTGCCTACGATCCAGCAGCTGGTCCGTAAGGGCCGGCAGGACAAGGTCGAGAAGAACAAGACGCCCGCACTCGAGGGTTCCCCTCAGCGCCGTGGCGTCTGCACGCGTGTGTTCACGACCACCCCGAAGAAGCCGAACTCGGCCCTGCGTAAGGTCGCGCGTGTGCGTCTGACCAGCGGGATCGAGGTCACCGCTTACATTCCGGGTGAGGGACACAACCTGCAGGAGCACTCCATCGTGCTCGTGCGCGGCGGCCGTGTGAAGGACCTGCCCGGTGTTCGCTACAAGATCATCCGCGGTTCGCTTGACACCCAGGGTGTCAAGAACCGCAAGCAGGCCCGCAGCCGCTACGGCGCCAAGAAGGAGAAGTAGAAATGCCTCGTAAGGGCCCCGCCCCGAAGCGCCCGGTCATCATCGACCCGGTCTACGGTTCTCCTCTGGTGACCTCCCTCATCAACAAGGTGCTGCTGAACGGCAAGCGCTCCACCGCCGAGCGCATCGTCTACGGCGCCATGGAGGGTCTGCGCGAGAAGACCAGCAACGACCCGGTCATCACGCTGAAGCGCGCGCTGGAGAACATCAAGCCGACCCTCGAGGTCAAGTCCCGCCGAGTCGGCGGTGCGACGTACCAGGTTCCGATCGAGGTCAAGCCCGGTCGCGCCAACACGCTCGCGCTGCGCTGGCTGGTCGGTTACTCCCGCGCCCGTCGCGAGAAGACCATGACCGAGCGGCTGCTCAACGAGCTTCTCGACGCCTCCAACGGCCTGGGTGCCGCTGTGAAGAAGCGCGAGGACACGCACAAGATGGCCGAGTCCAACAAGGCCTTCGCGCACTACCGCTGGTAGTCGCTACCCCCATCGAGACCGAGAGAAGACCGAAGCCTTATGGCTACCACTTCACTTGACCTGGCCAAGGTCCGCAACATCGGGATCATGGCCCACATCGACGCGGGCAAGACGACCACCACCGAGCGGATCCTCTTCTACACCGGCGTCAGCTACAAGATCGGTGAGGTCCACGACGGCGCCGCCACCATGGACTGGATGGAGCAGGAGCAGGAGCGTGGCATCACGATCACCTCTGCTGCCACCACCTGTCACTGGCCCCTCGAGGACAACGACTACACGATCAACATCATCGACACCCCGGGTCACGTGGACTTCACGGTCGAGGTGGAGCGTTCGCTCCGCGTCCTCGACGGTGCCGTCACCGTGTTCGACGGTGTCGCCGGTGTGGAGCCGCAGTCCGAGACGGTGTGGCGTCAGGCCGACCGCTACGGCGTGCCGCGCATCTGCTTCGTGAACAAGCTCGACCGCACCGGCGCCGAGTTCCACCGCTGCGTGGACATGATCAAGGACCGGCTCGGTGCCGTTCCGATCATCATGCAGCTGCCGATCGGTGCCGAGCTGGACTTCAAGGGCGTTGTGGACCTGGTCCGCATGAAGGCGCTCGTGTGGTCCGCCGAGGCCGCCAAGGGCGAGATGTACGACGTCGTCGACATCCCGGCCACGCACGTCGAGGCTGCCGAGGAGTACCGCGGCAAGCTGGTCGAGACCGTCGCCGAGAACGACGACGAGATCATGGAGCTGTTCCTGGAGGGCCAGGAGCCCACCGAGGAGCAGCTGTACGCCGCGATCCGTCGCATCACCATCGCGTCCGGCAAGTCCGACGGCGTCACGGTCACCCCCGTGTTCTGCGGCACCGCGTTCAAGAACAAGGGCGTCCAGCCCCTGCTCGACGCGGTCGTGCGCTACCTGCCGACCCCCCTGGACGTCGAGGCCATCGAGGGCCACGACGTCAAGGACCCCGAGGTCGTCGTCAAGCGCAAGCCGTCCGACGAGGAGCCCCTCTCGGCGCTGGCGTTCAAGATCATGAGCGACCCGCACCTCGGCAAGCTCACCTTCGTCCGGATCTACTCCGGTCGCCTGGAGTCCGGCACCGCGGTGCTGAACTCCGTCAAGGGCAAGAAGGAGCGCATCGGCAAGATCTACCGCATGCACGCGAACAAGCGTGAGGAGATCGAGTCGGTGGGCGCCGGTGACATCGTCGCCGTCATGGGCCTGAAGCAGACCACCACCGGTGAGACGCTGTCCGACGACAAGCAGCCGGTGATCCTGGAGTCCATGGACTTCCCGGCGCCGGTCATCCAGGTCGCCATCGAGCCCAAGTCGAAGGGCGACCAGGAGAAGCTGGGCGTCGCGATCCAGCGCCTCGCCGAGGAGGACCCGTCGTTCCAGGTCCACTCGGACGAGGAGACGGGCCAGACCATCATCGGCGGTATGGGCGAGCTGCACCTCGAGGTGCTGGTCGACCGTATGCGCCGTGAGTTCAAGGTCGAGGCCAACGTCGGCAAGCCGCAGGTCGCCTACCGTGAGACGATCCGCAAGGGCGTCGAGCGTCTCGACTACACGCACAAGAAGCAGACCGGTGGTACCGGTCAGTTCGCCAAGGTGCAGATCGCGATCGAGCCGATCGAGGGCGGCGACGCCTCGTACGAGTTCGTGAACAAGGTCACCGGTGGTCGTATCCCGAAGGAGTACATCCCTTCGGTCGACGCCGGTGCGCAGGAGGCCATGCAGTTCGGCATCCTGGCCGGCTACGAGATGACGGGCGTCCGCGTCATTCTTCTCGACGGTGGCTACCACGAGGTCGACTCCTCCGAGCTCGCGTTCAAGATCGCCGGTTCGCAGGCCTTCAAGGAGGCCGCGCGCAAGGCGTCCCCCGTGCTCCTCGAACCGATGATGGCCGTCGAGGTCACCACGCCCGAGGACTACATGGGTGAGGTCATCGGCGACATCAACTCCCGCCGTGGTCAGATCCAGGCCATGGAGGAGCGGGCGGGTGCCCGCGTCGTGAAGGGCCTCGTGCCCCTCTCGGAGATGTTCGGCTACGTCGGCGACCTGCGCAGCAAGACGTCCGGCCGTGCCAGCTACTCCATGCAGTTCGACTCCTACGCCGAGGTTCCCCGGAACGTCGCCGAGGAGATCATCGCGAAGGCCAAGGGCGAGTAACACACACCGTTTACACGCTTTAGGCTTGACACCGACCGCCGGGGATCGCCCGGCACGGGAGAACCCCGGCGGGCGGCATCCCAGCAAAGATCACCTGGCGCCGATGAGTAAGGCGTACCAGAACCACTCCACAGGAGGACCCAGTGGCGAAGGCGAAGTTCGAGCGGACTAAGCCCCACGTCAACATCGGCACCATCGGTCACATCGACCACGGTAAGACGACCCTCACGGCCGCCATTACCAAGGTGCTGCACGACGCGTACCCGGACCTGAACGAGGCCTCGGCCTTCGACCAGATCGACAAGGCTCCCGAGGAGCGCCAGCGCGGTATCACGATCTCGATCGCGCACGTCGAGTACCAGACCGAGACGCGTCACTACGCCCACGTCGACTGCCCCGGTCACGCGGACTACATCAAGAACATGATCACGGGTGCCGCGCAGATGGACGGCGCGATCCTCGTGGTGGCCGCCACCGACGGCCCGATGCCGCAGACCAAGGAGCACGTGCTCCTGGCCCGCCAGGTCGGCGTTCCCTACATCGTCGTCGCCCTGAACAAGGCCGACATGGTGGACGACGAGGAGATCCTGGAGCTCGTCGAGCTTGAGGTCCGTGAGCTCCTCTCCGAGTACGAGTTCCCGGGCGACGACCTGCCGGTCGTCAAGGTCTCGGCGCTCAAGGCGCTCGAGGGCGACAAGGAGTGGGGCCAGACGGTCCTCGACCTCATGTCCGCCGTCGACGAGTCCATCCCGACCCCCGAGCGTGACGTCGACAAGCCGTTCCTCATGCCCGTCGAGGACGTCTTCACGATCACCGGTCGCGGTACGGTCGTCACCGGCCGTATCGAGCGTGGTGTCCTGAAGGTCAACGAGACCGTTGACATCATCGGCATCAAGCAGGAGAAGACCACCACCACGGTCACCGGCATCGAGATGTTCCGCAAGCTGCTCGACGAGGGCCAGGCCGGTGAGAACGTCGGTCTGCTCCTCCGTGGCATCAAGCGCGAGGACGTCGAGCGCGGCCAGGTCATCATCAAGCCCGGTTCGGTCACGCCGCACACCGAGTTCGAGGCCCAGGCCTACATCCTGTCCAAGGACGAGGGTGGCCGCCACACGCCGTTCTTCAACAACTACCGTCCGCAGTTCTACTTCCGTACGACGGACGTGACCGGCGTCGTGACCCTCCCCGAGGGCACCGAGATGGTCATGCCGGGTGACAACACCGAGATGAAGGTGGAGCTCATCCAGCCCGTCGCCATGGAAGAGGGCCTGAAGTTCGCCATCCGTGAGGGTGGTCGTACGGTGGGCGCCGGCCAGGTCACCAAGATCAACAAGTGATCTTCGCCCGCAAGGGCTGACCGGTAGGTCTCTGAAGAGGCCCGCACGACTTCGGTCGTGCGGGCCTCTTCGCGTGTCCGTGGGTCTCTTCGCGTTCCCGTGGCCGCTTCGGCTGCCCCGACTGCCGTGCAAGATCGCGGAGTTGAGTAGGCTGCTGCCCTTTCCTGCACCGCGTCACCGCGTCACCGCGTCACCGCGGCACGCGGCACGCGGCACCACTTCATCCATGAGGTACGTATGAGATCTGGCAGACCGACGGCTGTCGTGGCCGGACTGGCGGGAGTGCTCGCGCTCACCGTGGTCAACGCCCCGGCGGCCCAGGCCAAGGACACCGGGATCACGGTGTCGAACATCGTCGTCAACGGCGGTGAGCCGATCGTGGTCGGCACGACCAAGGAGGTCGAGCCGCCCTTCAGCTTCAGCTTCACGCTGCCCTCCGGCTACAGCACGAGCGATCCGTCCCGGTACGACGCCTACCCCTTCCTCTACCGGGGCGACATCGGCACGGCGACCGACACCGGGGAGAACTTCATCAGCCCGGGCTCGTACACCTGCTACGAGCAGAGCTCCAAGAAGGCCGACTGCGAGGGGAATCTGTACATCGATCCCCACCCGAGCCAGGAGCACGTCGACTCCAACGCCGACGCCACCACCTGGAAGATCGGCGTCGCGCTGCGTCTGTTCAAGGCCAGCGGCGGTCTCGTGGCCGAGGAGTACGAGAAGCGCTCCGCGACCGTCCAGCTCAAGCGGGCGTCCAAGCTCACGGCGAACGCGTCCCCCGAGCCGGTCACCAAGGGCAAGAAGATCACCGTCACGGGCAAGCTGACCCGGGCGAACTGGAGCACCAAGAAGTACGACGGCTACGGCGGCCGTACCGTCCGGCTCCAGTTCCGCGAGAAGGGCACCTCGACGTACAAGACCGTCAAGACGGTCACGTCGAGCAGCACCGGCGCGGTCAAGTCGACGGTCACCGTGTCCGTCGACGGCTACTGGCGCTGGCTGTACAACGGCAACACGACGACCGGGGCCACCAAGAGCGCGGTGGACTACGTCGACGTGAGCTGAGACGAGCTGAGCTGACGAGGAGGGGCCGGCTCCGGGGGAGGGGCCGGCCCCTTTCTGATTGACCTTTCCCCCGAACGCCTGTCCAGGTAAGTTCGCGCGTGCATACGGGTGTTGGCGTTGCGTGCGTGACGGGGGTTGCGGGTATGGCGGGGCATCGGCCGACGGACTGGTACGTCCTGGATCTGGAGAAGGATCCGACGCCGGGTGATCCGGACCGGGTGAAGCGGCTGGCCAAGACGCTGCACGACTTCGCCGACGACGTCTCGGACGCTTTGCGTCTGGTCAAGGGGATGGCGGGCGAGGACACCCTGCTGGAGTGGGCGGGGAAGTCTGCTGAGGTCTTCAAGGACGAGTTCGGGGATGTTCCGAAGAACCTCAAGAAGCTCAAGAAATCGTACGAGTTGTGCGGGGATGCTCTTGCGGACTTCTGGCCGAAGCTGGAGCGTGCGCAGGCGCTGGCGGATCGTGCTCTGGTGAAGGGGCGGGAAGCGCAGAGCGACCTGTCCTCTGCCAACTCCCGCCTCTCCTCAGCCGATTCATGGGTCACCCGTGCCAACAAGGAAGCGGACAAGTACAAGGACGATCCGACGGGCAGTAAGTCGGGTGGTGACAAGCCGGACGAGGGGAAGGTCCGTGCGGCGACCCGGGATGCCCAGCACGCGAAGTCGGCGCAGACCACGGCCCAGTCGGATGTCGACAACGCGCAGGACGCGTTGGACGCGGCGAAGAAGATGGCTGCGGATGCGCGGAAGATGCGTGAGGACGCGGCGCGGGACGCGAAGTCGAAGATCGACGAGGCGTCGGATGCGGGGATTCAGAACCGGGCGTGGTGGGAGGAGGTCGGTGACTGGTTCACCGACAACTGGGACACCATTGTGGCGGTCTGCAAGATAGTGGTGGCGGTCGTCGGGATCGTCGCGATGATCATCGGCGGTCCGATCCTGGGCGCGATCGTGCTGATCGCGGCGCTGATCGTCCTCGCCGACACGCTCTACAAATATTCGAAAGGGCAAGCCTCCCTGTGGGATGTGGGGTTGGCGGCCCTGGACTGTATTCCCGGGATGAAGGGCCTGACGACCCTGGGCGGGCTCGCGAAGGGCCTCAAGGGCGGTCTGGCCGCGATGAAGGGGATGCGGGGCGGTCTCAAGGGCATGAGCCTGGCTCTGCGCGGGCTCGGCAAGAACGCCCGTACCGCCCTCGCGGACGGCGCCAAGGGCGCCTACAACCGGCTCAAGAGCAAGGTCAAGGGCTGTGGCGACCCGGTGGACGTCGCCACCGGGCAGATGTTCCTCACGGAGACCGACATCTCGCTGCCGGGAACCCTGCCGCTGGCCTTCACACGCCGTGTCGCCTCCGGCTACCGCACCGGCTGGTGGTTCGGGCCCACCTGGTCCTCCACCCTCGACCAGCGGCTCGAAATCGGCGCTGACGACGACATCGTCCTCGTCACCGAGGACGGCATGCTCCTCCTCTACCGGTCGCCGAGCCCGGACGGGGCGCCGTCGCTGCCGGAGAGCGGACCCCGGATGCCGCTCTTCCGCCACCCGGACGGCACCTACCGGATCGACGATCCGAGCACCGGCCTCACCCGGCGGTTCGCCCCCTGCCCGGACGGCACGGCGCACCTCAGGGCCATCACCGACCGCAACGGCAACTCCGTAACCTTCGACTACGACCCGGCGGGCACCCCGCTCGCCATCCGCCACTCGGGCGGCTACCACCTCAGGATCACCACCGACGACGGCCGTGTCACCGCACTGAGCCTGGCCGGGGCGGACGAGGACGGCTCGGATCTCGTCGTCAAGCGCTACGGCTACACCGACGGCAACCTCACCGAGGTGGTCAACTCCTCCGGCCTGGCCCTGTCCCTCACCTACGACGAGCGGCTGCGCGTCACCTCGTGGACCGACCGGAACCGGGTCAGGTACGCCTACACCTACGACGACCAGGACCGCTGTGTGTCCCAGGGCGGCGACGCCGGACACGTCACCGGAACGTTCACGTACGACGGGACCTCCGACGACTGGCCCGGCTGCGCGGTCACCACCCACACCAGGGCGGACGGTGCCGTCACCCGGTTCGTCGTCAACGAGAACACCCAGGTCGTCGCCGAGACCGACGCCGTCGGCACCACCACCCGCGCCCACTACGACGCGCACCATCACCTCCTGTCCCGCACGGACGGCCTGGGCGCCACCACCGCCTACGAGAACGACGGCATCGGCAGGCCCACCCGCGTCGAGCTGCCCGACGGCGGCGTGGTCACCGTGGCGTACGACGACCCGTCGGGGCAGCCGACACGGGTCACCCTGCCGAACGGGACCTCCTGGGAACACCGCTACGACGAGCGCGGCAACCGGCTCTCCTCCACCGCGCCGGACGGCGCCCTGACCCGGTTCGCGTACGACGACCACGGCGGGCTCGCCGCGGTCACCGACCCGCTGGGCGCCACGACGCTCGTGCGCTGCACCCCGGCCGGACTGCGGACGGAGACCGTCAGCGCCCTGGGCGACCGGTCGAACCGGACCTACGACCCCTTCGGCCGGCTCCACAGCGTCACCGACGCGCTGGGCCACACCACCAGACTGTGGTGGACGGTCGAAGGCCGGATGTCCCGGGTCCTCGGCCCGGAGAACGCGCAGGAGACCTGGACCTACGACGGCGAGGGCAACTGCGCCTCCCACACGGGCCCGGGAGGCGCCGTCACGGCCTTCGAGTACGGCCCCTTCGACCTGCTGACGGCGCAGACGGCCCCGGACGGCGGCCGGCACGAGTTCGCGTACGACGCCTCCCTGCGCCTCACCCGGGTGACCAACCCGCTCGGCCTGGACTGGCGGTACACGTACGACGCGGCCGGCGCCCTCGTCGCCGAGACCGACTTCGACGGACGCCGCACGGTCTACGAACGCGACGCGAACAGGCGCCCGGTGCGGAAGGTGAACCCCGCCGGCCAGATCGTCGACTTCTCCTACGACGCCCTGGGACGACCCGCCTCCAAGACGGTCGACGGCGTGCTCACCACGTACACCCACGACGCCATGGGCCGCCTGGTGCACGCCGCCGGCCCGGACGGCGAACTCCGCCTGGAGCGCGACCCGATGGGGCGCGTCGTCGCGGAGCGGTCCGGCGGCCGGACCCTCACCTCCGCCTACGACGCCGCGGGCCGACGCGTCGAGCGGACCACCCCGTCCGGGGCGCGGGCCCGGTACACCTACGACGAGGTCGGGCGGACGACCCGCCTGGACACCTCGGGCCACAGCATCGACTTCACGCATGACGCGGTGGGCCAGGAGACCGGGCGGCTCGTCGACGGCTCCCTACGCCACGACCAGGTCTGGGACGGCGGCGGGCGCCCCGTGGAGCAGCGCTGGGAGGGCACGGGCGGCCAGATCCTGAGCCGGGCGTACACCTATCGCGCCGATCACCATCTGGTGCGGCTCGCCGACGCCGTCGACGGCCTGACGCATCTCGACGTCGACGCCATGGGCCGGGTCCTCGGTGTCGACGGCGGCGGGGGAACGGAGTCGTACACCTATGACGCGGCCGGGCAGATCACGTCCGCCGCGTGGTCCGACCGCCGTGGCGCACAGGACGCGGTGGGGGAGCGGAGCCGTACCGGAACCCGTCTGGACCGGGCCGGCGCCGTGCACTACTCCCACGACGCGGCCGGACGCGTCACCGAACGGCGCAGGACCCGGCTGTCCCGCAAGCCCGATGTGTGGCGCTACGCCTGGGACGCCGAGGACCGGCTGACGTCCCTGGTCACACCGGACGGCGCGGTGTGGCGGTACCTCTACGACCCGCTGGGGCGACGGCTCGCCAAGGAGCGGCTGGGCGAGGACGGGGTCACGGTCGCCGAACGGACCGACTTCGTCTGGGACGGGCCGGTCCTGGCCGAGCAGACCGCCGTCGCCACCGGACTGCCGCACCCGGTCACGCTCACCTGGGACCACGACGGAACGCGGCCCGTCGCCCAGACGGAGCGGCTGACGGACGGTGCGACCCGGCAGGAGATCGACTCCCGGTTCTTCGCGATCGTCAGCGACCTGGTGGGAACGCCCACCGAACTCCTCGATCCCCAGGGCACCGTGGCCTGGCGGGCACGGCGGACGACCTGGGGCGCCACGGCCTGGCCCAGACGGAGCCAGGCCTACACGCCGCTGCGGTTCCCGGGCCAGTACCAGGACCCCGAGTCCGGGCTGCACTACAACTACCACCGCCACTACGACCCCGAGACCGCGCGCTACACCTCCCTCGACCCGCTCGGCCTCGCGCCCGCCCCTGACCCCTACGGATACGTCACCAATCCGTTCCGGCAGATCGACCCGCTCGGGCTCATGGCCTGCGACGAGGACACCGTGGTCCTCTACCACGGCTCCCAGAACTGGACCGGTGACGCCTTCTCCCTCGGGCACTCCGACGATCTGCAACGGGCCTACACGCCCGACACCGGGGTCTACCTGACGGACGACTTCAGCCGCGCGGCGACCCAGTACGCGACCCCGGGGGGAACTGTCGTCCGCGTCGAGGTACCGAAGTCCTTCGCGGACTCGGTGTACCGGGAGCACAGCGGCCCGGCCGGCAACGCCCCGGAGTACCTGGTCAACACCCAGGAGGGCATCGACATACTGAACGCCGGGTCCCCGAAGGTGCTGCCGCAACGGGACGCGATCATTGCGCACATGATGGGCCAGTTCTAGGGGCCCGTCCCCCTCTCCCCTTCCGTCACCAGGTCGAACCGATGAGGCTGAGCGAGATGCCCGAGCAGATCACCCCCGTTCCGCAGGACACGCTGGCGCGTGCCGTCTTCGGCCCGCTGGGGGGAGTGGTGGAGGTCGGAGCCGTGAACGCGACCGGGACCTGGGATCTCACCGAGGTCTCCATGGGCGCGTTCCTGACCCGAAGGCAGGACAGCCTGCGGCAGCTCTTCGAGGGCATCCGCTCGGTCTGCGGCTTCGGCGAGCCCGCCATGGCCGTCGCCGACGAACTGGGCCGGTTCCGCGATCACGAGGTGCCCGCGGCGTTCCTGCTGCTCTGGTCCGCGGGTGTCACGGGGGTGCCGCAGCCCCTGGAGCGGCTGGAGGAGCCGCCGACGGTACGGCGTATGTGCCGTATGGCGGCCGACCTCCAGCTGACGAACTTCCTGCACGCGACGGTCACGGCCGCCCTCGTCGCGGGCACGGACGCCCACCGCGGCGCACCCCTGGTCGCCGAGGTCCTCCGCCTGGCCTCGGACCTCGCCGACCCCGCGGGCGGGAGTGCGCCGCGGGACGTCTTCCGCATTTGGCGCGTCTCCCACCTGCCCGCCCTGCTCCGCCCGGAATCGAGCGCCCCGGAGAGCGGCAAGGCGGGCTTCCGCGCGTACGACGAGGCACTGGAGAGGGCGCTCGTCGAGGACTGACCTTTTGCCCGAACGCCTGTCCAGGTAAGTTCGCGCGTGCATACGGGTGTTGGTGTTGCGTGCGTGACGGGGGTTGCGGGTATGGCGGGGCATCGGCCGACGGACTGGTACGTCCTGGATCTGGAGAAGGATCCGACGCCGGGTGATCCGGACCGGGTGAAGCGGCTGGCGAAGACGCTGCACGACTTCGCGGACGATGTCTCTGATGCTTTGCGTCTGGTGAAGGGGATGGCGGGCGAGGACACCCTGCTGGAGTGGGCGGGGAAGTCTGCTGAGGTGTTCAAGGAGGAGTTCGGGGGTGTCCCGAAGAACCTCAAGAAGCTGAAGAAGTCGTACGAGTTGTGCGGGGACGCGCTCGCTGATTTCTGGCCGAAGCTGGAGCGTGCGCAGGCGCTGGCGGATCGTGCTCTGGTGAAGGGGCGGGAAGCGCAGAGCGACCTGTCCTCTGCCAACTCCCGCCTCTCCTCGGCTGATTCGTGGGTCACCCGCGCCAACAAGGAAGCGGACAAGTACAAGGACGATCCGACGGGCAGCAAGTCGGGTGGTGACAAGCCGGACGAGGGGAAGGTCCGTGCGGCGACCCGGGATGCCCAGCATGCCAAGTCGGCGCAGACGACGGCCCAGTCGGACGTGGACAGTGCGCAGGACGCTCTGGACGCGGCGAAGAAGATGGCTGCGGATGCGCGGAAGATGCGTGAGGACGCGGCGCGGGACGCGAAGTCGAAGATCGACGAGGCGTCGGATGCGGGTATTCAGAACCGGGCGTGGTGGGAGGAGGTCGGTGACTGGTTCACCGACAACTGGGACACCATTGTGGCGGTCTGCAAGATCGTCGTGGCCGTGGTCGGGATTGTCGCGATGATCATCGGTGGTCCGATCCTGGGTGCGATCGTGCTGATCGCGGCGCTGATCGTGCTCGCCGACACCCTCTACAAATATTCGAAGGGCCAGGCCTCCCTGTGGGATGTGGGGTTGGCGGCCCTGGACTGCATACCGGGCATGAAGGGGCTCACCACCCTGGGCGGGCTGGCCAAAGGGCTCAAGACCTTCGGCAAGGTGGGGCTCAAGGGCATGGCCATGGGGGTCAAGGGGCTGGGAAGGTCGCTCCGAGGCGGTGGCAACCTGGTCAACCGGGCCAAGGCGCTCGCGGGGCGTTGCCCGGGTGGTGACCCCATCGACATGGTCAGCGGCGAGATGCTGATGTACGACACGGATGTCGAGCTGCCAGGAGTCCTGACCCTGGCGCTGAAGCGCACTCACCTCTCCACCTACCGCGAAGGTCGGTGGTTCGGGCGCTCCTGGGCGTCCACCTTGGACGAGAGGGTCGAACTCGACGACCAGGGTGTGCTGTTCGCCGCCGAGGACAGCATGGTGCTCGCCTATCCCGTGCCACGGCCCGGCGAGACGACGATGCCGCTCGAAGGCCCCCGCTGGCCATTGGAGTGGGACGGGCCCGAGCACGGCACTCTGCGCATCCATGACCCGGCGCTCGGCGTCACCCGGCACTTCGCCGTCGTCCCGGAGCCGCTGCCGGACATGCCGTACACGCTGGCGCTGTCCGCGCTGACGGACCGCAACGACAACCGCGTCGACTTCGACCGTGCCGCCGACGGTGCCCCGACCGCGGTCCGGCACTCCGGTGGCTATCACGTCGAGGTCGAGACGGCGGACAGCCGAGTGATCAGCCTCTGCCTGCGAGACGGTGCTGCCGAGAACGGGACGACGACCGTCGCGCGTTACGGGTACTCCGCCGACATCGACCGGAACCTCACCGAGATCCACAACTCGTCCGGACTTCCCTTGCGGCTCGCGTACGACGACCGGGCACGCGTCGTCTCCTGGACGGACCGCAACGACAGCTGGTACCGGTTCGCCTACGACGACGAAGACCGGTGCGTGACGGGGCGGGGCGCGGACGGATTCCTGGACTGCGTCATCGCCTACGAGCCCGATCGGCGCCGCACGACGTACACCAACTCGTTGGGGCACCCCACTCGGTACGAGTACAACGAGCTCCTGCAACTCGTCCGGGTGACCGATGCCCTGCAACGGCAGGAGGCCCTGGAATGGGACCGCTATGGCCGCCTGCTCAAGCAGACCGATCCGGTGGGGCGGGAGACGGCGTACACGTATGACGCGTCGGGCAACGTCACCTCGATCATCGGGCCCGATGGTCGCCGTGCCACCGCCGAGTACAACCAGTGGCATCTGCCCGTCGTGACCGTCGGCGGTGACGGCGCCGTGCGGACCTACACCTACGACGGGCGGGGAAACCGTACGTCCGTGGTGGAGCCACAGGGTGCCGAGACCCGTTTCGGCTACGGCCACGGAGGGGCTCTCACCTCCATCACGGACCCGCTGGGCGCGACCACGTCCATCGTGCCCGACCCCGCCGGCCTGCCCCTGAGAGTCACGAACACCGCCGGTGCGTCCGTCACTTATACCCGCGACGCGTTCGGCCGTACCGACACCGTGACCGATCCGCTCGGCGGCGTCACCCGGATCGCCTGGACGCCGGAGGGCAGGAGACGGGAACGGGTGGCGGCCGACGGCAGCGTGGAGTCCTGGCGCTGGGACGGTGAGGGGAACCTCCTCGCGTACACCGACGCCGCAGGAGGGACGACCACCTCGACGTACACCCACTTCGACCGTCTGACGAGCCGGACCGGCCCCGCGGGCGCGACGCTCCGCTTCGCCCACGACACCGAGCTCCGGCTCACCGTCGTCACCGGCGCCCATGGGCTCACCTGGGACTACGCCTATGACGCGGCGGGCCAGCTGGTCGCGGAAGAGGACTTCGACGGGCGCTCGCTCACCTATGTCCACGACGAGGTCGGCCGGCTGGTCAGGCAGACCAACGGTGCCGGTGAGGTGATCGAGTACCTGCGTGACGTGGTGGGCAACGTCGTCGAGAAGCGTGCCGGGGACTCGACCACGGTGTTCCAGTACGACACCGCCGGGCTTCTGCGGGAGGCGTTGTCGCCCGGTGTCCGTCTCACCCTCGAACACGACGAGTACGGCCGGATCACTGAGGAGACGGTCAACGGGCGCACCAGTAGCTTCCGTTACGACCTCGCCGGGCGGCGCACGACGCGTGTCACACCGTCCGGAGCCCTCAGCGACTGGTCCTACACCCCGGACGGGCTGCCGCGTGAACTGGTGGCCTTCGACCACGCCCTGCACTTCGGGTACGACGCCGCCGGCCGGGAGACGGAGATCCGGCTGGGTGAGGGCCTGTCGGTGCACCAGACGTGGGACGCGATGCACCGTATGCGCCGACAGACGGTGGTCGGCGCGGCGGTCACCGGCTCGGGGGCGACGCCCGTCGACCGCCGGTACCAGCACGGTTCGGCCGGTCCCGTGGCGGTGTCCGACGCCGAGGGCGGCAGCACGCGTTACACGCTCGACGCGGCGGGCCGGGCCACCGGGGTCAGGGCCGAGGGATGGACCGAGGGGTACGCCTACGACGCCGGAGGACGGCTGACCGCTTCTCACGGGGAGTCCGCGGACGGGACGGAGGAGCGTTACAAGTACACGGGCGCACGGCTGACGAGGGCCGGACGGACCCGCTACGAGTACGACGCCCAGGGCCGGGTGATCCGGCGGACGAGGCGGACGCTCTCGGGCCGGCGAAGCACCTGGACGTACACCTGGAACGCCGAGGACAGGCTGACGGCTCTCGTCACGCCGGACGGGACGGACTGGCGCTACACGTACGACCCCCTGGGACGCAGGGTGTCCAAGGGACGCCTGGATCCTGACGGAGAAGTCGTCGAAGCCGTGTTCTTCGTCTGGGACGGCAGCCGGCTGGCGGAGGAAATCCACGACCGCGGACCCGGCGACCGGTCCAGCGTCACCTGGGAGTACTCGCCCGACAGCCATCGACCGGTGGCGCAGAGCGCGCGTGAGTGGCTCCGTGACGCTCCGCAGGACGAGGTGGATCGGAGATTCCGGCTCATCGTGAGCGATCTCGTGGGAACCCCACGCGAGCTGCTCTCCCCGGAGGGGGAGCCGACCTGGCGCAACCGGTCGAACCTGTGGGGCGAACCCTGGGAAGGCGAGACCGCCGGCGTATCGGCGGAGAATTGTGGTCTCCGTTTCCCGGGGCAGTATTTCGATGCGGAGAGCGAACTCCACTACAATTACTTCCGCTATTACGACCCTTATACCTCCCGGTATATCTCACCTGACCCGCTGGGGCTCGCTGCCGGACCTGACCACTATGCCTATGTGGTCAATCCGTTGGTGTGGTCCGACCCTCTGGGTCTCCAGACCTGTGCCACCTTCAAGGGGCTCGCCTGGATGACCGACAAAATGTTGAAGCGCCCCTCGTTCCGGTACCAGCGTGTTGTGTCGGGAACGGACTACGAGCAGATCTGGAAGCTCTCCGACGGTCGGGCCGTGCACGTGGACGGCGGCCCCACGATCGGCTGGATCATGGAGGCGAAGTTCACCGGGGGGCGGGAGAGCGAGTGGGCCAAGTCCGCGTACAACCCGGAGAGCTCTCTCTACAACGAGCAGAAGATCACCGATCAGGCTGCCAAACTCCTGAAACTGAACGAAGAAATCGGCGGCAAGGGCGTTCGCTATGCCATTTCCAATGAAGCGGGCGCGGCTCATTTCCGGGATGTGCTGAGCACTCATTTCCCGGAGGCGATGGAAAATGGTACGCTGTCGGTCTTTCACGTGCCCGGCAATGGTATGAGTGGAATGAGTAAATGGTTGACGTAAGCGCGGAACTGGGTCGGCTTGCCGAACTCGACGAACTCGCCGGGCCCGCGGCGGCGGAGATCCTCGAGGCCGCAGGATGGTCGGGTGAGCGTCGCAATCCGGCGAAGGAATGGGCGACGACGTGGCGTCGCGACGACGCTCACGCCTGGATCCAGGGCGACGGGCCCCCGGTACAGGTCGAGTTCACGCTCTGGTACCGCGAGGTCGAGGACGAGTGGCCCGACCCGGACACCTACATCGACGATCTCCACGCCGAGGCATCCGCCGAACTCCCCGCTCTCGTAGCCCAGTTGGAGTCCGGAAGCCTTGCCGCCCGACTGGAGCCCGCCGCCGACGAGGACCTGACCGACGGAGCGGACTACATCGACCACACCGCCTGGCGGCTGTCGGGCAAGGTGCTCCTGGCCGGGGTGAAGCATGACGACACCGAGGCGCCGGTGCAACTGGTCGTCGTGGTGCGCGAGGACGGTACGGGCGCGGACGACGACGAGGGGGAGTGGCTCTGACGGGAACGGATCCCGCGACCGGCGACCTGTGCGCCGCCACCCTGGCGGACGACCTCAAGGCGGCCGGTCGGCAGCTCCGTCATTCGGCTGAAAAGACGTGTTGGGAGCGCTACCCTGTGTGACGCGTGAAGCCGGCGGGGGGCCACATGGGGCTGTTCGGAGAACGCCAGGCGTTTCTGGAGAAGCTGGGCCGGGCCGATCGTCAGTCCTTGATGGACCTGGGCCTGCGGCGCGAGTACCAGCCACAGCAGGAACTTCTGGGTGAGGGCGCGGTCAGCACCTTCGTGCTCGTCATCCTCAGCGGCTGGTGCACGGTGTGGCGGGCCACCGAGCGTGGGCGGCACATCCTCGCCCTGCGTCAGGCCGGTGAACTGGTCGGCGAGATGGCGGCTCTGGACGGACGTCCGCGCAGTGCCTCGGTGAGCGCGCTCGACACGGTTCAGGCGCTCGCCGTGCCCGGCGACCGCTTCCGGCACTTCATGGCGGCTCGCCCTTTCGTGACCGGTCTGGTGATGGCGCAGCTCACCGAACGGCTGCGCAGCGCGGACGACCAGCGCAGCTCCCTGGCCTCGGCCACCGTCCTCGAACGGCTCGCCGCCTGCCTGGTGGAGCTCGCGGACCGCACGGGCCGTGAGGAGAGCGGGGCGGTCGTGATCCGACTGCCCTTGTCCCAGCACGAGATCGCGGCCGCGATCGGCGCGACCCGCGAGGCGGTCGCCAAAGCGCTGCGGCCGCTCCGTGAGCAGGGCCTGGTGCACACCGGACCGAAAGTCATCGCCATCGCCGACCTGGAGCCCCTGAGGCTGCTCGGCGGAACCGGTGCCGCGCACGGTGCGGCGGACCCGGCTTCGCCCGACGGCAGGAAGCGGCGACCAGCGGGCTGAACCGCGGGCGCTGCGTGTGTAAACGGCTACAGCGCGGCCCGCGGTGCGACGGGAGAGTGAGCGCAGGGCGCTCGGTACCGGAGGGGAACCGGGCCGGGCCGGAGACAGGGGAGCACAGCGATGCACGGCGGGACACAGTACGGATTCATCATCAACCTGGACACGCAGGATTCGGGCACGGTCCCCGACCCGGACCGTCCGGAGCTGCGCGAGCGCCTCTACCAGATGGTCGAGGACGCCTTCGGCGAAGCGGGCATCACCGCCGCCCGGCTCGCCCAGGAGGACCGCGGTGACGGCATCCTCGCCGTGGTGGAGCCGCGCAGCCCCGCGACGATCGTGGGCGAGTGGACCGAGTACCTCCATCAGAACCTGCGCCGGCTCAACCGAGGGCTGAGCCGGCCGCTACGGCTGCGGGCCGGGCTGGACGTGGGGCCGTTCACCCCTGACATCCATGGCTTCTCCGGCGCCGCGGTCGATCTGGCATGCCGGATCGGCAACTGCGGCGAGGCCAAGTCCGTCCTCGCCGCCGTACCGGACGCGCCGCTGCTGGTCGCCGTCACCGATCGGCTCTACCAGGACGTCGTCCGGCACGGCGGGCGATGGATCGAGCCGGCGCACTACCAGGAGTACCGGGTCCGGCTCAAGGAGGGCGAGCGGCAGGCATGGTTCACGATCCCGGGCCTCGGCGCGCCGCCCCCCGCCCCGGGAGAGGACGGCGCTGTCCCGCCCCGGAAGGATCCCGCCGCCCCGACACCCCGACGGCGGGACGAGCAGGGTGGCTTCCACTTCGGGAGCGTCACCGCCCGGGACTCCGCACAGGTGTTGCAGGGCCAGTTCGGGGACATCACCATCGACCACCGCCGCGGCGGTGCCGGCTCCGGGGGGCGGTCATGAGCAGCACCGACACGGACGACCGACAGGAGCAGGCGGACCAAGGGCAAGGACACGCACAACAAGGGCACGCACAGCAAGGGGGCGCGGAGAACGGGCAGAGGCGGTCCGGCAGCCCGCAGAGGCAGCGCGACGACGGAGACCGGGACGCGGCCGGCGCGGGGGAGGAAGAGATCCTGGGCGACCCCGACTCGGATCCCTCGGACAAGGAGGGCGGACGGGCAGCCGCGGGACCGGGCGCCGCCCACTTCGCCAGGGAGACCCGGTCGGTCTTCCTCAGGGATGCCAGCACCTACGTCGGTGGCACCATCAACTCGGTCAACTTCCGGTTCGGCGACACCGGCCGAGCGTCCCTGCTCGCGGGACCGCTGCCCGACGACGAACTGTCCCGCTTACGGCGGCGGTTCACCGCTCCGCCGAACTACGAGGACTGCAAACGACAACTGAGCGAGGACCACCTGCTGGTGCTTCGCGGGCAGCCCGGCAGCGGACGCATGTACACCGCCCTGTCGTTGCTCGACGACCTGGGCCGGGGCGAGGTGTCCCGGCTGGACCCGGGCTCCGACCTCACCACTTTGGACTCCGACGAAGAGGACGGCCGTATCGTCCGGGGCCACGGCTACGCGCTGGAACCGGCCGACGGCCAACTGCTCGCCGAGCTCCACCTGGACAGGCTCTCCCGTCTGCTGGCCGACCGCGGTGCCTACGTGGTCCTGCTGTCCGTACCCGAGCCGGGCGCCCGCGGAGTGACGCAGGCCCGCTACTACCGCTCACACACGCCAGCCGCAGAGGACGCCGTGCTCCAGAGCCATCTGGCCGTGGAACTCGACGGCGGTCCGTCCGGCTCCAGGGAGGCGGCCCGGCGGCTGGCGGGCGGCGGCCGGGTGCGCGAGGCGCTGGGTCTGGAGGTGCTGCTGCCCGCCGAGGCCGCCCGGCTCGCGGGCCTCGTCGCACAGTGCGTCACCGGGGAGCTGACCGAGGAGGAACTGCTGGCGGAGTGCCGTGGTTTCGCCGCGGAACAGGTGCGCGAGTGGTTCGGTGGAGGTCCCGCGGCGGAGACGTTGCCCCTGCTGCGGAACGCGGCGTTCCGGATTTCGCTGGCGGTGTTCGGCGGCAGTTCGCTCAACGTCGCCGCCGAAGCCGCGGAACTGCTGGCCTGGGAGCTGGCGGTGACGGTCGCACCCGAGCAGGTGCCCGGGCGTCCTGTGCTCAGCGACGGCCTGGAGGCCCGGCTCGCCCTGTCCCGCGCCACGACCGTGATGCGCAGGCAGCCGGTGGTGGCGGGTGCCGCCATCCCGGTGCGTACCGTTCGTCTTCTCGGCTCCGCCCTGGCGTCGGCTGTCCTGGTGCACCTGTGGGAGTACCACCACAACATGCGGGGGCCTGTGCTGCGCTGGCTGGACTCGCTCTGTCATGACCGGCGCGAGGACGTGTGGACCAGGGCCGCGGTGGCGGCCGGCGAACTGTGCCGGCTGGACTGTGCCCACACCCTGGGGGAACTGCTCGTCCCGATGGCCGAGGCCAATCAAGCCCGCCGAGGCCTGTTCGTCGCCACCGCCCTCCAGGGCGTGATGGAGGATCCCGAGGTCGGCGACGCCCTCCGTTCGCTGGTCAAGAAGTGGAGCACCAGCGAGCAGGGCAATCTCCGATGGACGGCCGCCGCCGTGCTCAGCCGGGGAACCGCGACCCGGACCGTGGGCGAGGCGCTGAACAGGCTCGGCCGGATCGGAACCTGGAAGGACGGCCGGCTGCGCACCGTGGCCGCCGAGAGCGTCGCTCACCTCGCGGGATTCAGCACCGACCGTGAGCCGTTGGCCAGGATCAGGGCCTGGCTGGGTGACAGCAGGCGCCAGCATCAGAACCTCGGCCTGGCCAGCACCCTGCTCCTGGCCGAACTGGTCGTGGAGGACGTCTGGAACCCCGCGGAGGAACTGGGCGGGCGCGAGCAGTGGCCGCTGGCCCTGGCGATCTGCGCGACCCGTCCGCACCTTGCCGCCGAGGTCGCCGGACTGTTGTGGACCGCGCTCAACACCAGCCGCTCCTACCAGGTCGCGCTCGACATCCTGGCGAAGTGGCTGCGCACGTGCCGGGGCAAGGCGTGGGAGGCCGATCTCGGTCGCTTCCTGCCGCTGCTGGTGATGACCGAGGACGACCGGCAGCGGATGTTCTCCCTGATCCGTGAACTGTCCAAGGACCCCGACGAACCGTTGGAACAGGAGCACGCTCACCGCCTGCTGCAGGCGGTCCAGGCAGGAGGAGCCCGATGAGCCAGAACACCCACCGGGGGCCAGGCAACGAGCCCGGGGCGTCCGACATGGAACTTCCGGACGACCTGCGCGGCCCGTTCCTGTTCGAGTACGTCCCGGAAGGCTCGTACCAGCACGTGGGCCTTCAGCGCGCGGCCGTGGTGCACTACCGCAACGGCGGCCACAGCATCATCACCGCGCAGCGCGCGCAGCACACGGACCGGCCGCGGTTCAGCAGGCAGCCCGCCTCGGTCTGTCTCATCGCCCGCGGACGGCACCAGGCGTCCTTCGAGATGCAGCTGCCCTGCCGCGGCGACCAGGGCAGCTTCACCTGCGCGGTGGATGTCCACTGGGAGGTCCAGGACTTCTTCCTGGCGGCGGAGAAGCGCGTGGTGGACGTCGAGAAGATGCTGCGGGCGCCGCTGCTGGCACGGTTGCGGGTGCTGACCCGGCGCTACGGACTCGACGCCGCCCAGCAGGCCGACGAGGCGATCCAGGCGGAGCTGGCGGGCGGGAGCTGGGCGTCCCTCGGCGCCGACCTCGGACTGAGCACCGTGGTCTACGTCCGTGTCGACCTGGGCCGGGCCGCGGCGGACCACCGCACGGCCCTCCTGGACGTCCAGCACACCGCGATCGTGCAGTCGGCGAAGGACCAGGCGGACGCGGCCCGCGTACAGGCCAACCTGTCCACAGCACGCGAGCTCATCGCCGCGGGGGAGGCCGGCCAGTACGCGCATCTGCTCGCGCAGGACCCGACACGGGCGGCGGAGATCCTGCGGGAGCTTCAGAGCCAGGCGAGGGAGCAGCGGCAGGGTGCGCTGGAATACCTGTCGCGACTGATCGAACAGGGAGTGGTGCAGCGCCATCAGGTCGAGGGACAGGTGCAGCGGCTCATCGACTACGCCAGATCGACCGGCGGAGCACTGTTCGACAGTGGTCTGCCCCAGCCGCCCACGACGCTTGAGATCCAGCCCGGCGCCGGCGATCACGCCCCCGATCCGCAGACCACCACGACCTGGTACCCGACGGCGTCGGATCTGCCACCGCAGCCCCCCGCGCCGCCGTACCAGGCACCGGAGACGCCGCCCGCACCTCCCGAGACTCCACCCGCGCCCCCCGTCCCGCCCGCGGCACCGGAGCCGCGGACACCGGACGCCCCGCAGCCCGCGGTCGTCGACGGAAAGATCAACTACGTCCGGCAGGGACGCCGTCGGCCGAGGCCCGGATCCGACGACGGCAGACACTGAGCGGCACCGCGTGTACCCCTTGGTGACGTGGGGTACAGTCATCCGCTCCGATTGGCCAGTCACCTGCCCCATATGGCAGACTAGCGGGGTTGCTCGGTCGAGTGTTGATGCTGCGCGCCTCCCGCCGGGAGGACCGGAAGCGAGTCCCACAGTACTCGTCGCCCTAACTGCCTCACGGCAGCGCTGGGGCGGACGTACGGGAATCTTCCGGGAAGTGTCAGTGCGGCACAGACCAGGCACCCGGTGGGCCTCTCGCCCTCGGCCTGCGGTTCCGGAAGGGCCGCGTTCCCAGACAAGGGATGCTCGGACAAGGGGCATCTGTGTCAGTGAGAGCGCGACACACCCGACCGCGTGGGTCGGGGAGCGGACCACGGGAACACCGGGTTCCAGAGCGTTAAACGAGACAAAGGACTACTGAGTAGCCATGGCGGGACAGAAGATCCGCATCCGGCTCAAGGCCTACGACCACGAGGTCATCGACTCCTCGGCGAAGAAGATCGTCGAGACGGTGACCCGCACTGGTGCGTCGGTCGCGGGCCCGGTGCCGCTGCCCACTGAGAAGAACGTGTACTGCGTCATCAAGTCGCCGCACAAGTACAAGGACTCGCGCGAGCACTTCGAGATGCGCACGCACAAGCGCCTGATCGACATTCTCGACCCGACGCCCAAGACCGTTGACTCTCTGATGCGACTCGACCTTCCGGCCGGTGTCGACATCGAGATCAAGCTCTAGGGATCGGTGATCTGAGAATGGCTAAGCAGATCAAGGGCATCCTGGGCGAGAAGCTCGGCATGACGCAGGTGTGGGACGAGAACAACCGCGTTGTTCCGGTCACCGTCGTCAAGGCCGGCCCCAATGTCGTCACCCAGGTCCGCACGAACGACGTCGACGGCTACGAGTCCGTCCAGATCGCGTTCGGCGAGATCGACCCGCGCAAGGTGAACAAGCCCCTCAAGGGCCACTTCGCCAAGGCCGACGTCACCCCCCGTCGCCACCTCGTCGAGATCCGTACGGCTGACGCCTCCGAGTACACGCTCGGCCAGGAAGTCACCGCCGAGGTCTTCGAGGCGGGCGTCAAGGTCGACGTGACCGGCAAGAGCAAGGGCAAGGGCTTCGCCGGTGTCATGAAGCGTCACAACTTCAAGGGCCTCGGCGCCGGTCACGGCACCCAGCGCAAGCACCGCTCGCCGGGCTCGATCGGTGGCTGCGCCACCCCGGGTCGCGTGTTCAAGGGCCTCCGCATGGCGGGTCGCATGGGCAACGAGCGCGTCACCACCCAGAACCTGACCGTCCACGCCGTTGACGCGGAGAAGGGTCTGCTGCTCATCAAGGGCGCCGTCCCCGGTCCGAACGGCGGCCTCGTCCTGGTCCGCACCGCGGCCAAGGGGGCCTGAGGTACCGATGAGCACTGTTGACATCCTTTCGCCTGCCGGCGAGAAGACCGGAAGCGTCGAACTCCCCGCGGAGATCTTCGGCGTGGAGAAGGTCAGCATCCCGCTGATCCACCAGGTCGTCGTCGCGCAGAACGCGGCTGCCCGTCAGGGCACGCACAAGACCAAGACCCGTGGCGAAGTCCGTGGTGGTGGCAAGAAGCCTTACCGCCAGAAGGGCACCGGCCGCGCCCGTCAGGGCTCGACCCGCGCGCCGCAGTTCGCCGGCGGTGGCGTCGTCCACGGCCCGCAGCCGCGCGACTACTCGCAGCGCACCCCGAAGAAGATGAAGGCCGCGGCCCTGCGCCACGCCCTCACCGACCGGGCGCGCGCGAACCGCATCCACGTCGTCACCGGCGTGATCGAGGGCGAGGCTCCTTCCACGAAGGCCGCCAAGACGCTGTTCGGCAAGATCTCGGAGCGCAAGAACCTGCTCCTGGTCGTCGAGCGTGCCGACGAGGCCGCGTGGCTGTCCGCCCGCAACCTGCCCCAGGTCCACATCCTGGAGCCGGGCCAGCTGAACACGTACGACGTGATCGTCTCGGACGACGTGGTCTTCACCCAGGCCGCTCTCGAGTCCTTCGTCGCCGGCCCGAAGGCCAACGACACCGAAGGGACTGAGGTCTGATGGCCATCCGTCACCCCGCCATTGCCTCCAAGGCTGCGAAGAAGGCGAAGGCCGCGCGCGTCGCCAAGGCCCGCCGTCACGCCGCCGAGGGCAAGAACACCGTCGTCACCGCGCCCAGCAAGGCGTACACGGACCACCGTGACGTCCTGCTGAAGCCGGTCGTGTCGGAGAAGAGCTACGCGCTCCTGGACGAGAACAAGTACACGTTCATCGTCGACCCGAACGCCAACAAGACCCAGATCAAGCAGGCCGTCCAGGCGGTCTTCTCGGTCAAGGTCACCGGGGTCAACACGCTCAACCGCCAGGGCAAGCGCAAGCGCACCAAGACCGGTTTCGGTCAGCGCGCGGGCTCCAAGCGCGCGATCGTGACCCTCGCCGAGGGCGACCGTATCGACATCTTCGGCGGTCCGACCGCGTAAGCGGGTCGGATCGTCCGATATCGGACGAGGACTGAGAAATGGGAATCCGCAAGTACAAGCCGACTACGCCGGGCCGTCGTGGTTCCAGCGTCGCCGACTTCGTCGAGGTCACGCGGTCCACGCCGGAGAAGTCGTTGGTCCGCCCCCTGCACAGCAAGGGTGGCCGTAACAACTCCGGTCGTGTGACCGTCCGCCACCAGGGTGGTGGCCACAAGCGCGCCTACCGCGTGATCGACTTCCGTCGTCACGACAAGGACGGCGTGCCGGCGAAGGTCGCGCACATCGAGTACGACCCCAACCGCACCGCGCGCATCGCGCTGCTGCACTACGCGGACGGCGAGAAGCGCTACATCCTCGCCCCGCGCAACCTGCAGCAGGGTGACCGCGTCGAGAACGGTCCCGGGGCCGACATCAAGCCGGGCAACAACCTGGCGCTCCGCAACATCCCGGTCGGTACCACGATCCACGCGATCGAGCTCCGTCCCGGTGGCGGTGCCAAGTTCGCCCGCTCCGCCGGTACCTCCGTGCAGCTGCTCGCGAAGGAGGGCTCGATGGCCCACCTCCGCATGCCGTCCGGAGAGATCCGCCTGGTCGACGTGCGCTGCCGCGCCACCGTCGGCGAGGTCGGCAACGCCGAGCAGTCGAACATCAACTGGGGCAAGGCCGGCCGTAAGCGGTGGCTGGGCGTTCGCCCGACCGTCCGTGGTGTCGTCATGAACCCGGTCGACCACCCGCACGGTGGTGGTGAGGGCCGGACGTCCGGTGGTCGTCACCCCGTGTCCCCGTGGGGCAAGAAGGAAGGCCGTACTCGTTCGCCCAAGAAGGCGTCGAACAAGTACATCGTCCGCCGCCGCAAGACGAACAAGAAGCGCTAGGAGCGGGTTTAGATGCCGCGCAGTCTCAAGAAGGGGCCCTTCGTCGACGACCACCTGATCAAGAAGGTGGACGCCCAGAACGAAGCCGGCACCAAGAACGTCATCAAGACCTGGTCCCGTCGCTCCATGATCGTGCCGGCCATGCTCGGCCACACGCTCGCGGTGCACAACGGCAAGACCCACATCCCGGTGTTCGTCACCGAGTCGATGGTCGGTCACAAGCTCGGCGAGTTCTCGCCGACTCGTACCTTCCGGGGTCACGTCAAGGACGACCGGAAGTCGAAGCGCCGCTAGTAGCGGATCGCATTCAGACACGTAAGTAACTGAGAGGGACAACCATGGAAGCCAGGGCCCAGGCGCGGTACATCCGCGTTACGCCCATGAAGGCCCGCCGCGTGGTGGACCTTATCCGTGGCATGGATGCCACGGAGGCTCAGGCTGTTCTGCGATTCGCTCCGCAGGCAGCCTCCGTGCCGGTCGGCAAGGTGCTCGACAGCGCCATCGCCAACGCCGCGCACAACTACGACCACACCGACGCCGACAGCCTCTTCATCTCCGAGGCGTACGTCGACGAGGGTCCGACCCTGAAGCGGTTCCGCCCGCGCGCCCAGGGCCGTGCCTACCGGATCCGCAAGCGGACCAGCCACATCACCGTGGTCGTCAGCAGCAAGGAAGGAACCCGGTAATGGGCCAGAAGGTTAACCCGCATGGGTTCCGGCTCGGTGTCACCACGGACTTCAAGTCCCGGTGGTACGCCGACAAGCTGTACAAGGACTACGTCAAGGAAGACGTCGCCATCCGTCGGATGATGACGTCCGGCATGGAGCGCGCCGGCATCTCCAAGGTCGAGATCGAGCGCACCCGTGACCGTGTCCGCGTGGACATCCACACCGCGCGTCCGGGCATCGTCATCGGCCGCCGTGGCGCCGAGGCCGACCGCATCCGCGGTGACCTCGAGAAGCTCACGGGCAAGCAGGTCCAGCTGAACATCCTCGAGGTCAAGAACCCCGAGACGGACGCTCAGCTGGTTGCCCAGGCCGTCGCCGAGCAGCTCTCCTCCCGCGTCTCCTTCCGTCGCGCCATGCGTAAGAGCATGCAGTCGGCGATGAAGGCCGGCGCCAAGGGCATCAAGATCCAGTGCGGTGGCCGCCTCGGTGGCGCCGAGATGTCCCGCTCGGAGTTCTACCGCGAGGGCCGCGTGCCCCTGCACACGCTCCGCGCGAACGTGGACTACGGCTTCTTCGAGGCCAAGACGACCTTCGGCCGCATCGGCGTGAAGGTCTGGATCTACAAGGGCGACGTCAAGAACATCGCCGAGGTCCGCGCCGAGAACGCTGCCGCCCGTGCGGGCAACCGCCCGGCTCGTGGTGGCGGCAACGACCGCCCGGCCCGTGGTGGCCGTGGTGGCGAGCGGCGCGGTCGCAAGCCGCAGCAGGCTGCCGGCGCCGAGGCCCCCAAGGCCGAGGCCCCCGCCGCCGCTCCGGCTGAGAGCACCGGAACGGAGGCCTGACCGACATGCTGATCCCCCGTAGGGTCAAGCACCGCAAGCAGCACCACCCGAAGCGCCGCGGTCAGGCCAAGGGCGGTACGACGGTCGCGTTCGGCGAGTACGGCATTCAGGCCCTCACGCCGGCGTACGTGACCAACCGCCAGATCGAGGCGGCCCGTATCGCGATGACCCGCCACATCAAGCGTGGCGGCAAGGTCTGGATCAACATCTACCCGGACCGTCCGCTGACGAAGAAGCCTGCCGAGACCCGCATGGGTTCCGGTAAGGGTTCTCCGGAGTGGTGGATCGCGAACGTGCACCCGGGACGGGTCATGTTCGAGCTGTCCTACCCCAACGAGAAGATTGCGCGTGAGGCTCTGACTCGTGCGGCTCACAAGCTGCCGATGAAGTGCCGCATCGTCAAGCGCGAGGCAGGTGAAGCGTGATGTCGGTCGGTACCAAGGCGTCCGAGCTGCGCGAGCTGGGCAACGAGGAGCTGCTGAACAAGCTCCGCGAGGCCAAGGAAGAGCTGTTCAACCTCCGTTTCCAGGCGGCGACCGGTCAGCTCGAGAACCACGGCCGTCTCAAGGCGGTCCGCAAGGACATCGCGCGGATCTACACCCTGATGCGCGAGCGTGAGCTGGGCATCGAAACGGTGGAGAACGCCTGATGAGCGAGAACAACGTGACTGAAACGACTGAGGCGCGCGGCTTCCGCAAGACCCGTGAGGGTCTCGTCGTCAGCGACAAGATGGACAAGACCGTCGTCGTCGCCGTCGAGGACCGCGTCAAGCACGCGCTGTACGGCAAGGTCATCCGCCGTACGAACAAGCTCAAGGCGCACGACGAGCAGAACGCCGCCGGCGTCGGCGACCGTGTCCTCCTCGCGGAGACCCGGCCGCTGTCCGCCACCAAGCGGTGGCGCGTCGTCGAGATCCTCGAGAAGGCCAAGTAGGTAATTCGCGCAAGCGAATTCCAAAAGATCCGCCTGCGGGGCACTTCCGCAGGTCAGTTCCGCCAGGCTCGGCAGGGGTCCGACTCCCGTGAGGGATGAGGCCCCTGCCGGGAACCGGCAGACAATCAGGAGATAGACGTGATCCAGCAGGAGTCGCGACTGCGTGTCGCCGACAACACTGGTGCGAAGGAAATCCTTTGCATCCGTGTGCTCGGTGGCTCCGGTCGCCGCTACGCGGGCATCGGTGACGTCATCGTCGCCACCGTCAAGGACGCGATCCCCGGCGGCAACGTGAAGAAGGGTGACGTCATCAAGGCGGTCATCGTTCGCACCGTCAAGGAGCGCCGCCGTCCGGACGGCTCGTACATCCGCTTCGACGAGAACGCCGCTGTCATTCTCAAGAACGACGGCGACCCTCGTGGCACCCGTATCTTCGGCCCGGTGGGCCGGGAGCTGCGCGAGAAGAAGTTCATGAAGATCATCTCGCTCGCGCCGGAGGTGCTGTAAGCATGAAGATCAAGAAGGGCGACCTGGTCCAGGTCATCACCGGTAAGGACAAGGGCAAGCAGGGCAAGGTCATCGCGGCCTACCCCCGCGAGGACCGCGTCCTGGTCGAGGGTGTCAACCGGGTCAAGAAGCACACCAAGGCCGGCCCGACCGCCAAGGGTTCGCAGGCCGGTGGCATCGTCACCACCGAGGCGCCCGTCCACGTCTCCAACGTCCAGCTGGTCGTGGAGAAGGACGGCAACAAGGTCGTCACGCGTGTCGGTTACCGCTTCGACGACGAGGGCAACAAGATCCGCGTTGCCAAGCGGACGGGTGAGGACATCTGATGGCTACCACCACCACTCCGCGTCTCAAGACGAAGTACCGCGAGGAGATCGCGGGCAAGCTGCGTGAGGAGTTCTCCTACGAGAACGTCATGCAGATCCCCGGCCTCGTCAAGATCGTGGTCAACATGGGTGTGGGCGACGCCGCCCGCGACTCCAAGCTGATCGAGGGCGCCATCCGCGACCTCTCCACGATCACCGGCCAGAAGCCGCAGGTCACCAAGGCCCGCAAGTCCATCGCGCAGTTCAAGCTGCGTGAGGGTCAGCCGATCGGTGCCCACGTCACCCTCCGTGGCGACCGCATGTGGGAGTTCCTGGACCGCACCCTGTCGCTCGCGCTGCCGCGCATCCGCGACTTCCGCGGCCTGTCCCCCAAGCAGTTCGACGGCCGGGGCAACTACACCTTCGGTCTCACGGAGCAGGTCATGTTCCACGAGATCGACCAGGACAAGATCGACCGTACCCGGGGTATGGACATCACCGTGGTGACCACGGCGACCAACGACGCTGAGGGCCGCGCCCTCCTTCGTCACCTCGGCTTCCCCTTCAAGGAGGCGTGAGCGAGATGGCGAAGAAGGCTCTGATCGCGAAGGCTGCTCGCAAGCCCAAGTTCGGCGTGCGTGGCTACACGCGCTGCCAGCGCTGCGGCCGTCCCCACTCCGTGTACCGCAAGTTCGGCCTGTGCCGTGTGTGCCTTCGTGAGATGGCTCACCGTGGCGAGCTGCCGGGCGTGACCAAGAGCTCCTGGTAGTCCCCGCTTTTAGGGACTCCAAGGGCTCTCGGTAAGCACTGGGCGTGTCAGGCGCCCTCCCCTCCATGGCTTAGGCTTGGAGGGTTGGGCGCCTGACGTCGCCCGATACGACTTACTACGCCGTAGGTCCACCGCACCGCACCCGCCTCGTCTCGGATCGAGGAGAGGGATGGGCACCAGGAAACCCCGGCGAGAGAGGCCGAAGGCCAATTCATGACCATGACTGATCCGATCGCAGACATGCTTACGCGTCTGCGGAACGCGAACTCGGCGTACCACGACTCCGTGACGATGCCGACGTCCAAGATCAAGTCTCACATCGCGGAGATCCTCCAGCAGGAGGGCTTCATCACGGGCTGGAAGATCGAGGACGCCGAGGTCGGCAAGAACCTCGTTCTCGAGCTGAAGTTCGGCCCGAACCGTGAGCGCTCCATCGCGGGCATCAAGCGGATCTCCAAGCCCGGTCTCCGGGTGTACGCGAAGTCCACCAACCTGCCCAAGGTGCTGGGCGGCCTCGGCGTGGCGATCATCTCCACGTCGCACGGGCTCCTCACCGACAAGCAGGCCGGCAAGAAGGGCGTAGGCGGAGAAGTCCTCGCCTACGTCTGGTAGCGGAAGGGAACGGAGGAAACAGCTATGTCGCGTATTGGCAAGCTCCCCATCACGGTTCCCGCCGGCGTGGACGTCACCATCGACGGCCGTACGGTCTCGGTCAAGGGCCCCAAGGGCACCCTGACCCACACCGTCGCTTCGCCGATCGACATCGCCAAGGGTGAGGACGGCGTTCTGAACGTCACCCGCCCCAACGACGAGCGTCAGAACAAGGCCCTGCACGGCCTGTCCCGCACGCTGGTGGCGAACATGATCACCGGCGTGACCGAGGGTTACGTGAAGAAGCTCGAGATCAGCGGTGTCGGTTACCGCGTCGCGGCCAAGGGTTCGAACCTCGAGTTCGCGCTCGGCTACAGCCACTCGATCACGGTCGAGGCGCCCGAGGGCATCTCGTTCAAGGTCGAGAACCCGACGCACTTCTCGGTCGAGGGAATCGACAAGCAGAAGGTCGGCGAGGTTGCGGCCAACATCCGCAAGCTGCGCAAGCCCGACCCGTACAAGGCCAAGGGCGTCAAGTACGAAGGCGAAGTCATCCGCCGCAAGGTCGGAAAGGCGGGTAAGTAAGCCATGGCATACGGACAGAAGATCCTTAAGGGCGACGCTTACAAGCGCGCCGCGATCAAGCGCCGTCACATCCGTATCCGCAAGCACATCTCGGGTACGGCTGAGCGTCCGCGTCTGGTCGTGACGCGCTCGAACCGCCACATCGTGGCCCAGGTCATCGACGACATCAAGGGTCACACCCTGGCGTCGGCGTCGACCCTGGACACCTCGATCCGCGGTGGCGAGGGCGACAAGTCCGCGCAGGCCAAGTCGGTCGGCGCCCTGGTCGCCGAGCGCGCCAAGGCCGCCGGCGTCGAGGCTGTCGTATTCGACCGTGGTGGCAACCAGTACGCCGGGCGCATCGCCGCCCTGGCGGACGCCGCCCGCGAAGCCGGGCTCAAGTTCTGAGCCGCTCGTAGCTAGCGGAAAGAGAGAGGTAATCCAATGGCTGGACCCCAGCGCCGCGGTGGCGGTGCCGGTGGCGGCGAGCGGCGGGACCGTAAGGGTCGTGACGGTGGCTCTGCCGCCGCCGAGAAGACCGCTTACGTTGAGCGTGTCGTCGCGATCAACCGTGTCGCCAAGGTTGTGAAGGGTGGTCGTCGCTTCAGCTTCACTGCGCTCGTCGTAGTGGGCGACGGTGACGGCACCGTGGGTGTCGGTTACGGCAAGGCCAAGGAGGTGCCGGCCGCCATCGCCAAGGGTGTTGAGGAGGCCAAGAAGCACTTCTTCAAGGTCCCCCGTATCCAGGGCACCATCCCGCACCCGATCACGGGCGAGAAGGCCGCGGGCGTCGTCCTGCTCAAGCCTGCTTCCCCCGGTACCGGCGTCATCGCCGGTGGCCCGGTGCGTGCCGTGCTCGAGTGCGCCGGCGTGCACGACATCCTGTCGAAGTCGCTCGGCTCGTCGAACGCGATCAACATCGTGCACGCGACCGTGGAGGCCCTGAAGGGTCTGCAGCGTCCCGAGGAGATCGCGGCCCGCCGTGGTCTGCCCCTCGAGGACGTCGCTCCCGCGGCTCTGCTGCGTGCGCGTGCCGGGGCCGGTGCTGCGTAATGGCACAGCTCAAGATCACGCAGACGAAGTCGTACATCGGCAGCAAGCAGAACCACCGTGACACCCTGCGTTCCCTTGGTCTCAAGGGCATCAACACGCAGGTCGTCAAGGAGGACCGCCCCGAGTTCCGCGGCATGGTGCACACCGTCCGCCACCTCGTGACGGTCGAGGAGGTCGACTGATCATGGCGGAGAACAACCCGCTCAAGATCCACAACCTTCGTCCCGCCCCCGGTGCCAAGACCGCGAAGACCCGTGTCGGTCGTGGTGAGGCGTCGAAGGGTAAGACGGCCGGTCGTGGTACCAAGGGCACGAAGGCCCGTTACCAGGTTCCGGAGCGCTTCGAGGGTGGCCAGATGCCCCTCCACATGCGTCTCCCGAAGCTGAAGGGCTTCAAGAACCCCTTCAAGGTCGAGTTCCAGGTCGTGAACCTCGACAAGCTGGCCGCGCTGTACCCCGAGGGTGGCGAGGTCACCGTCGAGGGTCTGGTGGCCAAGGGTGCCGTTCGCAAGAACAGCCTCGTCAAGGTCCTCGGCCAGGGCGAGATCACCGTGGCGCTGCAGGTGACGGTCGACGCCGTCTCCGGCTCCGCCAAGGAGAAGATCACCGCCGCCGGCGGTACCGTCACCGAGCTCGTCTGAACACCACAGGCGTCTCGATGACTTGAGCGATCCCGACCGGGGATACCCCACAAATGGGGTATCCCCGGTTGGTCGTTCCAAGGGGGGCAGTCTCGCGGGTAAGGTGACCTGCGCTGCCCACTTTTTGCTGAGTGCTTCACCAGACGCGGCACTCAGAGCGGCAGTTGGCCGTTACGTAAGTCGTTGTCTTATCCGGAATCTCAAGACCGTCACCCTTGACGCAGTCGCGCGGGGGTCGCAGGAGGCACCGTGCTCACCGCGTTCGCCCGGGCGTTCAGGACGCCCGACCTGCGCAAGAAGCTGCTCTTCACGCTGGGCATCATCGTGGTGTACCGGGTCGGTACCCACGTCCCGATCCCGGGCGTCGACTACAAGAGTGTCCAGACCTGTGTCGACGAGGCGTCCGCAAACCAGGGGCTCTTCGGTCTCGTCAACATGTTCAGCGGCGGCGCGCTGCTGCAGATCACGATCTTCGCGCTCGGCATCATGCCGTACATCACCGCGAGCATCATCCTGCAGCTGCTGACCGTGGTCATCCCGCGCCTGGAAGCCCTCAAGAAGGAGGGTCAGGCGGGTACGGCGAAGATCACGCAGTACACGCGTTACCTGACCGTGGCGCTCGCCATCCTCCAGGGCACCGGCCTCGTCGCCACCGCCCGCAGCGGTGCCCTGTTCTCCGGCTGCTCGGCCGCGTCGACCATCGTCCCGGACCGCTCGATCTTCAGCACGATCGTCATGGTCATCACGATGACCGCCGGTACGGCCGTCGTCATGTGGCTCGGTGAGCTCATCACCGACCGCGGCATCGGCAACGGCATGTCGATCCTGATGTTCATCTCGATCGCCGCCACCTTCCCGTCCGCGCTGTGGGCCATCAAGAAGCAGGGCACCCTGGCCGACGGCTGGATCGAGTTCGGCACCGTCATCCTCGTCGGCCTGGTCATGGTCGGCCTGGTGGTCTTCGTCGAGCAGGCCCAGCGCCGCATCCCCGTGCAGTACGCGAAGCGGATGATCGGTCGCCGGTCCTACGGCGGTACGTCGACGTACATCCCGCTGAAGGTGAACCAGGCGGGTGTGATTCCCGTCATCTTCGCGTCGTCGCTGCTCTACATCCCCGCGCTGGTCGCCCAGTTCTCCGGTGGCAACTCCGGCTGGAAGACCTGGATCGAGGCCCACTTCGTCAAGGGTGACCACCCGTACTACATCGCGTCCTACTTCCTGTTGATCGTGTTCTTCGCCTTCTTCTACGTGGCGATCTCGTTCAACCCCGAGGAAGTCGCGGACAACATGAAGAAGTATGGTGGCTTCATCCCGGGCATCCGGGCTGGCCGACCGACCGCTGAGTACCTTTCCTACGTACTCAACCGGATCACCTGGCCGGGTTCGCTGTACTTGGGCCTGATCGCTCTCGTCCCGACGATGGCGTTGGTTGGTTTCGGGGCAAACCAGAACTTCCCCTTCGGCGGTACCAGCATCCTGATCATCGTGGGTGTCGGTCTCGAGACGGTGAAGCAGATCGAGAGCCAGCTCCAGCAGCGCAATTACGAAGGGTTCCTCCGCTGATGCGAATCGTCCTCGTCGGGCCGCCTGGCGCCGGAAAGGGTACGCAGGCCACCCGCCTCGCCGAGAAGCTGCGTGTCCCGCACATCTCCACGGGCGACCTGTTCCGCGCCAACATCAGCCGACAGACGGACCTTGGCAAACTCGCGAAGTCCTACATGGACGCCGGCAACCTCGTCCCCGACGAGGTCACCATCGCGATGGCGAAGGACCGCATGGAGCAGCCGGACGCCGAGAACGGCTTCCTGCTGGACGGCTTCCCGCGGAACGTCTCGCAGGCCGAGGCGTTGGACGAGCTCCTCACCACCGAGGGCATCAAGCTGGACGCGGTACTGGACCTGGAGGCCCCCGAGGAGGAGGTCGTCAAGCGGATCGCCGGCCGGCGCATCTGCCGCAACGACTCCTCGCACGTCTTCCACGTGTCGTACAAGAAGCCCGTCAAGGAAGGCGTCTGCGACGTCTGCGGCGGTGAGCTGTACCAGCGTGACGACGACTCCGAGGCCACCGTGCGCACGCGCCTGGAGGTCTACCACACGCAGACCGAGCCGATCATCGACTACTACAAGGCCCAGGGCCTGGTCGTCACGATCGACTCCATGGGTCCGGTGGACGAGGTGACCGGTCGAGCGCTGGCCGGGCTGAAGCGTGAGGGTGACGGCGAGTAGTCGCCGGTCCCCAGCGGCCGTGACGTCCTGCCGGGCGTCACGGCCGTACTGTTGTGGTACGTAAGTAGCCGGTTGACGTGAGTGACGGAGAGCGCAGGCTTCCCATGGTGCAGATCAAGAGCCCCGAGCAGATCGCCAAGATGCGTGAGGCGGGACTGGTCGTCGCCGCGATCCACGCGGCCACGCGTGAGGCGGCGGTGCCGGGGGCGTCCACGAAGGATCTGGACGAGGTCGCGCGCAAGGTGATCGCCGAGCACGGGGCGAAGTCGAACTTCCTGGGGTACGGCGGGTTCCCGGCGACGATCTGCACGTCGGTGAACGAGGTCGTGGTCCACGGCATCCCGTCGGACGAGGTCGTCCTCAAGGACGGCGACATCATCTCCGTCGACGCCGGCGCGATCGTCGACGGCTGGCACGGGGACGCGGCGTACACCGCCTTCGTGGGCTCCGGGCACGCTCCGGAGCTGCTGGAGCTCTCCCGGGTGACCGAGGAGTCGATGTGGGCCGGGATCGCGGCCATGAAGCTCGGCAACCGGCTGATGGACGTGTCCAAGGCCATCGAGACGTACATCCGGCGCCAGCCCAAGGCCGGCGGCGGCAAGTACGGGATCATCGAGGACTACGGCGGCCACGGCATCGGCACCGAGATGCACATGGACCCGCATCTGCTGAACTACGTCGACCGGCGCCGGGGCAAGGGCCCCAAGCTGGTGCCGGGCATCTGCCTCGCGATCGAGCCGATGGTCTCCCTGGGCACGCCGAAGACGGCGGTCCTGGAGGACGAGTGGACCGTCATCACGACGGACGGCACCTGGTCCTCGCACTGGGAGCACTCGGTGGCGCTGACCCCGGCGGGCCCTCTGGTCCTGACGTCCCCGGACGGCGGCCGCGCGAAGCTGGCCGAGTACGGAGTGACGGCGGCCCCGGACCCGCTGGCCTGAGCCGCGTGTCGGCAGTGCACCGGGCCCGGTGTGCTTAAAGATCTCCGCAGCCGGGCATTCTTCCTCGATTCGTCTTTCCGGGTGCGCTGACGTAGACTGACTCGTCGGCTCTCGTGCACCCGCATGTCTGCATGCGCTCGCACAGAGTCGATCAAGGTAGTCGATTCGAAGGGCGAAGCGTGGCCAAGAAGCAAGGTGCCATCGAGATCGAGGGCACTGTCGTCGAGTCTCTTCCGAACGCCATGTTCAAGGTCGAGCTCCAGAACGGCCACCAGGTCCTGGCACACATCAGCGGCAAGATGCGTATGCACTACATCCGCATCCTCCCTGACGACCGGGTCGTGGTGGAGCTCTCTCCGTACGACCTGACCCGTGGCCGGATCGTCTACCGCTACAAGTAGATCCCTCTGACTCGGAGAACCTCAATCTCATGAAGGTCAAGCCGAGCGTCAAGAAGATCTGCGACAAGTGCAGGGTGATCCGCCGTCACGGTCGGGTCATGGTCATCTGCGAGAACCCGCGCCACAAGCAGCGCCAGGGCTGACGCACGATCGACCGAACCCTCTGCATCTGAACCGCAGAGATTCGCGCGACGCGAGCTGAATTTGTTCATACGCAGGACCCAGGACGAGCGATCGTGCCTGACACCCCCGGTTCGGAGGCCGGGGACCCAGTTCGTACCTGGTACGGCGGCTGGGAACCGGTTCTGTGGAAGACCTCCGAAGATCACCAGGAGCCATTGAATGGCACGCGTTTCCGGTGTTGACATCCCGCGCGAAAAGCGCGTGGAGGTCGCCCTGACCTACGTGTTCGGTATCGGCCGGACCCTCTCCCAGCTCACGCTGGCCGAGACCGGTGTCGACCCGAACACCCGCGTTCGCGACCTCTCCGAGGAGCAGCTCGTCGCGATTCGTGAGTACGTCGACAACAACATCAAGACCGAGGGTGACCTCCGTCGCGAGATCCAGGCCGACATCCGCCGCAAGGTCGAGATCGGCTGCTACCAGGGTCTCCGTCACCGTCGTGGTCTGCCCGTCCGCGGTCAGCGTACGAGCACGAACGCCCGCACCCGCAAGGGCCCGCGTCGCGCCATCGCCGGCAAGAAGAAGCCCGGCAAGAAGTAGTCCTCAGCGGACAACGCTTCATCAGCGGTCTTCGCTGTAGGACCGACCACCTCCCCGTAGGAGTAACTAGATGCCCCCCAAGGGTCGTCAGGGCGCTGCCAAGAAGGTGCGCCGCAAGGAAAAGAAGAACGTCGCGCACGGCCACGCGCACATCAAGTCGACGTTCAACAACACCATCGTCTCGATCACGGACCCGTCCGGCAACGTGATCTCGTGGGCCTCCGCCGGCCACGTCGGCTTCAAGGGCTCCCGCAAGTCCACGCCGTTCGCCGCGCAGATGGCCGCCGAGTCGGCTGCCCGTCGCGCGCAGGAGCACGGCATGCGCAAGGTCGACGTGTTCGTCAAGGGCCCGGGCTCCGGTCGTGAGACCGCCATCCGTTCGCTTCAGGCGACCGGTCTTGAGGTCGGCTCCATCCAGGACGTCACGCCCACCCCGCACAACGGCTGCCGTCCGCCGAAGCGTCGTCGCGTCTGACCTCGCTTCACCAGGGCTTTGCGGGCGGTACGGCCTCTTCGGGTCGTATCGCCCGTACCCTTGTGGTAACACCGTCAGGCTCCGCCTGGCGGCCTCAGGGCATCAAATAGTGGGTGCCCCTGAACTGAAGGAATCACATGCTGATCGCTCAGCGTCCCTCGTTGACCGAAGAGGTCGTCGACGAGTTCCGCTCCCGGTTCGTGATCGAGCCGCTGGAGCCGGGCTTCGGCTACACCCTCGGCAACTCCCTGCGCCGTACGCTCCTGTCGTCGATCCCGGGTGCGGCGGTCACGTCCATCCGTATCGACGGTGTCCTGCACGAGTTCACCACCGTGCCGGGCGTCAAGGAGGACGTCACCGACCTGATCCTCAACATCAAGCAGCTGGTCGTCTCCTCGGAGCACGACGAGCCGGTCGTGATGTACCTGCGCAAGCAGGGCCCGGGTCTGGTCACCGCCGCCGACATCGCGCCCCCGGCCGGTGTCGAGGTGCACAACCCCGACCTGGTCCTCGCCACGCTCAACGGCAAGGGCAAGCTGGAGATGGAGCTGACCGTCGAGCGCGGTCGCGGCTACGTCTCCGCCGTGCAGAACAAGCAGGTGGGCCAGGAGATCGGCCGTATCCCGGTCGACTCCATCTACTCGCCGGTTCTGAAGGTCACGTACAAGGTCGAGGCCACGCGTGTCGAGCAGCGGACCGACTTCGACAAGCTGATCGTCGACGTCGAGACGAAGCAGGCCATGCGTCCCCGTGACGCCATGGCGTCGGCCGGCAAGACCCTGGTGGAGCTGTTCGGTCTCGCCCGCGAGCTGAACATCGACGCCGAGGGCATCGACATGGGCCCGTCCCCCACGGACGCCGCCCTGGCCGCCGATCTCGCCCTGCCGATCGAGGAGCTGGAGCTCACCGTTCGGTCGTACAACTGCCTCAAGCGCGAGGGCATCCACTCCGTGGGTGAGCTCGTCGCCCGCTCCGAGGCCGACCTGCTCGACATCCGCAACTTCGGTGCGAAGTCGATCGACGAGGTCAAGGCGAAGCTGGCCGGCATGGGCCTGGCCCTGAAGGACAGCCCGCCCGGATTCGACCCGACCGCCGCCGCCGACGCCTTCGGCGCCGACGACGACGCGGACGCGGGCTTCGTGGAGACCGAGCAGTACTGAGAGCTCGGGCCTCCTGGTCCGTACTCGGGTGCGGGTGCGCTGCGGCTTGTCGCGCAGTTCCCCGCGCCCCTTCCGGGCGACGGCCCCTTCGGGGCCCGTCACCCGGATCTTCGACGGGCATCCGCCCGCTCGGATACTGACCCCGGTACCTAGTACGGCCGGGGCAGACATCTAGGAGAAACACCATGCCGAAGCCCACCAAGGGTGCCCGTCTGGGCGGCAGCGCCGCGCACGAGAAGCTCCTCCTCGCGAACCTCGCGAAGGCGCTCTTCGAGCACGGCCGCATCACCACCACCGAGGCGAAGGCCCGCCGTCTGCGGCCCTACGCCGAGCGTCTGGTCACCAAGGCGAAGAAGGGCGACCTTCACAACCGCCGTCAGGTGCTCCAGGTGATCACGGACAAGAGCATCGTGCACACGCTCTTCACCGAGATCGGCCCGCGCTACGAGAACCGTCCCGGTGGCTACACCCGCATCACCAAGATCGGTAACCGTCGTGGCGACAACGCGCCCATGGCTGTCATCGAGCTGGTCGAGGCGCTGACGGTCGCGCAGCAGGCGACGGGCGAGGCCGAGGCCGCCACCAAGCGTGCGGTCAAGGAGGACGCCCTCAAGAAGGACGAGGTCGTCGAGGACGCCGCGCCGGCCGAAGAGGCCGCCGAGGAGTCCAAGGACGCCTGAGGCTCCGCCTTGCAGTGAACGGGCTCGCCCCCTTCGGGGCGGGCCCGTTCCGCGTCGCTGAGAGGATCTCTGTGTGAGTGACGAAGTACAGCCCGGGTACGTGCGCGTGCGGCTCGACCTGTCCTACGACGGTTCCGACTTCTCCGGGTGGGCCAAGCAGGCCGGGGGACGGCGGACCGTGCAGGGGGAGATCGAGGACGCGCTGCGGACCGTCACCCGGTCCGGGGACGTGACGTACGAGCTGACCGTGGCGGGGCGCACCGACGCGGGCGTGCACGCGCGGGGCCAGGTGGCGCATGTCGACCTGCCCGCACAGGTGTGGGACGAGCACCGCGAGAAGCTGCTGAAGCGGCTCGCCGGGCGGCTCCCCAAGGACGTACGGGTGTGGCGGCTGACCGAGGCGCCGGAGGGTTTCAACGCGCGGTTCGCGGCCCTGTGGCGGCGGTACGTGTACCGGGTCGGGGACCGGCCGGGCGGGGTCGACCCGCTGCTGCGGGGCCATGTGCTCTGGCACGACTGGGAGCTGGACGTCGACGTGATGGACGCCGCCGCCGGGTCCCTGGTCGGGGAGCACGACTTCGCGGCCTACGCCAAGAAGCGCGAAGGGGCGTCCACGGTCCGGGAGATCCTCGACTTCGGCGTACGGCGCACGGACGGCGGGGTCGTCGAGATCGAGGTCCGTGCCGACGCCTTCTGCCACAACCAGGTCCGCTCCATGGTGGGCGCGCTGCTCTTCGTCGGCGACGGCCACCGCGGGGTGGAGTGGCCCCGGAAGGTGCTGGACGCGGGCGTCCGGGACAGCGCCGTGCACGTCGTGCGGCCGCACGGTCTGACGCTGGAGGAGGTCGCCTATCCGGCGGACGGGCTCCTGGCGGAGCGCCAGCGGGCGGCGCGGCGGGTGCGGGGGCAGGTGCACTGAGGGAAGGGCCCCCGGGGCCCTTCCCCTGCCGCCTCAGCGGCCCGTGCCGGTCAGCCGGTGGCCGCCGACGCCTGGGCCTCGCCGCGGCGGCGGATCTGGCGGAAGGTGAACTCGGCCAGGTCGTTGCCGGTGGAGAAGACCTCGGTGCTCTTCTCGGTGACGTTCTTGCCGTTGGTGAAGCCGGCCACCGTGAAGTAGGCGTAGCGGCCGTAGGAGTTGGTGGTCGTACGGCAGACCGCCGAGTCGCAGAACGCCTTGACGCCGTCGCCGGAGAGCGAGGCGACCACGCTCTTCTTGTCGGCCTGGCCCTTGGCCTTCAGCGCCTGGGCCTCGGTGTCGAAGACCGCGACACCGACCGTCACCGCGACGCCGTCCTTGATGTAGGAGACCCGCAGCAGCCGGGTGCAGTCGTTGTCCTTGAGGATCTTGGGCAGGGTGCCCTTGGTCACCGAGGCGCAGTTCGTGGTGTCGGCGGTGCGGCCCTTCTTGTAGACCGTCTCGCCCATGGTGAGCTGCGTGCCCGGGAAGAGGCTCTCCGCGCTGAGCGGTGCCGTGTCCTTGGTCTTGCTGCCGACGAAGTCCTTCGGGTCCAGCGGCGGCGGCGCGCTGGTCGGCGCGAAGGAGGGCGCCGTGGCGGACTGGCTCGGTATGTCGGCGCTGGCCGGCAGCGAGGACGTGGTGCTGGCCTCGTTGCTGCCGCCGCCGGCGGACACCACGGCCATCGCCACGGCGGTGCCTATCGCCGCGGTGGCCAGGGCGCCGCCCACGACGAACAGCAGCTTCCGCCGTTTGTTGCGGGTCTCCGACGCCTCGGCGAGCGCGGCCCAGTCCGGGGTCCGGCCGTCCTGGCCGCCGTCCCACGGCTGCTGGGAATTCGGTTTCCAGGGATCCCACTGGGACGGGGGTCCCCCCTGCTGCCCATAGCTCATGGGGCGCATCTTAGACGTGGGGCGCGCCGGGCCGGAGCGGCTCCGTCCCGGCACCGGGGGACCTTTCCGGCAGGGCCGTACATACCCGGGTCCGGTGCCCCGTGAGTTGTCCGGCGGCCGACCTGGTAGAGGGCTCGTTTTGACCCTTCCGGGTCAGCCCGAGTACGCTTGCGGTTTGTTATGCGTATCGGCTCGGTCGCTCTCGCGCGACGGAGCCCTTTACGCGGGTTCCCTGGAGCAGTTACCAGTGGGCGGCATACGGGCCTCGTTCCCGGCACTGTCGTCCCCAGCTGCACGATCGCTTCAGTGATGCCATGTGTCAGCACCCATCCACTGAAGAAGAAGGCTGCGAAGTGCGTACGTACAGCCCCAAGCCCGGCGATGTGACTCGCCAGTGGCATGTCATTGACGCTCAGGACATCGTCCTGGGCCGTCTGGCTACCACTGCTGCGAACCTCCTCCGCGGCAAGCACAAGCCGACCTATGCCCCGCACATGGACATGGGCGACTTCGTCATCATCATCAACGCCGACAAGGTTCACCTGTCCGGCAACAAGAAGACCCAGAAGCTGGCGTACCGCCACTCCGGTTACCCGGGTGGTCTGCGCTCCGTCCGTTACGACGAGCTGCTGGCGAAGAACCCCGAGAAGGCCGTCGAGAAGGCCATCCGGGGCATGATCCCCAAGAACTCCCTGGGCCGTCAGATGATCTCCAAGCTGAAGGTCTACTCGGGCGACCAGCACCCGCACGCTGCCCAGCAGCCGGTGCCGTTCGAGATCACCCAGGTCGCGCAGTAGTTCCGGCCACACCCCTAAACAGAGAAAAGATCTGAGGAGCATCGTGGCCGAGACCACCGCTGAGCAGCCGGTCGAAGAGACCGAGACCGAGCTTGTCGACATCGACAGCTACACCACCGAGTCGGACGTGCCCGTCGAGGGCGAGTACACCTCCGAGTCGCTGGCGTCCCGCTTCGGCGACCCGCAGCCGGCCGCCGGCCTGGGCCGTCGCAAGAACGCCATCGCCCGCGTCCGGATCGTCCCGGGCACCGGCAAGTGGAAGATCAACGGTCGCACCCTTGAGGACTACTTCCCCAACAAGGTGCACCAGCAGGAAGTCAACGAGCCCTTCAAGGTGCTCGAGCTCGAAGGCCGCTACGACATCATCGCCCGCATCGCGGGTGGCGGTGTCTCCGGTCAGGCCGGTGCGCTCCGTCTCGGTGTCGCCCGCGCGCTGAACGAGGCCGACGTCGACAACAACCGTGGCGCCCTCAAGAAGGCCGGATTCCTCCGCCGCGACGACCGTGCGGTCGAGCGCAAGAAGGCCGGTCTCAAGAAGGCCCGCAAGGCTCCGCAGTACAGCAAGCGTTAAGCTTCGCTGCCTGCAAGCCCGCGTACTCGCACCACCGCAGTACGTCCGAACGCCCCGGCGGCACGCCACAGTGCCGCCGGGGCGTTCGTTTATCACAGCCTTGGGCGTATAACGGCACAAGGCGCTCAAAGGCTCATGTGATCGGCTGATCGCCGTATTCTCATGCTGGCCATGCATGCTTCCTCAGGAGGACAAGTGGGACGACTCTTCGGCACGGACGGCGTGCGCGGCGTCGCCAACGCGGATCTGACGGCCGAGATGGCGCTCGGTCTGTCCGTCGCGGCGGCTCACGTACTCGCCGAGGCGGGCTCCTTCGAAGGCCACCGGGCGACCGCCGTGGTCGGCCGGGATCCGCGCGCGTCCGGGGAGTTCCTGGAGGCCGCGGTCGTCGCGGGCCTCGCCAGCGCCGGCGTCGACGTCCTCCAGGTCGGCGTGCTGCCGACCCCCGCGGTGGCCTATCTCACGGGTGTGCTCGGCGCCGACCTCGGCGTGATGCTCTCCGCCAGCCACAACGCCATGCCCGACAACGGCATCAAGTTCCTCGCCCGCGGCGGCCACAAGCTCGACGACGAGCTGGAGGACCGCATCGAGACGGTGTACGAGTCCCACCGTCACGGTGAGCCCTGGGACCGTCCGACCGGCGCCGGTGTCGGCCGGGTGCGCGCCTACCAGGAGGGCTTCGACCAGTACGTCGCCCACCTCGTCGCCGTGCTCCCGAACCGGCTCGACGGGCTGAAGATCGTCCTGGACGAGGCGCACGGTGCCGCCGCGCGCGTGTCCCCCGAGGCGTTCTCCCGGGCCGGGGCCGAGATCATCACGATCGGTGCCGAGCCGGACGGCCTCAACATCAACGACGGCTGCGGCTCCACCCACCTCGGGCTGCTGAAGGCCGCGGTCGTCGAGCACGGCGCCCACTTCGGCATCGCGCACGACGGGGACGCCGACCGGTGCCTCGCCGTCGACCACACCGGTGAGGAGGTCGACGGCGACCAGATCATGGCCGTCCTCGCGCTCGCCATGCGGGAGCGCTCCGCGCTGCGGGAGGACACCGTCGTCGCGACCGTGATGTCCAACCTGGGCTTCAAGCTCGCCATGGAGCGGGAGGGGCTCACCCTCGTCCAGACGGCCGTCGGCGACCGGTACGTCCTGGAGGCGATGAAGGAGCACGGCTACGCCCTCGGCGGCGAGCAGTCCGGGCACGTCATCATCCTCGACCACGCCACCACCGGCGACGGCACGCTGACCGGGCTCATGCTCGCGGCGCGGGTCGCCCAGACCGGGAAGTCCCTGCGGGAGCTGGCCGGGGTGATGGAGCGGCTGCCCCAGGTCCTCATCAACGTGCCGGACGTGGACCGCACCCGGGTCGGGACCTCCGCGGACCTGGCCTCCGCGGTCGCCGAGGCCGAGCGTGAACTCGGCTCCACCGGGCGGGTGCTGCTGCGCCCCTCCGGGACCGAGCCGCTGGTCCGGGTGATGGTCGAGGCCGCCGACATCGACCAGGCCCGCTCGGTCGCGAGCCGCCTGGCCGACGCGGTGAAGTCCGCCCTGGGATAAGCCCCCTGGGCCGGGGCGGGCCCCGCCCCCCCCCCCGGGCGCCCCCCCCCCGGGGGGGGGGGGGGGGCCGGGGGGGGGGGGCGGGGGGCGGGCGGGGGCCGCCCGGGGGGGGGGGCCGCCGCCACCCCCCCGCCCGGCGGGGGCGCCCGCCCCCGGCCCCCCGGGTTTACCCCCGCCCGGTGAAACGCCCCCGGGGCGGGCGGCCCCGCCGCCCCCCCGCGGCCCCCCCCCCGCCTGTGCGGCTCGTGCCTGCCGGTGCGGCGTGGCCGTGCGGCGGACGGGGCCGGACGTCGGGCGGGGCCCGCGTCATCACGGCCTGGCCGGTGGATCAGCCCGCTCGGAGTGGCGGTGCGTGGTCGTTCAGCTGCCGCTGCCGCTGCCGCTGCCGCTGCCGCTGCCGCGACGGGCGACGGGCGACGGCGTGGGGTGAGGGCGGGCCGGTCGGCCGGAAGCCGGATGCGTCCGCGGGTGACGGCAACGCGGGGCGGGTGTGCCCGCCGGGCCCTGTTCACCGGCGGCACGATGGTGCCGGGCAGGCTTCAAGTGCGCTTTCGCCAGAGCCATTTCTGGGTCAGGAGCGTGAGCGTTCCGGCCAGCACGATGCCCAGCAGGTTCAGCAGGAGCTGGTTCGTGGAGCCGACGGTCTGGGACGTGTCGCCGTAGGCGAGTGCCACCGCCGCGTTCGCCGCCGCCGGGACCGTCGTGACCGAGATGGCCACGCCCACCAGGGCCCCTGACTTCGCCGAGGTCAGGGAGAGGGTGCCCGCGATGCCCGCCAGGACCGCCACGACGAAGGAGAAGGCGTCCGGGGCGTACACGAAGGCGGTGTTGGGGCGGTCGGCGTCCAACTGGGCCTGGCTGAACAGGTTCACGGAGTCCATGAACAGGGCGAAGCCCACCGTCACCGCCATCGCCACCGCGAACCCCACGAGCAGCGCGGTCACCGAGCGCAGCGCCAGACGGGGGCGGCGCTGGACGAGGGCCGTGGAGAAGCCGGCCAGCGGGCCGAACTCCGGGCCCACGGCCATCGCGCCGACGATGAGGACCGCGTTGTCGAGGACGACACCGCAGGCCGCGATCATCGTGGCGATCGTCAGGAACGCCAGATAGGTGACGGAGAGCGTCGACTCCTCGTGGGTCGCGTCCGTCAGGTGCTCCCACAGGACCGCGTCGGCGCCCTCGCCGGGGGCCTCCGCCTCGGCCTCGTCCGCGCGCGTGGACAGGGACAGGTCGATGTTCTCCACGGCGATCGAGCCGTGGTCCTCGATGTCCAGCCCCTGGAGCCCGCTGAGGAGTTCGTCGCCCGCCTCACGCGCCACGTCGCACAGGACGACGTCCCCGGCGGGATTCCGGGCGGCGCCCGGCAGCACCACCAGGTGGGTGGTGCCGACGGTGTTCTCGATCAGGCGGAGCACGTCGTCCGTCCGGCCGGGCGGGGTGATCAGGCGCAGATGCAGCATGGCGCCCACCCCATCACGTTCAGAGCTTGCGCAGGCTCAGTCTGCGCACCTTGTGATCGGGGCCCTTGCGGATGACGAGGGTGGCGCGGCCCCGGGTGGGGGCGATGTTCTCGATCAGGTTCGGCTTGTTGATGGTGCGCCACTGGGTGCGGGCGTAGTCGAGCGCCTCCTCCTCGGAGACCTGGGTGTACTTGCGGAAGTACGAGTTCGGGTCCTGGAAGGCCGTCTGGCGCAGCTTCTTGAAGCGGTTGAGGTACCAGCGCTCGACGTCGTCGGCGTGGGCGTCGATGTACACGCTGAAGTCGAAGTAGTCCGCGAGACCGACGCGGGTGCGGCCGTCCTTGCCGGGCAGCGCCGGCTGGAGGACGTTGAGGCCCTCGACGATCAGGATGTCCGGGCGGCGCACCACGAGCTTCTCGCCGGGGACGATGTCGTAGATGAGGTGGGAGTAGACGGGCGCCGTCACCTCGTCCTTGCCGGCCTTGATGTCGGCGACGAACCGGGTCAGGGCGCGCCGGTCGTACGACTCGGGGAAGCCCTTCCTGGACATCAGGCCGCGGGCCTGGAGCTCCTTGGTGGGCAGCAGGAAGCCGTCCGTCGTGACGCGCTCCACGCGCGGGTGCTCGGGCCAGCGCGAGAGCAGTGCCTGGAGGAGCCGGGCGACGGTCGACTTGCCGCCGGCCACCGAGCCCGCGACCCCTATGACGAACGGGGTCCCGGACTGGGAGCCCTTCTCGCCGAGGAACGTGTTCAGCGCCCCTCTGAGGCCGTCCGTGGCGCCGATGTAGAGGTTGAGCAGGCGCGACAGCGGGAGGTAGATGTCCCGCACCTCGTCGAGGTCGATGACGTCGCCGAGGCCGCGCAGTCGCTCGACCTCCTCGGCGGTCAGCGGCAGCGGCGTCTTGTCGCGCAGCGCGCTCCACTCGGCACGGGTGAGGTCGACGTAGGGAGTCGCCTCCGGCTTGTGCCGGTGGGCGCTCCGGGGCATCGAGGAGACCGGAGAGATCACAGTCCATTGTTAACGGAGTTTGAACGGGATGGCGGGTGGGCTCCGTCACGCCTTGACCGATGTTCGTATGCCCGTGGGAATTTCCGATTTCGGGCACGGAGGAGACGTTTCGCCGGCCGGGCTGTGCGTAGGCTGCCGCGCATGTGCGGAATCGTGGGATACGTGGGGTCTCAGTCGGCGCTCGACGTCGTGATGGCCGGGCTGAAGCGACTGGAGTACCGGGGGTACGACTCGGCGGGCGTCGCCGTCCTCGCCGACGGCGGAATGGCCGCCGCGAAGAAGGCCGGGAAACTGGTCAACCTGGAGAAGGAACTCGTCGACCGGCCGCTGCCGGCGGGCGCGACGGGCATCGGGCACACCCGCTGGGCCACGCACGGCGGACCGACCGACGCCAACGCCCATCCCCATCTGGACAACGCGGGCCGGGTCGCGGTCGTCCACAACGGGATCATCGAGAACTTCGCGCTGCTGCGGGCCGAACTGGCCGAGCGCGGCCACGACCTGACGTCCGACACGGACACGGAGGTCGTCGCGCATCTGCTCGCCGAGGAGTTCTCCTCCGGCGGCGACCTCGCCGAGGCGATGCGGCTGGTGTGCCGGCGGCTGGAGGGCGCCTTCACGCTGGTCGCGGTGCACGCGGACGAGCCGGACGTGGTCGTGGGCGCCCGCCGCAACTCGCCGCTGGTCGTCGGCGTGGGGGAGGGCGAGGCGTTCCTCGCCTCCGACGTCGCCGCGTTCATCGCGCACACCCGCTCCGCGATCGAGCTGGGCCAGGACCAGGTCGTCGAGCTGCGCCGGGACGGCGTGACGGTGACCGGCTTCGACGGGCGTCCGGCCGACGTGCGCTCGTACCACGTCGACTGGGACGCCTCGGCGGCCGAGAAGGGCGGCTACGACTACTTCATGCTCAAGGAGATCGCCGAGCAGCCCAAGGCGGTCGCCGACACCCTGCTCGGCCGGATCGACGCCGCCGGCTCGCTCACCCTCGACGAGGTGCGGATCGCCGCCTCCGAGCTGCGCGAGGTCGACAAGGTCGTCATCGTCGCCTGCGGCACGGCCTTCCACGCCGGGCTGATCGCCAAGTACGCCATCGAGCACTGGACCCGCATCCCCTGCGAGGTGGAGCTGGCCAGCGAGTTCCGCTACCGGGACCCGATCCTGGACGGCCGCTCCCTGGTCATCGCGATCTCCCAGTCCGGCGAGACCATGGACACGCTGATGGCGCTGCGGCACGCCCGCGAGCAGGGCTCCAAGGTCCTCGCCATCTGCAACACCAACGGCTCGACCATCCCGCGCGAGTCCGACGCCGTGCTGTACACGCACGCCGGGCCCGAGGTGGCGGTCGCCTCCACCAAGGCGTTCCTGACCCAGCTCGTCGCCTGCTATCTGGTCGCCCTGTATCTGGGCCAGGTCCGCGGCACCAAGTGGGGCGACGAGATCCAGGCCGTCATCCGGGACCTGTCACGCATCTCCGACGAGGTCGAGCGGGTCCTGGAGACGATGGAGCCGGTACGGGCCCTCGCCCGGTCCCTCGCCGACAAGAAGACGGTTCTCTTCCTCGGCCGTCACGTCGGCTACCCGGTCGCCCTGGAGGGCGCCCTCAAGCTCAAGGAACTCGCCTACATGCACGCCGAGGGCTTCGCGGCGGGCGAGCTGAAGCACGGGCCGATCGCGCTGATCGAGGACGACCTGCCGGTCGTCGTGGTCGTGCCGTCGCCGCGCGGGCGGTCCGTGCTGCACGACAAGATCGTCTCCAACATCCAGGAGATCAGGGCGCGGGGCGCCCGCACCATCGTGATCGCCGAGGAGGGCGACGAGACGGTCGTGCCGTACGCCGACCACCTCATCCGTATCCCGGCCACCCCGACGCTGCTCCAGCCGCTGGTCGCTACGGTTCCCTTGCAGGTGTTCGCGTGCGAGCTGGCGACGGCCCGGGGCAACGAGGTGGACCAGCCCCGCAACCTCGCCAAGTCGGTGACTGTGGAGTGAGATGAGCATTGTCGGCGTCGGGATCGACGTGGCGGAGATCGAGCGGTTCCGGGCGGCCCTGGAGCGGACGCCCGGGATGGCGCAACGGCTCTTCCTGGACAGCGAGCTGCTGCTGCCCGGCGGGGAGCGCCGGGGCATTGCCTCGCTCGCCGCGCGGTTCGCCGCGAAGGAGGCCCTGGCCAAGGCGCTCGGCGCGCCCGCCGGGCTGCTGTGGACCGACGCCGAGGTGTACGTCGAGGAGAGCGGGCAGCCGCGGCTGAGGGTGAGCGGGACCGTGGCCGCCCGTGCCGCGCTGCTCGGGGTGACGTCGTGGCACGTGTCCCTGAGCCATGACGCGGGCGTCGCCTCGGCCGTGGTGGTGGCCGAGGGGTAGTCCGGCCAGACTCTGACCCATGCGAACTGCGTACAGCGTGGAGACGGTCAGGGCGGCCGAACGGGATCTGATGGCCCGGCTGCCGGAGGGCACGCTCATGCAGCGGGCGGCGGCCGGGCTCGCCGCGGCCTGCGCGGACCTGCTGGGCCGGGTGTACGGCGCCCGGGTCGTGCTGCTCGTCGGCAGCGGCGACAACGGCGGGGACGCCCTCCTCGCCGGGGCGCGGCTGCGGCGGCGCGGCGCCGGGGTGGCCGCGGTGCTGCTCGCGCCGGAGCGGGCCCATGCCGCCGGGCTCGCGGCCCTGCGTCGGGCGGGCGGGACGGTGCTGCGGCCCGCCGACGCGGCGACTTCGATCGAGCGGGCCGATCTCGTCGTCGACGGCATCGTCGGGATCGGTGGCAAGGGCGGGCTGCGACCGGACGCCGAGGACCTGGTCTCCCTGCTCGCCCGGTCCCGGGCCGCGGTCGTCGCCGTCGATCTGCCCAGCGGGGTCGACGCGGACACCGGTGAGGTGCGCGGGGCGGCCGTACGGGCCGATCTGACCGTCACCTTCGGTACGCACAAGCCGGCGCTGCTGGTCGATCCGGCGCGCGGGTACGCCGGGTCGGTGCGGCTGGTGGACATCGGGCTCGCGCTGCCCGCGCGGGCCGAGCTGGAGGCGTTGCAGCACGCGGAGGTGGCAGGGCTGCTGCCGGTGCCGGGCGCGGCGAGCGACAAGTACCGGCGCGGGGTCGTGGGGATCGCCGCCGGGTCCGCCCGCTATCCCGGGGCCGCGGTCCTCGCCGTCGCGGGCGCGCTGCGGGGCGGCGCGGGCGCCGTGCGCTATGTCGGGCCCGCCGGGGACGCGGTGCTCGCCCGGTTCCCCGAGACCCTCGTCTCCGCGGGCGGGCCGGGCCGGGCGGGGCGGGTGCAGGCATGGGTCGCCGGTCCCGGCGCCGGGGACGACGCGTCGGCGGTGGACGAGGTGCTGACGGCGGACGTGCCGGTGCTGATCGACGCGGACGGCCTGCGGCTCGCGGACCGGGACGCGGTACGGCGCCGTACCGCGCCGACCCTGATGACCCCGCACGCCGGTGAGGCGGCGGCCCTGCTGGGGGTGGCCCGGGAGGAGGTCGAGGCGGCCCGGCTGGCCGCGGTGCGGGAACTCGCGGGGCGGTACGGGGCGACCGTGCTGCTGAAGGGCTCCACGACGCTGGTCGCCGACCCGGACGGCGGGGCCGTGCGGGCCAACGCGACCGGGACGGCGTGGCTGGCCACCGCCGGGAGCGGGGACGTGCTGTCGGGACTGGCCGGGTCGCTGCTGGCGTCGGGGCTCTCCGCGCGGGACGCGGGCAGCGCGGCGGCCTATCTGCACGGGCTCGCGGGCCGCTTCGCGGCGGACGGGGCGCCGGTGGGCGCGCAGGACGTGGCGGAGGCGGTGCGGGAGGCCTGGCGGGATGTGCGGGGGTAGCGGCCGGCCGCTTTGAAACCGCCCACTGGGGGCGGTCGGGCGTCCTGGAAGCGGCCGGGGGCTGCGGTGGGCCGCCCCGGAACCGCACGGGACGCGGGTGGTCCGGCGGTGTATCCGCACGGCTTCGCTGGCCGTTTCGCGGCGGATGGGGTGCCGGTGGGGGTGCGGGAGGCTTGGCGGGATGTGCGGGGGTAGCGGTCGGCCGCTTTGAAACCGCCCGCTGGGGGGCGGTCGGGCGTCCTGGAAACGGTCGGGGTTGCGGTCGGCTGCTTCCGGAGCGCCGCCTGGGACGTGGGTGGTCCGGCGGCCTGCCTTCACGGCCTCGCGGGATGTGGCGGAGGGGTGTGGGGGCTTGGCGGGGTGTACGGGGGTGGTGGCCAGTTGCTTTGAAGCCGGCACTCGGTGGGAGTGGTCGGGTGGCCCGGAAGCGGCCGGGGTAACCGTCAGGCGTCCCGGAAGCGGCCGGGGGCTGCGTACGTCCGGGTGATCCGGTCGCGTCGGTCCGGCGGGGGCCGGTGGGGGCACGTTTTTCTGATCGCATGATCAGTGGACGTATTGCGCTGCGGGGCCTCGCCGTGCTGGTCGCGGCCGTGACCGTGCTGCCCGCCGGGGCCGCGTACGGGGCGCCCGTGCCGCCCGCGCCCGGCCCCGAGGCGGATCTCGTGCCCGGGGTGCACCTGCCGTGGGTGATCGACACCCCGGACCAGGTGCTGGCGCCGAAGGTGTACACGCCCAGCGCGCGGGAGGACGCCGTCGAGCCGCTGGACGCCGTGCCGGGGACGTACGACCTGGTGGAGTACGTGCCGCTCGGTGACGCCGTCGACCGGGTGTCCTGCACCAAGAAGGCCGGGCCCCACCAGCGGCAGGTGGAGAAGTGGCTGAAGCGGAAGGCGGACGGGAAGCAGTCCGCGGCCGACTGCCGGGCCATCCGCGCCTTCCAGGTCAAGCAGGGGATCAAGCCCGCGATCGGGTTCGCCGGGTCCGTCACCTGGGGGCGGATGCAGTACCTGTCCGCGCTGAAGAACCCCAACGCGGCGAAGAAGTGCCCGGTCAGGAAGGGCCGGGTCGCCTGTGTCGACCTCGGCCGGCAGATCACCTGGGTGCAGAAGGGCCGGAAGGTCGTCTTCGGCCCCGTGCCCATGCGCAGCGGACGCGCCGGCTACCGGACCAGGACCGGCACCTTCAAGGTCTACTGGCGGCACAAGAACCATGTGTCCACGCTCTACAACCAGCCCATGCCGTACGCGCAGTTCTTCAGCGGCGGCCAGGCCTTCCACGCCGTCTACGGCAGCATCTTCACCACCGTCGGTTCGATGGGGTGCGTGAACCTGCGGCTCGGCGACGCCCGCAAGCTGTGGGGCGTGCTGAAGAAGGGGGACCGTGTCCATGTCTGGGGACGGCGGCCCGGAGCCTAGACCCGTCCGGCCCGGGGAGCGTTCGGCCCCTCTGAGAGACTGGGTGCGCCATGACTGAGACAGCTGCCCAGCCGAGCACGCCCCCGCGGGCTCGCGCCGAGATCGACCTGGACGCCCTGCGGGCCAACGTGCGGACCCTGCGCGCGCTCGCGCCGGGCGCCGCCGTGATGACCGTCGTCAAGTCCGACGCGTACGGCCATGGAGCGGTGCCGTGCGCCCGCGCGGCCGTCGAGGCGGGCGCCACCTGGCTGGGGACGGCCACCCCTCAGGAGGCGTTCGCGCTGCGCGCGGCCGGCCTGACCGACGTACGGATCATGTGCTGGCTGTGGACGCCCGGCGGCCCCTGGCGGGAGGCGGTCGAGGCCGGTCTCGACGTGTCCGTCAGCGGGATGTGGGCCCTCGGCGAGGTCACCGAGGCGGCCCGGCTCGCGGGTGTCCCGGCCCGCGTCCAGCTCAAGGCCGACACCGGCCTCGGGCGCAACGGCTGCCAGCCCGGCGAGGACTGGGCCGAACTCGTCGCGCACGCCCTGCGCGCGGAGGCCGAGGGGTTGCTGAAGGTCACCGGGCTGTGGTCCCACTTCGCCTGCGCCGACGAACCCGGGCACCCCTCGATCGCCGCGCAGCTCACCACCTTCCGGGAGATGCTCGCCGTCGCCGAGGGCGCGGGCATCCGCCCCGAGGTGCGGCACATCGCCAACTCGCCCGCCACGCTGACCCTTCCCGAGTCCCACTTCGACCTCGTACGGACCGGGATCGCCACCTACGGCATCTCGCCGAGCCCCGAGGTCGGCACCTCCGCGGACCTCGGACTGCGCCCGGTGATGACGCTCGTGGCGTCCGTGGCCCTGGTCAAGCGGGTCCCGGGCGGACACGGCGTCAGTTACGGCCACCAGTACGTCACTCCGGGCGAGACGACCCTCGGGCTCGTCCCCGTCGGGTACGCCGACGGCATCCCGCGGCACGCCTCCGGCACCGGGCCCGTGCTGGTCGGCGGGAAGTGGCGGACCGTCGCCGGACGCGTCGCCATGGACCAGTTCGTCGTCGACCTCGGCGGTGACCTGCCCGAACCCGGCTCGGAGGCGATCCTGTTCGGCCCCGGCGACCGCGGCGAGCCCACCGCCGAGGACTGGGCGAAGGCGGCCGGGACGATCGCGTACGAGATCGTCACCCGGATCGGAAGCCGGGTCCCCCGCGTCCATGTGAACGAGGGACGAGCTGGGTAGGTGACCCGGCAGTAGGACCAGGACCAGAAGCAGGCGAGCGGCGGTTCGGACACCCGTCAGGAGGAGCGGTACGTGAGCGAGAGCAGTGCGGAGGCCGCCCTGGCCGTCGCCTCCGCCGCAGGGGGGTCGGGGAACTGGCGCCGGACGACCGGGATCGCGGGCGCCGCGATAGGGGTGGTCGCCGCGGGCGCCGCGGCCGGTGTCGCCATCGAGCGGCTGACCGTCGGCCGCGGGATGCGCAAGAAGGCCCGGCTCGCCCTCGACTCGGCGGGCCCCTACGGCTCGCTGCGCGGCACCCCCGGCAAGGCGTACGCCGACGACGGCACCGAGCTGTACTACGAGGTCGACGACGTCGAACCGGAGGGCGGGCCCGCCCCGCGCCGGCGCCGGCTGTTCGGGCGCAAGGCGCCGCTGCCCGTCACCGTCGTCTTCAGCCACGGCTACTGCCTCAACCAGGACTCCTGGCACTTCCAGCGGGCCGCGCTGCGCGGCGTCGTCCGGACCGTGCACTGGGACCAGCGCAGCCACGGCCGCTCGGGGCGGGGCGTGCGCCAGACCCGGGACGGCGTGCCCGTCGACATCGACCAGCTCGGGCGGGACCTGAAGGCCGTCGTCGACGCCGCCGTGCCCGAGGGGCCGATCGTGCTCGTGGGGCACTCCATGGGCGGGATGACCGTGATGGCGCTCGCCGACCAGTACCCCGAGCTGATCGCGGACCGGGTGGTCGCCGTCGCCCTCGTCGGCACCTCGTCCGGCGGGCTCGGCGAGGTCAACTTCGGGTTGCCGGTGGCCGGGGTGAACGCCGTGCGGCGGGTGCTGCCGGGGCTGCTCAAGGCGCTGGGGCAGCAGGCCGCACTGGTGGAGAAGGGGCGGCAGGCCACCGCGGACCTGTTCGCCGGGATCATCAAGCGGTACTCGTTCGCGACCCGGGACGTCGACCCGGCCGTCGCACGGTTCGCCGAACGGATGATCGAGGGCACGCCGATCGACGTGGTCGCCGAGTTCTACCCGGCCTTCACCGACCACGACAAGACGGCGGCGCTCGCCCGCTTCTCGGACCTGCCGGTCCTGGTGCTCGCGGGCGTCAAGGACCTCGTCACGCCCAGCGAGCACAGCGAGGCCATCGCCGATCGGCTGCCCGACGCCGAACTGGTGCTCGTGCCGGACGCCGGGCACCTGGTCATGCTGGAACACCCGGAAGTGGTCACCGACCGGCTGGCCGACCTGCTCACCCGCGCGGGTGCCGTCCCGGCAGGGGCTACGGTTGGCGGTTATGGAAGCAGCGCCGCACGACCCGGCTGAGACCGGGCTGACCGTCACCTCCCCCGAGCAGATGCGTGAACTGGGTCGGAAACTGGCCAAGCTGCTGCGCGCCGGTGATCTCGTGATGCTCAGCGGTGAGCTCGGCGCGGGCAAGACCACGCTGACCCGGGGGCTCGGCGAAGGGCTCGGGGTCAGGGGTGCCGTGACCTCGCCGACCTTCGTGATCGCCCGGGTGCACCCCTCCCTCGGCAACGGGCCGCCGCTCGTGCACGTCGACGCCTACCGGCTCGGCGGCGGGCTCGACGAGATGGAGGACCTGGACCTCGACGTCTCGCTGGGCGACTCGGTGATCGTCGTGGAGTGGGGCGAGGGCAAGGTCGAGGAGCTGACCGAGGACCGGTTGCAGGTGCAGATCCACCGCGCGGTCGGCGACACCACGGACGAGGTGCGCCAGGTGACGCTGACCGGACGGGGCGGGCGCTGGGCCGCGGCCGATCTGGGCGTGCTCTCCGCCTGAGGTCCCGTATTGGTCGGGGCCGCGCATTCCTGGATGAATATTCCGACAAGACGTCGGCATATCATTGCTTTAGCGGTCGTGCCCGTGGTCACATGGTATCCAGTCCGTAGTTAGGTCTACCTAACTACCCCCGCCCCCGGTGCTCAGGAGGCGACCATGCCGGCCACGGAACGAGACAAGGGGACCCCGCGCGCGGTCTCCGCGGTCCCCATGTGGGAGCTGCTGGCGGCCTGTGCCGCCGCGAACGTGATCTCCACACCGCCACGCGTGCCCGACCGGGAGACCGCCGGGGACGAAGGCCGTCCGAAAGCCGCCTAGCGGATCACGGTCCTCGCCGACCCGCGTCCTCAGCGGATCACGATGACCTTCCGGCCGATCGTCGCGAAGGCCCACATCGCGTCGCCGTCCGCCCGGGACTCCCGGATGCCGCCCGTCTTCGCACCGGGCGCGGGTTCCGGGGCCGCCCCGTCGACGGCCGCGCTGAACCCGACGGTCACCGTGTCGACGCTGGCGAAGCGGACGACGTGCTCGATGGGCGTGCCGTCCGTGCCGGTGACCGAGTTCGAGCGGGACGTCACCCAGTAGGAGCCCGGCGCCGGGTCCACCGTCCCCGGGTCCACCTTGAACGTCCGCGTGACCCTGCCGTTCTCGCCGACCAGCCAGACCCGGTCGTCGTCCACCGAGTAGACGACCCGTTCGCCCTTGCCGGACCCCGCGGGCAGCGCCGAAGGATGCTTCTTGTCCCGCGGCACCTTGGACGCGGCAGCCGCCGGAAGGCTGCTGCGGTGCTCCTTGGTGAGCGCCGCGGGCACCGTCGCCGACGCCTGGTAGCCCAGTACGCCGACCGTCAGCAGGGCCGCCGCGGTCAGCCCGGTCACGATCCCTGCGCTGGTGCTCGGCACGGTCGTCCACCTCGTCGTCGTACGGCAGGTCCCCGTGGCCGGGGCGGTCCCCGGCGACGGTAGCAGTCCGGACATGTCCGATCCGGGCGGCGATGGGCGCGGCGCGGGAGCCGTAGGCTGTTTGCGTGCTCTTGCTCGCTCTGGATACCGCCACCCCCGCCGTCACCGTCGCCCTGCACGACGGGACGGACGTCATCGCCTCGTCGAGCCAGGTGGACGCACGCCGGCACGGGGAGCTGCTGCTGCCGGCCGTCGACCGCGTGCTCGCCGACGCCGGGCTGGGACTCGACGCCGTCACCGGGATCGTCGTGGGAACCGGGCCCGGCCCCTACACCGGGCTGCGGGTCGGGCTGATGACCGCCGACACCTTCGGGCTCGCGCTCGACGTGCCCGTGCACGGCGTGTGCACGCTCGACGGGCTCGCCTACGCCGCCGACCTGGACCGCCCCTTCGTCGTGGCCACCGACGCCCGGCGCAAGGAGGTCTACTGGGCCCGCTACGACGACCGGCGCACCCGGGTCACCGAGCCCGCCGTCGACCGGCCCGCCGACATCGCCGAGCAGGTCGCCGGAGTGCCCGCCGTGGGCGCGGGCGCGCTGCTCTACCCCGACACCTTCCCCGCCGCGCACGCGCCCGAGCACGTGTCCGCCGCCGCGCTCGCGTCCCTCGCCGCCGAGCGGCTGGCCGCGGGCGGGGAACTGCCGGCGCCCCGGCCGCTGTACCTGCGCCGGCCCGACGCCCAGGTGCCGAAGAACTACAAGGTGGTCACCCCCAAGTGACCGCCTCGCTGCGTGAGATGCGCTGGTGGGACATCGATCCCGTGCTGGACCTGGAGAAGGACCTCTTCCCCGAGGACGCCTGGTCCCGGGGCATGTTCTGGTCCGAGCTGGCCCACGCGCGGGGCGCGGGCGCGACGCGGCGCTATGTCGTCGCCGAGGACGGGGAGCGGCTCGTCGGATACGCCGGGCTCGCCTCCTCCGGCGACCTGGCCGACGTCCAGACCATCGCCGTGGCCCGGGACCACTGGGGCACCGGGCTCGGTGCCGTGCTGCTGACCGAGCTGCTGCGCGCGGCCACCGCGTTCGAGTGCGCGGAGGTGATGCTGGAGTGCCGGGTCGACAACGTGCGCGCCCAGAAGCTGTACGAGCGCTTCGGCTTCGAGCCCATCGGCTTCCGGCGCGGCTACTACCAGCCGGGCAACGTCGACGCCCTGGTGATGCGACTGACCGCCCCCGAGAACTCCGTACAAGGAACTGAGATCAATGGCTGACGAACCGCTCGTCCTCGGTATCGAGACCTCCTGCGACGAGACCGGCGTCGGCATCGTCCGGGGCACCACCCTGCTCGCCGACGCCATCGCCTCCAGCGTCGACGAGCACGCCCGCTTCGGCGGTGTGGTGCCCGAGGTCGCCTCCCGCGCGCACCTGGAGGCGATGGTGCCGACCATCCGGCGCGCGCTGAAGGACGCCGGGGTCGCAGCGAAGGACCTGGACGGGATCGCCGTCACCGCGGGGCCCGGGCTCGCCGGCGCCCTGCTGGTCGGTGTCTCGGCGGCCAAGGCGTACGCGTACGCGCTCGGCAAGCCGCTGTACGGCGTCAACCACCTCGCCTCCCACATCTGCGTGGACCAGCTGGAGCACGGGGCGCTGCCCGAGCCGACGATGGCCCTGCTGGTGTCCGGCGGGCACTCCTCCCTGCTGCTGTCGACGGACATCACCCAGGACGTCCGGCCGCTCGGCGCGACCATCGACGACGCGGCCGGCGAGGCCTTCGACAAGATCGCCCGGGTGCTGAACCTCGGCTTCCCCGGCGGGCCGGTCATCGACCGGTACGCCAAGGAGGGCGACCCGGCCGCCATCGCCTTCCCGCGCGGCCTCACCGGGCCGCGCGACGCGGCGTACGACTTCTCCTTCTCGGGGCTGAAGACGGCCGTGGCCCGCTGGATCGAGGCCAAGCGGGCGGCGGGCGAGGACGTGCCGGTGCGGGACGTGTCGGCGTCCTTCCAGGAGGCCGTGGTGGACGTGCTGACCCGCAAGGCCGTGCGCGCCTGCAAGGACGAGGGCGTCGACCATCTGATGATCGGCGGCGGTGTCGCGGCCAACTCGCGGCTGCGGGCGCTGGCCCAGGAGCGGTGCGAGGCGGCCGGCATCCGGCTGCGGGTGCCGCGGCCCAAGCTGTGCACGGACAACGGCGCGATGGTGGCGGCCCTGGGCGCGGAGATGGTGGCCCGCAACCGGCCCGCGTCGAGCTGGGACCTGTCGGCGGACTCCTCGCTGCCGGTGACCGAGCCGCACGTGCCGGGCCATGTTCACGGTCACGGCCACGACCATGTGCACGAGGTCAGCAAGGAGAACCTGTACTCGTGACGGTCGCGCTGATGTGGGAGGCGCGGGCGGCCGAGGGCCGGGGCGCCGACCTGCTGGCCTGGGCCCGCGCCCAGCACCTGCCCGGCGAGCCGCTGCGCCGCGAGACCTTCCGCGCGCCGCAGGACCGCGTCCTCGTCATCACCTGGTGGGACGCGGCCTACGACGACGTCCTGCCCGAACTCCCGGAACCCGCGGCCGGGCTGGTGACCCGGGCGGTGCACCGCTGGCGCTTCGAGGCGGTGCCGGACTGAGGGCCCTGAGGCCCTGAGCTCAGGACACCTCCGTCTCGCAGCGCAGGACGCGGTCCGGGCCGAGGACACGGACCGGGCCGGTGAGGTCCAGCCGCACCGTGTGCCGCACCTCCGCGCTGGAGGCCGCCAGCCGCAGTTCCAGGGCGCCGGGTTCGACGATCCGGGTGCCGGTGCGGTCGGTGAAGGCGGACAGGTCGGGGTGGAAGCGGAAGGTGACCGTGCGCGCCGCGCCCGGGGCCAGCTCCACCCGCCGGTAGCCGATCAGCCGGACGTCCGGGCGGGTCACCGAGGCCACCGGGTCGTGCAGATAGAGCTGGACGACCTCTGCGCCGGCGCGCTCGCCCGTGTTGCGGACGGTCACCGGCAGGTCGTACGAGCCGTCCGTGCCGATCTCGGCGTCGCCCGCGCCGGACTCCCAGGCGAAGGACGTGTAGCCGCGGCCGTGGCCGAAGGGGTACAGCGGGGTCGGGTCGAGGTTGCTGACCTCGCCCGCCAGGCCCAGCGGGGGCTGGAGGTAGGTCCAGGGCTGGCCGCCGGGGACGTGCGGGACGCTGACCGGGAGGCGGCCGGACGGGTTGACGCGGCCCGACAGCACTCCCGCCACCGCCGGGCCGCCCTCCTCGCCCGGGAAGAAGGCCTGCACGGCGGCGGCCAGCCGGCCCTGCCAGCGGCCCAGCGCGTACGGGCGGCCGGTGAGGAGCACGAGGACGACCGGGACGCCCGTCGCCACCAGCGTGTCCAGCAGCTCCGCCTGTACGCCCGGCAGCCGCAGGTCCGTCGCGTCGCAGCCCTCGCCCGAGGTGCCCCGGCCGAACAGGCCCGCCCGGTCGCCGAGCACGGCCACGCAGACGTCGGCCTCCGCGACCCGGGCGACCGCCTCCTCGAAGCCGCCGGTGTCCGGGGTGTCCACGCCGCAGCCCTGCGCGAACGTCACCTTCGCGTCGGGCAGTTCGGAGCGCAGCGCCTCCAGCACGGTCGGGATCTCGACGCCCATCGGGACGTCCGGGTGATGGGCCAGGACGTGGGAGGGGAAGGAGTAGCAGCCGAGCATCGCCAGCGCGTCCGCCGCCCTCGGCCCCACCACCGCGACCCGGGTGTCGGGGGAGAGCGGCAGCACGCCGTCCGGGTTGTCCAGCAGGACCACCGACTCCTCGGCGAGACGGCGGGCCAGGGCCCGGTTCGCCGTCGAGTCGAGGTCGACCGGCCCCGCCGGGTCGGGGTCCCAGTCCTCGTCCAGCAGGCCCAGTTCGCACTTCTGGACCAGGACCCGGCGGGCCGCCCGGTCGATCAGCTCCTCGGGGACCTCGCCCGCCCGCACCGCCTCCAGAAGCGGTCTGCCGTAGCACTTCAGGGTCGGCAGCTCGACGTCGACGCCCGCCTCCAGCGCCTTGCGCGCCGCTTCCGCGGGGCTGCCCGCGACCCGGTGCAGGCTCTGGAGGAAGCCGATGCCGAAGTAGTCGGAGACGACCGTGCCGGTGAACCCCCACTCCTCGCGCAGCCGTTCGGTGAGCAGACCCGGGTCGGCCGAGGCCGGGACGCCGTCCGTGTCGTTGTACGCGGCCATCACCGAGCGCGCCCCGCCCTCGCGCAGCGCCAGCTCGAACGGGGGCAGCGTGACGTCGGCGAGTTCGCGCACGCCCGCCCGCACGGGTGCCTGGTTGCGGGCGCCCGCCGAGGCCGCGTACCCGGCGAAGTGCTTGAGGGTCGCGACGATCCCGGCCGACTCCAGGCCCCGCACGTAGGCGGCGCCGACGGTGCCGACGAGATACGGGTCCTCGCCGATCGTCTCCTCGACCCGTCCCCAGCGCGGGTCGCGGACGACGTCCAGGACGGGGGCCAGACCCTGGTGGACGCCGACCGCGCGCAGGTCGCGGCCGATGTGCCGGGCCATCTCCGCCACGAGGTCCGGGTCGAAGCTCGCGCCCCAGGCGAGCGGGACCGGGTACGCGGTCGCCTTCCAGGCGGTGAAACCGGCCAGGCACTCCTCGTGGGCGAGCGCGGGGATGCCGAAGCGGCCCGCCGCGGCGATGCGGCGCTGCGCGCGGGCGAGGGCCCGCGCGCCCAGCTCCGGGTCCACGGGGGCGGTGCCGAAGGGCCGGGTGAGCTGGCCGAGGCCGTGGGTGATCAGCTCGTCCCACGCGTAGTCCGAGGTCATCTCGTGCTGGAGCGGGGCGACGCCGTCCCCGTCGGTGTCGGCGCCCACCCACACGCCGTAGAGCTGGGCGGTCTTCTCCTCCAGGGTCATCCGGGAGAGGAGGTCGTCGACACGGGTGGCGGGGGGCAGGGCGGGGTCACGCCAGGGCGCGGTGGTCATGAAACTCCTGTCGGGTCGACGACCTCTCGCGAATGTCGCTCATGTCTCTCGGCCACGTCTCTCGCGAATGTTTCGAGATGCAATCCGAATGTTTTGGGAACCTAGGCGGGTGGGAGGGGTTCGTCAAGAGGTCGCGCAGGGATACGATCGCGGCCATGACGCCCCCAGAGCCCGTGGAAACCCGGGCGGCAGCCGCCACGAACCGCCGGTCGACGCAGACCGCGACGCTTGCCGAGATCGCCCGTGAGGCCGGTGTCTCGGCGCCGACTGTTTCGAAGGTCCTCAACGGACGGGCCGACGTGGCCCCGGCGACCCGCACCCGCGTCGAGGACCTCCTGCGCGCCCACGGCTACCGCAGGCGGCGGGCCGAGGCGAGCCGTTCCCCGCTCATCGACCTGGTCTTCCACGAGCTGGAGAGCGCCTGGGCGATGGAGGTCATCCGGGGCGTGGAGAACGTGGCGCGGGACGCCGGGCTCAGCGTCGTGCTGAGCGAGAGCGCCGGACGGCTGACCCCGGGGCGCACCTGGGCCGACCAGGTCGCCGCCCGGCGCCCGCACGGGGTGATCCTGGTGCTCTCCGGCCTGGACGAGTCGCAGCGCGCGCTGCTCACCAGCCGGTCGATCCCGTTCGTCGTGATGGACCCGGCCGGCGATCCCGGGGCCGACGTGCCGTCCATCGGGGCCACCAACTGGCAGGGGGGCCTCGCGGCCACCCGGCATCTGGTCGAGCTCGGCCACACCCGGATCGGCGCGATCAGCGGGCCCTCGCGCATGATGTGCAGCCGCGCCCGCGTCGACGGCTACCGGGCCGCCCTGGAGACCGCCGGGCTCCCCGTCGACCCGGCGCTGATCAGGAACGGCGACTTCCATCACGAGGCCGGCTACCGGCAGGGCCTCGAACTGCTGCGCCGCGAGGACCGTCCCACCGCCGTGTTCGCCGGGAACGACCTCCAGGCGCTCGGGCTCTACGAGGCCGCGCGCGAGCTGGGGCTGCGCATCCCGGAGGACCTGAGCGTCGTCGGCTTCGACGATCTGCCGGTCGCGCCCTGGGTCGGACCGCCGCTGACCACCGTGCGGCAGCCGCTGACCGAGATGGCCGAGGCCGCCGCCAAGCTGGTCCTCGACCTGGCCCGGGAGGAGGGGACTCCCGCGGCGACGCGGGTGGAGCTGGCGACGAGTCTGGTGGTGCGCAGCAGTACGGCCGCGCCGCCGGTGGCCGGAAGTTGACGTATTGACGGGTGTTCCGCGGAACTCCACACTGCCCCGAAGTCAATCGGTTGCACAACCGAAACTTTCGGAGGCACCCGCAATGAGAACCTCCAGAACCTTCACCACCCCGCGAACCGGCCCGGGAGCCGTGCCGCGCACCGCCCCGCGAACCCCCTTTCGGGTGCGGCTCTCCGCCGTGCTCGCCGCGGTGGCCACCGTCGGCGCCCTGGTGACCGCGGGCGCGAGCACCGCCCAGGCCGCCGACACCCCGCTGCGCGACCTCGCCGCCGCCAAGGGCAAGGTCATCGGCACGGCCGTCACCGGTTCCAAGCTGACCGGGACCTACGGCGACCTGGCCGGGGCGCAGTTCAGCGCGCTGACCCCGGGCAACGCCATGAAGTGGGGCTCGGTCGAGCCGACCCAGGGCACCTTCAACTGGACCGAGGCCGACCAGATCGTCGCCTTCGCCGAGGCGCACGGCCAGCAGGTGCGCGGTCACACCCTGGTCTGGCACAGCCAGAACCCGAGCTGGCTGACCAACGGCACCTGGACCCCGGCCCAGCTGAGCACCCTCCTCAACGACCACATCGCCACCGAGGCCGGGCGCTACAAGGGCCGGATCGCCGCCTGGGACGTGGTCAACGAACCCTTCAACGAGGACGGCACCTACCGCTCGACCCTCTGGTACAACGGCCTCGGCTCCGGCTACATCGCGCAGGCCCTGACCGCCGCCCGTGCCGCCGACCCGGCCGCCGAGCTGTACATCAACGACTACAACGTCGAGGGCGTCAACGCCAAGAGCACCGCCCTGTACAACCTGGTCAAGTCCCTCAAGGACAGCGGCGTCCCGATCGACGGGGTCGGCCTCCAGGCCCACCTCATCCTCGGCCAGGTGCCCTCGACGCTCCAGCAGAACATCCAGCGCTTCGCGGACCTCGGCGTCGACGTGGCGATCACCGAGCTCGACGTACGGATGGCGCTGCCGTCGGACAGCACGAAACTCGCCCAGCAGAAGGCCGACTTCAAGGCGGTGACCGCCGCGTGCGTCGCCGTCACGCGGTGCGCGGGCGTCACCGTCTGGGGCTTCACCGACTCCGACTCCTGGGTCGACAGCACCTTCCCCGGCTACGGGGCGGCGACGCCGTACGACGCCAACTACGCGCCGAAACCGGCGTACTACGGCATCGCGGAGGCGCTCGGCGGGACGCAGTCGACCGAGGGGTGCGCGGCGACGTACGCGATCACCAACCAGTGGAACAGCGGGTTCACCGGACAGGTGACGATCGCCTGCTCGGGGGCCGCGCTGTCGTCCTGGCACGCGAACTGGACGTTCGGCTCGGGACAGGTGATCACCAATGCCTGGAACGCGACCTGCACCCAGTCGGGGGCGGCGGTGAGCTGCGCCAACGCCTCCTACAACGGGACGGTGCCGGACGGGGGATCGGTGAGCTTCGGGTTCAACGCGTCCTGGAGCGGCAGCAATACGGCGCCGACGGTGACGCTGAGCTGAGAAAGCTGAGATTTTCTGAAGAATGTGGCCCCGGACAGGCTCCTCGTAATAATTCGGACTTACGTTCCTGTCCGTGAATTCCGTGAATGGGGACGACGAAGGAAGAAAAGTGGGCCGGCGGCGGCGCGTGCTGAGGGCCGCCGGCCTCACTCTCGCGGGCGTGCTGGTGCTGGGCGCGGCGGCGGGCGGCTGGGTGTACTGGCATCTGAACGACAACATCAGAAGCGTCGACATCAACCAGGCCCTCGGCGACGACCGCCCCGCCAAGGCCACGCCGTCCCCCTCGCCCTCGGCGTCCGAGAGCGCCGTGCCCACCGAGGCCCTCAACATCCTCGTCCTCGGCTCCGACTCGCGCAGCGGTGAGGAGAACCAGGCGCTCGGCGGCGGCAGCAGCACCGGCGCCCGCTCCGACACCGCGATGGTCGTCCACCTCGACGCGGGCCGCGGCAGCGCCACCGTCGTCAGCATCCCGCGCGACACCCTCGTCACCCGCCCGTCCTGCCCGACCTCCTCGGGCGGTTCGACGGCGGTGGCGTACAACGCCATGTTCAACAGCGCCTACTCGGTGGGCGGGCCGGTGTGCGCGGTCAAGACCGTCGAGTCGATCACGAACGTCCGCATGGACCACTACATCGAGATCGACTTCGCCGGGTTCGCGAAGCTCGTGGACGCCCTCGGCGGGGTCACCATCACCACGGACGAGGACATCGACGACGACGACAGCCATCTGAAGCTGGCGGCCGGCACCCATCACCTGGACGGCGAGAAGGCCCTCGCGCTGGCCCGCACCCGGCACGGCATAGGCGACGGCAGCGACCTCGGCCGCATCGGCCTCCAGCAGCAGCTCGTGAAGGCCCTGCTCGCCCAGATCTCGTCCACCGACCTGCTCCGCGACCCGGCCAAGCTGTACGAGGTCGCCGACGCGGTCACCGGCAGTCTCACCACCGACACCGGCCTCGACTCCCTCGGCGAGCTGACGAGCCTCGGCAGGAGCCTGGAGGGCCTCTCCACGGACCACGTCACGACGGTCACCATGCCGGTCGTCACCGCCCCCAGCGACCCCAACCGGGTGGTGGCGGACGAGCCGGAGGCGAGCGAGCTGTGGAAGTCGCTGCGCTGACGCGAGGACGCCCGCGGAGAAGTCCGCGAAAAAACTTCGGGGCGGGTGTCGATTCCCGTCCGCCCCGATCGACGCAGAGGTGAGAGGCCGGACAGCACCGGAACCGGAAGCGGAACCGGGACCGGCCCCGCAACCCGAGGAGTCACCATGCCGCGTTATCTCTCCCTCGTGCGGATCGACGAGTCCACCGCCCCCGCGGAGGGCCCCAGCCCCGAGCTGATGGAACGCATGGGCGAACTGATCGAGGAGATCACCAAGGCCGGCGTCATGCTCGACACGGCCGGGCTGACCCCGTCCTCCCAGGGCACCCGGGTGCGCTGGGAGGACGGGAAGATCTCGGTCACCGACGGGCCGTTCACGGAGGCCAAGGAGGTCGTGGGCGGGTACGCGCTCATGCAGTGCAAGGACCGGGCCGAGGCCCTGGAGTGGACCACGCGGTTCCTGAAGGTGCACGAGGAGCACTGGACGGTGACCTGCGAGGTGCGGGAGATCGCCGAGGGCTGAGCCCGTCCCGGGTCCGCCTCGGTCACGCCCTTGTTCCGCCTTGGCCACGGGCGCCCGCGGGTGTTGCATGGGGGACTGTGAGCGAACAGTCCCCCGTCGACCCGCGGCACGCCATCGAGACCGTCTTCCGCATCGAGTTCCCGCGTGTCGTCGCCGGCGTCGCCCGCGTCGTCCGTGACCTCGGCGTCGCGGAGGAACTCGCCCAGGACGCCCTGGTCGCCGCGCTGGAGCGGTGGCCGCGGGACGGGGTGCCGGACAACCCGGGCGCCTGGCTCATGGCCACCGCCCGGCACCGGGCCGTCGACCTGGTCAGGCGCCGGGAGAACCACGCCCGCAAGCTGGCGGAGATCGGCCGCGACCTGGACACCACCGCGGCCCCGCCGGACGACCCCGACGACATCGACGACGACCTGCTCAGGCTCGTGTTCACCACCTGCCACCCGGTCCTGTCCCCGGAGGCCCGCACCGCCCTCACCCTCCGCCTCCTCGGCGGCCTGACGACCCCGGAGATCGCCCGGGCCTTCCTCGTGCCCGAGGCGACGGTCGCCCAGCGGATCGTCCGCGCCAAGCGCACCCTCGCCACGCGGGACATCGCCTTCGAGGTGCCCTACGGACCCGACCGCGAGGCCCGGCTCGGCTCGGTCCTGGACGTCATCTACCTGATCTTCAACGAGGGATACGCCGCGACCGGCGGCGAGGACTGGCTGCGCCCCGCGCTGTGCGAGGACGCCCTGCGGCTGGCCCGTGTGCTGGCGGGGCTGATGCCCAAGGAGCCCGAGGTGCACGCGCTCGCCGCACTCCTCGAGTTCCAGGCGTCGCGCACGGCCGCCCGTACCGGCCCGGACGGCGAGCCCGTCCTCCTGCGCGACCAGGACCGGCGCCGCTGGGACCGGCTGCTGATCGCCCGCGGCGTCCGCGCCCTGGACCGCGCGGACGCCACCGCCACCGGAGCCCCCGGCCCCTACGCCCTCCAGGCCGCCATCGCCGCCTGCCACGCGCACGCCCACACCTACGCCGACACCGACTGGCGCGCGATCGCCACCCTCTACACCCTCCTCGCGGCCCGCACCCCGTCCCCGGTCGTCCAGCTCAACCGCGCGGTCGCGCTGTCGATGACCGAGGGCCCGGAGGCGGCCCTGGCCCTGGTCGACACCCTGGCCGCCACCGGCGACCTGGACGACTACCACCTGCTCCCCAGCGTCCGCGCCGACCTGCTGTCCCGGCTGGGGCGGACGGCGGAGGCGGCGGCCGAGTTCGCCCGGGCCGCCACGCTCACCGGCAACGCGCGCGAACGCGCCCTGCTCCTGCGCCGGGCCCGCGAGACTCAGACGGGCTGACCGAGCAGCATGACCGGCGCGCCCGCGGCGCGGGTGAGGAAGACCGTCAGGGCGTGGGGGCCCTGTGGCTTCGGCAGGGCCCTGCGGCGCAGTTCCTCCGGTTCCACCGCCGAGCCCCGCTTCTTCACGGTCAGGGTCCCGACCTCCCGCTCCCGCAGCAGCGCCTTCAGCTTCTTGAGGTTGAAGGGGAGACGGTCGGTGATCTCGTAGGCGGTGGCGTACGGGGTCGGGGCGTGGGTGTCGGCCGTGATGTACGCGATCGTCGGGTCGATCAGGCCGCCGTCGAGCCGTGCGGCGACGTCGGCGACGAGATGGGCGCGGATGACGGCGCCGTCGGGCTCGTACAGATAGCGGCCGACCGGGCGGACCGCGGGATCGGGCAGGCCGGCGCCGATCAGGGTGCGGGGGCCGGGCAGGAGGGTCGCGCGGACGGCTCCCGGGGCGGTGCCGAACCAGAGGACCGCCTCCTTGACGTCGCCGCCGTCGGAGATCCACTCGGCCTCGGCCTGCTCGGGGATCGTCTCGTGGGGCACACCGGGGGCGATCTTCAGGGCGGCGTGCGGTGCCTTCAGGGCGGCCCGCACGGCCCAGGACAGGGGAGGGGAGTAGGCCTCGGGGTCGAAGATCCGGCCGCGCCCCGCGGAGCGGCGTCCCGGGTCCACGAACACGGCGTCGTACCCGGCCGTGTCGACGTCCATGACGTCCGCCTCGCGCACCTCGATCAGCCCGTCCAGCCCGAGCGCCTCGGCGTTCGCCCGTGCCGCGGCGGCCGTGAGCGGGTCGTGGTCCACGGCGAGGACCCTGATCCCGGCCCGGGCCAGCGCGATGGCGTCGCCCCCGATGCCGCAGCACAGGTCGGCGACCGAGGCGACGCCGAGGGCCCGGATCCGGTCCGCCCGGTACGCCGCCACGCTCGCCCGCGTCGACTGCTCGACCCCGTTGGGGGTGAAGTACATCCGCCCGGCGTCCTCGGCGCCGAACTTGGCCTCCGCGCGCTGCCGCAGCCGCGCCTGGCCGAGTGCGGCCGACACCAGTTCGGCGGGGTGGTCGCGGCGCAGCCGGGTGGCGACGGCGAGTTCGTCGGCGGGGGCGGTGCCGCGCACCTCGTCGAGGAGGGCGCGGCCGACGGGGGTGAGGAGCGGGGCGAGGTCGTTCACCGCCTCATTGTGAGCCAGTCGGTGGACGGTCCGCGTCCGGCGGGGTGTCGGCCCGGGGGCGGGATCGGCGGCTGCCATGATCCGGCCCCATGGGATCAGTAGGACAAAATGACAAAAGCCGGTTCATGTGGGGCCTGCGAGGCGGCCTCGCCGTCCTCGCGCTCGCCGCGGTCGTCACCGGCTGCGCGCGGGACCACGCCACCGAGGTGCGCCCCGCCCCCGGCCAGCAGCCCCTGAAGGCGCCCCCGGCCCGCGCCCTCGACGCGTACGCCACCAAGCTGCGCGCCGCCACCGCCGTGGCCGAGCGCTGGGGGCTGAAGCGGGTGCCGCTGACCGCGCCGCCCGCGCCCGCGAAGAAGCCGCACATCACCACCCGCAAGGGCTTCGAGGTCGACGGCCACGAGGAACTGGGGCTGCCGCCCGTCTTCACCACGATCCCCACCGACCGGAAGATCGTCTTCCTGACGATCGACGACGGCGCCGAGAAGGACCCGCAGTTCCTGCGGATGATGGGCGAGCTGAAGATCCCGTACACCGCGTTCCTCAGCGACTACCTGGTCAAGGAGGACTACGGGTACTTCAAGCGGATGCAGGACCGCGGTGTCGTCCTCAACAACCACACCCTGCACCACCCCTATCTGCCCGGCCTGTCCTACGCCCGGCAGAAGGAGGAGATCTGCGGCATGCAGGACGTCGTCGAGAAGCGCTACGGCACCCGGCCCCTGCTGTTCCGGCCGCCCTTCGGCAACTACAACAAGGACACCCTGACGGCCGCCAAGTCCTGCGGTGTGCGCTACGCGCCGATCTGGAACGAGGAGGTCTTCGTCGACCGCTGGGACTACCGGGAGTGGGACCGGCGGATCCACCCGGGCGACATCGTGCTGAGCCACTTCCGGGGCCGCGAGGACTGGAAGGGCACCATGCCCGACATGGTGCGGCGCTTCCTCGACAAGGTCACGGCCGAGGGATACGCGGTGGCCCGGCTGGAGGACTACCTGTGAGAGCGGCGCGAGCCGCGGCGGCCGGTGTCCTGGCCGCCGCGCTCCTCACCGGCTGCGCCCAGTCCGTCGACCCCATCGAACGCCTGGGCAAGCGGGCCGTGTCGTACGGCGCGAAGGGCGAGCGGGCGGCACCCGTGCCCGTGGTGACCCGGGTCGCCACCACCGACCGGGTCGTCTTCCTCACCTACGACGACGGCGCCGAACAGGACCCCCGGTTCGTCGAGCTGGTCCGGCGGCAGCGGCTGCCCGTCAGCATGTTCCTCACGGACAGCGTCGTCGGCCCCGGGTACGGCCACTTCGCGCGCCTCAGGTCGGTCGGCGCGTCCGTCCAGAACCACACCCTCGACCACGCCGCCCTGCGCGGACTGCCGTACGCCGGGCAGCGTGCCGAGATCTGCGGCCAGCAGGACAAGCTCCGCGCCCGCTTCGGCATCCGCCCCCGCCTCTTCCGGCCGCCCTACGGCTCCTACGACCCGACGACGCTGCGCGCGGCCGGCGACTGCGGCATCACGGCCGTCGTCCTGTGGCGCGCGGCGATGGGCGAGCGGGAACTGAGCTACCGGGACGGGGAGCGGCGGCTCGGGCCCGGCGACATCGTCTCGGTCGGGTCCGTCGAGACGTCGGGCCGCACCCTGGTGGAACGGACGCGGCTGCTGCTGACGGAGATCGAGCGGGCCGGACTCAGGGTGGGGAGGCTGGAGGACTACCTCTGAGCGGCTGGAGCGGGGAGGGGGAGAACGGTTCCGCAGCGCGGCGAATTAGCAGTCCGCTTGACCGAGTGCTAATCGCGGTCATAGTCTCGGGTCTGGCACTCCCCACTGGAGAGTGCCAACCAGCGACGGGCAGGTCCGGCACCCGCGACGACGGATCCACCTGGTCGCCACCTCAGACAGTTAACCCCGTGAGATCTCCGAAGGGGGAGGTCGGATCGTGACGACCGCCAGCTCCAAGGTTGCCATCAAGCCGCTTGAGGACCGCATCGTGGTCCAGCCGCTCGACGCCGAGCAGACCACGGCCTCCGGCCTGGTCATCCCGGACACCGCGAAGGAGAAGCCCCAGGAGGGCGTCATCCTCGCCGTCGGTCCGGGTCGCTTCGAGAACGGCGAGCGCCTGCCGCTCGACGTGAAGGTCGGCGACATCGTGCTGTACAGCAAGTACGGCGGCACCGAGGTCAAGTACAACGGCGAGGAGTACCTCGTCCTCTCGTCCCGCGACGTCCTCGCGGTCATCGAGAAGTAGGACTTCGAAGTTTTTTGTGAGCTGCGCCCCTGGCCCCCGCCACCATTGATCAACCGATGGGAAGCCGGGTGCTCGGGGCGCAGCCTCTTTTTCTGATCCCCATAGCTTTCCGAGAGGGCTCCCGCTGTCATGGCGAAGATCCTGAAGTTCGACGAGGACGCCCGTCGCGCCCTCGAGCGCGGCGTCAACAAGCTGGCCGACACGGTCAAGGTGACGATCGGCCCCAAGGGCCGCAACGTCGTCATCGACAAGAAGTTCGGCGCCCCCACCATCACCAACGACGGTGTCACGATCGCCCGTGAGGTCGAGATCGACGACCCGTACGAGAACCTCGGCGCGCAGCTGGTGAAGGAGGTGGCGACCAAGACCAACGACATCGCGGGCGACGGTACGACCACCGCCACCGTGCTCGCCCAGGCGCTGGTGCGCGAGGGCCTGAAGAACGTCGCCGCGGGCGCGTCCCCGGCGCTGCTGAAGAAGGGCATCGACGCGGCCGTGGCGGCCGTGTCCGAGGACCTTCTGGCCACCGCCCGCCCGATCGACGACAAGGCGGACATCGCCGCCGTCGCCGCGCTGTCCGCGCAGGACACGCAGGTCGGCGAGCTCATCGCCGAGGCGATGGACAAGGTCGGCAAGGACGGTGTCATCACCGTCGAGGAGTCCAACACCTTCGGTCTGGAGCTGGACTTCACCGAGGGCATGGCCTTCGACAAGGGCTACCTGTCGCCGTACTTCGTGACGGACCAGGAGCGCATGGAGGCGGTCCTGGAGGACCCCTACATCCTGATCAACCAGGGCAAGATCTCCTCGATCCAGGACCTGCTGCCGCTCCTCGAGAAGGTCATCCAGGGCGGTGCCTCCAAGCCCCTGCTGATCATCGCCGAGGACGTCGACGGCGAGGCCCTGTCGACCCTGGTCGTCAACAAGATCCGCGGCACCTTCAACGCGGTCGCGGTCAAGGCCCCCGGCTTCGGCGACCGCCGCAAGGCGATGCTCCAGGACCTGGCGATCCTCACCGGTGCCACGGTCATCTCCGAGGAGGTCGGCCTCAAGCTCGACCAGGCCGGTCTGGACGTGCTGGGCACCGCCCGCCGCGTCACCGTCACCAAGGACGACACCACGGTCGTCGACGGTGCCGGCGACTCCGCCGACGTCACGGGCCGCGTCGCCCAGATCAAGGCCGAGATCGAGAACACGGACTCCGACTGGGACCGCGAGAAGCTCCAGGAGCGCCTCGCGAAGCTGGCCGGGGGCGTGTGCGTGATCAAGGTCGGCGCCGCCACCGAGGTGGAGCTGAAGGAGAAGAAGCACCGTCTGGAGGACGCCATCTCCGCGACCCGCGCCGCGGTCGAGGAGGGCATCGTCTCCGGTGGTGGCTCCGCGCTCGTCCACGCCGCCAAGGTGCTGGACGGCGGTCTGGGCAAGACCGGCGACGAGGCCACCGGTGTCGCCGTCGTCCGCAAGGCCGTCGTCGAGCCGCTGCGCTGGATCGCCGAGAACGCCGGCCTGGAGGGCTACGTCATCACCTCCAAGGTCGCCGAGCTCGACAAGGGCCAGGGCTTCAACGCCGCGACCGGCGAGTACGGCGACCTGGTCAAGGCCGGCGTCATCGACCCGGTCAAGGTCACCCGCTCCGCGCTGGAGAACGCCGCGTCCATCGCCTCCCTGCTTCTGACGACCGAGACCCTGGTCGTCGAGAAGAAGGAAGAGGAGGAGCCGGCCGCGGCCGGTCACGGCCACGGGCACTCCCACTGAGCCGAGCAGTGACTGACCGAGGGCCCGGCACCCCGAAGGGGGTGCCGGGCCCTCGCGCGTCAGTGGCCGTCCTGGAACAGGAACCGAGTCGGTTCCTCCAGCGCGGCCCGCGCACCCTCCAGATCCGCCATCCGGGCGGCGAGAGTGGCCTCCGCGAGCCGTCGTGGCAGCGCCTCGGCGAACTTGAGACCGCGGACGGCGCCCGGATCCACCGACGGCAGGGTCAGCCCGTCCCCGGCGTCCGCGAGCGCCGCCCGCCAGGTCCGCGGCTCCACGTCGTCCCGCAGCCGGACGAAGCGGTCGTCCAGGAGCCGGTGCGGCAGGGCGACCGTGGGCAGGGAAGCCGCCAGGGTGGCGTTCGCCCGGTGCCCCGCCCAGGTCCACCAGCGCACATCGCTGTCACCGCGCCGGGTGACGACCGTGCCGCCCGGGTGCACCACGTCCTCGAAGGTCCCGCGTGCCTCGGCCAGCCTGGCCGCAGCCCGACGGGTGAGCCGCACCGGCGGGTCGCCGCCGAGCAGGACCTCACGGGCGGCCCGGGTCAGCGCGTACGACCGGACACGGTCCGGACCGAAGCCGTTCCACCGGGCCCGCCCGCCTTCCTCCGTGGGCTCCACGAAACAGCGCCTGCGTCGCCAGTCGATGTAGGTCACCAGCCAGCTGCGGCCCGCGAGGAGCAGTTTGCGCGGTCCCTCGACCTCCTCGGTGAGCAGATCCGGATCGGTCCTGCCGATCTCGGTCCGCCCGCTGAGCACGGTGAACTCCGGTGGCGCGGTGAAAGATGCGGTGAGGTTCATGAAGTGCCGATGCCCGAAACGACGTTCGGCCTCGGGGCCGATGAACAGAGTGCCACCGTCGCGCTCCAGGTAGCCCTCGTCCGCGAGGTGGCGCACCACGGGTTCGGCGCCCCGCCCGAAGAACTCCAGACCGCCCCACCAATCCTGCCACAGGTTCTCGCCTACCCGGTGCTCCTGGAGGCAGAGCGCGAGCACCTGCTGGGCGACGAGATGCCGGGGTTCCGGTGGCGCGGTCACGGGTTCCACCCAGCCGCGCGACCAGGCCAGCAGGAGCGCTGCGGCGGACAGGAACCCGGCGTCGGTGAGGGCGAGGAAGAGGCAGCTGCGTACCGTGCCGGGGCGGCGGCCGGTCCGGCCCAGGCGTTGCAGGAACGAGGCCACCGTGGCGGGTGCGTCGAGCTGGACGACCCGGTCCAGGTCACCGACGTCGATGCCGAGTTCGAGGGTGCTGGTCGACACGATCACGCAGTCGCGGGCCTCGGCGAAGGCCTCCTCGGCGCGGCGCCGTTCGTCGGCGGAGAGCGAGGCGTGCGAGAGGAACGTGGTCACCCCGCGCAGCCGGAGCTGCTCGCCCAGCTCCTCGACGGTGCGTCGGCTCTCGCAGAACACCAGGCGTTTCTCACCTCGGTGCAGTGCCGCGATCACCGTGGCCGCGTTGGCGACGGAGCCCACGTAGTCCAGTTCGACGTCGCCCGGCGGCGGGCCTGCGGCGGGCTCCCGCGCCACGGGTCCGGCCTCCGGGAGTGTGACGCCCGGCGCGATGACCTGCCCCGGACGCCGCCCCTTCCCCGACCCCTGGAGCCACGCCAGCAGTTCGTGCGGATTGCCGACCGTGGCGGACAGGCCCACCCGCTGCACGGGCCGCTCGGCGACCTTCTGGAGCCGTTCCAGTACGGCGAGCAGATGCCAGCCCCGGTCGTCGCCCGCGAAGGCGTGCACCTCGTCGATCACCACGGTCCGCAGCCCGGAGAAGAAGGCACGGTGGTCGACATGCGTGCTGACCAGCATCGCCTCCAGCGACTCCGGGGTGGTGAGCAGTAGATCCGGGCGCTGGGCGAGGATACGGCGGCGCCGGGTGCCGGCGATGTCCCCGTGCCACAGCTCCGCCGTGCGTCCCACCCACCCGGCGTAGTTCTCCAGGCGCGGGTGCAGGTTGTTCAGCAGAGCTTTCAGCGGGGTGACATACAGGATGCCGGTTCCCTTCCAGCCGTGCCGCTGGGCGCGGGTGAGCAAGGGGAACACCGCTGCCTCGGTCTTGCCGGAGGCGGTCGGGGCCAGCAGTACGGCGTCCTGCCCGGCCAGCAGCGGCTCGATGGCCTCTTCCTGGAGCGGGCGCAGGGAGCGCCAGCCGAGCGAGTTGACGATGTGGTGGGTGAGGATCGGGTCCAGCAGGTCCAGAGCTTCGGCGCTCACGGCAGCTCCAGCTCCACGTCACCGGCGGTCGCGGCGGCGTTGCGTTCGACCTCGTCGAGTTCCGACGCGTCGACCGTGAGCGTGTAGTGGGTGCGAGGGTCGAAGTCGTCGAAGGTGTCGATCCGGTCGAGCACGTCCGCCACCAGCTTGCGCAGGTAGAGCCGGGGAGCGATGCCGGCTTTGCCGCCGAGGGAGCCCGTGACGGCCCGGGCCAGCGTGTCCAGATAGGCGTCGTCGGCCTGGGCACGGATCCGGTCGGGGTTGCGGGCTGTGGCCTCGTACACCTCGCGGACCTTGCGGCCCAGCTGCCCCAGGGAGGCCAGGTCGAAGCCGGGCAGGCGCAGCTGGACGGCCCGGGGGGAGTCGAAGCGCGGGTCGGTGGTGAAGTCGGTCGCCAGCCGCTGGGCCAGCGGGGCCAGCCGCTGCACGCCCTGTTGCCCGTCGTAGAAGGCGGGAGTCCCGGTGATGACGAGGAACAGGCCCGGAAAGCGCCCGGCGTCGATCTCGTCGAGCAGTTGGCGCAGGGCGTTGAGGGACTTCTCCCGGACGTCGCCCCGCACCCGTTGCAGGGTCTCGACCTCGTCGAGGACGAGCAGGAGTCCGGGGTGGCCGCAGTCGCGCAGCACGGTCAGCAGCCCTTGGAGGAAACCGAGGGCGGCGAAGTGGTCGAGGTCTCCGCGGACCCCGGCGGCCCTCTTGGCGGAGGCGGCCACCGACCGCTGCCCGCCCAGCCACGCGATGAGCGCCTCGGCACGGGCGCCGTCACCGGCTGCGACGGCCTCGCGGTAGCCGCGCAGCGCGGCGGAGAAGGCGGGCGTCGTGCGGGCCACTTCCGCGAGCCGTAGTTCCAGGAGCGCGTCCACGGCCCGCCCGAGACCGGCCTCGTCGTCCTCTCGCGCCTCTCCCGCGTCGAGGACCTCTTCTTCCAGCGCGTAGAACCACGAGTCGATCACGGCACGCAGCGCGGAGGGCGGGTGGGTGGCCGTGGTGAGCCGTTCGGTGAGCCGGCGGTAGACGGTCTCCAGACGGTGCAGCGGGGTCTCCGTCTCGGAGATCTGCACCTCGCTGACGGCCATGCCACGGCGTTTGGCGCGTTCGGCGAGCCAGCGGGCGAAGAAGGTCTTGCCGGACCCGTACTCGCCGCGCAGCGCGTGGAAGGCGGAGCCGCCGCGGGCGACGGTGGCGAGGTCGTCGTCCAGGGCGTCCGCGAACCGGTCGAGGCCGACGGCGAACAGCCCGAGCCCTTGCTGCGGCACGGTGCCGCGCCGAAGGGCGTCGACGACGTCCCGGGCGCGCGCGGAACTGAGGCCGGCAGCCTGCGGGCCTCCTGGGGCGTTCATGACGAGGCGCTTTCCGGGAACTGCTGGCGCAGCAGCTCCCTGTCGAGGTGGACGGTGCGCCCGGACTCCACGAGCTGCAGTACCGGGTAGCCGTCGATGTTGAGCAGGCGTTCCAGCATGGTGACGAACCGCTGGGGGTTGCGCTCCGACTTGCCGGTGGCCGCCTGCGAGGCCGCGGCGACGGCGGCGGGCGAGAGTCTCCCGCCGGCCGCGAGCAGCGCGTCGAGCGCGGCGGCGACGGCCGTGTTGGCCGGTGCGTTGCGCACGAACTCCCGCTGGGTCTCGAACGGCTTGCTCTCCACCGTCCGTCGGCCGAGTGAGCGCTGCCCCGGCTGCGGGAAGAGGCTCTCGGACTGGGGCTGGGGCTTCTTGGTGCCCTTGCCGCGTGGGGCTGGCGCGGGTTCCTGGGGCTCGGCCGTCTCGGTGCCGCCGCGCCACCACTCGGGCGCCACGTCCTCCGCGGGCAGTGCGGTCCATCCGGTGGGGATCTCGCCGCCCGCGGGCATGAAGGCCAGGACGGGCACGGTGACCTCGGCGAGCGAGGCACCTCCGTGGTATCCGGCCTGTCGGGCGGTGTAGCGCAGGTCGTCCCGCCAGGCGGCGGTGATCCGGCCGCCGGTGGCCCGCACGCGGCGCCCCTCCAGTTCCACCTCGCCCGCCTGGGCCGGGCCGGTGCGCCAGCGGGCTCCCTGCACGCCCTCGACCGCGGTGGGTCCGGCCCCGCGGGGACCGCGGTCCAGGACGTGGCCGTGGTCGGAGACGAGCAGAACGGGCCGGCCCGCGCCGAGCGCGGCGCCGAGGAGATCGGAGAGTTTGGCGATGTCCCGGACACGCCAGCGGGCACGCCCGTTCTCGCGTCCGTCTCCCAGCGCGTCGTCGACGGTGTTGAGTACGACGCCGACGATCTTCTTGTCGTCGGCGAGTGCTTCGAGCAGCTCGGGTGCCAGCCGGTGCCCGGCGGTTCCTTCGTAGCCGCCCTTGTGGAACAGGACGGCGTCCCGGCGGCGGCGTTTCCAGAAGGCGGTGAAGCCGGCCCGCTCCGCGTCCTGTCCGCCCTCGGCCGGTGCACCGCTCAGCAGGGAGGCGCGGCTGATCCGGGTGATGGTGGGCAGCATGGCCACGGCGGCCGGGCGGCCGGGGCGAAGGCCCGCCTGCGGGGCGGGGACGATCTCGGTCCAGGCCCGCCGGTCGAGCCCGGCGGCCAGCTCGACGGCGACGTCGGCGCTCATGCCGTCGACCACCAGGACGAGCGGTCGTCCGCCGTCACGGGCGAGCGGGGCTGCGGCTTCCGCCAGCACGTCCTCGATCAGCAGTGCCCCCTGCGGTGCCTGCTGGGTGGCGGTCTCCGTCCAGGTGGCCAGGGTCTGCGCGAACCGCTCGTCGAGTTGTCGCCGCCGGTCGCGGACCCGGCCGATCAGCCGGTGGTACGCCTCGCCGACCTCGCTGTCGCGGGAGGCGTCGCCCTCGGCGAGTATCCCGACGGCCAGGTCGACCCAGCCGGTGGACCCCAGGTGATGGCGCACACTCTGTCCGACGGACTGCAGGACGGGCGGCGGGGCGTCGAGCCAGCGCACCAGCCGGACGGCGATACGGGCCCGTTCGGTGGAGTCCGCGTTGAGGGCGGCGAGCTGATGGTCGGCGAGGTCGCGCAGGGCCGTCCGGGCGGGCTCGGGGCGGCCGTCGAGCGTTGCGGCGAGGACCCGCAGCCGGGACCGGTACCCGGACGGCAGCAGCCGGTCACCGGCGAGCAGGCCAGTGAGCCGCGCGGTTCCCGCGAGCCGGTCGGCGCTGTCCAGGACGGCGTCGACGCGAACACGGGCGTCGGCCCCGGTGCTGCCTCCTGCCTCGGCCTGGGCGATCCAGCGGGTCAGGACGCCGGTGGCCGCGGCGGCGTACGGGGTGAGCGCGTCGAACGAGCTGAGGGCGTTGCCGAAGAGCGTGCCGAGGGCGAACCCGGCGTCGGCCGCCGAAGGGCTGGTCAGGGCGGCGGAGGCCAGGGCACCGAGGGGGAGGGCGTCCGCTCCGCGCCCCTCGGCGGCGAGCGCGAGCAGGGTGGGCGCCGCGGGGCCGCTCACCTGTTCCAGCCAGGCGGTCAGTCCGTCCCGTTCGGGTTCGGGCAACTCGGCGAAGCGTCTGGGGCCGACGGGGGTGCGGCTCCAGTCGAAGAGGGTGTCGGCGTCCAGGTCCGGGGAGTCGTCCCGGGCGTCGCCGAGGCCGAGCCGGGCGGCGAGCAGGGCCCGCACCGCCCGGTCACGGGTGAGGACCGAGCCCGCCCGGGGCCAGCCGCCGGGGGGTTCCGCCTCCAGCAGCGCGTCGAGCAGCCAGGTCTCGCGCACCATGCGGGCGTCCAGGTCGCCGCTCCCGAACAACTGCCGCACGATGTCGGCCCGTTCGACGGGCAGCGGACGGCGGCGGACGGCGTGGGCGCGCAGGTCCCAGCCGATCTGGTCGGCGGGTACCTTGCCGGTGACGACGAGGACGCTGTCGCCGTCCGGGTCGACGACGGTGCGGTGCCGTTGCCAGGCCTCGGTGATGCCGAGGGGCGAGTTCTGGTCCGTGATGCGGACCCGGCGGGCGGTGCCGTCGATCTGGAGGGTGAACTCGCGTTCGTCGTCCCCTCCGGCCCACAGGGCGTCGACCAGGACGAGACGGAGCCCTTCGGCGCGCGGGAGTTCCGTCTCCAGCAGTACTTCGATGGCGCGACGGCCCGCCGCGGGCCGGGGGGTCGTCACGGTGTGGCCTCGCCCGGTTCGCCGGACCGCTCGGACGCGCCGGGTGCGACGGGCTTCCAGCTCACCTCCACGGTGGCATCCGGGTGGGTGGCCAGATAGGCGCGGATGTCGTCCTCGACGCCCGCCAGCTCGCCGGCGAGCCGTTCCTCCAGCGGGGTGGGGCCGACGGCGCTGATGACCCGGGGGGCCGACGCGGAGGTCCCGCCCGTGGGCGCGGCTTCCGCTCGCCCGGTCCCGTCGCCTGGACCGCCGCCGCTGTCGTCGGTGCCGGGCAGCGGGTGGCGGGTGGCCACCTCGGGCTCGGTGATCCGGACGTCCTGGGCGCCGGGGGCGGGCTCCCGCCGCGCCGGGAACACGTTCTCCACCTGCAGCGCGGCGTTGATGATCGCGTTGGCCCGTTCGCCCGCGTCGTCGAGCACCGGGATCAGCGACCGCTCGAACTCGGAGGCGCGCGCGGCGACGCTGATCTCGTCGAAGAGCCTGCGGGCCCGGTCCCCGACCCCGTCCTCGCGCCCCACGAGACCGCGGACGTTCGTCAGCGCCGGCCAGGCGGTGGCGTCCAGGGCCCGCAGCACCTCGCCCGCGCTGCCCATGGCGGTGTTGAGGTCCCGCTCGGTGGAGGTGTACGCGGCACCGGCGAGCTCGCGCACCAGGGCGGTGGCGTCGCCGCCGTGCCGGGTCAGCCGGGCGAGCAGGGCGGCGGCCTCACGGAGCATTGCGGTGCGCGGCACCGCCTCGTCGGTGTCGAGGCCGAGCAGCGGGGCGTGCCGGTCCAGCGAGGCCCGTACTCCGGCGACCTCCTTCTCCCAGGTCTCGGCCCGGGAGCGGACGGCGTCGGCGAGCCGGTTGACGTTGCGGGCGTACATCTTCGGCTTGGCGGAGATGCCGAAGAGCCGGGCGGCCCGGTCGTGGGCGGTCGCGTACTCCTCCTCGGTGGGCAGCGGCTGCGCGCGCAGCGACCAGCCGGGGCCGATCTCGTGCAGCGCGGGCGCCTCCCGCTCCGGCCCGCCCTGGAAGGCCCAGGCACGGTCGTCGAGCAGGGCGTACGCGGCGATGAGGAGGTTGCCGGTGAGCTTGTCGAGGCCGCCGATGCCCAGATCCCTGGTGATCCAGGTGCGGATGTCCTCGACGCCGAGGTCGCCGCGCTGGTTGTGCTGGGCGGCGGCCTGGTTGATCCGCACGCGCCAGTCCTGCCGCATGACCAGCGGGCCGTCGTGCACGGTGCCCAGTTCCAGGGGCTCCACGATCCGCTTGACGGTCCTGAGGTGGTGGCTGTCGACGTTCTGGGCCCGTCCGCCCTCGTCCATCGCCTTGGTGATCCACTCCAGCGCGGTGCGCAGCTCCGCCGAGGTGACGGCCTTGCGCTGGCCGTTGCGGTCCGGTCCGAAGTCGGGGTGCTTGGGGTACAGGGCGGAGAACATGCCGTCGGCGAGGTGCTGCGCGTTCGCCTCGAACCCCTTGCCGCCCTCCTCGCGGGGCTGCGCGAACTCCGGCTGGAGCGAGAGGACATGACGTCCGTCGGGCACCGTGGGGCCGGGGTTGGAGTCGGCGGGGCGGGCGAGCCCGTACACCTCGGCCAGTGCTCCGGTGAGCTGGTCGGTGAGGGTGTCCCGGGCGACCTCCAGCTGGCGCTTGACCTTGGCCCGGTCGTCGGGCTGGAAGGTGCCGGTGTAGTCGGCGAGCCGGTCGCGCTCCAGCAGGAAGTTGATCCGCATCAGCCGCCCGAGCTGGGCCTTGCGCTGGTCGGAGAAGAAGTCGGTGAGCCACACCAGGGTCGGGGCGCTCATCCCTTCCTTGCGCAGGCCCTCGACGCGGTGGAAGGAGTCGATGGGGAAGTGGTCGGCGGTGTCGAAGGGGTAGTCCACGACGAACCGCACGTTGCCCTCGGTCGCCGCGGTGAACTGTTCGTTCGGCAGGTCGGAGGTGTCGCGGACCTTGCCGAAGACGAACTCGGCCACCCGCCGGGTGCCCCGCCAGACGATCTCCTTCTCGGCGACGAACTGCCCGTCACGGACCCCGATCGCCTCCCACAGCCGGTCGCGCAGCCATACCCGCCGCACGCCGGCCTTGTCCTCCTCGACGACGGCGTCGAGGAGCGGCTCGATGTCGAGTTCGGACAGGTGCAGCGAGAACACCGGGTCGGCCTCGCCGTCCGAGCGCACCTCGGAGGGGAACGCGGCCTGGAGGTCCCGCATCCGCCGGACGACCACGTCGCCGGCGGGCACGGTGCGGGAGCGCACCGAGCCGTGGTTGAGGGCGGCGAGCCGGGCCCCGGTCAGCCGCCGCAGCGCGGGCACGTCGGGCGCGAGCGCGCTCAGCAGCAGTGTCTTGACGAACCGGTCGTCGGCCCGGAAGTCCTGGTGGGTGTCGGAGCCGTACTTCTCCAGCAGATGGGCGCGCGCCTTGCCGTGGAACCGCACGGCGGCCTCGGCCTCGCGCTTGAGCTTGTCGGTGAAGGCGGCGCCTGTGCTGGTGCCGGTGGTACCGACGAGGACATCCCACAGGTCGCCGAGCGGGATGAGCTGTCCGACGGCGGCGTCGGCGTTGCGCTCCAGGAGCTGCTGGACGAGTTTGAGGCCGGTCCGTTCGCGCTGGAGGGCCCCGGAGAGTGCGACGAGCACGTTGAGCAGGGCCGGGGACAGCGGGTACACGGCGCGGAAGTCGGACCAGTCGGCGTGGGTGGCGCCGCCGCCGTCCAGCAGGATGTCCTTGACCTGCTGGTTGGACCGGTCGATCCCGGCGAACGCGGTCTCCAGCACCGCTTCCTGGCCGGGCAGCGGCTTCAGCACCCGCTCCTTGATGATCTCCGGGAGGTTGCGGTCCTCCAGGTCGACGGTGTCGAACCGCTCGTTGAGGTATTCGAGCGCCTGCTCCATCGCCTTGACGTCCGCGCCGAGCACGTCGGAGCCGACGAGCTGGGACAGGTCGCGCTGGCGGGAGATGAACGACACGATCGGCACGGGCCGGTCGGCGTCGCCGGACTCGATCAGCTTCACCAGTTTCTGGATCTCGCTGTTGACGAAGGTGCGTTCGCTCATGTGCGCCTGGAGCCACAGCACGAGTTCGTCGAGGAACAGCACCACACCGTCGTAGTCGAGCGCCTGGGCGTGCCTGCTGATCGCGGCCAGCCCGTTCTCCAGCGGTACGTACTTGGCGGCGTCGCCGCTCGCGCTCTGCGCGTAGGCCCGCATCGGCCCGGTGAGCAGCGCGGTCGCCAGCCGCTCGCGCCGGCTGTCCCCGGCGGGTGCGTCGAAGGCGTCGTCCAGTTCGGCGGAGGTCCACGAGCCGCCGGAGCCGATCACCTTCAGCTCGCCGTCGTCGTCATCGTCGTCCGTGCCGTCGCCGGCGGTCGCGGGGGCCGTGGTCTCGGCGGGCAGCAGCCGGACGAAGGCGTCGTCCCCGAGCTGGTCCCGCATCCGGCGGGCGTCGGCGAGCATCGCGTCGGAGCGGAAGACGACCGGGGTGGGCGCCTCGGGGTGCTGGGCGCGCACGGCCCGCACATAGCCGCCCAGCAGTGCCTCGTCCAGGTTGGCGGCGCCCACCAGGTGGTACGGCACCATCAGGAACCGCTTCCCGCGCAGCCATTCGTCGTGCTCGGCGATGACCTCCCGCAGCCGGGGTTTGGCCCGCGCCTCGGGCTCCCCGTTGAGGACGGCGTGCAGCACGGTCAGGAAGTGGCTCTTACCGGCGCCGAAGGAACCGTGGAGGTAGGCGGCGTACGAGGTCTTCTTGCGCACCGCGCCCCGCACGAGCCGCAGCGCCTTGCCGAACTGCTCCTGGAGCTGGGGCGTGACGACGTACTCCCCGACCCGTCCGGCCGCCTTGCCGCTGAAGCCCTGGGACAGCTCGACCTTGAAGTCCCCGGCGAGCACGTCCTCCTTGATGTCGAGGACGTCCTTCAGTACGACGGTGTCGCCGCCTCTGGCCATCAGCCGCTCCCCGCTCCCCGTGGCTTGCCTCACAATTGCCCATTCATCCTGCCAGGTCGCACCCCTGGGGTGGGAAAGGGCGGCGGGACGGGAGATGTTCCCGTGACGTGAGGGGCGGGATCAGGTCACGACGGTGCCGGATCAGGTCACGGCGGTGCCGGAAGGGGGCGGGGAGTGCGCCGGTCCGGGCGGCAAGGCGTGCGGCGGGGTGTGCAGCGGCTCGGCGGCCACCAGCGCCCATACGGTCTTGCCCGGGGCGCCGGGCCGAGAGGCGACGCCCCACTGCTCGGCCAGTGCCGCCACCAGCGCGAGGCCGCGCCCGCCCACCGCGAGGGACCGGTCCTGAGAGCCCGGGACGGGCAGCCGCTCGCCTCGCGCGTCACTCACCTCCACCCGCACCCAGCCGTCCCGGGCACTCGCGCTGAGCCGCAGTTCGGCGTCCCGGCCGGGGACGCGGCCGTGGGTGACGGCGTTGGCCGCCAGCTCGGCGACGATCAGTTCCACGGCGTCGTGCGCGGCGCTGCCGTACGGCCAGCCCCAGGCGTTCATCTGGTGGGAGGCGAGGTGCCGGGCGAGGCGGGCGCCCCGGGGTGCGGGGGAGAAGCGGAGGGCGAGGCCGGGAAGGTTGCACGGCGCGAGCGTTCGATCACTCGGTGTGGTCATAGTCCGAAGATCGCGCCCCGGGGCGGGCGGTGGCCAGAGGGGACGGTGCTACGGAGCGCATCTGTAGGGGTGGCGCCGGTATCTGTAGGGGTTGTCGGGGTCCTCTTACGGCGGCCACGGTACGTGGCGGGAACTGATCTCTTGGTGACGCGTCCATGAATGCGTTACGGTGGTTCTCATCCCCCTGCTCGTTGCGGCGAGCAGGCGCGAGGCCCGCCAAGAATCAGGCGGGCCTCTGCTCTTTCCGTGCCTCTGTTGTTTCCGCGTCCTTGCCGTTCAGGTGCCTCCCGCACCGGCGGGAGGCACCTGGGGCCGTCTGCCTACACCCATTCCTTGGGCCGGTGGACCTGCGCGCCGTTGCCCAGCGGGACCGTGTCGGGCAGCTGCGAGGCCCGCACCACGCCGTCCCGGATGGGCTTGATGAACGACGGCTTGAGCTGCCGCAGCCAGCGGCTGGGCCGGTCGAAGGGGTTGAGGATGCCGATGTCGACGCCCAGCTCCTCCTTGACCCTGCGTAGCGGCCCACACAGATCGCTGTCGTTGCTGACGAGCACGATCAGGTCGCAGTCCTTGCGGGACGCGTCCATGAGGATCTCCGTGGCGATGTTGACGTCGGTGCCCTTCTCCTCGGTCTTGATCACCTCGACCGTGTTCGGCGGCGGATTGGCCGACCGCATGCGGACGGTGGTCTGAAGGAACCTGCCGTAATGGAGGGAGACTTCGGGCAGGCTGCCCAGGGCGCGCAGATAGGCGTCCTGGCGTTGAGGTCCGCCGGGGTCACCGGGTCGTGGCTTGATTCTCGCGGTGAAGTACCGCACCCGCTGGATGTGTTGACCGGTCGGGATCAGTTTCTGGCACATCGAGACCGGGTCGAGCCACCTGAGGTCGGGGTTCTTCTTGAGCTTGCCGTAGTAGAGGTTGAAGCCGTCGATGTAGACGTTGGTAGTCATGCGGTCACCTTACGCATACGGGGAGTTGGTGGGGACGGGGCCGCCGGGCGGGCGACGGCCGTGCTCGGGTTCAGGGGGCCGGAGGACCTCCGGAGCCCTTCAGCAACTCGATCAGCGCGCGTAGGGCGTGTGCGGCGCCGGGGCGGCTCGCCGCGTAGACGACGAGGACGGCGAGGACGATTGGCAGCAGGACGTCCGGGGGCAGATAGCCGCTGATGCCGGGCGGTTGGACGACGGCGGGCTGGGTGACGCCCGGTTGGCCGGTGGAGGCGGGGGACGTCGACGGCGACGGTGCCGGGGTTCCGGGCGTGGGGGTGGTCATGGTGGTGAACTCCTGTGGGCTGTGCGGTCGCTGAGCGTTCTCGACATCAGGAGATAGGTCGGGTCGGCCGGAAAAACCACGCGGTTCCCGAGCGGTTCCCCAGGAAGACGTGAGGCGGGCGCACGGGAAGGCGCACGGGTGGCATGCCGTCTCGGCCGCCCGGAAAAGAATCATGGAACGGCGCGTGGGTCCGCCCGTTGCTCCCCACCTATACCTCCGGTGACATCGCTGGGTTCAGCGAGACGAACAGGGCGGGAGGGGATGTGGTGGGGGACAACACGGTCAGTGACGTGCCTGAACCACCCGGGAGCACGACGGAGTCCGCGCAGGCCGCGGTGCCCGACGTCCCGGAGAAACCGTCACCGCCGCTGTCGGGTGACGGATGGCGACGGCTGATGCGTGACCTCGGAGCGCCCAGGAAGAAGCGGACCGCCGAACAGGACCGCGGACTGTTCGAGTTGCTGCGGCAGTACGAGTTCCGTGGCCCGGCCTACGACATCGTCATGGACAACCTGGCCGGGGCCGCCCGGCGCATCATGCTGGCCGGGATCAGGAACGGCAGCGTCTTCGCGGAGTGCGCGAGGATCGGCCGGCCCGTCACCGACGAGGGGATGATCGCCCTCCTCCAGGAGGACGCCGGGGAACGGGAGGAGGTGGTCGCCGAGTTGCTCGCCGTGTGCGTGCCCCGGTTCAAGAGGTACGCCCTGGTCGACGGGGGCTGGAAGCCGAACGGCGGCGCGAGTCTGCAGACGTTCCTCGTCGGCGCCCTCGTCCGCGAACTCCCCAACACCTTCCGCAAGTGGGCCAGGGACCATCAACGGAACAAGCCGGGTCTCACCGACCCGTCCCGGCTCTCGACCTTCGGCCGGACGCCCGCCACCGACCCGGTCCTCCACGCGGTCACCGCGGACCAGATCGAGCGGGCCCTGGCGGGGGCCGATCCCGGTATCCACGTCATCGCGGAGATGATCAGGCTCGGGTACCCCTGGGCGGAGATCGCCCAGGCCCTCGGCATCGGTGAGAAGGCGGCGCAGCAGCGCTGGACACGGTTCACCCGCAAGATCGGCAAGATCGGCAAGAGCGACGGCAACGGCAACGGCAACGACGAGTCCGACGAAGGAGGACAGCGATGAACGATGTGCTCGTCCCGGCTGAGGAGACTGGGCGGCGAGTGTCCGCATTGCGCGCGCTGGGCGTCCTGAGCCGTCTTGAGGAGACGTCCCCGGACCGGACCGGCCAGCGCAAGCGGTGGATCTCGATCCTGATCCAGCTGGCCCGGCCGGGAGGCGCCGTTCCGGAGGACGGCGCGCTGGACCCCGGGACGCTGGCGGAGGTACTGGCCTTCCTGGAGGTTCTGGACGGCTCCTCGGCGGACTTCGCGGTGTCGGGCGGGGAGGCGCAGGACCCGTCGGACGAACCGGAGGACGACGAGGCGTTCCTCTTCCCGGAGCCGGACGACAGCGAGTGGTTCGTAGTGGACGTGGACGACGAGGACGGGGAGGACTTCGAGGACGAGGAGGGCGCCGAGGAGGCTCCGGCGCCGGACCTCGCCGACGGCACGCCCGGGGTGTCCGAGCACCTTCGGACGGACTGGGGTGCCGCCGCGTTGGACCAGGGCTACACCCCGGAGGAGATCGAGCACGTCGGCACGTTGCGGAAGGAGATCCACGAACGGGACCTCGCCCGTCTCAGGGCGCAGGCACATCCACCGGCGCATCCGCCTGCCTCGCTGCCCCCGATGTACAAGGAACCTTCCCTTGCCCCGGGCGTCCGCTGGCCGCAGCAGAACGGGCCGTCACCCGCCCCGATGTCCTACGGCTCCCCGGGCTTCGCTCCCTACCCGGCCACGGCGGCGGGCGACTACAAGGTCGAGCGGGCCGACAAGGGGTCGAAGGGGCACGAGCCCCGGCCGTATGCCCCCTTCAAGGACGACGGGTGGCGTGAACCCCGGCCGGACCGGACCGAACGGCGCCGTCACGCACGGGTGGAGTCGCAACCGCCCTACGCCGTCCTGGCGACCAGTCTGATCCTGCTGGTGGTCGCGGCGATGGTCTCGCTCGTCCTCGCCTCGCAGGCCGCCCTGCTGCCGATTCTGGCGGTGGTGGTCGCGGCGGGAGGAGCGCTCACCTACGCCTGGACGGCCATGCTTCATACCCGGGAAGGCCAATCCGCGCGGCAGCGCGGCGAGCCGGTGTCATGGGTGAGGGCGTTGAGAATGTGCGCGCTCGCGGTTCCCGTCCTGACGCTCGTGGTCGGCTCGTTGTTCCTCACGCTCGTCGGCAATGTGCTGCTGCCGAAGGCGCGTGCCGAGATGGTCAACAACTATGCGCGGGAGGCATTGAGTACCGCCCAACGTCTGGCCCTGCACCGGTGACGCCTCGGCCGCCCGTGCATCCCGGGCACAGGACCTCCTCGCCGACCGGCCTGAACAGCATGGGCTGGACGTGATCGCCGTGGCACTCACGGGCGCCGGTGAGGCGCGGCGAGAGACGGGGTTCGGGAATGCGGCCGACGGGGGCGACGTGCGTCGTGGTGGCGGGCTCGGGCGGCGGCGGGACCTCACGCAGGAGGTAGCGCAGCAGGCCGCCCGGCCGGTGCACGGGGCTGCCGTCGGCAGGGAGGCCACGCAGGATGTGCGTGCGGACGGCGGTGGGCGGGTGCCCGGCCTCCAGCCAGCGGGCGGTGAGTTCCGTCAGCTCGGGGTGCATGGCGGCGGGGATGTGCCGCAGGTCGGGGGAGAGGCGTGGGAACGCGGAGACGAGGGCACTCGCCGCGTCGAGGTGAGGGGACGCAGGCGGAGCCGGAGGCGGTACGTCAGCCGGCTGCTCGGGGTTTGGGGGGTCGGTTGGAGGTGTCCCCGCAAGTCTCGCCATTGGGATAGCGGTCGGGGAGCGGGGCACCCGGCTCGCCGACCGTCGGAATCGGGGCACTCGGTGCGACCTGCGACGATGCGTGCAGGGGCATCCGGGCGAGCAGCTTGGCCGCCTCCGCGGCGCTCAACGGGACGTTGGAGACGAGCTGTTGGGTGATCCAGTGACCGCCGGGCCCTTGCAGCCGACGCTCGTGCACGAACCCCTCGTCCCTCAGTTGGCGCTTGGCGCGGGTGAAGGCGGTGGCGCCGATCCGGGCGCGTTCGGCGGTGCGGGAGAGAGGTTCACGTGCTCCCTCCGGGAGGGAGAGCTGCCAGGTCAGGAGTCGAACGGCGTCGGACGAGAGTCGGGGATGCCGGATGAGGTCGTGGGAGAACTGGGTGAAGGCGCGCGGGGGCGCGATATGGTGCCGATACATCACGGTGGGTCTCATCCACTAGTGGTTCAGGCCCTCGCGGACGGTGCCAGCCGTTGCGGGGGCCGTATTTCTGCCGACCGTACCGCACGCTGAGTGGTTGATCGGACGCGTTGCGTGAAGAAAGCTTTCGCGGGGTCCTTCACTCACACGAATCAACTTGGTTTGTTCGAAACCCCGTTGAGCTGGGCTCCTTCTAGCCTGCGATCACGACAGTGAAGTCACCGGGACCGGAAGGTGGACGGGGATGGATGCGGGCGCGGAGCCGGACTCGGATGGCGAGTTCTTGCGGTGCTTCGGGCGGCAGATGAAGCTCCTAAGGGAGTCTGCCGGGCTCACTCAGGCTCAGTTAGGGGAGCGTGTGGGCTACGGCGAGGCCCAGATTGCGGCGGTGGAACAGGGGCGCCGTATCCCGAAGCCGGACCTGATCGATGCGGCAGACCGCGCGGTGGGGGCGCGGGGTGTGCTGGGCGCGATGAAGGAAGAAGTCGCCAAGGCTCAGTATCCGGGATTCTTCCGAAAGTTCGTGAGTTATGAGACCGAAGCAGCTGAACTGCACGCCTATGACGCGCACTTGGTCAATGGGCTACTGCAGTGTGAGGACTACATGCGTGCTGTCTTCGAGATGTGGCGGCCCCTACTGGATGTGGAGACTGTCGAGCAGAGGGTGCTGGCACGCCTGGACCGTCAGAGGCTTCTTTGCCGGCGCCCCAAGCCGTTGCTGAGCTTCGTTATCGAAGAACACGTGTTGCTGCGCCCTTTGGGCGGACAGGAGGTGCGGCGCGCGCAGTTGGAGCACCTATTGCTGTTGGGGCACGAACGCCACATTGAGATCCAGGTCATGCCGACAGACCGCGATGAGCATGCCGGGGTTGCCGGACCGTTCACGTTGATCCTTACGGGTGCAGGGCGCAGGATGGCCTACACGGAGGTGCAGAGCCACAGTGCCCTGTGCATGGAGCCAGCGAAGGTTCAGGGGTTCGAGTCCACCTACGGAGTTCTGCGGGCGCAGGCCAAGACCCCCAGGGAATCGCTGGCCTGGATCGAGAAGCTCTTGGGAGAGTTGTGAAGGTCATCGCCGACCAGGCAGCGGAGCTGACCTGGGTGAAGAGCAGCTACAGCGCGGGAGACGGCGGCCAGTGCGTCGAGATCGCGGACGCCGGTACGGCCGTACTGGTCCGTGACTCCAAGAGGCCGGGCGAGGCGTTCCTCGCGGTCGGTGTCGACGGGTGGGCCGCGTTCGTGCGGATGGCCGCGCGCGGTTGATGAAGTGAGGGTGAGGGGCGGCCGGACTCAGGCCGCCCCTCACTCATGTCCCGCCGCGTCGGCTACTCGCTGCTCTGCTTCTTCCTGCCACCCGACTTCTTCTCCGGGCGCCACTTCGTCAGATCGCCGTCGGACACACCGGCGTCCGCGCGACCCGACTCAAGAGCCGCCTGGAACTCCTCGGCGGGGTTGCCTTCCCACTCCTCGTCGTACTCGCCGTACCACTGGTGCACCCAGGGCAGCACCTCGCGCAGACCCGCGAGCAGCGGGACGAGCCGGGGGTCGTCCTTCGTCCAGCCGCCGCTCTCGACACGGCTGCGGATCAGTCCGACGAGCGCGTCGGCCTGGTCGCGGTGGTTCCAGCCGGCCCAGCCGAGCAGGAGCGAGCCGTCCGACTCCAGGGAGGCCCCGGGGTAGGAGATGAACCGCTCCTTGGGCACGTCGAGCTTGCCGCGGTTCGACCAGTACGACTGCTTGGTGAAGTCCGCGCCGGTGTACTTCGGCGGCACCTTGATGTCGAGCCGCTGCCCGGTACGGTCCTCTTCCCGCTGCTGCTCCCACACCTGCTCCCACTGGTCCCGCTTGCGTAGACCGGAGTCCTTGTAGCGGAGAGCGGCGAGATACGGCACGTGTTCGGCCTCGATGACGGCGGCCAGCACGGTGGCGAGGGAGGCGTCACGCTTACCGAGGTGGTCGGCGGCGTACAACTCGGCGACGGACTGGACGTCTTGGTCGTTCCGGAGGGCGTCGGCGAGTTGGTTGACGGTGAGGGGGCGCGGGACGGTGAACCCGTCCCGCTCCTCGAACCACAGGGCTTCCCGCTCGGCGGCGTCGAGCAGCCAACCCCGGATGGCAGCGGCCTCCCGCTTCTCCCAGGACTCCTGCGACCAACGGCGCTTGTACTCGGGGCGCTCGATGAGTCGGATGTCCTTGTTGGCCTCGATGAGATTGATACGGGCCTGGACGACGGCTCGGTAGGCGTCGGGCCAGTGGGCGGGGATCTCGGTGGTGGGGGTGGAGCCGTGGCGCTCGAACCACACCGTCTCGGCCTCCCCGGCAGCGACCTTCCTCGCGAGGACGATCTCGAACGCGCGCTGTCCGAGGGCGACTTCGGGGACATCGGCGGTGGTGGTGCGCGCGACTTCGTCGGGGGTGAGTAGGCCGTAGGAACCGTAGACGGTCCAGTCCAGCTCTTCTTGCAAGGCGATCATGTGGGCGCGGTCGTGCTCTTGGGCTTGGCGGGCGTCATCGAGAGAATCGCGTGTAGGCGCAGCATTGGAGAGAAGATGGTCCGGGTTATTTTCTCTATAGCTCCTGACGTAGGTGTCGATTTTCCGCGCAAGTGCAGGGCTCGGATTCCGGGAGATGGGGAATTTCTTCACCTTAGTAACCGAGAACTCGTAGAATCTTTCCCACTCATCATGCATGAAGCCGCCTGTCCCTGACTGGCTTCCTTTGTCGTGGCTAACCTGCTTGAGCCAGAAGCAGGCGGTCGAGGAATTGAGTACGCTCAGCAGGGACAAGTGCTGATCTTCGGTCGCATCTGCCGCAAGTTTAATGACCGGAGCGGATCGATTGAATACGTTTCCTCCACGGTCCAAAGTGAAGTGATTGTGCGTTCCAAAGAAGGCCAATGTGATAGACAGGGGTGATGAATATTTCTTAGGGAAGAACATCGAGTACTCGAACCATCGGAGTCCGCGTTCCAGCTGGCTTTCGCCGTAAGCAATACGATCGCGAAGGATTACTCGCGCTGGCCACAAGAAGCGGTTAATTTCTTGCGTACTTGTGGCTTCAAGGGTTTCCTGATCGTACGGCCAAAGGCCAACCACTGGCTCATCGTAGTCGTAGTCGCGAATATTTTCAGCTTCGAGGAGAATTCGTTGGAATTGCATGGCGATGCCATGACGGCGCAGTGTTCCTGCGGCTACTCGATATGCGCTGTCCTCGCGGGTTACAGCTCCAGAGCCGATATCGAATGCGGACTCAATGAGTGGACTTGTTCCAATCTCGATTTTAGCTTGCAGTGGGGCAGCGCCGCCTCCGCTCAGAGCCCACGGATGGCTCTTGAGGCGTGGCCTGTTAGCGTCCTCCACTGAGACCCAATTTGATTCGCTGTCAGGGGTTTGATATTGCTGGACAATCGCTTGCCAAACCAGTCCCTGACTTGGATCGGCAGGCTGGCCAGGTTCGCCGCGCACGCTAAGTACGGCTCGCACCGGTTCCCCCTGTCGCCCCACTTGATTTCGCCCTGCCAAAATAACGGTCGGCGTCCCATGCCCCGGAATATAAGCCCCCGACGTATCGATCACATGAGTCAGATCAACCCTCGGGAAGAACTCCTCGATCAACTTCTTCCCGAACTCCCTCTTCATGAAGGAGTTGGACGTGATCTGCCCCGTGAACCCACCGTCCCGATGGTCACCCCCCGCCCGTACCGCCAGCTCGAAAATCCGCTGGGCGAACGGCACCGACAACGCGTACTGCCGATAACACGCGTCGTACGCGGCCTTGTAGTTCTTGTTCTCGTTGGCGTCCTTGACCGTGATGTATGGGGGGTTCCCGACGACCACGTGATAGGTGTCCCGGCCGAGGAGGTCGACCTCCCGCACGTACTCCTCGATGTCCTCCGTGCGGTAGTAGAACGCCTCGTCCTCCGCGAACAGCGTGTCCAGCGTCTCAGTGACCGTCTCCGCGTTCCGCCCGTGCAACAACGAATCCGCCACCGCCACCCGGATCGGCAGCCCAGGTGCCGCGCCGAACTCCCGTACCCCGCCCGCCTTCAGCGCAGCCACCAGCAGCCGGAAGCGGGCGATGGCCACCGCGAACGGGTTTTTGTCCGCGCCGTGGACGGACTCCAGGGCCCGTCGGACCAGCAGCCACGGTTCGGCACCGGGCTCGGCGGCACGCCACTTGGTCAGGAGCCGTTCGAACATGCCGAGGAGGAAGTGACCGGAGCCGCAGGCGGGGTCGATGCAGCGCAGGCCGCGGATGACGTTCTCGCCGCCGGGACCGTCGTCCGACGTCTCGCCGTCCCAGTCCACCGGCCGGTGCTTCCACGCCGGAGTGAGGCCGAAATCCTCCACCGCCGGTTCGAGCGTCAGGTCGAGGATGAACTCCTCGACGAACACCGGCGTTTGGAGTAGCGCGTACGTCTTGCGGGCGTGCTCGGAGAGGTCCTGGTAGAGGTCGCCGAGGAAGCGCGTGTCCAGTTCGGGGTCGGTGAAGTCGTGGACGGTCTCGCCGTCGGCGCCGCGCTCGCGCCAGAAGCCGAGGAGGGCGGTCGCGGCCTCGTAGGACGGCGTCACCTCGTACAGCGGGTTGTGCGCGCGGTCGAAGAGACCGGCGACGGTCGGGTGGGACTTGGCGAGCGCGTCGAACGAGTCCAGCAGCCAGTCGCGGTCGTTCTTGGACGGGTTGTTCCGGAAGAACGCGTCGTGGTTGTCCTGCGCCTCGGTGAGGCGTTCGCCGGGACCGGAGAGCCAGGGGTCGGGGATCAGGCCGTTGTCCTCGCTGAACCGGACGAACACACAGGCCAGCACCCACGCGGCGGCGATCTGGACGACCCGCTCGTCCCGCCAGGTCTCGTACATCGCGGCCGTACGCTCGGCGCCGACGGCCTTGTCGTACTCGACGTGCAGCGCGTCCCGGAACTCCGGTTCGGCGTCCGTGCGTTGCCGCAGGTCGTCCTCCAGGAGGCGGGCCTGCCGTTGCAGGTCCTTGAGCAGTCGCGTCCGGTCCAGGCCGGACCCCGCCGTCTCCGCCGTACCCGTCGTCACCGTCGGTCCACTCCCTCACCACTCACGCACTGGACCCCCGCGGCCCACCCGCCGCCCCATCCTGCCAGCCGGAGCGGCGCGGTCCGTCTCGCCCTGTGGCCACTCCTGACACAGAGAGTCATCGAAACCTCTACCGCGCGCATATGCCGCGATCTAACCTGACCAGGGGGAGACGGAAGGCCGAGGGGGGCCTTGCCGTGCGCCTCGGCGAGGGGGAATGCCATGAACCGCTGGGTCGGCGTCGTCGCGCTGCGGGAGACCGCGGTACCGACACCCGTACATCGCATCGCCCTGGCGATCGAGGCCGCGCGCCGACGCACCTCGTACACGCTGGGCGGCCGGGAGATCCCGTACGCCCGGGTGCGGGCGGCGCTGCGGAGGATCTCGCAGAAGTACGACAACCGCTTCGACGCGGACCGCTGGCAGCGGACCGTCGACGCGGCGGGGGAGTTCTTCGACGGGAGCGAGCCGCCCGGACTGCCGTCCTGGCTGGTCGCCGACCTGCGGGACGCCCTCGATCCGCCGAAGGTGAGCCCGCCGAGACAGCGGACGCCGTCGGCGCGGAGCGCGGGTGGTGCCGAGCGTGCGGACAGCCGGCGGGCGCGGGCCCCGCACCGTCGGGAGACCGCGCCCGCCCGGCCGGCCGGGCGGGCCGCCCAGCGACCGGCGGCCCCGGCCGCCCCCGCCGCACCCCGGGTCGAGCGCCGTCTCGCCGTCAACGATGTCGCCCCGCTCACCCTCGCCGCGCTGCCCGAGGAACTGGTCACCCCGATCGGTGCCGAGACCCGGGCCGCCGTCGCACGGGCCGTCGACGGGTGGGAGGCCGGTCCGGAGACCACCGCCTGGCTGGGGCTGGCCGCCCAGCACCGCAGCCGCCTCTACGAGAGCGGGTTCGTGGAGGAGGTCAGCCCGTACGTCCTCGGCCTGCTCGACCGGATCGGTGCCACGACCCTCCATGTGATCGTGCTCGACGCCTACGCGCACTGGGCGTACCCGGCCAAGTCCGGTGATCAGGCGGTCGCCCACGCCAAGCGGCGGCGCGCGGCGGAACTGGCCCTGGCGGCCTGGGCCGTCGACGGCGGTGTGCCGCGCATGGGGGCGGGGGAGGCGCAGAACCCGGCCCCGTCGGTCGCCGAGGGCGTCGCCCGGCAGATCCTCGGCGTCCTCAGCCTGACCGGTGCCCACGACATCGCGCGTCGGCTCGTCGCCGCCGTCTGGCCCGACCTCGACCGCCCCTCCGCCGACGCCGGACCCGACCCCGTAAACCTGGCCATGGCGGCGTACGGCAAGGACGGGCTCACCTTCCACGACGACGGCGCCGAAGGGCCCGACCACCAGCGCGTCTTCCAGGTCGTCGCCCGGATGAACGGTGGACGCGGCGCCCTCGGCGTCGGCCGGTCGAAGAAGGCGGCCCGTCTGGAGGCGGCACGCGCCCTCCTCGCCAAGTACCCGCCGCGGACGAAGGGTGGCCCGGCCCCCGCGGGGCCGTCCGCCGCGCCACCCCGGACGTACCGCGCGCCCGGGGCGGGCCACCGCGACGCCGTCGCCGACCTGGACACCATGTTCGAGCTGGGACACCGCGCGGACGCACTGCTCGCCCAGTCGCTCACCCACAGCTCCTGGGCCTACGAGAACCCGGCCGCGCTCGCCGCCGCCCACCAGCGCGCCAACGACCTCCTCGCCCACCACGGGTCGTTCGTCATCGACCATCTCGCCGCCCACACCAGAGCCCGCGCCGCTCTCGCCCACGACCTGCGCCTGGACGAGGACGACACCCGGCTGCACAACGTGTCCGACCCGGAGACCGCCCGACTCGGCGGACTGCTCGCCCTGTGGGACGGGCTCCTGACCGGACACGGCGAGCGGGAGGAGAAGGTCAGGGCCGTCTCCGACGCGACCCAGGCCGTCGTCGCCTCCGCCTGGCGGGTCCGCGGCCCCGAGCTGCTGCGGCGCCGGCCCGCCGTCCTGGACGAATGGCTGACCGGCCTCGACCACGAGCACGACCCGGTCACCCTCTTCGGCGTGTTCGCGGCGGCCTACGGGATGACGTACGAGTTCGAGGACCGGGCCGAAGGCCCCGACCATCTGCGGACCTACATCACGACCGCCGTCCTGCGCGACACCGCGGGCCGCACCAGCCGCTGGACCGTCCGGCAGACCGGCCACACCGGGAAGACGGCGGCGAACAAGGCGACCGCCCAAGGCCTTCTCGACCTCCTCGCCGCCACCGCCGACGAGTCCTTCGACACCCTCGAACCCCACCGGCGCGACCTCGTCTCCTACCTGCTGCGCGCCCAGTTCCACGGCCTCGGTCCCCTCTCGGAGCGGCAGCGCGGCCGCGCCCTCGCCCGCGGCGACCTCGGCCTCGACCTGCTCGCCACGGGAGACCTGGACGCCTATCTGGACTGGGCCGCCCGGGTCTCCGCGCTGCTGGGCCCGGACGTCTCACCCGTACCCGAACCCGTGCGCGCCCTGTACCGGCGGGTGGTCGACGACACCCGCCGTGGCCCCCGCTCCCCGCTCCGCCGCGCAGGCGGCGACCCGGGCACCGACCCCGCGAGCGCCGTCCGGCGTCACGCCGCGTCCGCCGTACGGCGAGCCCTGGACACGGCTCCGGAGGATCTGCCCGACCCGGTCCGGGACATCGTCCAGGACTGGTGGCGGCGGCAGGCCCCCGAGACCGGCGTCACCGTCCGCGACCTCATGCGCCGCGAGTCGTTCACCCCGCTGCGGGTCCAACTCGGCGCGCTGCGCGAGACGTTGACGTGGTGCGGTGCGGCGGCCGGGGCGGCGGACACCCCGGTCGACGTCGAACTCACCGTCCAGGACGGCACCCTGCACGCCTGGATCGGGCTGCACGGCGTCGACGCCAGGGCGGCCTGCGACGCATTCGCCCGCCTGCTGTCCCACGCCCTCCCGTACACCGACTGCCTCGTCGACGACGACCACGTCCTGCTCCGCCTCCACAGCCGCCCCGACCCGGCCGCGCTCGGCCCCTTGGCGGCGGCGGGCCTGGCCGCCTACCTGGGAGAGGACACCGGCCCACGTCACACGGACACCACGGAACCCGTCATCGAGAAAGAGCACCCACTCGCCCCGCCCGGCTACTGACGTCCGTCCCTGTCCCGAACCCGGCGCGCGATCTCGACATCCTCTTCGAGCGCGCTCAGCCGGGGAGGGGTCCTGGAGTCGTCCAGAACGACCACATGGAGGCGGTCCCCCACCTCGGGCGGCGCGACGGCCGCCGACCACCAGGAAGGGTGTTTCGTCTGGTCGACAAAGCCTTTCACGCCGTCGATGTCGACCACCACGCCGACCACGGTGATGCCTGTGATCACGGCGTCGTACTCTTCCTCATTGCTGATCATCGTCTCACCCGCTTCCATTGAACGGAATCCATGTCCTCTTGAGCGTCAATTCGCTGAATCGCCCCAGCTTGTCGACCGGGATGGCAAATTCTATGCGAGGTGCCCCTCCCGGTCCCTGCAGGTCGTATCTCCTCATGTAGGGGTGCTGTGCGAATTCTTTGAGAAAGTCCGGATGCATGTCGTAGCGGACCATTCCGTCCGCGAAATTTCTGCCGGTGGGGCTCATGTAGGTCGCGGCGACGTCTCGCTCGCCGAAATACATGAGTCCGTCCGAAAGTTCCCCGTAGCCGATATCGATTCCGGGCTGATGGTTTGCGGGATTGGGGCCGTTCTCCAGCTCGTAGGCCGCGTCTTTCCCTTTCGGAGTGCGATAGATGGGAAATGATTCCTCGCACCGCGGCGCAAGCCCGAGGTGGTCGACCCAGGTCAGAGGGTTGTGTACGTAGGCTGCCGGGTTCGGAGCCGGAGCCAGACCGAGAGGATCGGGAGTGACGTAGCGAGCCGTCTCAGGGTCGTAGTGACGGAAGTAGTTGTAGTGGAGACCGGTTTCGGGATCGAAGTACTGCCCCGGGAAGCGAAGGGGTGTGTAGGCGGTGCTGTCCGCCGCCCAGACGGTCGTTCCCCACAGAGTGCTGCGAGCCCTCCACGCGATGTCGCCGTCCTCGTCCAGAAGCTCGGTCGGAGTGCCCACCAGATCGGTGACCACGGCGAAGAAGCGAGAGTCGATCTCCTCCTGGGGTGCATCGGCGGCTGTGATGCGTTCCGTCTGAGTGATGGGCCGCGTTCCCTGGTGGTCCCAAGTGAGCGTGACCTGCTGCCGCGCTCCGTCGGACAGGGCGGTCTGCTCACAGAGAGTGCTGCCGTCCCAGGTGAAATCCACCTGCTCGACAACGGTCAGGCCGTCCACGGAGAAACGCTGCTTGGCTGTGCGGCGCCCCAGCGCGTCGTACCGATAGCGCCAGACGGTCCCGTCCGGGGTGACCGCGGAGACGAGGCGGTCTTCGGCGCCCCAGGTGTATCGCCAGGTGTCGGGTTTACTGGAGGGGCGGGTCTTCTGGCGGAGGGTCACACGGCCGAGGGCGTCGTGCTTGTAACGGACTCTGCCCGCGCGAGTGATCCGTGTACCGGAGTAGGAGCGGGATCCCGTGGCCTCTTGGCCGGGGTGACTCGCGGGCCAGGAGGCGGTGGTCTGGTTGCCGACCTCGTCGTAGGTGTAGCGCTCACTCCAGTCGGCCGCCTCGACGGCCGTGACGCGTCCGGCCTCGTCCAGTTCGAAACGGCGACCGCCGTTCACCTGCTCGTCGTAACCGGCAAGGCTGCCGCCCGGGTGGTAGAGGTAGTCGCGCCGCTGTACCTGGTGACCTCCCCGGCCGGTGACGGATCGATGGAGAACCCGTCCCTGGGCATCGAAGGCCCTGGTCACGGTCGTGTTTGCGCCGATTGTCAGGGCCAGTTCCCGGCTGCTGCCGTCGATGCGTCCGAAGCCGACCGTCGGCCCGGAGGTGGCCAGTTCGACGACGTTGTCCGCGCTGTCGTAGGCGGTCACGGTGGTGGCCCCGGTGGGAGTGGTCCGTCTCGTGCGGCGGCCCAAAATGTCGTACTCATAGGTGGTCGTCCGTCCGTCGACCGTCTCGGCAGTGAGGTTTCCCCTCAGGTCGTACCGGCGATTCAGGGAGACGTCAGGAGAGACGGCGTCGGTCAGCAGCCCGTTCGGGGCGTAGGCGTAGGTCGTGACCTCCTCGTCCACCTGCTTGCGGACGACCCGGCTGAGTACGTCGTGAGTGTAGCGGGTCGTCCGGCCCAGGGCGTCGGTGCGGGCGACGAGGAGACCTGCGGCATTGCGGTCGTAGGTGAGGGTACGACCGTCGAAGTCCGTCTCCGAGACCAGACGGCCTGCCGCGTCATAGGCGTAGCTCCACCGCATGTTCTGCGGATTCGTGACCTGGACCAGGCGGCCTTCGGTGTCATGGGTGTACGAGTGGCGGGTGCCGTCCGGACCGGTCCGGACGGCCGGCAGATCGAAGTAGGTGTACTCGGAGCGCGTGATGGCGCCGGCGGGGTCGGTGTGACTCGTGCAGTTTCCCTCGCCGTCGTACGTCCAGGACTCGACCGTTCCGTCAGCTGCGACACGGCGGGCCAGCATGCCTTCGACGGTCCACTCCAGGCGGGTGGTTCCCCCGCCCGGGTCGGTCACGGCGACACAGCGACCGAAGGCGTCCCGCTCGTAGCGGGTGGCGCTCCCCAGCGGATCGATGATCTGAGCAGGCAGCCCCCTCGCGTCGCTCACCACGGCGGTGGTCTGCCCCAGCGCGTCAGTGACCGAAGTGAGCACGCCTCGGCTGCTCCAGGCGAAGCGGGTGGTGGCGCCCGCCCTGTCGGTCACCGTGGTGCGGTTGCCTCGTGCGTCGTACGTCTGCTGCCACAGGAGGCCGTCGGGGTCAGCCAGCTCCTCGGCCAGGCCGAGGCAGTTGTATCGGGTGGTGGTCTCCCGGCCATCCGGCCGGACGAGCGCGGTCCGGTTCCCCTGCTCGTCGTAACGGAAGCCGGTGGCGTTCCCCAGTTGGTCCCTGATGGCGACAAGGCGGTGCTCGTCGTCCCACTCCTGCCGTGTGACGTTCCCGAGCGGGTCCGTCTCACTTATCAGGCGCAGGTCCTCGTTGTGCTCGTAGATCCGTGTGTGCCCCAGGGAGTCGGTGACACGGGTGGTGCGGGTCGGATCGTCGTAGGCGAGGGTGGAGGCGAGGGCGTCGGCGGTACCGCCGGTGGCCGTCACGCGGCCCCGGTCGTCGTAGGCGTACCAGTACGTCGTGTCGTTCCGGTCGGTCCAGGAGGTGACGCGGCCCTCGGGGTCGTAGGTGTAACGCATCGGCAGGCCGGAGGAGTTGGTCTCCTCGATGAGGTGGCCGCTCTCGTCGTAGCCGAAGGTGAGCAGGGTCGTGCCGGGGGCGTCCGGGTGGGCGGGGTCCAGCAGCCGCAGGCCGGTGACGCGGGAGCGGGCGCGGTCGTGGTCGAGGGCGATGCGGTAGCCGCCGGAGTGGACCACCTGGTCGGGGATGTCTCCCTCGGTGTACGTGACGGTGATGCGGTTGCCGTTGCGGTCCTGGACGTGCTGGAGGGGCAGGTCGATCGCGGTGTCTTCGGCTGCGGGGACGGGGCTGTGGAAGACGTGGGTCAGGCCGGTGCCGGGGTCGGTGATACGGACGGCGCCGTCCGTATCGTCGTCCCAGGACAGCAGCAAGCGGGAGCCGGGCGTCTGCGGGCGGACCGGCTCGTTGCTCTCCGGGTTCAGGAGAGGGAAGCAGAGACGGGAACCGTCCGCAGCCGCGTAGACGAAGCCGTCCTCGTCCGCCTGCACGCGCTGGTCGATGGTGGAGGCCCAGGAGGGGCCGAACCAGCCGCCCCAGCGGTACGAGGAGAGATGGGTGCGTTCCAGGATCAATGGCAGGACGCCCGGCAGGGAGACGTCCACGCGTGGTAGAGCCATGTCGCCGGTGGCCACGTCGATCGGGTCGCGGACGAACTTCTTGACCATGTTGCGGATCGATGCGGGCAGTTTGTCGAAGCCCGGGTTCAGCCTCAGACGCTCGAAGGCGGCGCAGTCAAGGCCGAGGCCCTTGCCGAGCTTGGCCAGGTCCGCGGGCTTGAGTGCCTTGAGGCCCTTGCCCAGCACCTTGCCGAGCATGCCGAAGCCGACGCCCAGCAGGGCGCCCTCGGTGAGGATCCCGGCGAGCTTCTCGGGATCGGTGAACGCGGCCGGGTCTTTCAGCATCGCGTCGAACGCGGCGAACTCCGCACCGCCCTTGGCCATCCTGGCCGCCGCCGCGACGCCGCGGATCTCCTTCAGCGCCTTGAGCGCCCGCTCCACCGCCCGGATGACCTCCAGCACCCCGCGGATCGCGGAGGCCAGCACGGTGCCCTCCTTCTCGATCCGGGCCACCAGCGCGACCACCTTCACCGCCCGCGAACCGGCCATCAGCGAGGAGACGACCGCGGAGGCGCCACCTGTCAGCACCGACAGGGCCAGGCCCGCGATCTCGAACTCGGCGATCTCCGCGACCAGCACACCCATCTCGGTGAGCAACTCGTGGGCCTGGTCGGCGAAGTCGTCCAGCGCCTTCGCGCCCTCGCGCAGCGCGTCCGCCATCTCGGTGGCCTGCTTGCGGGCTGCCTTGGAGCGCTTGTGGAACGCCTTGGCGGCCTTCCCCTCCCACTCCACGTCCGCCATTGCCTTGCGCGCGGCCTCGGCAGCGTCGTCCAAGCCGGTGGCCAGATGCCGCCACTTCTTGGCTATCTCCCGGATCCCGTCCGGGTCGACCGCAGGATCGGTGATGCCCAGGAACTCCAGACCACTGGCGAGGCTGTCGCCCATCATGTGGTTGAACTTGTTGACGTAGTGCAGGGGATTGAGGTCGACCACGCCGGCTCAGCCCTTCTTCGCCCGGGCCTGGGCCTGTGCCGCCAGCAGCACGTCGAGCAGATCGAAGGCGTCGGATATCTCCCCGATCAGCTTCGCCTGCGCCTCCCACTCCCCGTCCAGCTGCTTCGTGAGCTCGGCGAGGGTGGTCATGCCCTCCTCGATCTCGCTCTTCGCTCCGAGCAGGGAACCCAGCGCACCGAGCGCGCCCAGGTCGTGCGACTGCGTCCTGAACTCCCGCAACGGCTTCGCCGTGTGATGCCCCACCGCCCGCAGCCCTGTCGCCGCCTTTCGCATGGACACCGCGTCCTTGCCCAGATCCGACACGCCACCCCACCCCCGCACTTCACACTGTGCACATGCCAACCTCATGACCCTAGGTCGTGTGCACCCAGGAACGGCAAAGCGAAGCCCAAGGGAAGGTCATGAGTGCCTGAGGGGGAAACCCGGCGGAACGTGCTCAGGCCGGTTCCGGCGTCGGACGCAGCCACTTCACGAACAGCCTGTCCAGCGCCTCCCACTCCGTCGTCCGGTCCACCACCTCCACCGTGCGCCCGTCCATCGACGGAGTCGCCTGTGGATCCTCCATCGGCAGCAGCAGCCACAGGCCGTGCGGAGTGTCCGACGGACGGCGCGCCGACTGCTGGAGGGAAGCCAGCAGCTCCCGACCGCCGGCCTCCCAGTACCGGGCCAGCAGACCGGCCTCATGAAGCAACAGCACGGTGCGGGGGCCGGACGCCTCCGCGATGTCCACGATCCGCTGCTCCATCCGCTCGGCGGCCAGTCGGGTGTACGAGGCCAGTGCCGCACCGAGGACGCCCGTCGCCGTGTACTTGGCATCCGCCTTCAGCAGGGCCTGCCAGCGCACCGACTGCTCCTGCGCCAGCTCCCGCAACACGTCGAGGAACAACGAGTTCAAGGACAGCGCCGCGATGTCGTACCGCTCCGCCAGCAGTCCCGCCACCCCGGGCAGATCGTCGCCCTTGAGCGTCAGCGCCAGGAAACCGCCCCGGCGGCGTGCCTCGGTCAGCCGCGCGGACAACAGCTCCCGCGGGTCCCTTCCCTCGGCGAGGGCGCCTTGAGCCGCGTCGAAGAGGGCACCGGTACTCGTCAGCACCGAGGAGGACAGCGCCAGGCGACTGCCCTGGCCGTCCTTGAGCCGAGGGAAGAAACGACGCTTCTCCTGCAGGTACTCCAGTGGGAACTTCGCCTCGGCCAGCGCCTCCGCCAGCTCCACGTACGTCGTCTCGTCCAGCACCCCGAGACCCGGGAACCGCGCCCGGACCCGGGCCAGCAGATCGGCCGTGGTGATCCCGATGTCCGGCCGGACACCCGCGGGTGCCTGCGAGATGCGCAGCGCCCGGGCGAGCCCCAGGTCGAGGGGGAACAGCTCCAGCCGGGGAGACAGCGCGACGCCGCCCGCCATGGACGCGGCGAGTTCGACGAGCCGGGTGTCGGCGAGCGGGGCCATGCCCTCCGGTACCGGCAGGGCGCGCAGTTCCCGCAGTACGGTCGCTCGACCCGGCAACGGGTCGCGCCCGGTCAACGCGGTCGCCTGCTCGCCCAGCGCGGCTGCGTAGTCCGCCAGTTCCGCGGGGGTCGGATCGTCCGCGCCCGGCTGGTCCTCCAGCGCCACGACGATCCGGCCGCTGCGTCGCTGCACAGCGAAGCGCGGCGGCCCCTCGGCACCGGCGGACGGGGCCTCGTCCCGCTCGTCGTCCCGCTTGCGGATCTCCGTCTCGACCGCGGCCCGTACCACCGCCAGCGCCCTGGCCTGGGCCTCGACGGGATCGCTTGTGCCGGTGCCGTGTCGGGCACGCAGCTCCGAGGCCAGCTCCTCGGCAGTGGACACCCGGTCCCGATCGGTGAGGATCGCCACCAGTTCGTCCCGCACCCGGCCGAGCCAGGGCAGCTCCGCCCACTGCTCGACCGCCACATGCTGGTTCTGCGACACCGTCGGCTGGCTGATGCCCAGAGACTTCGCGATCAGGCTCTGAGCAGGCCAGTACTCCAGCGACTCGCCGTCCTCCAGCACGCCGGGAAGCTGCAGCGTCGCCCGGACCACGTCCGAGCGGGGCCGGGTGCGCCGCTTGCCGGGCGGCGGAGTGAGCCGCGCCGCCAGCGTGTCCACCGACTCCAGCGACTCCTCGGGGGCGTCGGGTTCCAGGGCCACGGGCTTCTTCGCCGAGGGCCGCCGCCGAAGCGTCTGCGTCCACTGCCGGTGGCGACGGTTCAGCTCTTTGCGGATCGCGTTCCCCGCCCCCCGCGCACGGGAGATGTGGTGCGGGGGGATGTCCAGCAACTGCTCGACCGTATGAGCCTTCAGTCCCTCGGCCACCGACACCGCCCGTGAGGAGAGACCGGCAGCCGCCAGCGGAGTCTTCAGACCGGCTGCCTCCGCGGCCTGCTCACGGGCGTCCTCCAGATCGTCCGCGCTCATGCCGACGGTTGCCGGGGTCGTTGCCGGCGGAGCCGCGTCCGCGGTGCGGAAAACCTGCCGCCACGCCTCCTGCAACTGCCGCAGGCTGTCGTACCGTTCGTCGACGTCCCGGTGCAGGGCGCGCTCGAAGAACCCCTTCAGCCCCTCGCTGAGCGCTTGCGGGAACAACTCGCCCGACACGTGCAACGACGCGGCGGGAACCATGCGCGGGTCGCCCTGGCCGTCCCCCCACACCGGCCTTTCCCCGGACGCCATCTCGTGCAGGGTGACAGCGGCGGCGTACCACTCGGCGTGGTCGTCGTAGCGCGAACGGCCCGCGCCTCCGAGGAACGGATCCAGATACCCGCGGGTGCCCGCGTGCACATCCTGGTCCGGGGCGTCGGCCAGCGAGAAGTCGAACAGCATCAACTGCCAGGAACCGTCGCTGCGCTTGAACCGGCCCAGATTGTCCGGCTTGACGTCCCGGTGCCGCACCCCGCGTGCCGCCAGCGCGTCCAGCGCGTCGAAGAGGTCGTTGCCGAACCGCTCCAGCTCGCCGTACCCCAGCGGGCCCTGGTCGCGCAGCCAGGAGCCGAGACTCACCGGCTCGCGGTCGCCCTCAGGCCGGTAGCCACCCGCGTACTCGATCTCCAGAACCGCGTGCCCCGCCAGCTCCCGCGGCTCGGCGAGCAGCTTCACGATGCGCCCACCGCCCACCTCACGCAGGGCTTTCGCCTCCGCGTGCAGCCGTGCGTCCTTCTCCTGGTCCAGCGCGACCTTGAAGACCCGCTGCGAACCGCCGTTCTCCGCCTCGTCGGAACGGCGGACCAGCAGCGCGCGTGCCGTGGCACCCGTGCCGAGCACCCGGACCACGGACCAGACGTCGTCCAGCGGCTGCCCCGGCTGCACGGTCAGTGGGTCGGCGAGCGGCTGACCGCCCGCCTGCGGAGCCACCGCGTCCTGTTCGGCCGCCGCCAGCAACTCCAGGAACTCGTCGACCGACGCCAGCCGGTCCTGCACGTCGGCGGCCGTCGCACGGAAGACCAGCGCGTCCAGCGCCGCCGACACGGAGTCGGAGACGGCATAGGGGTGCAGGCCCTTGTCCCGCTGGAGCCGCTCCAGCAACGCACTGCGGCGATCCGCGGGCGAGCGGCCCGTGAGCAGGAGATAGGTGAGCGCGCCGAGCCCGAAGAGATCCAGGTCGACCGGGTCGGCGAACTCCTGATGCGTCTCCGGTGCCAGATACACCTCCGCCACGTCCGCGATCAGCCCCGAGTCCAGCGGTGTGTCGCCGAGCGAGCGGTGCAGCGTCGTCTCGAAGTCACGGGCCGCGGTCTGCCAGTCGGCGATCCGCAGTACGGGGTCGCTGCCGTCCTCCCGCGTCGAGACGTAGACCGACCGCGCGGACAACGCGCGGTGGTAGAGAGACCGGTTGTGCGCGTAACGCACCGCCTCGACGAGCTGCCGCACCAGATCCAGCCGCACACCGGGAGTCAGACGGCCGCCGTAGGCGTCCAGATAGGCATCCAGCTGGAGGTCGGCCTCGCGGTGCCGGAACAGGATCGCCGGACCACCCTGGTGCTCACGGATCTGGACCGCCTGCACGATGCCTCGGTGGTTGATGCCCTGCAGCACCTGGTACTCGCGGCGGGCGGCCCGGTCCACCTTCGCGCGCTGTTCCTCGGAGGCCGCGGCCCCGGCCAGGTATATACGGACACGGCCGCTCTCCTGGACGAGCCCGTCGTCCCGCACCGCGAGCCGGTCCTCCCACCCCGGCCCCGCGTCCAGCGCACGGGGTTCGAGTTTCCACCCCTCCCCGAAGCGCAGATGAGCGGTCGAGTGACTGATGCCGATCTTCTGCATCAGCTGTTCCAGCCGCTGACTGACCACCGGGGTCACACGCCAGCTCTCCCGCTCCGGCGGTCGCCCCAGCAGGTCGTCCCAGATTCCCGGCAGTCCGCTTGCGCCGCCGTTGAGCCCGAAGACGGACGTCCGCTGGAACTCGTCCAGCTCGCTCACGAGCCCGGCGTCGTGCAGGAACACCGCGGGCTTGATGAAGGGAACCTGACGCGGATCCATGCCGAGCGCCCGCGCGGCCCGCTCCAGCTGTCCCTTCAGCTCCTTCGCCTTCAGATCGGTCAGATGGAGCGGATTGCGCAGGGTCCGTACCCGGTCCCCGTGGAACTGCCAGGTGTCACCGTGGTTCACGACCCGGCCCGGATGCCCCTTCAGCTCCAGCAGATAGAGGCCACCGGGTACGGCGATCAGCACGTCGCACTCGTTGATCCGGCCCGATCCACCGGTGAACTGGAACGTGGCCCATGCCCGGTACGGCTCCGTGCGCGGCATCAGGGCACGCAGGTGGTCCAGCCCTTCCTGCTCCCATCGGAAACCCGATCGCCGCGGCTGGAACCACCGCTCTCTTGGGGTCGGGGCCATCGGCCGGGGAACAGCGGGCACCGGGCACCTCCGAGACGGGTCGGGTCAGGACCGACAGGCCCGCGACAAGGCCGGACCCGTCCTGCGGGCAGAGCCGAAATCCTAGTCGTCGTCTCTGACAACGAGCTGGCCCGTTCCCCTACTGCGGCCCGTACTTCCGCCCCGTCCGTGAGGTGATCCCGCCGAGCAGGTTCCGGGGGACGACCTTCACCACGCCCATCAGCGCCTTGTAGCGGGGGTCCGGGACGGAGAGCGTCTTGCCGCGGGCGAGGTCGTTCAGGGCCGAGGCCACCAGCTTGTCGGCGTCGAGCCACATCCAGCCCGGGATGTTGCCGGTGCCCATGCCGGCGCGCTCGTGGAACTCGGTGCGCACGAATCCCGGGGCCAGGGCCATCAGCCGCACCCCGCTGCCCGCGAGGTCCTTCGCCGCGCCCTGGGTGAACTGGACGACCCACGCCTTGGACGCGCCGTACGTGCCGCGCGGCACGAAGGCGGCGACGGACGCGACGTTGACGACACCGCCGCGGCCCCGCTCGCGCATGCCCTCGGTCGCCGCCGACGTCAGACGCAGCACCGCCTCGCAGTGCACCTTGAGCATCCGGAGCTCGTCGGCCATGGAGACGTCGAGGTAGCGGCCCTTGTTGCCGAAACCGGCGTTGTTGACCAGGAGATCGACGGCGTTGCGGCGGTCGCCCAGCCGGGAGGCGACCGTCTCGATGCCCTTGTCCGTGGCCAGGTCCGCCGTGAGGACCTCGACCTCGACGCCGTGCCGGTCGTGGAGCTCGGTCGCCTGCTCCCGCGACCGCCGCGTGTCGCGGGCCACCAGGACCAGGTTGTGGCCGTCCGCGGCCAGCCGTCGCGCGAACGCGGCACCGATGCCCGCGGTCGATCCCGTAATCAATGCCGTTGTCATGGCGCAAGGTTAATGACCTGGACTGTGGGCATCCGCCGCCCCGCGGCCCGCTGTCGGCTCCCTGTTGGGCCCCTGTCGGCCGCGGGTGAGGCCGCGTCAGGCGCCCCGTCGCTCCCCGTACTTCTCCACGTACGTCCGCGCCGTGTCCAGCGCCTCCGGGTGCAGGGCCTCGCCTGCCGCCAACAGCCTTGGCAGCAGCGCCCGTTCCGTCGTCACCGCGCGGAACTGGAGGGCCACGGTGACGTCGTGACCGGGGCGGTGCACGACCTCGATGGTGTCACCGGCGGTGATCGCGCCCGGCTGGATCACCCGCAGATAGGCGCCCGGCGCGCCCTTCTGCGTGAACCGTTTCACCCACTGCCGCTCGCCCATGTGGCCCTGGAAGGTGCCGCACGGGATACGGCCGCTCGTCACCTCCAGCACCACCTCGGGCCCGATCCGCCAGCGCTCGCCGATCAGCGCGCCCGACACGTCGAGGCCCTCGGTGGTGAGGTTCTCGCCGAACACCCCGTTCGGCAGCTCGCGGCCCAGCTCGCGCTGCCAGTCGTCCAGGTCCTCGCGGGCCACCGCGTAGACCGCCTGGTCGTCACCGCCGTGGTGCCGGGTCTCGCACACCTCGTCCCCGGCGACCCCGCTGGCGCCCACGCCCTTGGGACCCGGCGCCGCGATCGCCACCGGGCCGTCGGCCGGACGCTTGTCGATGCCGGTCACGCCCTCGGAGTGGCCGGTGTACGGCACGGCCTGCCGACGGCCCAGATTCACTGACAGAAGCCTCATGGACGTACCGTAACCGCCGCTGGTCAAAGCCGTGACGCGACTATCTGCGATCACCCAAAGGCCCCCTTATCCTTGTCCTGTGATCGAAGCCCGGCATCTCCGTGTCCTGCGCGCCGTCGCCGCCACCGGCTCCTTCTCGGCGGCGGGGCGCGAACTGGGCTGCACCCAGCCCGCCGTGAGCCAGCAGATGAAGGCCCTGGAGACCTCGGTCGGCACCCCGCTGCTCGTCCGCAGCGGACGCGAGATGCGACTGACCCAGGCGGGCGAGGCCCTCGTCCGGCACGCCGCGGGCATCATCGCCGGCCTCACCGCCGCGGAGGAGGAGGTCGCCGCCATCGCCGGACTGCGCGCCGGCCGCGTCCGCCTGGTGTCCTTCCCCAGCGGCTCCTCGACGCTCGTGCCCACCGCGCTCGCCGCGCTGCGCGCCGCGCACCCCGGCACCCGGGTCTCCCTGGAGGAGGCCGAGCCGCCGCAGTCCGTGCGGATGCTGCGCGAGGGCGACTGCGACATCGCGCTCGCCTTCCGCTACGAACGGACCGTGCGGGACCAGGAGAACGAGTGGGACGACCTCGTCGTCCGCCCCCTGCTCAGCGACCGGCTCGTCGCCCTGGTGCCCGAGCGGCACCGGCTCGCCGCCGCCGGGTCCGTGGCCATCGGGGACCTCGCGCGCGAGCCGTGGATCGCCGGGTGCCCGCGCTGCCGGGGACAGCTCGTCGAGGTGTGCGAGGGCGCCGGGTTCACGCCCCGCATCGACTTCGCGACCGACGACTACCCGGCGGTGGTCGGCCTGGTGGGCGCCGGACTGGGCGTCGCCGTCCTCCCGCAGCTCGCCACCGAGTCCGTACGGCCGCGGGGCGCCCGCATGGTGACGCTGGAACCGGCGGTGCGGCGCGAGGTCGTCGCGCTCACGCTGCCCGATCTGGCCCAGGTGCCCGCGGTGGCGGCGACCCTGGACGAGCTGGAGCGCGCGGCCGACGGGAAGTGACGGCCGCGCGCTCCACTCGAAGAAACGTTCCTTCAGTTGTTCGAGACCGCACCCCCCGCTGACGACGACGCCGTCACCAGCCGGTTGCGCGCCCGTCCCATGAGCTCTTCTCGCTCGTCCTCGGTCAGCCCGCCCCACACGCCGTACGGCTCTCTGACCGCCAGCGCGTGCGCCGCGCACTGCGCGCGCACCGGGCACCTCATGCAGACCTCCTTGGCCGAGTTCTCACGTGCGCTCCGAGCCGCGCCGCGCTCACCCTCCGGGTGGAAGAAGAGCGAGCTGTCCACGCCGCGACAGGCAGCCAGGAGCTGCCAGTCCCACAGGTCCGCGTTCGGTCCGGGAAGGCGGGAGAAATCTGCCATTACGTGACCCCTTGTAGCCGTGCTGTGCGGATACGGTGTCCACGACCGTACATCTACGATCTAAGGAGATGAAAATATGACTCATTGCGAATCTAGCCTCAGACACCAGCAGAAGGGAAGAAAAGGGGCTAAATGGGGCACCGCTTGTGATGAAACGTTGTGGGTCCGCCGCGCATGTCTGCACCGTGTCCGCGCCCTCACGTAGAGTGCCGAAGATGGCACACAGCCCCGTAACTCTTTCGGGTGACCGTCGTTGAGAGTGCGGAGGCGGTTGAAGCAACACGTGCTCGGGCCCCGCGCCCGGGACGATCGACCGCACAGGTGACGATTCAGTACCAGCCTGGAGGCTCAAGGTGACGCGCATCAGCTCCGGAGGGCGGCCATGACATCCGTCCTCGTCTGCGACGACTCCCCGCTTGCCCGAGAGGCGCTCCGCCGCGCGGTCGCGACCGTGCCCGGCGTCGAGCGCGTGACGACCGCGGCCAACGGCGAGGAAGTCCTCCGCCGCTGGGGCGCCGACCGCTCGGACCTGATTCTGATGGACGTGCGCATGCCCGGTCTGGGCGGCGTCGAGACCGTGCGGCGGCTGCTCTCCGCCGACCCCGGGGCGCGCATCATCATGCTCACCGTCGCCGAGGACCTCGACGGCGTGGCGCTCGCGGTGGCCGCCGGCGCGCGCGGCTATCTGCACAAGGACGCCTCCCGCGCGGAGCTGCGTGCCACGGTGACGCAGGCCCTCGCCGACCCGACCTGGCGGCTCGCCCCGCGGCGGCTGCGCTCCGCCGAGATGGGCGCGGCGCCGACGCTCACCGCGCGTGAGATCCAGGTGCTCGAAGGCATGAGCCACGGCCGGTCCAACGCGGAGATCGGGCGCGAGCTGTTCCTCTCCGAGGACACCGTGAAGACGCACGCGCGCCGGCTGTTCAAGAAGCTGGGCGCGTCCGACCGGGCGCATGCCGTCGCCCTCGGGTTCCGGTGGGGTCTGGTCCGCTGAGGCCCCGGTCCCGCCGGCCGTTGTCGTGTGCGGGTCGTTGCGGCTGGTCGCGCCCGCGCGGCACAGTCGCGGAACGCCACGTCCCGCGCCCTTCGGGGCGCGGGTCATCGTGGCCGATGCTTGTTTCGGCGCCGATGCCGCATCCTTGAGATGTGGAGTCTCTCGGGGACGAGTCGGTCGAGCGGAAGAGGAGGGCGCAGGGGATGAGTTCCGGCGCACCTGCTCATAACGCTTCGGTGCACAACAACGGGCGCGATGCCACGGACGAGTCGGGCGCAGGGCACCATGGACCGATGCGCGACGACGAGCCCACAGTGATCGGTGCGCTCGTTCACCGCGCCGTCGACGGAGACGAGCAGGCCACGCACGACCTGCTCGCCCATGTCCATCCGCTCGCGCTGCGCTACTGCCGCACCCGGCTGTCCCGGCTGCCGGGCGACGCGCGCCACTTCGTGGAGGACCTCGCGCAGGAGGTCTGCGTCGCCGTCCTCCTGGCCCTGCCGCGCTACCGCGACACCGGCCGCCCCTTCGAGGCGTTCGTGTTCGCCATCGCCGCGCACAAGGTCGCCGACCTGCAACGCGCCGCGATGCGCCACCCCGGGTCCACGGTCGTGCCCTCCGACGAGATGCCCGAGCGGCCCGACGACTCCCTCGGCCCCGAGGAACGCGCCCTGCTCAGCAGCGACGCCGAATGGGCCAAGAAACTGCTGGCCAACCTCCCCGAGAACCAGCGCGAACTGCTGCTCCTGCGCATCGCGGTCGGTCTCACCGCCGAGGAGACCGGCCAGATGTTGGGAATGTCACCGGGCGCGGTCCGGGTCGCGCAGCACCGCGCGCTGAGCCGTCTGCGGGCACTCGCCGAGCAATGACGTCCTTGCCTGAGCAGGTGACGCGCCGATTCCGTACGAACGTACGAAGCCTGACGTCACCCGGAACCGTGGAATTTGCGTACCGCGCTTCCCGTTAGCATGGACATCCGCACCGATCAAGGCCATTTGGGGAAGGTGTCATGACTGCGAACGTCGACGGAGTGCCCGGTAAATTCGCGACACTCGGGCTGACCTACGACGACGTGCTGCTGTTGCCCGGCGCGTCGGACATGGCACCCGACGAGATCGACACCGCCTCGTACGTGTCCAAGAACGTGCGGGTGAACATCCCGCTGCTGTCCGCCGCCATGGACAAGGTCACCGAGTCACGCATGGCGATCGCGATGGCCCGCCAGGGCGGCGTCGGCGTACTGCACCGCAACCTCTCGATCGAGGACCAGGCCAACCAGGTCGACCTGGTGAAGCGGTCCGAGTCGGGCATGGTGGCCGACCCGATCACCGTGCACCCGGACGCCACGCTCGCCGAGGCGGACGCGCTGTGCGCCAAGTTCCGCATCAGCGGCGTCCCGGTCACCGACCCGGCCAAGAAGCTCCTCGGCATCGTCACCAACCGTGACATGGCCTTCGAGACCGACCGCAGCCGCCGGGTGCGCGAGGTCATGACGCCGATGCCGCTGGTCACCGGCAAGGTCGGCATCACCGGTGTCGAGGCCATGGAGCTGCTGCGCAAGCACAAGATCGAGAAGCTTCCGCTGGTCGACGACGAGGGCGTCCTCAAGGGCCTCATCACCGTCAAGGACTTCGTCAAGGCCGAGAAGTACCCGAACGCCGCCAAGGACGCCGAGGGCCGCCTCCTCGTCGGTGCCGCGGTCGGTGTCGCCGGCGACTCCTACGAGCGCGCCCACGCGCTGATCGAGGCGGGCGTCGACTTCATCGTCGTGGACACCGCGCACGGCCACTCCCGGCTGGTCGGCGACATGATCGCCAAGATCAAGTCCAACTCCTCCGGCGTCGACGTCATCGGCGGCAACATCGCCACCCGTGACGGCGCGCAGGCCCTCGTCGACTCCGGCGCCGACGGCATCAAGGTCGGTGTCGGCCCGGGCTCCATCTGTACGACCCGTGTGGTCGCCGGCGTCGGCGTCCCGCAGGTCACCGCGATCTACGAGGCCGCGCAGGCCGCGCAGGCCGCGGGCGTCCCGGTCATCGGCGACGGCGGTCTGCAGTACTCCGGCGACATCGCCAAGGCCCTCGTCGCGGGCGCCGACACGGTGATGCTGGGCTCGCTGCTCGCGGGCTGCGAGGAGTCGCCCGGCGAGCTCCTCTTCATCAACGGCAAGCAGTTCAAGTCGTACCGCGGCATGGGTTCGCTCGGCGCGATGCAGACGCGCGGCGACCGCAAGTCCTTCTCCAAGGACCGCTACTTCCAGGAGGGCGTCGCCTCCGACGACGCGCTGATCCCCGAGGGCATCGAGGGCCAGGTGCCCTACCGGGGCCCGCTCGCCTCGGTCGTGCACCAGCTCGTCGGCGGTCTGCGCCAGTCGATGTTCTACGTCGGCGGTCGCACCGTGCCCGCGCTCCAGTCCAACGGCCGGTTCGTGCGGATCACCTCGGCGGGTCTGAAGGAGTCGCACCCGCACGACATCCAGATGACGGTCGAGGCGCCGAACTACAGCCGCAGCAAGTAGCAGTCGGTCCCCGGCGGGCATTCCAGGGCGGTTCCGGAGCATCCGGGGCCGCCCTCGCCGTGCCCGTCGGGGATACTGGAACGCGCTGAACGCATCAGGGAAAGGCCACACACGTGACTGAGATCGAGATCGGGCGCGGCAAGCGCGGCCGCCGGGCGTACGCCTTCGACGACATCGCCGTCGTCCCCAGCCGTCGTACGCGCGACCCGAAGGAGGTCTCGATCGCCTGGCAGATCGATGCCTACCGCTTCGAGCTGCCGTTCCTGGCCGCCCCCATGGACTCGGTCGTCTCGCCGGCCACCGCGATCCGCATCGGCGAGCTCGGCGGCCTCGGCGTCCTGAACCTCGAGGGCCTGTGGACGCGGTACGAGGACCCGCAGCCGCTGCTGGACGAGGTCACCGAGCTGGACGCGGAGTCGGCCACGCGCCGCCTCCAGGAGATCTACGCGGCTCCCATCAAGGAGGAGCTGATCGGCCAGCGCATCAAGGAGGTGCGCGACTCGGGCGTGGTCACGGCCGCCGCGCTCTCCCCGCAGCGCACGGCGCAGTTCTCCAAGGCGGTCGTCGACGCGGGCGTGGACATCTTCGTCATCCGCGGCACGACGGTCTCCGCCGAGCACGTGTCGTCCTCGCACGAGCCGCTGAACCTGAAGCAGTTCATCTACGAGCTCGACGTCCCGGTCATCGTCGGCGGCTGCGCCACCTACACGGCGGCCCTGCACCTGATGCGCACGGGCGCGGCCGGCGTCCTCGTCGGCTTCGGCGGCGGTGCCGCGCACACCACGCGCAACGTGCTCGGCATCCGGGTGCCGATGGCCACCGCGGTCGCCGACGTGGCCGCGGCCCGCCGCGACTACATGGACGAGTCCGGCGGCCGGTACGTGCACGTCATCGCGGACGGCGGGGTCGGCTGGTCCGGCGACCTGCCCAAGGCGATCGCCTGCGGCGCGGACTCCGTGATGATGGGCTCCCCGCTCGCCCGCGCGACCGACGCCCCGGGGCGCGGCCACCACTGGGGCATGGAGGCTGTCAACGAGGAGCTGCCGCGCGGCAAGAAGGTCGACCTCGGCACGGTCGGCACCATCGAGGAGGTGCTGACGGGTCCGTCGCACACCCCCGACGGCTCCATGAACTTCTTCGGCGCCCTGCGCCGCGCCATGGCCACGACCGGCTACAGCGAGCTCAAGGAGTTCCAGCGGGTCGAGGTCACGGTCGCCGACTCGCAGCACACGCGCTAGGCGGTACGACGCGGAAGGGGCCGGTCACCCGACGGGTGACCGGCCCCTTCCGCATGTCTGTCCCGGCGTCCGCCTCACAGGCGGTGCGCGGCCCCCGTGGGCGTGGCTCCGCGGGTGTCGAGGAGCAGCTGGGCCTTCACCGACAGGCCCTGGAGGTCGTAGGTGCGGTGCTGCTGGAGCAGGATCGTCAGGTCGGCGTCGGCGGCGGCCTCGTAGAGCGAGTCGGCGCGGGGCACGGGGCGGTCCAGGACGTTCCAGGACGGGACGTGCGGGTCGTGGTAGCTGACCGAGGCGCCCATCTCCATCAGGCGGATCGCGACCTCCCGGGCCGGGGTGGCCTGCTGGTCGGCGAGGTCGGCCTTGTAGGTGACGCCCAGGAGCAGGACGCGGGCGCCGCGCGCGGACTTGCCGTGCTCGTTGAGGAGCGTGGCGGCGCGCTGGATGACGTACCGGGGCATCTGCTGGTTGACCTGCTGGGCGAGCTCGACCATGCGCAGGGTGCGGCCGGCCGCGCCGGTGAGGTCCTGGGGGACGCTGTGGCCGCCCACGCCGGGGCCGGGGCGGAAGGAGTGGAAGCCGAAGGGCTTCGTCTCGGCGCAGCGGATGACGTCCCACAGGTCGACGCCGAGGTCGTGGCAGAGGACGGCCATCTCGTTGACGAGGGCGATGTTGACGTGGCGGAAGTTGGATTCCAGGAGCTGGACCGTCTCCGCCTCGCGCGGCCCGCGCGCGCGGACGACCTTGTCGGTGATCCGGGAGTAGAACGCGGCGGCCGACTCCGTGCAGGCGGGGGTCAGGCCGCCGATGACCCTCGGTGTGTTGGCCGGGGTGAAGTCGCGGTTGCCGGGGTCGACCCGGCTGGGGGAGTAGGCGAGGTGGAAGTCGCGTCCGGCGCGCAGGCGCGAGCCCTCTTCGAGCAGGGGGCGGACGAAGTCCTCGGTGGTGCCGGGGGGCACCGGGGATTCGAGGATCACCGTGGTGTGCGGGCGCAGATGGGCGGCCAGGGTGCGGGCCGCGGCCTCCACCTGGGTGAGGTCCAGGCCGCCGTCCGCCCCGGGCGGGGTCGGCGGGCAGATGACCGCCGTACGGACGCGGCCGAGCTCCGCCGGGCCGGCCGCCGTCCGGAAGCCCCCCGAGAGCATCCGGCGCAGTTCGGCGGGGGTCAGGGAGCCCGGCTCCGGTCCTGTGCGGTAGCCGAGGGTGGGGATGCCGGCGGCGACGGCGGCCTGGGCGAGGGGGAGTCCGTAGGGGCCGAGTCCGATGACGGCGAGATCTGCGGGCATGACGTGGGCCGTCCTTCCCAGTAGCCGAGCGGGTATCCGATGCGGGACAGGTGCGCAAGTCCTGTGGACAGGATGGGCGAGCGCAATGTCAGACTAGGAGTAAATATGAACGAAATACGGGATTGATGGGACTTCGTCCCGTGTGTCTTGCGGCCCGGCGCCGCGCGCCCTGCCGTCCGGGGCCCATGGGGTCGAGCTTCCGGCCATGCGGCGTGGAAGTTGTCCACAGGCTGGGGGCGACTGGTGGCTGAAGTCGGGCAAGCCGGTCAGAATTCTGGGCAGGAGTGATCGGGAGAGACGCGGACCGTGTCGCTCCTCGACGGTGACCGGCGCCGAGGGCACGGCGACAGCGACAGTGGGAGGCAGCGGTGAGGACAGCGACACTGGGGCCGGCGCAGCGCGCCGAGGCACTCGCATCGATGGCCGAGCGTGAGCTGGACGTGCTGGTGGTGGGCGGCGGAGTCGTCGGCGCGGGCACCGCCCTGGACGCGGTGACCCGAGGGCTGTCCGTCGGCCTGGTCGAGGCGCGCGACTGGGCGTCGGGCACCTCCAGCCGGTCCAGCAAGCTCATCCACGGCGGTCTGCGCTACCTGGAGATGCTCGACTTCGCGCTGGTGCGCGAGGCGCTGAAGGAACGAGGGCTGCTGCTGGAGCGGCTCGCCCCGCACCTGGTGAAGCCGGTGCCCTTCCTCTACCCGCTCCAGCACAAGGGCTGGGAGCGGCTGTACGCCGGGTCGGGTGTCGCCCTCTACGACACCATGTCGATGGCCCGCGGCCACGGCCGGGGCCTGCCCACGCACCGGCACCTGAGCCACCGTCACGCCCTGCGCGTGGCACCCGCGTTGAAGAGGGACGCGCTGGTCGGCGCGTTGCAGTACTACGACGCGCAGATGGACGACGCGCGGTTCGTCGCCACCCTGGTGCGCACCTCGGCCGCCTACGGCGCGGCGGTCGCCAACCGGGCCCGGGTGACCGGGTTCCTGCGCGAGGGCGAGCGGGTCGTCGGCGCGCGCGTGCAGGACGTCGAGGCGGGCGGCGAGTACGAGGTCCGCGCCAAGCAGATCGTCAACGCCACCGGGGTGTGGACCGACGACACGCAGGCCATGGTGGGCGAGCGCGGCCAGTTCCATGTGCGTGCCTCCAAGGGCATCCACCTCGTCGTCCCCAAGGACCGGATCAACTCCTCGACCGGGCTGATCCTGCGCACCGAGAAGTCCGTCCTGTTCGTCATCCCCTGGGGGCGGCACTGGATCATCGGGACGACCGACACGGACTGGGACCTCGACAAGGCCCACCCGGCCGCGTCCAGCGCCGACATCGACTATCTGCTGGAGCACGTGAACTCGGTGCTCGCGGTGCCGCTCACCCGCGACGACGTGGAGGGCGTGTACGCGGGGCTGAGGCCGCTGCTCGCCGGTGAGTCGGACGCCACGAGCAAGCTGTCGCGCGAGCACACGGTGGCGCATCCCGTGCCGGGGCTCGTGGTCGTGGCGGGCGGCAAGTACACGACGTACCGGGTCATGGCGAAGGACGCCGTCGACGAGGCGGTGCACGGGCTGGATCTGCGGGTCGCCGACTGTGTCACCGAGGACGTGCCGCTGCTGGGCGCCGAGGGGTACCGGGCGCTGTGGAACGCGCGGGCGCGGATCGCGGCCCGGACGGGGCTGCACGTGGTGCGGGTCGAGCATCTGCTGAACCGGTTCGGGTCGCTGGCGGAGGAGGTCCTCGAACTCATCGCCGCCGACGCCTCGCTGGGCGAGCCGCTGACCGCCGCCGACGACTATCTGCGCGCCGAGGTCGTCTACGCCGCCTCGCACGAGGGGGCCCGGCACCTCGACGACGTCCTGACCCGGCGCACCCGCATCTCCATCGAGACCTTCGACCGGGGCACGCGCAGCGCGCGCGAGGCCGCCGAGCTGATGGCGCCGGTGCTCGGGTGGGACAAGGACCAGATCGAGCGGGAGGTCGAGCACTACGAGAAGCGGGTCGAGGCGGAGCGGGAGTCGCAGCGGCAGCCCGACGACCTGACGGCGGACGCGGCGCGGCTGGGGGCGCCGGACATCGTCCCGCTGTCGTGACCGGCCTCCCGGCCTCGCTGCCCGGTCGGTCCCGCTACGAGGTGCGGGGGCAGAACTCGGCGGTGAGCAGGGCCGGTTCGAGGGCGGGGTCGGTGAGCGCGGTCGTGTTCACGCGGAAGGTGAGGACGCGGCGGCCGTCGGCGGTGGACGCGGTGCGCACGTAACTGCCGTCGATACGGCCGTTGTGCCCCCACACCGTGGTGCCGCAGGGCAGCTTCAGCGGGAACAGCCCCATCCCGTAGGCGCCCCGCGCGGCACGGGTGTCGCGCATCTCGCGCAGCCACCGAGCGGGCAGCAGCCTGCCGCCGAGCAGGGCCGCGTAGAAGCGGTCCAGGTCGGCCAGGGTGGTCACCAGCTCGCCCGCGGCCCCGGCCACCCGCGGGTCGAGAGCGGTGACGTCGGTTCCGTCGGCGGCGTAGGCGCGGCCGTGCGGGGAGGGCAGCGAGGTGCGTGAGCCGGGGAAGGAGGTGCCGCTCAGGCGCAGCGGGGCGATGATGCGCCGCTCGGCCTCGGCAGCGTAGGAGCGGCCGGTGACCTGCTGGACGACCAGGCCCAGCAGCACGTAGTTGGTGTTCGAGTACGCGTAGCGGCCGGGCGCGGACGGGGGGTGGGTGAGGGCGACGCGGACGGCGTCGAGCGGGGTGAGGGGGATCGTGCCGCCGGTGTCCGCGGTGAAGTCGTACAGACCGCTGGTGTGGGTGAGCAGGGAGCGCAGGGTCAGCGCGCGGCCGTCGTTGCCCGCGCCGCGCACCAGGCCGGGCAGGTGCCGCTCCACGGTGTCGGACAGCTTCAGCCGGTGTTCCGCGGCCAGTTGGAGGACGACCGTGGCGACGAAGGTCTTCGTGAGGCTCCCGGCGCGGAAGTGGTCGGCGCGGGCGATACCGGGTCCCGCCTCGGCGTAGCGGGTGCCGGACTCCTCGCGGGCCAGCAGGGCCGCGGCGGGCGCGCCGCCCTCGGTGACCAGCCGGGCCAGGACCGCGTCGGCGGGAGGTGCGGCGGGGGCGGAGGAGGCCGCCGGGGCCAGGGCGAGCAGCGCGAGGGACACAGGGAGGGCCAGTAGTGTCCGAAACGGCGGTATCGCGCGCCTGCGTCTCGACACGGTGTGCCCTCCCTTCGATACGGTCGTCCTGCGAGGTCGAACTTCTGGCCGGATCTCCGCTCCGCCGTGCGGTGGAGCGGTGCCGCGGCCGGTCGGGCGCTTCCTCGTCGCGGCCCATCATGCAGGGTGGCGGAACCAGGGCTTCAGGGGGTTCTGGGTGTGCGGGACCGTCACCGTGGAGTGAGGGTTCGTCACGGTGGAGTGAGGGCGGGCGCCCCGGGACGGGCGGCTCGGCGCGAAGGGCCCCCTGGGCGTCGGGCACTTGTCGGGTGAGGGACAATGAAGGCTCTGTCAGGGCGGGTTGTATGAGGGGACGCATGTCGGAGGCGGAGCGGGCGGGGGCATCCCGTCAGGACAAGAGCGAACGTCTCCTCGCCGGGCGGTACCGGTTGGGAGCAGTGCTCGGCCGCGGCGGCATGGGCACGGTGTGGCGTGCCGATGACGAGACTCTCGGGCGGATCGTCGCCGTCAAGGAGCTGCGGTTCCCCTCGAACATCGACGAGGAGGAGAAGCGCCGGCTGATCACGCGGACGCTGCGCGAGGCCAAGGCGATCGCGCGGATCCGCAACAACAGCGCGGTGACGGTCTTCGACGTCGTCGAGGAGGACGACCGGCCGTGGATCGTGATGGAACTCGTCGAGGGCAAGTCCCTCGCCGAAGTCATCCGTGAGGACGGCCTGCTGGAGCCCCGGCGCGCGGCCGAGGTGGGTCTCGCCGTGCTCGACGTGCTGCGCTCCGCGCACCGCGAGGGCATCCTGCACCGGGACGTGAAGCCGTCCAACGTGCTGATCTCCGAGGACGGCCGGGTCGTGCTCACCGACTTCGGCATCGCGCAGGTCGAGGGCGACCCGTCGATCACCTCGACCGGCATGCTCGTCGGCGCGCCCTCCTACATCTCCCCGGAGCGTGCCCGCGGGCACAAGCCGGGCCCCGCGGCCGACCTGTGGTCGCTCGGCGGGCTGCTGTACGCGTCGGTGGAGGGTGTGCCGCCGTACGACAAGGGCTCCGCGATCGCGACGCTCACGGCGGTGATGACCGAGCCGCTGGAGGACCCGAAGAACGCGGGCCCGCTCAAGGACGTCATCTACGGCCTGCTGAACAAGGACCCCGACCAGCGGCTCGACGACGCGGGCGCGCGGTCGCTGCTCAACGCGGTGCTCCACGCGCCGGAGCGCAAGGCCGAGCCGGCCCTGGACGCCACGCGGGTCGTGCCGCTGCCGCCGCAGCCCGACCGCGGCGAGGAGCCCGCGGAGCGGCTGCGCGGGGCGCTGCGTTCCGTCAAGAAGGCCGCGGTGGCGGCCGGAGCGGCCGGTACCGCGGCGGCCTCCCGCGCCAAGTCCGCGAGCGGGAAGACCGCTTCGGGACCGGAGAGCGCCGGGACGACCGCCGTCTCCGAGAGCGTGGGCACGGGCGGCGCCCGTCCGGCGGCCGGGGCGGGCACGACACCCGGTCCGCGCGCCGCGGGTCCCGCCGGCGCCGCCGGTCCCGGTGGGTCCGGCACGACTGCCGGGGGCAACGCCGGTCAGGGCGGCCGGAGTTCGGGCTGGCCCGTGATGACGCCGCCGGACCTGCCGCCGCGCCAGGTGCCGCGCGCGCCGCTGACCGACGTGGTGCCGAAGCGGACCCTGGTGATCATCGCGGTGGTCGTGGTGCTGGCCGTGGTCGCGACGGTGCTGGCGCTCACGCTGGGCGGGGACGACGACTCCAAGAGCTCGGCGAGCGGCGGCGGCACCAAGGCGTCGGCCAGTGCCGCGCCCAGCGGTGACACCAAGGAGGACACCGGCGACGGCGCCAAGACCGACGGCGAGTCGACCGCCTCCGCGGACTCCGGCTCCGGCGCGGGCACGGACTCCGGTTCCGGGACCACGCCGAGCAACAGCCCCGGCGCGAGCGGCGGCAGCGGCACCGAGGCCGACGGCAGCACGGCCACCTCGACCCACAAGGGCGGCCAGGGCTACTCCATCGGACTGCCCGCGGGCTGGAAGTTCCAGACGTCCAGCTCGGCCGGCGACCGGTTCACCGGGCCCGAGGGACAGAAGCTGCTGGTGGCCTGGACGTCCACGCCCAAGGGCGACCCGGTGGCGGACTGGAAGAACCAGGAGCAGTACATGCAGCGCTCGCAGTACCAGCGGGTGCGCATAGTCGAGGTGGACTACCGCGGCTGGAACACGGCCGACTGGGAGTTCACCTATGTCGACGGCGGGACGAAGTACCGGACCATAGACCGCGGGTTCGTGGTCGACGACACCCACGGATATGCCCTGATGTACACGGCGAAAGCCGCGAAGTGGGACACGGAGCTGCGGGAGTCGACCTGGAAGACCCTCGCGACGACGTTCGAACCGGCATCCTGAAGTGACCGGGAAGTGACCTGGTCCGCGTTTGAGGCGTGAGATCTCGCATCCCCTCAATGCGGCTTGCCTCCGGCACGTATCGTGAATGTCTCCGGACCGTACGCATCCGTGTTTCGGCAGGGAACGGCACACGGGACGAACGGAATTGACCGACCGGGCTGCCGGGGGAGGCAACGTGGACGACTATGCGGGACGGGTACTCGCCGACCGCTACCGCCTGCCCCTGCCGCCCTCCGACGAGTACGAACTCACCGAGACGCGGGCCTTCGACACCTACAGCGGACAGGAAGTCCTGGTCCGGCAGGTGCCGTTGCCGGAGATCGTCGAGGCCGAGGTGCTCGACGCGGAAGGGCTGCCCGACGGGTTCACCGCGCGTGACCCAAGAGGCTTCCAGGACAGGGGAGCCCGGCGTTCGTCCACGCGGGCGAGCACCCGGCGGCCCACCGACCCGGCCGTACGGCGGGCCGTCGAGGCCGCTCAGGCCGCCGCGCGGATACCCGACCACCCCCGGCTCGACCAGGTCTTCGACGTGTTCGCCGAGGGCGGTTCCCTGTGGATCGTCAGCGAGCTGGTCGCCGCGCGCCCGCTGGCCGCGCTGCTGGCGGAGAAGCCGCTGACGCCGTACCGCGCGGCCGAGGTCGCCTCCGACGTCCTCATGGCCCTGCGGGTGCTGCACGCCCATGGCTGGGTGCACCGCAACATCACCGCCCGCACCGTCCTCGTCTGCGACGACGGCCGGGTGATGCTGACCGGGCTCGCGGTCGGCGCGGCCGAGGAGGCGCTGTGCGGGTACGACCCGGTGCCGCCCCCGGACGACGACACCGGCACCGGGGGCGGCCCCGGCGTGTCCGCGACCTTCGCCGGACCGGGCGGCCCCGACCCCGAGGCCGCGCGGCGCGCCGCCATCGAGGCCCGTGAGGCGGGCGGACTGCCCGGCCTCGGCGCCGACCCGGGCAACGGCACGGCGGGCACCGGACCGGCCGCGATCGAACGCCGGGCCCCGGACACCGGCGGGGACATCCGGGCCGCCCGCGCGGGCGCGATCGCCGCGTACCGGGCCGGCGCCCGCGCCGCCGCCCGGGTCCAGGAGGCCCAGCAGAACGACCGCGCGGCCCTGCCCGGCGCCCGCCCGGCCTCCGAGGACGACAGCACCGGCGGCGCCGGGGCACCGAGGACGCCCTACGACCCCGGCAACGGCAGACAGCTCCCGCCCGGCGCCCCGCGCGTCGGGGACTCCGTACGGACCGCTCAGGAGGCCGCGCGCCCAGGCTTCACCCCGCCCGGGCAGATAGCCGACCCCTACGGCGTGCGCCCCGACCGGCCGGGCGCCGCGCTGCCCCCGCCGGGCAACGGGCCCGTGCCCGGTCTCGCCGCGCCCCGCCCGGCCTCCGAGCAGGCACCCGTACCCGGCCGCTGGGACGACCTGGCCGCCGCGGCGCCCGTCCGCCGCGGTCCCGGCACCGCGCTCGCCGCCGAGCGGGCCCGGCAGGCGCGGATGGCCGTGGTCGGCCCCGTGACCGAGCGCTGGGCGCCCGAGCAGGCCGGACCGGTGCACGAGAACTGGCAGCTCGCCGCGCCGATCGGACCGGCGACCGACCTCTGGGCGCTCGGGGCGCTGCTGTTCCGCGCCGTACAGGGGCACGCGCCCTACCCCGAGGAGTCGACGGCCGAGCTCGTGCAGCTGGTGTGCGCCGAGCCGCCCGCGTTCGCGGAGGAGTGCGGGCCGCTGCGGCCGGTCGTCGAGTCGCTGCTGCGCCAGGACCCCACCGAGCGGCTGGACTTCGAGGAACTGCGCGGCTGGCTGCGCTCGCTCGTCCGCTCGGCCCCCGAGCCGGAGGCGGGCGCGCATGTCGTCGCCGCGCCGCCCACCGAGGGCAACCGGCTGCCGATCGTGCGCCGGCGCGGTGAACTGGTGCGCCGCCGGCGCGCCGGGCTGCCCGCGACCAGTGCGCACGGCAGGCACAAGCGCGGCAAGCAGGACGGGCGTTCACGGTCCCCGGGCGGTTCGCGCGCCTCGGCCGGTACGCGTTCGCCGCGCAGCCTCGGCCGGACGCTGCTCGTGCTGGTGCTGCTCGCGCTGGCCGGGGCGGTCGCCTACGCCGTGCTGTTCATGCCGAAGGCGGAGCCCACGGACAGCGGCGAGAGCACCGCCTCTCCCAGCCGGACCGGCGCCGCAGGGGAGGCCGGCGGGGCGCCCGTCAGCAGCGAGCCCCGGCCGGACCAGACCTCTCCCGGGAGCGACGACAGCCCCTCTCCCTCCGACACCGGCGCCGAGTCCGGCGGCCCCGCCGTCGCCGACGGCTTCACGCTGCGCTCCGACGACGCCGGCTTCCGGGTCGCCGTCGCCAACGGCTGGACGCACACCGCGCGGAACGGACGCGGCCAAGTCGTCTACACCCACGATGACTTCGAGCTGATCGTCGTGCCCGGCCGGGACGGCGCGGCCGAGTATGGCAGCGACCCGATGGCGTACCAGCGCGAGGACGAGGCGGAGCTCCAGCCCTACCGGAACTCCAGCTGGGCCAGCGCCTCCGGGCTGAAGACGATCCAGGTCGGCGACAAGGTGATGGCGGAGGGGCAGTTCACCTGGACCGGCTCCGACGGCCGTGAGCTGTTCGTGCGCAACCTCGCGATGCTCGTCGGCGGGAAGTACCACGTGGTGCAGGTGCGCGGTCCCGAGGCCGAACGGGACGAGGTCACGCGGCTGTTCGAGCAGGCGTCGGCGACGTACCAGGTGACCGGCTGAGCACGAGATGTGACGGTTCACTCCGGCACGGGAAAGCGACAACTGTCACAGTGCCGTCTCCGTGGCACCCCCGTGGTTCCCCGGGCCCGCCCGGGTCCCTACGCTGAACCTGTCAAGACCATTGCGGGGCAACGTGAATCAGATGCAGGGCCTTCTGCTGGCGGGCCGCTACCGGCTCGTCGACGCCATCGGCAGCGGGGGCATGGGCCGGGTGTGGCGTGCGCACGACGAGGTGCTGCACCGGGCGGTGGCCATCAAGGAGTTGACCGCCGCCCTGTACGTCTCCGAGGGGGACCAGGACCGGCTGCTCGCGCGCACGCGCGCGGAGGCCCGCGCGGCGGCCCGGATCAACCACTCGGCCGTCGTCACCGTCCATGACGTCCTCGACCACGACGGCCGTCCGTGGATCGTGATGGAGCTCGTCGAGGGGCGCTCGCTCGCCGACGCGGTCAAGGAGGAGGGGCGGATCGCGCCCGCCGAGGCCGCGCGTGTCGGACTGTGGGTGCTGCGCGCCCTGCGCGCCGCGCACGAGGCCGGGGTGCTGCACCGCGACGTGAAGCCCGGCAACGTCCTGCTCGCCCACGACGGCCGGGTCCTGCTCACCGACTTCGGCATCGCCCAGATCGAGGGCGACACGACCATCACCCGCACCGGAGAGGTCGTCGGCTCCGTCGACTATCTCGCCCCCGAGCGGGTCCGCGGCCACGACCCGGGCCCCTCCTCCGACCTGTGGGCGCTCGGCGCGACCCTGTACACGGCCGTCGAGGGCCGCTCCCCGTTCCGCCGCACCTCACCGATCGGCACCATGCAGGCCGTCGTCGAGGAGCACCCCGCCGAGCCCGCCCACGCCGACGCCCTCGGCCCCGTCCTCACCGCCCTGCTCCACAAGGACCCGGCCGACCGTCCCGACGCGGCACAGGCCGAGCAGCTCCTCGCCGAGGCAGCGGAGGGCCGCCGCCCGGCCGGGGCCCAGGCGTTCGTGGCGACGGGACGGACATCGCCCTACCCGCAGGGGACCTCCGGTGGCCTGCACGCCTCTGGGGCCGTTCCCTCGACCCTCGTCGGGCAGCCGGCGGTTACCGCGCCCGCGCCCGCGCCCAAGCGGCGTCTGCGGACGCTCGCACTGGTCGTCGCGTTCGCGGCGGTCGTGGGTGGGGGCGCGGCGGTGGCGTTGCGGCAGATGGAAGGGGGCGGGGACACCCCGTCGTCCGCTTCCCCGTCGTCGTCCGCTTCCTCCTCCGTGACGCCGAGCTCCGGGACCACACGAGGCCCCGTTCCCGAAGGCTGGCAGCTCGTCAACGATCCGGTCGGCTTCAGCATCATGCTTCCCGAAGGCTGGACGCGATCCGTCTCCATCGACCAGGACGGCCTTCGGCAGGTGGACTACTCGCCCGACCAGGGCAAGCACCTCGTACGGGTCGCCGTCGACACCGAGCCGGACTTCAGCAGCTCGTTCAAGCACATGACCGACCTGGACCAGCGTCTCGCGCCGCGACTGCAGGACTACCAGCAGCTGGTCCTCAAGGAGCAGATCTTCCGCGACCAGCCGGGCTCTCGCTGGGAGTACACGTGGAACGCGCTGGCCAAGGACGCGCCGCATTACTTCGCCGCCACCTACCATGCGATCGACGTCGGTTACATGCAGAGCGACGGCATCGAGTACGCCATCTACGCGTCCTCGCCGATTGACGACTGGGACGCCACCAGAAAGCAGTTCGATCGCATTCTGCGGAGCTTCCAGGAAAAGTAGTCCCGCAGAAAGCGTTCCGTCGTCCGGTGACTCAGGCCCAGTCCCAGCGGCTGAGTGAGCCGACTGTCCTGTCCCCTTCCCGGACCGCCACGTGGACACGGATGTGGACATCACCGGCTGGGTCAAGGACACGGCAGCCGATGGCCACCACGGGGCGATTCGACTCGCCTTCGGGAAGGCAAGCGACCCGACCGTATATCCCTGGCCCTGGCGTCATGAGTACGGTGGAAACGGATCGACTCTCTCCTTCTCCCCTCACGCGTCAACCACTGGGAATTGGCTTCAAGACGTCGTGGTCGTGGCAAATGTCGAGTTCGAGGGCTCGGCGTAATTGGCTGGTCGGAGCCCCGGAATGTGCTCGTCCGGGGCTCATCATGAGATGCATGAGCACCCAGGGGGACAACTTCCGTGTCATAGCGGGTCGTTACCGTCTGGAGGCGACGATCGGGCGGGGTGGCATGGGGGTGGTGTGGCGGGCCTCCGACCACCTGCTCGGACGGCGTGTCGCGGTCAAGGAGCTCCCCCTGGACGACACGCTGTCCACGGCCGAGGCGCGCCGCGTGCGCGACCACGTCCTGCGTGAGGCCCGAGCCGTCGCACAGCTCCGGCATCCGCACGTCATCGTCGTCCATGACGTGGTCGAGGACGGTGAACGGCCCTTTCTCGTCATGGAGTTGATCGAAGGGGGGTCTCTCGCCGACCGGATCGCCGGGCACGGGCCGGTCGACGCGGTCGAGGCCGCGCGGATCGGGGTCGCGCTGCTCGGCGCGTTGCGGGCGGCGCACGCGGCCGGGGTGCTGCACCGGGACATCAAGCCTGCGAACGTGCTGATCGCCGAGGACGGGCGGGTCGTCCTCACCGACTTCGGTGTCGCCCAGGTCTCCGGCGCCACCACCCTCACCGGCCCCGACTCCTTCGTGGGCTCGCCCGAGTACACCGCGCCCGAGCGGATGGCGGGGCTCAGGGGCGGTCCCGAGTCCGACCTGTGGTCGCTCGGCGCGCTGCTGTGCACGGCCGTCAGCGGTGAATCGCCCTTTCGGCGCGACTCGTTGGGCGGCATCGTGAACGCCGTCCTCGCCGGGGAGATACGGCCGCCCGCGCAGGCCGGGCCGATCCTGCCCGTCGTACGGGGGCTGCTGGAGAGGGACCCGTACCGGCGGCTGGACGCGGTGACGGCGGAGCGGATGCTGCGCGCGTTTCTGGACACGGGACGGGTGGGCGGCCGGGAACAGCGCTCGCGGCGCGGCGTGTTGGCCGCGGTGCTGCTGGTCGCCGCGATGGTGGGGGCGGGGGTGTCGGGGGCGGCGCTGCTCATGAACGAGGTGGGGGACGGGGGGCGGGTGCCGTCGCCGGGGTCTTCGGAGAGCGGTACGGCCGCCTCGTCCACGGGCCCGACTGCCGCCTCGTCCACGGGACCGACGGCCGCCTCACCTACCGGGCCGACGGCCGCCTCGCCTGCCGGGTCGACGGACACTTCATCCACCGGTCCGGCGGGCACCTCATCCACCGGACCGGCAGGTCCCTCCGCCTCCCGTTCGGCGGCCGGGTCGGAGGAACCTTCCTTCGCGCCGCCTTCCACACCGCCCCCGGCCTCTTCCGAGACAAACCGGCGATAAGCCCCTGGCTCGGTCACGGCTCTGTGACCGGAATGCGTTCCCTGTGGATACGGGGGCGCTTGGCGCGATATGGATGGAGTCATGAGCAGCAACGGGGGATACGGTCGCGACGCCGACGACACGACGAGTTTTGTTCTGCAACCGCCCGCACGGGAACCGCAGGCGGCTCAGGCATCTCAGGCGCCTCAGGTACCGCATCCGGCCCAGCCGGCTCAGGAGACACAGGTCTCGCAGGTCGCGCAGGAGCCGGGCACGGGCCGGCTGATCGCGGGGCGTTACCGGCTGCTCGGCAAGCTCGGACACGGCGGCATGGGCACGGTGTGGCGGGCCAAGGACGAGACCGTCGAGCGCGAGGTCGCCGTCAAGGAACCCCGCGTCCCCGAGCTCCTTCCCGAACGGGAACGCGCCAACGCCTTCGAGCGGATGCGGCGCGAGGCCCGCGCGGCGGCCCGCCTCGACCATCCGGCGGTCGTCGACGTGCACGACGTCGCGGTCGTCGACGGCCAGCCGTGGATCGTCATGGAGCTGGTGCGGGGCCGTTCCCTGGGCGACGCGTTGCAGGAGGGCACGCTCGACGCGCGGGAGGCGGCGAGAATCGGCCTGGAAGTCCTGGGCGCGCTGGAGGCCGCGCACGCGGCGGGCATCCTGCACCGGGACGTCAAGCCGGACAATGTGCTGCTCGGCCGGCACGACCGGGTCGTCCTCACCGACTTCGGCATCGCGCAGATCGAGGGCGAGACGAGCCTCACCGACACGGGCGGCTTCGTCGGCTCGCCCGAGTACATCGCCCCGGAGCGGGTGCTGGGCCGGCGCCCGGGACCGGCGGCCGACCTGTGGTCGCTCGGCGTGGTCCTGTACGCCGCCACCGAGGGCGTCTCGCCGTTCCGCCGCAGCAACACCCCCGCCACCCTCCAGTCCGTGCTCAACGCGACCCCGGCGGCGCCCGCCTCCGCGCAGGGACCGCTCGCCGAGGTCATCACGGGCCTGCTCCAGAAGGACCCCGCCCACCGGCCCGACGCCGCGCGGGTGCGGGCACTGCTGGAGGCCGCGGCCCGGCCGCCCGCCCCGGCGCCGACCCAGGTGGTGCGGTACACGGAGGGCGCCGCCCGCAAGGGGCTGGTGCTCGGCCCCAGGACGCTGGCCGGGATCGCGGCGGGGCTCGTCGTGGCGGCGGTGGCGGCGTACCTCGTCGTCGCCGATCCGTTCGCGGGGCCGCTGCCCGACGGGTGGAAGACCCACGCCCTGGACGCGAAGGTCGGGATGAGCGTGTCCGTCCCCGCCGCCTTCGAGGAGCAGAAGCCCGAGGAGGACTCCTCCGACCCGTCCGACGGCACCGACGCCGCGTTCAGCGACCCGAGCGGCATGGTGCAGGTCTACGTGGACCACGACATCAAGAAGGACGACACCGACGACGAGATCCCGGCCACCGCGCTGGCCAAGGCCTTCGCGGACTGGGAGACCCTCAAGGACGGCGAGTACGGCCTCGGCGTCGCCGCCGACCCCGCGCCGGTGGGCGGTCCGCGCGAGGCGAAGTACCAGGGCAAGGAGGCGGCCACGAACACCGTCTCCTACATGAGCGAGGACAGCCCGACCGCGTTCCCGCGCGAGTCCCGGATCTTCTACTACCGGGCGGGCAACGGCGACATGTACCGGGTGTGGATCGACTACCCCGGCAAGGGCTACTTCGCGGACCAGGGACGGGAGATCGCCGACCAGGTGATCGCGAACTGGGACGTGCGGCGACTCTGAACCGGCGGGCGGAGGTTCCGCGGGGGCGGGCGCCTCGTCGACCCTTGCGAAAAAACGGCCTGATCAGCGGCTTTGTCGCCAGTGATCACTGGCGTGGTGTGTGCGCGGTGTGAATCCCTGTTACCGACGGGTACCCAAAAGCCCCGCCCGGGCATACCCTGCGCGTCATGACGGACTCGCAGGCCCCGGACATCACCGGCACGAACCCCCTCGCCCCCGCCCCGCAGGGCGCCCGTACCGCCGCCGACGTGGTCACGCCGGAGCTGGTCGCGCAGCTCACCAAGGGCGTGGCCGGCTCCGGCCGCACCGCCAACCACTCGCCGTTCACCGGCGAGAAGCTGGCCGATCTGCCCGAGTCGACGCCCGAGGACGTGACGCGGGCCTTCGAGACGGCCCGCAAGGCCCAGGCCGTATGGGCCCAGGTCCCGGTACGGCAGCGCGCGGCGGTCCTGCTCCGCTTCCACGACCTGGTCCTCGCCCGGCAGGCCGAGGTCCTCGACCTCATCCAGCTGGAGACCGGCAAGGCCCGGCTGCACGCCCACGAGGAGGTGCAGGCCGTCGTCGTCGCGGCCCGGCACTACGGCCGCAGGGCGCCCTTCTATCTGCGGGCCAAGCGGCACGCGGGCGCCGTGCCGACCCTCACCAAGGTCACCGAGCTGCGCCACCCGCGCGGTGTGGTCGGCCAGATCGCCCCCTGGAACTACCCGCTGGAGCTGTCGGTCGGCGACGCGCTGCCCGCCTTCGTCGCGGGCAACGCCGTCGTCATGAAGCCCGACACCGAGACCTGCCTGACCGCCCTGTGGGCGCGCGACCTGCTCGTCGAGGCGGGGCTGCCCGCCGACGTCTTCCAGGTCGTCCTCGGCGAGGGCCCGGTCGTCGGCCCCGAGATCGTCCGGCACGCCGACTACGTCTCCTTCACCGGCTCCACCCGCACCGGCCGCGAGGTCGCCCAGGGTGCCGCCGCCCGGCTCGTCGGGGTCTCCCTCGAACTCGGCGGCAAGAACGCCATGCTGGTCCTGGAGGACGCGGACATCGAGAAGGCCGCGGCCGGCGCCGTACGCGCCTGCTTCTCCTCCGCGGGCCAACTCTGCGTCTCCATCGAGCGGTTGTACGTCCATGAGTCGATCGCCGACGCCTTCCTGGAGCGGTTCGCCGCGCGGACCAAGGGGATGCGGCTCGGCAACTCCCTCGCCTACGGCGCCGACATGGGCTCGCTGGTCGGCGAGCGCCAGCTGGAGACCGTCAAGCGGCATGTCGAGGAGGCCGTCGCCCAGGGCGCCACGCTCGTCGCGGGCGGCGTCGCCCGGCCCGACATCGGCCCCTACTTCTTCGAGCCGACCATCCTCGACGGGGTCACCGAACCCATGGCGATCTGCGCCGAGGAGACCTTCGGACCGGTCGTCTCCCTCTACCGCTTCAAGACCGAGGACGAGGCGGTCGAGGCCGCCAACTCCACGTCGTACGGCCTCAACTCGTCCGTCTGGACCAAGGACGGCCGGCGTGGCCGAGAGGTCGCCGCCCGGCTGCGCACCGGCACGGTCAACGTCAACGAGGGCTATGCGCCCGCCTACGGCAGCGTGCAGTCGCCGATGGGCGGCATGAAGGACTCGGGCCTCGGCCGGCGCCATGGCTCCGAGGGCATCCTCAAGTTCACCGAGGCCCAGACCGTCGCCCAGCAGCGGCTGCTGCCGATGGCGCCGTCGCTCGGGATGAACGACGAGAAGTACGCGGCCTTCATGAGCCGGAGCCTGCGGCTCATGAAGGCCTTCCGGTTCCGGTGAGCGGCGGCAAGAGGAGAGACGGCACGTGAGCAACGACGCTTACGAACAGAACACCCGGGATGCCGGGCACGCCCAGGACGACGGGGGCGCGTACGACTACGACGTCCTCGTCGTGGGGTCGGGCTTCGGCGGGTCGGTGACCGCCCTGCGCCTCACCGAGAAGGGATACCGCGTAGGGGTGCTGGAGGCGGGCCGCCGCTGGAGCCGCGAGAGCCTGCCGAAGAACTCCTGGGACCTCAGGAACTACCTGTGGGCACCGAAGTTCGGCATGTACGGCATCCAGCGCATCCATCTGCTGGGCAACGTCATGGTGCTCGCGGGCGCCGGGGTCGGCGGCGGTTCGCTGAACTACGCCAACACCCTGTACGTGCCGCCGAAGCAGTTCTTCGACGACCCGCAGTGGCGCGGGATCACCGACTGGCAGGAGGAGTTGAAGCCGTACTACGACCAGGCGCAGCGCATGCTCGGCGTACGGCTCAACCCGACGATGACCCCGTCCGACGTCCATCTCAAGGCGGCGGCCCAGCGGATGGGCGTCGGCGACTCCTTCCACATGGCGCCGGTCGGCGTGTTCTTCGGCGACGGCGAGGACGCGGACGGCTCCGGGCGGGCGAAACCCGGCGAGCAGGTCGAGGACCCCTACTTCGGGGGCGCGGGCCCGAGCCGCAAGGCCTGCACCGAGTGCGGCGAGTGCATGACCGGATGCCGCCACGGCGCCAAGAACACCCTCAACGAGAACTATCTGCACCTCGCCGAGAAGGCGGGCGCGGTCGTCCACCCGATGACGACGGTCGTGTCCGTCACGGACGACTCGAGCGGCGGGTTCGCGATCGCCACGCTGCCCACCGACGAGCGCCGCAAGGGCAAGGGGCGTCTGTTCACCGCCCGGCGGGTCGTGATCGCCGCCGGCACCTACGGCACCCAGACCCTGCTGCACCGGATGAAGGCGGGCGGTCAACTGCCGTACCTCTCCGAGCGGTTGGGCGATCTCACCCGTACCAACTCCGAGGCGCTGGTCGGCGCGCAGACCGACAACCGGCGCTACCGCAAGGTGACGGGCGAGTCCAGGGTCGACTTCACACGCGGCGTCGCCATCACCTCGTCGATCCACCCGGACGCCAACACCCATATCGAGCCCGTCCGTTACGGGCGCGGCTCCAACTCCATGGGCGGCCTGTCCATCCTCCAGGTGCCCTACGCCGAGAGCTCGTCGAGGGTCCTCGGCTGGCTCGCGAACGCGGCGCGGCACCCGGTCCTCGTGCTGCGGTCCCTGTCCAACCGGCGGTGGTCGGAGAAGACCATCATCGGGCTGGTCATGCAGTCGCTGGACAACTCGCTGACGACGTACCTCAAGCAGGACGGCGTCGGCAAGGGACTGTTGACGGCCCGTCAGGGTCACGGCGCGCCCAACCCCAAGCAGATCCGGGCCGCTTCGGAGGCCGCCTCGGCGATCGCCGCCGAGATCAACGGCTTCCCCGGATCCAACGTCGGTGAACTGATGGGCACCCCGCTCACCGCGCACTTCCTCGGCGGCTGCCCCATCGGCGCGAGCCCCGAGGAGGGGGTCATCGACCCGTACCACCGGGTCTACGGCCACCCCGGGATCTCGGTCGTGGACGGTGCCGCGGTCTCGGCGAACCTCGGCGTCAACCCGTCGCTCACCATCACGGCGCAGGCCGAGCGGGCCATGTCGTACTGGCCCAACAAGGGTGAGGTCGACTCGCGTCCGGCGCAGGGGGCGGCCTACGAGCGGCTCAAGCCGGTCGAGCCGCAGGCCCCGGTCGTCCCGGCGGACGCGTTCGGCGCGCTGCGGCTGCCGTTCCTGGGCATGCCGGCGGTCCCGCCCAAGAAGTAGGCCACCAGGAGGCCCTTCCCGGCCGGGTGCGGGGAAGGGCCCATCGGGGAAGGGCCCATGGAGCCGGGCACACGAAAAGAGGACCTGCATCCCCCTCCGAACGCAGGTCCTCTTTCCGTCTGTGCGGCGAAGCTCTCAGCTCTGCGCACCGGCCTTGCGACGACGCACCGTGAACACGGCGCCCGCGCCGGCGATCAGCGCGACACCGCTCATGAGGCCGATCGTCGGCAGAGCGGAGTTGGCGCCGGTGTCGGCGAGGTTGCCCGTCGGCAGTTCGGAGACGTCACCCTGCGGCTTCTTCACCGAGTCCTTGGAGCCGTTGTCGGACGGGGTGGCCGTGCCCGGGTCGGGGTTCTCCGAACCGGCCTTCAGGACCTCGAAGTCGTACTGCGCCCAGCCCTCGGCGATGCAGTCCTGGCCGTCGACGTTGTCGAGGTAGGCGCCGGAACCGAAGGAGTAGGCGTCGCCGGCCGGGGCCTTGGCGTCGATGCCGACGCGCAGGTCCACGGTCTTGCTCTTGCCGGCCTTCAGTTCGTCGACGTAGAAGAAGTAGTCACCGGCCCAGTCGTCGGAGCCGATTCGGTCCCAGGTGCCCGTCTCGGGGTTCTTGAACTCCAGGTCCACGTACGGGCTGAGGAACTTCGCCTCGTCCAGCTCGTAGTTCTCGATCTCGGCGTAGAAGGCGACGCCGTCGACGGTGGTGCCGGAGTCGTTGGTGACGACCAGCTCGAAGCCGTGGAAGCCGTCACCGGCCACGATCTTGCCCGGCAGGCCCTTGATGTCCGCGGACACCTTGGCGTCGGAGAAGTCCTCGTCGAGGTCCTCGCAGTAGGGGACGTCCGGGTCGGACGGGTCCTCGCTCGGCTCGGCGGAGTCGGTGGGCTCGGGCTCCTCCGACTCGCTCTCCGTGACGGTCGGGGAGGCGGAGCCCGTGGGCGCCTCGGAGGTCGCGGTGTCGGACGCCGACGGGGTGTCGCTCGGCAGCTCGGAGGTGGTCTCCGAGGGGGACGCCGTGTCGCTCGCGGACTCCGACACCGTCTCGGTGGGCGTGGCCGACGCCGACTCGTCCGCGAACGCGGCGGGCGCGGACAGCAGGGCGAGCGGGGCTATGACAGCCGTCGCGGCGGCTGCGGCCATGGCACGGCGAAGCTTCATCAAAGACCTCAAGAAGTCCGGGTGTGCCGCGGGCGCGGCAGCGCGAGTGTGGTTCCTGGTGCGCCTGGTTTGATCCCTGGGTACCGGTAAAGGTTGCACTCGCACTCACAGAATTCTTATGTGGGCTGAGTCACACACGGGTGCCGCTTGTGAACACGCTTTCTGACCGCTTAGAACTGTCGGTCGTGTCTGACAAGCCATCGGAGCCCTCCGGCTCCTCGGGGGAGAACCCTCAAGTCCCTGACGACGTCTGGGAACAGTTCGTCCGTGCCAACGAGAAGGACGCGCCCAAGGAGCCGTCGGCCCGTGCCCGCATGGTGACCGAACGGCTGCGCGAGCGGGAGGCGCGGGGCGACCTGCCCGAGGGCTGGCGCACCGGTCCGCTGTGGCAGGAGAAGAAGCGGGGCCGCGGTGCGTGGAAGGCCGTCGGCGTGCTCCTCGCGGTCGCGCTCGCCGTGGTGGCGGTCAAGCCCTCGCTGCTGCCGGGGGACCTGTTCGGGACGGGCTCCGCCGACGAGGCCGGTCCGGCCCTGCCCGCCGAGACAGCCGCCCCGACCGCCGCGCCCGAGGCCGCCGCCCCCGACGTCCCCACCCTGGACGACCCGTTCGCGGGCTCCCCGGCCAAGCGCTGGGCCGACGGCGAGGCGGGGATCGTCGTACCGAAGGCGAAGGCCGTGGGCGGGCAGTCCGCGGCGAAGGTCGAACAGACCCTCGAACTGACCCGCACGCTCCTCGTGGAGTCCAGCATCGACCCGGCCACCCTGCGCGGCGAGACGCCCAAGGCGGCCCTCGGCGTGCTGGACCCCCGGCAGGACGTCCTCGGCCGGTTCAAGGACGCGCTGAGCCGGCCGAGCCGGGACAACGACCCGCTGGCGATGTTCAGCCGCTTCGACCCCGGCCAGGTGCGGGTCGTCGGCGACGTGGTCAAGACGCGCGGCCGGATGACGTTCAAGGAGGGCGAGCACGCCTCCGTCGAGGTGCACGCCGACTACACCTTCGTCTACCCGGTGGTGCAGACCAACGGGTCCACGGAGGTGACGCGCACCATCGTCCGCCGCGTCCTCGACGTGGAACTGCCCGACCCGGCCCGGTACCAGGTCACCCCCGGCAAGCTGTCGATCGTCAACTACCAGCGGGACATAGGCAACTCGGCCTGCGACCTCCACGACGGCTACCTGCATCCGCAGTTCGACTCGGCCGGCCCCACGGGCGCGCCGCCGAGCGGGCCCACCAGCGACCCGTACGACCGCAGCAAGGGGATCGACGACGATTCGGCGGAGTGCGGGGTCGTGTCCCGGGTCTGACCCCGACCGAAGGGGTGTGGGGGAAGGGGTGTGGGAACACAGGGCCGACGGCCTTGGGGGAGACAGGCGAAGGGCCCCGCGAGACAGGCGAAGGGCCCCGCGGGACGGAGCCGCGGGGCCCTTCTTTCGTCAGCACCGGCGTCAGGGCAGCGCCGGTGCCTGGGAGCGGCGCCGGGGGGTTGCGCCGCTTGTCTCGACCTGTATCGACCTGTCTCGACCTCTGGTGACACGTGCGGGAACGTGCCTGCAAGAGGGCTGTCCGCGCGGGGACTTGGGGATGGAGGCTTGTACGCATCGTGCTGGATGGGCCCGGCCTCCGCAACCGTTTGGCCCAGGGTTGGTGCATATTTGCATTTTTTGGCCGGTCGTGCGGATCGGGCGACCGGCTGTTCCGCTCTTCCGTCGGCCGGCCCCGGGCGTCCCCGGAGCCGGCCGTTTCTCCAGAGTGACCGGGCTGCTGTCCCCTGCCGTCCGGTCACCTGTCTCCGGAGCGAGGTCCCACGGCGCACGGCACGATCCGTACGCCTCATCGCTCCAGCTAGCCACGCGTGGTTCTATCGGGCCCGCCCCTGGCTGGCACGGACACCGGTACCAACGAAGGCCCCGGAGCCGGGTCACGCGCCGTACGGGTGAGAGCGGGCACCGAACTCAGATACGACCCCGGCACAGCTCCAGGAGCGTCATCGCCAGCGCCGTACCGGGCTTGCCGAGCGCCTCGCTGTAATGGTTCAGGACCTCCATCTCGCGCGAGAGGTTCACCCGGCGGCCACCGGAGGTGATCCGGGCCTCCTGGACGACCGCGGAGACGGCAGCCCGTTCCTGGATCAGGCCGATGATCCGGTCGTCGAGCGCGTCGATGCGTTCGCGGGCGCCGGTGATCACATCGGCGGCCTCGGGGGTGTGCGCGCCGGTCCGGTCCGCTGCGGTGACGGTCATGTCGGGGCTCCTGTGTCTCGGCGGTGCCCCGGAGCGGCAGGATCCGGAAAACACCAGGCGCCCCGGACCTTGTCGGCCCGGGGCGCCTGGGGAAGTCGCTTGTCAGTGGATCAAGCAGCACGACCATGGCAGCCGGTGGGCCCGGTGCCATAGGTAAAGAGGAAGCTCTGCTGCCTGAACATGGGCGCCAGTATGCCACGGGGCCGCCCCGACGTCGGCCTCGGTAGAATCGGCGTACACACAGACCCCCGCCCCACCGCCGGAAGGCTCCCGTGTCATCAGCGACTCCCGCTGCCGCCGCCCCCGACACCGTCCTGGTCGTCGACTTCGGCGCGCAGTACGCCCAGCTCATCGCCCGTCGAGTCCGCGAGGCCCGGGTCTACAGCGAGATCGTGCCGAGCACCATGCCGGTCGCCGAGATGCTCGCCAAGAACCCGGCGGCGATCATCCTCTCCGGCGGGCCCTCGTCCGTGTACGAGGAGGGCGCCCCGCAGCTCGACGGCGCGCTCTTCGAGGCCGGCGTCCCCGTCTTCGGCATGTGCTACGGCTTCCAGCTCATGGCGCGGAGCCTCGGCGGCACCGTCGACAACACCGGCTCCCGTGAGTACGGCCGCACCGACCTGCACGTCTCCCGGTCCGCCTCCACCCTCTTCGAGGGCACCCCGGCCGAGCAGCACGTGTGGATGTCCCACGGCGACGCCTGCTCCGCCGCCCCCGAGGGCTTCACCGTCACGGCCTCCACGGACGTCGTCCCGGTCGCCGCCTTCGAGAACGACGACAAGAAGCTCTACGGCGTCCAGTACCACCCCGAGGTCATGCACTCCACGCACGGCCAGCAGGTGCTGGAGCACTTCCTGTACCGGGGCGCGGGCCTCACGCCGTCGTGGACCACGGGCAACGTCATCGAGGAGCAGGTCGCCGCGATCCGCGAGCAGGTCGGCGACAAGCGCGCCATCTGCGGCCTGTCCGGCGGTGTCGACTCCGCGGTGGCCGCCGCCCTGGTCCAGAAGGCCATCGGTGCCCAGCTGACCTGCGTGTACGTGGACCACGGCCTGATGCGCAAGGGCGAGACCGAGCAGGTCGAGAAGGACTTCGTGGCGGCGACCGGCGCCAAGCTGGTGGTGGTGGACGCCGAGGAGCGCTTCCTGACCGCGCTGAAGGGTGTCTCGGACCCCGAGGAGAAGCGGAAGATCATCGGGCGCGAGTTCATCCGCGTCTTCGAGCAGGCGCAGCTGGAGATCCTCCAGGAGGAGGGCCCCGAGGTCGCCTTCCTCGTGCAGGGCACCCTCTACCCGGACATCGTCGAGTCCGGCGGCGGCACCGGCACCGCCAACATCAAGTCCCACCACAACGTCGGCGGCCTCCCCGACGACATCGAGTTCGAGCTCGTCGAGCCGCTGCGCCAGCTGTTCAAGGACGAGGTCCGCATGGTCGGCCAGGAGCTCGGCCTGCCCGAGGAGATCGTCCAGCGCCAGCCGTTCCCCGGTCCCGGCCTCGGTATCCGGATCGTCGGCGAGGTCACCAAGGAGCGCCTGGACCTGCTGCGCGACGCCGACGCCATCGCCCGCGAGGAGCTCACGGCCGCCGGTCTCGACCGCGACATCTGGCAGTGCCCGGTGGTCCTGCTGGCCGACGTCCGCTCGGTCGGCGTCCAGGGCGACGGCCGCACCTACGGCCACCCGATCGTCCTGCGCCCGGTGTCCTCCGAGGACGCCATGACGGCCGACTGGTCGCGCCTGCCGTACGACGTGCTGGCGAAGATCTCCACCCGCATCACCAACGAGGTCCGGGACGTCAACCGGGTCGTCCTCGACGTGACGAGCAAGCCGCCGGGCACCATCGAGTGGGAGTAGGCACCGGGGGCGGCGCGGGCCGCCCGGGTGCGGCAGCGGGGGCGTGCGGGTGAGCGCGTGAGCGTGCGAGTGCGCGTGGGGCGGAGGCGGGACGGCTCGGGTCGTCCCGCCTCTGCCCTTTTGCGCTGACCGACGGTAACTTCCGCCCCGTAGAGCAACTCCAGTGCTGGAGGACCGATGCCCTCGACGTACGGGCCCACCCCGCCGTCCCCCCTGCCCACCGACAGCCTGCGGTTCGCGATGCCGCCGACGCACGAATCGCCCGAGGACGAGCGCCGGTACCGCAAGGAGCGGCTCGCGGGCGCCCTGCGGCTCTTCGGCCGGTACGGCTTCGAGGACGGTGTGTCCGGTCACATCACCGCGCGTGACCCGGAGTTCACCGACTGCTTCTGGGTCAACCCGTTCGGGATGCCCTTCAAGCACGTCACGGTCGGCGACCTCGTCCTCGCCAACACCGACGGTCAGGTCGTCGACGGCCGCTACCACGTCAACCAGGCCGCCTTCGCCGTGCACGCCCAGGTCCACGCCGCCCGGCCCGACGTCGTCGCCGTCGCCCACTGCCACTCGGTGCACGGTCGCGCTCTGGCGAGCCTGGGCGAGCTCCTGGACCCCATCACCCAGGAGAGCTGCGCCTTCTACGAGGACCACGCCCTGTACGACGCCTACTCCGGTGTCGCCGTGGACGCGGCGGAGGGCCGCCGTATCGCCACCGCCCTCGGCTCCCACAAGGCGCTCGTCCTGCGCAACCACGGACTGCTCACCGTCGGCGACTCCGTCGACGCGGCGGCCTGGTGGTTCGTGACGATGGAACGCTCCGCCCGGGTCCAGCTCACCGCCCGCGCGGCCGGCCGCCCCGTCCTCATCGACCACAAGGCGGCCGTCGCGACCCGCGAACAGCTGGGCGGGGACCTGGTGGCGTGGATCAACTACCAGCCGATGTGGCAGGACATCAGCCGCAGCGAGCCGGACCTGCTCAGCTAGCCGCAGCCGCAGCCGCAGCCGCAGCCGCAGCCGCAGCCGCACCGGGGCGCCGTCCGCCGGGCGCGTGGCGTCACCGGCATCGGCGTCGGCACTGGCACTGGCATCGGCGTCGGCACCGGCACTGGCATCGGCGTCGGCTAGAAGCCGCGCAGCACCGCCGCCTTGGTCATCGCGAACTCCTCGTCCGTGAGGACCCCTTGGCGGTACAGCTCGCCCAACTCCCGGAGTCTGCGCAAGAGGACGTCGTGATGGTCGCTCTGCGGCGGCACGGCGGACGCGATCGGGCGCGGCGGCCGGTCCGCCGGGTCCCCGGAGCCGACCGCGGTGCGGGTGGAGGGGTGGGGGAGCCGGGCGGTGACCGCGGTGGCGACGAGCGCCGTCAGGAGGTCCCGGCGGGCGCTGCCCCACAGGTCCAGGGCGAAGGGGTCCTTCTCGGGCGGGAGTTTGGAGAACCCCGTCTCCCGCGTCACGAACCGCAGGAAGCCGTCCTGGTAACCGGAGTTGGGGAGCCACTCCACGCCCACGAGATCGCTGAGTGCGATGATCCTCGGTCCGGTCGCCCGCTTGACCCGGTCGGAGGTGTCGGCCCAGTCCAGACGGACCTGAAGGCCGTCGAAGGACGCCGTCCCGTCGGAGGAACGCACCGAGACCGGGACCGGCGGCCCCGCCAGCAGATAGGTCCTCGTCGCGTCCTTCGGGATCTGGTCCAGCAGCAGCGCGCGGCGGATCTCCTCCGCCACGTACTCGGCGACCCCGGCCCGGTCCACGTCCACCACCAGCCGGTACGGGTCCGCCGCCTCCGGCAGCCGGCCCCCGGTCGCCTGGAGCAGCGGATCCGCGCCCTCCCGCAGCCGCATCCGCAACCGCCCCCGCTTGCGCTCCGGTTCGAACACGACCCCCGACACCGCCTCCAGGGGTACGGCGATCTCCCCGTACGTCTGCCGGAACAGCGGCACCGAGCGGTGGAGCCCCGGCGTGATCCTGACCGTCGTGCCGTCGAAGGCCCAGGTCCCGTCGCGCTGGATGATCTCGGCCATAGGGAAATTCTCGCAGCCGGGTCAACACGGCGGCTCCCGCTTCACCCGCCCTGACCAGACCTGCCGAACGCGCCCCCAGTGGCGTAGGGCACAATTCGCTCTCGTCGCAGGGCAGTTGTCGGTGAGGAATACACGGAGAAGGCGGGCGTCGGGCGTGGCGGTGCAGGAGGCGAGACAGGGCGGCGCGGAAGCGGTCGCGCACAGAGGTGGCTGCACCTGCGGAGACTGTCCGCACGGAGCGCGCGCGGGGCACCGGCGCGCGGTCGCCGAATTCCTCGTGAAACGGGACGAGTTCGCTGCCGGGCAGGGCCTGCCGGCCGCCGTCGCCCACTCGGCCTCGGCCTCCCGGCAGTGGGTGTCGGAGGAACTGACCCAGTCCGCCGGGGTCGTCGCCGAGCGCGGTCGCGCCGAGGGCGAGGCCTGGCTCACCCGGCTGTGGTGGCGCACGGTGTTCTCGGTGTGGGCGGGCGTGGTCGTCCTGCTGCTCGTCCAGGCCCTCACCGCCATCGGCGCGGGCTGGACCTCCGCCCGTACGGCCGGGCTGCTCGCCGCGCTGCTGACCGCGGGTGCGCTGACCGCCGCCTCCTGGTTCCACCGGGCGCGCGGCGGGGCGCTGGCCCCGGTGATCGGCGAGGACAACCGCCTGTCCACCTCGCGCGCCGTCGCCGTCGCCTGGGTGCTGTTCATCGCCTACGCCGTGCTCGTCCTGGCGGGACGTCTGGCCGCCGCGTCCGCGCACGAGGAGCGGGACGCGCTCATCGCCGGTCTCGAACTCGCCCGCGGCGCCGGTGCGGTGACCGTCCTCGCCGTGGTCTGCGGGATCGCGGTGCTGGTGCGGCGCGTGATCGGTCTGCGGGTCCTCGGGCAGCGCCTGCAGAAGGTCCGCGCCGACCGGCCCCGGGCCGCCGACCTGCTCACCGACGACTCCGGCCGGGGCACCTTCGCCGACATCCAGTACGTCGTGATCAACGCGGTCGCCCTGGTCTTCGCCGCGGTCCGTCTCGCCCGCCGCCCCGACCAGCTGCCGGACCTGCCCTGGGGGCTGGCCGTGGTGGTGCTGGTCTCCGCCGCGACCTACGTCGCCGGGAAGTACGCCGAGGGTGGTCGTCCCGTCATCCTCTCCGTCGTCCGCTCCCGCGAGGCCGGTGACCTCGACGCCCCGATCCGCACCGGCGACGACATCGAGATCCGCGGCGCCGGCTTCGTCCCCCCGGGCGCCCAGAGTGCCGACCGGCTCTCCCGGATGACGGTCCGCGTGGGCCCCGTGCATGTGCACGTCCCCCTCGTCCCCGTCACCGGCGGTTTCAGCAACCCGACCGACGCCGTCCTGACCGTCCCCGTCCCCGCGGACGTGGAGCCCGGCCGGGTCGAGGTCCACGTGATCACCGCGGCGGGCGTGGAGACCAACCGCTACGAGATCGACGTGACGGACTGAACCATGACCATCGAGGGGAAGGGCTGAGCTATGACCATCGATGGGACGGGCGGAGTCATGACTATGGATGTGGCGGGCTGAGCCATGACCACCGAGGTGAAGGGCTGAGCCATGAGTGAGGACGTCCTCTCCGTCATTCCGGCCGATCCGCACTGGCAGCCCGAGCCGTCCGCCGCCGACCGCGCCGTCGCCCTCGTCACCGCGCTGACCGGTGGCCTGGCCGCCGACTCCGACGTCGAGATCGACGTCGACTGGTACGACCGGCCCGTCGTCGTCGACGGCGCGCAGAACCTGGAGCGGATCGGCTGCCCGCACTGCCGCGGCACGATCGGCCTCGCCTGGTGGGCCGACCTGATCGAGGAGCACCAGGACGGCTTCCCGACGCTCACGGCGGTCGTCCCGTGCTGCGGCGCCACCACCTCCCTCGACGGCCTGGACTTCGACTGGCCCTGCGGTTTCGCCCGGTTCGAGATCGCCGTCTGGAACCCGGAGACCGCCCGGCTCTCCGACCAGGAACTGACCGCCGTCGCCACGGCCCTGGGCCATCCGGTACGGCAGATCCGGGCCCGTGTCTGAGCCCGTCGCGACGCCCTGTGCCGCGCTTCCGCGGGGCGCCGCGTATTTAGTTGAAACTTGTGGCGTCAGCATTGAGCGTCATCTTCCTTTCGTGCGTATCGTCTTGTGAGGGGTCACGGCACGCTGGTGAGAGGCGGCTTGGAGCGATGACTCACGGCTATCGGACGGACACGCACTCCCCCTATCTCGACCAGGGCAACCGGAGCTGGCGCGACCTCGCCACCCACTACGCCCTGCTCCCACTCCGCCTTTTCCTCGGCGTCACGTTCATCTACGCCGGCGTGGACAAGCTGACGGACAGCGCCTTCATGAAGGACTCCGGGGCCGGGTCGATCGGCGACATGATGCGCACGGTCAAGGACTCCTCGGCCATTCCGGCCATGGTCGACCTCGCCCTGAACAACCCCGTCGGCTTCGGCTACGCCATCGCCTTCGGTGAACTCGCCGTCGGTATCGGGACCCTGCTCGGCATCCTCACCCGCCTGGCCGCCCTCGGCGGCGCGCTGATCTCCCTCAGCCTGTGGATGACGGTGAGCTGGGCTTCGGACCCCTACTACTACGGGAACGACCTCGCCTACCTGATGGCCTGGCTCCCCCTGGTCCTGGCGGGCGCCCCGTACCTGTCCGTCGACGCGGCATGGCGTGGGCGCCGTCGGGAACGGCCCTCGGTGTACTGAGCCCGCCGGGGCCACCGAGCCCGCCGGGCCTTCTGAGCCTTCCGGGGGTTCCGGCCCTTCTCCCGGCCCCCTCGGCGCTCGCCCCCGGTTCCGGTCAGCCCGGTATGGAGGACCGGGGTGTGCCCGGGGTGTCGTGATCGCTGGGGCCGGGTGCGCCCCGGCGGGTGCCGCGGCGGCGACGGACCGCCCGGCTCACGATCCCCACCGCGCCTGCCAGACACAGGCCTCCGACCACCAGCGGGATGACCGCGAACCAGGGGGTCTCCCAGGCGCCGCCCGCGTCACCGGCGTAGACGACGCCCGCGAGGGTGAGGAAGACGCCGGCGACCAGCTTCCCGGGCCGGAACTCATGACGCAGCACGGGCCACCTCCGCCTGACCGACGCCCACATGAAGATCCAGATCGAGGGTGCCGGTCGCCTTGACGCCGTCGGCCGGCCGGATCGTCAACTCCTTGGTCCTGCCCGGTTGCACGTCCACGTCCTCCTTGTCGTCGCCCGGAAGCTGGATGTCACCCACCCCCACGTCGATGCTGAGCCTGACCGTCACATCGCGCGGCACGATCACCTTGAGCCGGCCCACGCCCACCTCGGCCCCGGTCGTCACCGTCCGCCCCTTGGCGACATCCAGGGAGCTCAGGTCCAGGGTGCCGACCCCGGTACCGAGGTCGTACGACGGTGCGACGTCCGCCACCGCGGCGGGGCGCCAGGTCTCGTGGAGCCACGTCGTGCCGATGTCCTTGGGCACGGTCGACGCACCGGCCAGCAGTCCCGCCGTCAGCACTGCCAGGAACATCGACCCCGCGCCCGTCCGCCCCAGGCACGAGCTGACCGCGATCCCCAGGCCCAGGACGATCAGCGCGCAGGCCAGACCCGTCTGCAAGCTGGTGCCCAGCGGGTGCTCGTCCCAGGTGAGGCGGGTGCCGAGCCCGCCCGCGAGCAGCGCGAACAGGAAGATCCAGCCACCGATCCAGCGCGGGCCGCGCTGCCGGGCCGGCCGCGGGCGCGCGGCGCGCAGGTCGGGGCGCGCGTGGACGTAGTCGGCGGCGAGCTCGAAGTCGATGAGCGGGGCGACGTCCCGGGCACGGGCGTCCTCGGGGCCCCACAGATAGCCGGTGCCGCCCTGGTGCGTGCCGTCCTTCACTATCGGATCGCGCCACCAGGACGGGTAGACGATGCCCACGGGCGGTGCCTGCGCCTCCGGCGGGGCGTCGGCGACGGCCTGGGCGGCCAGCGGGTCGGTGTCGGGGGTGCCGCGCTGCCGCGCCCAGTACCCGGCGCCCGCCAGGAGCAGGGAGAGGACGACGGCGAAGGTCAGCACCCCGCCGTTGTTGAGCATCGACAGGAACACCCCGCAGCCGACCAGCGCGAACAGGACGGCCGTCAGGGCCTGCCCGTCGACCCGGCCGGTCAACAGCTTGCGTACCTCGTTCTCCTCCTCGTCGTCGTACGGGACGAGGAGCCAGGCGAAGCCGTAGAAGATCAGGCCGATGCCGCCGGTCGCGGAGAGCACCGCGAGCGTGATCCGGAAGATCACCGGATCCATGTCGCACTGCCGCCCGAGCCCGGCGCAGACGCCGGCGAGCGCCTTGTACCGCCGGTCGCGCCGGAACCTGGGGAACGGCTCGGCGGCCTCCGCGGGTTCGGCCGCCCCGCCGGGGTTCGCGGCCCCGGCGGGATCCGCGGTCGCGTCGGCGGTGTCCCTCGCCGTCCGCTCCGTCCGCGTACCCGCACCCGCCTGCCCGTGCGCACCCGCTCGCCCGTGCGCGCTCGCCCGCTCGTGCGCGCGCGGTTCCTCACCGGCGGCGGCTGCGGAGGGCGCGACGGACGGGGCGCCCTCGTCGGGCGTCGAGTCCGTGGCGTGCTGGTGATCTGTCATGGGTCCATGGTGACGGGCGAGCCGCCCCGGCGGGAGTCGGAACGACCCTGGCCGGACCCTGATATCGCCCCCGAGACGACGCGGGGGAGACGTTCGAGAGCCGGGGGTCTCGAAGATCAGGGGAGTCTAGGGGGCAGACCCTGATGCCCTGGCTCTCCCGTCGTGTGACCATCGATGCCATGCCGGAAGCCGCCACAGCGCCACTCGTCGAACCGCGGCCGCCGCGCAAGCTCTACCGCAGCAGCGACGGACGCTGGCTCGGGGGCGTGGCGCGGGGGCTCGCCGGGCATCTCGGCCTGCCCGTGATCTGGGTGCGGCTGATGTTCGTCGGCCTGTTCATGGCGGACGGCCTCGGCGCCCTGCTGTACGCGGCGTTCTGGTTCTTCGTGCCGCTCGGCGTCGGCGGGGTGGGCGAGCAGAAGCGGCCCCCGTCCCTCGTCACCACCGAGACCTCGCCGGACGGCCGGCGCCGGCTCGTCGCCCGCAGACCGGACAAGGGCCAGATCGTCGCCCTGCTCCTCATGGTCGTGGTGGCCATGGTCTTCGTCGGCAACGTGAACCTGGGCAACGGGGCCAAGGCCTACCTCTGGCCCGTCGTGCTCGTCGGTGCCGGTGTCGCCCTGGTCTGGCGCCAGGCCGACAACGCCCGCCGGGCCCGCTGGGTCGAGGTCGGCCGCCGCAAGCGCACCCTCAGCCTGCTGCGCGCCGCTGGCGGTGTCCTGCTCGTCACGGCGGGCGTGTCCGGCATCTTCGTCCTCCAGGGTTCCGCTGCCCACCTCGGCTCGGTGCTCCAGGCGGCCCTCGCGGTCCTCGTCGGCATCACGCTGCTCGCCGGCCCTTATCTCGTGCGCATGACGCAGGACCTCTCCGAGGAACGGCTGATGCGCATCCGCGCCCAGGAGCGCGCCGAGGTCGCCGCCCATGTGCACGACTCGGTGCTGCACACCCTGACCCTGATCCAGCGCAACGCGGACAACGCGAACGAGGTGCGCCGCCTCGCCCGCGCCCAGGAGCGCGACCTGCGCACCTGGCTCTACAAACCCGAGGGCACCGGCAAGGACGAGGCCGACGAACCCACCACCCTCGCCGACGCGGTGCGGCGCAACGCGGCCGAGGTCGAGGACAAGCACGGCGTCCCCATCGAGGTGGTCGTCGTCGGCGACTGCCCCCTCGACGAAGGGACCGGTGCGCAGATGCAGGCCGCGCGCGAGGCGATGGTGAACGCCGCCAAGTACGGTGGCGAGGGCGGCGCGGTGCAGGTCTACGCGGAGGTCGAGGGGAAGACGGTGTTCGTGTCGGTCCGGGACCGCGGCCCCGGATTCGACCTGGACTCGATACCCACCGACCGGATGGGTGTCAGAGAATCGATCATCGGCCGCATGGAGCGGCACGGCGGCACGGCACGGCTGCGCGCGGTGCCCGACGGCGGCACGGAGGTCGAGTTGCAGATGGAGAGGACGTCATGAGCGACGAGGCGAACGGTACGGCGGAGGCCACCGGCAGCGCGGGTGAGCGCCGGGTGCGCGTGGTCCTCGTCGACGACCACCGGATGTTCCGCACCGGGGTCCAGGCGGAGATCGGCCAGACCGAGCAGACCGGCGTCGAGGTCGTCGGCGAGGCCGCGGACGTCGACCAGGCGGTCACGGTCATCACCGCGACCCGCCCCGAGGTCGTCCTCCTCGACGTCCATCTCCCCGGTGGTGGCGGCGTCGAAGTCCTGCGCCGCTGCGCCCCGTTGATGGCCGACGCGACGCAGCCGGTCCGCTTCCTCGCGCTGTCCGTCTCGGACGCGGCGGAGGACGTCATCGGGGTGATCCGCGGCGGGGCACGCGGGTACGTGACGAAGACGATCACGGGCACCGACCTGGTCGACTCGATCTTCCGGGTCCAGGACGGCGACGCGGTGTTCTCGCCGAGGCTGGCCGGGTTCGTCCTCGACGCGTTCGCCTCCACGGACGCCCCGCCGGTCGACGAGGACCTCGACCGGCTCACACAGCGCGAGCGCGAGGTGCTGCGGCTCATCGCCCGCGGCTACGCGTACAAGGAGATCGCCAAGCAGCTCTTCATCTCCGTGAAGACGGTCGAGTCGCATGTCTCGGCGGTCCTCAGGAAGCTTCAGCTGTCCAACCGGCACGAGCTGACCCGGTGGGCGACGGCCCGCAGGCTGGTGTAGCCGCCGCCCGGAGCGGGCCCCGCGTGCCGTGGGCCCGCGTGCCGTGGGCCCGCGTGCCGTCGGCGCCGCCCGGTGCGGACGCGGGCTCGCTCACACCACCCGGGTCGCCCCGGCGAAGGGCATCTCGTCGATCGGGGCGACGCGGACCGGGGCGGAGGGGTTCGGGGCGTGGATCATCTGCCCGTTGCCGATGTAGAGGCCCACGTGGCTGATGCCGGAGTAGAAGAAGACGAGGTCGCCGGGGGCGAGTTCGGAGCGTGAGACGCGGCGGCCGGCGTCGATCTGGGCGTAGGTGGTGCGGGGCAGGGAGACTCCCGCGGAGCGGTAGGCGGCCTGCATGAGGCCGGAGCAGTCGAAGGCGTCGGGCCCGGTGGCACCCCACACGTAGGGGCTGCCCAGCTTGGAGTACGCGTAGGAGACGGCGTCCGCCGCACGGGAGTTGGGCGCCGCGACCGCCGGGCCCGAACCCGCGCCGGTGCTCGTCCCCGTACCCGTGCCGTCCGTGGTGCTCAGGGTGTCCCTGGCGTTCGTCCGGGAGGCGCGCAGCGGGTCGTCCAGGCTCTGCCCGGCGGGGAGCCGGGCGAGCAGGCTCCGGGCCGCGGCCAGCTTCCCGGTGATGGTCCTCTTGTGGCGTTCGAGCTCCGTCTGGCGGGACTTGAGGGAGGCGAGCTCAATGTGGGCGGCGCCCCGGAGCTGTTCGATCTCCCGCAGCTCCCGCTGCACGGCGGCCACGGAGGTGGCCTGGCGTGTGCTCGCCCGTTCGGCGAACTCGGCGCCGTCGAGGTAGCGGTCGGGGTCGTCCGAGAGGGCCAGCTGGACAGCAGGGTCCAGTCCTCCCTCGCGGTACTGCGCCGCTGCCATCGAACCCAGCGCGTCCCGCGCCGAGTTGAGCTTGTCCGTCTTGCGGGCGGCCTCGTCACGCAGGGACTTCAGCCGCTTCTGGGCCGCGTCCGCCTTCTCCTTCGCGCCGTTGTACTTCTCGGTGGCGGCCTCGGCCTCCTGGTACAGCTTGTCCACCTTCGCCTTGACCTGCGCCGGTGTCAGATTCGGATCGGCGTGCCCGATCCCGTCGAACCCGGTCGCGGTCGCCGCGCCCGCCAGGGCGATCGTCGCCGCCGTACGGACCGTCTTGCCGCTGACCGAGCGCTGCCTGGCCTTGCGGTGCGCTGCCACGTGGACTGCACGTCCTTTCGTACGCCCGCCGCTGAGCGGTGGTGCCGCCCCGGGTCGTCACCGGCCCCGCGAGCGCCAGGGGGAGCGTCGTAGGGCCGCCCGGGGCGGTTCACGCGTCCGGCGGCGGCCCGCACAGGGGGAGCGGGCCGCCGCCGGACCTTTCTCGGCGGTGGTGTCCGACTGCCGCCCCTGGCCCGGGCGGCGGTGGGGAGCCGGTCACCTGGTGGAGGACGCTAAACCTGGCCGTGTCACGGGGGTAACGGGATGCGCGGAACTGCCCCCAGGTAGCGGCCCGGTGACCGTATGTGACCGTGATCCCCGCGTGGCGCGGTCAACTTCACGCAAGGTGATGATCGAAGTGATGGTTCCGGGACATAGGTGGGCGGTCGGGTGCTATGGGGCGCATATATGCAAGACGGCCGCGAGCCGGTGCGGGCGAGGAGCGGGGCGCGAAGGGGACGGGAGCGGGACGCGGGGGGAGTGGAGGCGGGTGGGGCGGTGTAGTGCGGCTCCAGGGCCTCTGATTAGGCTCCGGCCTCATGGACGTACTCATCCATCTCTTCGTCGGTCTGCACATCATCGGCATCGCCTCGCTGCTGGGCGGCTTCCTCACCCAGATGAAGGCGATGGGCGCGGGCACCGCCCGCTTCGTCCCGGCGATGCTGCACGGCGCGCTGACCATGCTGGTCACCGGCGTCATCCTGGTCGGCCTCAACCAGGCGGACGACCAGCACGTCAACAACATCAAGATCGGCGTGAAGCTGGCCCTGCTGATCGTGATCCTCGGCCTCGTCTACGTGAAGCGCGACGACGAGCGGGTGGACAAGAAGCTGTTCGGCCTGGTCGGGCTGCTGACCATGGCGGACGTGTTCATCGCCGTCCTGTGGACCTGAGGGCGGCGATCCCCGTCCGGGCCGTCAGCGCGGCTCCCGCGCCCACGGCCAGCCACACGGCCACGGCGATCCACAGCAGCACCTGGCCCAGCGTCCTGAGCCAGGACACCTCCAGCGCGGCGGCGACCGACAGGGTCGCCGCCGCCGTCATGCCCATGGGGAACACGGTCGCCCAGCGCCGCACGTCGTAGCCCGGGCGGGGGCGGGCGAACTCGGCGGCCAGCAGCACGGCGTACCAGGTCAGGTCCAGGACGAGCAGGGCGACGGTGACCGTGCGCAGGGCGTCGCCGTCGTCGCGGTTCCACAGGTACAGGCTCGCGCTGTCCGCCGAGATCAGCTTCGAGCCGGCGAGCGCCGAGATGGCGAGCGCCCCGCCGGCCACCCAGTGGTCACCGGCGCCCCGGGTCACCTGGCCCAGGTCGAAGCGGGTGAAGGCGAGGCCGTAGAAGACCAGCCCGAGCCAGAACAGGACGAGCGCCGCGTGCGCGAGCCACGCCGTGGACAGGGCCGCGGCCAGCGTGGCGCCGAGCACGGCCAGGCCCTGGGTCGCGACGCAGACCAGGAACACCGCGCCCGGCATCCTCCGCTTCCAGTGCCTCATGACGAGCACGAGCAGCACTGGCCACAGTGCCGTCGCGAGCGCGAGCAGCGCCTCGGCCAGGGTCTGCCGTCCGAGCGCCGAGACACGGGTGCCCAGCACGCTCGTCGCCGCCACCGCGGTCAGCGCGCCCGGGGTCCTGGCCTCCTCCAGCCACCGGTCCCGCTGGGTCGCCAGGCGCGCCAGGAAGTCCGCGGCCAGCCCCACCCAGGCGAGCACGGCCAGCACGAGCATGATCCGGGACAGCGTCTCGTACCCCGTCAGATGCAGCCCGACCGAGACGATGCCGGTCGCCATGACGGCGGAACCGGCGGCGGGCGGCCGGGTGGACCACCACGCGCCGAGCGGGGAGTCGGCGGCGGGGGCGTGGGATGCGGGGCGGCCGGGCATGGGCCGATGCTAAGGAGCGCGTCGCGCGGTGCGAGCGGGGCACGCGCGCGTGCGGGGAGGAATTCGCGCGGGTGCGGGACAACGAGAGGGGCGCGTGAGACCGGCTCACGCGCCCCTTCGGTCGTGCCGTGCGGTCAGGCCGGGCGCACCACGCTGTGGATCGCCGACTCGCCGTCGTAGTAGATGGACTCCTCGCGGACGTACGCCCCCGGCTTCGGCGCGTGGATCATCATCCCGTTGCCGATGTAGATGCCGACGTGGGTGACGTCGTCGTAGAAGAAGACCAGGTCGCCGGGCTGGGCGTTGGCCAGGGAGACCGTGGTGCCCGCGTTGACCTGGTCGTAGGTGGTGCGCGGCAGGGAGATGCCGGCGGCGTTCCAGGCGGCCTGGGTCAGGCCGGAGCAGTCGTAGGAGTCGGGCCCCGTGGCACCCCACACGTACGGCTTGCCGACCTGGGCGCGGGCGAAGGCCAGGGCCTTGTCGGCCTTCGTGGAGTACGAGGAGTCCGTGGCGGTCGACGACGAGCTGCTCGCCGCCTCCTCGGCCGCCTCCGCCGCGGCCTTCTGCTCGGCCAGCTCGGCGGCCTTGCGGGCGGCCTCCTCCTGCTTGCGCTTCTCGATCGCGGCGAGGCGCGCCTTCTCCTCGGCGTTCAGCTGCGACAGCAGCTCGCGCGCGTCGGAGAGCTTCTTCTGGACGGTCGCCTTGGCGGTCTTGAGGTCGCCCTGCGTATCGGTGAGCGTCTGGAGGCTCTCGGTGGCCTCCTGGCGCTTCTTCATCGTCGCGGACTGCTCGGTGATGTAGTCGTCGACCGCCGTCTTCTGGCGGGACGTCATACGGCCCATCAGCTGGGTCTGGTCGAAGTAGTCCTGCGGGGTGTCCGCGAGCAGGAAGGTCGCCGTGTCGGGCGCGGAGGCGCCGGTGCGGTACTGGGCGGCGGCGAAGGAACCCAGTTCCTCACGGGCCTCGTTGAGCTTCTGGGTGCGCTGGGCGACGTCGTCGAGGAGGGTGTCGACCTGCTTGCGCTGCTTGGTCGTCTTCTCCTTGGCGGAGTTGTACTTCTCGGTCGCCGACTCCGCCTGGCGGTAGAGGTCGTCGACCTTCTTCTCGACCTCTTCGAGGCTCGGCCTGTCGTCGGTCGAGGGTGCTGCGGTGGCCGTCTGGGACAGCAGCGCCACGGAGGTGAGGGCGGCCGTGGCGAGAGCGGGCGTGCGTATGCCTGCTACGCGCGTTCCTGCGGGACGCGGCTTTGCGTGCGACGCCAAAGGAGGCGACTCCTTCCAATGTTCCGCCTACCGAGTTAGCTGTCGGGTTCGGGCGGGTGGTTCGGAAGGTGTGCCCTACGGCCGCTCCCCGGAGGGGAGTTGGGCCGATTCACCCCAGGTCGGTGTGGGTCCCCGGCTCCGGCTGCCTCCAGGAGGGGCGCACCGGACTAAGCGGAGGCCGCGCGGCCCGGCGACGTTCGCCGGTGGGGGTCGTACGGCCTGTGCGGCACGGTAGCCAACTGGTGTGGCCCCTGTGAAGGTTGATGTTCGATATGCCCGATACATTTTCGTGACCTTTGGTCAGTTCCGCGTTCGGGATGATCGATAAGGTAGTTTGTGTGGCGATTTGCGGGAAATGGGCTGGCGGCGGACATCTCCTCACGCGTTGGTGACTCTACGTAATCGCATGTAGCGGTGGCGTAAGAGTCCTCCGCCGAACTTCCCGGGGCGGCGGCGGGTTGTCAGTGGGGCGGCCTAGACTCGGAGAGCGATGAGCAGCCTCTTTGACGACAGCTTCCTGGCGGACCTCCAGGCCCCTCGCGGGCACACGGAGGAGCCCCCGCCGCCGCCCGAGGACGAGCACGTACCGGAGCCGGTTCCGGACGACCTGTTCGGCGGGAAGTTCGACGTGCCCCCGGACCGGGACGCCCACTACCGTGACGGCGCCCCGCGCCCCGTCCTCGACGCCGCCGCGCTCATCGAGGGGCTCAACGAGAACCAGCGGGCCGCCGTCGTGCACTCCGACACCCCGCTGCTCATCGTGGCCGGCGCCGGTTCCGGCAAGACCCGTGTGCTCACCCACCGCATCGCCTACCTGCTCGCCGAGCGGAACGTCCACCCGGGGCAGATCCTCGCGATCACCTTCACCAACAAGGCCGCGGGCGAGATGAAGGAGCGCGTCGAGCAGCTCGTCGGCCCGCGCGCGGGCGCGATGTGGGTGATGACCTTCCACAGCGCGTGCGTGCGCATCCTGCGCCGCGAGAGCAAGAAGCTCGGCTTCACCTCCTCCTTCTCGATCTACGACGCCGCCGACTCCAAGCGGCTCATGGCGCTCGTCTGCCGCGACCTGGACCTCGACCCCAAGCGGTTCCCGCCCAAGTCCTTCAGCGCCAAGATCAGCAACCTCAAGAACGAGCTGATCGACGAGGAGGACTTCGCCGCCCAGGCCACCGACGGCTTCGAGAAGACCCTCGCCCAGGCCTACGCCATGTACCAGTCGCGGCTGCGCGAGGCCAACGCCCTCGACTTCGACGACCTGATCATGACGACGGTCAACCTGCTGCGCGCCTTCCCGGACGTCGCCGAGCACTACCGCCGCCGCTTCCGTCATGTCCTCGTCGACGAGTACCAGGACACCAACCACGCCCAGTACGCCCTGGTCAGGGAACTCGTCGGCACCGGGGCGCACGACGAGGACGTCCCGCCGACCGAGTACGACCTCCCGCCCGCCGAGCTCTGCGTCGTCGGTGACGCCGACCAGTCGATCTACGCCTTCCGCGGCGCGACGATCCGCAACATCCTCCAGTTCGAGGAGGACTACCCGGACGCGACGACGATCCTGCTGGAGCAGAACTACCGCTCCACGCAGACCATCCTCACCGCCGCCAACGCGGTCATCGAGCGCAACGAGTCCCGCCGCCCCAAGAACCTGTGGACCAACGCGGGCGCGGGCGCGCGCATCACCGGCTACGTCGCCGACACCGAGCACGACGAGGCGCAGTTCGTCGCCGACGAGATAGACCGTCTCACCGACGCGGGGGACGCGAAGGCCGGCGACGTCGCCGTCTTCTACCGGACCAACGCCCAGTCCCGTGTCTTCGAAGAGGTCTTCATCCGCGTCGGCCTGCCCTACAAGGTCGTCGGCGGCGTCCGCTTCTACGAGCGCAAGGAGGTCCGGGACGTCCTGGCCTATCTGCGCGTGCTCGCCAACCCCGAGGACTCGGTGCCGCTGCGCCGCATCCTCAACGTCCCCAAGCGGGGCATCGGCGATCGCGCGGAGGCGATGATCGACGCCCTCTCCCAGCGCGAGAAGATCAGCTTCCCGCAGGCCCTCAAGCGGGTCGACGAGGCCTACGGCATGGCCGCGCGGTCCACGAACGCCGTCAAGCGCTTCAACACGCTGATGGAGGAGCTCCGCACGATCGTCGAGTCCGGGGCGGGCCCGGCGACCGTGCTGGAGGCGGTGCTGGAACGCACCGGCTATCTCGCCGAGTTGCAGAACTCCACCGACCCGCAGGACGAGACCCGGATCGAGAACCTCCAGGAACTCGCCGCCGTGGCCCTGGAGTTCGAACAGGAGACCGACGAGGACGCGCCCACCGGGCTCGCTGCCTTCCTGGAACGGGTCGCCCTCGTCGCCGACTCCGACCAGATCCCCGACGAGGACGAGGACGGCTCCGGCGTCATCACCCTGATGACCCTGCACACCGCCAAGGGGCTCGAGTTCCCGGTCGTCTTCCTCACCGGCATGGAGGACGGCGTCTTCCCGCACATGCGCTCCCTCGGCCAGACCAAGGAGCTGGAGGAGGAACGGCGCCTCGCCTACGTCGGCATCACCCGCGCGCGCGAACGCCTGTACCTGACCCGCTCGTCGCTGCGCAGCGCGTGGGGCCAGCCGTCGTACAATCCGCCCTCCCGCTTCCTCGCGGAGATCCCGGAACAGCACGTCGACTGGAAGCGCACCGGCGCCACCCAGGCCCCGGCCGGCCCGGTCTCCGGTGTCGCCTCCTCGCTGTCGTCGTCCCGCTCCCGCTCCTCGGCCTCCGGCGCCTCCGGGTTCGCCACGCGCCGCGCGTCCGAGCAGCCGGTGGTCGCCCTCGCCGTCGGCGACCGGGTCACCCACGACCAGTTCGGGCTCGGCACCGTCATGGCCGTCAAGGGCACGGGCGCCAACACCGAGGCCACGATCGACTTCGGGGACACCAAGCCCAAGCGGCTGCTGCTGCGGTACGCGCCGGTGGAGAAGCTGTAGGACCAGCGGTTCCGGTACGACGACGAAGGCCCCCGCCGGTCAACGGCGGAGGCCTTCGGGGGTGACTCGGAGGAGGAGCCGGCCGGGTTACGTCGGGTCCAGGCCGTGGCTGCGCAGCCACGGCAGGGGGTCGATCGCCGAACCGCCGCCCGGCCGGACCTCGAAGTGCAGGTGCGGGCCGGTGGAGTTGCCGGAGTTGCCGGAGTACGCGATCGGGTCGCCGGCCTTGACCGTCGTACCGGAGGCGACGCGATAGCTGGAGAGGTGGCAGTACCACGTCTCCGTGCCGTCCTTCGCGGTCACGATCATCATGTTGCCGTAGGCGCTGTTCCACTGCGTCCGCACGGTGCCGTCGGTCGCGGCCATCACCGTCGTGCCGTAGGAGACCGGGAAGTCGATGCCGGTGTGCACGGACATCCAGTTGACGCCGGCCTGGCCGTAGTACGCGCTGAGGCCCTGCTGCGCGACCGGGAGGGCGAACTTGGGGCGCAGCCGCTCCTTGCGGGCCGCTTCCTCCGCCGCCTTCTTCTTCTCGGCCTCCTGCTGGGCCTTGAGGTCGATGCGCTCCTGGGTGCGGCTGGCGCGGTCGGCGAAGTCGTCGGCGCCGGCGGACAGGCTCGCCAGCTGGGTGTCCAGCTTGTTGTTGGCCGTCGACGGCTTGACCGGCGCCGCGTCGGACGCGGTCGTCGAGGTGTCCTTGTCCTCGGTGAGGGTCCCCACGGAGGCGGCGGCGATCCCGGCGACACCCATCACGCACGCCGAGGGAACGGCGATCGTCAGCAGCGCGGAGCGCTTGGGGGGCGTACGGCGGCGGGAGCGGGAGGCGTTGCGGGCCGCGGCGCGACCGCCGCGAGCGGGACCGGCCGGGGCGTCGGCGGCGTCCGGGGTGATCTCCTCCTGGTCGTCGAAGAGCGCGGTGCCGTCCTCGTCGAGGGCGGGCAGTTCACCGGTGTCGCTCAACTCGGCTTCATGGCCGGAGGGTTGGTCGTAGCCGTCGTACGGGACCTGCTCGAACATCGCGGTCGCCTGGTGGTCGACCGTTTCTTCGGGGGGACCGTCCGAGTTCCACTGCGTGGCGTCGTACGCGCCCGTGTCGAAGGTCTGCGTGCCCCATTCCCAGTGCTGGGTCTGGTCGGCGGGCGCCGCGGTCTGGTCGGGCTGGAGCCAGGCGCTCGCGTCCCACTGGCCGGTCGGGTCGGCGCCCGCGGCCTGCGGGGGGACGGCGGAGAGCTGCTGGTGCTGGCCCGTCCACGCCGTCGCGTCGTACGCGCCGGTGTCGTAGGCGGCGTGGTGCTGGGCCGCGTACGCGTCGTAGTTCAGGGTCTGGTGACCGTCCGTCTGCCACTGCCCGGCGTCGTACGACCCGGTGCCGTCACCGGGGAGACTGCCGAAGAGGGGGTCGGTGTCGAAGTGCCCTGTGGCCTGCGCACCGGTGTCGTAGGCGTAGCCGCCGAAGTCGCCGTACTGAGCCTCCTGGGTGCTGTACGACGCGTAGTGCGCCGACGTGGCATCGGAAGCCGGAGCCGGGGTGGTCATGGTCCCCGACGGGTACGGGTCGTTCACCAACTTCTCTTTCGCCTCGACAACAGGGGCTGCCAGAGCAGTGCGGCGACTGTACCCGGCGGTATGCGGGCGCGACAATCTTCGGCAGGTTTCGCGTCAGTAGGAAACGGGCATTCGGCCGTGTTTCGGGGGACGGTGGGCGCGACTTTGGCTTTGTGTTCGAAGAGCGTTCGATTGGTATGAGGGTCCGACGGGGGTCCGGGCGCTGTTCGCCGGCTGTCCGTCGGCTGTCACACCGCTGCCGTCGGGCAGTTGGGCGGACGGTCGTCGGGCAGCCGGCCGGGCCGTCGTCGGACGGTCGTCAGGCCACCGTGAGGCCGTCGGCCTCCGTCGTGGTCCCGGTTCCCGTCCCGGGTTCCGTCCCGGCGGAGTCCAGGGCCTGGCGTATCCCGGTCGCGACGGCGGGGTGCACCGGCAGCGCGAGATGACCGATCCCGCTCACCCGCACGTTCTGCGCCATCAGGTCGGGATGGTCGATACAGGCGGTCTCCAGCGGGTCCATCAGATGGTCCAGGTCGCTCCAGAAGCTCACGAAGTGCGTACGGCAGTCCGGCGCGGGCCGGCTCAGCTCCTCGAGGACCTCCGAGCCGGGGCGCATCTGGCGCACGATCGGATGCGCGTCGGCCAGCGGCACCACCCGGGTCCCCGAGTGCGGGGTGCCGAGCGTGACCAGGGTCCGCACCCGCAGGTCACCGCCGAGACGCTGCACGTAGTAGCGCGCGATGAGCCCGCCGAGGCTGTGTCCGACGATGTCGACCCGCCCGCTGCCCGTGCGCTCGCAGATCTCCTCTATATGGCGGCCCAGCAGTTCGGCGGCCGTGCGGATGTCACAGGTCAGCGGGGAGTAGTTGAGCGACTCGGTCCGGCGGCGGCCGTGCTGGGCGAGGCTGCGGCGCAGCAGGACGAAGACCGAGCGGTTGTCGATGAAGCCGTGCAGGAGGACGACGGGCGGCTCGGCCGGGGTCGGGAGCTGGGCGGCCCCCTCGGGCGACGGGGCAGGAGCGGGCGTACGGCGTTCCTGGGTGATCCCGGAGGGATAGAGGAGGAGATGCCCGGCGAGGATCGCGAGCTCCAGGGCGGTCGCCTTCAGCAGGGCCACGGAGAGGCCGGTCAGTCCCGACAGGCCGGACAGGCCGCCGTTCGGGAGCAGTCGTCGGCCGAGCGGGAGAAGCGGAAGAAAGGGGTGCACTGCCCTGGTGACCTTCATGGCCGACCTCCTGTCGGCACGCAGGAGGACGCCTCTGTCCCCCGTGTGCCCTCATGGGAGGCGGCGGCGAAGAGGGTCGACGGTACGGAGCACCGTCTGCGCCTCGCATCTCCTCGCCGCGCGGCCTGCGGCGTGGTGGTGCGGCTCCTTCGTCGCGGCTCCCGTTGCGCCCGTTCCCGATGCGGTCCGGGTGCCGCAGGCAGGTCCTGCGGTCCGGGTGCCGCAAAGACTCGGAGCGGTGCGCGGCGAACGTGTCCCACCGTGTGATTTCCCCCTCGGTCTCCACCGCGAAACTGCCGGTTGCGGGACGGTGGAGATAACGTTCGTTCACTTCCTCGCGCAGGACTGTGTGAGGACATCCCGGTAAGAATGGACACAGTCGCTTCATGGAGGCAGTGATGGGTGTGGCAGCCGGTCCGATCCGAGTGGTGGTGGCCAAGCCGGGACTCGACGGTCACGATCGAGGGGCCAAGGTGATCGCGCGGGCGCTGCGCGACGCCGGCATGGAGGTCATCTACACAGGCCTCCACCAGACCCCGGAGCAGATCGTCGACACCGCGATCCAGGAGGACGCCGACGCGATCGGCCTGTCCATCCTCTCCGGCGCCCACAACACGCTCTTCGCCGCCGTGATCGCCCTCCTCAAGGAGCGAGAGGCCGAGGACATCCTCGTCTTCGGCGGCGGGATCATCCCCGAGGACGACATCGCGCCCCTGAAGGAGAAGGGCGTCGCGGAGATCTTCACGCCCGGCGCCACCACCCAGGCGATCGTCGACTGGGTCCGGGAGAACGTGCGCACCCCCGCGGGAGCCTGAGCCGAGCCCTGCGCGGCCCGGTCCCCCGGAGGGGGCGGCCGTCACACCGCCCCCGCACGACGCGACCGCGACCCCGGCCGCCGCGCCGATTCCCGCCGATCCGGCTCCCGCCGATCCGGCTTGCGCTGGACCGACTCCCGCCGATCCAGCCCTCGCCGATCCGCTTCCCACCGACTCGGTTCCCGCCGATCCGGCCCTCGCCGGGCCGGTGCCTACGCCGTCGGCTCGCTCGCTGCCGGGCCGGGCGCCTCCAGCTCCCGTGTCATCGCCGCCCGCAGCCGCAGCGTCGTGACCAGCCGCTGGAACGCCTCCGCCCAGTAGCCGCCGGCGCCGGGACTCGCGTCCTCCGTCTCGTCCGGCACCGCCATCAGCCCTTCCAGGCGGGACGCCTCCGCCGGGTCGAGACACCGCTCGGCCAGTCCCATCACCCCGCTGAAACTCCACGGGTAACTCCCCGCGTCCCGGGCGATGTTCAGCGCGTCCACCACCGCCCGCCCGAGCGGCGCGGTCCACGGCACCGCGCATCCGCCGAGCAGCTGGAACGCCTCCGACAGCCCGTGCGCCGAGATGAACCCGGCGACCCAGTCGGCCCGCTCGGCCGGATCCAGCGTGCCGAGCAGCTTGGCCCGTTCGGCCAGCGACACCGCACCCGGCCCGCCCGCCTCCGGCGCCGCCGGGGCGCCCAGCAGCGCCCGCGCCCACGCCGCGTCCCGCTGGCGCACGGCCGCCCGGCACCAGGCCCCGTGCAGATCGGGCCGCCAGTCGTCCGCCACCGGCAGCGCCACGATCTCCCCGGGCGTACGGCCGCCCAGCCGCTCCCGCCACGCCTCCAGGGGTGTCGCCTCCACCAACTGGCCGAACCACCACGATCGTTCACCCCGTCCCGCCGGAGCCTTGGGCACAACACCGTCCCGCTCCATGCTCGCGTCGCACTCGTGCGGCGCCTCAACGGTGACCGTGGGCTCCTCGCGCGTCCGGTCCACGACGACGCACGCCGTCGCCCGGACCGCCATCCGCGCGGCGAGCGCCGAACCCGGCAACGCCGACAGCAACTCCGCCGCCGTCGCCCGGACATTGCGGCTGCGGTCCGCCAACGCCTCCTCCAGGAAGGGCTCGTCGTCCGCGCCGAGCCCCGTGCGCAGCGAGTCGAGGAACATCAGCCGGTCCTCCGCCCGCTCCGTCGACCAGGTCGTCGCCAGCAACTCGCGCGCGGCGGCGGGCTCCCGGGCCCGTATCGCGGCCAGCAGGGCGACCCGCTCCGCGAACAGGCCCTCCCGCCACAGCCGCCCGGCCCGCTCCGGGTCCTCCGCGCCCGGCAGGGCCGCCGACCCGCCGGGCGCCACGCGCAGGGCGAACCGCCAGTCGGGGTTGAGCCGGGCCAGCCACACCGCGCGCGGCCCCGCGAACGCCAGCACCGCCGGCCGCAGATCCGTCCGCCCGCGCGCCGCGTCCAGGAGCGCCGGAAGGATCTCCGGGGGCGCCGCGAAACCGCTCGCGTTGGCCGCGGCGAGCCACTGGGGCAGCAGCTCCATGAGGTCCGGTGCGCTGCCCCTGCGGCCACCGCCGGACACCCCCGCACGATCCGCCAGCAGCATCGCCAGCCGTTGCGCCGCGGCGGGCGGCGGCACGGGACGCGGGTCCCGGGGGGCGGGCTCGGGGCGTGCGACGGCCGGGGCGGGCCGCAGCCCGGCCCGCCGCCGCACGGTCTCCACCGCCGCCGAGTCCAGCAGCGCGACGGAGGCGGGCACCGGGGCCCCGTGACGGGCCGCCGCCGGGGCGACCGGGGGCGGGGTGCGCCGGTCCGTGCCGAGGAGCGCCGTGGTGACGAGGTCCTCCCAGAGGCCCTGGGCGGATGTGCCCTCGGGCCTGGACGTGCTGTTCATGCGGATCCTCTCCGTCGGTTGCCGGTGTCCGGGTGCGGGTCGCGACCGGTGAGGGTCGCGTGCGCGTCGTCGTCCGTGTTCTGGTCCTTGAGGGCCGTACGGCCGGTGAACGTGGCGTGGACGTTGGTGTCCGTGAGGGCTCCCCGGTGTGTGACATGGATGGAGACGAGGAAGAGCTCGCGCGCGGTCACACAGGTGCGCGCGTGGTGTGTCGTGCAGTGCTGCGCCGTGCTTCGCAGCGCCATGGTGTGCAGTGCCGTGGCGCGTCGTTCCGTGGTGTGCCGTTCCGTGGTGTGTCGCCGGGGCGGTGGTCGGCGGAGCTCGGCCGGGTTCAGCAGAGCCGGACCGCGTCGCCCGGGCCCTCGGGCCAGGCCGTGAGCGGGGTGAAGCCCCGGTGGCCGCACTCACCGAACACCGTGACCGGCGCGCCGCCGGAGAGCGCAACCAGTCGCCACAGACCGGGTCGGGACAGTGCGGTCCGGGTCAGCGGGAGGGCCGACTCCCCGTCCGCGTCGGCCAGTTGCCAGCCGTCGCCGTCCGGTGCCGGGACGACCCGGCCCAGGGTCACCGGGACCGATTCCAGCCAAGGATCGTCACGCAGCGCCTCGCCGTAACGCGCCGCCGCCTCGGCTGTCGTCGCCCCCGGCGGGCGTATCGAGGAGGGGGCCGCGGGCGCGAACTGCTCGCCCAGCGCGGCACGCAGCTGCCCCGCGCCCGGATAGGAGGACAGCTCCGCCTCCAGCGTCAGCCCCACCGGCAGGGCCAGCTCCGGAGCGCGGCCGCCGGCGCCGTAGGACAGCACCAGCGCCGTACGGCCCGACTCCGCCCCGTGCAGCCAGATCCGGCGCGACGTCAGACGGGCGTCCACCGTCGTGTCGTACTGGGCGAGCACCAGCCAGCGGTCCCGCACCGGCGGACCGTCCGCCGAGGCGGGCAGACCCACCCGGGACCTGACCGTGGCCGCCAGAGCGTCCGGCAACCCGTCGCGGCGCAGCCAGCCCTGCCCCAGGAGATGCAGCAGCGCGCACTCCTCCAGCAGCCGCACCGGCCAGCCGGGACCGGAGGACGGGATCGCCCCCAACTCCCGCACCCGTGCGACCAGTCCGGACGCCTGGGCGTCGACCATGCGGGCCGCCGTCTCCTCCCACTGCCCGTACCCCGACTGCTCCGCGCCGGCGATTCCGCCGCGCAGCAGATCGGCGAGCCGCTGCTCCAGCTCCCGCACACCCGCGGTGACCCGCTCGGCACGCTTCTCGGCTCTGCGCCGGGCCGCCTCCGGATCAGCGGCGCCCGCGCCCGCCGCGGTCGCGGCCTTCTTCTCCTCGGCGCGCTGCCTTCTGCCCTCCGTCCACTGCCGCACCCACTCCGGTTCCTGTGCGGAGCCCGGCACCGCGGATTCCTCGGCCGCCCAGAGCAGCAGCAGTCCGAGCGCGTGCTTGCACGGGAACTTCCGGCTCGGACAACTGCACTTGTACGCGGGACCCGTCACGTCCGCGATGTCGACCACCGTCTGATACGGCTTGCTGCCACTGCCCTTGCACAGCCCCCACACCGTCCCCTCGTCGGAACTCCCCGCCTCGGACCACGGCCCCGCCGCTCCGAGTTTGCTTCCGGCTTTGCGTGACGACGCGTCAGGCGCCAGTGCAAGCACCTGATCCGCGGTCCAGCGCACCCCCTGCTCAGTCATGTCGTCGACGGTAGATCCCCCCACTGACAATCGGGTCCGGCGAAGCGGTCGCGAGGGCGTTTGCGCAGGTCGGAACGTGTTGTCAGTGGCGTGGTGCACGGTTGTCACCAGATCCGAGAACGGCTGAACCGGCCGAGCTGGAGGGGGACTCCGTCATGCCTGTTTCCGCAACACCGACCACCACGGACCCGAGCCGCGACGAGGCCGCGCCCGCGAACGGGGGCGCGGGCACCTCCGCGCAGGAGACCGAGGCACTGCGACCGCACGCCGAGCACGCCTTCGCCGCCGAACTCACCGCGCTGGCGGCCCAGGACGACCGGCCGCGCCCGGCCCGCTGGAAGCTGTCGCCGTGGGCGGTCGCCACCTATCTGCTGGGCGGGACCCTGCCCGACGGCACGGTCATCACCCCCAAGTACGTGGGCCCGCGCCGCATCGTCGAGGTCGCCGTCACCACCCTTGCCACCGACCGCGCCCTGCTCCTGCTGGGCGTGCCCGGCACGGCCAAGACCTGGGTCTCCGAACATCTCGCGGCGGCCGTCAGCGGCGACTCGACCCTCCTCGTGCAGGGCACGGCCGGCACTCCCGAGGAGGCCATCCGCTACGGCTGGAACTACGCGCAGCTGCTGGCCAACGGGCCCAGCCGCGACGCCCTGGTGCCCAGCCCCGTCATGCGGGCCATGGCCGAGGGGATGACGGCGCGGGTGGAGGAACTGACCCGTATCCCGGCCGACGTGCAGGACACACTGATCACGATCCTGTCCGAGAAGACGCTGCCGATACCGGAGCTGGGCCAGGAGGTGCAGGCCGTCCGCGGCTTCAACCTCATCGCCACCGCCAACGACCGCGACCGGGGCGTCAACGACCTCTCCAGCGCCCTGCGCCGCCGTTTCAACACGGTCGTGCTGCCGCTGCCGGAGAGCGCCGAGGCCGAGGTCGACATCGTCTCGCGGCGCGTCGACCAGATGGGCCGCTCCCTGGACCTGCCCGCCGTGCCCGACGGCGCCACCGAGATCCGCCGGGTGGTCACCGTCTTCCGCGAGCTGCGCGACGGTGTGACCTCCGACGGCCGTACGAAGCTCAAGTCGCCCAGCGGGACGCTCTCCACGGCGGAGGCCATCTCCGTCGTCACCAACGGTCTCGCCCTCGCCGCCCACTTCGGGGACGGGGTGCTGCGGGCCGGCGACGTCGCCGCGGGCATCCTCGGCGCCGTCGTCCGCGATCCGGCGGCCGACCGGGTCGTCTGGCAGGAGTACCTGGAGGCCGTGGTGCGGGAGCGCGACGGCTGGCAGGACTTCTACCGGGCGTGCCGTGAGGTGAGCGCGTGAGCGGTGACGACCTGGGATGGGGGCGGCCGGGCGGCGGCCAGGGATCGGGTGGTTCCGGGGCCGGTTCGGGCCAGGGGCAGGGCTCGGGCGGCGGTTCGGTTGCAGTGACGGACACGGAAGGGAGGGGGACGGCGTGACGGACGTCGAGGAAGGCGCGCGCGGGGGAGGGAAGCCGCTGCTGCTCGGGGTGCGGCACCACGGGCCCGGCTCCGCGCGGGCCGTACGGGCGGCACTGGACGCGGCGCGGCCGGCCGTCGTACTGATCGAGGGGCCGCCCGAGGCCGACGCGCTGATCCCGCTCGCCGCCGACGAGGACATGCGGCCCCCGGTCGCGCTCCTCGCGCACGCCGTGGACGAGCCGGGCCGGTCGGCGTTCTGGCCGCTCGCCGAATTCTCGCCGGAGTGGGTGGCGCTGCGCTGGGCCCTGGAGCAGGGGGTTCCGGCCCGGTTCATCGACCTGCCCGCGACCCACACCCTTGCGTGGGGGAGCGACGAGAAGGCGACCGACGGACCTGACGCGCTGGACGGCCCCTACGCGGCGGACGGACGTGGGGGAGCGGACGGGGAGGACGGCGAGGAAGGCGCTCCCGACGCCGAAGCCGGCACCCATGTCGACGCCGAAGCCATCGCCGAGGCCGAAGCCGGCGGCCATGTCGACGCCGAAGCCGAAGCCGACATGGACACCAGCGCCGACACCGACCCGCACGTCGACACCGACCCACACGTCGACACCGACCCGCACACCGACATCCGGATCGATCCGCTCGCGGCCCTGGCGGAGGCCGCCGGGCACGACGACCCCGAGCGCTGGTGGGAGGACGTCGTCGAGCACCGGGGCACCGGTGAGGGGGACGCGTTCGGGCCGTTCACCGTCCTGGAGGAGGCGATGGGGGCGCTGCGCGAGGCGTACGGCGACGGGGGACACCGCCGGGACCTCGTGCGGGAGGCCTACATGCGGCTCCAGGTGCGGGCCGCGCAGCGTGAGTTCGGGGCGGACGTCGCCGTGGTCTGCGGGGCGTGGCACGTGCCGGCGCTGCGGCAGAAGACGTCCGTGGCCGTCGACCGGGCGCTGCTCAAGGGGCTGCCCAAGGTCAGGACGGACATGACGTGGGTGCCGTGGACGCACCGGCGGCTGGCCCGGGCCGGCGGGTACGGGGCGGGGATCGACTCGCCCGGCTGGTACGGGCATCTCTTCGGCGTGCCGGACCGGCCGGTCGAGCGGTGGCTCACCAAGGTCGCCGGGCTGCTGCGCGAGGAGGACCGGATCGTCTCCCCGTCGCACGTCATCGAGGCGGTGCGGCTCGCGGAGACCCTCGCGGCGATGCGGGGGCGGCCCCTGGCCGGACTGAGCGAGACCATGGACGCCGTGCGGGCGGTGATGTGCGAGGGCTCGGACGTACCGCTGGCCCTGGTGCGGGACCGGCTGATCGTGGGCGACGAACTGGGGGAGGTGCCGAGCACGGCACCCGCGGTACCCCTGCAACGGGACCTCGACCGCACCCGGCGCAGACTGCGGCTCAAGCCGGAGGCGCTGGAACGGGAGCTGGACCTCGACCTGCGCAAGGAGACCGACGCGGCACGCAGCACCCTGCTGCACCGGCTGCGGCTGCTGCGCATCGCCTGGGGCGAACCGGTGGCGTCCCGGGGGAGCACGGGCACCTTCCGCGAGAGCTGGCGACTGCGCTGGGAACCGGAACTCGTGGTGCGGGTCGCCGAGGCGGGCGTGTGGGGTACGACGGTGCTGGGCGCGGCGACCGCGAAGGCCGAGTCGGACGCCGTCGGCGCCCAGCACCTCGCCGAGGTCACCGCCCTCGCTGAGCGGTGTCTGCTGGCCGAACTGCCGGACGCGCTGCCCGTGGTGATGCGGGTCCTGGCCGACCGCGCCGCGCTCGACGCCGACGTCGGTCATCTCGCCCAGGCCCTGCCCGCGCTGGTCCGCTCGCTGCGCTACGGCGATGTGCGCGGCACGGACACCCACGCTCTCGGCGAGGTCGCCGCGGGGCTCGCCGAGCGGATCTTCGTCGGGCTGCCCCCGGCCTGCGCCGCCCTCGACGCGGACGCGGCGGACGCGATGCGCGGCCATGTGGACGCGGTCCACGGGGCGGTGGGGCTGCTCGGCGACACCGACGGCTCCGCCGCGCCCGGAGAAGTCCTCCCCACCGAGGACGGGACCCCCGCAGGCCGGCCCTCCCCGGACCGGCCCTCCCCGGATCGGGCTTCCGGCGGGCTGCGCGCCCGCTGGCACTCCGTGCTCCGGGTGCTCGGCGCACGCGACACCGTGCCGGGTGTCATCCGGGGGCGGGCCGTGCGACTGCTGCTGGACGACGGGGAGTTGGAGCACGAGGAGGCGGCGCGGCTCATGGGGCTCGTGCTGTCGCCCGGGACGGCGCCCGCGGACGCCGCCGCGTGGATCGAGGGATTCGTCGGCGGAAGCGCGGGCGGGGGCATGCTCCTCGTCCATGACGAACGGCTGCTGGGCCTGGTGGACGCCTGGCTGACCCAGGTGCCGGCGGAGGCGTTCACGGACGTGCTGCCGCTGCTGCGGCGGACGTTCTCGGCGTACGAGCCCGGGGTGCGGCGCACCCTCGGGGAACTGGTCCGGCGCGGGCCGGGCGAACGGGCGGAGACGGCGGCCGGGGGTTCCGGCGCACCAGGCTTCGCGACCGACCTGGACCAGCACCGCGCGGACGCGGTGCTGCCGGTGGTGCGGGCGCTGCTGGGCCTGGACGACGACGGCCTTCGGGGCGCGGACGACAACGACCTTGTGGGAGTGGGCGGATGACGACGACCGAGCAGCAGCGCCGGACGGCCGCGGCGGTGCGGGTGATGCCGCTGTGGGCGCGACCGGGGACGGGACAGCCGCGTGCGGAGCGGGGCACGGCACAGCGGACCGAACCGGTGAACATCCTTCAGGCGGTGGCCGCGTGACCGCCACGGCGCCGCCGGCGGACCCGGCGGCTGCGGAACGGCTGCGACGCTGGCGCCTGGTGCTCGGCGGGGACTCCGCGGACGGCACCGGATGCACGCTCACCGGGCAGGACGTGGGCATGGACGGGGCGCTGACCGCGCTCTACGGCAAGGGCGACAAACCCCGCTCGGGGCGGGACCGTTCGGCGGGCCTCGGAGCGTCCGCGCCGTCCGTGGCGCGCTGGCTCGGGGACATCCGGACGTACTTCCCGTCCTCCGTCGTGCAGGTCATGCAGCGCGACGCCATCGACCGGCTCGGGCTGTCCACGCTGCTCCTGGAGCCGGAGATGCTGGAGGCGGTGGAGGCGGACGTCCATCTCGTGGGCACCCTGCTCTCCCTCAACAAGGCCATGCCGGAGACGACGAAGGAGACGGCGCGGGCGGTGGTGCGCAAGGTCGTCGAGGACCTGGAGAAGCGGCTCGCCACCCGGACACGGGCCACCCTCACCGGCGCTCTCGACCGCAGCGCCCGTGTCAGCCGCCCCCGCCACCACGACATCGACTGGAACCGCACGATCGCGGCCAACCTCAAGCACTACCTGCCCGAGTACCGGACGATCGTGCCGGAGCGGCTCATCGGGTACGGGCGGGCCGCGCAGTCCGTGAAGAAGGAAGTCGTCCTCTGCATCGACCAGTCGGGGTCGATGGCGGCGTCGGTGGTGTACGCGTCGGTGTTCGGGGCGGTGCTGGCGTCGATGCGGTCCATCGACACCCGGCTCGTCGTCTTCGACACCGCCGTCGTCGATCTCACCGACCAGCTGGACGACCCGGTCGACGTGCTGTTCGGCACCCAGCTCGGCGGTGGCACGGACATCAACCGGGCGCTCGCGTACTGCCAGTCGCAGATCACCCGGCCCGCCGAGACGGTGGTCGTGCTGATCAGCGACCTGTACGAGGGCGGCATACGCGACGAGATGCTCAAGCGGGTCGCGGCGATGAAGGCGTCGGGGGTGCAGTTCGTGGCGCTGCTGGCGCTGTCGGACGAGGGGGCCCCGGCGTACGACCGTGAACACGCGGCGGCGCTCGCCGCGTTGGGCGCTCCGGCCTTCGCCTGCACGCCCGACCTGTTCCCGGAGGTGATGGCGGCGGCGATCGAGAAGCGGCCCATACCGGTGCCGGACGCGGGGTGAGCGGATCGTCGGGCGAGAGGTACGAGGAGGGCGAGGGGAGGGAGGGGAGCTGGGGAATCGAGGGGCCAAGAGCGGGGCGGTGGGTGAGGAACATCGGTGATTCGGCGGGGATTTGTCGACGTGACGACGGCCGGCGCGGGGCACCAAAAGGGACATGAGTACGCATCGGTAACAGGGGGCTTGCGGACCCTCCTCAGTCCCGTGCGAGGATCGATGCCATCCCCTCCGATTCTCCTCCGGATCTGCTCCATCGCACGGGAGGACTCCCCTTGACCTGGTCGTCCGCACTCACCGGTGCCGCTCTGCGCGCGACGCGCACGGCGGTCGGACGGTGGATGCTGCGCGCGGCCTTGCTGGTGGGAGGGGTGTTCGCGCTCGGGCTGTTCTTCGGAGGGCAGGCGACCGCGGCCGACCTCGATGGCTCGACGCCCGCCCCGAGGGTGCCGGTCGTCGCGGACGTCACCGACACCGTGACGAACGTGTCCGGCACGGCCGACGTGGTGAACAAGGTCGTGCGGCCGGTCGTGGAGCCCGTGGGTGAACTGGTCGAGACGGTGACCGGGAAGCTGGCCGAGGGGGCGGAGAACCTGCCGTCCCTGCCCGAGGAGCCGGTGCTGCCGGACCTCCCCGCACTGCCGGACCTCCCCGCGCTGCCCGTGACGCCGGTGCGGACCCTGCCGCTGCCGTCGCCGGTGACGTCCGTGCCCGAGTCGGAGCAGGCCGGGCCGGAGAAGCCGAAGACGGACCCGTCAGGGGACCGGCCCGAGGACTTCCACGCCACCTCCGTGTCCGACCCCTACGGTCCGCCGTCGCTCACGGTCCCGTCCGCGACGGGTTCCGCGACGGGCGTCGGCACGGCCCGCGTCGGCCTCGACGGCTACGCCCCCACGCACCAGGCCCCTGCGGGCGACCCTGGTGGTCTGCTGGGCGCCCGCACCGCCGTGGACGGCGGCGCGTCGCGCCACGGTGACGCACAGGCCGTCTCCCCGAACCACCGGGCGCCCCTGAGGCTCGCGCCCGGCGCCGCCGCGCTCGACGACGCGGCCGACACCCGGGACAGCCACCGGGACATTCCGGTTTCCCCGGCCTAGATCCGCCGGCACCCCTCCGCCGCGGACCTGCCGCGCGCGGGGGCGGAACAGGTCTGCCCGACCCACGGAAACCGTCGACGCCGTCACGGCGCCGGAACCGTCCCAGCCGTCCGCAGCCACGGCAGCATCCGGAACCACCTGGAACCACCCGGAACCGCTCCGAAGAGCCGCGGACCTTCTCAGGACCCAAGGATCTGACGTACCCATGAACAAGAACATCCGCCGTTCCTTCGTCATCGCCGCCGGTGTCACCGGCGCCTGGGCGCTCGGCTCCACCGCCGCCGGCGCGGACGAGCTGCCCTCCTCCTCCCTGTCCGCGTCGGACACGGCCGACGACATCGCCTCCGACGTGACCACCACGACCACCACGACCACCACGACCACCAAGGCCCCCGTGGCCGCCGAGACCGCCAAGACCACCGAGACCGTGAAGACCGTCAAGAAGTCCACGGCGTCGGCGTCCACGGCCTCCAAGGCCAACGCCGCCGCGGCCATCCAGGGCGCGAAGGCCGCCCGGGCCGCCCAGGCGAAGACCCAGGCTACGAAGACCCAGGCCACGAAGACCCAGGCCAAGACGGCTCAGGCCGCGACGGTCCAGGTCGCGGCCGTCGTGTCCGAGACGGTCGCGCACCCCCAGGACGACGTCGACTACCTCTTCGGCCCCCTCGCCTCCTTCGCCCCCGAGCTGGAGCTGGACCGCGCCCGCGCCGCCGCCGTCCCTCCGATAGCAGGCCAGGCGGTCCAGGGCGCCGTCCCCGTCGTGGACCGCACCGCCGGCGCCGCGACCGTGCTCGCCCGGGGGGTCGCCGCCGACGTCCCCGCCTACGCCACCGGCCTCGTCGGGCAGATCACCGGGGACGTCACCGGGGAGGTGCTGCCGCCCGTCGTGGACACGGCCGTGCGCAGGGTCGTGCCCGTCGCCGGGCAGGCCGTCGTCGACGCGGGCGGGCTGGCGTACGGCGTCACGGGCGAGGTGCGCGGGACCGTCGGCGGCGTGCCGCCGCTGGCGCATGGCGTGGTCGGGGACACGACCGGGCTGGCGTACGGCGTGACCGGGCGGGTCGGGCCGTTCGTGGACGGGGTCGCCGAGCCGGTCGTGGAGCTGGTGCAGCCGGTCGGCACGGCCGCCGGGAACCTCGCGCACGGTGTCATCGGCGACGTCACCCCCTACGCCATGGGTGTGGCCGGGGACGTCGTGCCGTTCGCCCAGGACGCCGTGCCCGGTCCGGACGGGGTCGCCCCGCTCACCGGCCACGCCGTCACCGGCGTCCAGGGCGTCGTCGGGTCCGTCACCGCGTACGGCGTCTGACCGACCCCCACCGACGACTCCGCGCGGGCACAGGACCCGGACGGCCGAAAGCCGTCGGACCGGTCCGGCCGACGTCCGTGCGGAGGGGATCGTGTGGTCCCCATTGGGGTGTGGATCACCGACCCCGGGCCCCGAAAGGGGCTGTGAAAGGGGCCTCACCGGGTCAACCCCAGCCCGGTGAGGCCCTTTCCGGTGTTTCCCGCAACGCCCTCCACCCGCCGCCGGCGCCCTCACGTCCGGCACGCCGTGCCAGTGAGCACGGCATCATGTGACAGGTATCACCGCTCAGGTGTGACCCTCGATTTAGGGGCCCTCCACAACCAGCGATAACCTGCGAGACGGACATGCCGCGCGCTCGGACACCGTGTGCGCCTCCCTTGTGACAGACGGCGGACGTCACGTTGCCCATCGCGGCACGCCCACGCATCCAACGAACCGCGAGATCACTGATAGGGACGGAAGCGCGTGGACCTGTTCGAGTACCAGGCGAGGGACCTCTTCGCCAAGCACGATGTACCGGTGCTGGCCGGTGAAGTCATCGACACGCCTGAGGCGGCCCGCGCAGCCACCGAGCGTCTCGGTGGCAAGTCCGTCGTCAAGGCCCAGGTGAAGGTCGGCGGCCGTGGCAAGGCGGGTGGCGTGAAGCTCGCCGCCACCGCCGACGAGGCCGTGGAGCACGCGACCAACATCCTCGGCATGGACATCAAGGGCCACACGGTCCACAAGGTGATGATCGCCGAGACGGCCCCGGAGATCGTGGAGGAGTACTACGTCTCCTACCTCCTGGACCGTGCGAACCGCACCTTCCTCTCCATCGCGTCCGTCGAGGGCGGCATGGAGATCGAGGAGGTCGCGGAGACGCGCCCCGAGGCCGTCGCCAAGACGCCGATCGACGCCAACGTCGGTGTGACCCCCGAGGTCGCCCGCCAGATCGTCGAGGCCGCGAAGTTCCCGGCCGAGGTCGCCGACAAGGTCGTCAACGTCCTGGTCACCCTGTGGAAGACCTTCATCGAAGAGGACGCGCTCCTCGTCGAGGTCAACCCGCTGGCCAAGGTCGCCTCCGGCGAGGTCATCGCCCTCGACGGCAAGGTCTCCCTCGACGAGAACGCCGAGTTCCGCCAGCCGGAGCACGAGGCCCTCCAGGACAAGGACTCCGCGAACCCGCTGGAGGCCGCCGCCAAGGAGAAGAACCTCAACTACGTCAAGCTCGACGGCGAGGTCGGCATCATCGGCAACGGCGCGGGTCTCGTCATGAGCACCCTGGACGTCGTCGCGTACGCCGGTGAGAACCACGGTGGCGTCAAGCCCGCCAACTTCCTCGACATCGGCGGTGGCGCCTCCGCCGCCGTCATGGCGAACGGCCTGGAGATCATCCTCGGCGACCCCGACGTCAAGTCGGTCTTCGTCAACGTCTTCGGCGGCATCACCGCCTGTGACGAGGTCGCCAACGGCATCGTCCAGGCGCTGCAGCTGCTCGCGGACAAGGGCGAGGACGTCACCAAGCCCCTCGTCGTCCGCCTCGACGGCAACAACGCCGAGCTGGGTCGCAAGATCCTCTCCGACGCCAACCACCCGCTGGTGCAGCGCGTGGACACCATGGACGGCGCGGCCGACAAGGCCGCCGAGCTCGCGGCTGCGAAGTAAGGGAAGAGGGACAGACAAGCCATGGCTATCTTCCTCGACAAGGACAGCAAGGTCATCGTCCAGGGCATGACCGGTGCCACGGGCATGAAGCACACCAAGCTCATGCTGGCCGACGGCACGAACATCGTCGGTGGCGTGAACCCGCGCAAGGCCGGCACGTCCGTCGACATCGACGGCAACGACATCCCGGTCTTCGGCACCGTCGCCGAGGCGATCGAGAAGACGGGCGCCAACGTGTCCGTCCTCTTCGTCCCCCCGGCCTTCGCGAAGGCCGCCGTCGTCGAGGCCATCGACGCCGAGATCCCCCTCGCGGTCGTCATCACCGAGGGCATCGCCGTCCACGACTCGGCCGCGTTCTACGCGTACGCCGTGTCGCAGGGCAACAAGACCCGGATCATCGGCCCGAACTGCCCCGGTCTCATCACCCCGGGCCAGTCGAACGCCGGCATCATCCCGGGCGACATCACCAAGCCGGGCCGCATCGGCCTGGTCTCGAAGTCCGGCACGCTGACGTACCAGATGATGTACGAACTGCGTGACATCGGCTTCTCGTCCGCCGTCGGCATCGGTGGCGACCCGGTCATCGGCACCACGCACATCGACGCGCTCGCCGCGTTCGAGGCCGACCCCGACACCGACCTGATCGTCATGATCGGTGAGATCGGCGGCGACGCCGAGGAGCGTGCCGCGGCGTTCATCAAGGAGAACGTGACCAAGCCGGTCGTCGGCTACGTCGCGGGCTTCACCGCGCCCGAGGGCAAGACCATGGGCCACGCCGGCGCCATCGTCTCCGGCTCCTCCGGCACGGCCGCCGCCAAGAAGGAGGCCCTCGAGGCCGCGGGCGTCAAGGTCGGCAAGACGCCGACCGAGACGGCCAAGCTGACGCGCGAGATCCTCGCGGGCTGACCAGGCGCACAGCCGAACGCCGATGGGCCCGTCCCCCGAGCGGGGGCGGGCCCATCGGCGCGTCCAGAAGGTCTCCGGCTAGCGGATCAGCGGCGACAGCCTCTCCGGCCCGTTCGTCACCGTCTCCCGCAGCTTGTGCCGCAGCCGCACCTCCGCGTCCGACAGCGGCCCCTGGCCCACCCGTGCAGGCACCCCCTCGATCTCCGCGCCCGGGGCGACCGGCGGCTCGTAGTGGGTGGGCGCGGTGCGGATCGTCAGGGCGGTCGTGCCGATGAGCGCGACGGTGAACGCGATCGCCGCGCGCGTCCAGAAGCGGGCCCGCCGCTCGCTGCCCGTGCGGACCGTCGGCGGTCTCGCGGCCCGCAGCCGCTCCCCGGAGGCCAGTTCGGCGAGCCGCCGGTGCAGTACGGCCGGTTCGGCGAGGTCGGGCAGGGCCGCGGCGACGGTCTCGCGGGCGTGCAGCAGCCGGTTCGCGGTGGCCGGGGTGCTGGCCTCCGTCTCCGCGGCGGTCTCCGGCAGATCGAGGCCGACCCCGTCGTACAGCAGGAGGGTGCGGCGGTGGGGCGCCGGGAGCTTCAGGAGTACGCCGAGCAGCGCGCGGTCGGCGACGTCCGCGGGCGGCGGTTCGGGGTGCCGGTAGCGGGGTCGGAAGCGGTGCCAGGGGGAGAGGGCGTACTCGTAGGCCGTGGACCGCACCCAGCCCGCCGGGTCCCGGTCGACGGCGACCTCGGGCCAGCGCTGCCAGGCGAGTTCGAAGGCCCGTTCGACGGATTCGCGGGCCAGTTCGCGGCGGCCGGTGAGCAGATAGGTCTGACGGACGAGCGCCGGCGCGCAGAACGCGTACAGCGCGTCGAAGGCCTGAGCCGGTGTCAGCGGCGGCGAGGGGGAATCGGATCCGGCCCCGGAACCGGCCCCGGAATCAGCCCCGGAGCCGGGCTCGGAGCCGGGCTCGGGATCGGGATCGGGCTCGGGCGCCAAGGCGCCGACCACCCGTTCGGCCTCCCGCGCCCCCCGAGCCTCCCTTGCCCTCCGCGCCTTCCTTGCCCCCTGCGCCTCGCTTGCCCCCCGCGCCTCCCTTGCCTCCCGCGCCTCCTTTGTCTCCCTCGTCTCCTGCGCCTCGTCCGTCCTGTCGTCGTCGACAACGGCCGGTGCCTCGGGCATCTCCTCGACCTCCCGCGCTTCCTGAGGTTTCGTCACCTCGGGCCGCCGGCCGGGCTCCTCGGCCAGCTTGCCCAGCAGCTTCGCGTACGCCTCTCTGCGCCGTCCGCGTGGATTCGTACGCCCCGACTCCCACGCACGGACCGTCTCCCGGGTGACCCCCACCCGCTCGGCGATCTGAGCCTGCGTCAGCGACCCCGCCTCACGCAGGCGTCGGCGTTCCTTGGGCGGGGGGAGCGGGGCGGCAGGACTCTGTGTCACAGCGCGCCCTTTCGTACGAAAAAGTACATAGTCGTATCTTGAGCGACACTTCGGAGCTTCGCCTGTTACGACGGGAAAGCGCGTGTCGTTGGGACCATGGCGGACGTGATCCAGACGACCGCGCGCCGCACCCCCCTCGCCCCTCTGCTCGCCCGGATGCGGGACCGTTCGCCCGGGGTGGCCGCCGGGGTCGCGGGCGGAGTGCTCGCGGCGGCCCTCGGACTCGGTTCGCTCGCCGTGCTGGTGACGGTCCTGTGGATCAGCTCGCCCTATCCCGACAGCGGCCCCGGCGGCGCGCTGCACGTCGCGGCGGCACTGTGGCTGCTGGCCCACGGCGCCGAACTGGTCCGCGCGGACACCCTGTCCGGCGTACCGGCCCCCGTCGGCGTCACCCCGCTGCTGCTCCTCGTCCCGCCGATGTGGCTGGTGCACCGCGCGGCGCGGGAAGCCGTCGGGGAGGAGGACACGGCGTCGGGCTGGACGGCGTTCGCGGGTGTCGTCCTCGGCTATCTCGGGGTCGGCGCGGGCGTCGCCCTGTACGCGGCCGGGGGCGATCTGCGGCCCTCGTGGGTGTGGACGGGGGTGGCCGTGCCCCTCGCGGTCATGACGGCGGCGGCCTCCGGCGTGTGGACGGCGTACGGCCGCCCGCGCGACCCGTTCGACAGCGCGCTGCTCCTGCTGCCCGCGCCGGTCCGCCGACTGCTCCTCGGCCCCGACTCCCGGCGCCGGCTCGGCGTGGCCGCCCGGGCGGCGGGCGCCGGGGTCGCGGTCCTGACCGGCGGCGGCGCACTCCTGCTCGGCGTCTCCCTGGTCTGGCACGGCGACGCCGCGAGGGTCTCCTTCGCCCAGCTCACGGAGGGCTGGTCGGGCCGCTTCGCCGTCCTCCTGCTCTGCGTCGCCCTCGTCCCCAACGCGGCCGTCTGGGCCACCTCGTACGCCCTCGGCCCCGGCTTCGTCCTCGGCGCGGGGCATGTCGTCGCGCCGCTGTCCTCCGCCCCGGCACCCCTGCTGCCCCCGTTCCCGCTGCTCGCGGCGGTACCGGGAGAGGGTGCGGGGACGTGGATGCACTGGCTGGCCGGGCTGGTGCCGCTGGTGGCCGGGGCGACCGTGGGGTGGTTCGTGGCGCGGGCGGCGACCGCGCCCCCGGTCGGCGAGCGCTGGTCGCGGGGCCGTACCGCCGGGATCGCCGGGCTCGCGGCCGTCCTGTGCGCCGGGTGCGTGGCGCTGCTGGCCGGGGTCGCGGGCGGGGCGCTCGGGGTCGCCGCGCTCGCCTCCTTCGGCCCGGTGTGGTGGCTGACCGGCGCGGCGGCGCTCGCCTGGACGGCGACGGTCGCGGTGCCGACGGCCCTCGGAGCACGGGCCTGGCGGGGCCGGGAACGGCGGGTGCGGCAGGCGCCGGAGGAGGCGGAGGCGACGGAGGCGACGGAGGCGACGGAGGCGAAGGCCCCGGCGCCGCTGCCCGCGCCTCTTCCCCTCCCCGCGCCCGCGCCCGTGTCCGTGCCCGTCCCGGAGCAGGGCGAGCGGCGGCGGTTCGCGCGGGTCCTCCGGACCTCCCGGGCGCGCGGCGAGCGCCGGGGGTGGTTCTCCTGGCGCCCCTTCAACCGTTCCTCTGACGCCGGGAAGCCCGAGAGTCCGGCCCCGGCCGAGGCCCGGGCGACCGCCGTGCCGTACCCGTCCGGTGACGACGGCATCGACTTCGAGCCGTACGACTTCCTCCCCGCCTCCGCCGCCACCCCCTGGCACGACGACGCCTCCCGCGAGGCCCGCTGGGCCGCGTTGCGGGAGGCGTCCGCGGCGCAAGAGCCGCCGGAGAACCGCTGAGCGCCGGTCGGGCGTCAGCCCTCGGTGCCGAGCACCCCGCGCAGTTCCTTCGGCAGGTGGTCCGTGCAGGCCTGCTTCGCCTCGTTGGTGAGGGCGTCGCTGGTGCAGGTGTAGTAGTCGCGGTAGACGAGCTGCGCGGCGAAGGTCGCCGCGACCAGGGCGATCGCCAGGGACGCGGTGACCAGGCCGCTGATCGCCGCCGTCGTCTGGGGGCGGGAGCCGGAGGGTTCGGCGGCCGGGGCGTCCGGGTTCGGGGTGCGGGACTTCGCGCGCAGGGCGCTGATGCCCCAGTAGAGCGAGAGCGCGCCGAGCAGCAGCGCCACGTACGGCCAGCTGAACAGGGCGAAGAAGAACGCCCACATGCCGCTGAGCAGGGAGTAGCGGGCGCGGCGCTGGACCGGGTCGGTCGGGTCCCAGCGCATGCCCGAGCCGGGCTGGGGGCCACCGGAGCCCTCGGGGCCGTTGCCGCCGCGCGGGCGGTCGCCGAAACCGCCGGAGGAGCGCCCGGGCTGGCGGTCGCTCCACTGGCTGCCCCACGGCGAGCGTCCGCCGCCGTCACCGTCCTCGGAGTCGCCCGAGGGGCGCCGGGGCCGCCACGGACGGTCCGGGGTGCCCTCCGGCGGCGGGGCGAACGGATTGTCCTCGCCGTCGCTCCTGCCGCCCTCGCCCGTACCGCCGCCCGCCGGGGCGTCCGGAGCGGACGGAGGGCGCTCCCGCAGCAGCACGCCGCGGCGCTCCCCTCCCGGTGCGGGCTGTGGGGGGAGCGTGAGCAGTCGCAGGCTGCGGTCCGGCATCAAGTGAGCGTCTTCCCCTAGGTGATACGGCTGTCATCGGTGGCCTTCACTCCGGGAACGCACCGCACGACCACCACGTTCCCGACTCCGGCTCTCCCAGACGCTACCTTCCGGCCACGCCCCCGTCCCGTGGGGGCCGTCCGGAGTGCCGGTATCGTTGCTGACGATCGGCCGCTTCGTAGACTTCCCCGTATCCCGGGGCGCGAAGCATTCGTACGAACGTACATGCCCCGTCCACGCGCGGCCGACCGTACGGAAACGCTCCCCCGAGAAAGGGCCCCGCCGTGGCCGCCAAGCCCGTGGCCAAGCGCCTTGTCGTGCTGGTCTCCGGATCCGGCACCAACCTCCAGGCGCTGCTGGACGCCATCGAGACGACCGGAGCCGAGGCGTACGGCGCGCGGATCGTGGCCGTCGGGGCCGACCGCGAGGGCATCGAAGGGCTCGCGCGGGCCGAGCGGGCCGGGATCCCCACCTTCGTGACGAAGGTCAGGGACCACGCCACCCGCGAGGAGTGGGACGCCGCGCTCGCCGCGGCGGTCGCCGCGCACGAACCCGATCTGGTGGTCTCCGCCGGGTTCATGAAGATCGTCGGCAAGGAGTTCCTCGCCCTGTTCGGCGGGCGGTTCGTGAACACCCACCCCGCCCTCCTGCCCAGTTTCCCCGGGGCCCACGGCGTCCGTGACGCGCTCGCGTACGGCGCCAAGGTCACCGGCTGCACCGTCCACTTCGTCGACGACGGCGTCGACACCGGACCGATCATCGCCCAGGGCGTGGTGGAGATCCGGGACGAGGACGACGAGAGCGCTCTGCACGAGCGCATCAAGGAAGTCGAGCGCACGCTGCTCGTCGAGGTCGTGGGGCGGCTCGCCCGCAACGGCCATCGCATTGAGGGACGAAAGGTAGTCATCACGTGACCGTCACCGCCGAGAGCAACAAGCGGGCCATTCGACGGGCGCTCGTCAGCGTCTACGACAAGACGGGCCTCGAAGACCTCGCGCGCGGGCTGCACGAGGCGGGCGTGGAACTCGTCTCCACCGGCTCCACCGCAGGCCGGATCGCCGCCGCCGGAGTCCCCGTCACCAAGGTCGAGGAGCTCACCGGCTTCCCCGAGTGCCTGGACGGCCGTGTCAAGACGCTGCACCCGCGCGTGCACGCCGGCATCCTCGCCGACCTGCGCCTGGACAGCCACCGCGAGCAGCTCGCCGAGCTGGGCGTGGAGCCCTTCGACCTCGTGGTCGTCAACCTCTACCCGTTCCGCGAGACGGTCGCCTCCGGCGCCTCCCCGGACGAGTGCGTCGAGCAGATCGACATCGGCGGCCCCTCCATGGTCCGCGCCGCCGCCAAGAACCACCCCTCGGTGGCCGTGGTGACCAGCCCTGCCCGCTACGCCGACGTCCTCGCGGCCGTGTCCGACGGCGGTTTCGACCTCGCCGCCCGCAAGCGGCTCGCCGCCGAGGCCTTCCAGCACACCGCGTCCTACGACGTGGCCGTCGCCTCCTGGTTCGCGAGCGAGTACGCGCCCGTGGACGAGTCCCGGTTCCCCGACTTCCTGGGCGCCACCTGGGAGCGCGAGAACACCCTGCGCTACGGCGAGAACCCGCACCAGCCCGCCGCCCTGTACGTGGACGGCTCCGGCGCCGGTCTGGCCAAGGCCGAGCAGCTGCACGGCAAGGAGATGTCGTACAACAACTACACGGACACGGACGCCGCCCGCCGTGCCGCGTACGACCACGACGAGCCGGCCGTCGCGATCATCAAGCACGCCAACCCGTGCGGGATCGCGACCGGCGCGGACGTCGCCGAGGCGCACCGCAAGGCGCACGCGTGCGACCCGCTGTCCGCGTTCGGCGGTGTGATCGCCGTGAACCGTCCGGTCAGCAAGGAGATGGCCGAGCAGGTCGCGGAGATCTTCACCGAGGTCATCGTCGCCCCGGACTACGAGGAGGGGGCCCTCGAAGCCCTCGCCAGGAAGAAGAACATCCGGGTCCTGAAGGCCGCGGGCGCCCCCGCGAACCCGGTCGAGGTCAAGCCCGTCGACGGCGGTGTCCTCCTCCAGGTCACCGACCGCCTCCAGGCCGACGGCGACGACCCGGCCAACTGGACGCTCGCCACCGGCGAGGCGCTGGACGCCGAGGAGCTGCGCGAGCTGGCCTTCGCGTGGAAGGCGTGCCGCGCGGTCAAGTCCAACGCGATCCTGCTCGCCAAGGACGGCGCCTCCGTCGGTGTCGGCATGGGCCAGGTCAACCGCGTCGACTCCGCGAAGCTGGCCGTCGAGCGGGCGGGCGCCGAGCGCGCGCAGGGCTCCTATGCCGCCTCCGACGCCTTCTTCCCCTTCCCTGACGGCCTGGAGATCCTCACCGCGGCCGGCGTGAAGGCGGTCGTCCAGCCGGGCGGTTCCGTCCGCGACGAACTGGTCGTCGAGGCCGCGCAGAAGGCCGGCGTGACGATGTACTTCACGGGCACCCGCCACTTCTTCCACTGACACCGACCGGCCGCCCGGGCTCTCACCCTGCCGTTGTCAGTGGCGGGTGAGAGCCTGACGGCATGATCGTGGAACGCGCGTACGCCCATGCCGCCGAGGCGGAGACCGGGGCCGGTGACTGGCCCTGGTCGGTGCCGTGCGTACGCCAACTGCTCGACGAGGGGCTGCGCTTCACCGCCCCGGTCACCTTCCTCGTCGGGGAGAACGGCTCGGGCAAGTCGACGCTCGTCGAGGCGCTCGCCGAGGGCTTCGGCCTTGACCCGTGGGGCGGCTCGGCCGGCTACCGCTACGCCGGTCCGCGCGCGCCGTCGGTCCTCGGCGGCCGGATACGGTTCGAGGCGGGCGCGGCCGGGCGCCGGATGCTGCGCGGCCCGCACACCCGCCGCCGGGGCTTCTTCCTGCGGGCCGAGACCGCCCTGGACGCGCTGGGCCGTGAGGAGCGGACCGGCCGGGTCTCCGGCTCCCCGGAGGAGATGAGCCACGGCGAGGGCTTCCTCATGGCCTTCCGGGAACGCTTCGCCGAACCCGGTCTCTACGTCCTCGACGAGCCCGAGTCCGCGCTGTCCTTCGCGTCCTGCCTCGAACTCGTCCTCACCTTCGACGCGTTGTCCCGCACCGGCGCCCAGATCATCTGCGCCACCCACTCACCCCTGCTCACCGCGCTCCCCGGCGCGGACGTCCTGGAGGTGGGCGCGCACGGCATACGAAGAACCGAGTGGCGGGACCTGGAACTGGTCGACCACTGGCGCCGCTACCTCGACGACCCGTGGAGCTATCTGCGCCATCTGATGGACCGGCCCTAGGTGGTGGAGCGCAGGGCCGCCCAGGTCTTCGGGCCGACCTGGCCGTCCACCTCCAGGCCCCTGGCCGACTGGAACTGCTTCACCGCCGCCTCCGTGTCCCGGCCGAACTCGCCGTCCACGCCCGAGGATCCGACGCTGTAGCCGCGCTTGGTGAGCATGCACTGGACCTGGACGACCCGCTGGCCGGTGTCGCCGTAGTCGGTGAGGCCGTTGCCGGAGTAGTAGGTGCAGTCCGATATCCAGGCGGGGGTGGCGGGCGCGGAGGCCGTCCTGGTGACGGTGGCCGTCGGAGCGGGCGTGCTGCCGTCGTCGTCGCCGTCACCTCCGCTGCCGCGGGTGCCGGTGGCCGAGGGGGTGGTGCCCGCCGGGGTCCCGCTCGGCGTCGTCGACGCCTGCGGCGCGGTGCTGCTCTTCTCGCTGCCGCCGTCCGTCTTCTTCCCCTCGTCCTCGTCGTCCTTCTCCGCCTCGCCGGGGGAGATGGCCACGTTGGACGGCCGGGAGCCCGCCGCCGCGGAGGCGGGGGAGCCGTCGGCAGAGGCGGCCGGGGAGCTCGCGGCGGCCGTGCCGAGGGACGGGCGGGTGAGGAAGAACGCGCCGGCCGCGACGGCGCACACGGCGGCACCGGCCACGAGCGCGAGGTACGGCTTCCGGCGGATACGGCGTGTCCCGGTGCCCCGCGTGTCGTGCCCGGGGTCGAGGACGGGCGCCGGGTCGAGGACCGGCGTGGGGTCGAGGACCGGCGGCGGGCCGAAGCCGGGGGGCCGGGCGGGAGCCGGGGCGCGGAAGTGGACGGTCTGCTCGGCGGAGACCTGGGTCAGCACCTCGTAGCCCTGCCGGAGGGTGCGCAGCCGCTCGCCGAGGGGGTCCTGCCAGGCGACGGCCTGCGCGCCCGGCGCGGCGTCGATGAGCTGCCGCGGGGTCGGGCGGCCGGCCGGGTCCTTGGCCAGGCAGCCGGCCAGCAGCGTGGCCAGTACCCGGTCCGTGGTGGACAGGCCGCTCATGATGTCCGCCTTCGGCTCCTCGAAGGCGACCCGGTGCATCACGTCCACGCCGGTGCCGTCGCCGAAGGGGGCGTGGCCGGTCGCGGCGTAGATCAGCGTCCCGGCGAGGGAGAAGACGTCGGAGGCGCCGTCGCAGCGGCCCTCGCGCAGATACTCCGGGGACATGAAGGCGGGTGTGCCGACCCGGCTCCCGGTCCCGGTGATCGCGCTGCTGTCCACCGCCTGCGAGATGCCGAAGTCGATGACGTGCACGCTGTCCGCGGACAGCAGCACGTTGGACGGCTTGAGGTCCCGGTGCACGACTCCGGCGTCCGCCAGCGCCGACAGGGCCCGCCCCAGTTCGGCGACGAGACGCCACACCCCGGCGGAGCCGAGCGGGCCTGAGCCCTTGACGGCCTCGGCGAGGTTCAGGCCCGGGACGTACTCGGTGGCCATCCACAGCAGTTCGTCGTCGAAGCCGGTGCCGAGCAGACGGGGTGCGTAGGGGGTGACGACCCGGGCGTGCACCGACGCCTCGCGCTCGAACCGCCGCCGGAACTCGGGGTCCTCGGCGTACTCGGGCCGGATCACCTTCACCGCGGCGAGCCCCGGGGCGTCGCCGGCGGGACGGGCGAGGAAGACCCGGCCCATCCCGCCGCTGCCCAGACGCCCGAGCGGCACGTACGGGCCGATCCGGGCGGGGTCCGCGGGCAGCAGGGGCGTGCCGCCCGCCTGCCGCAGCGCGGCGGAGTAGGGCGGCACCTGCTGCCTCTGGTCCGTCATGGATCCCCCGCCCGACCTTTCCCAACTGCCCCACGCGTCACTTCAGTTGGCGTGAGGTTACCGTGCGTGGGTGAACGCCCGCAGGGTGTCCCTCACGCCGCGACCGGCAGAGGCGCCGCGTGCGCGGCGAACCGGACCGACCACTGCTCGCCCTTCACCGTTCCGAGCGCGTTCTCCGCGAGGCGCAGACGCTGGATGTCGGAGGTGCCGGCGGGGGCGTAGATGTGGTGGGCGTCGCGGACGAAACGCTCGACGGGACGGTCGGTGAACAGACCGCAGGCGGCGTGCACCTCCATCGCCAGACGGGCCGAGTCGAGGCTGGACTCGACGCCGACGAGCTTGGCGTTCATGAGCTGCGCGTCGCACGGCAGACCCCGGTCGAGCAGGTCCACCGCGTGGTAGGCGACGGTCCCCGCGGTCATCAGGTTGGACTGCATCTGGCCCAGCTTCTGCCGCACCGAGTCCAGTTCGGCCAGCGGACGCCCGTACAGCCGCCGCTCGGCCGCGTACGCCGCCGTCTCCTCGACGATCGCGCGGTGGATGCCGAGGGAGACCGCGGTGAGGTTGGCGCGGCCGTACAGGACGCTGGAGGAGTACGCGACGGCCATCCCGTCGCCCTCCGCGCCCAGCAGGTTCGCCGCCGGGACGCGGACGCCGTCCAGGACCAGCTCGCCGAACGAGAAGCCGTGCAGGCCGAGCGCCGGACGCTGCGGGGCGAGCGAGAGGCCGGGCCGGTCGCTCTCCACCAGGAACGCGGACAGCCCGCGCGAGCCGGGCCCGGTGCGCACGACGACGCCGTGCAGATCGCCGACATGGCTGTTGCCGACGAACACCTTGCGGCCGTTGAGCACGTACGAGTCGCCCTCGCGGTGGGCCGTCGCCCGCATGCCGAGGACATGGCCGCCGGACTCCGGCTCGGTGACCGCGATCGTGGGCAGCCGGTCGCCGCTCGCGATGCGCGGCAGCCACGTGGCCCACTGCGCGCCGTCGCCGAAGTGCAGGATCTTGGCGACGCCGAGCTGCGAGGCCTGGACCATGGCGCCCATCGCGCCGCTGACCCGGGCCAGTTCCTCGATCACGACGGTCTTGGCGACGTGCCCCGCGCCCATCCCGCCGTACGCCTCGTCGACGGTGACGCCGATCCAGCCCTGGCGGGCGATCAGCCGGGACAGTTCGTGGTGGACGGCCCTGGAGGCCTCCATCTCCGGGACGCGCGGCCGTACCTCGGTCTCGGCGAAGGCGCCGACCTCGGCGCGCAGCAGTTCGTGGCGTGCGGTGGTGAAGCCTCCGTACATGGTTCCCCCGTACATCTTTCCCGATGTGTGGTACCTGTGTACCTTCCATGACTTTTGCCGTATGCCGTCTGGTTCAGCGGCATATCCGAGGATTCTCCTCGATGCGGAGCATGAGCGGTACCTCGATTTTCGGAGGGTCCGCACGGCGCTTTCACGCCCTGCCCGTGTCCGGTGACGTGGGTCAACTCTCGCGCAACCAGGGGGACTTGAGCCACTGTGTTTCGCCGCCCCCGGTACGCAGCAGGGCCGTGTCCCCCCTCGTGAGGTGGGGCACGGCCCTGCTGCGGGCTGGCGCCGGACGTTCCGTGGCGCGAACGCTGTCAGTAGCGCGGGCGGTTGAACCACGCCGTGCCGCTGGGCACCACGGGAGCCGCGGTGATGACGCCGCCGAACACGACCCACAGGAGCGGGAAGATGACCGCGGAGGCCATGCCGGTGTCGAGGCCGACGAAGAGGAACAGCAGACCGGCGATGGTGCCGAGCGCGCCGTAGATGACCGTGGTGATCCGCACACCCTGGCCGCCCTTGCCGAACTTGACGCCGAGCGTGATGGAGAGCGCCGCGAGCGCCAGGCAGAAGACGCCGATGCCCGCGATGAGCCCGGCGGCGGCGTTGCCGATGTCACCGAGTTCGCTGAACGGGTCGTCGGAGGACGAGCTCAGGGAGTCCGCCGAGTCCGACACGTCGCTCACGAACGCGCCGAGGTACAGGTAGACGAGGCCGCCGAGGATCTGCACGGCCGAGATGATGTAGAGGAAGACGCGGGCCGTCGTCAGCAGGCCCGGCATCGACTGGGGCACCATGTTGGCGCCCGGGTAGCCGGGGTACGCCTGCTGCTGCGGGTAGCCGTACGCCTGCTGCGGCGGGATGCCGGGCTGCTGCGGCGGCTGCTGGGGATAGCCGTAGCCGGGAGCGGCCGGGGGCTGCTGCGGCGGGGGCCCGTAGGGATTGTTCGGATCGCCGAAACTCATGGCGGTTGTTCCTCCGGTTTGCCGAATGTGCGGGGACGACGAGCGGCACGGTCGGAGGAAGGTTCAACAGATGCGGTTCGTCCCCCCGGTACAGCCCGCGGCACTGTGGCCACAATCGTTCTGTAGTGGCCGGTTCGTTGTCCAGCCGCATTCCATATGTGTTGTGCAAGTGCAACATCACTGATCATGGTGAGTGCCGTTTTGCGGCTGCCTGTACGAGCCTCTGCACGGACGTGCGCACGGGTGCCCGTACGGCCGCCCGGGGACCCGGATTGGAAGCCGGGCCCGGTCATCCGCGAGGATGGGGGCATGACCGCCCAGATTCTCGATGGCAAGGCCACCGCAGCAGAGATCAAGTCCGATCTGACCGCCCGCGTGGCGGCGCTGAAGGAGAAGGGCGTCACGCCCGGCCTCGGCACGATCCTCGTCGGGACCGACCCCGGCAGCCAGAAGTACGTAGCCGGCAAGCACCGCGACTGCGCCCAGGTCGGTATCGCCTCCATCCAGCGCGAACTGCCGGAGACGGCCACGCAGGAGGAGATCGAGGCGGCCGTCCGCGAGCTGAACGAGGACCCCGCCTGCACCGGCTACATCGTCCAGCTCCCGCTGCCCAAGGGCATCGACGAGAACCGCATCCTGGAGCTGATGGACCCGGACAAGGACGCAGACGGCCTTCATCCGATGAACCTCGGCCGCCTGGTTCTCAACGAGCCCGCCCCGCTGCCCTGCACCCCCAACGGCGTCCTCACCCTGCTGCGCCGCCACGGCGTGGAGATCAAGGGCGCCGAGGTCGTGGTCGTCGGCCGCGGTGTCACCATCGGCCGCCCGATGCCGCTGCTGCTGACCCGCCGCAGCGAGAACGCCACCGTCACCCAGTGCCACACCGGCACCCGTGACCTGTCGGCCCACCTCAAGCGCGCGGACATCATCGTCGCCGCGGCCGGCTCGGCCCATCTGGTCCGCCCCGAGGACGTGAAGCCGGGCGCCGCCGTCCTGGACGTCGGTGTCTCGCGCAACGCCGAGGGCAAGATCGTGGGCGACGTCCACCCCGGCGTCGCCGAGGTCGCCGGCTGGATCTCCCCCAACCCCGGCGGCGTCGGCCCGATGACCCGGGCGCAGCTCCTCGTCAACGTGGTCGAGGCGGCGGAGCGCAGTGCCGGCTGACACCCCGCCCGCCGCCGAGGGCCCGCGCACGGACGACCTGGAGGTGCGGGACGCCATCAGCGCGCCCGACGCCCAGGGGCGACCGCGCCGCGCCACCCGGCGCTTCCCGCTGTTCACCAAGGACACGGCCCGACCCGAGGGCGGCGGCAGAGCCGCCCCGGGCGACGCTCCGGCGCCCGCCCGGCAGTGGCCCATCCTCGTCGTGCTCGCGACGGTCGCGGTCGGTCTGCTGGTCATCGCGCTCGACCAGTTCCGGGTCGGTTCGCTGCTCATCGGCGCCGGGCTGCTGGCCGGCGGCGCGATGCGCTGGCTGCTGCCGGACGTCGGCATGCTCGCGGTCCGCTCCCGGTTCACCGACATCGTCACCTACGGCGTGCTCGGCAGCGCGATCGCGCTGCTGGCGCTCATGGCCCAGCCGGAGCCGTGGCTGGTCATCCCGTTCCTCAAGGACACGCTGCACTTCACGGTCAGCAACTGACCCGCCCGACGCCCCCGGCACATGCGGCGGCGGTCCGTCCTCTCCCCCGATGAAGGACGGGCCGCCGCCGGGCACAACCCTCCTGCACGGCGAAGGCGCCGTTCAACGCCTGTCGGAGCGCTGTGCCCCGGAGGTGACCGTTTCGCTACGGTGTCCGGTCCCTGTCACAGCGGACGCCTTCCGGGGAACCGGCCAGGGGCCTGACCTCGTCCGACACCGTGGAGGTGAGCGATGGGCGCCTGGCAGCCGCTGCCGGAGGACCTGCCGCCGGAGGTGCGGCACTTCGTGCGGGCGCTGCGGCGGCTCAAGGACGACACGGGCCTGAGCCTGGCCTCGCTCGGCGCGCGCACCGCGTACAGCAAGTCGTCCTGGCACCGCTATCTCAACGCCGGCCAGCCGCCGCCCCGGCAGGCCGTCATCGCGCTGTGCCGGATCGCGGGGCTCGCCCGCCCGGACGCCGAGCGCATGGGGCTGCGCTGGGAGATGGCCGTCCAGGCCTGGCCCCGCTCGGCCACCGTGCCCGAACGCCCCGCCGGGGCCGAGGAGTACGAGGACGACCCCACGCTGCCCTGGTGGGAGGAGCGTCCCGCCGAGCCGCCGCCCGCCGAGCCGCCGTCCGCCGCGCACCGGACCCTGCTCACCGCCGTGCTCCTGCTGGCCGCGCTGCTTGTCGTCACGGTCGTCGGCGCGGTGGCCCTCGGGTGAGTTTCGCAGCGAAGTGGCCGGTGTTACGTCCGATGTGCGGTCCGTGTGGCGATGTGTTGACAAGTTCGCGGATTTGCAACGAAGTCGTTCAACAACCGCGTTAGCGTGACCGATCGGGACGGTTCGGGTCGTCCCTGTACTGGAAGACTGGACCGCGGCCGGGCGCGCGTGCAACGGTGCATGCCTCCGGGCCCCGACGCACCCGTGCGCCCCCACCCGGGGAACTGAGATCCTTGTCGCGCGCATCCCTGTGGGTAGCCAAGACGGGGACCGAGCAGTGGGCAGCACACACGGGTACGCAGAACAGCCAGCACGAACCGGGGGGAAGAGGGGGAAGCAATGCCTCGTTGGAGGGCCTTGCCCGATGAACTCGATCCGCAGGTCAGGGAGTTCGCCAGCCAGCTCAGGCGGCTCGTGGACCGCAGCGGGCTGAGCATCGCGGCGCTGGCCGACCGCACGGGCTACAGCAAGACGTCCTGGGAGCGTTATCTCAACGGCCGGCTGCTCGCGCCCAAGGGCGCCATCGTGGCCCTGGCCGAGGTCACCGGCACCAATCCCATTCACCTGACCACGATGTGGGAGCTCGCCGAACGCGCCTGGAGCCGCTCGGAGATGCGCCACGACATGACCATGGAGGCGATACGGATCTCGCAGGCGCGCGCCGCGCTCAGCGAGTTCGGGGCGCCGCCCGCGGGCGCCAAGGGCGCCAGGACGGCCCGCAAGAGCGGCAGCGCCACGGCGACGCCCGGGGTGACCCCGGGGATCGCCGGACCGGCGGGCGTGGCCCCGTCCATACCGTCCACCGCCCCGTCCGTCCCCTCGGTGCCGTCGCAGCCGGCGTCGCCGGAGGTCCAGGACGCCCGGCCCGAGGTGCGTGAGAGCGTCAACTCCTGGGGCATGGCGGGCTACCAGGGCCCGTCCCCGTCGGGCGCGGCGCGCTCCGCGGCACCGGCTCCGGGCGCCCCGCGCACGTCCTACGGCGAGCCCCCGCAGGCCCCCGGTCCGGCCGCCGCACCCGGCGCGCCGGGCGGCGGCAAGCGGCGGCTGACGATGTTCCTCGCGGGCGTCGTCGGGGTGCTCGTCGTGATAGCCGGCGCGTACTTCCTCACCAGCGGCGGCGACAAGAAGAACGAGAGCGGCTCGACCAAGCCCTCCCCGTCCGCCAGCGCGTCGGTCGACCTGCCGGCGGGCGTCAAGTGCGCGGGCGACTCCTGCACCGGCAAGGACGCGGAGGCCATGGGCTGCACCAAGGACACCGCGGCGGTGACGACCGCCAAGACGGCCACGGTGGGCACGACGGTCGTGGAGGTGCGCTACAGCAAGACCTGCGGTGCCGCGTGGGGCCGGATCACCCAGGCCGCGCAGGGCGACGAGGTCCAGGTCTCGGCGGGAGGCGCCAAGCAGGCCGACAGCATCACGACCGCCGGGGACACCATCGCGTACACGCCGATGGTGGCCGTCAAGGACGCGGGCGACGCGGTCGCGTGCGCGACGCTGGCGGTGGGGGAGAAGGGCTGCACGCAGTAGGCGCCGCGCGCGCACGGTGAGCGTCGCGCCGGTGGGCGATTTCGGGCGCACAGGCATGGCCGGACGATTCGTGGGCACGCGTCACGTACCCCCACGGGAATCCGGCCCTGTCGGTGCCCCCACACGGCGGCCGTATCCGTCACACCTCTCCCGGACGGACGGCCGCCGTTCCCCTTTCCCGTGAACGGCCTGTGCGGGCGGGCCGCGCGGAAGCGCCGGGTCGAAGCGCTGTGTGGGGTGGGCCACAGGGGCCCGGCGGTCCGCGGTCCCGGATGCGCGATAGCCTGACCGCTGGATCTCTTGATACCAAGAGATCGATCATTTGTACGTCCGCTCGCCAGGGCAAGGACGCCCACCGCCAGCTGTCATACGGAGAACGCCATGACCCGCACTCCCGTGAACGTCACCGTCACCGGCGCGGCCGGCCAGATCGGTTACGCCCTGCTCTTCCGCATCGCCTCCGGCCAGCTGCTCGGCGCGGACGTGCCGGTCAAGCTGCGCCTCCTGGAGATCACCCCGGCGCTCAAGGCCGCCGAGGGCACCGCGATGGAGCTCGACGACTGCGCCTTCCCGCTCCTCCAGGGCATCGACATCACCGACGACCCGAACGTCGCCTTCGACGGCGCCAACGTGGGCCTGCTCGTCGGCGCCCGCCCGCGCACCAAGGGCATGGAGCGCGGTGACCTCCTGGAGGCCAACGGCGGCATCTTCAAGCCGCAGGGCAAGGCCATCAACGACCACGCCGCGGACGACGTCAAGATCCTCGTCGTCGGCAACCCGGCCAACACCAACGCGCTCATCGCGCAGGCCGCCGCCCCGGACGTACCGGCCGAGCGTTTCACCGCGATGACCCGCCTGGACCACAACCGCGCGCTGACCCAGCTCGCGAAGAAGACGGGCTCGACGGTCGCCGACATCAAGCGGCTGACCATCTGGGGCAACCACTCCGCCACCCAGTACCCCGACATCTTCCACGCCAGCATCGGCGGCAAGAACGCGGCCGAGGTCGTCAACGACGAGAAGTGGCTGGCCGAGGACTTCATCCCGACCGTCGCCAAGCGCGGTGCGGCGATCATCGAGGCCCGCGGCGCCTCGTCGGCCGCCTCCGCCGCCAACGCCGCCATCGACCACGTGTACAGCTGGGTCAACGGCACCGCCGACGGCGACTGGGTCTCCATGGGCATCCCGTCGGACGGCTCCTACGGCGTCCCGGAGGGCCTGATCTCCTCCTTCCCCGTCACCACCAAGGACGGGCAGTACGAGATCGTCCAGGGCCTGGAGATCAACGAGTTCTCCCGCGCCCGCATCGACGCCTCCGTCGCCGAGCTGGCGGAGGAGCGCGAGGCGGTCCGCGCGCTCGGCCTCATCTGAGCCGCCCCCGCCCGCTGTAACAAGCGCACACGGGCCCTGTTCCGGTTTCGTCCGGGACGGGGCCCGTGCCCGTTTTCGCCGCTACCGTCAAGAGCGGTACCCGCCAAGGTGATTCGGGGGCCGCGATGAGCGGATGGAACGGCGACGGCGAAGGGCACAGCTCGGGTTCCGACGAGCGCGCGCCGAGCGAGGAGCAGGGGCAGGCGGCCTGGGGTGCGGTGCCGCCGTGGGCGTCGGCGGAGACACAGACGTCGGCCGCACCGCCTCCGTGGGCGTCGGCCGAGACGAGGGCGTCGCGGACGCCACCACCCTGGGCGTCGGCCGAGACGGGGACTGCGCAGACACCACCACCCTGGGCGGCCGTCCCGCCGCCTCCCGCTCCTTCTCCTTACGTGCCGCCGCCCTCCCCGCCCTCGTCGCCCCCGGCGGTCCGGCGGCTGCTGGTGATCGTCGCCGTGACGGCGGTCCTGGGCGCGGGCACGGGGGCCGGTGTCTGGTTCCTGACGCGTGAGGGGGCGACGGGACCGGTCGCCGCACCGGGCACGGGCGTCGCCGCCACGACCTCCCGCCCGCCGGCCTCGCCCCTGGAGTCCCCGTCGCGGAACCCGTCGCCGGGTCCCTCCCTGTCCCCGGAGCCCTCGGAGCCCGCCGCCGGTTACCGCCGGGTGCGGGACCCCGTCGGCTACACGCTCGTCGTCCCCGCCGGCTGGGTCCGCAGACAGACGCAGGGCGAGAAGGCCCCGGTCGTCTTCTACGACGACCCCGACGGCGGCCGTCAGCTCCAGATCTTCCTCGTCACCGAGGACGACCCCGCCTCGTCGCTGCGCAAGGCCGAGACCGACCCCGGCTACGGCTTCGCCCACCAGCCCGGCTACCAGGTCCTCGCACGGGACGAGGGCGCCACCTGGTCCGAGCTCGCCTACCGCTACGACGACGAGGACAAGGGCCCGCGCCAGGTCGTCGACCACCGCTTCCGGGCACCCGGCGGCGACTCCTACGCCATCCGTTCCAGCGGCCCCGGCGCACTGCCCGTCGCCCTCGTGCGCGAGCCGCTCGCCATGGCGCTGGACTCCTTCTGCCCGACGGGGGCCGACTGCGGTTAGCGAGTTCGCCGGATTCGTCAGGGTGCACTTCGGCGCCCTGACGCCCCGGTGTCAGATGCTCTGGAGTTCCTGCTGGAGCTTGCTCACGTCCACCGTCTCGTCCGCCGAGGGTGTCGCCGTCGGCACCGGCTCGTCGTACCGCGAGAAGGCCAGGGTCAGGTCGGTGCCGTCGCCTTGCTGGGTGGCCTTGACCAGGCGGTGCGGGGAGTCGGAGGTGATGTAGAGGACCGCCTTCTTGCCGTCCTCCTCGCCGGTGAGCGGGACGACCTTCGTGCCGTCGACCGTCGTCTCCGCGCCCTTGGTCAGGGCGGCCTTCCCGGAGTCGTCGCCCGCGGCCTCCCGCTGGAACGCGGTCAGGTCGCAGGTGTCGGCCATCCCCTTGAGCATGGCGTCGTCCGTGGAGCCGTGGATGTAGCGGTTCTTGAAGAGCTCGGCCACCGCGTCGCCCTGCGCGCCCGGCACCTGTGCCTTCCAGAACGCGGTGTCGGGTTTCATCCACACCTCGTCGCCCTGCTTGACGATCTCGACGCTGCCGCCGTCCGCGCCCATCTCCATCGAGCCGACGCAGTTGCCGTCCCGGTCCAGGGTGAGGTCCATGGAGGCGGGCTGTGTGGTGCTCGCGCTCGCGCCGGTGCTGTCGTCCGTCAGCTCCAGGTGCACGGAGTCGGCGTCGAGGAGGTTGCGTTTCGCCTCGTCGGCGAGCTGCCGTGCGCTGAGGTCGTCGTCGCCGTACGCCGCCGTGGGCGCCAGCAGCAGCGTCGCGCTCGCGACGACCGCGGCCAATGACCTGAGGGCCATGACGTCACCTCCACCCTGCGTCACCCCTTCAGCGTACGTTTTGCGAAATTCGCCCGCATTCTCAGTGACGCGTCGCACTTTCGCCCGCCCCTTGCGCATGCAATTCCGGGGCGAGGGCAGGCGGTGACGGTCCCCGTGGACGACACCTGTGTGACCCACGGGAGCGGAACAGGAACGGAAGGCGACAACGCTCATGGCAAGGCAGCACGAACACCGGACGATCCATGTCGACGGCGCGTGGCGGGAGGCGGTCTCCGGCGCCACCCGCGAGGTCGTCGACCCCGCGGACGCCCGGCCCTTCGCCGTGGTCGCCGAGGGCGACGAGCGGGACGCCGACCTCGCGGTCGAAGCCGCCCGGCGCGCCTTCGACCGGGGCGAGTGGCCCCGCACCCCCGTCTCCGAGCGCGCGGCGCTCCTCTACCGCGTCGCCGACCTCCTCGTGCGCGACCGCGAACGGCTCGGCCTGCTGGAGAGCCGGGACGCCGGCAAGACCGTCGAGGAGGGCCGCGTCGACATCGACTGCGTCGCCGACGCCTTCCGCTACTTCGCCGGCCTCGTCGCCGCCGAGTCCGGCGGCCGGGTCGTGGACGCCGGTTCGCCCGACGTGCACAGCGTCGTCGTGCACGAGCCGGTCGGCGTGTGCGCGCTCATCACCCCCTGGAACTACCCGCTGCTCCAGGCGAGCTGGAAGATCGCCCCGGCGCTCGCCGCCGGGAACACCTTCGTCGTCAAGCCCAGCGAGATCACCCCGCTCACCACCGTCGCGCTGATCGAGCTGCTGGCCGAGGCCGGGCTGCCCGCCGGTGTCGCCGGTCTCGTCACCGGCCCCGGCCACTCCGTCGGCGCGCGGCTCGCCGAGCACCCCGGCGTCGACCTCGTCTCCTTCACCGGCGGCCTCGCCAGCGGGGTCAAGGTCGCCCAGGCCGCCGCCCCCACGGTGAAGAAGGTCGCCCTCGAACTCGGCGGCAAGAACCCCAACGTCGTCTTCGCCGACGCCTGCGCCACCGAGGAGGGCTTCGACACCGCCGTCGACCAGGCCCTGAACGCCGCGTTCATCCACAGCGGCCAGGTCTGCTCGGCCGGCTCCCGCCTCATCGTCGAGGAGTCGGTCCGCGACCGCTTCGTCGCCGAACTCGCCGACCGCGCCGCCCGCATCCGCCTCGGCCGCGGCACCGACGACGGCGTCGAGTGCGGCCCCCTCGTCTCCGAGCAGCAGCGCGCGAAGGTCGAGGCGTACGTCGCCTCCGCCCTCGCGGAGGGCGCGGTGCTCCGCACCGGCGGCAAGCGGCCCGACGGGCCCGGCTACTTCTACGAGCCGACCGTCCTCGACGCCTGCCACCGCGAGATGAAGGTCGTCCGCGAGGAGGTCTTCGGCCCGGTCCTCACCGTCGAGACCTTCCGCACCGAGGACGAGGCGGTCCGCCTCGCCAACGACACCGAGTACGGCCTCGCCGGCGCCGTCTGGACCGCCGACCCCGGCCGCGCCCGCCGCGTCGCCGGACTGCTGCGCCACGGCACCGTCTGGATCAACGACTTCCACCCCTATCTGCCGCAGGCGGAGTGGGGCGGCTTCGGCCGGAGCGGCGTCGGCCGCGAACTGGGCCCCGCCGGGCTCGCCGAGTACCGCGAGTCCAAGCACGTCTACCAGAACCTCGCGCCGAAGCCCGTCCGCTGGTTCGCCGGCTGACGCCCCGCTCCCCGGCCGGCCGGAGCCACCCCCTTCCGTTCCGGCCGGCCCCCCCACCCAGGAGATCCCATGCACCACGAGTACGACTACGTCGTGATCGGCGGCGGCACCGCCGGGTCCGTCATAGCCTCCCGCCTCACCGAGAACCCCGATGTCACCGTCGCCGTCATCGAGGGCGGCCCCAGCGACGTCGGCCGCGACGACGTCCTGACCCTGCGCCGCTGGATGGGCCTGCTCGGCGGCGAACTGGACTACGACTACCCGACCACCGAGCAGCCCCGCGGCAACTCCCACATCCGGCACAGCCGCGCCCGGGTGCTCGGCGGCTGCTCCTCGCACAACACGCTCATCGCCTTCAAGCCGCTGCCCTCCGACTGGGACGAGTGGGAGGAGGCGGGCGCCAAGGGCTGGGGCGCGGTGCCGATGGAGGCGTACTACGCCCGGCTGCTGAACAACATCGTCCCCGTCGACGAGAAGGACCGGAACGCCATCGCCCGCGACTTCGTCGACGCGGCACAGGCCGCGCTCCAGGTGCCGCGCGTCGAGGGCTTCAACCGCAAGCCGTTCACCGAGGGCGCCGGCTTCTTCGACCTCGCCTACCACCCCGAGGACAACAAGCGGTCCTCGGCCTCCGTGGCCTACCTCCACCCGGTCATGGACGAACGCCCCAACCTGACCCTCCTGCTGGAGACCTGGGCCCACCGGCTGGAGCTGGACGGCACCCGGGTGCGCGGCGTCCACGTCCGGGACAAGGACGGCGAGGAGTTCACCGTCCGCGCGCGGGGCGAGGTCCTGCTGTGCGCGGGCGCCGTGGACTCACCGCGCCTGCTGCTGCACTCCGGCATCGGACCCGCCGCCGACCTCGAAGCCCTCGGCATCCCGGTCGTCCACGATCTGCCGGGCGTCGGCGAGAACCTCCTCGACCACCCCGAGTCGGTGATCGTGTGGGAGACCCACGGCCCGATCCCGGAGAACTCCGCGATGGACTCCGACGCGGGCCTGTTCGTGCGCCGCGACCCCGAACACGCGGGCCCCGACCTGATGTTCCACTTCTACCAGATCCCCTTCACGGACAACCCCGAGCGCCTCGGCTATCAACGCCCCCCGCACGGCGTCTCGATGACCCCCAACATCCCCAAGCCGAGGAGCCGCGGCCGGCTCCACCTCACCAGCGCCGACCCGTCCGTCAAACCCGCCCTGGACTTCCGGTACTTCACCGACGAGGACGACTACGACGCCCGCACCCTCGTCGACGGCATCCGCGCCGCCCGCGAGATCGCGCGGACCGAGCCGCTGGCCGGCTGGCTCAAGCGCGAGGTCGCCCCGGGCCCGGAGATCGTCGGCGACGAGGAGCTGAGCGAGTACGCCCGCAAGGTCGCCCACACCGTCTACCACCCGGCGGGCACCTGCCGCATGGGCGCGGTCGACGACGAACTCGCCGTCGTCGACCCCCGGTTGCGCGTCCGCGGCCTGGACGGCATCCGGATCGCCGACGCGTCCGTCTTCCCGACGATGACCGCCGTGAACCCGATGATCGGCGTGCTCATGGTCGGGGAACGAGCCGTCGATCTGGTGGGAGGTGACGTGTGATGAACGCCCCCGTGTTCTCCGTCGAAGGTCTGTGGAAGGTGTTCGGACCGAAGGCCGAGCGCGTCCCGGCGGACCCGGAACTGGCCTCGCTGGCCCCCGCCGACCTGCGCGCCCGCACCGGCTGCACCGCCGCCGTCCGGGACGTCTCCTTCGACGTCCGCAAGGGCGAGGTGTTCGTGGTGATGGGCCTGTCCGGGTCCGGGAAGTCCACCCTCGTGCGCTGTCTGACCCGGCTCATCGAACCGACCGCCGGGACCATCGCCATCGACGGCGAGGACGTCCGCGCCATGGACCGCTCCCGGCTGCGCGCACTGCGCCGCCACCGGGCCGCGATGGTCTTCCAGCACTTCGGCCTGCTGCCCCATCGCACGGTCCTCGACAACGTCGCCTACGGCCTGGAGATCCAGGGCGTCGGCCGGGCGGAGCGCCGTGAACGCGCCGCCGAGGTGGTCGCCAAGGTCGGCCTGGAGGGCATGGAACAGCGCAAGCCGAGCCAGCTCTCCGGCGGCCAGCGCCAACGCGTCGGCCTGGCGCGGGCGTTGGCCGTCGACCCGGAGGTCCTCCTGTTCGACGAGCCGTTCAGCGCCCTCGACCCGCTGATCCGCCGCGACATGCAGGAGGAGGTCGTCCGGCTCCACCACGAGGAGGGCCGCACGATGGTCTTCATCACCCACGACCTGAGCGAGGCGCTGAAGCTCGGCGACCGCATCGCGCTCATGCGCGACGGCCGGGTCGTCCAGCTCGGCACCCCGGAGGAGATCGTCGGCTCGCCCGCCGACGACTACGTCCGCGAGTTCGTGCGGGACGTGCCCCGCGAACAGGTCCTCACCGTGCGCACCGCCCTGCGCGCCGCCTCGGCCGGGGAGGCGGGCAGCGGCCCGGCGCTCCCGCCCGACGCGACGGTCTCCGAGGCCATCGAGGCCGTCGCCCGCGCCGGATCGCCCGCGCGCGTGGTGGACGAGGGCCGATGCCTGGGCGTCGTCGACTCGGACACGCTGATCGGGGTCGTGGCGGGCACGGTCGGCACGGGTGCCGGTGGCACGGGCTCGACGGGTGCCGGTGGCGCGGGCTCGACGGGTGCCGCCGCTCAGGGAGACGGCCGCACGGGTCCGGCCGCGGACGAGGACCGTGCCGGTCCGGCCCCGGAGGCCGACGGACCGGCCGGCGCCGCCGTGAAGGGTCCGTCCAAGGAGGCCGTCTGATGGCCACGATCACCGCCCCCGCGCCCCGCGCGCTCCCCGCCGCCCTGCGCCGCCCGGCCGTCCGCAAGCTCCTGCTGCTCGCGCTCGCCGCAGCGGTCCTCGTCCCCCTCGCGAGCGCCCGCTGGACCGGCGGGGCCTGGCCTGCGGCCCTCACCGTCGACCTCACCCGCCCCCTCACCGGTGTCAGCGACTGGATCATCGACAACCGGGACAGCCACCCCCTGTTCCTCTACTTCCTCGGCCACGTCAGCAACGCGGTCGTCCTCGGCGTCCGGGCCGTCTATCTCGCCCTCCTCGCCCTCGGCTGGGCCGGGGTCACCGCCTTCGGCGCGCTGACCGCCTGGCGGGTGGCCGGGCCCCGGCTCGCCCTCGGCACGGCGGCGGCCTTCCTCGCCTGCGGCTTCCTCGGCATGTGGGTGCCCACCATGCAGACGCTCGCCCTGATGGTCGTCGCGGTCGCCGCGTCGGTCGCCGTGGGCGCGCTGCTCGGCCTCGCCGCCGGACTCTCGGACCGCCTCGACCGCGCCCTGCGCCCGGTCCTGGACACCATGCAGGTCCTGCCCGCCTTCGCCTACCTCCTCCCCGTCGTCCTGGTCTTCGGCATCGGTGTGCCCGCCGCGGTCCTCGCCACCGTCGTCTACGCCGCCCCGCCCATGGCCCGGCTCACCGCGCTCGGCCTGCGCGGCGCCGACAAGGAGGTCCTCGAAGCCGTCGACTCGCTCGGCGCCACCGCGCGCCAGCGCCTGCTGACCGCCCGCATCCCGCTGGCCCGCAAGGAACTCCTCCTCGGCCTCAACCAGACGATCATGATGGCCCTGTCGATGGCCGTCATCGCCTCCGTGATCGGCGCGGGCGGCCTCGGCGACCGCGTCTACCAGGCGCTGGCCTCCGTGGACGTGGGCGCCGCGCTCGCCGCCGGCATCCCGATCGTGCTCCTCGCCGTCGTCCTGGACCGGGTCACGGCCGCCGCCGCTGACGGCACCGAGCACCGCACCCGCGCCGGATGGCCCTACGCCCTCGTCGCCGCCCTCGCGATCGCCGTCGCCGGACGGCTCACCGGCCGCCTCGACTGGCCCGACGCCTGGGTCGTCGGCATCGCCGAGCCGGTCAACCGGGCCGTCGACTGGATGACCGCCCACCTCTACTCCGGCGTCCCCGTCATCGGCGGCACCGCCGACTGGGCCGCCCACTTCACCACCTGGGTCCTGGACCCGCTGCGCGACGGCCTCCAGTGGCTGCCCTGGTGGTCGGTACTGCTGCTGGTCGCCGCCCTGGCCTGGCTCATCGGCACCTGGCGCACCGCCCTGACCGCGACCCTCGCCATGGCCGCCATCGGTGTCCTCGGTGTGTGGGACGCCTCCCTCGACACCCTCTCCCAGGTCCTCGCCGCCGTCGCCGTCACCCTCGTCATCGGCTTCGCCACCGCGGTCGCCGCCGCCCGCAGCGACCGCGTCGAACGGCTGCTGCGCCCGGTCCTCGACGTCTTCCAGACGATGCCGCAGTTCGTGTACCTGATCCCGGTCGTCGCCCTGTTCGGGGTGGGTCGCGCCCCCGCCGTCGCCGCGGCCGTCGTCTACGCGCTGCCCGCCGTCGTCCGGATCACCGCCCAGGGGCTGCGCCAGGTCGACCCGGCCGCCCTGGAGTCCGCGCGCTCGCTCGGCGCGACCCCCGCCCAGCAGCTCCGGCAGGTCCAGCTCCCGCTCGCCCGGCGCTCCCTGCTGCTCGCCGTCAACCAGGGCGTCGTCCTCGTCCTCGCCGTCGTCATCATCGGCGGCCTGGTCGGCGGCGGCGCCCTCGGCTACGACGTCGTCTTCGGCCTCGCCCAGGGCGACCTGGCGACCGGGCTGGTGGCCGGCGCCGCGATCGTCTGCCTCGGCCTGATGCTCGACCGGGTGACCCAGCCCGCGGAACGCCACCCGGCGAAGGGAGCCTGACATGCGTGTCCGTACGACCGCCGCCCTGGCCTCGCTCGTCCTGCTCACCGGCTGCGGCGCCGCCGACATGACCCGGCAGGCCTCCCCGTTCGCCAACGCGCGGGGCGCCCGGACGGTGACCCTGTCCGTCCAGTCCTGGGTCGGCGCCCAGGCCAACGTGGCCGTCGCCCAGTACCTCCTGGAGCACGAGCTCGGCTACCGCGTCGACACCGTCCAGGTCGACGAGGTCCCCGCCTGGGACGCCCTCAGCCAGGGCCGCGTCGACGCGATCCTGGAGGACTGGGGCCACCCCGAACAGGAACAGCGCTACGTCGACGACAAGAAGACCATCGTCGACGGCGGCGGCCTCGGGGTCACCGGCCACATCGGCTGGTACGTGCCCACGTACTTCGCCGAGGCCCACCCCGACGTCACCGACTGGAAGAACCTCGACACGTACGCGGACCGGCTCCGCACCGCGGAGAGCGGCGGCAAGGGCCAGCTCCTGGACGGCTCCCCGTCCTACGTCACCAACGACAAGTCCCTGGTGAAGAACCTGGACCTCGACTACCAGGTCGTGTTCGCCGGCTCGGAGGCCGCCCAGATCACCCAGATCAAACAGTTCGCCAAGGAGAAGAAGCCCTTCCTCACCTACTGGTACGCCCCGCAGTGGCTCTTCGAGAAGGTCCCCATGACGGAGGTGAAGCTGCCCGCCTACAAGGAGGGCTGCGACGCCGACCCCGACAAGGTCGCCTGCGCCTACCCGCACACCCCGCTCAGGAAGTACCTCAACGCGGACTTCGCCAGGAGCGGCGGCGACGCGGCGGCCTTCCTGAAGAAGTTCACGTGGACCACCGAGGACCAGAACGAGGTCTCCCTGCTGATCGCCGACCAGAAGCTGACCCCCGAGGAGGCGGCGAAGAAGTGGGCGGACGACCACGAGTCCACCTGGAAGGCGTGGCTGTCCTGACGCCACCCCCGTCCGCCCGGCCGGCGCCGGTCAGCGCATCTCCTCCACCAGCTCCTGGAGGATCGCGGTCGTCCGGCGCTGGAGCCCCGGCCCGAAGGTGATCCGCGTGGCCCCGAGCCCGCCCAGTTCGGCGGGCGAGGGGCCCGCTCCGACCTTCGCGACCACGTTGACCGGACCCCGGATGCCCGACCGCAGCAGCGGGAGCAACTTGTGCGGGGCCTCGATCGGATACACGCAGTCCGCGCCCGCCGCCGTGTACAGCGCCGCCCGCTCGATCGCCTGTCCGGGATCGTCGACCCCGCGGATGAAGGTGTCGATACGGGCGTTGACGAACAGGTCGTCACCCGCCGCGTACCGCACCTCGGCGAGCCACTCGGCATGCCGCCGAGGGTCCTTGAGGACACCACCCCCGTCGGAGTCCTCGAGGTTGCAGCCCACCACCCCGGCCTCCAGCAGCCGCTCCACCAGCTCCTTCGGCGCGAGCCCGTACCCGCCCTCCACGTCCGCGGAGACCGGTACGTCCACGGCCCGCGCGATCCGCGCGACCGCGGCGAACATCTCGTCCGCCGGGGTCCGCCCGTCCTCGTGCCCCAGCGAGGCCGCCACCCCGGCGCTCGGTGTCGCCAGCGCCTGGTACCCCGCGTCGGCGAACACCCTGGCGCTGGCCGCGTCCCACGGGCCGGGCAGGACGAGCGGGTCGTCCGCGGCCCGGCGGCGGTGCAGACTCCGGAACAGCTCGGCCTTGTTCATACGATGCGACCTCCCGGCGGGACCCGGCGGCTCACCATCACCCGGTTCCAGTTGTTGATGGCGACGACCAGGGCGACGAGGTGCGCGAGCCCGGCGGCGTCGAAGTGTTCGGCGGCCCGCTCGTACACGGCGTCGGGCACGAACCCGTCCGTCAGGACCGTCACCGCCTCCGTGAGCGCCAGCGCGGCCCGCTCCCGCTCGTCGAAGACGCCCTCGGCCTCCTCCCAGGCGGCCAGCAGATCCAACTGCCGCTCGCTCACCCCGTGTTCACGGGCGATCCGCAGATGCATGTCCAGACAGAAGGCGCAGTGGTTGAGCTGCGAGGCCCGGATCACGACGAGCTCGGCGAGCGCCGGGTCCCCGAGCCCCTTCTTCGCGGCGGCGCTCAGCGCGGACATGGCCTGCGCGACATCCCGGTCCAGCCGCCCGGTGCGCACGGTCACTTGTGCCCCGGCTGGTAGTGCCCGGGAACGAGCCGGCAGGTCACCCCGAACCTGTTCCACGCGTTGATCACCGTGATCGCGGCGATCAGCTGCGCCAGCTCCACCTCGTCGAAGTGCTCGGCCGCCCGCTCGTAGACCTCGTCCGGCACGAACCCGTCGGTCAGCACCGTCACCGCCTCCGTCAGCGCCAGCGCCGCCAGCTCCTGACCGGTGTAGAAGTGCTCCGACTCCTCCCACGCGCTGAGCTGCACGATCCGCTCGACGCTGTCGCCCGCCGCGAGCGCGTCCTTGCTGTGCATGTCGACGCAGAGCGCGCACCGGTTGATCTGCGAGGCCCGGACCTTCACCAGCTCCAGCAGCTTCGGGTCGAGCCCTCTGCGGGCCGCCGCGTCGAGCCTGACCATCGCCTTGAAGACCTCGGGGGCCAGCTCGGCCCAGGCGAGCCGGGGTGTGTGGGCGGGGGCGTACCGGACGGGCCGAAGGGTCTGCTCTGCGCTGCTCATGTCATCGACCCTAGGAGCCAGGCAGCCCAGGAGTATGGTCCATTCCCATGGCGAAATCATGGGCCACTCTGGGCGTCGACCTGCACCTGGAACCCACCGGCCCCCACCTGCGCCGGGGCCTGACCGACGCGCTGCGCGAAGCCGCCCGCACCGGCCGCCTGGCCCCCGGCACCCGGCTGCCCTCCTCCCGCGCCCTCGCCGCCGACCTCGGCATCGCCCGCAACACCGTCGCCGACGCCTACGCCGACCTGGTCGCCGAGGGCTGGCTCACCGCCCGCCAGGGCTCCGGCACCCGCGTCGCCGAACGCGCCGTCGTCCCGCCCACGGGCACCGGCCCCGGCCCCCGCGCCCCGCAGCGCCCGGCGCACGACTTCCGCCCCGGCAGTCCCGACCTCGCCGCCTTCCCGCGCGCGCAGTGGCTCAAGGCCGCCCGCCGCGCCCTCCTCGCCGCCCCGCACCAGGCCCTCGGCTACGGCGACCCGCGCGGCCACATCGAACTCCGCGCCGCCCTCGCCGCCTACCTCGCCCGCGCCCGCGGCGTCCACGCCGACCCCGACCGCATCGTGATCTGCGCCGGTTTCGCCCACGGGCTGCGGCTGCTCGGCACGGTGCTGCGCGCGCGGGGTGTGCGCACCGTCGCCGTGGAGCCCTACGGGCTCGAAGCGCACTGGCACCAGCTGACGGCCGCCGGCCTGCGCACCACCGTCCTCCCCTTCGACGAGCACGGCACCGACCCCGGCCCGCTCTCCGACGAGGGCGCCGCCCTGCTCACCCTCGCCCACCAGTTCCCGATGGGCGTCCCCCTCCACCGCGACCGGCGCGCGGCCGTCGTCGACTGGGCCCGCCGCACCGGCGCACTCGTCCTGGAGGACGACTACGACGGCGAGTTCCGCTACGACCGCCAGCCCATCGGCGCCCTCCAGGGACTGGACCCCGACCGGGTCGTCTACCTGGGCACGGCCAGCAAGTCCCTCGCCCCCGGCCTCCGGCTCGCCTGGATGGTCCTGCCGCCGGGTCTCGCGGAGGAGGTCGCGGCGGCGAAGGGCCGCGTCGACACGTCCAGCGCCCTGGACCAGCTCACCCTCGCCGAGTTCCTCACCTCCGGCGCCTACGACCGGCACGTCCGCACCTCCCGGCTCCGCTACCGGCGCCGCCGCGACACCCTGGTCGCCGCCCTCGCCGAGCACGCGCCCGACGTCCACGTCACCGGCATCGCCGCCGGACTCCACGCCGTCCTGCGGCTCCCGCCCGGCACCGAGCACTCCGTCGTCCGGTCCGCCGCCTGGCAGGGCGTCGCCCTCCACGGCCTGTCCTACTTCCGCCACCCGCACGCGGCCCCGGACGGTCTCGACGCCCTGGTCGTCGGCTACGGCTCACCCTCGGACCGAGGCTGGCCGGGCGCGTTGGAGGCACTGTGCCGGGTGCTGCCGTGACCCGGGGTCGCCGTGACCGGGTGCGGTCATGACCGGGCGCCCGCCGTGCCCGGTGCCGCTGTGACCTGCCGGTGCCGTGACCAGGCGTCGCAGAGTGGCCTCAGCGCGCCTCCGTCCCCGCTTCCGCCCCTGTGCCCGGTGCCGCTGTGACCTGCCGGTGCCGTGACCAGGCGTCGCAGAGTGGCCTCAGCGCGCCTCCGTCCCCGCCTCCGTCCCTGTGCCCGTCTCCGCCGGCGCCTCCCCGAACCGGGCCAGTCCCAGCGCCCCCGCCACGGCCACCACGAACCCCAGCACCGCCAGCCACCCCAGCCCCTCCCGGGTGCGGTCCCCGAGCCACACCACCCCGACCAGCGCGGGACCCACCGTCTCGCCGATCACCATCGCGGCCGTCGCCGTCGTCACCGACCCCCGTTGCAGAGCCGACGTCAGACACAGGAACGCGGCACCCCCGCCCAACAGCAGGGCGTACACCGCCGGGTGCGTGAACAGCGCCGACGGGGCGAGCGAGTCGATCAGCCGGACCGCCACCTCCACCACCCCGAACCCCAGCCCGGCCCCCAGCCCCAGCAGCGGCGCCCGCCACCGCTCCGGCAGCCGCCCGCCGGCCAGACCCAGCAGCAGCACCCCCACGGCGACCCCGAGCAGCACCCACTTCAGCGCGGCCGGACCCTCCAGGTCACCCTCCGTCCCCGACGCCACCCCCAGCATCGCCAGCCCGGCGCACACCACCGCGACCGCACCCCACTCGGCACCGCTCAACCGCACCCGCAGCAGCCGCGCCGCGACCACCGCCGTCACCGCCAGGCTCGACGCCAGCGCCGCACCGACCGCGTAGATCGGCACCGACCGGAGCGCCACGACCTGAAGCAGGAACCCCAGCCCGTCCAGCGCCAGACCCGCCAGATACCGCCACTGCCGCAGCGCCCGCAGCAGCAGCGCCGCCTCCCCGCCGCCACCCGTCCCCGCGGACCGCGCCGCGACCGCCTGCAACACCGTCGCCGTACCGAAGCAGACCGCCGCACCGAGCGCACACACCATCCCAAAGAGCACAAAGCGACTGTAGGGGAGGTGTGAAGACAGACGGGTGCCCGCACAGCGACTCTCACCGATCTCTAGGCTGACCGCCGGACAATGGTCAGAGAAGATCCACGGGGGACAGGAACATGGCAGAGGCCCGGCGACGGCTGCGCTCCAGCACGGTCGTACTCGGCGGAATGGGAGTCGTCGCGGCGGCGCTGACCTCCTGCGGCTCCGAACCCGACCGCCGCTGCGTCGACCGCGACAGCTACACCTACGAGGGCTACAAGGTCGTCGCCGACAAGAACTGCAGGACCAGCACCTCCGGTTCCTCGTCCTCGTCGGGCAGCAGCCGGAAGAAGACGTCCGGCACGGGCAAGAGCACCGACGCCGCCTGGTACTACGACGCCGACGTCAGCAAGGGCCGCGCCGACTACGGCACCTTCAGCAAGGGCGAGGCTGTCGACCGGGGCGGCTTCGGCTGCTCCGGCGGCAGCAGCGGCGGCTGAGCCCCCGGGACCCACGCCATGGAACGACGCACCATAGACCCCCGCCCCGACTGGCAGCGCACGGTCGAGGAGCAGGGGCTCGTCTACCCGCTCACCCGCTACCCCGACGACTCGCTGCGCCCCTACTGGGACGAGAGCGCCTGCTACGTCTTCTCCCTCGACGAGGTCGAGGCGCTGGAGGAGGCCGTCGAGGAACTCCACCGCATGTGCCTGGCGGCAGCCGACCACATCGTCACCGAGAACCGCTTCGCCGACCTCGGCATCACCGACCCCGACGTCGTCGACGCGGTCGCCGAGGCCTGGCGCCGACGCGCCGAACTCCCCTCCCTCTACGGCCGGTTCGACCTGCGCTACGACGGCACCGGCCCCGCCAAGATGCTGGAGTACAACGCCGACACCCCCACCTCCCTCGTCGAGGCCGCCTCACCCCAGTGGTTCTGGATGGAGGAGCGCTTCCCCGGCGCCGACCAGTGGAACTCCCTCCACGAACGCCTCGTCGCCGCCTGGCGCAAGCAGGCCCCGCTGCTCCCGCCCGGCAGCCCCCTGTACTTCGCCTACTCCTCCGCCGACGAACTCGGCGAGGACCTCATGACCGTCGCCTACCTCCAGGAGACCGCCGACCAGGCCGGACTCGACACCGCCTGGATCTCCATGGAGGAGATCGGCTGGGACCGCCTCTCGGGCCGCTTCGTCGACAAGCGGCTCCGCTTCATCCGCAGCTGTTTCAAGCTCTACCCCTGGGAATGGCTGACCACCGACCGCTTCGCCGGCCACGTCCTCGGCACCCTCGACAACGGCGGCGGCACCGGCACCACCCTGTGGATCGAACCCGCCTGGAAGATGCTCCTCAGCAACAAGGCCCTCCTGGCGATCCTCTGGGAGCTGTACCCCGGCCACCCCAACCTCCTGCCCGCCTACCTCGACGGCCCGAGGGAGCTCGCCGCGACCACCGGCTATGTCGCCAAGCCGCTGCTCGGCCGCGAGGGCGCCGGCGTCACCGTCCACGAACCCGGCGCCGCCCCCGTCCCGCGCGAGGAGCCCTGCTGCTACCAGGAGCTGGCGCCGCTGCCCGACTTCGACGGCAACCGGGTCGTCCTGGGCGCCTGGGTCGTCGAGGACGAGTCCGCGGGCCTCGGCATCCGGGAGTCCTCCGGCCTGATCACCGACGAGTACGCACGCTTCCTGCCCCATGTGATCCTTTGACGCGTAACCGCCTTATGCGATCCTCCCGCGCACCACAATGATCGGCCCCACTGTCGGCGGAGAGGGGCGAACGGTGAGCGGCACGGCCACGGTGGCGAGCGGATATGTCTTCGATCCGTCCTGGGAGAGCGAGCACAGCCGGCTGTGCTCCCTGGAGGAGATCTACGACGGCCAGACCCGCCACCGGCTGACCGAACTGGGGATCACCGAGGGACAGCGCTGCCTGGAGGTCGGCTGCGGCGCCGGCAGCGTCGCCCGCTGGCTGGCCCGGCAGGTCGGCGCCGCCGGACAGGTCCTCGCCGTCGACGTCGACACCCGCTTCGCCGGCAGCCACACGCTCGACAACCTGGAGGTCCGCCGCCACGACATCGTCACCGACGACCTCCCCGAGGCCTCCTTCGACCTCGTCCACGCGCGCGCCGTGCTGGAACACCTTCCCGACCGCGACGAGGCACTGCGGCGCATGGTCGCCGCCACCCGGCCCGGCGGCTGGGTCGTCGTCGAGGACTTCGACATCGACGGGCCGATGTACCCGGCCGCCGCCCGCTACTACCCGCCGGGCTTCACCGAGGTCGCCGAACGCCTCGGTCGCGCGCTCCGGGCCGCCTTCACCGGCGCCGGCGTCGACATAGGCACCGGCCGCGCCCTGGCCCGGGAACTGGCCGACGCCGGTCTCACCGACATCGGCGCCGAGATCCACGCCCCCGTGCTCACCGGCGGCACCGCCGCCTTCTTCCCCCTCACCCTGCGCTCCCTGCGCCCGCGCCTGCTGGCCACCGGAGAAGTCACCGACGCCGACATCGAGACCGTCATCGACCTCACCAAGAGCCACGGGACCACGTACGTGCCCACCTTCATGGTCCTCGCCTGGGGCCGCAAAGCGCCCTGAGCCGCACCCGGTCACCACGGCGGGGAGCAGGGTCCCGCCGTCGCTCGCATGGTGGACGGACACCCGTCGCCCCGCGGCCCGGCGGGTAGGCTGGCCACGGGCCGTGACTGGCGCGCTGGGATGGGACGGACCATCGGGGAGCGGCCCGGGATCGACAGAGTGCCGTGCGCCTGGGCCGAACCGTGAATCGTGACCGCAACCCGCCACGCCGTCCGGAGGCCGCACATGTCCGAGCAGCAGCCCCTGTCCACCGAGTCCACCGCCTTCCGCGCCGCACTCGACGTGATCCGCGCCGTCGAGCCGCGCGTCGCCGACGCCATCGGCCAGGAGGTGCACGACCAGCGCGAGATGCTGAAGCTGATCGCCTCCGAGAACTACGCCTCCCCGGCCACCCTCCTCGCGATGGGCAACTGGTTCAGCGACAAGTACGCCGAAGGCACCGTGGGCCGCCGCTTCTACGCGGGCTGTCGCAACGTCGACACCGTCGAGTCCCTCGCCGCCGAGCACGCCCGCGAACTGTTCGGCGCCCGCCACGCCTACGTCCAGCCGCACTCCGGCATCGACGCCAACCTCGTCGCCTTCTGGGCCGTCCTCGCCGACCGCGTCGAGGTGCCCTTCCTGGAGAAGACCGGCGCCCGCCAGGTCAACGACCTCAGCGAGGCCGACTGGGCCGAACTCCGCCAGGCCTTCGGCAACCAGCGCATGCTCGGCATGTCCCTCGACGCCGGCGGCCACCTCACCCACGGCTTCCGCCCGAACATCTCCGGCAAGATGTTCGACCAGCGCTCCTACGGCACCGACCCCGCCACCGGCCTCATCGACTACGACGCCCTGCGCGCCCAGGCCCGCGACTTCAAGCCGCTGGTCATCGTCGCCGGTTACTCCGCCTACCCCCGGCTGGTGAACTTCCGCCTCATGCGGGAGATCGCCGACGAGGTCGGCGCGACCCTGATGGTCGACATGGCGCACTTCGCCGGCCTCGTCGCGGGCAAGGTCCTCACCGGCGACTTCGACCCGGTGCCGCACGCCCAGATCGTCACCACCACCACCCACAAGTCGCTGCGCGGCCCGCGCGGCGGCATGGTCCTGTGCGACGACTCCCTCAAGGACCAGGTCGACCGCGGCTGCCCCATGGTCCTCGGCGGCCCCCTCCCGCACGTCATGGCCGCGAAGGCCGTCGCCCTCGCCGAGGCCCGGCAGCCCTCCTTCCAGTACTACGCCCAGCGCATCGTCGACAACGCCCGCGCGCTGGCCGAGGGCCTGACCCGGCGCGGTGCCACCCTCGTCACCGGCGGCACCGACAACCACCTCAACCTGATCGACGTGGCCGGCTCCTACGGCCTCACCGGCCGGCAGGCGGAGGCGGCGCTGCTGGAGTCCGGCATCGTCACCAACCGCAACGCCATCCCCGCCGACCCGAACGGCGCCTGGTACACCTCCGGCATCCGTATCGGCACCCCTGCCCTGACCACCCGGGGCCTCGGCACCGCCGAGATGGACGAGGTCGCGGGCCTCATCGACCGCGTCCTGACCACCACCGAGCCCGGCACCACCAAGTCCGGCGCCCCCTCCAAGGCCGCGCACATCCTGGACGCCAAGGTCGCCGACGAGATCTCCCACCGCGCCACCGACCTCGTCGCCGGCTTCCCGCTCTACCCCGAGGTCGACCTCGGCTGACGGCGGCCTGCCTCCGACGCCCGCACCACACTGTCCAGTTGTCAAGGAACGGCGGCTCTTCAAGACCGCTGAGCTGCTGACGCGTCCTCCCACGCGGCGGACCGGCCTACCGCCGGCCCGCCGCGCGGCGTATCAGCCGCGCCCCACCGACACCCGCCCCGACGCCCACGACCCCCACGACCACCCGGAGTCGGGCCCTCACAGATCCCTCAGTTCCTGACGGGGCCCCCGCTCCCGGTCCCGCCACCGCCGCAGCAGCGCCCGGGCCGACTCCGGCAGCCGTGTGACGGAGGACCGCAGCGTCAACGCCAGCACCGCACCGGCCACCAGCCCCGGCACCACCCACGGCCAGTCGGCGCCGTCCGGCGAGACGCCCGTCCCGCCCCCGTCATGGACCGGCCCCGCCGCCGGAGCCGTGGCCGCCGTCGCCCGCTCGCCCCGGGCCGCACCCATCACCCCCAGCTCCTGGAGCAGCTCGCGGAGTTGACCCGGTTCCTCGGCGCGGTGCCAGAGGCCGTTCGCCGAGGTGTTCAGATCCTGGGCGGTGTGTATCCAGACGTCCTTGGTGCCGTCCGCCGCATAGAGCTGGTCGACCCGCCACGGCGACACGTCGTGCGCCATCCACGTCACATTGATCATCCGGCCCACCGGATCCGCCTCGGGCGGCTTCACCGCCGCGCCCCGGCCCGGTTCGCCGAGCAGCTCGGCCAACTCGCCGTACTCCTCGTCCGAGTTGTACAGCGCCGCTGTCTGCGCGCTCTGCGGCGAGACGATCAGCACGCTCGTCGGACCCCCGGCCGAGGCCGGACCCGCGCCCGCCAGGACCAGTGCGAGCACCCCCGCCAGCACCCCGGCCGTCGCTGCCGGGCGCCGACAGCCGCCTCGCACCCCGCTCGTGTCCCTGCGCATCAGAACCCCCAACTCGCCGATGCCCCGCGGTCCGTGCCCACGGCGTGAACCGCATGTCACTTCTGGTACACCGCTCGGCCCGCCGGGGTTCCCACTTCGCGCCGACCGATCCGACCGATCCGACCGATCCGACCGAACCGGACGAGTCGGCCGGCCTACCGCGCTCCGCCCCCAGACGGCCCCCGCAGCGACTGCGCGATCTCCACCGCCCGGGCCCGCGACGCCACGCCCTCCAGCCGCAGCGTCACCGCGTCAGCCGCCCCGTCGCAGCGGCACCCCCACAGCAGGGTCGGCCCTGCCGTCCGCTCCTCGCGGGTGTAGCGCCCGCCGTCCGCGTCCACCAGCCAGAAACCCAGCAGATGCGGGCGCGGGAACCACAGCGCCGTCCGGTCGGCGGACGAACCGGAGGAACCAGATGAACCGGAGGAACCAGGGGCACCGTCGGAGTCCGCCGCCAGCGTCAGCCACTGCGGCTGCTCGCGGACGGTCTTCACGAAGCCGATGTCCAGCCGGGCCGGGTACTCGTCCAGGCGGACCGTCCGGCCCCGCTCGCGCCAGCACAGCGTGACCAGGACACGCCCGCCGGGCCCACCGCTGACGGACACCGTGTCCGGAGCGCCGAGCGCCTGCGGCACCAGCGGCTCGAACCCGGCCCGCCGCCCGGCCTCGGCGAGCGACACCGGCCGGCCGCACCCGGGCACCGCGGCGTCCGCCGAAGGCGTCGCCGACGGGTCGTACCGCACCTCGACCCCGCCGAAGTCGAACCAGTCGTAGACCGCCGCGCGAACCGGAGGGGTCAGCGCGAGGACCGTCAGCAGTCCGCACAGCGTCGCCGTCAGGGCACGCCACCGCCGGCGCGTCCACCGCCGTACCGCCCGCAGCCGCTCCCCGGCCACCGGCGGCTCGGCCACCGGGACGGGGAGACGCTCGGCGAGTATCTGCTGGAGCACCCGCTCGACCATCGTCTCGGAGGCGTCCGCGCCGGACGGGTCCAGGGACCGGCCCAGCGCCCGCAGCTCCTCGGGCAGGGGACCCGGCTCCCGCCCGGCGTGTCCGTCCCGTCGCTCACTCACGCTCGTCACCTCCCTCCCGGGGCTGGAAGTCCGGCAGCAGCCTGCCCAGTTTCTTCAGTGCGCGGTTCAGCCGGGACTTCACCGTCCCGCGGGGCCAGCCCAGGGCCTGGGCCGTCTCGGCCTCGTCCATCTCCAGGAGGTAGCGGTAGGTCACGACCAGCCGGTGCTCCTCGCTCACCTTCTCCAGAGCGGCCTCCAGCGACCGGCGGCGCTCCGTCTCCAGCGCCGCGACCGCCGGGTCCGCCGACTCCGGTATCGACGGCTCCGCCCGCACGAAGGCCGCCTCCCGGCCCGCGAGCGTGCGCTGCCGGATCGCCGTACGCACTGTGTTCCTCGTCTCATTGGCGACGATCGACAGCAGCCACGGCCGGAACGCCGACCCGTCCCTGAACGTCCCCAGCGCGCAGTACGCCTTGACGAACGCCTGCTGCACCACGTCCTCCGCGTCCGCACCCGCCCCGAACACCCGCGCCGCCCGCAGGGCGATGCCCGTATGGGCACGCACCAGCTCCGCGTACGCCTCCGGCTCACCGGCGCGCACCCGGGCGATCACCGCGGCCTCATCGACGATGCGGCCCCCCTCCCGCGTTCTCACACCCTTGTTACACCGCGGGGGACGGATCGGTTCCCACCTGTTTCCGACCAGTTCCGGATCGGGCCCCGACACCTGAGAGAATGGTGAACATGGCCTCTGAAAGTCCTCGCGTGCTCTCCGGAATCCAGCCCACCGCGGGCTCGTTCCACCTCGGCAACTACCTCGGCGCGGTCCGCCAGTGGGTGGCCCTCCAGGAGTCCCACGACGCGTTCTACATGGTCGTCGACCTGCACGCGATCACCGTCCCGCAGGACCCGGCGGACCTCAGGGCCAACACCCGGCTCGCCGCCGCCCAGCTCCTCGCGGCCGGCCTCGACCCGGAGCGCTGCACGCTCTTCGTCCAGAGCCATGTCCCCGAGCACGCGCAGCTCGCCTGGGTCTTCAACTGCCTCACCGGCTTCGGCGAGGCGTCCCGGATGACGCAGTTCAAGGACAAGTCCGCCAAGCAGGGCGCCGACCGCGCCAGCGTGGGCCTGTTCACGTACCCGATCCTCCAGGTCGCGGACATCCTGCTCTACCAGGCCAACGAGGTCCCCGTCGGCGAGGACCAGCGCCAGCACATCGAGCTGACCCGCGACCTCGCCGAGCGCTTCAACGGCCGCTTCGGCGAGTCGTTCACGATCCCGAAGCCGTACATCCTCAAGGAGACGGCGAAGATCTACGACCTCCAGGACCCGTCGATCAAGATGAGCAAGTCGGCGTCCACGCCGAAGGGCCTCATCAACCTCCTCGACGACCCGAAGACCACGGCCAAGAAGGTCAAGAGCGCGGTCACCGACACCGACACCGTGATCCGGTACGACACCGAGAACAAGCCCGGTGTCAGCAACCTGCTCACCATCTACTCGACCCTCACCGGAAAGACCGTCGCCGAACTGGAGCGGGACTACGAGGGCAAGATGTACGGTGCGCTCAAGACGGACCTCGCCGAGGTCATGGTCGACTTCGTGACGCCCTTCAGGGAGCGCACCCAGCAGTATCTGGACGACCCGGAGACGCTGGACTCGATCCTGGCCAAGGGGGCGGAGAAGGCGCGTGCCGTCGCGGCGGAGACGCTGGCGCAGGCCTACGACAAGGTCGGCTTCCTGCCGGCCAAGCACTGACGCACACCGTCGCACACGCGTACCACCGGGCAGAGCGCTGCACATCACTACGGTTGCGCCTGCCCGGAGCACAGCCGTGGCCGTACAGTCGATAGCCGACGGCCGACAGAAACCGAACCGTCATGACGACAGGAGACGACGTGGGGACCGTAACGATCGGCGTGTCGATCGCGGTCCCGGAGCCTCACGGCAGCGAGCTTCAGGAGCTGCGCGCGGGCTTCGGCGACGCCGCGGCGCACGGCATCCCCACGCATGTCACCCTGCTGCCGCCGACCGAGGTCGACGGCGGTGAACTGCCCGCCATCGAGGCGCATCTGACCGAGGTCGCAGCGGCCGGCCGCGCGTTCCCGATGCGGCTGTCGGGCACCGGGACCTTCCGGCCGCTGTCCCCGGTCGTCTTCGTGCGGGTCGCCGAGGGCGGCGAGGCGTGCGCCTGGCTCCAGAAGCAGGTCCGTGACGCCTCCGGCCCCGTCGCCCGCGAGCTGCAGTTCCCCTACCACCCGCACGTCACCGTGGCGCACGGCATCGACGAGGACGCCATGGACCGCGCGTTCGCGGACCTCGCCGACTACGAGGCCCACTGGCCGTGCACCGGCTTCGCCCTCTACGAGCAGGGTGCCGACGGGGTGTGGCGCAAGCTGCGCGAGTACACCTTCGCGACCGGCACCGTCGTACCGCCCCAGGCCTCCCCCGTGGACCGCGGCGGCATCCCCACCTGCTAGGGCGCGGCACGCCCTCAGGCCAGGGCGCGGCACCGGCGCCTCCTCCGGCTACAGCGACAGCCGCCGGAACAGCTCGCGCGGCGCGTGCCGCAGCAGCGACATCACGGCCCGCAGCGAACCGGGCACCCACACCGTCTCCGAGCGGCGCCGCAGCCCCAGTTCGACGGCCGTCGCCACCTCCTCCGGGGTCGTCGACCAGCGGCTCCCGGGCAGGTCCGAGGCGGCCCGTGCGCCCACGAACCCGGGGCGTACGACCATGACGTGCACGCCCGTCCCGTGCAGCGCGTCGCCCAGCCCCTGGGCGAAGGCGTCGAGGCCGGCCTTGCTGGAGCCGTAGACGAAGTCGGCGCGCCGGGCCCGCTCCCCGGCGACCGAGGAGAGCACCACCAGCGAGCCGTGCCCCTGCGCCTGCAACGCGCGCGCGGAGACCAGCCCCGCCGACACCGCGCCCGTGTAGTTGGTCTGCGCGACCCGCACCGCGCCCGCCGGTTCGCGTTCGTCGCGCGCCTGGTCGCCCTGGATGCCGAAGGCGAGCAGCACCAGGTCGACGTCCCCCTCGGCGAAGACCTTGCCGAGGGCCGTCTCGTGGGAGTCGGGGTCCAGCGCGTCGAAGGCCACGGTGTGCACCTCGGCGCCCAGGCCGCGCAGTTCGGCCGCCGCCCGGTCCAGCGCGGGCGAGGGGCGTCCCGCCAGCCACACCGTGCGGGTGCGGCGGGCCACCAGGCGGCGCGCGGTGGCCAGCGCGATCCGCGAGGTGCCGCCGAGGACGAGCAGGGACTGGGGGAGGCCGAAGGCGTCCTTCACGGCAGCAGCTCCTAGGTGGGTCCTGTGGGGCGGGTCTAGAGGGCGAGGCGGCGGGACAGGTCCGAGACGAACGTCCCGCGCGGGTCGAGTTCGGCGCGCAGGTTCCGGAACTCGCCGAGGCGCGGGTACATCGCCGCGAGCAGCTCGGGCCGCAGCCGGGAGTCCTTGGCGAGGTGGACGCGCCCTCCGGCGGCGGCGACCTCCTCGTCCAGTTCGTCGAGGAAGGCGCTGAGCCCCGCAAGCCCGGCCGGGAGGTCCAGGGCGAGCGTCCAGCCCGGCACGGGGAACGACAGCCAGCCCGGATCGGCGTCCCCGAACCGCCTGAGCGCGGCCAGGAGGGACGGGCAGCGCCGCTCGGCCAGCCGCCGCACGATCCGCCGCAGGGCCTCCTCCTGCCCGTACCCGACGGTGAACTGGTACTGCACGAAGCCGCCCCGGCCGTAGAGCCGGTTCCAGTGGGGCAGCGCGTCGAGGGGGTGGAGGAAGGCGGACAGGCGGCGGAGCCGGCCGGTGCGCGCCTCGGGCGCCGCGCGGTACCGCAGTTCGTTGAACCAGCCCACGGTGCGGCGGCTCAGCAGGCCCTCCGGGAGGAGCGCGGGCGGGGCCGGGAGCCGGCCGGGGCGGAAGGCGAGCGGCTCCCTTCGCGCGCGCGTGCCCGCGCCGAGCGCCTCCAGGGGTGCGTGGTCGCCGCGGGTGAGCACCGCGCGGCCGGTCTGCGCGCCGCGCGCCAGCAGGTCGATCCAGGCGACCGCGTAGCGGTGGCGCGGCTCGCCGGCCGACAGCCGGTCCAGGAGGTCGTCGAGGTCGTGGGCCCGCTCGGTGTCGACGAGCATCAGGGAGGTCTCCACCGGCTGGAGCTGCACCGTCGCGGTCAGCACGGCGCCGGTCAGCCCGAGGCCGCCGGTGGTCGCGTCGAACAGGGGCGTGCCGCGGCCCACGGTGCGGACCTCGCCGTCGGCGGTGAGGAGTTCCAGCGACAGGACGTGGCGCGAGAAGGAGCCGGAGACGTGGTGGTTGCCGCCGTGCACGTCCGTGGCGACGGCCCCGCCGACGGTCACGTACCGGGTGCCGGGCGTCACCGGCAGGAACCAGCCAAGTGGCAGCAGTACGCGCGTCAGCCGGTGCAGGGAGACGCCCGCGTCGCACAGGACGATGCCGTTGGCGGCGTCGATGACGTGGATCCGGTCCAGGCCCGTCATGTCGAGCACCGCGCCGCCCGCGTTCTGCGCCGCGTCCCCGTGGGCCCGTCCCAGGCCCCTGGGGATGCTTCCGCGGGTTCCTCCGCCTCTGACGGCCGCCGCGGCCTCCTCGTAGGTCCTGGGGCGGATCAGGCGGGCCGTCGTGGGGGCCGTGCGGCCCCATCCGGTGACGGAGGCGGTCACGGAACGGGTTGCGGCAGACATGCCGGAGACCGTATCGCCCTTAAGGGGGAGAAAGGGTATAAACGTGCCCGTCGTGGGGAGGTGCCACGCTTCCGGGGTACTCGCACCGTGGTCCTCCACGGCGTTCACACCCTTCCCGCCGTTCGACCCCACCTCCCCGAGGGCAGATTCGGATCATGGACTGGCTGAAGAAACTCCCCGTCGTCGGACCGGCACTGGCCCGGCTGATGGCCACGCACGCGTGGCGGTCGTACGAGCGGCTGGACCGGGTGAAGTGGACCCGGCTGGCCGCCGCGATGACGTTCATCAGCTTCATCGCCCTGTTCCCGCTGCTGACCGTGGCCGCCGCGATCGCCGCGGCGACCCTCAGCGAGTCGCAGCAGGACGACCTTCAGGACAAGATCGCCGACCAGGTGCCCGGCATCTCCGACCAGCTCGACATCCACGGCCTGGTCGAGAACGCGGGCACCGTCGGTCTCATCGCCGGCGCCCTGCTGCTCGTCACCGGCATCGGCTGGGCCGGCTCCATGCGCGAGTGCCTGCGCGCGGTGTGGGAGCTGCCCGACGACACCGACAACCCGGTCCTGCGCAAGGCCAAGGACCTCGGCATCCTCTTCGGCCTCGGCGGCGCCATCCTGATCACGATCGTCGCCTCCACCGTCGGCTCCGCCCTGGTCGGCTGGATCAGCGACGAACTCGGCATCGACCGCCAGGGCTGGGGCGCCGTACTGCTGCGCGCGGCGGCCTTCCTGATCGCCGTCCTCGCCGACTTCCTCGTCCTGCTGTACGCCCTGACCCTGCTGCCCGGCGTCGAACCGCCGCGCCGCCGGCTGCTGGTCGCGGCACTGATCGGCGCGGTCGGGTTCGAACTGCTCAAGCTGCTGCTGAGCGGCTACATGCAGGGCGTCGCCTCGAAGAGCATGTACGGCGCGTTCGGCGTCCCCATCGCCCTGCTGCTGTGGATCAACTTCACGTCCAAGCTGGTCCTGTACTGCGCCGCCTGGACGGCCACGCCCAGCGAGGCGGGAGAGGAACAGGAAGAGGAACAGGAACAGGAACAGGAACAGGAACAGGAACAGGAACAGCGGGACGTCAGTGGCGGCGACGTACCAGATCCGGCAGCGGCCAGCGGCGGTTGACCAGGAACGCGCCCGCCGCGAGGAGCACCAGCACCCCGCCGGTGATCGCGAGGGCCGTGCCGATGCCGCCGGAGCCCGAGGCGGCCGTGGCGCTCGCCACCGGCGAGGCGGAGGCCCCGTCGGCGCCGCCCGCCTCACCGGTGGCGTTCGCGCCGGGCTGGGCACTCGGCTGCGACGCGCTCCTCGGCGCGACCAGCTCACCCACCGCCTCGACCTTGCCCGCGGCCTTGAAGCCCCAGTCGAAGAGCTTGGCGGTCTCCTTGTAGACCTCGTTGTGCTCGTTCTTCTCCGGGTTCATGACGGTGACGAGCAGCACCTTGCCGCCGCGCTCGGCGACCCCGGTGAAGGTCGAACCCGCGTTCGTCGTGTTGCCGTTCTTGACGCCCGCGATGCCCTGGTAGACGTCGATGTCCGAGTCACCCGACAGCAGCCTGTTGGTGTTCTGGATCTCGAAGGTCTCGCGGACCGTCTTGCCCTTCTTGTTCTTCTTCGTCTCGCCCGGGAACTTCGCGGTCACCGTCGAGCAGTACTCGCGGAAGTCCTTCTTCTGGAGCCCGGAGCGGGCGATCAGCGTCAGGTCGTAGGCGCTGGAGACCTGGTGCGCGGCGTCGTAGCCGTCCGGCGTCACCACGTTCGTGTCGAGGGCCTGGAGCTCCTCGGCGTGCTCGTTCATGTCCGCGACGGTGTTCTTGACGCCGCCGTTCATCGCCGACAGCACATGCACGGCGTCGTTGCCGGAGCGCAGGAAGACACCCAGCCACAGATCGTGGACCGTGTACGTCTCGCCCTCCTTTATCCCGACCATGCTGGAGCCGGACCCGATGCCCGCGAGGTCGGTGGGGACCACCTCGTGCTCGGTCGTGCTCGGGAACTTCGGCAGGACCGTGTCCGCGAACAGCATCTTCATCGTGCTCGCCGGAGCCAGCCGCCAGTGCGAGTTGTGCGCCGCGAGCACCTCACCGGACTCGGCGTCGGCCACGATCCACGACCGCGCGGTCAGGTCCTTGGGCAGCACCGGCACCCCGGTCGCCAGATTCACCTGTGTCCCGGCCTGCCCGAGCCGGGCGCCGCCGACGCTCGACATGTTCGCGGGCGGCGTGGCCGACGGCGACGTCGAGGGACTCGGCGCGGCGAACGCGGGCGCGGCGGTCAGCACGAGGGACGACGCGAGGGACGTCAGGACGGCGGAGGCGACCAGCAGGGAGCGCCTGACGGTCTTCTGAGGAGCGGGCACGACGGGAAACGTACATGCCACGCGAGGGGAAGTCCCACCGGCCTCCCCACCCCCGGCCCGGAACCGGACACCCGGCGGAGATACTGGGGTCATGAAGCTCAGCCGCCCCGTCTCCTGGTTCCTGCTCGCCTTCGGGGTGTGGAGCTGGATCATCTGGATCACTTTCGTCAAGAATCTCGTCAACGACGGCAGCGGGCTCGCGTTCGACGACGCGGGCGACCCGACCGCGTACTTCTGGGTGCACCTGGTGCTGGCCGTCGTCTCCTTCGTATTGGGGACGGCCGTCGGGGGCATCGGGTTGCGCGGGGTGCGCGCACTGCGCCGGAACTCATAGCCCGGCACGGGAGTTCGATCTCCGTGGTCATCTTCTTCGCGCTTGCCGCCCTGGCCGTCCTGGTGACGGCCAACTGGTACCTGTGGCGCCGTCTGTTCCGTGACACCACCAGCCGGGCGGGCTGGGCCAGGCGCACGGGCGCGGCGGTCGTCGCCGGTGGCTGGGTGCTCGCCGTCGGCGCGCTCGTCGCCGAGCGCGCGGGCGCCCCGTTCTGGCTCCAGCGCGTCCTGGCCTGGCCCGGTTTCCTCTGGCTCGCCCTCTCGATCTACCTGCTGCTGGGCGTCCTCGCAGGCGAGGCCGTACGGCCGCTGCTGCGCCGCCACCTGGAGCGGCGGGACCGGCGTGCGGCGCCCGCCGGGATCGCCGTGCCGCAGCCGGAGACCGTGCCCGCGGGGGCGCCGCCCGAGGAGCCGCCGCCCGCCGCCGCACCCGAGCCCGGGCCCTCCCGGCGGCTGTTCGTCTCGCGGGTCGTCGCGGGCGCCGCCGCGACCGCCGCCGTCGGCACCGTCGGATACGGCACCTACGGGGTGCTGCGCGGGCCGCGCGTCAAGCGGGTCACCGTGCCGCTCGCCCGGCTGCCGCGCGCCGCGCACGGCTACCGGATCGCCGTCGTCAGCGACATCCACCTCGGTCCGGTGCTCGGCCGCGGCTTCGCGCAGACCGTCGTCGACACGATCAACTCCACCCAGCCCGACCTGATCGCGGTCGTCGGCGACCTGGTGGACGGCAGCGTCAAGGACCTCGGCCCCGCCGCGGCCCCGCTCGCCGGGCTCAAGGCACGCGACGGCGCGTTCTTCGTCACCGGCAACCACGAGTACTTCTCCGGTGCCGAGGAGTGGGTCCGGCAGGTGCGGCGGCTGGGCATCGACCCGCTGGAGAACGAGCGCACGGAACTGCCCTACTTCGACCTCGCCGGTGTCAACGACATCGCGGGGGAGAGCTACGGCCAGGGCCCCGACTTCGCGCGGGCCCTCGGCGACCGGGACACCACGCGCGCGTGCGTGCTCCTCGCCCATCAGCCGGTGCAGATCCACGACGCCGTCGAGCACCGTGTCGATCTCCAGCTCTCCGGCCATACCCACGGCGGCCAGCTCTGGCCCGGCAACCTCCTCGCGTCCGCCGCGAACCCCACCCTCGCGGGCCTGGACCGGTACGGCGACACGCAGCTGTACGTCAGCCGCGGCGCCGGCGCCTGGGGGCCGCCCACGCGCGTGGGCGCGCCGTCGGACGTCACGGTGATCGAGCTGGCGTCGAAGCAGGCCTGAACCCGCCGTACGGACCGGACGGCCGGGTTCCCGGCGGACTCTGTGGGAGGACTGTGAAATCTGCCGGTAATCGCTTGCGGCAATGAGTTCCTCAACTCTCAAAATCCCTCTTCCCCAGGTGAAACCCGTGTGATTAGGTGAGCCGCGCCACTAGGGGAGTGGCATCTGGGGCAGGGGCCGGCGGGCCCGGGGAGAGGGCACACCGATGCGATCGGTTCGCATACGGATTCTCGCGACGCTGCTGGTGCTGGCGGCCGTGGGAGTGGGCGGCTGGCAGCTGATGCCGTCGCAGGAGGACACCGGCAAGGCCATCAAGGTCGGCACGACGGACGTGGTCACCTCACTGGACCCGGCGGGCGCCTACGACGCCGGTTCCTGGGCGTTGTACAGCAACGTCTTCCAGTCGCTGCTGACCTTCGAGGCGGGCGGCGCCAAGCCGGTGCCCGACGCCGCGCGGAGCTGCGACTTCACGGACAGCGGGCTGAAGACGTACCGCTGCACGCTGCGCGACGGGCTCACCTTCCCGAGCGGGCGGGCGATGACGGCCGAGGACGTCAAGTACTCCTTCGACCGCGTCAAGAAGATCAAGTCGGACGTCGGTCCCTCCTCGCTCCTGGACACCCTGAAGTCGGTGACCGCGAAGGACCTGACGGTCACCTTCACCCTGTCCTCGCCGGACGCCACCTTCCCGTTCAAGGTGGCCACCGGCGCCGGTTCGATCGTCGACCGCGACAAGTACCCGGCGGACGGACTGCGCACCGACAACGGCATCGACGGCACCGGGCCGTACAAGCTCACGTCGTACACGAAGGGGACCTCGGCCGTCCTGTCCCCGAACGGCGCCTACGAGGGCGCGATCGAGGACGCCGGCCGACCGGTCGACCTGCGCTACTACAAGGACGCGGCCACGCTGGAGAAGGCGTGGAAGGCCCGGCGGATCGACGCCGCCACCCGGCAGCTGCCGCCCGAGGCGCTCGCCGCGCTCAACCCGAGCGACCCCTCCACACGGGTCTCCGAGGCCGACAGCTCCGAGGTCCGCAACCTGTACCTCAACACCCGTTCCTCCTCGCCGCTGCACGACACCGCCGTGCGCCAGGCGATGGCCTGGCTGGTCGACCGTGAGCGGCTGGCCGCCACGGTCTACGACGGCACCGTCGACCCGCTGTACTCGCTGATCCCGGCGGGCATCACCGGCCACACCACGTCCTTCTTCGACGCCTACCCCGAGCAGAGCGCCGCCAAGGCCCGCGCCCTGCTCGAAGAGGCGGGCGTCCGGACACCCGTCACCTTCACCTACGGCTACGCCACCGGACGCGGCGCCGCCGACAAGGAGGCCAAGGAGCTCAAGCGGCAGCTGGAGGCGAGCGGCCTGTTCAAGGTCACGCTCAAGGGCTACGAGTGGACCGACTTCCAGAAGCGCTGGGCGGGCGGCAAGCTCGACGCCTACGCGGTGGGCTGGGTCGCCGACTACCCGGACGCCGACACCTACGGCGGCCCGCTCGTCGGCAGCAAGAGCACCATGAACACCGGGTACGCCAGTGCCGACATCGACCGGCTGATCAAGGCCAGCCAGCGGTACGCCGACCGCGGCAAGGCCGCCGACGACTTCCGGTCCGTCCAGGACACGGTCGCCCGCGACGTGCCGGTCATCCCGCTCTGGCAGGCCAAGGAGTACGTCGTGACCAGCGAGGACGTCGGCGGCGGCCAGTATCTCTCCGACGGCACCGGGGTGTTCCGGCTGTGGCGGCTGAACTGGATCTGACGTGATCCGGCGGCACCGGCATGCGCCCGAGTGACACGCGGGGGCCACTCAACGCAGCACCATGTGACGGAGGTGTGCGCGGGGTGAGGAGCGAACGTGCTGAGACGCAACGCCTTCCGGCTGCCCCGGCATCCGGCTTCCGTCGGTCTCGCCAGGCGCCGGGTGCGGGACCATCTGGCCGACTGGGGCCACGGCCCCGACGACCCGGCGCTGGCCGACGCCGTCCTGCTGGTGTCCGAGCTGGCCACCAACGTCGTACGGCACGGCCCGCTCCAGGAGCGTGAGTTCGAGGTCGCGGTCACCGCGCTCGCCGACGGCTCCTGTCTCGTCGAGGTCTCCGACGAGGGCCGGCTGGAGCCCCGGCTGCGGCTGGTCGGCGCATGGGAGGAGACCGGCCGCGGACTCCACCTGGTGGAGAACATCGCCACCGCCTGGGGCGTCTGGAACAGGGGCCACCACGGCAAGACGGTCTGGGCCCTGATCACCCGCCCCCACGCGACCGCACCTCCGGCCGACTGAGCCCACGCAGCCCCTTGCCGCGCGGCCCCGCGCAGTCCCTTGCCGCGCGCCCCCGGCCCATGGTCCGGCCGCCCTTCGGCGGTTCCGTCCGGCGGTGTTTTCGGGCGTCTCCGCCCGGTACGCGCCGGGGCCTTGCGTCCGGCGGTGTTCTCGGGCCTCCGCCCCGCACGCGCTGGGCCGTGCGCCCGGCGGTCTTCTCGGGCCTCCGCCCCGGCGTTCTGTCCGGCCGTCCCTTCGGCCTTCTGCCTGGCCTTCCGCTGGCCCGGGCCCAGCCTCGGCCCTTGCCGGGGTTTTGCGTCCGGCGGTGTCTTCGGGCCTCCGCCCGGTACGCGCCCGGGCGTTCTGTCCGGCCGTCCCCTCGGCGTTCCGTCCGGCCGTCCCCTCGGCCCTCCGCCGGGCCGTCCCCTCAGCTCTCCGCCCGGCCTTCCGCCCGCCCGGGCCCAGCCTCGGCCCCTGCCGTGGCCCTCTCGCCAGGCGGCCCGCCGCGGTCCCTTCTCCAGCCCGTCTCGGCCCAACCCGGTCACCCAGCCCGGTCGCCCGACCCGCCCGCCTCGGCCCTACCCGCCCGCCTCGGCCCGGCCCGGTCACCCGACCCGCTCCCTGCCCGACCTCACCCCGTCCGCGCCTCGGCCCGACCTCACCCCCGTCCGTGCCTCAGCCCGACCTCACCCCCGCCCGCGCCTCACGAACGCACAGGCAAGGTGACCGTCACCGCCAAGCCCTCGCCGGGGTGCGTTCGTACCGTCACCTCGCCGCCGTGGGCGTGGACCACGCCCTGGACGATGGCCATGCCCAGGCCGCTGCCCGCGCCGCCGCCCGCCCGGAAGAAGCGGTCGAAGACGCGGGCCGCGTCCTCGGGGGCGAGACCGGGGCCCTCGTCCGCGACGCACAGGCGCACGACCCCGTCGGCCCGTTCCAGGGCGAGCCGGACCGGCACGTCGGCGGGGGTGTGGGTGCGCACGTTGCCCAGCAGATTGCCCAGCACCTGGCGCAGCCCCGACTCGTCGGCGTGCACGAGGAGCGCGCCCTCCGCGGCGACGGTCAGGGGCCGTTCGGGCTGCTGGACCCGCAGGTCCTCCGCGGCGTCCCGCACCAGACGGCTCAGGTCGACGTTCCGGAACCGGAGTTCGGGCTGCTGGTCCAGCCGGGCCAGGGTGAGCAGCTCGTCCACCAGGCGCCCCATCCGGTCCGCCTCCGCCATGACCCGGTCCCAGGCCCGCTTGCGTTCGGCGGGCTCGCGCAGCATGCCCTTGTCGTAGAGCTGGAGGTAGCCGCGTATCGCGGACAGCGGGGTGCGCAGTTCGTGCGAGGCGTCGGCGACGAAGCGGCGCAGCTGGGAGGCGCTGCGCTCGCGCGTGCGGTACGCCGACTCCACCTGGTGGAGCATGGAGTTGAGGGCGAGCCGCAACTGCTCGACCTCCAGGGTGGCCTCGCGGCTGGACGGCACCCGCCGGGTCAGATCCCCCTCGGCGATCGCCGACGACGTCTCCACCATGTCCTCCAGGGGCCGCATCCGCCGCCGCACGCTGAACATGGTCAGACAGGCGAGCAGCACCAGCAGCAGCGTCCCTATGGCGAGGTCCAGCCGTACGGCCTTGGCGATGCCCTTGTGGACGGCCTCGGTGGACGTGGCCAGCAGGATGTACGTGCCGTCGGTGAGCCGGATCGCGGTGGCCCGATAGGCGTCGCCGCGCACCTCGATGTCGTGCGGCTCGGTGTCGAGGGCCAGCGCGCGCGGGTCGTCCACCGCGTCGGCGAGGTCCTGCTGGACGTCGCTCGGGGTGAGATCGCCCATCGAGACGATGGCGCCCCGTCCGTCGACGACGCTGATGATCTGGTCGGGGCGGGCCTCGCCGCCGTCCTGCATGAGGAACCGGTCCCGCACGATCGACAGCTCGCTCAGCCCGTCGATCACGTCCATCGTCAGCCCTGAGCCGCTCAACGAGCTCCGGGTCTGCGCCAGTTCGGAGTCGATCTGGTCCAGCAGGTAGTACCGCATGCCCATCACGCTCACGACGGTCGCCGCGATCACCCCGAGCGCGAGCAGCACCACGTTGGCCAGCGTGAGCTGGAAGCGCAGCGAGTGCACATGGACGCCGCGGCCCCCGGCCGACGACGGCCGCAACCCCGGGCAGGGCGGCTTGAGGCCGGGCGGCGGAAGCCTCATGCGAGCCCGTACCCCACCCCGCGCCGGGTGGTGATCACCGGCGGCCCCAGCGTGTCCAGCTTGCGCCGCAGATAGCTGATGTACGTCTCCACGACCGTCGACTCGGGCGGCGCGTGCTCGTACTGCCAGACGTGGCGCAGGAGTTGCTCCTTGGGCACGATCCGTCCGCCGTTGCGCACCAGGAACCGCAGCAGGGCGTACTCGGTGGGCGTCAGCTCGACGGTGCGGCCCGCGCGGTGCACCGAGTACGTCGTCTCGTCCAGCTCCAGGTCGCCGTAGCGCAGGTGGGGCCGCTCGGGCAGGACGTCGGCGGGCCGGGTGCGGCGCAGGACGGCCGTGACACGGGCGACGACCTCGTCGATGTTGAACGGCTTGGTGATGTAGTCGTCGCCGAAGCCGAGCGCGCCGACGATCTCGCCCGGCGAGTCACGGGCGGTCAGGAAGACCAGCGCGATGCCGGGCCGTTCGGCGCGCAGCCGGCGGCCCAGCGCGCGCCCGTCGCCGTCGGGCAGCATGACGTCGAGGAGCGCCGCGTCCGGGCGGGTGCGCTCCACCAGGTCGAGCGCCTCACGGACGGTGCCCGCGACCATCACCTCGAAGCGGTGGTAGCGCAGGGCGATCTCCAGGACGTCGGCGATGCTCACCTCGTCCTCCACGACCAGCACGGTGCCCGGCCCCGGTGCCGCCGCTCCTGTCCCCGCCCCTGTCCCCGCTCCTGCGTTGCCCCCAGTCATGCCCTCAGTATCGGCGGAGCCACTGACAGCCGGGCAGGCCCGGCGCTTTGGAGTTCCTTGAGAGTCCCTCGCACCGGGTGTCCGTGCCCGGGTGCCGCCGCCAATCCTGTTGCCAGGACCTGGGGGACCAACCGACGAGCTACTGGGGAGTGTTGAGCGTGGCGGCATTGGCACGGTGGTGCTATCGGCACCGGCTGGTGGTCCTGTTCCTGTGGGTGGGGGCGTTGTTCGGGCTCGGTGCGGCCGGTTCGGCCGCGGGCACCGACTACGCGAACGTCTTCTCCCTCCCGGACACCGACTCCAAGCGCGCGTACGACCTGATGACGAAGGCGTTCCCGCAGAGCGCGGGCGACACCGACACGGTGGTGTGGAAGGTCGACGAGGGGTCGGTGCGGGACGCGTCCGTACGGTCCCGGATCGAACCCGCCCTTGAGGAGATCGGGGCGATGAAGGGGGTCGGCGAGGTCACCAGCCCCTACGCGGAGGACGGCGGCGCAGCGCAGATCAGCGGGAACGGGCGGATCGCGTACGCCCAGATCACCTTCGCCGAGCAGGCCAACGCCGTCCCCAAGGAACTGGTCCAGGACGTCGTGGACACCGCGCGGGCCGCCGCCGGGGACGGCCTCCAGGTCGAGCTGGGCGGTCAGGCCATCGCCCGCACCCAGGAGCCGCCGCAGGGCACCGCGGAACTCGTCGGCGTCCTGGCCGCCGCGGTCGTCCTCTTCCTGGCCTTCGGGTCGCTCTTCGCGATGCTGCTGCCGATCATCGTGGCGATCGCGGGCGTCGGCACCGGCATGATGTCGACGTCCCTGCTCAGCCATGTCACCGACGTCCCCGAAGTGGCCCCGCTGCTCGGCTCGTTGATCGGCCTCGGCGTCGGCATCGACTACGCCCTGTTCATCGTCACCCGGCACCGGCGCGGCATCCTGCGCGGCGACGACCCCGAGGAGGCGGCGGTCACCGCCCTCAACACCTCGGGCCGCGCCGTGCTGTTCGCGGGCGGCACCGTCTGCATCGCCCTCGCCGGCATGCTCGTGATGAACATGCGGTTCCTGGACGGCGTGGTCATCGCCACGTCCCTCACCGTCGTGCTGAGCGTGCTCGCCGCGATCACCCTGCTGCCCGCCCTGCTCGGTCTGCTCGGCCCGCGCGTGCTCAGCCGCCGGCAGCGGCGCCGCCTCGCGGCCACCGGCCCTGAGCCCGTGGAGGCCTCGGGCCTGGCGGCGCGCTGGTCGTCGTACGTCCAGAAGCGCCCCCGGTCGGTCGCCGCGCTCGCCTTCGTGGTCATGCTGATCCTCGCCGTGCCCGTGCTGTCGATCCGGCTCGGCGCGACCGACCAGGGCAACCACCAGGAGTCCCAGACCACCCGGCAGGCGTACGACCTGCTCGCCGAGGGCTTCGGACCGGGCTTCAACGGGCCGCTCCAGGTGGTCGTCCCGAAGGGCGACGCCCAGGCGCTCGCCGCGAGCATCGAGTCCACCGAGGGCGTCGCGCAGGTGGCCGCGATGCCGCCCGCGAACGGGATCTCCGTCATCCAGGTCGTGCCGACGACGTCACCGCAGTCCGAGCGGACGGACCAGCTCATCGACCGGCTGCGCGACGACGTCATCCCGGCGTCCGGCACCGAGGCCCATGTGGGCGGGGTGACCGCGGTGTTCAAGGACTTCGCGGCGGTCACCGGCGAGCGGCTGCCCTACTTCGTCGCCGCGATCATCGGCCTGGGCTTCCTGCTGCTCCTGATCGCCTTCCGGTCGATCGTGGTGCCGCTCACGGCGGCCCTGATGAACCTGATCGCGGCGGCGGCCTCCTTCGGCGTCCTCGTCGCGATCTTCCAGTGGGGCTGGGGCACGGAACTGATCGGCATCGGCAAGGAGGGCCCGATCACCGCGTTCCTGCCGGTCATCATGCTCTCGCTGCTCTTCGGCCTCTCCATGGACTACCAGGTCTTCCTGGTCAGCCGGATGCACGAGGAGTGGGTGCACACCAAGGACAACGCACGCGCGGTCCGCGTGGGCCTTGCGGAGACCAGCCGGGTCATCAACTGCGCGGCCCTGATCATGATCTGCGTGTTCAGCGCGTTCGTGCTGAGCGGCGACATGGAGGGCGCCATGGCGGGCATCGGACTGGCCGCCGCGGTCGCCCTGGACGCCTTCATCCTGCGGACGGCCCTGGTGCCCGCCGCGATGCACCTGCTCGGCAACTCCAACTGGTGGCTGCCCCAGGGCCTGGAGAAGCGCCTGCCGCACCTGGCTGTCGAGCCCAAGGAGGACGAGACGCCGGCCGTGGAGGCGCCCGCCCCGGACGGCCCCTCCTCGGTCGTCCACGGCTTCGTACGCGGCCCCCAGGGCGAGCCCGTCGCGGACGCCTCGGTGACGCTGCTGACGCGCGGAGGACGCCAGCTGGACCGGGTGGTGACCCTCGCGGACGGCTCCTACATCGTGTCGGTGCCCGCCCCGGGGACGTACCTCCTGGCGGCCACGGCACCCTCGTACGCCTCCCGCGCGGGGCACGTCGAGGTCGGGGAGGGGCCGCTGGTGCACGACGTGGAGCTGGCCGAGGGCGAGGTCGACGCGGTGAACTGACGCCGCCGCGAGAGCATCCCGCTCAGGACTTCCCGCCGGGGTCCGGCAGCACCTTCGTCATCCCCGGCAGGAAGTCCGTGAACAGCTCGTGCACCTCCCGTACGAGGGGCCGCAGCACCCGGAAGCGGGCGAGGGACACCCCGCGCGCGGTGAGCCGGGCGCCGCGGTCCGCGAGCCGGTAGCTGCGCTCGCGGCCCTCGGTCCGGTCGAAGATCCAGTACAGGACGAGGCCCATCTGGGAGAGCCACATCAGCTCCGGCAGGACGTCCCTGAGCTCATCGGGAACCTTCGTCCTCGTCGCGCCCGCCAGGACCTCACGGTGGACGCTGATCGCCGCCACGCGCGCGGGCTCCGCCTCAGGGGAGAACGGGCTGAGCGGACTGTCGGGATCGGCGGCGTTCTTGAAGAACTGCACCGCGAACTCGTGGTACGGCGTCGCGATGTCCAGCCACGCCCGCAGCACACCCGCGAGACGGGCCTCCAGGTCGCTCTCCCGCGCCAGGATCTCCCGGACGGCCACCTGGTGCTCGGCGGCGATCCGGTCGTAGAACCCCTGGATCAGGTGTTCCTTGCCGTCGAAGTAGTAGTACGCGTTGCCCACGGAGACCCCGGCCTCCTGGGCGATGGCCCGCATGGTCGTCTTGTCGTAGCCGCGCTCACGGAACAGCCGCATGGCCGTCTCCAGGATCAGGGCACGGGTCTGTTCGGACTTGCTGGACGGCACGCCTTCGCCGTCGACGTTCTTCGCGGGCACGAGGAGCAAGGGTAATGAACAGGAGGAGATCCCCGCCCGCATGTCATTCTGCCCCGGTGAGCACAGTCGAGATACACGTGGAAGTCGCCCCTTCGCTGGCCCTGTTCGTGCCGCACGGACGCCGGGAGGGACCCACCCCGCTCGCCGTCGACGGTGTGTCCACGCTGGGCCATGTCGTCGAGTCCCTCGGAGTCCCGCTCACCGAGGCCGGGACCCTCCTCGTGGACGGCGGGGAGGTTCCCGTCTCCCACGTCCCGGCCGCCGGCGAGCACGTCACCGTACGGGCCGTCGAACGCCCCCAGCAGGTGCCCGGCGCCCCGCTGCGCTTCCTCCTCGACGTCCACCTCGGCACCCTCGCCCGCCGCCTGCGCCTGCTCGGCGTGGACGCCTCCTACGAGTCGGCGGACCCCGGGGACCCGGCCCTCGCGGCGCTCTCCGCCGCCGAACGGCGGGTCATGCTCAGCCGGGACCGCGGGCTGCTGCGCCGCCGCGAACTGTGGGCGGGCGCCTACGTCTACAGCACCTCGCCCGAGGAGCAGCTGCGCGACGTCCTGGGACGGTTCCGTCCCGCCCTGCGCCCGTGGACCCGCTGCACCGCCTGCAACGGCACGCTCCGCGCGGCCACCAAGGAAGAGGTCGCCGACCGGCTCGCGGACGGCACGCAGCGCTCGTACGACGTGTTCGCCCAGTGCGGGGACTGCGAGCGCGCCTACTGGAAGGGCGCGCACCACGAACGGCTGGAGGCCGTCGTGGAACGCGCCCTCGCGGAGTTCGCGTCCTGAGCGGCCCGGCTCGATGCCGGCCTGAGCGGCCCGGCCCGGTTCCCGCCCTGAGCGGCCCGGCTCAGGGGCGGCGGGCCAGCTCCGGGCGCTTGGCGTAGTCCGTGAAGCCGAGCACGTTGCCCCAGGGGTCGGCGATCTCCACGGTCCAGCCGGTCGCCACCGGGAACGGCTCGTCCAGCAGCTCCACCCCCGCCTCGCGCAGCCCGCGGGCCGCCACGCGCGCGTCCGGGACCTCCAGCCACACGCGCGGGGCGGGCCACTCCCGCGGACGCTCGGCGGAGGCGCCCTGGCGCAGCAGCTCCTCCTGCCGCAGCAGGATGCCGGGCGTCTCGGCGCCGACCTTCAGCAGCACGATCCCGGCCTCGTCGAGCCGGAACGCCACCGTGAACCCGGCGCGCTCGTAGAAGCCGACGGCGGTGCCGAGGTCGCCGACGGGCAGGAGCACGTTGTCGAAACCGAGCAGTTCGTACGACTGTTGATCTGACATGCGATCACATTAGGTGCGAGTGTGCGCGACCCGTGCCCGTTGCCGTGCGGGCGGGCCCCGGGGTCACTCATTGGGCCGAGAACAAGCCCCTTCCGTCGGTACGCTGTGCCCTCATCGCTTGCCGTACGGCGGGAGGGGGCCGGGGATGGGTCTGGCAGCGGAAGCCTTCTTCCGGGAAGTACGGGCCGCCTTCACCGGGGTCGCCGAACGGCTGGGACTGGACGGTCCCGGCGAGGAGGAGGCCGACCGGCACCTCGCGGTCGCGACCTACGCGGGCGCCGGGGTGCGGTACAAGGTGGTCCTCGGGCTGTGGGCGGGGGACGTCGAGATCCACGTCTGCCGTGAGACGCCGTCCAGCGAGTGCAAGGTCGGCATCGAGAAGCTGGCCGTCGCCGCCGGGGTCGTGGACCGCGGGGGAGCCGCCTCGTTCGGGGCCCGCAGCGTCCGCCAGCTCCGCAAGTCCCTGGCCGGGCAGGTCCGTTACGTCGAGCTGGTGCATCCGCTGGTCTCCGTCGAGCTGATGCGGGCGGCCGGGGCGCGGGAGTGGAGCAGGCCCGCGCTGAGGTGAGCGGCCCGTCGCCGGTGCCGGCGGGCGCCCGTCCGGTCCGTTGTCAGTGGCGGACCGTACTGTCGGCGGCATGGGAATGGTGACGTTCGTCGACGAGACGACTAGCGGTGGCCGCAGCGCGGGCTGGGGCCTGGAGATCGCCGAGGAGCGGCTCAGCGTCGGGGAGTTGATCCGGCGCAGGGTCTTCCAGGAGGTCGCCGAGTTCAACGCCCGCACGCCCGAGGTGTTCCAGGGGCTCGTCCAGCCCGAGGACACCGAGCGGGTCCTCAACGGCTACGCCCTGCGCACCCCGCGGCGCATAGACCCCGAGAAGCAGACCGCGCTCGCCCTGAAGGCGTTCGCCGCCAACGGGTTCCTGGTGCTGGTCGGCGACCGCCAGGTCACCGACCCCGACGACGAGATCGAGCTGGCGCTCGGCACCGAGGTCACGTTCCTGAAGCTCGTCGCGCTGGTCGGGGGATGACGATGGGTCACGTCCAGCACTACAAGGACCTCATCCGTGAGCGGACCGCCGCCGGCGAGCTGCGGGAACTCGCCGCGGACCTCCTCAAGGCCGCGAGGATCAACAACGGGAACTGGGCCGGCCTGTGGAGCGGCGTCCTGGACCGGCTGGCCGAACTCCCGCCCGGGACACGGTCGGGGCTCGCCGAGGGCCTGGTCGCGCAGTACCACTCCGAGAAGGCGGGCCCCGACGCCCGGACCAACGCGCTGACCCTGCTCGGGATCGTCGGCCGGGGACTGCCCGGCGAACATCTGCGCGCCCAGCGCCTCGCCGAGCTCGACGAGCTCTCCCGGCAGCACTCCTTCTGGTACGGCGCGCACTACGAGGGCCTGGTCGAGATGGAGCTGGCCGCCGGACATCCGATCGCGCCCGCCGTCGTGGCCGTCTTCCGGCGCTCCGCCTGCGGCGCGTACGAGCAAGGGCACCTGACCGACATCGCGCGCAAGCTCACCCACCCCGCGCTCAACGTCGGCGAGGAGTGGGCCGAGCGGGCCCTCACCGACGCCGGTGACGACCCCGGATGGCAGGCGCTGCTCGCCCACGCCGCCACCGCCACCAGCGCCCGGCCCACCGCCAAGTGGAACGCGCGCGCCCGTGTGCTCGTCGGAGCGCTCGACGCCGAGGAGATCCGGCAGCGGGTCGTGCTCTGGTTCGCCCTCGTCGGCCGCCCCCGCACCCTCCCGCTGGACCCCTGGCCCTACGGGCCCGACATGAACGAGAGCTACGACCCGTACAACGCCGACGCCCTGCGCGGCCTCACCTGGATCCTCGCCCTCCTCCCGCCCCACCCGGACACGGCCCGTGCCCTCGGCGCGCTCGTGGAGACCTCGCTGAAGAAGGTCGCCGGGGTCGGCCCGCGCAACCCCAAGGTCGCCAACGCCGGCGTCAACGCCCTCGCCCGTACCGACGGTGAGGCCGCCCTCGCCGAACTCGCCCGGCTCGCCACCCGCGTGACGTTCAAGGGCACGCTGAAGCTGCTGAACGCGGCGCTGGACCAGAAGGCCGAGGCGCTGGGGCTGAGCCGCGAGGAGATCGAGGAACTGGCCGTCCCCGGCTACGGGCTGACGGAGGTGGGCCGCACCGAGCGCGTGCTCGGCGACGCGACGGCGATCATCACGGTGCACGGCACAAAGGCCCTGCTGACCTGGCGCAACGCCGCGGGCAAGACCGTACGCAGCGTTCCCGCCGCGGTCCGCCGCGACCATCCGGAGGACCTGAAGGAACTCAAGGCGGCGGTGAAGGACGTCGACAAGATGCTCTCCGCCCAGAGCGAGCGCCTGGACCGCCAGTTCCTGGCCCGCCGGGTCTGGCCCTACGCGGCCTGGCGCGAGCGCTGCCTCGACCACCCGCTGGTCGGCGCCCTGGCCCGCCGCCTCCTGTGGACCGTCGACGGGACCTCGGTCGGCTTCACGGACGGCGAGCTGCGCACCCTCGCCGACACCCCGGTCACCGAGGGCCGGGAGGTCACCCTCTGGCACCCCGTCGACCACGAGCCCGCCGAGATCGTCGCCTGGCGCGACTGGCTCGAACGCCACGGCATCACCCAGCCGTTCAAGCAGGCCCACCGCGAGGTGTACCTCCTCACGGACGCGGAACGCACGACCGGCACCTACTCCAACCGCTTCGCCGCGCACGTCCTGCGCCAGCACCAGTTCCACTCCCTCGCGGCCGTCCGCGGCTGGCGCAACAGACTCCGCCTGTGCGTCGACGACGAGGCGCCCCCGGCGATGCGGGACCTGCCCGCGTGGGGCCTGCGCGCCGAGTACTGGACGGAGGGCGACGGCCATGAGTACGGCGTCGACACCACCGACTCCGGCAGCTACCTGCGCCTGCGCACCGACCAGGTCCGCTTCTACCCGATCGACGCCCCCGAGAACTCCGCCCACTGCGCGGGCGGCGAGTACAGCATGTGGCTGCGCGACGGCCAGGACCCGGTCGACCCGCTCCCCCTGACCGAGATCCCGCCCCTGGTCCTGTCCGAAGTCCTGCGCGACGTCGACCTGTTCGTCGGCGTGGCCAGCGTCGGCAACGACCCCACCTGGCAGGACGGCGGCCCCGGCGGCCGTTTCCAGGAGTACTGGACGTCGTACGGCTTCGGAGAGCTCGGCGCGAGCGCCGAAACCCGCCGCGTCCTCCTCGAACGCCTCGTCCCCCGCCTCGCGATAGCCGACCGCTGCACCCTGGAGGGCCGCTTCCTCCACGTCAAGGGCGACCGCCACGCCTACAAGATCCACCTCGGCTCGGGCAACATCCTCCGCACCCCGAACGACCAGTACCTCTGCATCGTCCCCAAGTCCGCCACCACCACCCCGGAAACGGGCTACCTCCCCTACGAGGGCGACCGCATGCTCGCGGTCATCCTGAGCAAGGCGATGCTGCTGGCAGCCGACACCGAGATCATGGACCCGACGATCCTGAGCCAGCTGTAGGCGGACCGCGTCAGTCGCTCTTCCTCGTTCCCGCCTTCAGGATCTCCGCCACGTCCAGCGTGACCTCGGCGCCGATCGAGGCGGGGAGGGCGACCGACTGGCCCGGGGCGTAGAACCGGTGGGTGTCGTAGCCGCTCGCGGTCGGTGCGGTGAGGACGTGCAGACGCTCGTGCCTGCGGTCGACGACCACGTACACCGGCACCCTGGCCTGGGCGTACGCGGTGACCTTGGTCTTCAGGTCGTCCTTCCAGTTGGCGGAGGTGACCTCCAGGACCAGACGGAAGGGCGCCGGGTCGTAGGCGTTGTGCTCCACCAGGTGGTCGTCGATGTCGGCGTCCACGATCGCCAGGTCGGGGATCGCGTAGTCCTCCTCGCCGGTCGGCAGCCACAGGCCGATGTTCTGGAGGACCAGTGTCTCGGCACCGTGCAGACCGGCCCCGATGAAGGGAATCATGAGGCCGGTCAGGGCGCGGGCGTGCGGGGCGTCCGGGGATGAGGTCACGAGGAGGTGGCCTCCGATGATCTCGACGCGGTAGCCCGGATGCCGCTCCATGATCTCGTCGGCGATGGCCGTGAGGGAGAACGGCTCGTCGTCGAAGGACTGCTCGACGGACGCAGCGGTCATCGCGTGCCTCCTCGGGGCTGGTGTCGAGAGCGTCATCGTAGGCCGGGGTGCGCCGCGATGTCCCGCTTGATCACGTTCATCCGATCGGGGTCCGCGCACGTGCCAGGGCCCCGTCCCCCGGTCTCGCCACCGGGGGACGGGGCCCTGGACGACGGAGCGGAAGGAAGGTCAGAAGCGGCGGGTGATCAAGGCTCGCTTGACTTCCTGGATCGCCTTCGTGACCTCGATACCGCGCGGGCAGGCGTCCGTGCAGTTGAACGTGGTGCGGCAGCGCCAGACGCCGTCGCGGTCGTTGAGGATCTCCAGGCGCTGCTCGCCGGCCTCGTCGCGCGAGTCGAAGATGAAGCGGTGCGCGTTGACGATGGCGGCCGGGCCGAAGTACTGGCCGTCGTTCCAGAAGACCGGGCACGACGACGTGCACGCGGCGCACAGGATGCACTTCGTGGTGTCGTCGAAGCGCTCGCGGTCCTCGGCCGTCTGGAGACGCTCACGCGTCGGCTCGTTCGTGTCCTTCGTGACCAGGAAGGGCATGACGTCGCGGTAGGCCTGGAAGAACGGGTCCATGTCGACGACCAGGTCCTTCAGGACCGTCAGACCCTTGATCGGCTCGACCGTGATCGGCTTCTCGGGGTTGATGTCCTTGATCAGCGTCTTGCAGGCGAGGCGGTTCTTGCCGTTGATCCGCATCGCGTCGGACCCGCAGATCCCGTGGGCGCAGGAGCGGCGGAAGGTCAGCGTGCCGTCCAGGTCCCACTTGATCTTGTGGAGACCGTCGAGGACGCGCTCCTTCGGGTCGATCTCCAGCTGGAAGTCTTCCCAGGTCGCTTCCGCCGAGACCTCGGGGTTGAAGCGACGGACCCGGAACGTGACCGTGATGTAGGGGGACGCGGCGGATTCTGCTTCCACCTTGTCCAGAACAGGGGTAGCCATCAGTACTTACGCTCCATCGGCTGGTAGCGGGTCTGGACGACCGGCTTGTAGTCGAGACGGATGGACTCGGTGCCGTCGTCGCCGACCTCGCGGTACGCCATGGTGTGGCGCATGAAGTTGACGTCGTCGCGGTTGGGGTAGTCCTCGCGGTAGTGACCGCCGCGGGACTCCTTGCGGGCGAGGGCCGAGACCGCCATGACCTCGGCGAGGTCGAGCAGGTTGCCCAGCTCGATGGCCTCCAGCAGGTCCGTGTTGAACCGCTTGCCCTTGTCCTGGATCGAGACGTTCTTGTACCGCTCGCGCAGCTCCGCGACCTTCTCGACCGCCGTCTTGATCGTCTGCTCGGTGCGGAACACCATGACGTTGGCGTCCATGGTCTCCTGCAGCTCCTTGCGGAGCACGGCCACCCGCTCGGTGCCCGTCGCCGTCCGCAGCCGCTCGATCTGCTCCTCGACCAGCTGCGCCGGGTTCTCCGGCAGCTCGACGAAGTCCGCCGTGTGGCTGTACTCGGCCGCCGCGATACCGGCCCGGCGGCCGAACACGTTGATGTCGAGCAGGGAGTTGGTGCCCAGCCGGTTCGCGCCGTGCACGGACACGCAGGCGACCTCGCCGGCGGCGTACAGGCCCGGGACGACCGTGGTGTTGTCCGACAGGACCTCACCCTCGACGTTCGTCGGGATGCCGCCCATGGCGTAGTGCGCGGTCGGCTGGATCGGGATCGGGTCCGTGTACGGCTCGATACCGAGGTAGGTGCGCGCGAACTCCGTGATGTCCGGGAGCTTCGCGTCGAGCTGCTCCGGCGGGAGGTGCGTGAGGTCGAGGTAGACGTGGTCGCCCTCGGGGCCGCAGCCGCGGCCCTCACGGATCTCCGTGTAGATGGAGCGGGACACGACGTCACGGGACGCGAGGTCCTTCATGACCGGCGCGTACTTCTCCATGAAGCGCTCGCCGTCCTTGTTGCGGAGGATGCCGCCCTCACCGCGGGCGCCCTCCGTCAGCAGGATGCCCATGCGCCAGATGCCGGTCGGGTGGAACTGGAAGAACTCCATGTCCTCCAGCGGCAGCCCGCGGCGGTAGACCGCGGCCTGGCCGTCACCGGTCAGCGTGTGGGCGTTCGACGTCACCTTGAAGAACTTGCCGGTGCCGCCGGAGGCGTAGATCACGGCCTTCGCCTGGAAGATGTGGATCTCGCCGGTGGCCAGCTCGTACGCGACCACGCCCGAGGACCGCTTCACACCGTCGACCTCGGTGATCAGCTGGTCGAGGACGTAGAACTCGTTGAAGAACTCCACGCCCTCTTTCACGCAGTTCTGGTACAGCGTCTGGAGGATCATGTGGCCGGTGCGGTCCGCGGCGTAGCAGGACCGGCGGACCGGGGCCTCGCCGTGGTTGCGCGAGTGACCGCCGAAGCGGCGCTGGTCGATCGTCCCGTCGGGCGTCCGGTTGAACGGCAGGCCCATCTTCTCCAGGTCGAGGACCGCGTCGATGGCTTCCTTCGCCAGGATCTCGGCGGCGTCCTGGTCGACCAGGTAGTCACCGCCCTTGACCGTGTCGAAGGTGTGCCACTCCCAGTTGTCCTCCTCCACGTTGGCCAGCGCGGCGGCCATGCCGCCCTGCGCGGCGCCCGTGTGGGAGCGGGTGGGGTAGAGCTTGGTGAGCACGGCGGTGCGGCTGCGCTTCGTCGACTCGATGGCGGCGCGCATACCGGCGCCGCCCGCGCCGACGATGACGGTGTCGTACTTGTGGATCTTCATCAGGAAATTCCTCAGTCCCTCGGTCCCGTGGCCTAGCGGATGTTCGGGTCGAAGGTGAAGATCACCAGCGTGCCCAGCAGGATGGTGAACACCGTGGCGGTGTAGAGCAGGCCCTTGAGCCACAGCCGGGTGTTCGCGCGTTCCGCGTAGTCGTTGATGACCGTGCGCAGGCCGTTGGCGCCGTGCAGCATCGCCAGCCAGAGCATCAGCAGATCCCAGACCTGCCAGAACGGCGAGGCCCAGCGGCCGGCGACGAACGCGAAGCCGATCTTCGACACGCCGCCGTCCAGCACGAGCTGGATCAGCAGGTGGCCGAGGACGAGGACGACCAGGACGATGCCGGACAGGCGCATGAACAGCCAGCCGTACATCTCGAAGTTGCCCCGGGTGGACTTCGGGGTCTTCTTCGTCCGCTTGCGCGGCGCCTCGATCAGGGGGGCCGGGTTGTCGACGTTGTAGAGGGCCTCGCCCTCGACGGGGCCGATCCCGGACACGTCAGCGGTCTTCTCGGTGGTGGACATCTGCGTCAGCTCCCGAAGAGTTCACGAGCGGCGTGGCCGAGGACGGGGTAGATCGCCCCGACCATCAGCACGACCCACAGGCCGACGACGGACCAGAGCATCTGCTTCTGGTAGCGCGGGCCCTTCGACCAGAAGTCGACGGCGATGACGCGAAGGCCGTTGAGCGCGTGGAAGAGGATGGCGGCGACGAGGCCGTACTCCAGCACGGCGACGATCGGCGTCTTGTACGTCGCTACGACCCGGTCGTAGTCCTCAGGGGAGACGCGGACGAGAGCGGTGTCCAGCACGTGAACGAACAGGAAGAAGAAAATGAGGACGCCGGTGACTCGATGAGCCACCCAGGACCACATTCCTTCCCGGCCGCGGTACAGCGTTCCAGCCGGCACGGAAGTTCCTCCGGGAGCGGGGATTGGGGCCGCGCCGGCTTGTGCGGTCGGTGGGCCCGGCCGGGTACGGTCCACCGGCCCCCAGCATGTTAGCGATGTGGCGGGGTCCGGCTTACGCCGGGCCTGCCGGTGTGATCAAAGTGGCACGCGTTTGGGTGAGTGGTGCGGCTAATGGGGTGGGCTGTCCCGGTGTGCGCCGGCTACGGACCGACGCACGGTCCCGGGATCGGCCCCGCCATCGGTCCCGTGCCAGGTCCGGCGCCCGGCACCGCGTTCCTGAGCAGGTTCAGCAGGCGTCCCTTGGCCAGGTCCCTCAGCTCGTCGGCCGCCACGACCCGCTCGTCCTCGGGATCGTTCGTCAATCGTGACCGGATTTCCGCCAGTACGTGGTCCAGGGCCTCGTCCGGGTGGAGCGCGTCCAGGCAGATCACGAACGCGTGCCCGAACTTGGCCTCGTAGGCGGCGTGCGCGGCGCCGAGGGCCATGTGGGCGGCGCCGTACGCGTCGTCCGGCAGACTCGGCAGGGTCTCGCCCGCGAGCGCCTCCGCCAGATCGCCCGCCGTCAGGTCGTACGCCGCCTCGTCGCAGGCCGCGAGTAGGGCGGGTGCGTCGGGGTAGGGGCGGTGGGCGGCCACGCGGTCGGCCCAGCGCAGGCTGCGCAGGCAGTCCAGGAGGAGCTTGCGCGCGGCGTCCGCGGGCGCGATGTTGAAGGCGTCCAGAACGGTGGGCAGCGACGGTATGGCCGGTCGGCCGGAGAGGTGTGTGGGCGTCACGTGTGTTTCGGCAGAGGATGCTGGGCGAGGTGTTGCGTCACGTTATCGAGTGGGGACCTGACGTGTCCGACGGATGCACGAATTTCACTCGAACGGGAGAGTTTCGGAACGTGTGGTGGACCGTTCCGGCCATCCAGGGGTCCTAGGTTGGCGTCGTGACTCAGCACAGACGGCCCAAGGAGAAGGGGACGAGGACGCGGGTCCTCGTCATGACGGCGGTGGCCGTGACGGTCCTCGCGGGCGTCGGCGTGGGCGTCTGGGCCACCGGCGGCGACAGCGGGCCCGCCGGGGCGGCCGTGGGCTCCTCCTCGCGGTCCGCGGCGTCGGAGGCCTCCTCGCGCGGCCCGTCCCCCAGTCCCAGCCCCACCCGCAGCTACCCGCTCTCCGAGACCCCCCGCACGATCCCCGCCGTGCGGGCGCACACCCCGGCCCGCGGGCCCGGCTGGCGTCCGCAGCGCGGTGCCCGGGTCGTCGTCGACGACGCCGCACTGGCCGACGAGGGACGGCTGATCGCCGGCGAGCTGGGGCTGACGTACGCGGGGGAGAAGAGCGACGTCGAGGCCGGGGAGCTGCGGCTCGCGCTCGGCGACGACGAGGGCGCGGACCCGGAGTCGTACACGATGACCGTGCGCGGGGGGCGGGTGACCGTCAGCGGGCCCTCCGACGCGGGGGTGTTCTACGGGACGCGGACCCTGAAGCAGACCGTGCACGGCGGCGGCACGGCGCCGGAGGGCGTCGTGCGGGACGCGCCCGCCAAACCGGTGCGCGGGTTCATGCTCGACATCGCGCGCAAGCACTTCACCGCGGACTGGATCGAGGACCGGGTCCGGGAGCTCGGCGACCTGAAGTTCAACGAGCTCGGGCTGCACTTCTCCGACGACCAGGGGTTCCGGATCGCCTCCACGAGCCATCCCGAGGTCGTCTCCGCCCAGCACCTGACCAAGGCCGAGGTCGAGGACATCATCGGCCTCGCGGAGAGCCGGCACATCACGATCGTCCCGGAGATCGACTCGCCGGCGCACCTCGGCGCCGTCATCGCCGCGCACAAGGACCTCCAGCTCACCAGCGTGCGGGGGGTGGCGGCACGCGGCGCCGTCGACATCTCCGAGGACGCCGCCGCCACGATCGTCGACGAACTCCTCGACGAGTACGCCGAGCTGTTCCCCGGCGACCGCTGGAACCTCGGCGGCGACGAGTACCAGGCCCTGACGGTCTCCGACCCGGCCGCCTCCTACCCGCAGCTCGCCGCCGCGGCGACCGAGGCCTACGGCTCCGGCGGGACCGTCGCGGACCTCGCCACCGGCTGGCTCAACGACCGCGCCGACACCGTCCGCGCGCACGGCAAGACCCTGCGCGCCTGGAACGACGGGTTCTACGCCGGTACGTCCGTCGCGCCCGCCGAGGACCTCCAGGTGGCGTACTGGACGGGCAAGGAGATCGGGGCGCGGCAGCCCGTCTCGTACCTGAGCGCCGGGCGGGACGTCGTCAACTACAACGACGAGTACCTGTACTACGTGCTCGGAGAGCCCAACACCTTCGTCTACCCGACCGGGGAGCGGATCTACGCGTCCTGGACGCCCCGGGTGCTGCGCGGCACCGAGCCGGTCTCCGCGAAGTACGACGGGCAGATCCTCGGCGGCTCCTTCGCCGTCTGGTGCGACCTGTCCGGCTCCCAGACCCAGGACCAGGTCGCGGCCGGCATCCGGATGCCCCTGCGCGCCGTCGTGCAGAAGCTGTGGGACGCGCGCGAACCGACCCGGTCCTGGGCGCAGTTCAAGGCACTGGCCGGCGAACTGGGCTGAGAGACCCGCCCCGTCGCCGTCCGCGTGGGATGAAGCCGGGCGGATTGGCCCGTATGGCTGCGAACTGCCGTGCGACTGTGGTGTATTCGCCCACGGGCCGCAGCCGATACACCGGGGGGAGCCGGAGATGGGCTACTGGGGGTACTTCGTCGTGGGCCGCAGCGAGCGGCCGCTCGGGGAGACGGACGCGCTGGCGGGGATCGACGGGCTGAGCCTGCGCACGCGGGCGGCCGGGGGCTGGCAGGTGTGGGAGTACCCGAGCGGGGAGGGCGACGTCGGGTCCATGAACACGCTGGCCCGGGAGACCGGGGCGCCCGCGCTGTTCGGGTACGTGATGGACAGCGACTGCGTGGTCGTGGAGGCGGCCGGACCCGAGAGCGGGGCGTGGACGACCTGTCTGGCGCGCACCGCGATGGCCGGGTACCTCGGGGACGGTGCCGAGGGGCTCGCGCTGGAGGACTACTTCCTGGAGCCGTCCGACGCCGCCGAACGGGCCGTGGCCTGGGCCGGGGAGGCCGGACGTGCCGTGGAGAGCGGTCCGCTCCTCGACGTCCTGACCGCCGATGCCGATCCGTTGGCCGAAAACCTCTTCTTCTTGCTGCTCGACCGGCTTACGGTCGTACCCCTGTGACACTCGTGCCTCATCGCACGCAGTAAGGGGAAGTGCGGCCTCCGTAAGGGATCGGCCGCACCCGAGGGAGGCGTGGATGAGTCTGGTGGAGCTGATCGCTCAGGCCGACGAACGCGGACTGGCCGCCAGCGGGTTGGCTTGTTTGGACCGGTGCGTGCCGCTGCTCGGCGGCGATGACGACGAGGCCCTGCGCCCCCTGTGGGCCGGACTCGCCGACACCGGCGACTGGGGCGCGGAGCTGGTCGCCGCGCGCGCCAAGCTCGGCGAGGGACCCGAGGACGACGAGGCCTCCGTCCTCGCCCGCCGGATGCTGGAGGCGGCCCCCGAGGACCGGGGCGCCGACGCGCTGCGGGAGTGGGCCGACGCCTGTTCCGTCGCCTCCCTGCGCATCCACCGGCTCCTCGACCCGGCCCGGGACGCCGGGTCCGTCGACGACCGGCGCGCGGGCCGCACCGAGGGCATGCCGCCGCTCGTCGCCGCCGAACTGCGGCGCCAGATCACCGTCCTGGAGGTGCTCGCCGGGCACGGCCAGGGCGGGCTGCGGCGCGCCCTCGAAGTCTCCGTGGAGGGGCGGCGCGTGCTGCGGGCGGTGGTGTCGCGGCGGGCCCGCGGCCGGACCTGACCGCGCACGCCCGCACGCCCGCGCGGCGACGGCGCGCCGGAGACCGGCCCGGGGCGCGGTGCCGGTGGGCCCGGCCGCCGGGGACCGCCCGGGTGCGTGGGCCCTTGGCGCCCCGGGTGGCCCGGGGACGCCGGTGCCGTGGCGCGGAGGCGGGAACGGATGCTCATCACTGACAAGAGCGCACGGGACCGGCCGACCGTCACCTCCCGCCCGTGGATGTCCCGCCCGTGGACGTCCCGTGCCGGGGGCGTGGCGGTCCCGCGCCGGTCCGGTGCGGGGCGCCCGATCGGGGTGACGTCCGCGAGGTCCCGGACGCTCTTGGGGATGTGACGACACACCACGAGACGACACACCACGAGACGAGGCACTCCGCCGCGGCGAAACCCCTGCGGTGGGCGGCGGACACGGTGGCGACGATGCGCGAGGGCGCCCGGGTACGGCTCGACTACTCGGCGCAGAGCCTGTGGCGCGTGGACCGGATGATCGAGGACCTGCGGCGCGAGGGGACCCCGTACCCCGCCGTGGAGACGGTGCTGCGCGGCTTCGGCGCGTACGCCGGTGAGGTGATCGTCCGGCGGACCGGCGCCGAGTGGCGGGTGAGCGGCGGCGCGTACTGGGTCCGCACCCCGGACGGGCGGCTGTGGGAGCCCATGGACGAGGCCCGGCGCTGCTTCGGCGGCCACGGGTCGCTGCGGCTGCTGTGCCGGGACGCCGGAGACGCCGGGGACGGCGGCGCGGGCCGCTGAGAGGGCCCGTCCCCGGCCGCCCCTGTGATGTTCGTCCGCCCCCGTCCGCTGGAACAGCGGGAGACCGGAACGAAGGGGTGGGGGCTCATGGAACAGCAGGCCGGACGGGTGCCGTGCGCGGGCGGGATGCGGGCACGGGCCGCGGAGTTCGTCGCGCGGATCACCGCGCGCAGCAGGCTGCCGCTGGACTACTCGGTGGCCAGTCTGCGGGTCGTCGACTTCCTGGTCGACGGCCTGCGCAAGGGCGGCGCCGACCAGGAGACGGCCCGCGAACCGCTCGCCGGGCTCGGTGCGTACGTCGGCGAGGTGCTGGTCCGCCGGGCGGGCGCGGAGTGGGTCGACCTGGACGAGGGCCAGCGCGCGTACTTCGGTCAGCCGGTCGGGGTGCGGATGCCCGACGGCCGGGTCTGGAACCCGCTCGGCAAGGTCCTCAACCGCTTCGGCTCGGGCGGCCCCGAGGACTCCCTGCGCACCTTCTACCTGACCCTGCACGGGCGGGCGCGGCGGGCCGCGGCCTGAGCGGGCTGTGACACTTCCGCGGTGCCCGGCGCTGAGGACCGTGAGGGACCTGGGACGAACACCGGCACGATCGAGGACTGTTCTTGGCGCGAGGAGGCGGAGGCGAACCCCGCCGCGTACAGGTGTACGACGAGGAGCTCGGCGCCGCCGTCGCGCGGGCCCAGGAGGGCGACGAGAGCGCCTTCGCGGTCGCGTACCGGATCGTCCAGCCGGGTCTGCTCGGGTATCTGCGCGGGATCGTCGGCGACGACGCCGAGGACGTGGCCTCCGACGCCTGGCTGGAGATCGCCCGCGACCTCGGCCGGTTCCGGGGCGACGGGGCGGGTTTTCGCGGCTGGACGGCGACCATCGCCCGGCACCGGGCCCTGGACCATCTGCGCCGGCAGAAGGTGCGGCCCCGCTCGGCGGCGCTGGAACAGGACGTACTGGACCTGCCCGGCCCGTACAGCACCCATGACCAGGCGCTGGAGTCGCTGTCCACCGAGCACGCCCTGGACCTGGTCCGGGGACTGCCGCGCGACCAGGCCGAGGCCGTGCTGCTGCGGGTGGTCGTCGGGCTCGACGGGCCCGCCGCCGCCCGCGTCCTCGGCAAGCGTCCCGGCGCGGTGCGCACCGCCGCCTACCGGGGGCTGAAGCGGCTGGCCCGGCAACTGGGCGTCGAGGGTGTGACGGATGACGACGCCCGCACGCTGGGGGAGTCGACATGACCGCACGCGGACCGGACGAGGACAGGGACGGACATGGGTGAAGGGCTGAACGGCGGCGGGGCCTCCGGCCGCCGGCGGGCGCGCGGCACCGTGTCCGGGGTCGAGGCGCTGCTGGCCGACGCCATGCGCGAGGACCGCCCCGGCGACCGGGGCGGGGACCTCGGCGAGCGGGAGGCCGTCGCCGCGTTCCGGACCGCGCGGGACACCGGGGCGCACCGGGCCCGCACCCGCCGCCGGGACGACTGGCGGCCCGCCGGGGAGCGCCGCCGCCCCTTCGCGGTCCGCACCACGCTCTCCGTCGCGGTGGCGGGCCTCGCCCTCGGCGGGGTCGCGTTCGCGGCGATCGGCGCGTCCTCCGGTGGTTCCGCCCCGCGCGCGGCCCGGGAGACGTCGTCCGCCACCGCGCGCCCCGGCACGACGGCCCCAGCGACGCCCGCGACCCCCGCGCCCGCCGACTCCGGACGTCCCGTCACCGCCCAGGACACCGAGGCGCACTGCCGCTCCTACGAGAAGCTCCAGGGACGCGGCAAGGCGCTGGACTCCGCCGTGTGGCAGCGGCTGGCCGAGGCGGCGGGCGGCGCGGAGAACGTGGCCGCGTACTGCGCGGGCCGACTGGCCGCGGACGACGAGGGCGTCAAGGCCGACAGGACCACGGGTGCCGCGGCGAGCGCGAAGGCCCGGCAGTCCGCCAAGGCCGAGAACAGCGCGAGCGGCAATGCCGACGGCGGCGCCGACGGCAACGGCAATGGCAATGGCAAGAAGAAGCAGTAGCGGCACCGTCGTCGCGCGGACGGGCGCCGTCATCGCGGAGACGACCGGGGCCGCCACCCCCCACAGGAGAGGCCCCGGCCGTCGCGCGGTACGGGCCGCGCGGCGACCCGTACTTCCTACAGCGCCACGGGTGCGTTTTCTGTCACACCCCCGCCCTCGCCCCCGCCTTCACGGGACGGTCGCATCTTGTAAGGACATGGACGAGCAGCGGTTTCAGGTCGTAACGTGCCTTTCGCGCCGACCGTGACCATCGACTGAGGATCCATGCGTGCTGGGGGATGACGCGGAGCTGACCGCCGCGGTGCTTGCGGCACAGGCCGGGGACGAGACCGCGTTCCGGACTGTGTACCGCGCCGTGCACCCACGGCTGCTCGGATACGTCCGAACGCTGGTCGGTGACGCGGACGCGGAGGACGTGGCCTCGGAGTCCTGGCTCCAGATAGCCCGTGACCTGGACCGGTTCGCCGGTGACGCGGACCGCTTCCGCGGCTGGGCCGCCCGGATCGCCCGCAACCGCGCCCTGGACCACATACGGATGCGCGGACGCCGCCCCGCCATCGGCGGCGACGAGAGCGAACTGACCGGGAAACCCGCCGAGTCGGACACCGCGGGCGAGGCGATCGAGGCCCTGGCCACCGACAGCGCCCTCTCCCTCATCGCCCGGCTGCCCCAGGACCAGGCCGAGGCCGTCGTCCTCAGGGTCGTGATGGGACTCGACGCCAAGACCGCCGCCGAGACCCTGGGCAAACGGCCGGGAGCCGTGCGCACGGCGGCGCACCGCGGACTGCGCAGGCTCGCCGAACTCCTCGGGGCCGACGGAGCCGATCCGGAAGCGGGCGGCGGACTCGACGCCCTGCCGCCCCAGCGAGAACCGCGTGACCGAGCGGTGACGTCCGCGAGTGTGACGCATACGCGTCCGCGGACGCAGAAGGACATGTGATGGCCGACAAGCAGGACGCGTGGCTGGACGCCGAGGTGGCGGAGCGATTGCTGCGCGGCGAGTCACCGGACAACGCTGTCGCCCCCGCCGCCCGCACCGACGCGGCCCGTCTCGCCGAGGCCCTCGACGCGCTCGCCGTGCCCGCGCCGGCCGCGGACGACTGCGAACTCCCTGGTGAGGCGGCGGCCCTGGCCGCGTTCCGCAAGGCCCACGCCGACCGCGGCGCGACGGAGACCGTCCGCTCGTCCGCCGGTTCCGGCCCCGACGACGTCGGCCTCGTCCGCATCGGCGCCCGTGACGTCCCCGCCCGCCGCTCCCGCCGCCCCGTGCGGTTCGCCCTGGCCGCCTCGCTCGCCCTCGGCATGGTCGGCGGGGTGGCCGCCGCCGTCGCGGCCGGGGTGCTGCCGACGTTCGGCGGCGACCCGGGGCCCGAGGCCTCGGTGTCCGCGGCCGTGACGCCGGACCGCCCGCTCGTCTCACCGACCCCCGACGGCACCGGCGGGGACGCGGCGACCCCGGACGGCTCCACCGGTGCCGCCGACCCCGGCGCCGGACGGGACACCGCCGGCGACGCCACCGCGCCCGGGACCGACGGCCAGGAGGGCAAGAAGGACTGGGGCCACGGCTGGTGGAGCGGCACCACCTCCGCCTGCCGCACCCTGCGCGAGGGCGGGCAGCTCTCCGAGGACCGAGGCCGCGCCCTGGAGAAGGTGGCGGGCGGTTCCGCCAAGGTGGACTCGTTCTGCTCGGACGTCCTCGCGTACTACGACCAGTACACCGACGGCCGGTCCGGTGACGGACACGGCGACGACGGCGACGGTGACGGCGACTCGGGCTTCTCCGACAAGTCCGGCGACGGCAAGGGCGGCGACGACAGCGGTGACGGCGGGGACAACGACGAGGGCGGCGGAAGAGGTTTCACCAAGGGCAACGGCAACGGCAACGGCGGCAACAACGGCGGCGGCAACAACGGGAACGGCAACGGGAACGGGAACGATCACGGCACGGACGGCGGCGTCTCCACCACCGCCCCCTCGGCCCTCACCCCGCTCCAGCCCCGCGGCAGCCAGGAACCGGGCACGCGGTCACCCGGTCCGTCGTACACCGCCCTCGCCGATGCCCACCCCTCTGAGCTGCGGTTTTCCGGCGCGTGAAAGTTTCTTCGCGGCCGGTGTGACGTTTTGGGCCGCCCCGGCGCAGTACTGAGTGAGCCGACTGGTCATCGGCCGTCGCACAGAGCCGGGGTTCCCCCCGTACCCACGGCTCGTGCATTCGGCGCGGGCGGGACACGTTCCCCCGGTTCCGCCCGCGCCCCACACCTCCACGCGTGCTCAGCTCACCAGTGCACGACGACCTTGTCGCCGTCGCGGACCTCGCCGAACAGCCGCGCGATCCCCGCCTCGTCCCGGACGTTCACACAGCCGTGCGAGCCACCGGCGTACCCCCGGGCGGCGAAGTCCGTGGAGTAGTGCACGGCCTGGCCCCCGCTGAAGAACATCGCGTACGGCATCGGCGAGTCGTAGAGCGTCGAGTAGTGGTCGCGGGACTTCCAGTAGACGTGGAAGACGCCCTCGCGGGTCGGTGTGCCCTCGGAGCCGAAGCGGACCGGGAGGGTCGTCAGCGTCCGCCCGTCCACCATCCAGCGCAAGGTGCGGCTCGACTTGCTGATGCACAGCACCCGCCCGGTCATGCACCGCTTGTCCGGGGCGTCGGCGGGCTGCCCGCCCATCAGGTACAGGTCCCACTTCCCGGGCTCGCTCGTCATCCCCAGCAGCCGCTTCCAGGTGACGCTGTCCGTCTGCCCGGTCCTCGGCAGCCCGCGCTTGCCCTGGAACCCCTTGACCGCCTCCACGGTCGTCTCGTCGTACCTCCCGGTCGGCCCCTCGAAGATCCAGGCGACCTGGCGCAGCCGGGCCTGGAGCTCACGGACGTCCCGCCCGGTGTCGCCGCGCGACCACAGGACCTGGGCCGGCGCGGCCTGCGACCGGGTGGGCGACGGGGTCGTCGCCCGGGGGGTGGGGGAGGCGCTGCCGGGCAGGTCGATGCGCACGGGCGAGTCGCCGCCCTTGCCGTCGCCGTCCGCGGCCCGGACCGTGCAGCCGCTCACCACGGCCGCCGCCACCAGCGCGGCGATCACTCGCCCCATGCCCTTCATACGCATCCCGACCCCCGCCGTCTCACCGACCGTCGCTGCGATGTGCCCGCGGATGACTGGTTGCCAACGACGCGGCATCGTGGGACCAGTACCCCAGTGACGGGAGGCGGCACACCATGGCGCGCGAGTCGGAGTCCGGACTGCCCATCGAACCGCTGTACGGACCCGAGGCCCTGGCGGGCTGGGACCCGGCGGAGCGGCTCGGGGCGCCCGGCGCCTACCCCTTCACCCGGGGCGTGTATCCGTCCATGTACACGGGCCGCCCCTGGACCATGCGCCAGTACGCCGGGTTCGGCACGGCGACCGAGTCCAACGCCCGCTACCGGCAGCTCATCGCCAACGGCACCACGGGCCTGTCCGTCGCCTTCGACCTCCCGACCCAGATGGGCCACGACTCCGACGCGCCCCTCGCGCACGGCGAGGTCGGCAAGGTCGGCGTGGCCGTCGACTCCGTCGACGACATGCGGGTCCTCTTCGACGGCATCCCGCTGGACCGGGTCTCGACCTCGATGACGATCAACGCCCCGGCGGCGCCGCTGCTCCTGCTGTACCAGCTCGTCGCGGAGGAGCAGGGGGTGGCGGCGGACCGGCTCACCGGCACGGTCCAGAACGACGTGCTGAAGGAGTACATCGCGCGCGGCACGTACATCTTCCCGCCCGAGCCCTCGCTGCGGCTGACCGCCGACATCTTCAGGTACTGCCGCACCGCGATCCCGAAGTGGAACACCATCTCCATCTCCGGCTACCACATGGCCGAGGCGGGCGCCTCGCCCGCGCAGGAGATCGCGTTCACCCTCGCCGACGGCATCGAGTACGTCCGTACGGCGGTGGCGGCGGGCCTGGACGTCGACGACTTCGCGCCCCGGCTGTCCTTCTTCTTCGTGGCGCGCACGACGATCCTGGAGGAGGTCGCCAAGTTCCGTGCCGCCCGGCGTCTGTGGGCGCGGGTGATGCGGGAGGAGTTCGGCGCGCGGAACCCCAGGTCGCTGATGCTGCGCTTCCACACCCAGACGGCCGGGGTCCAGCTCACCGCCCAGCAGCCCGAGGTGAACCTCGTCCGGGTCGCGGTCCAGGCGCTGGGCGCGGTGCTGGGCGGCACCCAGTCCCTGCACACCAACTCCTTCGACGAGGCCATCGCCCTGCCCACCGACAAGAGCGCCCGCCTCGCCCTGCGCACCCAGCAGGTCCTCGCCCACGAGACGGATGTGACGGCGACGGTCGACCCGTTCGCCGGCTCGTACGTGATCGAGACGCTGACGGACGACGTGGAGTCGGCCGCCCTCGCCCTCATGCGGCGGGTGGAGGACCTCGGCGGGGCGGTCGCCGCCATCGAGCACGGCTTCCAGAAGGGCGAGATCGAACGCAACGCGTACCGCATCGCCCGGGAGACGGACTCCGGTGAGCGCGTGGTCGTCGGCGTCAACCGTTTCCGCCTCGACGAGGAGGAGCCCTACGAGCCGCTCCGCGTGGACCCGGCGATCGAGACCCAGCAGGTCGAGCGCCTGGCCCGGCTGCGGGCGGAACGGGACGGGCGGGCGGTGGACGCGGCCCTGGACGCGCTGCGGAAGACGGCCGAGGGGGAGGACAACGTGCTGCACCCGATGAAGGAGGCGCTGCGGGCGAGGGCGACCGTGGGGGAGGTCTGTGACGCCCTGCGGGAGGTGTGGGGGGTGTACGTGCCCAGCGAGACCTTCTGAACCGTCCCGGGCGAGGGTGACCGTCCCGGTAGGAGGTGACCGTCCCGGTAGGGGGTGACCGTCCCGGTAGGGGGTGATGTCGGACCTTCGTGCGACACTCCTCCTCATGTTCGGTGTCATCGACCTCCCCACCTACCTGGCCGGCCTCGTCCTGATCGTGCTGCTGCCCGGCCCCAACTCGCTGTACGTGCTGTCCGTCGCCGCCCGGCGCGGCGTACGCGCCGGGTACACCGCCGCCGCGGGCGTGTGGTGCGGGGACACCGTGCTGATGACGCTGTCCGCCGCCGGGGTGGCGTCCCTGCTCCAGGGCAACGCCGTGCTGTTCGGCATCGTGAAGTACGCCGGTGCCGGGTATCTGACGTGGCTGGCGGTCGGCATGCTGCGGGCCGCCTGGGGGATGTGGAAGGCGCGCCGGGAACAGACCGCCGAGGAGGCCCCGGCGGGCGTCCAGGACGAGCGGCCCTTCCGCCGGGCGCTCGTGGTGAGCCTCTTCAACCCGAAGGCGATCCTGTTCTTCGTCGCCTTCTTCGTGCAGTTCGTGTCGGAGTCCAACCCGGTTGTGGGGTTCGTGACCCTGGGCGTACTCGCCCAGGTGGCAAGCATGTTGTACCTCTCCGCGCTCATCTTCGGCGGGTCTCGTTTGGCCGCCGCCTTCCGGCGACGTCGGAGGCTGTCGGCGGGGGCGACCTCGGCGGCGGGCGCGCTGTTCCTCGGGTTCGCGGTGAAGCTCTCCCTGGCAAGTGTGTAGGAGCCTGACGTGTCCCACCTTGACGACGCTGCGGCCCTGTTCGCCCGCATGAGCCTCCAGGAGCAGCGGGAGGCACTGGGAGCCCTGGGGGTGTCCAAGAGGCCCCCGAAGGAGTCTCCGGAACTCTCCGAGGTCACCCCGTTCGCTGCTCTTGTCAGCTCGCCCGGCAGGCGGAAGCGGCAGCCACTTACCGTGAAGGCCGTGCGTACTTCGGAGGCTTCCTGAGTCCCGGGCGTTCTGCCCACCTTCTAAGCCTCGCGCCCCGTGCGTCTACCTGCCCGTACCCGACAACGCGAATATTGGCGATACCGCATAGACGCCGATGAGCCGCACCCGTAGCGTCGTGTTCAACGGCTTCAACAGGGGCCAGACGTAAAGGGGTTACGGCATGTCTCGCGAGGAACTGACGCGGCTCACCGGCAACGGAAACGGCAACTGCAACAACGACGATTGCCCCAACGTCTACCGGACCGAGTCCGGTTCGTTCGTCGTTCAGGGCGACGTGTCAGACGCCTTTACGCCGCCGACCGGCGAAGGGCTCGTAGAAATCCCCGAGAGCGTCCTGAGGGAGGCTGTCCGTGCTCTTGGATGGTAAGGGGTGGACCGCCCGAATCCAGGGCTTCCAGCGTGAGGCGTGGCGACTTGAAACGCTGCCTTGGTACAGGGTCCCCAGCGAAGACGGGGATATCCAAGACTTCCTCAATGGGCAGCGGATCGACGTGGCCAACTACTCCTCCGGCTATACGGACGGCCTTCGGAAGCTGCGGTCCGAAGGGAAGACCAAAGGCCGAGTGCATATCGTGTCCCGGCCGCTAACGGACTACCTGCGGTTTGAGTTCATGTACTACGGCGCCCACGCGGTAGCCGGGGACGAAATCCGGATCTTGGACGTGACCAATCGCCCCAACCCTCTTGAGGGAGTTCAGGATTTCTGGCTGTTCGACCGGTCCGAAGTTGTGCTCATGAATTACGAGGCGGACGGAACGCAGATCAGCCGCGAGGTCTTTGAGGGCGACCCTGCACCGTTCATCGAATATCAGCGCATCGCGCGGGCTGAGTCGGTGCCCTTTGAGGAGTACGTGAAGGGCCTTGACATTTGAGCCTGAGTCGCTAGATCAGTCGCGGTCTGGCCTAGCGGAAGCACTACGCAACGAGCGCAAGCGAGCCGGGTTGACTCAGACTCGGCTCGCTCGCCTGTGCAACATGAGCCAAACCAAGATCAGTAACATAGAGGGCGGAAAGCTCACACCCACCATTGTTGATGTAGAGCTGATCCTTGAGGCGATTGGGGCTGGGAGCCCACTTGCCGCAGAAATACTGGCCCTCGCCCGTACGGCCAACACAGAATGGCAAGACCTTTGGGCATCTCGCCGCCGTGGGATTGACAAGAAGCAGAATGATCTAGCCGGACTGGAGTCCGTGACCACAGAGTTTCGGTTCTTCCTGCCAACGATGATCACGGGCCTACTGGCAACGCCCGATTACGTGCGGGCGAGTCTCGCACGGAACCCTGGAGACATGTCCAGAACAGTGGCCAGGAAGATAGAACGTCAAAAGGTTCTCACAGACCCTTCAAAGTTCTTCACGTTCCTGCTCACCGAACAAGCCGTTCGGTGGCCACTTGCATCACCCATCCTCATGGCTATGCAAATCGACCGGCTTATTTCCGTATCGCGCATCCCGAACGTACGGCTCGGTGTGATCCCTCTCGGGACAGTCGGACCGGTCAATGAGACACCGCTGAGCGTGTTCACCGTTTATGACCGACGTCTAGTGCAGGTGGAAACGCACACCGGCGCGCTTATCCTCCGCGATCACAGAGACGTGACCGCGTACCGGGATGACTTCGAGCGGTACGAGTCTTATGCCCTGCACGGGGACGAGTGCAGAGAACATTTGACTGAGTGGGCCTCTCGGTTCCGGTCATGATCTTTTACCTGACCTCGCAAATAATGCTCGAAGATCGCTGCGCTTCGCGGCAGCATTGCTGGACGAAGAGAGGTCGCGGGGAGAGGTCACAGCATGAGAGCGACAGCATCGGCGGACACCACGGACGCAAGCCAATGGGAGTACGTCACCTTCGCTCCCCGTGGCGAGATGTGTCCAGCCTGCCTTAAGTCGATCAAGCCGCTAGAGCGGGTTCGGCGGGGAAGCGTTGAGCGCATGTCAGGAGCACCATTCGTCGTCTACCGGCATCTCGTGTGCCCGAAAGGATGACCAATCTTGCTAGGCCCCATTCCGCCCGTCATGCCCATAACCCTTATCAAGCTCGGTCGGGAACGGCGCGAAGCCCGCGAGCAGCGCGCACGAGAATCCCAACAACGCGAGAAGGAGCCCCGGCCTTCTAGGGACGGCGAATCCCCACTCGCCTAGATGGCCGGCCAGGCCCCACCGATCAAATTCGGTGGGGCCTACGGTCGGGCAAGACCAGATGGGTCACCGTGATGCAGAGTCGATTCCCGCATCGGTTCCTGAACGTGTCCTCAACCATCGGCCCTCGGTACTTCTTCGCCGTAAGGTAACGCTTCACGAGGGTTTCACGGTCACGCCCAAAAATGGGCTCACCCTCGGTCGAAGTCTTCCCACGCCAAATCCGGCAGCCGGTCTCGATAACGGGAACGGACGACGCCATGATCTCATCAAGCGGGGTCTTCACGCTGCATTATCCTTCTCGATGACCGAGCCGCCGATTTGCCGAGCTACGTTCTGCGCGGAAAAGTGAGAGCGCATGAACGCGCTCCAGTAGGTGTTACGTGCCCTGCGGGTATTCTCGGCCCTGGTCACCGAAGAGAGATGCTCCGGGTTACAGCAGGCCCGATTCTGGCAGAGGTGATCGACAGTCCACCCTTCGGGTATTCGTCGTCCGGAGGCCCTGTAAGCCTCCCGGTGTGCGTAGTAAGAACGCTTGTCGGCCGTGAATCGGCCGTAGCCGTCAGGCGTTTTCGAGTAATCCCACTCCCAGCATCCGCCCTCACTGGCAGGCCAGATAATGCAGCGGGATCGTACGTATCCGAGGACTGCGGCCTTGTCGGCCATGTTAAGGAAAGTCTTCACTGGAGATTCCTTCTAGAGCACGAGGAAAATTCGGTCACATGCTAAGTAATTGAAGAAGGCTAAAAAGAGTGCCGGGAACGGGGCGACCAAACCCGTTCCCGTCACTCTTTCCGCTAGCTAGCGGAAGCCTTTACAATCTGCGCCGAGGACGCCTCGGCCAGAGAAACACCAGCAACTCGCATCGTCAGCTTGAATCCGACCTGATCAGAATCGAAGCGAGCATCCTCGGAAACCTTCACCGAAGCATTACGGCGAATACCAACCATGATGCGCGAGCCATCAGCCACGACAACAGTCTTAGGCGGAAGGAAGGCACTCGGAAGGATCGGCAGACCCCATGCAGTCGACGCGGGAGCGTCTACTGGAGAGCCGCCCTGATAGTTGCCGGACCCGGCCGCCTTCTCCTTCCGGAGAGCCGCAGCCATATCAACGGAAGCCCATACGACCGAAGGCGTTCCGTTCATGGCCTCAATACGGGCTACGGCGTCCGCCAGGTCGTCATAGGTGACAGTGATCTTGCCCGTTCCGAGAGTCGTAGAGATGCCCTGTGAAAGGACTCCCTTGACCGGGTTCGACCCCGAACCGGTGAACGCGTCAGCATCGAACTTCAGGGAAGCGTCACGGAGAAGGTTGTTCGCAATGGCGTTACGCTGGTTGACCGCACTGTCTTCAAGAATCTCGACAGTAGCCCACTGAATCCGGCCGATCTTCGTCGCCTCAAACTTGACCTCTCCCCAGACCATTTCCCCTTCCGGAATAGTTTCACCCTCGTCGACGTAGTCAGTGCCAGTCGAAGAAACTAGCTGCGGAACGGAGAAGGTGGCCGAATCGAAGGGCACGACGCTTTCAGGCGGAAGCCCTCGAAGGAAGGCCGAATTGGCCTTCAGAGCGTCGATGTACTTCGATGCCGTCCCGGAGGGAACCGTGTATCCGCCGCTGCTCGGGGTGCCCTCAGCGATAAGCGCACGGTATTCGCTGAGCGACGGCATGAGGGAACGCCACGCATTCTCATCCTCGGCCTGTCGCTGATTGCCGGTCTGCGCGAATAGCGCAGAGTTACCCGTGAGGGATCGAACCTCGGCCTCTCGCTCGCCGCGCGCTACAGCTTCTCGGGCCTCGGCCTCAAGGGCGTTGACATCGACGTCGAGACGCTCGATGCGCTCGCGCTTCTCGGCGTCCGAAAGGTTCGCGGCGGCCTGCACGCTGCGCATCTCGGCAACGAGGTTTGCACGCTTCTCTAGAGCGGCCTTAGCCTGAGCCCTGAGCAGGGGAGAGCAGTTACTCATTTTAGTTCCTTCATTGGTCGCGGCCGGAAAAGGCCATGAAAAAACCGCCCATCACCCTGATTCGGGTGGGGCGGCTAGCTAGTCTGAAATTTTGTTACGGAGATACGTCAGCGTGCGACGCACGCTGACGCTCAATCCGCTCTATGAAGCGGACTCTGCGCGCAACTCTGCGCGCTAGATTCTTGCAAGAAGGGCCGCAATACCGGGGTGGCCGGCCAGGACCGTATCCGATATCGAAGGGCTTCTCACAAGCCCAGCACTTCAGCTCGACTGTGTTCTTCATGTCCCATGCCTCTTCGAGGTTCAGCTTTCACCCTTCATAGAACTGTTAGGTAGCGCGAAACCTCACGCGCTACTCGGCTCGATACTGCGCAACCCTTGGAATGCCTCGGCCGAGTTACGGACCGGCTATCGGTCCCACGGGTTCGGGCTAACCCCCGCGCATGCGCGTGAAGGGTAAGGCGCGGGTGCGGGAAAGGCTTCGTTCAGCCTTTCGAACCCCCCTTCCCCCTTGGGGAGCCGAGAATCTGAGCCAGAATCCTTGTCAAGGCTTCATCTGGTGTGCTCTCGGCCCCGGTTGGGGGCCGCGTGCTGTCCCTACCGGTTTCGGCACCAGGACGTCACGCGAGTCTGAGGGAGTGATAGGGCCGAAGTCGTTTATCGATCTTCGGTGCGGGAATGCCCTGTCAACGATCGTTTGGGGGGCAAAGCATGATCGTTGATGTAGTTATGGCACTGATTGAAGTCGCCGGGCACGCGTTTGATCAGCATCGGGCCACGAAGCTATCCGATGAGCTCAACCAAACCTTGGGTGACAAGTTCAGCGATGAGCATGACAATGGCGGCCACCCGGATGGGTTCTCCATCATGTGTCGATGGTGCCGACTGGATGGAACTCTGACGCGGAAGCACGAAGAACTTCATGGTGGAGATTTTTTGGAGTCTCAACCGGAGTGGCTCAGGCTGGACTTTGAGAACTTCTGCCCCGACTGCGCTAGGCTGCCGTGGTACGGACCCGACTGGAATCCGTACATCTTGAAAGAGCGCCGGTGGCCCATATTCTTTGACTGGTCGCCTGAATTTCTGAAGAAGTGGGGCTAGGGTTTCCTAGTACCGCTTCCCCTTCCGGTAGCCGTTCTCTCTGCGGGTGTCGCACGATCGGCAGCACACGCGGCGAGAGGAATCCTTCAATCCTGTAGCGGCCAGGAGTGGTCCTGAGCGGCCCTCAAGCCGCCGCAAAGCTGTTGAACCACCTCGGGCCAGTGAGGGCAATGGGCGGCCTTTCTAGGCCGCTCTGTTGCCTCGGCTGAAGTTGCACGGCCCGCAGGCCGGGCGCAGGTTGGCTATGTCGTTCGTCCGGCCTCGGCTGAGCGGAACTTTGTGATCGGCAGTAGTCGCCGGACTGCGGCGACAGATCGAGCAGACAGGGTCAGCCGCGAGGGTCGCGGCTCTAGCTCTTCGATACTCGGAGTCGTAGCCACGCTCCCGAGGTGACGGGCGCGTGGCCTGCCGCTTCTTCTCCCTTCGCCTGGCCCCGGCCAGAGAGCACGGCTCACAGCGGGAGTCGAGCGGATCGAGCCGCTTACAGTGGCTACACATAGACATTGGCATAACTACTCCAAGAGAGCGTCCCTTTGGGGCGCAGCTAAGTAGAAACAGTTAGGGCGCCCTCGGCGGGGCGCCCGTAGCAAGGTTGTTGACTGGCCTTCATCAGTCGGCCAGGGCAAGAAGCGAACGGTAGCGATCTGCTACGAAGCGGCGCCCTAGAAGGGCGCTGCATCTCTTAAGGCCAAAAGTTCCCCTGGCCTTGATCGGCCAGGGCATTGCTGCGTAGCGGAGCAGCCAACGGCCCCAAGAGGGGCCTTACTAAGGCCATAAGTCGCCGAGGGCCGTTCAGGCCGCCCCGGCGAACCGCTTCCGGTCATTGGTTCGCCTGAGGTGTTCCGGGGAACGGGCACCCGCCCGTAGGCGGAACGTCGTCCTCGCTCCGCGCTTGCTGCCGACAGTCTCAACTTCCAGCCATCCGGCGTCGGTTAGGGTCATCACCCCTCGCTCGGTGTACCGGCGAAGGTTCCCCGCCCGGTCGCGGATGCCGACAGCCTCGGCGAGTGAACGCCACGGAATGGTCACCTCGGAATCGTCGCCGCAGAGGCGTGCTATCTGCCTTGCTACGGCCTCACCGCTACGCGGTACACACAGAGCCGCCTCGGCATACCAGAGGGCTGCCTGTCCGCCCGGGGGAGCCGTTTCGGCCGCAAGGGCGAAGCCACGCTTACGGAGCTTCGCTCTGCGCTCCCCGATGGTGCCCGCGTATTGGCGTAGGAAGGTCATGGTTCAGCCTTCTTTCGTGGGGTGGTCACGAAAAAAGGTTCTACGGGGGTAGGGGTGGCGGAATCAAGGGAAAGCGTTTAAACGGCTTCTTTGACTTCGCCAGGGGGTTGGGGTGCAAGGTTTCCTCGCTGGCGTCACCTGTTGAACGGCCTCAGTGCCGAATGGGGGAGTATGCGTGTCGTGACTGTGATCGAGGATGAGGACGGTAATCGGAGAGTCGTTGGCGATGTCGTCTACCCTTCCGAGAGTTGACATAAGAGATGCCCCCTCCTTCTGGAGGGGGCATCTTTGTTTCGTAGGCTAATCCGGTGCTGCTAGCTCCAGTTGTTTTCCATCCTGATCAGCCGTTCCTTTACATCGTGCGGGATGACCAACTGGCCCAAAAGCTCCCCATCGTCCTGCCTCCCGAGTTCGAAGGTTATTCCGGCGCTCAGTAGATCCTTCTCCATGGCTTCCACCCCACCGGCCTGCCAGTGGTGGCTGTAGGTCATGCCGGTTGTTTCGTAGACCCACCTGTCCTTTGTGGATTCCGGATCGATCTTGGTCAAGTCACTCATGAGGGCGTCTAGCGTGGTCTCCGCCTTCTCTCGGATGAACCCGGCCTTATCGAACCTTCCGCCAGGCTCCAGCCCAGACATGTAGTAGGCGATCGACTCTTCAAGCCGCTTCCGCTCGCGTCTGTTTTCGTCACCTCGGGCGTACTCGCGTCGGATCACTTCGAAATCCCCCAGGGCCTCAAAGACGGCTTGTGCTAGGGCCGAGTACACGTGCTCAGGGTCCGGTGTCACGAATCCCGGCTTCCGGCAATCGGGGCATCGCAGGTACCGGTACTCTTTCACCTCACCTGTAGAGAGCGTCTTGTAGCTGTTCGTTTCGTTTACGTTTCTGCCGCACCGGTGTTTCATGACCCCGAGGAATCTGGTGGGGCGGCGGTTCTTTTCATGGTGACGCTTGTTCTTCGAGCGGGTGGCAAGTGCCGCTTGTACGCTTTCAAATTCTTCGGCAGTCAGGATCGGTTCATCCGTGACTCTGATTTCCTGGCCCTGCTTGTCTAGCACCGGCTTTGACTTGTAGGTGGTGGCCTTAGTTCCCCCTTCGGTGCGAATCCCCTTCACGGCGGGGTTTCTGAGAATCCTGAGGACCTGCTGATTGTTCCATTTCCGGTTGCTGTAGGTAGGAACATTGGCTCTGTCTAGAACCTTGGAGATGTGGTTTGCCGGAACCCCGCGCATTGCGGCCTCAAACATGTAGCGCACAGCTCGCGCTTGCTTCGGTTCCTGCACTAGGCGGAGTTTCCCGCCCACCCTGGCAGTCTTGTAGCCAAACGACGGCTTACCGATACGCCATTGATCCTGTTGCTTTGTGTACTCCCAATGCGACGAAACGCGAGTCTTAGTGTTGGCCGCCTCAATCTCCGCCACGGCTGCAATGAAAGTGACCATCGCTTGCGCCATCGGAGATGACAGATCCAGAGTGTCATTGAGAGAAATCAGATTCTTCCCGAACCTCTCGCACCACTTGATAATCTCGTGCAGGTCGGAAATGCGTCTGATGAATCGGTCCAACTTCCAGAAAAGGATCAAGTCGAACTCGGGTATGCGGTTGTTGAGCCAGTCGCCGAGTTCCTTCCGCTCCCAAGGGGCTTTCTTGGTTGCGGACACTCCGAGGTCCCTAGCTACGCCGACAACCCGCACACCTTCTCGGATGGCGTGGCGGCGAAGATCCAGTTCCTGACGTGCCGGGCTGGTGGTGTCCTCCGTGAGGATGGACAGGCGTACCGACAACAGGCCACGGGGCGAGTCCTCCGGTAGTGCATCATTCCTCGCCCGCAGGTCGGCCAGCTCTGCCAGTTCCTCAGCGGTCCACTCGGGTGCGGTCTTGATGACGGTCATGGGCGCGACAGTACAGGCAGTTTGAGTCTGGAACGTTCTTTGTGCAGTTCGTCGACCCCGGGTACGCCTACCCGGCGGTGTCCTTCGTCGTCCTCGGCGCCTTCGCGCAGCTGGCCAGCTTCCTGTACCTGACCGCGCTGATCTTCAGCGGGACGAGGCTCGCGGAGGCCTTCCGGCGCCGCCGGCGGCTGTCGGCGGGGGCGACCTCCGCGGCGGGCGCGCTGTTCCTCGGGTTCGCGGTGAAGCTGTCGCTGGCGAGCGGCGTGTGACAACCGGTCACAGGGCGAGGCGCCGGGCGTACTCCGCGAGGCCGTCGGCCGTCGCGCCCGCCCAGCCCACGTAACCGTCCGGCCGCACCAGGAACAGGCCCGGCCCGTACGACGTCTGCTCCTCGCCGCGCACGACGGGGAAGGGCGTGTCCGCCGGTGCCTCGGCGGCGACGGCCAGGAGCGTCCAGTGCGGCCCCCGGAAGGCGTCGAAGAGCCGTACGCCGCCCAGCGTGCCGTCCGGTGCGCGGTCGCCCGCCCGGACCGGGCCCGGGGCCGGGCGGGTCTCCTCGGTGAGGGACGAGCCGCGGTAGCCGAGGCCGAGCTGACGGGTCGCGTCGCCGCGCCGGGTCTCGCCGCGGTGGACGCTGGTGGACAGGCCCAGCATCTCGGCGGCGACGGGGCGCCGCTCCTCCTCGTAGGTGTGGAGCAGGGTGGCGGGCGCGCCCCCGGTCAGGACCGCGTCGAGCTTCCAGCCCAGGTTGTAGGCGTCCTGGACGCTGGTGTTGAGGCCCTGTCCGCCCGCCGGTGAGTGGATGTGGGCGGCGTCCCCGGCGAGGAGGACGCGGCCGACGCGGAAGCGGTCCGCGAGGGCGGCGCGGGGGCGGAAGTCGGAGGCCCAGCGCACTTCGGTGAGGTCCTCGGGGGCCAGGTGGGAGCGGGCGGCGACGACCTTGCGGACGCCGTCCAGGGAGAGGTCCACGCTCGTGCCCTCGGGGAACCGGGCCATGACCTGGAAGTCCTCGGTGCCCGCGAGGGGGCAGAGGGCCAGGAGGCCGTCGGAGCCCTCGCGCGGCGGGAAGAGGTGCCAGTTGTCGCGGTCCAGGCCGGTGATGCGGACGTCGGCGACCAGCGTCGGGTGCGGGTCGACGGTCTCGCCGGTCATGGCGACGCCCAGCGCGCGCCGCAGCGCCGAGCGTCCGCCGTCGGCGGCGACGACGTACCGGGCGCGCAGGCCGGAGCCGTCGGCGAAGGTGACGTCCACGCCGTCGTCGTCCTGCGTCAGGCCCGTCACCTCGCGGTCGAAGGCGATCCGGCCGCCCAGTTCCTCCAGGCGGTCGCGCAGGATCTCCTGGGTGCGCCACTGCGGCACCATCCACGGCCGGTTGTACGGCGCGTCCTCGCTGGGCTCGGCCGGGTCGAACATGTGGTGCTCGCCGACGCGTTCGCCGTCCTGCCAGACCATGCCCACCGGGTAGTCGCCGCCGGCCGCGTGGATGGCGTCGAGGACGCCGAGGTCGTCGAAGACCTCCATGGTGCGGGGCTGGAGCCCCTTGCCGCGCGAGCCGGGGAACAGCCTCGGCGCCTTCTCCACGACCAGCGCGTCCACGCCGCGCCGGGCGAGGTCGATGCCGAGGGCCAGACCGGTCGGGCCGGCCCCCACGATCAGGACGTCCATGATCGTTCTCCTTAACGTTGTTAAGTTCCGTTGCCCGCAAGGCTGCCCTTAACGCTGTTAAGCTGTCAAGCGTGAGTACGGAGAAACGCGCCCCCCTCGACCGCGCCCGGGTCGCGGACACCGCCCTGAGGCTGCTGAACGAGGTGGGCCTCGACGGGCTGACCCTGCGGGCCATCGCCCGCGAACTGGACGTGAAGGCGCCCGCGCTCTACTGGCACTTCAAGGACAAGCAGGCGTTGCTGGACGAGATGGCGACCGAGATGTACCGGCGGATGACGGCCGGCACGCCGCTCGACCCCGCCGACACCTGGCAGGAACGGCTGCTCAAGGCCAACCGCGGACTGCGCGCGGCCCTGCTCGGCTACCGCGACGGCGCCAAGGTCTTCAGCGGCACCCGCTTCACGAGCCTCGTGCACGTCGAGGCGATGGAGGACAACCTGCGGCTGTTCACGGCCGCCGGGTTCACCCTCGCCGAAGCGGTCCGCGCCACCTCGACGACGTACTTCTACACCCTCGGCTTCGTCACCGAGGAACAGGGCGTCCTCCCGCTGCCGGGCGAGCGGCGCGAGGGCTACGACATCGCCGAACGCGCCCGCCTGATGGCCGACTTCCCCCTGTCGGCCGCGGCGGGCGCGGAGATCTTCGAGGACTACGACCACCACTTCGAGGAGGGCCTGGCCCTGGCGATCGCGGGCGTCGAGACGCGGTACCGCCGCGGCTAGCGCGCCCCACGCCTTCGGGGCCGTGGGGGAGGAACGCGTTCCGGACGGACCCCCGCGTGCGCCGCACGGCCCGCCGGGCAGGCCCTAGCTCGTCCGGGCCCGCCGTACCGCCCGGGTCACGATCGGGGGCAGCAGGTCCAGGGCGAGGCGGCGGCCCCGGGAGCGGCGGGGCGGGCGGGGAGCGGGGACGGGCGTCGGTTCCGGGGCCCGGTAGTGGCGTGAGCGGGGGAACTCCGGCGTCTTCATGCCCCGGGCCCGGGTCCTGACCAGCCGGTGCCCCGCGGCGTCCTGCACGCTCAGACCCACGTCGCCGCGGGCCCGCAGCGCGGTGAGGAGCTCCTCCTGCACGGCCGTGGGGTCGCCCCAGGTGCCGTACAGCTTCTGGGTGCTGAGACAGACCGGGCGCAGCCCCCGGTTCAGGACCGCCTCCCAGGTGGCCACGGAGACGCCGGGGGTGTGCTCGGAGCGGAAGTCGTCCAGGACGACGATCCCGTCCGGCTGGAGGATGTCGCGGGCGGCCCCGATGTCGTCGCGGACGTGCGCGTACAGATGCGACGCGTCGATGTGCACGAAGCGGCAGGAGCCGGCGTCCACCTCGGTGGAGACGACGGAGCTGGGGGCCTCGACGACCCGGGGCAGCTCGTCGTGGAAGGAGAGGTAGTTGCGCTCGAAGGCCTGCCGGGTCAGCGAGGCGTACGACTTCGCCGTCTCCGCCCTGTTGGCCCCGTCGGGTGCCTCGCCGCCGAACAGGTCGCAGACCGTGAACCGCTCGCCCGCGCGCAGGTGCCGGCCGAGCAGGATCGCGCTCTTGCCCATGTACGCGCCGAGTTCCAGCAGGTCGCCCGTGCGGCCCAGGTTCTCCTGCCGCTCCAGGAACCAGGTGAAGAGCACCTGGTCGAGCGGCGGGAACCAGCCGGGGACGTCCGTGAGCTCGCCGGGGTGGGTGTGAGTCTCCTGTGGGTTGTCCATGGGGGGTAATCCTGCTCACAGGGACCAGGACGAACCGACCACCGGCGGAACGTCAGGTGAACAGCTCGCCGCGTCTCAACGACCCTTGGTCAGAGCCGAACGGAGTTTCGGGGTCAGAGGCTTCTCGATGTAACGGTTCATCAGCCAGGCCAGCAGCAGCATCCCCGCCACGGTCAGCGCGAAGGTCTCCGCCGACGGCAGCCCGAGCCCGATGTGCAGGGCGTGGATGACCACCCAGCCCAGATGCTCGTGGACCAGGTAGAACGGGTATGTCAGGGCGCCCGCGACCGTCAGCCAGCGCCAGTTCGCCCAGTTGAGCAGGCCCAGCGCGATCGCGGCGACGGCGACGAAACCGAACGCGACGACGCCGATGACGCCGAACGCGGTGCGGTGCGCGAAGGCGTCCGGGTCGTTGTTCCACAGGTTGCTCACCGCGATGTGCTGACCGATCAGGAAGCTCACCGCGACGATCCCCCACCCGTGGACGTCCCGCCGGTCGCGGTGGACGAGGTAGAGGCCCACGCCGCCGATGAAGAACGGGGCGTACTCCGGCATCAGCACCAGGTCGAGCAGCGGCTCCTCGGAGGCGACCGCGAACACCGAGGCGAGGGTCCAGCACGCGCAGAACATGATCACCCGGCGGCGGGTGGCCCCGGGCAGGACGACACAGAGCGCGAACAGCGCGTAGAAGCGCACCTCGGCCCAGAGCGTCCAGCACACCCCGAGCACCCGGTCCACGCCGAGCGGCTGCTGAAGCATCGTCATGTTCACCAGGGCGTCGCTCGGCGAGACCGCCTTGTAGGCGACCATCGGCAGCGCGAACACGGCGGTGACCAGCACCACCGCGAACCAGTACGCGGGCAGCAGCCGCGAGGCCCGGGACGCGAAGAACGATGTCAGCGGGCGCCCCCAGCCGCTCATGCAGATCACGAATCCGCTGATCACGAAGAAGACCTGGACACCGAGACAGCCGTACGAGAAAAAGGTCTGCAGCGTCGGGAACTGGTCCTTGGGGGAGCCGCCCCAGGCCGCGGTGACATCGCCGCCCCGGCCGCCGTAGTGATAGCAGGCCACCATCAGCGCCGCCACCAGGCGCAGCCCGTCGAGGGCGCGCAGCCGGTCCTTCCGAGGGGCCGCCCGTTCCGGCCGCCGGGGTGTGTCGGTCGTCCCCAGCCGGACGGTCGTCGTGGTCACGTGAATCCCCTCGTGCTTCCGGCGTTCCCGGCGCTTCCTATGGGCGTACACAGGCACGTTAGTCCGATTCACAGGCTTGTTCTGGTCGGCGACCCAACGATTGGCCGCCCGGCTTCCGCGAGTTCACCTGTCTGTCGTTTTGGATTCCTAAATTTCCTCGGAATCCCCCTACGTAGACGTAAACCCCGAGTGCAGCTCGGAATCGGTAAGAAAAAACGGGAGTGCCATGACGACGGTCCAGAAGAGGCGTGCACGCGCGCGTGGAGGGGAACTGGACGAGTGCCTCCGCGCCTGTGCAGTGCACAGCGGGAAGGTCGTCGGCAGCATCGACCGCCGCCGCGTCGAACTCGCCGAACAACTGCGCAAACTCCTGGTCGCCTGGGGCATGACGAGCACCTCCGGTGCCGCGCCCGCGCCGGCCGGCGGCGCCACCGCCCTGCTCAAGCGGGCCGTCAAGGGCGCCGCCACCCCGGCCCCCGTGATCCCGGGCGAACTCCTCGACGCGCTCCTCGCCGTCGCCAACAAGGCGCTGGAGTGCGGCTACGACGACGAGCTGAACCTCGCCCTGGTCATCAGCGACACCGTCCTCGCCCAGCGCAAGAACTCCCGCGCCGGCTGGCGGCTGCGCGCCCGCCTCCTGGAGGCGCTCGGCGAGGAGGACGAGGCCGTCGAGGCGTACGAGCGCTACCTCGGCCTCACCGACGACGACGGGTTCGGCGTCCGCGCCAAGATCGCCGGGCTCCGCCTCGCCGCCGGCAAGGAGCGCGAACTGCTCGCCCTGCTGCGGCGACAGGCCCCGCGCGCCGAGGAGTTCGCCCGCCGCCCCGCCACCGACGTATGGGCCGAGGGGCTCACCGCGCAGGCCAGGGGCGACTGGACCGAGGCCGAACCCCGCCTCGTGGGAGCGCTCCTGAGCCTCGGCGCCGAGAACGCCCCGGTCGCCGAACGGCAGGAACTCCTCACCCAGTACCTGGACCTGAGGTCCGCCGAGTCCACCGACCTCGCCGCCCTCACCGAGGCCCTCGCGCTCTACGCCGAGCAGCGCCGGGGCCGGATGCGCGGCCCGGTCGCCGACCCGACCGTCGGCGGGGTGCAGTGGGTCAGCCTCGGCGAGTTCCGCAACCTGATCGCCGGGAAGTCGATCTGCCTGATCGCCAACTCCGGCCGTGTCGGCGCCAGTTCGATGGGCGCCGAGATCGACGGCTACGACCTCGTCGTACGGTTCAACTCGTACCGCATCGACCCGCGGCACACGGGCAGCAGGACCGACATCCACGCCACCATCCACAAGCACGGCTTCAACTGGGACCAGCAGGTCACCACCCGGCTGGTGTTCGGCGGGCTCTCCAACGACTGGAAGTACTCGCTGCGCAACCGCCTGGTGCCCGGCGCGCAGACCTACCTCGGCGACGAGTCGCTGCGCTGGCCCCTGCGCAACATCGGCAGGGTCTCCACCGAGGCCTGGTCGGGCATCCCCACGACCGGCTTCAACATGCTGTGGCTGCTGGACTTCCTGGACGTCAGCCCCACGCTCGACCTGATCGGCTTCGACTTCTACGAGAGCGGCGCCTACCGGGTCCAGGAGGCGATGAAGCTCGCCATCACGTCCGTCCACGAGTACACCAGCGAGAAGGACTGGGTCATGCAGCGGGCCCAGAGCGTCACCGACATGAGGATATCCCTGCGATGACCACGACCACCCTGCCCGCGGCCCCCGTCACCGACGCCCACGCCCTGACCGGCAAGCGCCGCATCGCCTTCGCGTCCTACGTGGACGAGAACTACCTCCCCGGCTTCCTGACCCTCCTCAGAAGCCTCGCCCTGTCCAACCCGGGCGTGTGCGAGGACTTCGTCGTCCTCTACGACGACCTGCGCCCCGGGTCGATCGCCAGGATCCGCGCCCTGCACCCGAGGATCGTCCTCCAGCGGGTCGACGACACGCACTACGACGCCTACAAGAAGGGCGACCAGGACAACTACCTGGTCCGCAAGGCGTACTTCATCCTCGACGTCTTCCGCCTGCGCGCCTACGACACGGTCATCACCCTCGACACCGACATGGTGGTCCTGGGCGATCTCGGCGAACTCCTCCAGCTCCGCGAGGGACTCGCGGCCGTACCGCAGTTCTTCTACGGGCAGCACAAGCTCAACTCCGGTCTGCTGGTCATCCAGCGGGAGTACCTGAGCGACGAGTTCTGCGCCCGGATCGACCGGTGCGGACGCTCCGGCGACTACGAGCTCGACAAGCACGACCAGGGCATCCTCAACGCCGTCCTCGACGGTGACTTCGTGCGTCTGGACCCGCGCTACAACTTCGTCAAGCGGCGGCTCTCCGGCGACCTGCCCGTCCCCGAGGACACCGCGATCCTGCACTTCACCGGCCGCCACAAGCCGTGGCAGGGCGGCGAGGCCGGGTACAGCCTGGCCGAGGAGAAGTGGCGCGAGTACGAGCTGTCGGACGCCGACTTCCACGCCGCGTACCTGGAGCGCCCGGGCGGCCTCCACCACGACCTGGTCGTCCACTTCGGCACCCCGCACGTGCGGCGCACCGGCGACGTCGAGGTCGCCCGCAAGGTCGCCGCCGCGCACATCGCGAACGGCGACTACCAGGACGCCGTCGACATCCTCTCCGGCGTGCGCATCCCGCTCGACGAGGCCTGGCCGCACGAGGTGCTCGGCCACGCCCTGATGAGCGTCTCCCGCTACGAGGAGGCCAAGGCCCGGCTGCTGCTGGCGACCGCCGCCCCCAACCGGGCCGCCACCGCCTACTCCCGGCTCGCCCAGATGGCGTGGGTGCACGGCGACGACACCGAGGCCCTGCGGTACGCCACGGCCGGCATCACCGTCGACCCCACCCACCGGCCCAGCCGGCTGTGGACGCAGCGCGCCGCCGCCGTCCCCGCACAGGAACAGGGCAGCCCCGGGGAGCAGCTCGCCCACGTCGCCTTCTACATGGACCGCCAGGGCAACGCCGGCGACAAGCTCCTCCCGGAGACCGTGCGGCTCGCCTTCGGCTCCGACATCACCTCACGCCGCTGGCACTCCGTCCACGCCCACCGGCTCTTCGACGAGGCGGCGCTGGAGCGGGTCAACTCCCGGCGCGGGCTGGTCATCGGCGGCGGCGGGCTGTTCATCCCGGACACCATGCCCAACGGCAACAGCGCCTGGCAGTGGAACGTCCCGGACGCCCTGCTGAACCGCATCGACGTGCCCATCGCGGTCTTCGCCGTCGGCTTCAACGCCTTCGACGGACAGTCCTACCGGGCCAACCGCTTCCGCGAGTCGCTGCTCCAACTCGTCGAGAGGTCGGCCTTCTTCGGGCTGCGCAACCACGGCTCGATCGAGAAGGTCCGGGCGATGATCCCGGCGCGGCTGCACGACAAGGTCCGCTTCCAGCCCTGCCCGACCACGGTCATGCGCCAGCTGGTCGACGGCTGGCAGGACCCGGTCCGGCGCGACGACACCATCCTCGTCAACGCCGCGTACGACCGGGCGGGGCTGCGCTTCGGCCACGACTACGGCTACTTCCTCGCCCAGATGGCCCAGGCCGTCCGGGACCTCGGCTCGCTCGCCGAGGTGCAGTGCGTGGCGCACTCCCTCGACGACGAGAAGATCGCCTTCGACCTGCGCCGCGAGCACGGGGTGTCGCTGCCGGTCATCCCGATGTACGACTTCGACAACGACGAGATCCGCGACCTCTACGCCCGCACCAAGCTGGTCATCGGCATGCGCGGCCACGCGGGCATGATCCCGTTCGGTGTCGGCACGCCCATCATCAGCCTCATCTCGCACCCGAAGATGGCGTACTTCCTCCGTGACATCGAGCGCCCCGAATGGGGTGTCTCCGTGCACGACCGCCACCTCGCCGCCCGTCTGGTCGAACGCGCCACGGACCTCCTGTCCGACCACGCCAAGACCGTCGCCGACGTGCACGGCAGGCAGCAGGAACTCTGGAAGGCCACCGAGGCGAACGCGGCCGATCTGCGGGTGATCCTGGGCAGTTGAGCCGCCGGGTGACAGGCCGGGCTATCCGGCCGGGTGGGCCCCTCGCCGTCACGAGGGGCCCACCCGCTCACCTGCTCACCCGTTCACGCCTGCGTGTGCGGCGTGAACAGCAGGTTCCGTGTCCCGCGCGGGCGCGGGGCGTACGACGGGATCAGTTCGCCGTCGGCCTCGGCCACCCAGTGGGCGTCGTAGCCCAGGGGTTCGAACTCGGCGAGCAGGGGATCCAGCGGGGCGCCCACCAGCGCCTCCAGCATCACCGTGGGGCGGTCGCGCTTGAGGACCTGGCGCGCGCCCTGGAGGACCGACATCTCGTGGCCCTCCACGTCGATCTTGATCAGGTCCAGCTTGCCGCCGGCGAACACGTCGTCCAGGGCCAGCAGCTGGATCCGCTTCAACTGGGCGTCGTCCGCGCCGTGTTCCAGTGACGAGCCGGTCGAGAGCAGATTGCCCGCGAAACGGACGCTGATCTCCGCCCAGCCGGCCGCGGCGGACACCCCCGCCTGGAAGCGCTTGACGTTCTGGACGTTGTTCATCCGCAGGTTCACCGCCAGCCGGGCGTGTATCTCGTCCACCGGCTCGAAGGCATGGACCCTGGCCTTCGGACTGGCCAGCGCGGCGATCATCGAGAAGTAGCCGACGTGCGCGCCGACGTCGGCTATCGTCGCGCTCTTCGCGGCCAGCCGGGCCCAGGTGGACAGGCTGCCGGGCTCGTACCCGAACCGCCCGTTCCACACCGTGTCGAGGGCCACCGCCTCGTCGTTGACGCAGAACATCACGAACGGCGGACAGTACGGGGAGTCGATCTCGACGAGACCCCGGTAAGGGAATTTCTTGCGATGCGTGCGGATGATGTCGCCCGTGGAAACCGGTCGGACAGTTGGTGCGTGAGCCAGCGTCCGGGCATTGGATTCTTCAAGCTGGGAGGTACGCATCCCGCGATGGTAGGGCTGCGAACCGGCCATGTCGCAGCTTTGTGAAAGGTGAGAGCCGACCGGAATCCATCAGCCCCGGATACTGCTCGAATTACTTTTCCGGTAGGCCGGTAATTCCGCTCGCGTTCTTTGTCCGTTCACCCGCGCCCGGCCGGTGGACGGCACTGCCCCGCCCCCGGCGCGCGGGGACGGGGCAGGGTGCCCGCTCCGTGCGGGCCGACCGCTCCGTCAGCGCTTCACGGCCCGCTTCAGGGCGCGGGCCCGGCGGACCACCCGGCGGGCCGTGGCGTTGTGGGGGAGGAACGACAGGCGCTCCGGAATGCCCCCGGGCAGCCCCAGCGACGTCAGGCGCTTCTTCTTGAAGTACCGCTGGGTGCGCGGGCGGAGCCGCTGGGAGAGGTACCTCTCCGCCGCACCGCGCAGCGCCGGGTAGATCCGGTCCTGCATGGTGAACCCGACCGCCGTGACCAGACCGTTCAGCTCGTCGCCGGGCAGCGGGTCCTCGCCCGCGCGCCCCTCCAGGTCCGGCAGCACCGCGTCGGCCAGCACCGCCGGCACCCGGTTGCTGTTCTGGTACGGCGTGAGCCGGTCCAGGAGCGGCTCCGTGCCGATCCGGGCGACGGGCAGGCCGTAGAACGCGGACGCCGTGAACAGCGCCGTGGAGAAGCAGCCCACGACCAGAGCGGGGCGGGACTTCTCGAACAGCACCTCGGCCAGAACGGGCGTGTCCAGGACGAGCAGGTCCACGCCGAGCTCGACGGCCTCGGTCTCCAGCGCCCGGCTGAACCGCGCGGGCGCGGTGGGGTGCGGCTTGAACACCACACTGCGGTGCCCGCGTTCGACCGCCCCGCGCATCATCCGCACGTGCAGGTCCTCCTCCTCCCGCACGGAGAGGATGTTCAGCGCGGACAGGTACTGGCCCAGCAGCAGCGCCGAGCCGTCCGGCAGCACCGGCAGCTCACCCACCGACTCGGCGAGTTCGCTCATCACCTTCAGGAACGCGCCCGTCGGCACGACCTGCCCCGGCACGTCGAACTCCGTGAGCAGCAGCGGCGTGAGGCCCGGCACCAGGTCCAGATGCAGCAGCCTGCGCACCCGCGTGCCGACCAGCGGGTCGAGCTTGTTGCGGGTCGGGCCGTACGACATCAGCCCGTCGGCGTAGACGTGCACCGGGGCGCCGGTGAACAGCTGGGCCACGGTCAGCGCCGGGGTGACCTGGATGGACTCCAGGACCAGCTCCACCCGGTCGTCGCCCAGATCCCACAGCAGCCGCAGATAGCGCTCGAAGAGCGGGACGTCGTCCGCGCGCGGCGTCCAGGCGCCCGGGTGGAAGGGCCGGATCGCCTCGTTCCAGGACAGCACCGCGTCGAAATGGTCGCGCAGCGGCTCGAAGCCCGGCATCTCGTCGAGCGCCAAAGTCGTCTCCGGCGTCGCCGAGTTGTTGAACACCAGCAGCACCCGGCGCTCCGTCTCCTCGAAGAGATCGGAGTCGATCGCGGCGGCGAGGGTGGCCACCCCGTACAGCGTCGAGGCGCAGAAGATCTGCGTGGTCCCGCGGGGCATCAGGCGACCGCCTTCACTGTGGTGACCCGGCGCCGCAGCCGTCGCAGCCTGGCGGAGCGGTGCAGGTCCATCGTGTCGAGTACGTCGCCGAGCATGTCCTGCGGCATCCGCTTTATGGCCGCCGCGCTCCTCGTCCGCAGCTCCTTGGCCACGGCCGGCTCCCACTTGGCCTCGTCGGACAGATGGTGGGCGATGATCGCGCAGTACGTCCGCACGGCCTTGGGCAGCAGCCGGTCGGCGTCCGCGTCCCGCGAGGTGTCCTCGACGACCTGGTCGAAGGCGCGGATGAAGTCCAGCTGGCGGGCGTCGCCGATCTGGGTGAGGGAGGAGGCGACCCCGCGGCGGTAGAACACGCCCAGCAGGCCGACCACGGCGAACGACTCCGCCTCCCGGTGCAGCTTCCAGATCCACGGCCGGTCCTCCGCGGTGCGCAGACCGTCCGTGAAGTGCAGCAGCCCCTTGTCGAGCAGCCTGCGGTGGTACGCGCCCGCCCAGGCGTACGCGTAGTCCACGGACGTCGTCCGGTCGGCGGGCAGGATCGCCTCGCGCGGGTTCAGCACCGTGTCGCGCAGCCCCACCGGCGCCCGGTGCAGCGAACGCGCGCGGGCCGTGGCCTGGACATGGTCGGTACGGATGAAGTCGCAGCCCAGCCCTTCGATGGCGGCCACCAGTTCGGCGAAGTAGCCCGGCGCGAGCCAGTCGTCCCCGTCGAGGAAGGTGAGGTACTCGCCGGTCGCCGCGTCCAGTCCGGTGTTGCGCGCGGTGGCGAGCCCGCCGTTCTCCTCATGACGGATGAACTTCACCCGCGCGACGTCCGAAAGGGTCTCGGCCGCCTGTTCGAGAATGGCTGGTGTTTCGTCTTTCGATTTGTCGTCGACGAGGATGAACTCGAAGTCGTCGCGGGCGTTGAGCCGCAGACTTCGCAGAGTCTCCGGCGCATATTGCTGCACGTTGTAGAACGGCACGATCACGGAAAGCTTTGGCACCTGCGAAACCCTAGAAGGGCGCCCGACAGCGGAACTTGACAGTGATGGTACGGAGGGTGAACTCAATGTGTCGGAACGGTGCATCCCTTGTACTTCCCTGTTGCCCGCGGGCCAGTTCGGCTCTCGGTGGTCTGTTGTTAACTTTTCGTTGATTCGAGGTTGGGCCGCACCTCGAATTCGCTTCCTAGCGTCTTGGACGTGCCAGCAAGTACGCCAGCAAGTACAACGACGCCGATGCGCATCGCGGTTCTCGCGGACTCCGACACCCGCTGGAAATGGGGTGCGCTCACCGCCCATCGCATCGCCCCCCGCCAGGAAGCGCAAGGGCCCCTCGCCCTGAGCGGTTTCCTCCTGCGCGGACGCGCCACGCCCACCGCGCGCCAGCTCGCCGAGGTCGGCGTGGAGGCGGAGTCGCTGCGCGAGGTCACGTCCGTGGAGTTCCTGCGGGCGATGGCCGAGGACACCTACGACATCGTCGTCCTCGCCCTCGTCGGCGGCGGCGTCCAGGCGATGCTGCACGGCCTCGACCGGCTCTGGGCGGGCCGCGGGAAGCGCCCCGTCGTCGTCACCGGCTACGTCGGCGTCGTCTACGAGAAGCTCGCAGACGGCCTGCTGCTGCGCCACGGGGCCGACCTGGTCCTCGCCAACTCCCGCCAGGACGCGGAGCGGTTCCGCGCCGTGTACGAAGGGGTCGGCGCGGACGCCTCCGCGGTCACGGAGGTCGCGCTGCCGTTCCTCGGCGGCGCGCCCTACGCCGGGGAGCACGACCCGTACACGGTCGTCTTCGCCGTCCAGCCGTCCGTCCCCGACAGCCGCGAGGACCGGACGTACCTGCTGAACCGGCTCATCGGGCACGCCCGGCTGCACCCCGGGCGCGAGGTGCTGCTGAAGCTGCGCTCCAAGCCCGGCGAGCACACCACGCACATCGAGGAGCAGCCGTACCAGAAGCTGGTCCACAAGCTCGATCCGCCGCCCAACTTCCGCCTCGTGTACGGGAACATGGGCGAGGTCCTGGACCGGACCGACCTGCTGGTCACCATCAGCTCCACGGCCGCCCTGGAGTCGCTGCACCGCAGGGTGCCGACCGCCGTGCTGACCGACCTGGGCATCCGGGAGGTCCTCGGCAACCACCACTTCGTGGGCTCCGGCTGCCTCGCCTCCTGGGACCAGCTCGACGCCGGACACCGGCCCGTGCCGGACCCCGAGTGGGTCGCCCGGCAGGGCGTCATGGCCGCCGACGGCGCCTACGAGAGCGCCTTCGACGCGGCCCGCGAGCGGATCACCAAGCTCCTCGCCGGCGACCTCGCCCCGCTGACCCCGTACTACACACCCGAGACCGCGCCCGGCTATCTGCCCGGCATCCTCGCCCGCCACCACCTCGGCCCGGACGGCAGCCCGCTGCCCGGCGCCCCCGCCGCCGACAAGGCACCCGGACCGGTCCGGCAGATCGTGCGCCGGGCCGCGCGGGGCGCCTACCGGCACGGCGTGCAGCGCGTGGCGCCCGTGATCCGGCGGATGGGCGAGCTGTGAGCCGCACGACCTCATCCCAAGGAGCAGACCCCATGTCCCACCCGCAAGCGGGCCCAGGCGCAACGGTGCGCCGCGTGCTCGCGGTGATTCCCGCGCGCGGCGGCTCCAAGGGCGTGCCCGCGAAGAACCTCGCCCCCGTGGGCGGCGTACCGCTGGTCGCCCGGGCCGTGCGCGAGTGCCGGGCCACCCGGCTGGTGACGGACGTGGTCGTCTCCACCGACGACCAGGCCATCGCCGCCGCCGCCCGGCAGGCCGGCGCCGAGGTTGTGCTGCGCCCCGCCGCGATCGCCGGTGACACGGCGACCTCGGAGGCCGCCGTCCTGCACGCCGTCGACGCCCACGAGGCGCTGCACGGGGCGTCCGTCGACGTGATCGTGTTCGTGCAGTGCACCAGCCCGTTCCTGGTCCGTGAGGACATCGACGGCGTCGCCGCCGCGATCGTCGAGAACGGCGCCGACACGGCCGTCACCGTCGCCCCCTTCCACGGGTTCGTCTGGCGCGACGCCGAGCACACCGCCGAGCCCGCCGACGGCGGCGGTTCCGGCGTCAACCACGACAAGGCGTACCGCCCCCGCCGCCAGGACCGCCCCCAGGACTTCCTGGAGACCGGCGCCGCCTACGCCATGGACGCGGCGGGCTTCCGCGAGAGCCGGCACCGCTTCTTCGGCCGCACCGAACTGGTCCGCACCGACCCCGCGCGTGTCCTGGAGATCGACGACCCGCACGACCTGGCCCGCGCCCGCGCGCTGGCCCCCCTCTTCGACGCGGACCTCCCCGGTTCGCTGCCGACCGCCGACGACATCGACGCGGTCGTACTGGACTTCGACGGCACCCAGACCGACGACCGGGTGCTGATCGACGCCGATGGAAAGGAGTTCGTCTCCGTGCACCGCGGGGACGGACTGGGCATCGCCGCGCTGCGCAAGAGCGCGCTGAAGATGCTGATCCTCTCCACGGAGCAGAACCCGGTCGTCGCCGCCCGGGCCCGGAAACTCAAGATCCCGGTTCTGCACGGCATCGACCGGAAGGACCTCGCACTCAAGCAGTGGTGCGAGGAGCAGGGCATCGCGCCCGAGCGCGTGCTCTACGTCGGCAACGACGTCAACGACCTCCCGTGCTTCGCCCTCGTGGGCTGGCCCGTGGCGGTCGCGAGCGCCCACGACGTGGTACGCGGCGCCGCCCGTGCGGTCACCACCGTCCCCGGTGGCGACGGCGCGATCCGAGAGATCGCCAGCTGGATCCTCGGCCCCTCTCTCGACTCCCTCGAAAAGTAAGGACAGTTCAGCCATGAGCACCAACTCCCGTCTGCGTCAGTTCGGTTCCCGCGAGGTCGGTCCCGGCAGGCCCGTCTACATCTGCGGCGAGATCGGCATCAACCACAACGGTGAGCTGGAGAACGCCTTCAAGCTGATCGACGTGGCCGCCGAAGCCGGCTGCGACGCCGTCAAGTTCCAGAAGCGCACCCCCGAGATCTGCACCCCGCGCGACCAGTGGGACATCGAGCGCGACACCCCCTGGGGCCGCATGACCTACATCGACTACCGCCACCGCGTGGAGTTCGGTGAGGACGAGTACCGCCAGATCGACGAGTACTGCAAGAGCAAGAACATCGACTGGTTCGCCTCCCCGTGGGACACCGAGGCCGTCGCCTTCCTGGAGAAGTTCGACCTCCCCGCCCACAAGGTCGCCTCCGCGTCCCTGACCGACGACGAGCTGCTGCGCGCCCTGCGCGCCACCGGCCGCTCCGTCATCCTCTCCACCGGCATGTCGACCCCGCGCCAGATCCGCCACGCGGTCGAGGTCCTCGGCTCGGACAACATCGTCATGTGCCACGCCACCTCGACCTACCCGGCCAAGGCCGAGGAGCTCAACCTCCGTGTGATCAACACGCTGGAGAAGGAGTACCCGAACGTCCCGATCGGCTACTCCGGCCACGAGACGGGCCTGCAGACCACGCTGGCCGCGGTCGCCCTCGGCGCTGTCTTCGTCGAGCGCCACATCACCCTGGACCGCGCGATGTGGGGCTCCGACCAGGCGGCCTCCGTCGAGCCGCAGGGCCTCGTGCGCCTCGTCCGCGACATCCGCACCATCGAGGCCTCCCTCGGCGACGGCGTCAAGAAGGTCTACGACTCCGAGCTCGGCCCGATGAAGAAGCTGCGCCGTGTCTCCGGCGTCGTCGCGGAGGCGGAGATCGCCGCGGCGGCCGGTGAGCCCGTCGGCGTCTGACACCACCTCGCCCAACCGAGCCTGAAATCGCCTAGGGGACGGTCCTACGTCGATGAGCCGCCGCGCCGGGAACCCCGGCCCCCGCACTCTCGCCTTCGTCGAGAGCCCGGTACAGCTGCTGAACGTGCTGGAGTGGGCGCATGTCCGGGCGCCCGGCGCGGAGCTCACCCTCGTGGTGCTGTCCCCGACGGACCCCATGACCCGCGGTCAGCTCCGCCGGATGGCGGAGCTGGCCCGCGAGGAGGGCCACGAGGTCCGCTGGGAGGAGGCGCGCGGCGGCCCCGCCGCCCCCTTCCAGACGATCGGCGGCCTCGCGGGCAGGCTCCGCCGGGCCGAACGGATCGTCCTCGGCGACCCGTTCTCCCGCTATGTGCAGCTGCTGCTGACGATCACCCGCGCCCGTGACCTGGTCGTGGTGGACGACGGCACCGCCACGATGGAGTTCGTGGCCCAGCTGGCGGGCGGTGAACGCTTCGTCCGCTGGCACCGCAAGGGCGGCCGTCCCGGCCCGCGCGACCTGGTCTTCGCCCCGGTCTCCTCGGTGGCCCGGCGCCGGCTGACCCCGGCCGGGGACCGGCACGTGGAGATCTTCTCGTCGATGCCGATGGCGGAGCTGCCGGACGGGGTCACCCACACGTCCAACGCCTTCACCTGGACCCGCGCCCGCTTCGGCCCGCCGCGCATCACCAGGAGCGCGGACATGGTGGGCACCTCGCTGGTGGAGACGGGCGTCGTGGACGGCGACCGCTATCTGGAGGCCGTCCGCACCCTGGCCAAGGCACACGGCACGACCCGCTACTTCGCGCACCGCCGCGAGAGCACCGACAAGCTGCACCGGCTGGCGACCGAGACGGGCCTGGAGATCGTCCGCCCGGACCTCCCGCTGGAGCTGATCGCCCGGCGCGGCCCGATCGGCCGGACCATCCTCAGCTTCCCCTCCACGGTCGTCCACACCCTGCCCCTCGCCCTCGCCGGCACCGAGGTCAAGGTCGCCGTCTGCGACATCGACCCCGCCTGGCTCACCGACCACGCCTCCCCCCGCGCCCAGGGCTTCCTCTCCGGGGTCACCGGCACGGCGAAGGACGTCCACCGGCTGGCCGCGGTGATCGTCTAGAGCACCCGCGTACCCGCGCACCGGTACACCGGACACCGGCCCCGGGTGCGGCGGGCCGGTCCCGGTCCGGTACCGCCGGTCAGTCCCGGCCCGCCCTGCGGGCCAGGACGAAGACGCGCCCGCGCTTCTCCTCGCCCTCCGGTTCGCGGACCACCGTGGAGTGCAGGGCCAGGCCCGCCTCGGCCAGCAGGGCCGTGACCGGCTCGGGGGAGCGCAGGTAGTAGTCGAGCGAGACGGGGTGACCGAACCGCTCCGCGAGATGCAGATGCGTGGTCCGCTCGCCGTCGCCGAGCTGGAAGGCCAGCAGCAGATACCCCCCGGGCACCAGCACCCGCCGGAACTCCGCGAAGACGCCCGCCAGCGCCTCGTCGGGCACATGGATGACCGAGTAGAGGGCGAGGACCCCGCCGAGCGTCGCGTCCGGCAGGTCCAGGGACGTCATCGACCCGACGTGGAAGCGCAGCGCGGGATGGTTCCGCCGGGCGAGCGCCACCATCCCCGGCGACACGTCCACCCCGAAGACGGGCACCCCCAGCCCGTGCATCCGCGCCGTGACGGTCCCGGGCCCGCTCCCCACGTCGGCGACCGGCTCCCGGCCGCGCTCCCTCACCAGCGCCGCGAACCCGTCGATCAGCGCTCTGTCGAAGGTGGGCACACCGGCCCAGTCGGAGAACCGCGCCGTGTAGTCACCGGCGATCGCGTCGTACGAGGTGGCGGTGGCCCGTATGAAGTCGGGGTGGTCGGCTTTCACGCGCAGCACCCTAGCGAGGGGAGCGGCGGCTCCTGGGCCGTCCAGGTGAATTCGGCAAGGCGGTACCGCACGTCCACCTGTCGTCACTCTGCGTGTTCGCGGGATGCCGGATCACCCCGCGTGGCGGAACCGCCGCCTGGCGGTGATGATTCCGGGACCGGAACAAGCGTCTCGGCAGAGGGAGGGTGGAGTACCGCCCAAGCCTTGTCCCGACTGGTGAACATCACCGACGGGACGGCGGGGCGGCGTGGTACCCCTGGAGTGTGGGCGAGGTCGTTTCCCCGTCACTCTCCGTGGATTCCATGATCCATCCGACCGGAAAGCCGGGCGAGTTTACCCATCCCAGTCGACACGCATGCGTCGGGCGGCCAGATTTTCTTCCCCTAACGGGTTGAACTTTTGTTGATCGAGGGTCAGTTGGCCACCTCCGCGTCCTACCCTTCAGAGGGTGAAGCAACTGATGTCCCTTGAGTCCGAGGCCGAACCGGTCGGGGAAGCGGCAGCCGTCGCCCCGGGAGCCGCGCTTCCCGGTGTGCTGTCCGACGCCCTGCTTGCCGAACTCGTCGCCTTCCGCCGCGACTTGCACATGCACCCCGAGCTCGGCAACCAGGAGTTCCGAACCACCGCGGCGATCAAGGCGCGGCTGGAGAAGGCCGGTCTGAGGCCGCGCGTGCTGGCCGTCGGCACCGGGCTCATCTGTGACATCGGCGAGTGGGACGGCCGGCGGCCCATGCTCGCCCTCCGGGCCGACATCGACGCCCTGCCCATCCCGGACACGAAGAGTGAGTGCGCCTACCGCTCCACCGTGCCCGACCGCGCCCACGCCTGCGGCCACGACGTGCACACCACCGTCGTCCTCGGCGCCGGCCTCGTCCTCGCCGAACTGCACCGGCAGGGCCGGCTGCCCCGCCCGGTACGGCTGCTGTTCCAGCCCGCCGAGGAGGTCCTGCCCGGCGGCGCCGCCGACGCCATCGAGTGCGGGGTGCTGGACGGCGTCGGCCGGATCATCGCCGTGCACTGCGACCCGCGCGTCGACGCCGGGCGCATCGGACTGCGCCAGGGCGCCATCACCTCCGCCTGTGACCGCCTGGAGGTCGCGCTCGACGGCCCCGGCGGGCACACCGCCCGGCCCCATCTGACCACCGACCTCGTCACCGCCGCCGCCCGCGTCGTCACCGACGTCTCCCCGCTGGTCGCCCGGCGGGTCGACACCCGCAGCGGCCTCGCGGTGACCTGGGGACGGATCGAGTCCGGCCACGCGCCCAACGTCATCCCGCAGCACGCCGAACTGTCCGGAACCGTGCGCTGCCTGGACCTGGACGCCTGGCGCGCGGCCCCGGACATCGTCGTCGCCGCGATCGACGAGATCGCCAATCTGCACCGCGCCAAGTCCGAGATCACCTACGTCCGCGGCGTCCCGCCGGTCGTCAACGACCCGGACGTCACCGAGCTGCTCCGGGACGCCATGACCGCCCGCCGCGGCGCCGCCTCCGTCGAGGGCACCGAGCAGAGCCTGGGCGGCGAGGACTTCTCCTGGTACCTGGAGCACGTGCCCGGCGCCATGGCCCGCCTCGGTGTCCGCACCCCCGGTGAGCGCACCGTGCGCGACCTCCACCAAGGCGACTTCGACGCCGACGAACACGCCATCACCGTCGGCGTGGAGCTGTTTACCGCCGCCGCGCTGCTCGACGCGGGGGCCTGAGCCGTCCGACCTGGAGGGGCACCGGTTTGGTGCCCCTTCGTCCCCTTGTGTCACCCCGCCGTAACCGGCGCCTCGCGAACGTAACCCGAAGTCGGCACGGTTCGATAACGGCCGCGACGAACCCCGTTCCCCACGACTTCTACGCGCGTTACTGTGCGCCGAAATCGCCACCGTTGGCGGCTCATTGGGGATTGCGGACCGGCGACGGGCCGTGGGGATGTAAGGGGTGCTTGCAGTGCGTTCCATCTCTCGAAGGACATCTCGGAGGACCAGGTTCTCCCAGGCGGTGGTGGCCGTCTCGGTCATCGCCCTCGCGGCCGTCGGGTGCGGCGAGTCCAGCACGTCGGCCGGCAAGGACGAGTCGTCCAAGTCCGCGGACGGCAGCTACTCCGGCAAGGGCATAGGTCTGGCGTACGACATCGGCGGCAAGGGCGACCAGTCCTTCAACGACGCCGCGTACGCCGGCTTCGAGCAGGCCGAGAAGGAATTCAAGATGGGCGGCACGGACGTCGAGCCGCAGGACGGCGAGTCCGACGCCGACAAGGTGCAGCGCCTGGAGCAGCTCGCCAAGTCCGGCTACGACCCGGTGATCGGCGTCGGCTACATCTACGCCACGGCGATCAAGGAGGTCGCCGCCAAGTACCCGGACACCACCTTCGGCATCATCGACGACGAGACCGTCCAGGCGAAGAACGTCGCCGACATGGTCTTCTCCGAGGAGCAGGCCTCCTACCTCGCGGGCGTCGCCGCCGCCAAGGCGTCCAAGGCCAAGCACGTCGGCTTCATCGGCGGCGTGGACATCCCGCTGATCCACAAGTTCGGCGCCGGCTTCGAGCAGGGCGTCAAGTCCGTCGACCCGAGCATCAAGATCGAGTCCCAGTACCTGACCGAGACTCCGCAGGAGGGCGGCTTCTCCAGCCCCGACAAGGGCAAGGAGGCGGCCAGCGGCCAGATCGAGAAGGGCGCCGACGTGATCTACCACGCCGCGGGCCTGTCCGGTCAGGGCGTGATCTCCGAGGCCGCCGCCAACAAGGTGTGGGCCATCGGCGTGGACTCCGACCAGTACAGCCAGGACGCCCTGAAGGGCTACAAGGACTACATCCTCGGCTCGGCCCTGAAGAACGTCGGCGGCGCGGTCTACAACCTCGCCAAGTCCGTCTACGAGGGCAAGCCGCTCACCGGTGTCCAGCGCGGTGACCTCAAGTCCGGCGGCGTCGGCTTCGCGGACTCCAACCCGAAGTACAAGGCGATGACGGACGTCGTCGCGGCGGTCGACGCGGCCAAGCAGGACATCATCGACGGCAAGGTCACGGTCAAGACCTCCTGACCCCCTCCGGACCAAGTCCGATAGGCCCTACGGGCCCTTTGCAGGCCATACGCCCCTTGCCTACCGCAAGGGGCGTACTGCTGTACGTAACCTGGGCTCCATCTGTGGCCACAGCTCGATAACGGACCGGACAGAAGGGGTTTTCCGTCTGGTCTACGCGCGTTACGCTGCGGCGGAACCAGCGCCTGGTATGGGCGCTTGCACAAAGGAGTCACGTTCCATGCGCCGGGTGTCCCGTATCACCGTTGCGGGTGTTGCTACCGCAGCTCTCGCCCTGACCGCGTCCGCTTGCGGCAGCTCGTCCACCTCGTCGTCGAGCAGCAGCAGCGACAGCAAGAACCTGGGTCTGGCCCTGGCGTACGACGTCGGCGGCAAGGGTGACCAGTCCTTCAACGACGCCGCCACCGCGGGTCTGGAGAAGGCCGACAAGGAGTTCGGCTACAAGTCCACCGCCGTCGAGCCGCAGGACGGCGAGTCGGACGCGGACAAGGTGCAGCGCCTGGAGAACCTCGCCAAGCAGGGCTACAACCCGGTCATCGGTGTCGGCTACGCGTACGCGCCCGCCGTCAAGGAGGCTGCGGCCAAGTACCCGAAGACCACCTTCGGCATCGTCGACGACGAGCAGGTCAAGGCCGACAACGTCGCCGACCTCGTCTTCCACGAGGAGCAGGCCTCCTACCTCGCCGGTGTCGCCGCCGCCAAGGCCACCAAGTCCAACGTGGTCGGCTTCGTCGGCGGTGTGGACGTGCCGCTGATCCACAAGTTCGAGGCCGGCTTCAAGCAGGGCGTCGAGGACACCAAGAAGGGCGTCACGGTCAAGTCGCAGTACCTGACCGAGACCGCCGCCGAGGGTGGCTTCTCCAGCCCCGACAAGGGCGAGAGCGCCGCCGAGGGCCAGATCGACGACGGCGCGGACGTCGTGTACGCCGCCGCCGGTCTGTCCGGCCAGGGTGTCATCAAGGCCGCCAACGCCAACAAGATCTGGGCGATCGGCGTCGACTCCGACCAGTACAAGCAGGACGCGCTGAAGGCGTACAAGGCCTCGATCCTGACGTCCGCCATGAAGAACGTCGAGGGTGCGGTCTTCGACCTCGCCCAGTCCGTGCACGACGGCAAGCCGCAGACCGGTGTGGTCCGCGGCTCGCTCTCCAACGGCGGCGTGAGCGTCTCGAACTCCAACCCGGAGTTCGCCGACAACACCGAGATCCAGGACGCGATCAAGAAGGCCGAGGCCGGCATCAAGGACGGCTCCATCACGGTGAAGACCTCCTGACCTTCTGATCCCGACCCGGTCACAGGCCTTGGCCGCACAAGCGCTGTAATGGCAGCGTGACGACCGCGCAACGGGGCACGTGGAGCATGGCTCGATGTGCCCCGTTCGCGCGGCAGAATGCTCGGAACAAATCGGCTTTCAACGAAGCCGGTCACATCCGGGCACTATTTAAAGCAGGGGCGCTACGCGCGTAGATAGGCCCCTTCCACAAGGAGAGTGCGCCATCGACGCGACCAGCAGCCCTCCGCTCACCGCGCCGTCGACGATCGCGGTCGAGCTGGCGGGGATCACCAAACGATTCCCGGGTGTCGTCGCCAACCACGACATCCACCTGACGGTCAAGAAGGGCACGGTTCACGCCCTCGTCGGCGAGAACGGCGCCGGCAAGTCGACCCTGATGAAGATCCTCTACGGCATGCAGAAGCCGGACGAGGGCACCATCGCGGTCGACGGCGAACAGGTGACCTTCTCCAGCCCCGCCGACGCCATCGCCCGCGGCATCGGCATGGTCCACCAGCACTTCATGCTCGCCGACAACCTCACCGTCCTGGAGAACGTCGTCCTGGGCAGCGAGAAGCTGCACGGCATCGGCGGCGCCGCCCGCAAGAAGATCAAGGAGATCTCCGAGCGCTACGGCCTCGGCGTCCGCCCCGACGCCCTGGTCGAGGACCTCGGTGTAGCCGAGCGGCAGCGCGTGGAGATCCTCAAGGTCCTCTTCCGCGGCGCCCGGACCCTGATCCTCGACGAGCCCACCGCGGTCCTCGTGCCCCAGGAGGTCGACGCGCTCTTCGACAACCTGCGCGAGCTCAAGTCCGAGGGCCTGTCGGTCATCTTCATCTCCCACAAGCTCGGCGAGGTGCTGTCCGTCGCCGACGACATCACCGTCATCCGCCGCGGTACGACGGTCGGCACCGCCGTACCCGCCGAGACCACCCCGCGCCAGCTCGCCGAGATGATGGTCGGCAGCGAACTGCCCACCCCGGAGACCGCCGAGTCCACGGTCACCGACCGGCCCGTCGTCACCGTCGAGAGCCTCACCGTGTACGCGTCCGGCGGCGCCTCCCTGGGCGTCGAGGCCGAACCGTCCGGCGGGGTCGGGCTCGCGGCCGAGGGCGGCGACGTCAAGAAGGTCCTCGACGACGTCTCCTTCACCATCCACGCCGGCGAGATCATGGGCATCGCGGGCGTCGAGGGCAACGGCCAGACCGAGCTGATCGACGCGCTGATCGGCACCAAGAACGCCGACTCCGGCACCATCGCCTTCCTCGGCGAGGACGTCACCTCCTGGGCCACCCGCAAGCGCCGCGAGTCCGGCGTCGGCTACATCCCCGAGGACCGGCACCGCCAGGGCCTGCTCCTGGAGTCCCCTCTCTGGGAGAACCGCATCCTCGGCCATGTCACCGAGGCGCCCAACGCCAAGGGCTTCCGGCTCACCCCGAAGGCCGCCCAGGCCGACACCCGCCGCATCGTCGAGGAGTACGACGTCCGCACGCCGGGCATCGACGTCACCGCGGCCTCCCTCTCCGGCGGCAACCAGCAGAAGCTGATCGTCGGCCGCGAGATGAGCCACCACCCCAAGTTCCTGATCGCCGCCCACCCCACCCGGGGTGTGGACGTCGGCGCCCAGGCCCAGATCTGGGACCGCATCCGCGACGCCCGCCGCGAGGGCCTGGCCGTGCTGCTGATCTCCGCCGACCTGGACGAGCTGATCGGCCTGTCGGACACCCTGCGGGTCATCTACGACGGCAGGCTGGTCGCCGACGCCGACCCCGCCACGATCACCCCGGAGCAGCTCGGTTCCGCCATGACGGGTGCCGCCACCGGTCACCTGGAGAACGTCGAGGAAGAAAGCGCCCCGGAGGACGAGGCCCGATGAAGAAGTTCGACAAGGAGCGCGTGCTCCTCGCCGTGGCCGGACCGGCCCTGGCGCTCGTCGCGGCGATCCTGCTGACCTCGGTCGTGCTGATCGCCTCCGGCAAGAACCCGATCGAGCCCTACCGGCTCATGATCGAGCAGGCCGGCTACTCCGACGTACAGGTCCTGATCGTCAACCAGGCGTCGATGTACTACATCGCCGCCCTCGCGGTCGCCCTCGGCTTCCGTATGAACCTCTTCAACATCGGCGTCGACGGCCAGTACCGCCTCGGCGCCATGATGACCGCCGTCGTCGGCGCGCACGTCGCCCTGCCGGCCGCCCTCCAGGTGCCCCTGCTGCTCCTGGTCGGCGCGCTCACCGGCGCCATGTGGGCCGGCATCGCCGGTGTCCTGAAGGTGACCCGCGGCGTCAGCGAGGTCGTCGCGACGATCATGCTGAACTCCATCGCCACCAGCGTCATCGGCTACCTCACCCTCACCGACAACTGGGGCGTCCCGCTCGGCGACAACGTCACCACCGGGGTGATGAAGGAGTCCGGCTGGGTCCCCGGCATCGACCTCGGCGCGGACGTCGGCGAGATCTACGGCCTGGTCTTCCTCGCCATCGCCATCGGCATCGGCTACTGGTTCGTCCTCAACCGCACCCGCTTCGGCTTCGACCTGCGCGCCACCGGCGCCTCCGAGACCGCCGCCGCGGCCTCCGGCGTCAACGCCAAGCGCATGGTCCTCACCGCGATGCTGATCTCCGGAGCCGTCGCCGGCATCTCCGGCCTGCCGCTGCTGCTCGGCGACGTCCACACGTACAGCCTCAGCTTCCCCGCCGGTCTCGGCTTCACCGCCATCGGCATCGCCCTGCTGGGCCGCAACAACCCCGGCGGCATCGCCCTCGCCGCCCTCCTGTGGGCCTTCCTCGACAAGGCGTCCCCCGCCCTCGACTACGCGACTCCCGAGCCGTACGAGAAGGAGATCGCCACGATCATGCAGGGCCTGATCGTGTTCGCGGTCGTCATCTCCTACGAGGTCGTCCGCTCGTGGGGTCTGCGCCGGCAGCAGAAGCGCGTCGGTGAGGAACTCGCCGCAGCCGCCGCCAACACCAAGAAGGAGGTGGCGGTCTGATGAGCACCGCGACCATCGCCAAGCCCGCGGCGAAGCAGCCCGGCAGGGGCGGGCGCCGCATGTCGCTGCCCGTCCTCCTCCTGGTCGTCTCGGGCGTCCTGATCCTGGTCTCGATCGTCCGCCTGATCACCGGCGCGGACGGCATCACGTCCACCGGCCAGACGTCCACCGCGCTGCGTGCCGCCGTCCCGATCGGCCTCGCCGGCCTCGGCGGTCTGTGGGCGGAGCGCGCGGGCGTCGTCAACATCGGCCTCGAAGGCATGATGATCCTCGGCACCTGGTTCGGCGCCTGGGCCGGCTACCAGTGGGGCCCGTGGACCGGCGTCCTCGTCGGCATCATCGGCGGTGCGCTCGGCGCCGTCCTGCACGCCGTCGCGACCGTCACCTTCAACGTCAACCACATCGTCTCCGGTGTGGCCCTGAACATCCTGGCGCTCGGCACCACCCGCTACCTGTCGAAGTTCACCTTCGAGAACGCCGAGGGCGGCTCCTCCAAGCAGTCCCCGCCGATCGAGTCCCTCGGCACCTTCGACGTGCCCGGGCTCTCCGGCTGGCTGGAGACCCTCAACGACAAGCACTGGTTCCTGGTCTCCGACATCGCCGGCCTCGTCGGCGGTCTGATCACCAACCTCTCGCCGCTCACCGTCATCGCGGTGGCCCTCGTCCCCGCCACCTGGTACGTCCTGTGGCGCACCTCGTTCGGTCTGCGGCTGCGCTCCTGCGGCGAGAACCCGGTCGCGGCGGAGTCCCTCGGCGTCAACGTCTACAAGTACAAGTACATCGCCGTGATCATCTCCGGCGGCTTCGCCGGCCTCGGTGGCGCCTTCCTGTCGATCGTCTCGTCCAACGTGTACCTCGACGGCCAGACCGCCGGCCGCGGCTACATCGGTCTCGCCGCGATGATCTTCGGCAACTGGATGCCGGGCGGACTCGCCCTCGGCGCGGGCCTGTTCGGCTACACCGACAGCCTCAAGCTGCGCGGCGGCACCACCAACGTCCACGCGCTGATCCTGCTCATCGCGATCCTGCTGGTGGCCGGCGTCGTCTACCTGGCGTGGAAGAAGCGGTACGTCCCGGCCGTCATCACCGCCGCGATCTCGGCCCTCATGTTCGTCTGGTACTCCACGACGAACGAGGTCCCCAACCAGGTCGTGACGGCCAGCCCGTACGTCATCACGCTGCTCGTGCTGTCGCTGTCCGCGCAACGCCTGCGGATGCCGAAGGCGGACGGCCTGCCGTACCGGAAGGGACAAGGCAAGTGACGTCGTCCGACGGCTTCGACTGGGACGCCCTCAGGGGACTCGCCCGCGAGGCGATGAGCCACGCGTACGCGCCCTACTCGGGCTACCCGGTCGGGGTCGCCGCCCTCGTCGACGACGGGCGCACCGTCACCGGCTGCAACGTCGAGAACGCCTCCTACGGGCTCGGCCTGTGCGCCGAGTGCGGGCTGGTCTCGGAGCTCCAGCGCACCGGGGGCGGCCGGCTCACCCACTTCACCTGCGTGGACGGGCAGGGCGAGGTGCTGGTGCCGTGCGGCCGGTGCAGGCAGTTGCTGTACGAGTTCGGCGGCCCCGGCCTCCTGCTGGAGACCCCGGCGGGCGTCCTGCCGCTGTCCGAGATGCTGCCCCAGGCCTTCGGCCCGGACCATCTCACCCAGAAGTAGCCGTCGTGCGGCCCCTCCGAGCCGGCCCCCGGGCCGGCGCTTCGGGGGGCCGCGCGCTTCTTTGAACGTTCGGAAGGAAAGCCCTCCATGGCCATGGACGCCATCTCCGTCATCCGCACCAAGCGGGACCGCGGCGAACTCGCCGACGCGCAGATCGACTGGGTCATCGACGCGTACACCCACGGAGAGGTCGCCGACGAGCAGATGTCCGCGCTCGCGATGGCGATCCTGCTCAACGGCATGAACCGCCGTGAGATCGCCCGCTGGACCGCCGCGATGATCGCCTCCGGCGAGCGCATGGAGTTCTCCTCCCTGTCCCGCCCGACGGCCGACAAGCACTCCACGGGCGGCGTCGGCGACAAGATCACCCTCCCGCTGGCGCCCCTGGTGGCGGCGTGCGGCGCGGCCGTCCCCCAGCTCTCCGGCCGCGGCCTCGGCCACACCGGCGGCACCCTCGACAAGCTGGAGTCGATCCCGGGCTGGCGCGCCCTGCTCTCCAACGAGGAGATGCTGAACGTCCTGGACACCACCGGCGCGGTGATCTGCGCGGCCGGCGACGGCCTCGCCCCCGCCGACAAGAAGCTCTACGCCCTGCGCGACGTGACCGGCACGGTCGAGGCGATCCCCCTGATCGCCTCCTCGATCATGTCCAAGAAGATCGCCGAGGGCACCGGTTCCCTCGTCCTGGACGTCAAGGTCGGCACCGGCGCCTTCATGAAGACCATCGAGGACGCCCGCGAGCTGGCCTCCACGATGGTCGGCCTCGGCACGGACCACGGGGTGAGGACGGTCGCCCTCCTCACCGACATGGCCACCCCCCTCGGCCTCACGGCGGGCAACGCCCTGGAGGTCCGCGAGTCGGTGGAGGTCCTCGCCGGCGGCGGCCCCTCGGACGTCGTGGAGCTGACCCTCGCCCTGGCCCGCGAGATGCTCGACGCGGCCGGCCTGCGCGACGCCGACCCCGCCAAGGCCCTCGCCGACGGCTCCGCCATGGACGTCTGGCGCCGCATGATCGCGGCCCAGGGCGGCGACCCGGACGCCGCCCTGCCGGTCGCCCGCGAGCAGCACGTCGTCAAGGCCCCGTCCTCGGGCGTCCTGACCCGCCTGGACGCGTACGGCGTCGGCGTCGGCGCCTGGCGGCTCGGCGCGGGCCGTGCCCGCAAGGAGGACCCGGTGCAGGCGGGCGCGGGCATCGAGCTGCACGCCAAGCCCGGTGACACGGTCACCGAGGGCCAGCCCCTGCTGACCCTTCACACGGACACCCCGGAGCGCTTCGAGTACGCCCTCCAGGCCGTCGAGGGCTCCTTCGACATCGCCGCCGAGGGCACCGGCTTCACCGCGTCGCCGGTGGTGCTGGAGCGCATCGCCTGACGTCCGCCTGACCCTGCGAGGGGCCTCGACCTCCGGGTCGGGGCCCCTCGCCGTTCCGCCGGGGCCGGGGCCGGGCGGGTTCCGCCGCGGCCGGGGTCAGCCGAGGAGGGTCGCGACGACCACCAGCACGGGCACCGCCAGCACCGTCGACATCAGGATCGAGTCCCGGGCCAGCCGCTCGCCCACGCCGTACTGGGAGGCGTACGTGTAGAGGTTCTGGGCGGCCGGGAGCGCCGAGGTCACCACCACGTCGAGGAGTTGGTGACCGCGCAGCCCGAACACGCCCGCCGCGAGAACCCAGGCGACCGCGGGCTGGCCGACGGACTTCAGGGCGACGGACAGCAGCACGGGGGAGCGGTCGGGGCCCCGGCCCGGCATCGTGCTGCCGCACAGCGAGATGCCGAAGGCGAGCAGGACCGCCGGGACGGACATGTTGCCGATGAGGGTGAGCGGGTCCATGACCGGGCCCGGCACCCGGACGCCGGTCGCGGCGGCCAGCACGCCCGCCAGGGAACCCACGGCGACCGGGTTGCGCAGCGGGGTGAGCAGCCGGCGCCACAGGGGCCCCTTGCCGCCCTCGCCGGACAGGTCCAGCACCGTCAGGGCGACCGGGGAGACCAGGACGAGCTGGAAGAGCAGCACCGGGGCCACGAGCGAGGCGTCGCCGAGCACGTACACCGCGATCGGGATGCCCAGGTTGCCGGAGTTCACGTAACTGGAGCACAGGGCGCCGATGGTGGTGCGGCCCAGACCCCAGCCGCGCAGCGCGCCCACGGTGACGAACACGCCCGCCGCCGCGGCCGTGCTCAGGGCGGTCACCAGGAGGCGGCTGGAGAAGACGACACCGAGGTCGGCCCGGGCGAGCGTCGTGAACAGCAGGGCCGGGGACGCCACATGGAAGGCGAGCTTGGTCAGGACCTCCCGGCCCTGGTCGCCCAAGTAGCCGCGCAGACCGATGACGTAGCCGACGCCGATCACGACCGCGATGACCGCGAAGCCGGTCAGCACTCCCTGCACGGGGCCTCCTCACGGACGAGGAGCGCGTGCGGTATCCAGGGCGGTGCTGATCGATGGGGCATACAGCCAACCCTCCGGGGAAGGCGGCTCGCAGGTCAATGTGATCCTCATCAGGCGAGACGCGGCAGCACGGGGCGGCTGCGCAGGGCGGCGGGGCGGGTCGGCCGGGCGGGGCGGTGGGGTGGGCCGTGGAGGGGTGGAGCCATGGCGGGGCGGAGCGGGGCCGCGATGAGTTTCCCGCGCCCGCCCGGTCTACCGCTCGTGGACGCCGCCATGACACCCGCCGTGCTCGTGCTCGCCCGCCCCGTCACCCGGGACGAGGTGACGGGGCTGTGCGACGACGTGCGCGCGCTGGTCGAGGCGCGCGGCGGGGGCGCGGTGGTGTGCGATGTCGCCGGGCTCGGGCCACCGGGGCTGGGCGCCGTCGATCTGCTGGCCCGGCTCCAGCTCGCCGCACGGCGGGCCGGGGGCCGGATCCGGCTCAGGGACCCCGATCCGGCCCTGCACGCGCTACTGGACCTCGTCGGCCTCCGCTTCGAGACGGAGGGGCAGGTCGAAGAGCGGGAACCAGCGCTGGGTGTCGAGGAAGCAGTGGAATCCCGTGATCCGCCCGTCTGAGATCTCCAGGATCTGCACCGCCCAGGCCGAGTAGCCGCCCTTCTCCTCGTCCGGCTTGTAGTGCGCGAAGCCGGGCAGACCGTTGGCCTGCACGGGCTTGAGGCGGGAGTTGGCGCAGCCCGCGCCCAGCGTCGTCATGAAGCCCGTGATGTCCGCGGTGCCCGTCAGCCACAGGTCGAACGGCGGCATCGTCATGATGGCGTCCTCATGGAGGAGGGCCGTGAGCGCCGTCATGTCGTAGCCCTCGAAGGCCGCCACGTACCGCTCCAGGAGCTTCTGCTGCTCCTCGTCGAGCGGGTCGGAGACCGCGCCCTCCGCTCCCTGCTTCCCGTCCCGCTCCGCGAGCGTCGCCCGCGCCCGCTGGAGGGCGCTGTTGACGGAGGCGACGGAGGTGTCGAGGAGTTCGGCGACCTCGCTCGCCTTCCAGGCCAGCACCTCGCGCAGGATCAGCACCGCCCGCTGCTTGGCGGGCAGTTGCTGGAGCGCGGCTATGAACGCGAGCCGCACGGACTCCTTGGCGACGGCCGCCTCGGCCGGGTCCTCGACGGTCGGCAGCACACGGGCGTCCGGCATCGGCTCCAGCCAGGTGTGGTCGGGGCGGGGGGAGAGGGCCGCCCGGGCGAGGGGGGTCGACTCGGTCAGGTCCATCGGGCGGGCGCGCTTGTTGCCGGCCGTCAGCATGTCCAGGCACACGTTCGTCGCGATGCGGTACAGCCAGGACCTGAGGCTGGACCGGCCCTCGAACTTGTCGTAGCTGCGCCAGGCCCGGACCATCGTGTCCTGCACCGCGTCCTCGGCCTCGAAGGACGAGCCGAGCATGCGGTAGCAGTACCCCGTCAGCTCCACCCGGTGTTTTTCGAGCCTCATGTCGAGGTCCGCCGTAGCCGTGCTGTCCGTCATCGTCCACCCACCCCTGTGGCCGTTCCCGTGTCGCGCCTTCGCGCCCCGTACTTGGAAGCTACCCCAGGGGTCTGACATCGGCGTGCGGAGTCGTCGAACACCCAGGTCGAAGGGGGTGCGAGACAGCCCGGGGAATAAAGCGGAGCCCCCCTCCTGTTAACCCGGGCCGGACAGTGAACGGCTCGATCGCAGGAGGCACACGTGGCGGCACCGGCAGACGACGGAATCCAGGGCACGGCACCGGGCACGGCCCCGGTCCCCCTCTCCGTACTGGACCTGGCCACGGTCGGCGCCGGACACACCGCCACCGACTCCCTGCGCACCAGCGTCGAGCTCGCGAAGCTCACCGAAGCCCGGGGCTTCCACCGCTACTGGGTCGCCGAGCACCACTCGATGCCCGGCGTGGCCTCCTCCTCCCCGGCCGTGATCCTCGCCCACCTCGCCGCCCACACGAGCCGCATCCGCCTCGGCTCGGGCGGCGTCATGCTCCCCAACCACGCCCCCCTGGTGATCGCCGAGCAGTTCGGCACCCTGGAGGCGCTGGCCCCGGGCCGCATCGACCTGGGCCTGGGCCGCGCCCCCGGCACGGACGGCGCCACGGCCGCGGCCCTGCGCCGCTCCGAGCACCTGAACGAGGGCGCGGACGACTTCCCCGAGCAGCTCGCCGAGCTGACCCGCTTCCTGGACGACGACTTCCCCGACGGCCACCCCTACCGCCGTATCCACGCGGTGCCGGGACCGGTCCAGTCGACGTCCCCCGGCGGCGTCCAGTCCCCGCACCGCCCGCCGGTCTGGCTCCTCGGCTCCTCCGGCTTCAGCGCGCGGCTGGCGGGCATGCTCGGCCTGCCGTTCGCCTTCGCGCACCACTTCTCGGCGCAGAACACGATCCCGGCCCTCGACCTCTACCGGGAGTCGTTCCGCCCCAGCGAGCTGCTCGCCGAGCCGTACGCGCTGATCGGCGTCTCCGCCCTCGCCACGGACGACGAGAAGGAGGCCCGCCGCCAGGTCCTGGCCGCCGGTCTCAACATGGTCCGGCTGCGCATGGGCCGCCCGGGCCTGTTCCCCACCCCCGAGGAGGCGGCGGCGCACGACTTCAGCCCCATGGAGCGCGACTTCGTGACCTCCTGGAACGCCAACGTCGTCCACGGCGGCGTCGACGAGGTCCGCGCGGGCCTCGACGCCCTCCACAAGCGCACCGGCGCCGACGAGCTGATGATCACGTCCCACGCCCACAGCGGCGCCCTGCGGCTGCGCTCCTACGAGCTCATCGCGGACGCCTACGGCCTGCCGACCGCCTGACGGCTCATCAGCTCGGAGATGCGATCCGGCGGCACCGGCCGTGAGTACAGCCACCCCTGGCCGGTGTCGCAGCCGATCCGGCGCAGCCGGGACGCCTGCGCCGAGGTCTCCACGCACTCCGCGGTGACCGTCAGCCCCAGCCGGTGGGCGAGCTGGATCATGGCCTCGACGACGACCTCGTCGGCCGGGTTGGGCGCGGCGCCGGTCCCCTCGTACTGGAAGCCCCGGACGAACGACCCGTCCAGCTTCAGCACGGCCACGGGCAGCCGGCTGAGGTAGGCGAGGTTGGAGTAGCCGGTGCCGAAGTCGTCGATGGCGATGCGGACGCCCATGTCGCTCAGCGCCTGGAGGGCCTGGAGCGGCCGGCCCGCCGAGCCCATGACCGCGGACTCCGTCAGTTCCAGTTGCAGCAGCCCGGGGGCCAGGCCCGTCTCCGCCAGCACGTCCGCCACGTCCGCGACCAGGTCGGAGTCCCACACCTGACGGACGGCCACGTTCACGCTGACGAAGATCGGCGGTTCGTCGGGACGGTCGAGCTGCCACCGGCGGGCCTGGCGGCAGGCGGTGGCGAGCACCCAGCGGCCCAGCGGGACGATCGAGCCGTCCTCCTCGGCCAGTCCGATGAACCGATTCGGCGTCAGCGTCCCGAACTGCGGGTGGTTCCAGCGCACCAGCGCCTCCACGCCCCGCAGCCGTCCGTCGCCCATGCCGACCAGCGGCTGGTACTCCAGCGTGAACTCACCGCGCTCGATGGCCGGGCGGAGCGTGGAGGCGAGGGCCTGACGGGTCATCCGGTGCGCGTTGCGCTCGGGGTCGAACAGGGTCCAGCGGTCCTTGCCGTCGGCCTTGGCCCAGTACAGGGTCGTGTCGGCGGCCTGGACGAGCGCGGTGGGCGTGGTCCCGGCCGCGTGCCGCTCCACGACACCGATCGAGGCCGACACCGAGAGCCGGTGACCCGCGATGTCGAAGGGTGCCTGGACCGCCTTCAGCACCGCCTCGGCGAGGTCGGCGAGCTGGTCGGTGCCGGTGGAGTCCTCCACGAGCAGCGCGAACTCGTCCCCGCCGAGCCGGGCCACCAGCGGGGAGCTGCCCCGGGTCAGCCCGGCCTCGTCGGCGCAGCGCGTGAGCCGTTCGGCGACGGCGGCCAGCAGCCGGTCGCCGACGCGGTGGCCGAGCGTGTCGTTGACGGCCTTGAACCCGTCGAGGTCCAGATAGCAGAGCCCGATCCGGCCGGTGCCGCCCTGTTCGTAGGCCGCCGTCTCCAGAGCGGTGGACAGCCGTTCGAAGAACAGGGTGCGGTTGGGCAGCCGGGTCACCGGGTCGTGCATCTGCAAGTGGCGCAGCCGGGCCTGGAGTTCGCGCTGCGAGCTGACGTCGGCGACCGACAGCAGCACACCGGGTTCGTCCGCCCCGAGCGGGGCCACGGTGATCTGCACCCACAGGGACTGGCCGTCGGAGTTCTTCAGCCGCCGGGTGCAGCGCAGCCGGGCCTGCCGGCCGCGCAGGACCTCCTGGTACGCGTGCCAGGTGCGGGCGTCGGAGGCCAGGTCCACGAGGTCGGTGGCGGGCCGTCCCGCCAGCTCCCCGGGCGCGGCGCCCAGCAGTTCGCCGCACAGGCCGTTGGCGTGGACGACGATCCCCTCGCGGTCCACGACGGCCATCGCGAGCGGGGAGGCCCCGAAGGCCGACCGGTAGACGGCGTCCGCCGGGCGTTCGTCCGTGGGATGTGTGTCCATGGAATGTGTGTCCGGGGGACGCGTGTCCGAGGGACGGGTGTCTGTCGGATGGATGCCATCACTGTCCGTGACGGCGGCCCGGTCGAGATCGGCCGCGGGCGCCGGCCCTTCGGAGGTTCCGCTCACCGTTCGCTCCCGCAGTGCACTCGATCTCTGTCCGTGCAGGAAAGTGTGCCGATCATAGAGGCTGGCCCCCACCCCTTCCAGCCACCGTCCAGTGTCCCGGACGGCGGGGCTGTTCTGACAGATCGTTTCTGCCCGCACCTGGACGGGTCGGCGGCCCCCTCGACCAGGTGTGACGTTCCGTGAGCGTTTTCGGGGTGTCGCCGCCGATGTTTCTGACGCTTCTTCGGCGCGCTCACTCGTCTGGTGCAGACAAACAGGGCGTAGTACGACAATCTCCAACAGGCTGGGTGCGGTGTCCCGTGAACCGCATCCGGAGGTCCCCGTGCCGCGCCCCTTCCCGCGCCCTCGACTGCGCAGCGCTGCGGCCGTGTTCACCACCTTGTCGGCCCTGGCCGCCACCTCACTGTTCACCGGCCCCTCGGTCGCCGAACCCTTCTCCGCCGAACCGTGCGCCCTGGCCCGCAGCGAGGCCCATCACTCCGAAGGTCTGTCCACCTGGAACAGCGCCTATCCCCGGCCGGTGCGCTCGCTCGACGCGGTGATGGTCTTCCTGTCGTTCCCGGACGCCGTCCCGCGCACCACCCCGGACGAGCTGGCCGCCGACCACTTCCCGGCCACCAGCCGGTTCTTCGAGCAGGCCTCCTACGGCAGGTTCACCCTGCGCGCGCACCCGCTGTGGCGCTGGATCGAGATGCCCGAGCCCTCCACGTCGTACGCCATACAGCGTGACTGGAACGCGTCCCATCGCGCCGCGTATCTGCGCGACGCGCTGGCCGCGGCCGACAGCCAAGTGGACTTCTCCCGCTACGACATCGTCTACTTCGTCGCCGACCCGGACGCGCCCGGCGTGGACTCCGACGCCACGAAGGTCGTCAACCTGGACACCCCGATGCGGGCGGACGGCACGGACATCCGCCGGGTCGTCACCGTGTTCGAGCAGCACCCGCCGGACCGGCTGGTCCTCGCCCACGAGACCGGCCATGTCTTCGACCTGCCCGACCTCTACCACCGGCCCGCCGACGGCAAGGGGGACTGGGACACCTACGTCGGCGACTGGGACCTGATGGGCAGCCAGTTCGGCCTCGCCCCGGACCTCTTCGGCTGGCACAAGTGGAAGCTGGGGTGGCTGGATCCGCGCCAGGTGGCGTGTGTGCAGGGCTCCACCCGTCTCACGCTGGAGCCCCTGGCCGCCGGGGCCCCCGGCCATGCCGCGTTCGGGCTGGGCCGCGGCACCAAGCTCGCCGTCGTGCGCACCGGACCCGACAGCGTCCTCGCCTTCGAGGCCCGCGGCCCGGTCGGCAACGACGTCGGCACCTGCAAGGAGGGCGTCCTCGTCTACCGGGTCCGCTCCGCCGCCCCCTCCGGCACGGGCCCCGTCCAGGTCATCGACGCCCACCCCCGCACCGACGCCTGCTGGGAGGGCTCCGTCTACCCTCCGCTGGCCGACGCCCCCGTCACTCTCGGCGAGAGCTTCACCGTCCCGGGCGAGAACGTACGCGTGGAGGTCGAGGGCCGAACGGCCTCGGGCGCCTGGACGGTCCGCATCGAACCGACGTCCGCCTGACGGCCCCATCAAGAGGAGGGCCTTCGCGCCCCACGGTCACGGCGACGGGCCCCAAGGGGGTGTGGGTGGCGAAGCCCCCACAACGCGCGGCGCCAGGGACTCGAACCCCGGACCCGCTGATGCTGTGTCTTCCCGGGGGCAACCCCCGGACCCCCGGCCGACTGCCGGGTTGTCGGGGCCGGTGTTCGGGAACGCCGAAGGCCCCCCGCTCTCGCGGAGGGCCTTCGACCGTCTGTGCGCCGCCAGGGACTCGAACCCCGGACCCGCTGATTAAGAGTCAGCTGCTCTAACCAACTGAGCTAGCGGCGCCTGCTGACGTCGTAGACCTTAGCATCCTGATCCGGAGAGGACGAAATCGATATCCGTACGGCGGCCCGCGCGGCCCTTACCGCAGCCCAGAGCACGATTTCGGGGCCCGGGAGCCAGGGGTGGCGGGTGTCCGGGGCGACCAGCCAGCGGCTGTCGAGCGGGGTCGGCGCGGCGGGCGTCGGGAGGGGGGCCGGGACGGTGACGGCGTCGCCGGTGCCGTGGCAGAGCAGGGACGGGATGCGGCCCGTGCGGCCGAACTCCTCCCACCGCAGCAGCGACGGCAGCCGCTGTGCCGTGCCCGGCGCGGCGAACAGCAGCGTCCGGCCCCGGAACACGGCGACCGGGCCGGAACCGGGCCCCTCGTCCCACAGCCGGTCCAGCATCCGGCGCCCGAAGACCGCCGGCACGCTCACGACGTCGAACGCGGTGCCGCACGGCAGCACGACCGGGGCGTCGGGACGGTCCTCCCAGAGCGCGAGCGTGCTTCGCGGATACGTTCCTGCGGAGGCGAGCCAGTCGGCGCCGTCGGCGGTGACCCCGCTGACGTCGAGTGCGCTGAGGGGCAGGTCGTCGCGTGTATCGCTCATGCATCCAGATGTACCGGCTGTGAGCGGTCCGTTTCTTTGGGTTGCCGGAAATCGGGACAGGGGTGCGGGGGAGGGGGTATCTTGCCCGCCCGCCTGGCATATGCCAGGAAGGGGGGATTTACGCCGGATCGGCGGGGCCGCGGCCCTCCGCCGTGCCGTTCATCAGATCCCGGCCGAACTCGACCATCTTCTTGGCATAGTCCTCGGTCCACTCGGCCCGCTCCGCGATGTCCGCCGCCGTCAGCCGGTCGAACCGGCGGGGGTCGGCGAGCTGCGCGGCGGCCATCGCCTGGAACTCCACCGCCCGGTCGGCCGCCGCACGGAACGCGTGCGTCAGCTCCGTCGCCCGGGCCAGCAGCGCGCGGGGATCGTCGATCGACTCCAGGTCGAAGAAGTGCTCCGGGTCGGAGGCCACCTCCGCGGGCTCGAAGAGCAGGGGCGCGGGGCGTAGCCGCGGTTCGTTCCGACGCGGCGTGGGCTCCGCCATGTCTTCTCCTCCTCGTATGTCGGCGATGACCCGCCTGGTCGGTGAGTGGGCCGTCGTCCATTGTCTCGCGCCCGTGCAAGGGGGCCGTAAAGGACGGCTCAAGCCCGCCGGACGACTCCGGGTCCGGTCAGACGCACGGGATTCACGGCCGCCAGGCGACTCGGTGTTCGGCCAGGTGTGCCAGTACCGCGTGGTTCGCCTCCCAGCCGTCCGGGAACTTCACGACCGTTCCCAGCTGCACCGGTTCCGTCGACGGGTAGTCGTCCAGCAGGGCGTCGACGCCGGCGCGGCAGACCACGATGCAGGCGTGGCGGTGGCGGGAGGCCAGGACGCAGAGGCGGCCGGTCTCCAGGTGGAAGGCGGTCGCGTCGGGGCGGCCGGAGAGAGGGTGCAGGACGACCGTCACGTCGTACTCACGCCCCTGGAGACGGTTGGCCGTGTCGACCGTGACGTCGCTGACGCCGAGGTCGGCGAGCGCCGCGCGGACGGCCGCCGCCTGGTCGCGGTGGGCCGTGCCCACGGCGACGCGGTCGGCGGTGAGCGGGGCGGGGTCGGGGCCGCGTTCCGAGGTGGCCGCGCCGCCGCGGTCCAGGAGGCGGCGGACGACCGCCGCCACCGCGCGGACCGCCTCCGGGTCCGTGCGCGGGGTGTGGCGGGCGGGGAGCTCCAGCAGGCCCCAGCCGGACTCCGCGGCCTCGTCGATGACCCGGTCGGGACCCGAACCGTCGGAGGGGACCGAGAAGGAGAGCCGCCGGTCGCCGTGGTCCGTGCCGCTGCGGAACGGCGTGTACGGGTAGAACGCCGCCGACACCAGGGGGGCCGCCGAGGCGGGCAGCCGCCAGGAGACCGGGAGGCGGTGCTGGGGGAGCTCCGGGTTGTGGGCGAGGAGCGTGGTGACCGCCGACGCCGACGGGTCGTACGACAGGCCCGCCCACTGCTCGCTGCCCACGATCGCGAACGGGTCCAACTGGCCCGGGTCGCCCACGAACAGCGCCCGCTCGAAGAGACCCGCGACGGCCAGCAGCGAGTCCGAGCGCATCTGGTACGCCTCGTCGACGATCGCGTGCCGCCACGGCTCGTCGACCTTGACGTGGGCCCACTTGGCGGCCGTGGACAGGGTGATGGGCAGCCCGGCGAGATCCGCCGGCTTCGCCGATGTCCGTACGTTCGTCAGGTCGTCCAGCGTCTTGTCGTACGCGTCCGTGTCGCTGCTGTGCAGACGGCCCACCGGCAGGTCCGGGTTCTTCTCCGCGAGACGCAGCACCAGGTCGTCGACCTGGGCGTTCGTCTGAGCGACGACCATCAGGGGGCGTCCGGCGTCGGCCAGTTCGAGGGCGGCGCGGACGACCAGCGTGGACTTGCCGGCGCCGGGCGGTGAGTCCACGACGACACCGCGCTCGGTGCCGTGCAGCGTGTCCTCGAGGATCGCGGCGGTGGCCCGCGCCGCGGCCGTACCCGGATCGAAGACGGCGGGCGTCGTCGGCGTCGTCACAGGACGTCCTCCTCGGTCGTGTCGTCCGCGGCCTCCTGGACCGCCTCGCCCGGCGGGCCGCCGTGCGTCCAGGGGGTGTTCTCCGGGTCGGGGAGCTTCGCGCCGCCCCGCTGCTCGTGCTCGAAGAGGGTGAAGACGAGCCGGTCGCCCTTCTCGGGGACGGAACCGGCCTCGGGCTCCTTGCCGCGGCCCATCTTGTCGAGGACCCGCAGCACCAGGGACCCGTCCGGATCGCGGCCGACGAACTCGGCGGTCTGCGGCTTGCCGTTCAGGGAGCGGTACACCTTGACGCGCTCGCCCAGGTGGGGCGCGTCGTCCGTGCGGACGGTGAGCAGCGGGCGAGGGCTGGGCCGCTTGCCCTCGCTGTACGCCTGCGCCACGTCCGTGACCTCGCCCGCGAACGCCTCACCGGACAGCCGCCGCCCCGCCATCACCAGCGGGTCGTCCAGGGCCTCCTGGGCCTCCAGGCGGGCCTGCTCGCGCTCGCGCGTGGCGAGCTTGTTCGCGGCGGTCACCGCGTCGTCGCGGCGCGGCTGCGGGGGCTCCCCGGCCGTGACCCGGTCCCGGTGGGCGGTGAACGACCAGCGGTCGCGGGTCCAGCGCTCCTCCACGCGCGCGCCCGGGGGCAGCTCCCCGAGCAGGTCCAGGCCGCGCCACACCGCGTCCCAGGTGGGACGGGTCCGGCTCTCGACCAGGTCCCGGATCTGCCGCTCGGCGGCGCTGAGCTCACCGAGCCGGTCGTCGGCCTCCATCCCGTCCTCGGCGGCGTCCAGCGCCTTGCGCGCGCGGTTGTAGCGCTCGATGGCGGGGGCGAGCAGCTTGTTGTCGAACGCCGGGTCGGTGGCCGGACCGGCGGGCGGGTGCAGGAGCTGGCCCTTGGCGTCGCGGGCGAGTTCCGCGCGCAGGGCGGCCTCCGCGCCGGTCAGGTCGGCGGGCGGGTCGATCCAGGCCAGCAGCGCGCCCAGATGCTGGTCCTCCAGGCTGGACTGGCCGGTCGCCCAGTGCCGGGCGAGGACCTCCGTCGCGGCGAGCAGCAGGCTGGAGCCGGGGACGCGGGCCCGCTCGCCGTAGTGGGTCAGCCAGCGGCCCAGCAGCGGCACGCGCGGCGGCGCCGGGTGCGGGGCCTCCGGGTCCTGCTCGGCGGTGCGCCGGAACCGCATGGACCGCCCGAGCAGCCGGACGAACTCGACGCCCGCGCGGCTCGGCACGATCAGCTGCGGGGCGTCCGCGCACAGCTCGACCTCGACCTTGACCCGCTTCCCGGTCTCCGGGTCGGTCTCGTTGCGCTCGGCGGCCTCCACGGTGCCCGCGTGGTCGTCGATGTACGGCAGCACGACGTCCGCCAGCTCGGCGAGGAACCCGAACCTGAGGTCGCGGTCCCGGGGCTGGGGCACGACGAGCAGCCGCGGGGCGTCCCGGTCGGTCCCGACGAGCGCGCCGAGCGGGGCGCCCGCCTCACCGGCCGTGGTGAGCGGCACGAGGACGAGGGGCCGCGCGGACAGATGCCGGTGCCGGACCGTGGCCGCGGCCTGCGCGCGGCCCGTGCTGACGGCCTCCAGGCGGGCGAGGGTGGAGATCAGCGACATACGGCGGCCCCCTGCGCCTCGGCCCGCAGCGCGGCGGCCCTGCGCAGCGCCGCCACCGCCGGGTCGTCCGGGTCGCCGGAATCCCCGCGGGCCGCCGCGAGGACGTCGTCCACGGTCGACAGGCCGCCCAGTTCGGCCCGGACCGAGCGGCCCAGGGACGTCACCGCGCCCGCGTCACGGGAGCGGGCCCGGCAGTGGAAGGCCAGCTCGCAGGCGGCCAGGCACTCGGGCGCGTACGTCGCCGGGACCGACTCGACGGCCGCCGTCAGCTCCTCGGCGGGGCGGGCCGGGTCGAAGCAGGTGCCCTCGGGGAGGGTGTCGGCGATGTCCTGGACGCGGGTGAGCCGGGCGAGCTGGCGGCCGGTGACCGCGCGCTGCTTGCGGACGTCCACCGCGCAGGCGGTGGGCAGGTTCGAGAAGTCCTTCGGGCACACCAGCAGTACGGTGTGGCGCACCTCGGGGGCCGGGTCCATGCGGGCGGCGACCTCCTCGAGGGCCAGCACGTACACCGCCGCCTGACGGGCCGCCGCGCCCACCTTCGCCGGGTCCGCCGCGCCGTCCAGCATCGGGAAGGACTTGATCTCCACGACGGTCCAGCCGCCGTCGGGGTGCACCACCACGGCGTCCGGCTCCAGGAAGGCGGGGGAGCCCGCCACGTCGAGCGCGAGCATCGGGTGGTCGAGCAGCGTCCACGCGCCGCGTGCCTCGGTGGCCTCGCGCAGCGCCAGTGCCGTCCGGGCGGTGCGGCCCTCGGGGCCGATCGCGGTCAGCTCCGGCACGCGCGCGCCGACGGGCGGTTCGGCGCCGTGGTCCAGCTTCTCGTGGACCAGGCGCAGCAGTTCCGCGCCGCCGTCCGCCTTGACCTTCGCCTCGAACGCGTTGCCCCGGGTCAGGGCGAACTGGGACTGGCCGAACGCGGACGGGGAGCCCAGCGCGCTCGCCAGTGCCGTCTTGTTCACCCCGGCGCCGTCCAGGATCGCGCGCCGGCGGCAGCCGGGGTTGGCGGCGAGGGCGGCCAGGGCGCGCGCGTCGAGCGCCTTGGCCGGTACGTCGGGGCCGCGCAGCTCAGCGAGCTGTCGCCGCAGCGCCGTCCCCCGCGTCCGTGGGAGAGGCACTCGGCTCGGTTCCGGATCCGAACCGTGACTCGCGCTGCCGTGGAATTCGCTCACCCGCGGAAGTCTGGCATCCGGCACTGACAATTGAGGCCTGAGCGCCCGCGGTGCCCGTGGCGGCGGGTGCGACGACAGTGGCCACGCGCTGCGTGATCCGGGCCGCGGCCCGCGTCACGTACGGCGCCAGGAGCAGACCGGCGCCCATCACGGCGGCGCCCGCGACGGCGTCCAGGAAGTAGTGGTTGGCGGTGCCCATGACCACGATCGTGGTGATCAGCGGGTAGGCGACGCCGGCGGCCTTCATCGTGCGCGTGCCGCCGTGGCGCCACAGCATGACGCCGCACCACAGGGCCCAGCCCACGTGCAGGCTCGGCATGGCCGCGTACTGGTTCGTCATACCGCCCATGCCGCGCGGGGCGCTGGCCTCGCCGCCCCACCAGCCGTACGAGCTGTACTGGGCCATCGTGTCGACGAAGCCGTGGCTCGCGTCCAGGAGGCGCGGCGGGCAGGTCGGCAGCAGGGTGAAGCCGATCAGGCCGATGAACGTGGACGTCATCAGCCAGGTGCGGGCGGCCCGGTAGCGCACCGCCCGGGAGCGGAACAGCCAGACCAGGATCGCCGGGGTGACGAGATAGTGCAGTGAGGCGTACCAGAAGTCGGCCGGGACGCCGATCCAGGCCTCCTGGGTGAACAGCCGGTTCAGCGGATGCTCGGCGTTGAGGTGGAGGAACTTCTCCACCTTCAGGATGGCCAGGCCGTGGTCGACGGCGCTCGTGACATCGCCCCGGGCGAGCAGCCGGCCCGCCGAGTAGCAGGCGTACACCAGGAGGATCAGCGGCAGCTCGGTCCACCAGCGCAGCCGGGTCCGCGGGCTCGCCTCCGTGCCCGTTGTCTCGGCGTGCGGCATCCGATCGCCTCCCCCTTCTAGTCGCGGCGTCCGGTTGCCCGGTCTTACCACTTTACGGTGTATGTGCGTGTGGCCTGTCGGCGGCCCCCGGCCCCTTAGGACGCTCAGATCTCCCGACGGGTTGCCCCCGGACAGGGTGCGGGATGATGGAGGTCCCCCGCCTGGCTTTTTCCTCGAAAGGTCCTTCACCTCATGGCACCGCGCATCCTGCTGGCCCGGCACGGACAGACCGAGTGGTCGCTGTCCGGCAAGCACACCGGGAGGACCGATGTGCCCTTGCTGGAGGAGGGCCGGCGCGGCGCCAAGCTGCTCGGCGAGCGGCTGCACCGCGCGCCCCTGGACGGCCTCGACGGCGTCGAGGTCCGCACCAGCCCGCTCTCCCGCGCGCGGGAGACGTGCGACCTCGCCGGGTTCGGCGAGCGCGCGAGCGACTGGGACACCCTCATGGAGTGGGACTACGGCGCCTACGAGGGGATGACCCCGGCCGAGATCCAGGCGGTGAACCCCGGCTGGTTCATCTGGCGCGACGGCGTCCCCGAAGGGGAGAGCCTCGCCGAGGTCACCGCCCGCGCGGACGAGGTCGTCGCCTGGGCCCGCGCCGAGGACCGGGACGTGCTGGTCTTCGCGCACGGGCACATCCTGCGCTCCATAGGCGCCCGCTGGCTGGGCCTGCCCCTGGACTTCGCCGCCCGCGTCAGGCTGAACCCGACGTCCCTGTCGGTGCTCGGCTGGGCGTACGGGGAGCCCGCGATCGAGAGCTGGAACGACCTGGGGCACCTCGCCGGTTAGCCGCCCGGTTCCCGCCCGGTTCACACCACGCGGGGTGCGGAGGCGTGCTTGTCCAGGAACGTGGAGACGCCCGCCGCCCGCCGGTGCGGCAGCAGGACGCGGGCCGTTCCCGCCAGCATCGTCTGGATGCGGGACGACTGGACCTGCCCGAGCAGTTCCAGCACCCGCAGTCCGGCCGCCGCCGCCTCGTCGGGGCGGCCCCCGCGCGCGAGGTCGTCGGCCAGCTCGGCCGTGTACAGGGCGATGTTCCGGGTGAAGTGGGGGTCCTGGAGCTGGGCCGCGCGGTGCGCGTGGCGGGCCGCGCGCGGCCAGTCGCCCAGCGTCGACCAGCACTGCGCCTCCAGGCCCTCCAGCTCGGCCTCCCCGTAGAAGCTCATCCACTCGGGGTCGGCGTCCGAGGGGCCTCGCTCGTACAGGGCCTGTGCGCGGGCCAGTGCCTGTTCGCAGCCGGTGCGGTCGGCGAGCCCCGCCCAGCCGCCCGCCTCGCGCAGCGCGAGCAGCGACATCAGCCGGTCCGAGCCCACCGGGCGCCCCACCCGCTGGGCGGCCTGCGCGGCCCGCACCGCCTCGCGCGGGCGGCCCGCGTCCCGCGCGAGGAACGCCGTGTTGCAGAACGCGTGCGCCTCCAGGGCGGCGTCGCCGGTCATGCGTGCGGTCGCCAGGGCCTCCGCGTAGTGCGAGCGGGCGTCGTCGTACCGTCCCGAGTCATGGGCCAGCCAGCCCACCGAGATGGCGAGTTCACCGGCGCCCGAGTGCAGCCGCTCGGCGGTCGTCTGCCGGGTGGCACCGGCGTCCAGCAGCGCGTAGGCGGCGCGCAGCGGGGTCGCGGCGCGCCGGTAGAGGCCGTCGGCGCCGTGCCGGTCGTCCAGCAGCCGGATGCGGCGGACGGCCTCCTCCAGGGCGTCCGCGTCGCGGGTCCCCGCGCGGCGCGCGGGACGTTCCGCCGCGGTGGCGTCGTGAGCGAGCCCCATGGGGCTCAGTGAGGCGGCGGCCACCGTGGCGCCCCCGCTCGTCATGAATGCGCGACGCAGCACGTCGCTCTCCTCGTAGTCGTGGTGCGTGTCGTACGGGTCCTGCGTGTCATACGGCTCGTGCGCCCCCCCTGTCTCACCCGTGGCATATGCGGGGCTTGCGAGGTGCGCCGGGGGCGCGTCCTCGGAGGTGCGCGCCCCGCGTCCGCGGACGGACGACCGGGGTGAGAAGCCGAGATCGGTGAGCGTGCGGCCGGGGAACATGTGCAGGAACACCCGTTCGTACGCGTAGTTGGGGCAGCGGATCTCGCCCGCCTCGACCCGGCCCACATAGCGAGCGTCACAGCTCACCCGCTCGCCGATCTCGCGGGCGGCCCGGCGCACCGCCGCGGCGAACTCGGCCGGGGAGCGCTGTCCGCGCAGCTCCCGGAACGCGAGGTTCGGCCGCGGTGGCCGGGGGGACGGGGACGAGGTCACCTTTGACGACGCCATGGCCGGGTCCTCTCATGCGAACCGTCGAACCATGCCGGAATCGTGGTGAGTTGACCTCATCGTGGTTGATTTGCGGTACTGATCACCTGTTTCCGGCGGGCAAGAACGTACCTGCTGTGTCGGGCCCGCCATGCGGTGTTTGGCTACAAACCGGATATCTCATCCAGGATCTGCCATGAACTGCCATCCTTTGCGGCTGATTTGCGCCGTAGCCGTTGACACCGCCGGGCGTTGAACCCCATGGACCCGGGAGCCGCCCGACTCCCGGACCGCCCGTCGTAGGAGGGGTTCCGTGGTAGAGGCCGGGATGGAGACCAGCCGGAGCGGCGAGGCGTGGATGCCGCCGCCTTCGCAATGCAGTCAGGCGCCGGCCCCGGAAGCCGGCTGCGACCTCGTCACCGTGCCGACCCGGCAGGGGCTCGAAGCGGTCGACATCCTGCGCCGGGGCGCGGGCGACGGCATGGGGCCCGTCCTGCACGACGACGGCGACGACACCCTCGGCTTCGTCGTCCCGCCCGGGACCGCCGCCGCGTGGGACGTCCCCGGCAGCACGTGCACCGAGACCAACGGGCGCGGCCTGCGCCTGGACCCGGAGCCGCCCGTCGAGGGTTCCGACTGGCTCCTCCCGCCCGGCGACGGCGACCTGGCGACCGACCCCGCGGTGCTGCGGGCGGCGCTCGGCGAGGCGGCACGGCTGATCGAGGCCGCCGACAACTGCCGCTGAGCGCCCGGGCCGCCCGCCGCCCGGGATGCCGGACGACCACCCCCCCCGGGGGGCCTGGACGGGCCCGGCCGCCCGCCCCTTGCGACAATGGCCCCATGGCCAGGTCCCGCACCCCCCGACGCGCGTCCGCGACCCCGGAACCCGTCGTGGAGACGGTCGACGGAGGGCTCGCCGAACTGATGCCCGACCGGGACCGCACACGCGCGTGGACCCTGCTGATCGACGGAGCGCCCCAGTCGCACGTCGACCTGGACGACCCCGCGTACCTGTCCTTCGAGTACCAGCGCCGCCTCGGCCATGTCATCGACCTGACCGCCCCGCCCGGCAAACCGGTGCACGCCGTCCATCTCGGCGGCGGTGCCCTCACCCTCGCCCGGTACGTCGCCGCGACCCGCCCCCGCTCCACCCAGCAGGTCGTCGAGCGTGACGGGCCCCTCGTCCAACTGGTCCGCCGGGAACTGCCGCTGGACCCCCAGGCCCGTATCCGGGTGCGCTCCACCGACGCCCGCGAAGGGCTCGCCAAGGTGCCCGACGGCTGGGCCGACCTGATCATCGCGGACGTGTTCAGCGGCGCCCGCACCCCGGCGCACCTGACCTCCGTCGAGTTCCTCGACGAGGTCCGCAGGGCGCTGAAACCGGGCGGCTGCTACGCCGCGAACCTCGCCGACGGCCCGCCGCTGGCCCATCTGCGCGGCCAGATCGCCACCGCCGCCGCCCGGTTCGAGCACCTCGCCCTGGTCGCCGACCCGACGGTGCTGCGCGGCAAACGGTTCGGCAACGCCGTCCTCGCCGCCTCCGACGCCCCGCTCCCGATCGCCGAACTGACCCGAAGGGCCGCCTCGGACCCGCACCCCGGGCGCCTCGAACACGGCCGTCCGCTCCGGGACTTCACCGGCGGGGCGGCGGTCGTGACGGACGCGTCGGCGGTCGCCTCCCCGGCGCCACCACCGTCCGTCTTCCGCTAGGAACCGGCCACCGGCGGCAGTCGGCGACAGCCGCGCGTCAGTAGTTCTGGACCTGCACCTGCGGTGCCGTGTCGTGCCACGTGCAGAACACCGACACCCGGTCCGCGCCCGAGGAGAACTCCACCCGGATCCACGTCTCCGTCTTCCACACCTGCATCGACCAGCCCGTGGCCGGCGTCGCCGACACCAGCGTCGCGGACGCCTCGCCCAGCGAGAAGACCGCCCGGCCCCCGTCCGTGTCGTAGCTCTTCACCTCGCCGGAGGAGGGGGACAGAGAGGGGCTGGGCGTGGGAGTGGGGCCGGGCGACTTCGTCGGGGTCCTGGAGACCGTGGGCGTCGGGGACGGCACCGGGCGCTTCGACGCGGACGGGCTCGGCCGGGCCGTCGCGGACGCCAGCGGCTTGGACTCCTGTGTGGTCGCGTCCGCGGCCGTGATGGGCAGGGCGCGCGGCGGGTCGTAGGCGGTGCCCGCCATGACCGTGTGGACACCCCACCACGACAGCGTGACCGCCGCGCCCGTGGCGAGCAGCCAAGCCAGTACGTGTACCAGTCCTCTGCGCATCGCCGGTCATACTGCCTCACCCGCCCCACGCCTCGCACGCCGACCGCCTTGTCCACAGGGGGAGCAGGGGAGTTGTCCACAGGCCCCGATGCCGGTCGCCCGCATGGCGTACGGTGCGGCGCATGGCAAGTGTGCTCGTGGTCGAGGACGACCAGTTCGTCCGCTCGGCGCTGATCCGGCATCTGACCGACGCCGCCCACACGGTGCGGAGTGTCGGGACGGCGCTGGAGGCGCTGCGCGAGGTCGCCCATTTCCGTTTCGACGTGGTCGTCCTCGACCTCGGTCTGCCCGACCTGGACGGGTCCGAGGCGCTGAAGATGCTGCGCGGCATCACCGACGTCCCCGTGATCATCGCCACGGCCCGCGACGACGAGACGGAGATCGTCCGGCTGCTCAATGCGGGGGCCGACGACTACCTCACCAAACCGTTCTCCGTCGAACACCTCTCCGCGCGCATGGCCGCCGTGCTGCGCCGCTCCCGCGCCTCCGCCGGCGAGGCGGCCCCGGAGTCCGTGCTGCGGGTCGGCGGGCTCACCGTCGACCCGCTGCGCCGCCAGGCCGAGCTGGACGGCCTGCGACTCGACCTCACCCGGCGCGAGTTCGACCTGCTGGCCTTCCTCGCCGCCCGGCCCGGCCTCGTCGTCCCGCGCAAGGAACTGCTCGCCGAGGTGTGGCAGCAGTCCTACGGCGACGACCAGACCATCGACGTCCATCTGTCCTGGCTGCGCCGCAAGTTGGGCGAGACCGCCGCGCGTCCCCGCTATCTGCACACGCTGCGGGGCGTCGGCGTGAAGCTGGAGCCCCCCGTCGCCGAGGGGCCGCCGCGATGAGATGGGCCCTGGTCAAGGTCTGCCTGGCGGTCACCACCATGGTCGTGGTCGCCTTCGCCGTCCCCCTCGGTCTGGTCATCAAGGAGATGGCCCGGGACCGCGCGTTCTCCAACGCCGAACGGGAGGCCGCCGCCGTCGCCCCCGCCCTGTCCATCACCACCGACCGGGACGAACTGGAGCGGGTCGTGGCCTCCGCGGGCTCCGAGGACGGGATGGCCGTGCACATACCCGCGAGCGGCGCCGCCGCGGCCGTCGACATCGGCCACCGGCGCGCCGCGGACAAGGACGTGGCGACCGTACGGAAGCTGGGCCGCGCCTCCACCACCGAGGTGCCCGGCGGCTCCACCCTGCTCCAGCCGGTCGCGCTGAGCTCCGGCGAGATCGCGGTCGTCGAGGTGTACGTCCCCGAGTCCGAGGTCAGCAACGGCGTCGGCACGGCCTGGGCGGTGCTCGCCGGGGTCGGCGTCGCGCTCGTCGTCGGCTCGGTGGCCGTCGCCGACCGGCTCGGCGGACGAGTGGTGCAGCCCGCGCAGCGCCTGGTCGAGAGCGCGCACGAACTGGGGGAGGGCAAGCTGGGGGCCCGTGTGCCCGAAGAAGGGCCGAAGGAACTGCGGCTCGCGGCGGTCGCGTTCAACTCCATGGCCGACCAGGTCGTCCAACTCCTCGCCAACGAACGGGAACTGGCGGCCGACCTGTCCCACCGGCTGCGCACCCCGCTGACCGTCCTGCGGCTCAACGCGGCCTCCCTCGGGGACGGCCCGGCCGCCGAGCAGACCCGCACGGCCGTGGCCCAGCTGGAGCGCGAGGTCGACACCATCATCCGGACCGCGCGCGAGGCCAAACCGCAGACCTCGACCGCGAGACCCGGCGCCGGCTGCGACGCGGCCGAGGTGGTGCGCGAGCGGATGGCGTTCTGGTCGGCGCTCGCCGAGGACGAGGGCCGCAAGGTGCGCACGGCCGGCGTGGAGCGCCCGGTCCGCATCCCCGTGGCCCGCGCCGACCTGGCCGCCGCCCTCGACGCCCTGCTCGGCAACGTCTTCCGGCACACCCCGGAGGGCACCGCCTTCGCCGTCGACGTGCACAACGCCGAGGACGCGGTGATCGTGCTCGTCTCCGACGCGGGCCCCGGCATCACCGACCCGGAGGCGGCGATGGCCCGCGGACGCGGATCGGGCAGCGCCGGATCGACGGGGCTCGGCCTGGACATCGTGCGCCGCCTCGCCGAGGAGACCGGCGGGGACGTACGGATCGGCTCCTCCGTGCTCGGCGGCACCGAGGTGCGGATCTGGATACAGCGGGACGGGCGGGCGCCCGAGCGCCGCGGACACCGGGTGCGCCGACGCCGTACGGGCAAACTGGTCTCGACCTTTAACCGGCCCCGATCCCTCCCTTAAGCCAACCCTAAGATCGCCGACCGCCGTCCGGATCAGGCACTTTGCCCGATTCCGCATCGCTAGCGTGCTGCCGCACCCCACCCCCGAGAACGCAGCGAAGGCAGGCACGGCATGAGGACGCACCGGCGCAAGGTGAGCGGCAGGAACAAGGCGATCGGCGGACTGGTCGCCGCGTCCGTCGTCGGCGGCGGGGCGCTCCTGTTCACCGGGACCGCCCAGGCGGCCGGGGTCGGGGCCGCCTACACGAAGACCAGCGACTGGTCGACCGGCTACACCGCCCAGTACGTCGTCACCAACAACAGCGGTGCCGCGAAGACCGCCTGGAAGCTGGAGTTCGACCTCCCCACGGGGTCGAGACTGAGCTCGCTGTGGAACGCCGAGTCGAGCGTCAGCGGGCAGCACGTCACCGTGACCTCCGCCAAGTGGGACACCGACGGGCTGACCGCCGGGGAGTCCGTCACCGTCGGCTTCGTCGTCAACGGCACCGGCGACCCCACCGGATGCGTCATCGACGGCGCCTCCTGTTCGACGGACGGCACCGCGACCCCCGAGCCGACCGGCCGCCCCACCGAGACGGCGACCCCGACCGCCACCCCCACCGCGACGTCGACGCCCAGCCAGACCTCCACCGCCACGCCGACCCCCACCCCGACCGCGTCGGGCACCACCGGCAGCGGCACCACCACCGGCGCCGGGTTCGCGCCCTACGTGGACACCTCCCTCTACCCCGCCTTCGACCTCGTCGCGCACTCCGCCGCGACCGGCGTGAAGCAGTACAACCTCGCCTTCATCACGGACGGCGGCGGCTGCACCCCCAAGTGGGGCGGGGTCACCGACCTGGCGAGCGACGCGGTGGCCGCCCAGATCGGCACCCTGCGCGCCAAGGGCGGCGACGTCCGGGTCTCCTTCGGCGGCGCCTCCGGCAGCGAACTGGCGACGACCTGCTCCTCCGCGGACGCCCTCGCGGCGGCGTACGGCAAGGCCGTGGACGCCTACGACCTCACCAAGGTCGACTTCGACGTCGAGGGCGGCGCGCTGCCCGACACCGCGGCCAACACCCGCCGCGCCCAGGCGATAGCCAAGCTCCAGCAGCAGCACCCCGACCTGGACGTGTCGTTCACCCTGCCCGTGATGCCCGAGGGCCTCACCCAGGACGGCGTCAACCTGCTGGCCGATGCCAAGAGCAACGGCGTCGCCCTCGACACCGTCAACATCATGGCCATGGACTACGGACCGGCCTACAGCGGCGACATGGGCACCTACGCCGAGCAGGCCGCCACCGCCACCCAGGCCCAGGTCAAGAGCGTGCTCGGGCTCTCCGACGCCGCCGCCTGGAAGGCCGTCGCCGTCACCCCCATGATCGGCGTCAACGACGTCGCCAGCGAGATCTTCAAGGTCGACGACGCCGCCCAGCTCGTGGCCTTCGCCCAGTCCAAGGGCCTCGGCTGGCTCTCCATGTGGTCCGCCACCCGTGACAAGAGTTGCGCGGGCGGCGCGAAGAACTACGCCGACGCCACGTGCAGCTCGATCGTCCAGGACGCCGACGCGTTCTCGAAGGCGTTCGCCGCCTACAACTGACGCCGACCGAAGGCCTGTTCGGCCGACAGCGGCTCCTTGAAGAAACTCGAAGAAGCGGCTCCTCGGAGAAAAGGGGCGTGGCATCCCCCTCGGATGCCACGCCCCTCCCCCCGTCTCTGCGGCGGTTACACCTCGGTCAGCGGCGGCAGGGTGCCGGAGCGGGCCGCCTGGCCGTACCAGAGAGCGCTGGACTTCGGGGTGCGGGCGAGCGTCGTGTAGTCGACGTACACCGCCCCGAAGCGCTTCTCGTAGCCGTAGGCCCACTCGAAGTTGTCCAGCAGGGACCACAGGTAGTAGCCGCGCACGTCCGCGCCCTCCGCTATGGCCCGGCGCACCGCGCGCAGATGGCCGTGCAGATAGGCGATGCGCTCGGGGTCGTGGACCCGGCCGTCCGGGTCGGGCTTGTCGTCGTAGGCGGCGCCGTTCTCCGTGATGTACAGCGGCAGACCGGGCGCCTCACGGGAGTACCGCATGATCAGGTCGTGCAGACCCGTCGGGTCGATCGTCCAGCCCATCTCGGTGCGCTCGCCCGGGGTCTGGTGGAACGCGACGTCGTCGGCGCCCGGCCACGGGGAGTGCGAGCTGGCCCCGTGACCGTCCGCGCGCGGACCGTCCGTCACCGAGCTCGCCGCCGAGACCAGCGTCGGCGTGTAGTAGTTGAGGCCCAGCGCGTCCAGCGGCTGGTGGGCCGCGCGCAGATCACCGTCCTGGACGAACGACCAGTCCGTGAGCGACGAGGTCGCCGTGAGCAGCGTCTGCGGGTAGGAGCCGTGCAGCATCGGGCCGTGGAAGATCCCGTTGGCCAGGTCGTCGATCCGCTGCGCGGCGGCCAGATCCGCCGGGTCCTGCGAAAGCGGCCTGACGACCGAGGAGTTGAGGCTCACCGCGACCGAGTTGCGGGCCGGCATCACCGACCTGAGGGCCGTCGCGCCCAGCCCGTGCGCCAGGTTGAGGTGGTGCGCGGCGCGCAGCGAGGCCGCCGGGTCGGTGCGGCCGGGCGCGTGGACGCCGGACGCGTAGCCCAGGAACGCCGTGCACCAGGGCTCGTTGAGGGTGATCCACTGCTCCACCCGGTCACCGAGCGCCTCGCCGACGAGCTGCGCGTACTCCGCGAACCGGTAGGCCGTGTCCCGCTCGGGCCAGCCGCCCGCGTCCTCCAGTTCCTGCGGCAGGTCCCAGTGGTAGAGGGTGACGGCCGGCTTGATGCCCTTCTCCAACAGCTCGTCCACCAGCCGCCGGTAGAAGTCCAGACCGACCTGGACGGCCGGACCCCGGCCCGTCGGCTGCACCCGCGACCAGGAGATCGAGAAGCGGTACGCGCCCAGGCCGAGGTCCGCCATGAGCGCCACGTCGTCGCGGTAGCGGTGGTAGTGGTCGACAGCGATGTCACCGTGCTCGCCGCCGGCGGTCTTGCCGGGCGTATGGCTGAAGGTGTCCCAGATCGAGGGGGTACGGCCGCCCTCCCGCACCGCTCCCTCGATCTGGTACGCCGAGGTCGCGGCGCCCCAGAGGAAGGCGGGAGGAAAGGTCACCGGGGTCGCCGGTGTTGCGGGTTCAGGCATGGAAGCGCTCCCATTGGAGGTCGTGGAGACCGACAGTTGGTGGGGGAGAGGAGGGGAGAAAGGGGCCGAGGCGGCGGTGACCCGGCCCCCTGGGAAACGGGAGGGGCGACGAACGAGGCGGAGGTCAGCCCTTCACGGCGCCCTGCATGATGCCGCCCACGATCTGCTTGCCGAAGATCGCGAAGACCACCAGCAGCGGCAGCGTGCCGAGCAGCGCGCCCGCCATGATCAGGGACTGGTCGGGCGTGTAACCGCGGCCCAGGCCCGCGACCGCGACCTGCACGGTCGGACTGCCGTTCTGCGTGAGCACCAGGAACGGCCACAGGAAGTCGTTCCAGGTCTGCACGAACATCAGCATGCCGAGCACGGCCATCGCGGGCCGTGCCGCCGGGAACACCACGTGCCACACCACCCGCCAGCTGCTCGCGCCGTCCACCCGGGCCGCCTCGATGATCTCGTCGGGCAGCGCCTGGAGCAGGTACTGGCGCATGAAGAACACGCCGAACGCGCTGACCAGCGAGGGCAGGATCACCGCCTGGAGCTGGTCGGACCAGTCGAGCTTGGCGACCATCATGTACAGCGGGATCACGCTGAGCTGCGGCGGCACCAGCATCGTGCCGATCACGATCAGCATCAGGGCGCCGCGGCCCCGGAAGCGCAGCTTGGCGAAGGCGAACCCGGCGATCGTCGACAGCACGACGATCGTCACGGCCGAGATCCCGGCCACGATCGTGGTGTTGAGGAACGCCTCGCCCAGGTTGGCGTCCGTCCAGGCGATCTCCAGCTTGTCGAACAGGCCCGAGCCGAACCAGAACGGCGGCGGGGACTCGGCGAGCCGCTGGTTGTCCCGGGAGGCGGCGATCGCCGTCCACACCAGCGGGAACAGCGAGCCGATCGTGAACAGGATCAGGATCGCGTACCCGATCGGTCCCGCGTGCAGGGTGCCGCCGGCGCGCGCCGCCTTGGGGCGCCGGGACTTCTTGCTCTCCTCGGCCGGAGGTTTCGTCAGTGTCGTCGTCACGGCCGGTTCTCCTAACTACTGGCGCGCAGCCGGCGCGAGATGACGTAGTTGACGATCCCGATGACGATGAGGATCAGGAACATCGTCCAGGCGATCGCGGAGGCACGGCCCAGGTGCTGGTTCACCCAGCCCTGTTCGTAGAGATACAGGCCGAGCGTCTGGAACTGGTGCTGGGAGCCGCCCGAGGCGCCCTTGTTCGCGTCGAACAGCAGCGGCTCACCGAAGACCTGGGAGGCGCCGATGGTCGACACGACGGTGGTGAACAGGATCGTCGGGCGCAGCGACGGCAGCGTCACATGGAAGAACTGCTGCCAGCGGCTGGCCCCGTCGAGCGCCGCGGACTCGTACAGGTCCTGCGGGATGGCCTGCATCGCCGCCAGGTAGATCAGCGCGTTGTACCCGGTCCACCGCCAGATGACGATGGTGGAGACGGCGATCTGGGAGGCCCACTTCTCGTTCTGCCAGTCGATGTTGTCGACGCCGACGAAGTTCAGCGCCCAGTTGATCATGCCGTAGTCACGGCCGAACAGCAGGGCGAAGACCAGGGAGGCGGCGGCGATCGACGTGGCGTACGGGGCGAGCATCGCGACCCGGTAGAACGTCGAGGCGCGCAGCTTGTAGTTGAGGATGTGGGCGAGCCCCATCGCCATCGCCAGCTGCGGCACCGTCGAGATGATCCCGATGGTCAGGGTGTTCTTCGCCGCGTTCCAGAAGAACTCGTCGTCGAAGATCCGGGTGTAGTTCTTCAGCCCCACCCAGTTCATGTCGGTGGGCGCGGTCAGCTCCACCTGGTGCAGCGAGGCCCAGCCCGTGTACAGCAGCGGGAACAGGCCGAACGCGAGGAACAGCAGGAAGAACGGCGCCACGAAGCTGTACGGGCTCCAGCGGACGTCCCGCTGCCAGCGGCGGGAGAGCCGGGCCCGGCGGCGCTCGTCCGCCGAGTCGTGGCCCGGCGGGCGGGCCGGGGCCGCGCCCCCCTTCACGGGGGACGCGGCAGCGGTGTCGTGCCCAGTGGTCATACGGGTCACTGGTCCAGGGCGTTGTCGATGGTCTTCACGGCGTTGTCCCAGGCCTCCTTGGGCGACTTGCCCTGGGCGACGAGGATCACGCCGTTGTCGGTCAGGCCCTGCTGGATGATCTGGTCCTTCGGGCCGATCGTCTGCACGGGGATGTTCTTGGCGGCCTCGGCGAAGATCGGACCGATCGGCGCGTCACCGGTCATGTCGTTCTTCGCGCCCGTCACCTCGCTCGACGTGTACGCCGCCGGGGTGGACGGGAAGCTGCCCTGCACGCCGAAGAGCTTGGCCTGCTGCTCGGGAGCGGTCAACCAGGCGGCCAGCTTCGCGGCCTCCTCGACGTTCTTGCCGGACTTGGGGACGCTCAGGAACGAGCCGCCCCAGTTGCCGGACTTCGGGGCCTGGGCGATGTCCCACTTGCCGGCCGCGTCGTCCTTCGACTTGCCCTTGATGTAGCCGAGCATCCACGGCGGGCAGGACATCGCCGCGAACTTGCTGTTGGCGATGGTGGTGTCCCAGGCGGGCTGGAACTGCGTCTGGTTGCCCACCAGTCCGTCCTCGGCGGCGGCGGCCGTGAGGTCGAACGCCGACTTCACCGCGGGGTTCGTCTTGTAGATGACCTTGCCGGAGGAGTCGTAGAAGCGGTCCTTCTCACTGCTCAGGATCGCCTGGATGAGACCGCCGGGGGAGTCCAGGAAGGTGGTGCCCTTGGCGCCCTTGGCCTTGTACTGCTTGCCGACGTCGATGAACTTGTCCCAGCTGCCGGCCCACAGCTTGCCCACTTCCTCGCGGTCGGTGGGGAGTCCGGCCTCCTCGAACAGGTCCTTGCGGTAGCAGATCGCCATCGGGCCGATGTCGGTGCCGACGCCGACCGTCTGGCCGCCGCTGGTGGTGGCCTGCTGCCACTTCCAGTCCAGGTAGTCGCTGGACTTCGCGTACTTGGACAGATCGGTCAGCTTGTCCGCCTGCGTCCCGACGATCTCGGCGATGTTGCCGACCTCGACCATCTGGATGTCCTGCAGACCGCTGTTGGTGGTGAGATGGTTGAGCAGCGCGGGGTAGTAGTTCTCGTTGCGCTCGACGACCGTCTGCTGGATGTCGATGTCCGGGTGAAGCTTCTCGTACTCCTTGTACAGCCCGGACTCCTCGAAGCCCGCGGTGCCGAACAGCCCAAGGGTGATCTTGGTCTTGCCTCCGCCGCCGGACGACGAGCTGTCGCTGTCGTCCTTGCCGTCGTCGGCACAGCCGGCCAGCAGCCCGGCGCCCAGCGACGCTACGGCCGCGAGGACCACCACCCTGCTCCGGGCGGTTCGGGTACGTGCTCGCATTGCGTCCTCCTGTTGCCCTGACGTGCCGACCCCCCGGCCAACTGCATTGTTGGGCCCGTTAGTTCACGCTGCGGCTCGGGCGGGGAACGTGCGGGATGTGTATGTGTCAGGTACTGTGGGAGCGCTCCCACCAGTGATGAGTTGAAGAGTCGTCGGTCTCGGCGGGGGTGTCAAGGGAGTGGGCAAGGAGATATGTCTTCAGTTATCTGAGTGTTAACTAACGTCGAGGGACGGGGTCGGTGGACGATATCCGGCCGCGCCCCGAGCGGAGGCAGGCAGTCCGGGTGGACGCCGCTGACGGCGGCCCTGCCTGCGACGCTGATCCGGAGCGACGGCGACCGTGTCGGCCGCGACTGTTACATTCCAGGCCAGCGTGATGACGACGGTGGAGGGCGGAGCCAATGGCAAGCCACGGAGCGCGGGGCCGGAGCGGAGGCCGTCCGACCCTCGAAGAAGTGGCCGTACGCGCCGGAGTCGGTCGTGGCACGGTCTCCCGCGTGATCAACGGCTCGCCCCGGGTCAGTGACGCGACCCGCGCCGCGGTGGAGGCGGCGGTCGCCGAGCTGGGGTACGTCCCCAACACGGCCGCGCGCGCCCTGGCGGCCAACCGGACGGACGCGATCGCGCTCGTGGTGCCCGAGCCGGAGGCCCGGTTCTTCGCGGAGCCGTACTTCTCGGACATGCTCAAGGGTGTCGCCGCGGAGCTGTCCGAGACGGAGATGCAGCTCCTGCTGATCTTCGCGGGCAACGACCGGGAGCGGCGCCGCCTCGCCCAGTACCTGGCGGCGCACCGGGTGGACGGGGTGCTGCTGGTCTCGGTCCACGCGGACGACCCGCTGCCCGACCTCCTGTCCCAACTGGAGATACCCGCGGTGATCAGCGGCCCGCGGTCCGCCGCCGAGACGCTCCCCTCGGTCGACTCCGACAACTACGGCGGCGCCCGCCAGGCGGTGGAGCACCTGCTGGACCAAGGGCGTACCCGGATCGCGCACATCACCGGACGCCTCGACGTGTACGGTGCCCAGCGGCGTATCGACGGCTACCGCGCGGCCCTGCGCGACGCGGGCCACCCGGCCGACGAGTCGCTGATCGAACCCGGCGACTTCACCGAGGAGGGCGGCACCGCCGCGATGGAGGCGCTCCTCGCCCGCACCCCCGGCATCGACGCCGTCTTCGCCGCCTCGGACGTCACCGCGGCCGGCGCCCGCCAGACGCTGCGCGAGCGGGGCCGCCGCATCCCCGACGACGTCGCCCTCGTCGGCTACGACGACTCCGCCATCGCCCGCCACATGGACCCCCCGCTGAGCAGCGTCCGCCAGCCCATCGCGGAGATGGGCCGTCGGATGATCAACCTCCTCCTGAGCGAGATCGCCGACCGCCGCCCGGCGGCCTCAAGAGAGCTGGACCGCCGCCAGGTGGTCCTGGCGACAGAACTGGTGGCCCGGGCTTCGTCGTAGGGGCCGTCGGCTCCGCGGGGCGGTGCGGGTGGGTCACCAGCGCTGTGGGGGCCGCTGGGTCCGTTCCCGCCGTCCTTGCGGGAAGGAGCGGTTGGTGACCATCCGGACGACGCCCAGGATCACGGCCCCGGTGGCCCAGACGAAGAGGATGACGCCGACGCCGATGGCCGTGCCGACGTCGTTGGCGTCTTCGCACAGCTGATCGACGCAGCTGTCGCCTTCGCCGGAGGCGCCGTTGATTCCGGCGATCAGCCAGAGCAGCATGAGCAGGTTGAACGCCAGGACCACCCAGGTCATGGGGCGCCATCGGGGAAAGCGGCTGCGGCGGCCGGTCGGGGCTCGGGCCGGGGGCCGGGGTGGCGGCTGCCAGCCCTGATCAGGGTGATCCGACATGATGAGCCTCCCCTGTCGTGAATGGCTCATCTCTTGACGATACGCCGGTATCTGTCAGGTGGCCCAGGGGAGTTGGCGGGTGCTCAGCGTCAGCCGCCACAGGGTTTCTCCCTCGTGGGATTCCGTGGTGGGGGAGAGGCCCGCTGCTCGGGCCACTGCCGCTGAGGCGCTGTGCGACGGGTGGATGTGGGCCGTGATCGTGCGGACGTAGTGCCGGATCAGGTGGGTGACCAGAGCCCGGGCCGCCTCGGAGGCGTAGCCGTGACCCTGCCAGGGGGTGCCGGTGATCCAGGCGATCTCTGCGGTGTACCGGGCCGGGGTGACCGTGGCCTGGACCGTGCCGATCAGGGCGGCGTCGGCGCGCAGCCGCAGGACCCAGTTGTGCCAGGTGACGGCGGGGTCGTCGGAGCCGCTCACCAGGCGCTCGTAGCGGGTGCGCAGGGCGTCCGCGGGCAGCGGCTCGCCGCCGATGAACCGGTGCAGCGCCGGGTCCGCCAGGACGGTCGCCATCTCCTCGGCGTGCTCCGCGCGCAGGGGGACGAGGTCCAGCCGGGCGGTGGGGACGGGGCTGGTGGGGACGGGCACGGGGGCCTCTCAACTCCGGAGTTCCGTCAGGGGTGCGCCGACTCAACGCAATCAGCCGGTGATCTTGGAGACAAGATCACCGGCTGATGGTGAAGGGTGAGTGACGGGACTCGAACCCGCGGCATCCTGGACCACAACCAGGTGCTCTACCAGCTGAGCTACACCCACCATGACCGGCTTTACTGCTCTGTGGGTTTCCCCGACCGGCCGAGAAAAAGTGTACAGGGTCCGAAGGGGTGCTCGCGCACGGCTTTCACGCACCCTCTGCGACGGACCCCGAACGTCCCTCGATCCCCCTACTGAGCAGGCACGACGTGCTTCGCCGCGATCGTCCGCGCGGTGTCCGAGTCGGGGCCCGGCTGCGGCACGAAGACGGCCTCGCGGTAGTAGCGCAGTTCCGCGATGGACTCCCGGATGTCGGCGAGCGCGCGGTGGTTGCCGTTCTTCTCGGGGCTGTTGAAGTACGCCCGCGGGTACCAGCGCCGGGCGAGCTCCTTGACGCTCGACACATCGACGATCCGGTAGTGGAGGTAGCCCTCCAGCGCGGTCATGTCCCGGGCGAGGAAGCCGCGGTCGGTGCCCACCGAGTTCCCGCACAGCGGGGCCTTGCCGGGTTCCTTGACGTGCTCGCGGATGTACGCGAGGACCTGCGCCTCGGCGTCCGCGAGGGTCGTGCCGCCGGCCAGCTCCTCCAGCAGGCCGGACGAGGTGTGCATCTGACGCACCACCTCCGGCATCGTCTCCAGCGCCCGGTCCGGCGGGCGGATGACGATGTCCACACCTTCGCCGAGCACGTTCAGCTCGGAGTCGGTGACGAGGGCGGCCACCTCGATGAGAGCGTCGTCGGACAGCGAGAGACCGGTCATCTCGCAGTCGATCCACACCATGCGATCGTTCATGCGACCACCCTAAGGCGGGCGCCGTCATTTGGGATGCCCGCGGGGTCCCCCGGCTGGGGCCCGCGCCCGGCGGGCCCGCGGGAACGCCGGGACGCCGGGCGGGGTGAGCGACTCACCCCGCCCGGCGTCCCGGGCCTGTCTCAGGCGCCGCTGCGCTGCCCCGGCAGGCTCGCCGAGAGCTGCGCCCCGGGGCCCATCGCGCTCGCCGCCGCCGTACGGCGGGTCTGGAGCGGGACGGGACCGGCGTCCGGGTGCAGCGGGGACACGGAGCCCGGACCCAGCGGACCCGATGCCCCGTCGTCGGACGGGCGCTCGTTCTGCGGCCGGCGCGCGCGGTACGCGGCCCGGTACGCGGCGGGCGACGAACCGAGCTGGCGGCGGAAGTGCCCGCGCAGCGCGACCGGCGAGCGGAAGCCGCAGCGGCCCGCGACCTCGTCCACCGAGTAGTCCGACGTCTCCAGCAGACGCTGGGCCTGGAGCACCCGCTGGGTGATCAGCCACTGGAGCGGGGCGGATCCGGTCAGCGAGCGGAAGCGGCGGTCGAAGGTACGGCGCGACATGTACGCCCGCGCGGCCAGCGTCTCCACGTCGAACTGCTCGTGGAGATGCTCCAGCGCCCAGGCGACGACCTCGGCGAGCGGGTCGGCGCCGATCTCCTCGGGTAAAGACCTGTCGAGGTAGCGCTCCTGACCGCCCGAGCGGCGCGGGGGGACCACCAGCCGGCGGGCCAGCGCGCCGGCCGCCTCGTTGCCGTGGTCCGTGCGCACGATGTGCAGACAGAGGTCGATACCGGCCGCCGTGCCGGCGGAGGTCAGCACGTCACCGTCGTCGACGAAGAGTTCGCGCGGATCCACGTGCACCGACGGATAGCGCTTGGCCAGTGTCGGCGCGTACATCCAGTGCGTCGTCGCGGGGCGGCCGTCCAGCAGGCCCGCCGCCGCGAGGACGAAGGCGCCGGTGCACAGCCCTACGATGCGGGCGCCCTCCTCGTGGGCCCGGCGCAGCGCGTCCAGGGCCTCCTCCGGCGGTGGCGAGGTGATCGAGCGCCAGGCGGGCACGACGACCGTGCCTGCCCGTGCGATCGCCTCCAGGCCGTGTGGCGCGGTGAGTTCGAGACCCCCCGTGGTCCGCAGCGGGCCTTCCTCGCCCGCCGCCACCAGCAGCCGGTAGCGGGGCACGCCGGCGTCCTGGCGGTCGATCCCGAACACCGACAGCGGTATGGAACTCTCGAAGATGGGGCCGCCGCTGAACAGCAGCACCGCGACGATCTCCTTGCGGCGTCGCCCGGAAAGCTTCCGGGCCGCGGCTTCCGGCGCGGCAGTGGAGTCGTGGCTCATACTGCTAAGCCCCCCTCGGTGGTCGCGGCTCCTCGGTTGTGTCGCTCCTGCACGTTTCCCCTCGGTCCTGCACGAGTCCCCCGCCGTAAGACGTCAAGATCGAATCTACTGTGTCCCGTGGTGCCGGGGTGACCAGTTCGGCAACCGGCACAATGTCGACATGGCAACTTGGCGTGAAGCATTCGATCACGAAGCGTTGCACTCGTGGGCCGTGCAGGGAAGTGCGCCTTGTCGTAGTGGCCAATCCACGTAGGGTGCGCAGTCCCTCCGGGACCCTTTCCGTGCAGGTCGAACGGGGGGTGGGGGGTGGTCAGGGCCAAGGGCGCGCAGGGGCGAGAAGTTGGCTGAAAAGATACGGGTCCGTGCGCGGAAACCGGTCAAGCGACCGGTGAGTTTCCCCCGGGATGACGGCTGCCCCGGCGGGCTCCGTTCATGCCGCGGTGACGACGGCCGCGGTGCGGCGCGTGTTCCTCGGCGAGCAGCCGGGCCGCACCGCGCTCCGACTGACGCAGGAGCACCCGGCACACCGCTGTGACGGCGGCCAGTCCCAGGGCGGTTCCCGCGGCGCCGGCGAGCGAGCCGCCGTACCAGAGAAGGACCACCGGGACGAGGACGCAACTGAAGGCGGCCCAGCGGACCACATCCGTGGCGGAGTCGTCGGTGGGGGGTCGGTGTCCGGACATGGCGTGCTCCCTGGGGTGGCTCGCCGGGTTCAACGGCTGTTCGAGCGGTCGGTCACTGCCCGTACGGCCGCCCGGGGGCCACCCGCACGTGAATCCTGTGCAAACCGCCTGTACAGCGCAGCAACCATTGCGTTACGGGCGCCCCCTCGTGCATGCTCCTTCGAACCCCCACTGACCGTGGACGGGATCTGGGCTTTAGGAGGCGTGCCGCCGTACCCTTGGGGGTATGGGGTTGGGAAGATGATTCCCGGACACAGCTCCGCTGCACACTGTCGTCCCTCCCACTAAGGATCACAACGCCGAGACAGCCATGGCCGGTCACGAATTCTTCGAACCCGCGGACCGCAAGCGGCCCGTCGCCGACCCCACGGCGGCCGAGCCCCTGGCGGCCGAAGAGCCACGTCATTCCTGCGACCCCGCCTTCAAGCACGGGGTGGTCGTCGGCTTCGACGGTTCCACCTCCAGCGAGCGTGCCCTCGCGTACGCCATCGGCATGGCCCACCGCTCCGGCTCGGCCCTGGTCATCGTGCATGTCGCCAACCGGCTGCCCACCACCGTGTGGGCGGGCTGCGAGCCGCCGGTCTTCGTCGACGTCCCCGACCACCGCACCGAGGTGCTCGGCCTCGAACTCGCCTGCGCGGACTACCTGTCCGAGGTGCCCTGGATCCTCGTGGAGCGTGGCGGCGACATCTGCCACGAACTGGAGGAGGTGGGGCGGGAGTACGAGGCGGACGCGATCGTCGTCGGGTCGACCCACGGCATCGTCGGACGCATCTTCGGCTCCGTCGCCGGACGCCTCGCCAAGCGGGCCAAGCGGCCCGTCGTAGTCATTCCCTGATCCGCCGCCCGCCCGCCCGGCGCCGGGCGACCCGGGCGGCCCCGGCCACGAAGACGGACCCCCGCGTACGAAGGCGTACGCGGGGGTCCGTTCCGTCGTCGTGGGGGCCGGCTACTCGACCGTCACCGACTTGGCGAGGTTGCGCGGCTTGTCGATGTCGCGGCCCAGGGCCAACGCCGTGTGGTAGGCGAGGAGTTGCAGGGGGATGCCCATGAGGATCGGGTCGAGCTCGTCCTCGTTCTTGGGCACGACGATCGTCTGGTCGGCCTTCTCCTGGTGCCGGTGGGCGACCGCGAGGATCTTGCCGCTGCGGGCCTTGATCTCCTCCAGGGCCGCACGGTTCTTCTCCAGCAGGTCGTCGTCGGGGACGATCGCGACCGTGGGGAGGGCCGGCTCGATCAGCGCGAGGGGGCCGTGCTTGAGCTCGGAGGCGGGGTACGCCTCCGCGTGGATGTAGGAGACCTCCTTGAGCTTGAGGGAGGCCTCGCGCGCCACCGGGTAGCCCCGCACGCGGCCGATGAAGAGCATCGAGCGGGCGTCGGCGTACTGCTGGGCCAGCTTCTCGATCTCCGCCTCCTGCTCCAGGATCTCGGCGATCTGCGCGGGCAGCTTGCGCAGGCCCTCGATGATCCGCTTGCCGTCGCGGACCGAGAGGTCGCGGGTGCGGCCGAGGTGCAGGGCGAGCAGGGCGAAGGCGACCGTGGTGTTGGTGAAGCACTTGGTCGACACGACGCAGACCTCGGGGCCCGCGTGCACGTAGACGCCGCCGTCGGCCTCGCGGGCGATCGCGGAGCCGACCACGTTCACCACGCCGAGGACGCGGGCGCCCTTGCGCTTGAGCTCCTGGACGGCGGCGAGGACGTCGTAGGTCTCGCCCGACTGGGAGACGGCGATGTAGAGGGTGTCGGGGTCCACCACCGCGTTGCGGTAGCGGAACTCGGAGGCGGGCTCGGCGTCCGCGGGGATGCGGGCGAGCTCCTCGATCATCTGGGCGCCGATCTGGCCGGCGTGGTACGAGGTGCCGCAGCCGAGGATCTTCACCCGGCGGATCTGGCGGGCCTCGCGGGCGTCCAGGTTGAGGCCGCCGAGGTGCACGGTGGAGAAGCGGTCGTCGATCCGGCCGCGCAGGACGCGGTCGACGGCGTCGGCCTGCTCGTGGATCTCCTTGTGCATGTACGTGTCGTGGCCGCCCATGTCGTAGGAGGCCGCCTCCCACTCCACGGTGGTCGGCTCGGACGTCGTACGGGTGCCCTCGGTGGTGTACGTGCGGAAGTCGTCGGCCTTGAGGGTGGCCATCTCGCCGTCGTCGAGGGTGACGATCTGGCGGGTGTGGGCGACCAGGGCCGCTATGTCCGAGGCGACGAACATCTCCTTCTCGCCGATGCCGAGCACGACCGGGGAGCCGTTGCGGGCGACGACGATCCGGTCGGGGAAGTCGGCGTGCAGGACGGCGATGCCGTACGTGCCCTCGATCAGCCGGAGGGTCTCGCGGACCTTGTCCTCCAGCTTCTCCGCCTGGGAGCGGGAGATCAGGTGGACGAGGACCTCGGTGTCGGTCTCGGAGAGGAACTCGACGCCGTCCGCCTCCAGCTTGCGGCGCAGGTCGGAGGCGTTGTCGATGATGCCGTTGTGGACGACGGCGACCTTGCCCGTGGCGTCCAGGTGCGGGTGCGCGTTCACGTCGGAGGGGGCGCCGTGGGTGGCCCAGCGGGTGTGGGCGATGCCGGTGGTGCCCTTGAAGCGTGCCGGGACCTTGGCCTCCAGGTCGCGGACCCGGCCCTTGGCCTTGACCGACTTCAGACCCGAGGTCTTCGGCGCCGTGATGGCGATGCCGGCCGAGTCGTAGCCGCGGTACTCCAGACGCTGGAGGCCCTCCAGGAGGAGGGGGGCCACATCACGCTTGCCGATGTATCCGACGATTCCGCACATGTTTACGTAAGCCTGGCTTCCTGGCGCTCTAGCCGTAGACGATCCGGCGGAGCTGGCGGAGCGTGAGCTCCGCCGGGGCCACCGCCCGGTATTTCAGCTCCGCCTCGATCCGTTCGAAGATCTCCGCGTTCACCAGGCCCTGGGCCTGGAGCTCGCGGTGGCGGCGACGGACGTATTCCTCGGTCGTCTCGTCGAAGTAGGCGAGCACGTCCTGGATCACCCGCAGCGCCTCGCCCCGCTGGAGGGGCGTGGTGCGGGTCAGATGATCAACGAGGTCGTCGTGCACTCGGTAGATCCTGGGGGAGGAGGAGAGCTTTCGCAAGAATCCTGCCCGATTTCGGGCAGGAGCGTGTCAGGCGCCTTTGGGAGAGTTATTAAACGCCCATGGGTGTTAGTTGGCCGGTTGTTTCGCGGCGGGATGTGTGCGACGTGGAACTTGTCCAGCCATGGACATTCCTCGCATGGGCGTACCCGACCAGCTCGCCGACCGGATGAGCATGGCCGAGCAGCACGAGTACCTGCGCGCCAGATTCTCCCGGCGCACGCTGATCCGCGGCGGCGCCGTCACCGTGGGTGCCGTCGTCGGCGGCGCGTTCGTCCCGGGCGCCACCGCCCAGGCAGCCCCGGCCACCCAGCCCCTCAGCCGCACCGAGACCGTCGACGGGGCCCTCGTCGCCCCCTTCGGCCGCCACCTCGCCTACGGCGCCGACGCCCGCACGGAGATGACGGTCTCCTGGCAGGTGCCGGTCGCCGTCAAGAAGCCCTTCGTGCGGATCGGCGCCCACCCCTGGGACCTCTCCCGCAAGATCGAGGCCGAGGTCCGCACCCTGTACACCCCGGCCGGCGTCGGCGTGAGCGGCGACCACACCCAGTACTACGTCCACGCCGAGCTGACGCGTCTGCGCCCCGGCCAGACCTACTACTACGGAGTCGGCCACCAGGGCTTCGACCCGGCCCAGGCGCACCTGGCCGGCACCCTGGGCACCTTCACCACCGCGCCCTCGCACACCACACCGTTCACCTTCACCGCCTTCGGCGACCAGGGCGTCAGCTACCACGGCCTCGCCAACGACGCCCTGATCCTCGGCCAGAACCCCAGCTTCCACCTCCACGCGGGCGACATCGCCTACGCCGACCCGGCGGGCCAGGGCAGGAGCACCGACACCGGCTTCGACTCCCGCACCTGGGACCAGTTCCTCGCCCAGACCGAGTCGGTCGCCAAGTCCGTCCCCTGGATGGTGAGTTACGGCAACCACGACATGGAGGCCTGGTACTCGCCCAACGGCTACGGCGGCGAGCAGGCCCGCTGGAACCTCCCGGACAACGGCCCCGACCCCGACAACCTCCCGGGCGTCTACTCCTTCGTCCACGGCAACACCGCGATCATCTCCCTCGACCCGAACGACGTGTCGTACGAGATCCCGGCCAACCTCGGGATCTCCGGCGGGACGCAGACCCGGTGGCTCGAGGGGCAGTTGAGGACGTTCCGGGCCGCGAAGGACATCGACTTCATCGTCGTCTTCTTCCACCACTGCGCCTACTGCACCTCCACCGCGCACGCCTCCGAGGGCGGGGTGCGGCAGGAGTGGGTGCCGCTCTTCGACACGTACACGGTCGACCTGGTCATCAACGGCCACAACCACCAGTACGAGCGCACCGACGTCATCAAGGGCGGCAAGGTCGTCAAGAAGCTTCCGATCGGGGAGACCGCCTACTCCGAGACCGAGGGCGTCGTCTACGTGACGGCGGGCGCGGCGGGCAAGAGCCTGTACGCCTTCACCGCACCCGACTCCTACGAGGGCAACCCCCACGAGGTCGAGTCGGTCGCCTCGTTCGTCAACACCAAGGACGGCAAGGTGAACGAGACCGTCACCTGGTCGCGGGTGCGGTATCTCGACTACTCGTTCCTGCGCGTGGACGTGGAGCCGGCGGCCAGGGGACACCTCGCCCGGCTCCAGGTGTCCGGCATCGCCGAGACCGGCGAGCGGATCGACCACTTCACGGTGGCGCGCAAGGCCAAGTGACCCCGGTACGGGGGACGTCACATCCGCCTGAGTATCGCCTGCTTGGCCAGGGTGAACTCCTCCTCCGTCAGCACGCCCGTGCGGTGCAGCTCCCCCAGCTCGCGCAGACGGCGCAGGAGCGCGTCGTGCCCGTCCTCCACGGGCGCGGCGGCCGGGGCGGCGGGCGGCTGCGCGGACGGTGACGGCGGTGCGCCGAGGGCGGCGGTCCGGGACGGGTGGGGGAGCCTGGCCCGGACCGCCGCCGCGACCAGCGCCATCAGCGGGTCCTTCTTGAAGCCCCACAGCTCCACCGAGTTGGTGTCGTACTTGGGCGGCGCCTTGGTGGAGGCGCCGCGCACCGTGAAACGCAGGAAGCCGTTCTCCAGGCCCGCCGCCGGATGCCACTCCACGGCGGTCAGGTCGGCCAGGGCGAGGGTGCGCACCCCCGCGGCTGCCTTGGCGTCCTCCGTCTTCCAGTTCCACTCCAGCCGCACGCGCTCGCCGTCGAAGCTCGCCGTGCCGTCCCCCGCGGACACCGACAGCGGGACGGCCGGGCCGGCCAGCAGGAACTCCCGCACCGGGTCGGCGGGCACCTCGTCCAGCAGCAGGGCGTTCCTGACCTCGTCGGTGAAGTACTCGGCGACGCCGTACCGGTCGGACTCCACGAGGAGCTGGTAGGGGTCGTTGGGTTCGACGAGCCGGCCGCCGGTCGCGTGCAGCAGGGGGTCGGCGCCGTCGCGCAGCCGCAGCCTGAGCCGCCCGGTCCGCTTGCCCTGCTCGAACGAGATCCCCGCCAACGCCCCGAGCGGCACGACGAGTTCACCCAGGGTCTTGCGGAACAGGCTGACGTTCTTGTCGCGTCCGGGGGTCAGCCGCAGGGCGTCGCCGTCGAAGGTCCAGGTGCCGTCCTTCTGGATGATTTCCGCCATGGGGCAAGTCTGGCATTCGGGCTACCGGGAGAGGGCGGCACCGAGGTCGTCGTCGAGCGCGAAGCGGATCGCCCGGCCGGATCCGGCCGCCGCCAGCATACGGATCTCGCCGGAGCGCACGCCGACGGCGATGTCCGGGTTGTCCGCGCAGACCATGGTGAAGCCGCCGTCCACGGCCCGGAGCCGGAAGTCCTGGTCCTCCGGGTACGGGGCGTCCTTGCCCTGTTCGTAGGCGCAGGGCCGCAGCTGCATGGGGTCACCGGCGACCCGGTCGCCCGCGATGTCCAGGCAGAGGGTGGAGGAGACGTGCCGCAGCTCGTAGGTGCGCTCGGCCTTGTCGACGAGCACCACCTGCCACCGCTGGGTCGCGGCGCCGTCGCAGGCGGCCGGTGCGGCGGTGTTGTCGAAGGAGTTCCCCGCGGCGGCGGCCAGACAGCGGCCGGTGCCGGTGTTCTTCAGGGCGACGGTCGCGACGGCGGTGCCCGTGGACGCCGACTGCGAGGCGGACGGTGAGGCGGCGGAGGAGGCGGCCGAGGGGGCGGGGTCCGGATCGGCGGCGGCGGTCTCCGCGTCCTCGCCCAGGAACCTCAGGGTGGCCGTGGTGGCCAGCGCGGTGAGGACGACGGCCACGGCGACGGCCAGGACCGGCCGACGGCGGCGCCGGGCGGGCTCCTCGGGGGCGGACCACTCCGGGGCGGGCCGCTCGGGCGCCGGCGCCGGCGGCTCCTCGTCGACGGGACCCGCGGGCCGCTCGGCCGGGGCGGGCCCGGCCGGGCCCTGTCTCGCCGCACGGTAGGCGGGGCCGCCCCACACCAGGACCTGGTCGACCAGGAGGGCACGCAGCTCCTCGGGGTCGCCCGTGGTCAGGGCGCGCAGCAGGGTGTAGTCGTGGGCGCAGAAACGGCAGTCGTCCAGGTGCCGACGCAGGTCCCCGGGCGTCTCGCGATGGGTGCCGCGGGCGATCGCGCCGAGCATCGTGCCGTAGTGGACGCAGCGCGCGTCGGCCGTGCGCTCGGCGCGCAGCCGCAGGAAGGAGTCCGCGATCCGGGCCCGTGCCGAGTCGGCCATCGACACGGCGAACTCCTCGGAGGTTCCGAGGAGTCGAGCGGCCAGAGCCGACTCGTCCCGCTCGGCCAGGCACAGCCACAGGGCGGCCCGCGACTGCTCGGGCAGTTCCTCGAAGGCGGCCAGCAGGAGCGAGGTGTGCTCCACCCGGCGCAGGGTGTCCACGGACCCGAACGTGTCCGCCGCCCGCCCCGCCCAGGACCGGAACCCGGGCCGCAGCAGCCCGGCCCGCTCGTCGCGCACCCACACGTTGGCGGTCCGCCGGACGTCCGCCAGCAGCGTCAGGCGCGCGGCGGGACCCTGGGCCGCGGCGCTCCGGGACAGGACCTCGCGCACGAGGTCGATCGCGGCGTGCTCCTTGCCGCAGAAGGCGCTCGCGTAGGCGAGCACCGCCGACACCTCCTCCGGTGGAGGTGTCCAGGTCGTGCCGTCTTGCTGTGCGGTGTGCTCGGACATCGTCGTCCCCCCTTGAGCCGTCACGGCAAGGTGTGGACCGTAGTGGGGCTACCTGTGACGGAGCTGTGCGCTTCCGTTCCCCGGGGGTGTGCGGGCACAGTGGTCTGCACCAATCCGGGGCGGACCCCGGATGGCCCACCGAAGGGAGCGCAGGTGAGACGGCACCACGGAACGACTCCCCGTACGACCCGGATTCTGGGCGCGTTGCTGCTCGTGGCGGCGGGCTCGCTCACCCTGGGCGCGGCGGCCCCCGCGCCGACGCCCGCAGGGAGCACGCCACTTGACCGGATCGTCCCGGCGCCCGAGCGGGCCGTGCCGGGCGGACAGCCGTACCGCATCACGGCCGGCACCCGGATCGGGGTCGACGGACCGGGGGAGGCGCGCCGGATCGGCGAGTACCTCGCGGACGTGCTGCGGCCCTCCACCGGCTACCGGCTGCCGGTCGCCGCGGGCTCGGGCGGAGGCATCCAACTACGCCTCACCGAGGGCCCGTTCGGAGCGGAGGGGTACCGGCTGGACAGCCGCACCCAGGGCGTCACCATCACGGCCGCGCGGCCCGCCGGCCTCTTCCACGGGGTGCAGACCCTGCGCCAGCTGCTGCCGGCCGCCGTCGAGAAGGACTCCGTACAGCCCGGCCCCTGGCTCGTCGGCGGCGGCACGATCACGGACCGCCCGCGCTACGGCTGGCGCGGCGCGATGCTGGACGTGTCCCGGCACTTCTTCACCGTCGGCCAGGTCAAGCGGTACATCGACCAGTTGGCGCAGTACAAGCTCAACACCCTGCATCTGCACCTCAGCGACGACCAGGGCTGGCGCATCGCCGTCGACTCCTGGCCGAGGCTCACCACCGTCGGCGGCTCCACCCAGGTCGGCGGCGGCCCCGGCGGTCACTGGACGAAGGCCGAGTACCGGGAGATCGTCCGGTACGCCGCCTCCCGCTATCTGGAGGTCGTCCCCGAGATCGACATGCCCGGCCACACCAACGCGGCCCTCGCCTCCTACGCCGCACTCAACTGCGACGGCGTCGCCCCGCCGCCGTACACCGGCACGGAGGTCGGCTTCAGCTCGCTGTGCGTCGGCAAGGAGATCACCTACGACTTCGTGGACGACGTGATCCGCGAACTCGCCGCGCTCACCCCGGGCCGCTACCTCCACATCGGCGGCGACGAGGCGCACTCCACCAGCCACGAGGACTACGTCACGTTCATGGACCGGGTACAGCCCGTCGCCGCCCGGTACGGCAAGAGCGTGGTCGGTTGGCACCAGCTCACCGGCGCGACGCCCGCGAAGGGCGCCGTGGCCCAGTACTGGGGGCTGGACGACACGAGCGCCGCCGAGAAGGAACAGGTCGCCGCCGCCGCGCGGAACGGCACCGGGATCGTCCTGTCGCCCGCCGACCGGGTCTACCTCGACATGAAGTACGACGCGGACACGCCGCTGGGCCAGGACTGGGCGGGACTGGTCGACGTGCGGCGGGCCTACGACTGGGATCCGGGCGACTACCTTCCCGGGGTGCCCGGTTCGGCGGTCCGGGGCGTCGAGGCGCCGCTGTGGACCGAGACGATCGTGACGAGCGCCGACATCGAGTACATGGCGTTCCCGCGCCTCGCGGGCGTCGCCGAGCTCGGCTGGTCGCCCGCGGCCACGCACGACTGGGCGGAGTACCGGGTGCGGCTCGCGGCGCAGGGGCCGCGCTGGGACGCGCAGGGCATCGGCTACTTCCGGGCGCCGCAGGTGCCCTGGCCGGCCGTCTGAGCGGGGTGCGGCCGAGGAACGGCGACGGGCACCCCGGAGGACCGTACTCCGGGGTGCCCGTCTGTCTCAGGGGGCCGCGGGGGCCCGGGGTGTCACCGCCCCGCGAGGGGGTTGTCCAGGTCGCCGACGAGCTGGAGGGCGCCCGCCGGATCCGCCAGGTCCACCATCTGCTCGTTGTTGCGCAGCTGGAGCCGGTTGAGGCAGGACAGCGCGAACCGCGGGGCGAACATGTCGTACCGCTCGAACTTCTCGGCGAGTTCGGGCACCGACTCCTGGTACTCCCGGGTGATGTCGGCGACCGTCTGCCAGAACACGTCCTCCTCCACGATGCCCTCGGACGCGAGGTGCGCGGCGAGGAAGCGGAAGAAGCAGTCGAAGACGTCCGTGAAGATCGACAGGAGCTTCTTGTCCTCCGGGACGTCCACGCGCAGCCGTTCGACGGCCGGCGGGAGCACCGCGTCCACGTCCATGACGGCGATCTCCTCGGCGATGTCCTTGTAGATCGCGCGCTCGACGGCGCCGTCCTTCAGGACGAGGATGACGTTCTCGCCGTGCGGCATGTAGACGAGGTCGTAGGCGTAGAAGCTGTGCAGCAGCGGCGTGAAGTACGCCGTCAGGTAGCGGCGCAGCCACTCCACGGGCGTCAGCCGGGACCGCTCGATCAGCGCGCCCGCGAAGGAGTTGCCCTCGTGGTCGACATGGACGAGCGAGGCCATCGTGGCGAGGGACTCGCCCTCCCGCAGCGACCCCACCGGGCTCTCGCGCCACAGCGCGGCGAGCATCTTGCGGTACGGCGAGTAGCGGTCCGTGGCGGCCTCGTACTCCAGGTGGCGGTAGCCGACGGCGGCCCGCTCCCGGATGATCGACAGGCCCGTGGACTTCAACACGGGGTCGTTGTCGATGAGTTGTGCCAGCCAGTCGTTGATGGCCGGCGTGGCCTCCATGTAGGCCGCCGAAAGGCCGCGCATGAAGCCCATGTTGATGACGGACAGGGCCGTCTTCACGTAGTGCTTCTCGGGGCTGGAGCGGTTGAAGAAGGTCCGGATGGACTGCTGGGCGAGGTACTCGTCGTCGCCCTCACCGAGACAGACCAGGTGACGGCGGGCGACCTCGGCGGCGAAGGTGACGGAGAGCTTGTTCCACCACTGCCAGGGGTGCACGGGGATGAGGAGGAAGTCCGCCGGGTCCAGGCCCTGTTCGGTGAGGGTCGAGGCGAAGCGCCCGACGGTCTCCTCGCCCAGCTCGTCGCGCACGAACGACTCGTACTCGATGCCCACGCCCGCCGTGAACGCGGCGCGATCGCGGTGCGCGGCCAGCCAGATCAGCCGGACCGGGCTCGCGGTCTCCGGGGCGTACGAGAGGTACTCGTGGATGCCGAAGCCGAGACGGCCGTTGTTGGCGACGAAGCAGGGGTGGCCCTCGGTCATCCCGGTCTCGATGGCCTGGAAGCCGCTGGAGACGAGCTCGGCGACCGGCACCTGCGGCTTGGTGAGCTTGTAGCAGGTGCCGGAGAGCGTGGAGGAGATCTCCTCCAGGTAGACCGGCAGGATCGCGTCGCTCAGCCCCAGCGCCGACCTCAGCTCGATGAAGAAGTCCAGCGCGGCGAGGGGGAGGTCGACGCCGTCCCGACGACGGGATATCGAGTCGGCGTCGACCTGCCAGTGGTCGAGGGCGCGGCGCACGGCGCTGAACCGGTAGCGGGTCAGCCCGTCGTCGCTGCGGACCTCGAAGGTGCCGTCGGCGGTCGCCTCCGGCGTGATGAGCCGCTCGTGGGCGAACTCGGCGAGCGCTTTGCGCACGAGCAGCCGGTTGGCCTGCTCCCAGCGCTCGGGGGAGAGATGGGCGACGGAGTCGGCGAGGCTCATACGGACACCGCCTTCCTCTGCGTGGCGACGAACCGCGCCCGGGTGCAGAAGCTCAGCAGCGCTTTCTTCTCGGGCTTCTGGATCTCCCGCTCGGCGACGAACCCGACGGCCTCGTTGAGGGCGTGGACGGCCTTGTTGGAGACGTCCGGCTCGACGACGACCCGCTCCACGGCCGGGTCCTCGAAGAGGTGCGCCATCACGGCGGTGATGACCGACCGGGTGAAGCCGTGCACCGGCCTGTCGGTCGCCGGGGTGAGGAAGTGCATGCCGACGTCACCGGGCAACGGCTCGTACAGGCCGACCAGTTCACGGTGCGCCGGGTCGTAGTGCTCCATCAGGAACACGGGGATGCCCGTCTCGTCGAGGCCGAGCAGCGCGTGGTGGTGCTCGTCGGCCGCGATCTCCATGTAGGCGCGCTCGACGTCCTCCAGTTTCGCGTCCTGCATCATCCAGAACGCGGCCTTGGGGTGGGTGACCCAGCCGTGCAGCAGCTCGGCGTCCTTGAGCGGGTCGAGGGGGCGGAAGGTGAAGGCGGCCACCTGTGGGGCGGTGGTGCTCATACGGCGAACTCCTGGAACGCGATGGTCTTCTCGACCGGGTAGTACTCGCTGCCGAGCAGCTCACGGATGATGGAGCTGTTGCGGTACGCGCCCATACCCAGGTCGGGGCTGGTGATGCTGTGGGTGTGCACGCCGGCGTTCTGCAGGAAGACCCCGCGGCCGGTGACGTCGATCGCGTAGTTGCGGGCGACGTCGAAGTTGCCGTGGGAGTCCCGCACCAGACGGTCCTGCACCGGCTTGAGGAACTCCGGCTCGGTGTACGCGTAGCCGGTGGCGAGCACCAGGCCCTGCGTCTCGATGTCGTAGTCCTTCTCCTGCTCCTCCTGGCGGAAGGAGAGCGTGTACGTGCCGTTCTCGTGACGGGCCGCGTTCAGGCTGGAGTTGGTGAGCAGCCGGGTGGGGACGGGCCCGCCGAGGTTCTTCTGGTAGAGCAGGTCGAAGATGTCGTTGACGAGGTCGCCGTCGATGCCCTTGAAGAGGCCCTTCTGCTGCTTGACCAGCCGGTAGCGGGTGGCCTCCGGCAGCGCGCGGTAGTAGTCGATGTACTCCGGCGAGGTCATCTCCAGCGTGAGCTTGGTGTACTCCAGCGGGAAGAAACGCGGGGAGCGGGTCACCCAGTTCAGCCGGTAGCCGTGGACGTCGATCTCGGAGAGCAGGTCGTAGTAGATCTCGGCGGCGGACTGCCCGGAGCCGACGATCGTGATGGAGTCCTTCTTCACCAGCTCCGCGCGGTTCTGTACATAGCGGGAGTTGTGCAGGAAGTCCCCGCCGAGCCCCTCGACGGCGGCCGGGTGGTGGGGGGAGGTGCCGGTGCCGAGCACGAGCCGCCGGGCGCGGAAGGTGTCCCCGGCCGCGGTCCGCACGACGTACAGCTCGTCGGCGTACTCGATCTCCGTGACCGTGGTGCCGAAGCGCACGTTGCTCAGCCGGTTCGCGGCCCAGCGGCAGTAGTCGTCGTACTCGACGCGCAGCGGGTAGAAGTTCTCGCGGATGTAGAAGGAGTACAGCCGCCCCTTCTCCTTCAGGTAGTTCAGGAAGGAGTACGGCGAGGTCGGGTCGGCGAGGGTGACCAGGTCCGACATGAACGGCGTCTGGAGGTGGGCGCCGTCCAGGAACATGCCCGCGTGCCACTCGAAGTCGGGCTTCGAGTCCAGGAAGATCCCGTCGAGTTCGTCGATGGGTTCGGTCAGACAGGCCAGGCCGAGGTTGAAGGGGCCGAGCCCGATCCCCACGAAGTCGTAGGTTTTGGTGGGGTTTTCAGGACGCGCGGTCAAGGGACTCTCCCAGGTACTGCTCGGCGTGGCCGGCGATCAGATCGAGGACGACGGCGATGTCCTCGGCCGTCGTCTCGGGGTTGAGCAGGGTGAACTTCAGGTAGTGGCGGCCGGCCACCTTCGTGCCCGCGACCACCGCGTCACCGGACGCGAACAGGGCCTTGCGGGCGTACAGGTTGGCGCGGTCGATCTCGGCGGGGTCGGTGACCGCCGCGGGGATGTAGCGGAAGACGAGGGTGGACAGGCTCGGCTCCACGACGACGTCGAAGCGCGGGTCGGCGGCCAGCAGCTTCCAGCCCTCCACCGCCAGGTCGCACACCTCGTCGAAGAGCTGGCCGATGCCGTCGGCGCCCATCGTGCGCAGGGTCACCCACAGCTTGAGGGCGTCGAAACGGCGCGTGGTCTGCAGGGACTTGTCGACCTGGTTGGGGATGCGCTCCTGCACCATGCGCCGGGGGTTGAGGTACTCCGCGTGGTACGTGGCGTGCCGCAGCGTGCTCGCGTCACGCACCAGCACGGCGGACGAACTCACCGGCTGGAAGAAGGACTTGTGGTAGTCGACGGTGACGGAGTCGGCGCGCTCGATGCCGTCGATCCGGCCGCGGTACTTCACGGAGGCGAGCAGCCCGCAGCCGTAGGCGGCGTCCACGTGCATCCAGGTGCCGTACTGGGCGCAGAGTTCGGCGATCTCGGGCAGCGGGTCGATGGACCCGAAGTCGGTGGTGCCACCGGTGGCCACGACGGCCATGGGGACCAGGCCCGCCGCCTTGCAGCGCTCCAGCTCGTGGGCGAGCGCGACGGTCTGCATCCGCTTGTCGTGGTCGACGGGGACGGAGACCACGGAGTCGGGGGCGAGGCCGAGCAGTTTCGCGGACTTCTTCACGCTGAAGTGGCTGACCTCGGAGGCGAAGATGCGCAGTTTCGCGAGCGAGTCGGTCTTCGCCTCCTCGCGGGCGAGGAGGAGCGCCTGGAGGTTGGACTGCGTGCCGCCGGAGGTGAACACGCCGTCGGCGTTGGGGCCGAGGCCGATCCGGGCGGTCGTCCAGTCGATCAGTTTGCGCTCGATGAGCGTGCCGCCGGCCGACTGGTCCCAGGTGTCCAGGGAGGAGTTGACGGCGGAGAGGATCGCCTCGCCGAGCACCGCCGGTATGACGACCGGGCAGTTGAGGTGGGCGAGGTAGCGGGGGTGGTGGAAGTAGATCGCGTCGCGGAGGTACACGTCCTCCAGCTCGTCGAGCACGGCGTCGGTGTCGAGCAGGGGCCGGTCGAGGTCGATCGCGTCGATGGCCGGGGCGAGGTCGTCGACGGTGACACCGGTGAACGGACGGTCGGTGGCGGCGAGTTTGGCTGCCACCCGCTCTACTCCGTCGGTCACGGTGCGGCGGTACCGCTCCGCCGTCGTGTCATTGAGCAGGTGCGAGCGCATGGTGGGGGTCCTCCGGTGGGGAGAGTCCGGCAGTCCGGGCAGGGGGATCGAACGGTGGATCGGACGGGGTGGGGCGCGATCTACCTTCGCTTCCCGTGCTGTTACTTAGGTTAGCCTAACCTAAGTAACGAAGGAGAAACGCGGCATCGTGCGTGACTACGGTCACGTGAACCGCAGTTGCCTCCTCCGTCACGGCCGGGCACAGCAATCACCGCCGCACGCGGGGGAGTTGTGCCGACGCGTACGGCGGTGACTGCTGTGCCGGGGTCACTCGGTGGCGCGCAGCTGTTCCTCGGTCAGGCCCAGGCGCCAGTACCCGACGAAGGTGACCCTCCGCCGGTCGACACCCCGCTCGCCGACGAAGTGCCGGCGCAGCGCCTTCACGGCACCCGACTCGCCCGCGATCCAGACGTACGGGCGCTCGGCCGAGGGGAGTCGGGTCATGCGCAGGGCGTCGAGTGCCATGGGGGAGCATTCGGCGCCGGCGGCGGCTTCGTCCCGCACCAGCCAGGTGATCTCGGCGTCGGCCGGGGTCACCAGGTCCTGGATGTCCCCCGTGTGCCGCACCTCCAGCCAGACCCGGGCGGGGGTGCCGGCCGGGAGGGCTTCGAGGATCGCGCAGACGGCGGGTACGGCGGTCTCGTCGCCCCAGACGACGACGAGATCGGTGTCCGCGGGCGGCCGGAACCGGATGGCCCGGTTGTCGGCGACCGCGGGGCCGAGCAGCAGGACCCGGTCCCCGGGGGCTGCCTCGGCGGCCCACCGCGAGGCGGGCCCGGCCTCCGTCCCGTTCTCCGGCCCGACGCCGTGCAGCACGAAGTCGATGTCGATCTCGTCCGGCCGGCGGCGCAGCGCCCGCAGCGTGTACGAGCGCATCACCGCCCGTACGTCGTCCGGGAGTTCACGCCACGCCTGCCACCAGCCGTCCCCCAGCTCCACCGGGACGACCGGCGCGTCCTGCCCCGGATGCGGCAGGAACAGCGACAGCGACTGGTCGCGGCCGTCGGAGTGGAACAGGGCCAGGTCGTCCCCCGAGAAGGTGACCCGGACCAGGGACGGGCCGAGCCGCCGCGTTCCCGCGACGCGCAGGGCGAAGAAGCGGAACGGGGCGACTGCGGCGGTGGTCATGCGGGTGCGCTCCTGGGGGTGCAGGGTCAGACGGGCTAGCTGACCTTCTTCGCGTTCTCCAGCGCCTCGGCGAGGGTGTCGAGCAGCGGGGTGCACTTGTCGTAGGACAGGATCGGCTCCGGCGAACGGGAGATGATCTGGCCGGCCTTGACCGCGGGGAGCTTCTTCCAGGTCGCCTCGGTGATGTCGGCGGGCTGGATGGTCGAGGAACGGTCGTCCATCATGATGATGTCCGCGGCGTACTTGTCGACGTTCTCCCAGCTCAGCGACTCGTACCAGCCGCCGCCCTCGGCCTTGGCCTTCTCCGGCGGCTCGACGAAGTTCACGCCGAGGGCCTTGAAGTACTCCAGGTCGATGGAGAGGTTGGTGCCGGAGACGTAGAAGATGTCCTGGCTCGCGGAACCGGCCATCACCTTGATCTCGGGCTTCGCCTTCGCGGCGGCGCGCAGCCGGGTCGCGGCGGCCTCGAACTTCTTCTTGGCCTCGGTGACGGTGGACGCCGTCATGTCGGCGCCGAGCGACTCGGCCAGCTCCCACATGCGCTCCAGCGGCGCGGTGAGCTGACGGTCGTAGACGGAGATGCCGACGCTCGGGGCGAGCGCGGAGATCTTGTCCTTGGACGCCTCGGGGACGTACCAGAGGGTGCCGGCGTCGTCGAACATCGTGGAGATGAGGACGTCCGGGGCGAGCGCGGCGTACTTCTCGACGTTGAACTGGTCCCAGACGTTGCCGAGGATGGTCACCTTGGAGATGTCCATGTCGCCGGCCTGGACGTCGGCCTTGCCGTCGGTGGTCTTCGTCGGGCCGAAGACGCCCTTCACGGAGATGCCGTAGTCGTACAGGGCGGCGGCCACGCCGGTGAACGCGACGATGTTCGCCGGGATCTTGTCGAGCTCGACGCTCTTGTCGCGGTCGTCCTTGAAGGTCCAGGGACCGGACTTCTTCGCGGCGGAGCTCTCCTCGCCCGAGCCACCGCTTTTCGCGTCGTCGTCACCGCAGGCGGCGAGCACGGCACCGAGGCCGAGGGCGCCGCCCGCGGCGAGGATGCCGCGACGGGTGAGGTGGGTGGCTCTGGCGTTGGACATGTCAGTGACTGCTTTCGAACAGGGCGGAGCGCCCGCCGGACGAGTTCGAAAGAAGGTTAGCCTAACCTCAGATCTTGTCCAGGGGTGGGGGCGCCCGATCGAAGGCTGTGGGGGGACTGTGGGGTGGGATGTGGAGGTCTCGCCCCGACAACTCCCTGGGAATGGAGGTTCGTTGAGGGCGCGGTGAAGGGCCGGTCAGCCCTTCCGGGGGTTGTCCAGCGTCGCCGGCCGGACGCCGCACTCGTGCTCCCGGTCGCCGTCGGATTCCTCGCGTGCGTCTTCGGATGTCACGTCGCGCCTTCCGAGATCAATCGAGCAGTGTGCTCGGCGACTTCACCCCATACCTCCAGGTCCTTCCCGGAGCGCGATGTCAGCGGCTCAGGTGTTTGCGGAGGTCGCGTACCCGGTGGTTGTCGCCGATCGTGTCGAGGAGGCGGCGGACGCGGTCCGCCTCGTAGGACGGGCCCTCCAGGCGGAGGAGGGTGCCGGTGTCGACGACCGCGTAGGCGAGCGGGGTGTCGGACGTGGGGAGGGTGACCGGGTGGCGGCCGGTCGGGAGCTTCAGGGTGGCGGGGAGGCGGAGCCGGGCCGTGCCGTCGGCGCCGTGGAGGAGCTTGGCCTCGACGGTGAGGGTGGCGACCGTGACCTTGAGAGGGAGCGGGGCGCCGGGGGCCGAGGCGAGGAAAGGCAGGCCGAGCGACTGGCGTGCGCGGGCTGTGTTCGCGGTGACGAGCGCTTTCGTGTCGGGGCCGAGTTCACGCTGGCGCTGGTCCACGTCGAGGGCGAGCTGGCCCTTGACCGTCCAGTACGGGATCGCGATCCGGCCGCCGGTCAGCGCGGGGCCGGGGGCGGCCGGGGCGCCCGGTTCCCCGTCGCCGGTGACCCGGAACATGCGCTCGACGCCGAGCAGTTGGACGTACGCCCAGACGTCGTGCACACCGCGCTGCAGCGGCCGGCCGCCGGCCAGGTGCTCGGGGTCCAGGGTGAGGCGTCCCGTCGCGACGAGCTGTGCGCGTCCGTCGCCGAGCGGGCGCAGCTCCACCTCCAGGTCGCCCTCCGGGTACCACCAGTCCTCGCGGTCACGGTCCTTGACGACGAGTTCGGCGTAGGCGAGCCGGAAGGGGTCCGGCACCTCCCAGCCGTCCTCGGTGCCGGGGACGCCGTCGAGCAGCTCCGGGTCCAGCCACCACGTGCCGTCCCGCTCGACGAGCGCGAGCGGCTCGCCGTCGCCGCGCAGTAGATCGAAGGTGACGTCGGCGACGAGGCGGCCGTCCTCCCAGCGCAGGTTGCCGACCGCGCTGCGGGCCTTCACCTCGCGGACGCGTTCGGCGAGCGCGACGGCGCCGTCGAAGTCGCCGTCCTCCAGGAAGCGGGCGCGTAGACGGGACACCGCGGGCAGGCCCTCGCGGACGGCGGCCGGGAACTCCTCCACCGCCAACTTCCGTGCCGCCTCGAAGCGTTCGCGCTGCTCTGCCGGGTCCTCGCGGAGGATCTCGGGCTCACGGGTGCGGGAGAGGATCTCGACGTGGTAGTTGCGGTGCAGGAGGCGGTTCTGGAGGGCGTCGATGTCGTCGGACGCCTCGGTGCCGTCCTTGATCTGGCGGACGATCGTGCGGCAGTTGTCCCAGAAGCCGTGCCGGGGGTTGAAGCGGTGCTGGGTGTTGTTGCCGCCGTCGTCCCGCTTCATCCAGTAGTAGCAGGGGTAGTCCGCGAGGATCGCGATCCGCTCGGCCTTGAGGTAGGCGCCGCTCACGAAGAGCAGGTCCTCCAGGATCCAGGGGCCCTCGGGGAACCGCAGCCCGTGCTCCTCGACGAACGCCAGCCGGAACATCTTGTGCGGTGACAGGCTCTGCATGAGCTCGTCGTTCTCGATCGTGCAGGCGTCCACCGTGTGCCGGAACAGCCGCCGGGGCCGCACCATCGTGCTGGACATCTTGCCGATCACCACGTCGGCGTCATTGCGCTTCGCGTGCTCGTACAGCCGCTCCAGGGCCTCGGGCCCGAGCGTGTCGTCGTGGTCGACGAACTGGATGTACTCGCCGCGCGCGTGCCGCATGCCGAGGTTGCGGGGGGCGCCCGGCCAGCCGGAGTTGGCCATGGTGTGCACCTGGACGTGGGAATGCGCCGCCGCGAGCTTCTCCAGCCGTCCCAGCGTGTCGTCCGTCGAGCCGTCGTCCACGTAGATGACTTCGTACTCGTCGGCGGACAGGCTCTGCCCGAGCAGCGACGGGGCGCACTCGTCCACGTACTTGCCCGTGTTGTAGACGGGGACGATCACGCTGACCTTGATTCTCGGCATTCCACGGACCTTACCGGGCCGCCCGTCTGCGCGGTGGCCGGTTTACCGAGTGACGGATTCGATTCGGGGGAGAGGGAAAAGCGGCTGATACGGCGGCAAGAGCCCGCTTGACGTTCATTGCAGTACGTAAGGCAAGGATCGCCACGCTCTGTGTGCTTGCTATGTGCAGCCAGTTCCTTGAAAAGGATTGACGATCGCTATTTGACTCCTATTGAGTCTCCCCTTGTGTCATTCACGGGGATGCCTTTCTGCGGTGTTCCCATCGGGACAATGGGGGTGGAATGTGCGTACGCGCACGTACCTGGTCGGGATGAACAACCGCATGCCCGTGCGACGTGGCCCTGTCGTGGCGGCTGCCGTCGCGGCCCTGCTCGCCTCGGGCCTCGGCGCGGTCTCCGCGCCCGCCGCGGCGGAGACGGAGACCGGCACCGGCCGGCCGGTTGAGCTCGCTCATTGGCCGCTGGAGGAGTCGGCCTCCGGCGTCTCCCCGGAGGTGGCCGGCGGAATCGGTCTGACCTTGGGCGGCGGCGCCACCATCTACCAGCCGGACGACTCCTGCGACCCCGCGGCGGATCCGGACTGCGACCCACCGGCCGAAGCCCTGAGGGACGGCGGTCATCTGGAGCTCGACGGAACGGGCGGCTACGCCACCCGCGCCGTCACCGGCCCGCTCTCCGCGCACGGCAGCTTCACCCTGACCGCCCGCGCCCGGCTTGCCTCGGCGAACCCGACCGAGGACGAGACGGTAGTGGCGCTGACCGGCACCAACGGCAGTGCGATCAGGGTCAGGTACGCGGCGTCCGCGGGCCGCTGGCAGCTCGTGGTGACCGACGGGGACTCCGCCACGCCGGTGACCACGACCCTCCTCAACAGCGGCCACCTGCCGAGCTCCCACAGCGCCGGCGACCATCTGGGGCTCGTGTACGACGCGGTCTCCGGTGACGTGCTGCTGTATGTCAACGCGGTCGCGGTGGCCGAGACCGCCTGGGACAACACCTGGGACTTCTCCACCACGAGCCTCCAGGTCGGCCGGAACCTGACCGGCACCACCGCCGGTGAGTACTTCTCCGGCGCGATCGACGAGATCCGGATCTACCAGGACCCGCTGGACGCCAACCTGATGTCGCTGGTGTCGGTCATGGGAGCCGGTGGCAGCTTCGAGTAGGCCTCGGAGCAACGATCGGAACGCGCCGCCCGGGCTCAGCCCACCAACCCCAACTCCCGAGCGATCAGCATCCGCTGCACCTCGCTCGTCCCCTCGCCGATCTCCAGGATCTTGGAGTCGCGCCACATGCGGGCGACCGGGTACTCGTTCATGAAGCCGTAGCCGCCGTGGACCTGGGTGGCGTCCCGGGCGTTGTCGACCGCGATGGTCGAGGAGTACAGCTTCGCCAGGGCCGCCTCCTTCTTGAAGGGTTCGCCGGAGACCAGGCGGGAGGCCGCGTCGCGCCAGGCCAGCCTGGCCGTGTGGGCCTTCATCTCCATGTCGGCGATCTTGAACTGGATGGCCTGGTTGGCGCCGATCGGGCGGCCGAAGGCATGGCGTTCCTTGGCGTACTTCACCGACTCGTCGACGCAGCCCTGGGCCAGGCCCGTCGCGAGCGCCGCGATGGCGATGCGGCCCTCGTCGAGGATGCGGAGGAACTGGGCGTAGCCCCGGCCCTCCTCGCCCAGGAGGTTCGCCGCCGGGACACGGACGTCCGTGAACGAAAGCTCCCGCGTGTCCGAGGCGTTCCAGCCCACCTTCGAGTACGGCGCCGCCACCGTGAAGCCGGGCGTTCCCGACGGGACGATGATCGAGGAGATCAGGGGCTTGCCGTCCGGCTTGCGGCCCGTCACCGCCGTGACCGTCACCAGGGCCGTGATGTCCGTGCCGGAGTTGGTGATGAAGCACTTGCTTCCGTTGATCACCCACTCGTCCGTGTCCGGGTCCAGGCGTGCCGTCGTGCGCGTCGCGCCCGCGTCGCTGCCGCCGTCCGGTTCGGTGAGGCCGAAGGCGCCCAGGGCCTCGCCGGCGCACAGTCGCGGGAGCCATTCCTCCTTCTGGGCCCGCGTGCCGTACAGGTGCAGGGGCATCGCACCCAGTGACACACCTGCTTCCAAGGTGATCGCCACCGAGGAGTCGACCCTCGCCAGCTCCTCCAGGGCCACGCCCAGCGCCAGATAGTCGCCGCCCATCCCGCCGTACTCCTCGGGGAAGGGCAGGCCGAACAGGCCCATGCGGCCCATCTCGCGGACGATCTCGTAGGGGAACTCGTGCTGTTCGTAGTACTCGCCGATCTTGGGCGCGACCACGTCATGGGCGAACTCCGCGACAGTGTGGCGGAGTTCGTCGAGTTCGGGGGAGAGCCGGTGGTCCATGGTCGTTCACTCCTGGTGGGAGAGGGCGCGTACGGTGCGGGACGGGCTGGGTCGGCCCAGTTGTCCGGCCATCCACACGCTGGTGGCGGTGAGACGGCCGAGGTCGACTCCGGTCTCGATGCCGAGGCCCTGGAGCATCCAGACCAGGTCCTCGGTGGCGAGGTTGCCGGTGGCGGACTTGGCGTACGGGCAGCCGCCCAGGCCGCCCGCGGAGGCGTCGACGGTGGTGACGCCGTGGCGCAGGGCCGCGTAGGTGTTGGCGAGCGCCTGGCCGTAGGTGTCGTGGAAGTGGACGCCCAGCGTGGCGATCGGTACGCCCTGTCGCGTCAACTCCCCCAGCAGTGACGTCACATTGCCCGGTGTCGCCACCCCGATCGTGTCGCCGAGGCTCAACTCGTCGCAGCCCATGTCCCGCAGGGCCGTGCAGACGCGCACCACCTGGGCGATCGGGACCGCGCCCTCCCACGGGTCGCCGAAGCACATCGAGACGTAACCGCGTACGTGGACTTCCTCCTGCTTCGCCCGCGTGACCACCGGCTCGAACATGCCGAGCGCCTCGTCCAGCGTGCGGTTGAGGTTGGCCTTGGCGAAGGACTCGCTGGCGCTGGCGAACACGGCCACCCGGTCGGCGCCGAGCGCCAGCGCCCGCTCCAGGCCACGGGTGTTGGGGACCAGGACGGGCAGGGCGATCCCGGCGGGCAGGTCCGAGAGGAGCGGGAACAGGGTCTCCGCGTCGGCGAGTTGGGGCACCCATTTGGGGTGCACGAAGCTCGTCGCCTCGATCGTCGTCAGGCCCGCCTCGGCCAGGCGGTGGACGAACTCCGCCTTCACCTCGGTCGGGACGGTCGCCTTCTCGTTCTGGAGGCCGTCACGGGCGCCGACCTCGTGGATGCGGACGCGGGCGGGCAGGCCGTCCTCCGGCACCACCATGGGCAGGCTCATTCCGGCACCTCCGGCCGCGCCGGGGTGACGACCGCGAGCACCTGGTCCATCGCCACCGTCGTACCGGGGCGGACGTCCAGTTCGGCGACCGTGCCGGCGTGCGGGGCGGCGATGACGTGCTCCATCTTCATCGCCTCCACCACCAGCAGGCTCTGTCCCGCGGCCACTTCGTCCCCGACGGCCACCTTCACCACCGTCACCGTCCCCGGCATCGGCGCGGTCAGCGCGTCCGCGCCCCCGGACACGGCGCCCGTCAGCGACGCCGCCACCGGGTCGTGGTCCCGTACCTGCCAGGCGTCGCCGTCCCGGCCCAGCCAGTCGGCGGCGCGGTGGAAGGTGTGGCGGACGCCGTCGAGGGTGACGGAGACCCGGTCGGCGGTGACCGTGTGGGTGCCGCGCGGGGTGTACTCCACCGGTTCCTGCACGCGCAGCGGGAACGCCACCCGCTTCGGCTCGCCCCCCAGCCGCCAGCCGCTCGGCACCGAGAAGGGGTCCGTCCAGCCCGTGCCGCGCGGCTCCAGCGCGTCCAGCCGTACGGCCGCCGCCGCCTCGTACACCTCCTCCGGCACCTCGGTGGGGACGAGGTCGTCCATCACCCGCTCGACCAGCCCGGTGTCCAGCTCGCCCGCCACGACCGCCGGATGGGCCAGCAGGCGGCGCACGAAACCGGCGTTCGTCGGCACGCCGAGGGTGACCGTGCGCGCGAGGGCCGCCCGCAGTCTGCGCAGCGCTGTCGCGCGGTCGGGGCCGTACGCGATGACCTTCGACAGCATCGGGTCGTAGAGGCTGCCGACCTCCGTGCCCTCGCTGAGCCCGGAGTCGGTGCGGACGCCGTCGCCCTGCGGCTCGTGCAGGGCGAGCACCGTGCCGCCGGAGGGGAGAAAGCCCCGGGCGCCCTCCTTGACGGACACGGTCTCGGCGCAGACCCGGGCCTCGACGGCGTGACCCGTCAGCCGGACGTCCTCCTGCGCGAAGCCCAGCCGCTCGCCCGCCGCGACCCGCAGCTGCCACTCCACCAGGTCCACCCCGGTGACCAGTTCGGTCACCGGGTGCTCCACCTGGAGGCGGGTGTTCATCTCCATGAAGTAGTACGAGGAGGGGTCGTCGCCCGGGACGATGAACTCCACCGTGCCCGCGCCCCGGTAGCCGCAGGAGCGGGCCGCCTGGACCGCCGCCTCGCCCATCGCCGCGCGGGTGGCCTCGTCGAGGAGCACGCTCGGCGCCTCCTCGACGATCTTCTGGTGGCGGCGCTGGAGCGAGCACTCGCGCTCCCCGAGGTGCACGACGCTGCCGTGGCCGTCGGCCAGGACCTGGATCTCGATGTGCCGGGGGCGGTCCACCCACCGCTCCACGAGGAGGGTGTCGTCGCCGAAGGAGGCGCGGGCCTCGCGGCGCGCGGCGGCGATCTCGTCGTCCAGCAGGGCCAGGTCCCGCACCAGGCGCATGCCCTTGCCGCCGCCGCCCGCGGACGGCTTCAGCAGGACGGGCGCGCCCAGGTCGTGCGCCGCGGCGGCCAGTTCGGGGTCCTTCCCGCCCGGCACCACCGGCACCCCCGCCGCCCGCACCGTGTCCTTCGCGCGGATCTTGTCGCCCATCAGCGCGATCGCGTCCGCGGGCGGGCCGATGAAGACGAGCCCGGCGTCGGCGCACGCGCGCGCGAAGGCGGCGTTCTCGGCGAGGAAGCCGTACCCGGGGTGGACGGCCTGGGCGCCGGTGGCCGCGCAGGCCTCCAGCAGCCGGTCCACCGACAGATAGCTCTCCGACGACGGCGCGGGGCCCAGCCGTACCGCGGTGTCCGCCTCGCGCACATGGCGGGCGTCCGCGTCGGCGTCGGAGAAGACGGCCACCGAGCGCACGCCCAGCTCGCGCAGCGTCCGGATGACGCGGACGGCGATCTCGCCGCGGTTGGCCACAAGTACTGTGTCGAACATCTGGCTACAGCCCCTCACATCCGGAAGACGCCGAACTGGGGTTCACCCAGGGGCGCGTTGGCGCAGGCGGTCAGGGCCAGGCCCAGTACCTGGCGGGTCTCCAGGGGATCGATGACCCCGTCGTCCCACAGGCGGGCCGTCGCGTAGTAGGCGTTGCCCTGGCGGTCGTACTGCGCGCGGATCGGGTCCTTGAAGGCGTCCTCCGCCTTTGCCGGCCAGTCCTCGCCGCGCGCCTCCAGCTGGTCCCGCTTGACGGTCGCGAGGACGGAGGCGGCCTGCTCGCCGCCCATGACGGAGATCTTGGCGTTGGGCCACATCCACAGGAAGCGGGGGGAGTAGGCCCGGCCGCACATCGAGTAGTTGCCCGCGCCGTACGAGCCGCCGACCACCACCGTCAGTTTGGGGACGCGCGTGCACGCCACCGCCGTCACCATCTTGGCGCCGTGCTTGGCGATGCCGCCCGCCTCGTAGTCCTTGCCGACCATGAAGCCGGAGATGTTCTGGAGGAAGAGCAGCGGGATGCCGCGCTGGTCGCACAGTTCGATGAAGTGGGCGCCCTTCTGGGCGGACTCGGAGAACAGGATGCCGTTGTTGGCGACGATCCCGACCGGGTGGCCGTGCAGATGCGCGAAGCCGGTGACGAGGGTCTGGCCGAACTCGGACTTGAACTCCGCGAAGCGGGAGCCGTCGACCAGGCGCGCGATGATCTCGCGTACGTCGTAGGGGGTGCGGGAGTCGACGGGGACGGCGCCGTACATCCCGTACGGGTCGACCTTGGGTTCGGCGACCGGTGCGACCGTCCAGGGCAGGCTCCCGCGCGCGGGGAGGGTCGCGACGATGTTCCGGACGATGCGCAGGGCGTGCGCGTCGTCCTCGGCGAGATGGTCGGTGACGCCCGACACGCGCGCGTGCACCTCGCCGCCGCCGAGCTCCTCCGCCGTGACGACCTCGCCGGTGGCGGCCTTCACCAGGGGCGGGCCGCCGAGGAAGATCGTGCCCTGGCCGCGGACGATGACGGCCTCGTCGCTCATCGCGGGGACGTAGGCGCCGCCCGCGGTGCAGGAGCCGAGGACGGCCGCGATCTGCGGGACGCCGGCCCCGGACATACGGGCCTGGTTGTAGAAGATGCGGCCGAAGTGCTCGCGGTCGGGGAAGACCTCGTCCTGCAGGGGCAGGAAGGCGCCGCCGGAGTCCACCAGGTACAGGCACGGCAGCCGGTTCTCCAGGGCCACCTCCTGCGCGCGCAGGTGCTTCTTCACGGTCATCGGGTAGTACGTGCCGCCCTTGACGGTGGCGTCGTTGGCGACGATCACGCACTCGCGTCCGGCCACCCGCCCGATCCCGGCGATGACACCGGCGGCCGGGGCCTGTCCGTCGTACAGCCCGTCGGCGGCGAGAGGGGCCAGCTCCAGGAAGGGGGAGCCGGGGTCGAGGAGGGTGTCCACGCGGTCGCGGGGCAGCAGCTTGCCGCGCGCGGTGTGCCGGGCGCGCGCCTTCTCGCCGCCGCCGAGACGGGCCGCGGCCAGCTTGCCGTGCAGCTCCGCGACGAGGGCGTGATGGGCCTCCTCGTTGGCCCGCCAGGTCTCCGACGCGGGATCGGCCGCGCTGTGGAGCTCCGGAGCCTGTGGTGCCTTGTCCATCCTGCGGTCCCTCTCACCAGTGGTCCACCAGTTAATGAGCGTTAACGCATTTCCTTCAGGTTAACGACCGCTAACCTCCCTGTCTAGAATCGTCTCCATGGCCACCAGAACCGACGCCCCCACCCGCCGCGAGCAGATCCTCAAGGAAGCGGCTCGACTCTTCGCCGAACGCGGCTTCCACGGCGTGGGTGTGGACGAGATAGGGGCCGCGGTCGGCATCAGCGGCCCGGGGCTCTACCGGCACTTCGCCGGCAAGGACGCGATGCTCGCCGAGCTGCTCGTCGGGATCAGCGGTCAGCTCCTGACCGGGGCGCGGACCCGGCTCGAGGAGGCCGACGGAGGGCCCGCGGACGCCGTCCTGGACTCCCTCATCGAGGGCCACATCGACTTCGCGCTCGACGACCGGCCGCTGATCACCCTCCACGACCGCGAGCTGGACCGCCTGCGCGACTCCGACCGCAAGCTCGTGCGCCAGCTCCAGCGGCAGTACGTCGAGCTGTGGGTGGAGGTCGTGCGCGAGGTGTACCCGGCGCTGACCGAGCCGACCGCGCGCTCCGCCGTGCACTCCGTGTTCGGCCTCCTGAACTCGACCCCGCACCTGGGCCGCCCCGGCGCCGGGCGCGGGGTGACCGCCGAGCTGCTGCACCGGATGGCCAGGGGCGCCTTCGCGGCGGCCGGCACCGGCTGAGAGCGGGGCGTGACGAGCGTTACGGCTGCGGTCCACTGGACGCTGTCACTACCGGCCGGTACGGTTGATTCTGAGCAAGCGCTTAGATATGGGGCGCCGGCTCGGACAGGCAGCAACTGGGAACCGGTGGAGGTGGGCGCGGTGCGCCGTACGGTGTTCAACGAGGATCACGAGGCGTTCCGGGAGACCCTGCGGGCCTTCATCGAGGCCGAGGTCGTCCCCGTCTACGACGAGTGGTTCGCGGCTGGCCAGGCGCCGCGCGACTTCTACTACAAGCTCGCCGAGCTGGGCCTCTTCGGCATCAACGTGCCCGAGGAGTTCGGCGGCGCCGGCATCGACTCGTACAAGTTCGAGGCCGTGATGTACGAGGAGACCGCCCGCGCGGGCGTCCACTTCGGCGGCTCCGGTGTGCACGTGCTGCTCGCCCTGCCGTACATCAAGATGCTCGCCACCGACGAGCAGAAGAAGCGCTACCTGCCCAAGTTCGTCTCCGCCGAGGAGATGTGGGCGCTGGCCATGACCGAGCCGGGCACCGGGTCCGACCTCGCGGGCATGAAGACCACCGCCAAGCTCTCCGAGGACGGCACGCACTACGTCCTCAACGGCTCCAAGACCTTCATCACCGGCGGCGTCCACGCCGACCGCGTGATCGTCTGCGCCCGTACCGCCGCGCCGACCGCCGAGGACCGCCGTCACGGCATCTCGCTGTTCGCCGTGGACACCAAGTCCGAGGGCTACTCCATCGGCCGCAAGCTCGACAAGCTGGGCCTGCGCACCTCCGACACCGCCGAGCTGGCGTTCGTCGACGTCAAGGTGCCCGTCGAGGACCTCCTCGGCGAGGAGAACAAGGGCTTCTCCTACCTCGGCCACAACCTGGCCTCCGAGCGCTGGGGCATCGCCTTCGGCGCCTACGCGCAGGCCAAGGCCGCCGTCCGGTTCGCCCAGCAGTACGTGCAGGACCGCACCGTCTTCGGCAAGACCGTCGCGTCCTTCCAGAACACCAAGTTCGAGCTGGCCGCCTGCAAGGCCGAGGTCGACGCCGCCGAGGCCGTCGCCGACCGCGCCACCGAGGCGCTGGACGCGGGCGAGCTGACCCCCGCCGAGGCCGCCTCCGCCAAGCTGTTCTGCACCGAGGTCGCGCACCGCGTGATCGACCGCTGCCTCCAGCTCCACGGCGGCTACGGCTTCATGAACGAGTACCCGATCGCCCGTCTGTACGCGGACAACCGGGTGAACCGCATCTACGGCGGCACCAGCGAGATCATGAAGACGATCATCGCCAAGGACATGGGCCTGTAGGGTTCCGGAAATTTTCGATCAGTAGCGTCGGCTCCATGAGTCAGGCACTTCAGTCTCTCCTCGATCTGCTCGACCTGGAGCAGATCGAGGAGAACATCTTCCGCGGCCGGTCCCGGGAAGCCGTCGTCCCCCGGGTCTTCGGCGGGCAGGTCGCGGCCCAGGCGCTCGTCGCCGCCGGACGGACGGTCCCCGAGGACCGTCTCGCCCACTCCCTGCACGCGTACTTCCTGCGGCCCGGCGACCCCGGCGCGCCCATCGTCTACACGGTCGACCGGATGAACGACGGCCGTTCCTTCACCGCGCGCCGCGTCCTCGCCGTCCAGCACGGCCAGCCGATCTTCGCGCTCTCCGCCTCCTTCCAGCTCCACGAGGACGGCTTCGAGCACCAGGCCTCCATGCCCCCCGCCCCGGACCCCGCCACCCTCCCCACCTCCGAGGAGCGGCTGCGCGGCTACGGCCACATCGCCCCCGAGGTCGTCGAGCGGTTCCTGGAGGCCCGCGAGGCCATCGACCTGCGCTACGCCGACGAGCCCCCCTACGGCCGGTTCGGCGAGCCGCGCGAGCCGCACTCGCAGGTCTGGTTCCGCACCAACGGCAAGCTCGCGGACGACCCGCTCCTGCACGTCGTCCTCGCCACGTACGTCTCCGACATGACCCTCCTGGACTCCGTCCTGCTCGCGCACGGGCGCGGCGGCTGGGCCGTCGGGGACGTGGTGGGCGCCTCGCTCGACCACGCCATGTGGTTCCACCGGCCCTTCCGCGCCGACGAATGGCTCCTGTACGACCAGGAGTCGCCGTCCGCGCACGGCGGACGCGGTCTCGGCCAGGCCCGGATCTACACCCAGGACGGCACGCTCGCCGTCTCCGTGATCCAGGAAGGCGTGGTGCGCACCCCCCGCCCGCGGGACTGACCGGCGCCGCGCCGGCCGGACCGATCGGCGAGACTGAGGGACATGACCTCAGCCGCGGAACGAGCGGGACAAGCGGGCAGCGCGGAACCAGGCGGCGGCGAGAGCACCTTCACGGTGATCGTCGCCGCCCTCGCCAATCTCGGGATCGCGATCGCCAAGGCCGTCGCCGGTGTCATCAGCGGATCGAGCGCGATGCTCTCCGAGGCGGCGCACTCGGTCGCCGACACCGTCACCGAGCTCCTGCTGCTCACCGCCCTCAAACGCAGCGAGAAACCCGCCGACGAGGAGCATCCCCTCGGCTACGGCCCCGAGCGCTACATCTGGGCGATGCTCGCCGCCGTCGCCACGTTCGTCGGCGGCGCCGTCTTCTCGATCTACGACGGCGTCCACACCCTCGTCGCCGGTGAGGAACTCGGCGACCCTCTCGTCTCCTACATCGTCCTCGCCGTCGCCTTCCTGCTGGAGGGCTACTCCCTGCGGACCGGGCTGCGGCAGGCGCGCGGCGAGGCCGCCCGGCTGAACGCCCCGTTCAAGCGGTATCTGCGGTTCACCCCGGACACCGCCGTGAAGGCCGTCGTGCTGGAGGACTCCGCCGCGCTGGTCGGCCTGCTGCTCGCGGCCGGCGGTCTGCTGGGCGGTCAGCTCACCGGCTCGGGCGTCTGGGACGGGATCGCGTCCCTGGCCATCGGCCTGCTCCTGCTGTACGTGGCGTGGGTGCTGGGCCGCTCCAACGCCGAACTGCTCATCGGGCGCCCGCTGCCCTCGGCGGTGCGGGAGCGGATCAGGGCCGAACTGCTGGCCGTCGAGCACATCGAGGCGGTGCTGGAGCTGACGACGCTCGTGCAGGGGCCGCGCGAGGCGCTCGTCGCCGCGAAGATCGACTTCCGGGACGTGTCGACGGCCGCGCAGATCGAGTGGGCCTGCGAACAGGCCGAGGCCCGGCTGCGGGCGGCGTTCCCCGCCGTCAGCCGGGTCTACCTGGACCCGACGCCGGGGTACGCGCAGCGCCGCGAGGAGGGCCTCAACCCGTTCCCGTGACCGCCCGGGCTCAGTCCCGCGCCGTCAGACCCGCCTGGTCGAGGAGGTACGCCGTCATCGGGTCGTAGTGCCGGGGGCTGACGACGTGGTCGTCCAGCGGGACGGTCACCTGCACCGTGCCCTCCGCCTCCGCGAGGAACAGCGCCGGGTCGTTGCAGTCCGCGTAGCCGACCGAGTCGACGCCGTGCTGGCCGGCGTACCCGGCCCAGCCGTGGTCGGCGACCACCAGGTCGGGCAGCGGACGCCCCTCGCGCTCCAGGCCGGTCAGGATCGCCTTCATCGGCTCACCGGAGTGGGTGTGCCACAGGGTCGCGCCGTGCTCCAGGACGGCCACGTCCGCGAACTGCATGACGTACCCCTCCTCGGTCTGGAGCCCTTCCGGGATGACGACGATCTCGCACCCGGCGGCGCGCAGCGCGACCGCCGTCGAGTGGTGCACCTCGAGGAGCCCGCCCGGGTGACCGGTCGCGAACAGCACCCGCTGCTGCCCCTCGGCCGCCTTGCGCAGCCGCGCCGCCATCCGGTCCAGACCGTCGACCGTCAGCTCCGGGTCGATGGTGTCCTGCCCGTACCGGTGCTCGGTGTCGTCGTTGACACCGACCCGCTCGGCCATCACCGCGAGGACGTCCTGCTCGTCGGTCCACCGCTCCCCGAGCTCCAGGCCCAGCCAGTAGTGGCGGTTGCCGTTCGCCAACTGGCGGTAGTGGGAGAGGTTGTTCTCGCGGGGCGTCGCGACGTCGCCCGCGATGCGGGTCCGTACGAGATGGTCGACGAGCTCGGCGCGGCTGGGTGTCCCGGGTATCGGCATGCGACCCATTGTGAGGCAGACCGCTCCGCGCCCGCGGCCCGTCCCGGACGCTGGGACACCCGTCACGTGCGCACCCGCTCGTGCCGCGGGGGAGACGCTCGCGCGTCAGGGGACGCCGAGCGGAGCCGTGTCCGGCCGTGGCGGGGTCAGTCGCGGAGCGCGAACCACAGCTCCATGCGGACGTCCGGGTCGTCCAGGTCGGCGTCGAGGAGGGTCGCGCAGCGGGTGACGCGCTGGCGGACCGTGTTGCGGTGGACGGCGAGGGCGACCGCCGTGCGGTCCCAGCTCCCGTGCAGGGAGAGCCAGGTGCGCAGGGTGTCGAGGAGCGCGGGGGAGTCGGCGATCGGCGCGAGCAGGGTGCGGGCGTGCAGCTCCGCCTCGTCGGGCGCGACGAGCCCGGCGAGCCCGCTCCGGTCGCCGTGCCGTACGAGCGGGGCGCGGGTCGCTCGGGCGCGGGCCAGCGCGCGGGCCGCCTGGGTGTCGGCGCCCGGCCAGTCCTCCGCCCCGACCGGCGCGCTCACCCCCATCGTCCAGCCGGGCTGCGGCTCCGGCTCCCGGTCGGCGACGACCCGTACGACGTCCCGGCCGAGGTCGATCAGCGGTGAGCCGAGGGCCGCGCCCAGCGCCGCCGCGGCCACCGTGTCGAGGGCCTGCGCGTCCGGCGCCGCGTGCACCACCCGCCACGGTCCGGCACCGAGCAGCGGCGCGACCTCCGCCGGTCGCGTCCCCAGCAGCAGCCGCACCAGCGCCGACGACCGTGCCGCGCCCGACCCGCTCTGCTGCTCCCCGGTGAGCAGCGACAGCAGCACGGCCGCCACCGAGGCGATCGTGTGGTCGCCCGCGTCCCGCCCCGGCGCGGCGACCCCGAGCACGAACCCCTGCCCGGCCCCCAGCGCGTAGGCGGCGAGATGGCTGCCGGCGGCGGTGTCGGTGGCGGAGGCGGGGACCCCGGGATCGGTGGGGCGGACGACCTCGGCGAGCCCGGCGAGGGCCAGCCGGGCGGGGGGCGGCGCGGGGCGCCCGAAGGAGGCGATCTCGGTGCCCTCCGGGCCGTACAGGACCGTCCAGGCGCCGAGGCGCTGGGCGAGCCGGCGCAGCACGGAGGGCACCGGGTCGGGGCGGGAGGCCGCGGCGGCCAGGCTCTGCTGGGCCTCGGTGACCCGCCGCAGCTCGGCGAGCCGGGCCTGCGCCATGAGCTGCCAGACGGCTCGGGCGACCGCGGAGAACGTGGTCTGGGGCGGCACCTCCACCAGTGGCAGCTCGTACGCCTCGCAGGCGGCGACCAGGGCGCGCGGCACCGTGTCGTGCACCGGCGCGACACCGAAGCCGAGCGCCGCCCCGCCCGCCTCGACGATCCGCGCCACGTAGTCGTCGAAGTACGTGCCCGAGCCCGCCGCGTCGGTGATGTGCACCCCCGCCGTCAGCAGCAGCTCGCCGCCGAGCAGATAGGGGTACGGGTCGGCCATCTCCGAGGTGTGCGCCGAGTGGATCACCAGACCCGGGTCGGCCGGGCCCGCGATCTGGCGCAGGGCGAGGTCCTCACGGGCCAGCAGGGCCGCGAGGGGCACGGGAGGCGTGGGAGGGACAGCGGGGTCCGGCATGGTGTGCGATCCCTCCATTCCGGGAGGCGGGGATGGATGAAAAGTACACTTCGCAGTCGCTTTCCGGCCACCTAGTGTCGGTGCCGACCACCCAGCCGCGGGTACGGGCGGATGTCCCCGCGAGCCACCCCCCTTGCACGTAACGACACGCCACCCGGATGTGCGCGAAGGAGGCCCCCATGGCCATCGACTACACGGTCATCGTCGTCTATCTGCTCGGCATGCTCGTCATGGGCTGGTGGGGCATGCGCCGCGCCAAGTCCAAGAGCGACTTCCTGGTCGCGGGCCGCCGGCTGGGGCCCGCCATGTACTCCGGCACCATGGCGGCGATCGTCCTCGGCGGCGCGTCCACCATCGGCGGTGTGGGCCTCGGCTACCAGTACGGGCTCTCCGGCGCCTGGATGGTGTTCACCATCGGCCTCGGCCTGCTCGCCCTCTCCGTGTTCTTCTCGGCGCGCATCGCCCGGCTGAAGGTCTACACGGTCTCCGAGATGCTCGACCTGCGCTACGGCGGCCGGGCCGGCGTCATCACGGGTGTGGTGATGTGGGCGTACACGCTGATGCTCGCGGTCACCTCGACCATCGCCTACGCGACCATCTTCGACGTCCTGTTCGACATGAACCGCACCCTCGCGATCGTCCTCGGCGGCTCCATCGTCGTCGCCTACTCGACGCTCGGCGGCATGTGGTCGATCACGCTCACCGACATGGTCCAGTTCGTCGTCAAGACGATCGGCGTGCTCCTCCTGCTGCTGCCCATCGCCGTCGTCAAGGCGGGCGGCTTCAGCGAGATGAAGGCGAAGCTGCCGACCGAGTACTTCGACCCGCTGGGCATCGGCGGCGAGACGATCTTCACCTATGTGCTGATCTACACGTTCGGCATGCTCATCGGCCAGGACATCTGGCAGCGCGTGTTCACCGCCCGCAGCGACAGGACGGCCAAGTGGGGCGGCACCGTCGCCGGCACCTACTGTCTCGTGTACGCCATCGCCGGCGCGGTCATCGGCACCGCGGCCAAGGTCCTCTACCCGAACCTGGCCAGCGCGGACGCCGCGTTCGCCACGATCGTCAAGGACGAACTCCCCGTGGGCGTCCGGGGCCTGGTGCTCGCCGCCGCCCTCGCGGCCGTGATGTCCACGTCCTCCGGCGCGCTGATCGCCTGCGCGACCGTCGCCAACAACGACATCTGGTCGCGGCTGCGCGGCGCCGTGCGCCCCGCCTCCGAGGAGCACGACGAGGTGAAGGGCAACCGCGCCTTCATCCTGATCATGGGCATCGGCGTGATCGCCACCGCGATCGCGCTCAACAACGTCGTCGAGGCGCTCACCGTGGCGTACAACCTCCTCGTCGGCGGACTCCTCGTGCCCATCCTCGGCGGACTGCTGTGGAAGCGCGGCACGGTCCACGGCGCGCTCGCCTCCGTGATCGTGGGCGGCGTCGCGGTGATCGGCCTGATGGCCGCCTACGGCATCCTCGCCAACGAGCCCGTCTACTACGGCCTGCTCGCCTCCCTGGCCGTGTACGTGATCGTGTCGCTGGCCACCCCCGCGACCGACGCCGCGGTGCTCGCCGTCTGGCGGGAGCGGCTGGCGGGACGGGACCCCGAACTCCGCTCCGAGCCCGTCCCGGCGGGCCAGTAAAGTCATAAAAGCCGCAAAGATCCGCTAAAGCAGCAAGAGCAGCAAAAGCAGCAAAAGCAGTAAGAGCCGTAAGGGCTGGAAAGAAGGCAGCAGGTCATGAGCAGCAACGAGACGCCCCGCGGACCCGTCGACTCCTCCCGCGTCCCGCGGTACGCCGGTCCCGCGACCTTCGCCCGGCTGCCGCGCCTCGACGAGGTCGGCCGCGCCGACGTCGCCGTGGTGGGCGTGCCGTTCGACTCGGGCGTCTCCTACCGGCCGGGCGCCCGCTTCGGCGGCAACGCGATCCGCGAGGCGTCCCGGCTGCTGCGCCCCTACAACCCGGCGCAGGACGCCTCCCCGTTCGCGCTCGCCCAGGTCGCGGACGGCGGCGACATCGCCGTGAACCCGTTCAACATCCACGAGGCCGTCGAGACGATCGAGGCCGCCGCCGACGACCTCCTCGGCACCGGCGCCCGGCTGATGACCCTCGGCGGCGACCACACCATCGCGCTGCCGCTGCTGCGGTCGGTGGCGAAGAAGCACGGCCCGGTCGCGCTGCTGCACTTCGACGCCCATCTCGACACCTGGGACACCTACTTCGGCGCCGAGTACACCCACGGCACCCCGTTCCGGCGCGCGGTCGAGGAGGGCATCCTCGACACCGAGGCCCTCTCCCACGTCGGCACCCGCGGCCCCCTCTACGGCAAGCAGGACCTCACCGACGACGAGAAGCTCGGCTTCGGCATCGTCACGTCGGCGGACGTGTACCGGCGCGGCGCCGACGAGGTGGCCGACCAGCTGCGGCAGCGCATCGGCGACCGCCCCCTGTACATCTCCATCGACATCGACTGCCTCGACCCGGCCCACGCGCCCGGCACCGGCACCCCCGAGGCCGGCGGCATGACCTCCCGCGAACTCCTGGAGATCCTGCGGGGCCTGGCCTCCTGCAACCTGGTCTCCGCCGACGTCGTCGAGGTGGCCCCCGCGTACGATCACGCGGAGATCACGTCGGTGGCGGCCTCGCACACCGCGTACGAACTGACCACGATCATGTCCCGCCAGATCGCCCAGGAGAAGGCAGCGAAGTGACCCACGACCACGACCTGGTGCTCAGCCCGACCGAGGCGCAGACCGCCGCGGCCCTGAACCCCCCGGCCGGCCGCAACGGCGGTGACCTGGTCGTGGAGACGCTGGCCGCGCTCGGCACGACGACCGTCTTCGGCCTGCCCGGCCAGCACGCGCTCGGCATGTTCGACGCACTGCGCCGCTCGTCGCTGCGGTACGTCGGCCTGCGCGTGGAGAACAACGCCGGGTTCGCGGCGGACGCCTACGGGCGGGTCACGGGCGAGGCGGCGCCGCTGCTGCTGTCGACGGGCCCGGGCGCGCTGACGTCGCTCGCCGCGCTCCAGGAGGCGGCGGCGGCCTCGGCGCCCGTGCTCGCGATCAGCAGCCAGATCCCGACGGCCGGGCTGGGCGGCGGGCGCCACGGCTATCTGCACGAACTCCCCGACCAGTCGGCGTCCTTCCGGGGTGTGGTCAAGTCCGTCCACACCGTCCGCACCCAGTCCCAGATCCCGTCCGCGATCGAGGCGGCCTGGAAGTCGGCGCTGACGGCACCGCACGGCCCGGTGTGGGTGGAGATCCCGCAGGACGTGCTGCTGGCGCCGACGTCGATCCCGGTCGTGACGGGCGGCGACGCCTTCCCCGAGGACCTGCCGCCCCGGGTCGAGCTCACCGCCGTCGCCGCCGATCTGCTGACCCGCGCGGCCCGTCCGGCGATCATCGCGGGCGGCGGGGTCGTCCGGGCGGACGCGAGCGGCAAGCTGCGGCACCTCGCGGAGGTGCTGAAGGCCCCGGTCGTGACGACACCGGGCGGCAAGGGCGCGTTCCCCTGGGAGCACCCGCTGTCGCTCCAGTCGTGGATCGAGGACCGGCACACCACGGACTTCCTGGAGGACGCCGACGTCCTGCTCGTCGTCGGCTCCGGCCTCGGCGAACTGTCGTCCAACTACCACACGTTCAAGCCGCGCGGCCGGGTGATCCAGATCGAGGCGGACCTCGGCAAGCTGGAGTCCAACCACCCCGCCCTCGGTATCCACGCGGACGCCCGGCTCGCCCTCCAGGCGCTGCTGGAGACGGTCGGCGAACGCGAGGACGCGTCGGCGCCCGAGCGGGTGCGCGAGGTCCTCGGCAAGGTCGCCGCCCGCATCGCCGCCCAGGAACTCACCCTGGAGCAGGAGGTGCTGGCGTCCGTGCGCCAGGCACTGCCCGCCGACTCCCCGTCCTTCTGGGACATGACGATCCTCGCCTACTGGGCGTGGTCGGCCTTCGACGCCATGGGCCCCAACCACATGCACTCCGCCCAGGGCGCGGGCGGTCTGGGCTACGGCTTCCCGGCGGCCCTGGGCGCGGCGGTCGCGGACGGCTCCCGCCCGGTGCTGGCCGTCTCCGGCGACGGCGGCGCCCTGTACTCCGTCGCCGAACTGGCCACCGCCCGCCAGTACGGCCTGGACGTCACCTGGCTGATCGTCGACGACGGCGGCTACGGCATCCTGCGCGAGTACATGACCGACGCGTTCGGCGAGGCCACGGCCACCGAACTGACCCGCCCGGACTACGTGGCCCTCGCGGAGTCCTTCGGCGTGCCGGGCGTGCTCACCTCACCGGAGACCCTGGAGGCCGACCTGGCGAAGGCCCTGTCGACCCCCGGCCCGTCCGTGGTCGTCCTCCCGGCGGTCCTGCGGATGTTCGCCGCCACGCACCTGGACTGACCGCCCCTAGCGGGGAGTTCGCACCGTCAGGTCGTAGAACCGTGTCGTCTGCGCCGCGTTCTGGTTGTCGTCGCTCACCAGCAGGACCTTCCAGCCGCCCTTGCCGCGGCCGGTGACGGCCATGCCCTCGATGTTGTCGAGGAGGGGGTTGGGCTGGGGCTGCCTGGCGACGGCTCCGAGCGAGGGGCAGTCGACGAGGTCGGCGAGGAGGGTCTTGCCGATCAGCCGCACGCCGTCCTGGCCCGTCAGCCGGTCCGTCCCGCTCGTGTCCGTCGCGTGGCGGGGATCGGCCAGGTAGAGGCGGACCGTGTTGCCGACACCGGAGGTGAAGCCGCGCTCCAGGACGAGGAGGCGGCCGTCGGGCAGGGACTGCACCTCGGGGACGCCGAGGCCGGTGTCGGTGCGGTAGCCGTACTGGGCGGCGAGCCGGAAGCCGGTGCCCGCGTGCCGCCAGGTCTGGAAGCGGACGAGGCCGGCCGAGTCGCCGGAGATCGCGTACTCCATGGAGGCCAGCAGTCCGCCCCGGTACCGGGTCAGGCCCTCGAAGGTCTGGTTGGAGGCCGCCCGGCCCGCGGGGGCGACCTGGAGCGCGGAGGGCACGGGCAGGCGGTCGAGGACGCGGCCGTCCTGGCTGTAGCGGCGGATCGAGGGTTCCGTCTCGGAGGAGACCAGCCGGGTCCCGTCCCGGTCGATCACCAGGCCCTCGGAGTCGAGCGCGGCGCCGTTCTCGTCGGCGAGCGCCACCACCCCCTCGGGGGCGAGCGTGCGGGCGTCCAGGGAGAACAGCGACGAGCGGTCGGACAGGGCGGCGAGGGAGCCGTCCCGGTCCACCGCGAGCGCGGAGAAGTTGCCGACGAAGGTGCCGTCGAACGTCGTCTTGTCCAGGACGTCCGTATAACGGGCGATCGAGACGGCCGGCGAACAGGCGTTGTCCGTCGACGCGGCGGCGGGGGTGGCCGCGGGCACACAGGTGGCCACGGCGGCGATCGCGAGTACGGTTCTCAGGCGCATGGACGTCACCGTAGGACCGCCGGGTGACGAGCGGGAGACCGGCAGAGGTCAACTCGCGGCGAGATCCTTGTGGATCGCCTTCGCCACGCCCTGGATGGTCGTGATGCCGTAGTTCATGGTGCTGTTGCCGTGCGTGAGCACCGTGATCATGTAGTCGTGGCCCGAGCTCTTGAACGTGCCGACGCTGTGCACCCGCCAGCCGTGCGTGGAGCGTTGCAGCCAGCCGTTCTTGACGTGCACGAGGACCCCGGAACCGGCGCCGTACGGCGTGCCCCAGCGCTGCGAGGAGACCACGTCGCCCATCAGCTTGCGGACGTACCAGCGGGAGTCGTCGGTCAGCACCGTGTTGTGCGCGGTGAGCAGCTTCATCAGCTTCTGCTCGTCGGTGACGGTGATCTGGGTCAGCCCCCAGTAGCCGTTCGCTCCGGGCTTGGTCCGGGTCATCCCCGCCGCGGTGAGGAAACCTTTCACCTTGGTCAGTCCCAACTGCTTCCACAGCGTGGACGTGGCCGTGTTGTCCGACTTCGTGATCATGGCGGTGGCGAGCGACTTCTCCCGGCTCGTCAGCGCCCGGCCGGTCTTCTGCGCGTCCCACAGGAGGGTGGACAGGACCGTCACCTTCACCACGCTCGCCGAGTCGTAGGCGGTGCCCGCGCGCAGCGAGCAGGTCGTGGCGGTCGTCCGGTCGTAGAGGCCCACCGCGATCGTGCCCTTGCGGTTCGCGAGGGCGGCGGTGATGTCCTTCTTCAGCTTGGTGGCGAGCGTCGCGCTGCCCGACGTGCAGGCGACGGCCGGCGTGGCGGCGGACGCCGGGGTCACGGCGGCCGCACAGGCGGCGAGCGCACCCGCCGCCACCCATCTCGCGCGTCTGGATATCCCTTGAGTCATGCCCTGTTGACTCACGGGACGGCGGAAAAGGTTGTATGCCTGTTCGACGGCGGCATGGGGGATTCATCGGGCGGTGATGACCCGCCCCTTGGTCAATTCACAGGCAAGGGCAAGGTGCGGCACAGCGCGCGCTCACGAGGGGTCCGCACCATGCTCGGGTGACATCTGCCACCGATCCACACCCCCACACCGAGTCCGAGACCGCGACCGGGTCCGCCGGCGAGTCCGGGACCGGGCCCGACTCCCCGAGCGGGACCGGGTCCGACTCCCCGACCGGGGCCGGGGCCACGGCCGTCTCCTCCGACTGGCCGCCGCCCGCCCCGCCCACGGCGACCCCGGACAAGGCGCCCCGCTGGTCCCTGCCCGCGCTGATCGCGATCCTGGTCCTGGCGGCGGCCCTGTACGCCTGGAACCTGTCCGGCCAGAGCATGAACACCTTCTACAGCGGTGCCGTCTGGGCGGGCACCCAGAGCTGGAAGGCCTGGTTCTTCGGCTCCCTGGACCCGGGCAACTTCCTGACCGTCGACAAGCCGCCGCTCGCGCTGATGGCCATGGGCCTGTCCTGCCGGATCCTCGGCTTCGGCACCTGGCAGATGATGGCGCCCATGATCGTGCTGGCGCTCGCCACGATCTGGATCCTGCACACGACCGTGAAGCGGGTCTGGGGCCACGGCGCGGCGACGGTCGCCGCGCTCGTCCTCGCCCTGACCCCGATCACCGTCGCCATCAACCGGGACAACAACCCCGACACGCTGCTGGTCTTCCTCATGGTGTCCGGCGCGGCCCTCGCGCTGCGCGCCACCCGTGACGGCCGGCTGCTGCCGCTGCTCGGCTCGGCGGCCTGCTTCGGCCTCGCCTTCAACACCAAGATGCTCCAGGGCTACATCGCGCTGCCCGCCGTCTTCGCCGTCTACCTGTACGCGGCGAAGCCGAAGCTCGTGAAGCGGATCGTGAACCTGCTGCTCGCGGGCGTGGTCCTCGCGGTCTCCAGCTTCTGGTGGGCCACGGCCGTCTCCCTGGTGCCCGCCGACGACCGCCCCTACATCGGCGGCTCCACCGACGGCACCGCCTGGGACCTGATCCTCGGCTACAACGGCCTGGGCCGGGTCCTCGGCGGCGAGGGCAACGGCGGCGGTGGCGGCGGAGGCGGAGGCGGCTTCTCCGGCACGGCGGGCCTCGGCCGGCTCTTCAACGACATCCTCGGCGGCCAGATCTCCTGGCTGATCCCCTTCGCGGCCCTCGCCTGCGTCGCCGGTCTGATCCGGTGCGGCCGGGCCCCGCGCACCGACCTGACCCGCGCGGCCCTCGTCCTGTGGGGCGGCTGGCTGGGCCTGCACTACCTGACCTTCGCCATGGCCGAGGGCACCATGCACCCGTACTACACGACCGCGCTCGCCCCCGGCATCGCGGCCCTGTGCGGCGGCGGTGGCGTGATGCTGTGGCGTGCCTTCCGCGCCGACAAGCGGTGGGTGTGGGTCCTCCCGGCGGCGCTCGCCGTCACGGCGGTGTGGGCGGCCGTGCTGCTGCGCCGCGCCTCCGGCTGGAACACCTGGCTGTGGCCGACGGTCCTCGCCGTGATGGCCCTGGCCGTCGTGGGCCTGCTGGTCTTCCGCTCCGCGAGCGGCAACCGGGCGCGGCTGCTCGCGGCCTCCCTGGCCGCCGCGGTCGTCGCCTCGGTCGCCGGTCCCGCCGCGTACGCCTGGTCGGTGCCGACCGGTTCGGGCGGCGGCATGGGCGGCACGAACCCGACGGCCGGGCCCTCCACGGGCAACGGCGGCTTCGGCGGCGGAGGCGGTGGCGGTGGCGGTGGCCGGGGAGGCTTCCCCGGCGGCGGCGAGATGCCCGGCGGTACGCAGCAGGGCGGCGGCACCCAACAAGGCGGCAACCAGGCAGGCGGCGCACCCGAGGGCGGGTTCCCCGGCGGCGGACAGCAGGGCCAGAACGGCGAGATGCCGGGCGGCGGCACCGGTGGCGGGCAGCTGCCCGGCGGCGGCGAGATGCCTGGAGGCACCGAGCAGGGCGGCACCGGCGGCGGTCCCGGCGGTGGGCAGATGCCCGGCGGTGGCGGTGGCGGCGGCGCTGGCGGCGGCATGGGCGGCGGCGTCGACAGCGAGCTGCTCGCGTACCTGAAGAAGCACCGGGACGGCGCCACGTGGCTGCTCGCCGTCTCCAACTCGCAGAGCGCCGCGCAGATCGAGGTCAGCGCCCGGGTCCCGGTCATCTCCATGTGGGGCTTCACCGGCTCCGACAACGCGATGACGGTCGCCCGGCTCAAGGAGCTGGTGAAGAAGGGCGAGCTGCACTACATCCAGATCGGCGGCAGCGGCATGGGCGGTGGCATGGGCGGCGGGAACAGCCTGAGCACCGAGGTGTCGAACTGGGTGAAGGAGCACGGCACGGCGGTCGAGGAGAGCGAGTACAGCTCCGGCTCCTCGTCGTCCGACTCCGCTACGTCCGACTCCTCGTCGTCCGGCTCGTCTTCGTCGGACTCCTCCTCGCTCTACCGTCTGGACGCCTCCGACGTGAGCTGAGGTCCCGGCGGAACACCCTTCGGCAGCCCGACGGCCCTCGACGGCCCCCGACCATCCGGTCGGGGGCCGTCTTCGTGAGTCAACTCGCGTGGACAAGGCCCGATTTGCCGTTCCCGGTCACCGAATGGACACGCGGATTCCATTTACATGGCCTCATGTCCATGTCACTCTCTCGCTTGCCGCCTCCATTCAACCCGCGTAGATGGGACCCCACTTATGCTGGCGACACGCATACGACGAGGGAAGTCGGTGGCCCTCGCCACCGCAGCCGTCATGGTCGGCCTCACCGCCCCGGCGCTCACGGCCACGCCGGCCGCCGCGACGACGACCGCGTACGACTCGACGTACTACAAGAACGCGATCGGCAAGACCGGTACGAGCCTCAAGTCCTCGCTGCACACGATCATCAGCAGCCAGACGAAGATCTCCTACTCCGCGGTCTGGAACGCGCTCAAGGTCACCGACCAGGACCCGAACAACAGCAGCAACGTGATCCTGCTGTACAGCGGTGTCTCGCGCAGCAAGTCCCTCAACGGCGGTGACGTCGGCGACTGGAACCGCGAGCACACCTGGGCCAAGTCCCACGGCGACTTCGGCGAGGTGACCGGCCCCGGCACCGACCTGCACCACCTGCGGCCCGCGGACGTCCAGGTCAACAGCACCCGCGGCAACCTCGACTTCGACAACGGCGGCAGCGCGGTCACCAACGGCGGCGGCAGCCTCGTCGACTCCAACTCCTTCGAGCCGCGCGACGCGGACAAGGGCGACGTGGCCCGCATGATCCTCTACATGGCCGTGCGCTACGAGGGCGACGACGGCTTCGCCGACCTGGAGCCCAACGACAGCGTCGGCAACGGCAGCAACCCGTACATGGGCCGGCTGTCCGTCCTGAAGGCCTGGAACGAGGAGGACCCGCCCAGCGCCTTCGAGGAGAACCGCAACCAGGTCATCTACGACACCTACCAGCACAACCGCAACCCGTTCATCGACCACCCGGAGTGGGTGGAGGCGATCTGGTAGACCTCCGCGGCGACGGCCCCCCACACGTCGCCCCGCACCACGCCGAGCCGGTCCGCCCCACCCGGGGCGGGCCGGCTCGGCCGTGTGCGGAGCCGCCCCAATTGTTGCGGCGGGATGAAATCGCCGCTCACCGGCGTTGTGACCTCCGGCGGACCGGGCCTTTCGGCGGACCGGCCGAGCACAGGACCGGGCGAGTGGAGGACGGGCACGTGGCGGAACGGGGATGGGCACGGCGGCTGGCCGGGTACGCCTGGCGGTATCCGAAGGACGTCGTCCTGGCCCTCGGGTCGAGCCTGGTCGGCATGGCCGTGATGGCGCTCGTGCCGCTGATCACCAAGGTGATCATCGATGACGTGATCGGCGGTCACAGCAGGTCGATGGGGACCTGGGCGGGCCTGCTCATCGCCTCCGCCGTCGTCGTCTACGCCCTCACCTACGTCCGCCGCTACTACGGCGGACGGCTCGCCCTCGACGTCCAGCACGATCTGCGCACGGAGATGTACGCGACGATCACCCGTCTCGACGGCCGCCGCCAGGACGAGCTGTCGACCGGGCAGGTGGTGGGCCGCGCCACCAGCGACCTCCAGCTCATCCAGGGCCTCCTCTTCATGCTGCCGATGACCATCGGCAACTTCGCGCTCTTCCTGGTCTCCCTGGTCGTGATGGCCTGGCTGTCGATCCCGCTGACCCTGGTCGCGCTCGCGGTCGCCCCCGCCCTCGCCTGGATCGCCCGGCGCTCCCGGTCCCGGCTGCACCCCGCCACCTGGTACGCCCAGGCCCAGGCCGCCGCCGTCGCGGGCGTGGTCGACGGGGCCGTCGGCGGCGTGCGCGTGGTCAAGGGGTTCGGCCAGGAGGAACAGGAGACCGGCAAGCTGCGCGAGGTCGGCCGGCGGCTGTTCGCGGGACGGCTGCGCACCATCCGGTTCAACGCCCGGTACACCCCCGCCCTCCAGGCCGTCCCCGCCCTCGGCCAGGTCGCCATGCTGGCGCTGGGCGGCTGGCTCGCCGTGCGCGGGCACATCACCCTCGGCACGTTCGTCGCGTTCTCGACCTACCTCGCGCAGCTCGTCGGCCCGGTCCGGATGCTCGCCATGGTCCTCACCGTCGCCCAGCAGGCCCGCGCGGGCACCGAACGCGTCCTGGAGCTGATCGACACCGAGCCGAGCCTCAGGGACGGCACCAAGGAGCTGCCCGCCGACGCCCCGGCGACCGTCGAGTTCGACGACGTGTCCTTCGGGTACGAGGACGGCGCCCCCGTCCTCGCCGGACTCTCCTTCGAGATCGGCGCCGGCGAGACCCTCGCCGTCGTCGGCTCCTCCGGCTCCGGCAAGTCCACCGTCTCCCTCCTCCTGCCGCGCTTCTACGACGTCACGCACGGCGCGGTCCTGGTCGGCGGCCACGACGTCCGCGAGCTGACGATCGACTCGCTGCGCGCGGCGATCGGGCTGGTCCCCGAGGACTCCTTCCTCTTCTCCGACACGGTCCGCGCCAACATCGCCTATGGCCGTCCCGACGCCACCGACGAGCAGATCGAGGCGGCGGCCCGCGCCGCGCAGGCCGACCGCTTCGTCCGGGAGCTGCCCGAGGGCTACGGCACCAAGGTCGGCGAGCACGGCCTGACCCTCTCCGGCGGCCAGCGCCAGCGCGTCGCGCTCGCCCGCGCGATCCTCACCGACCCGCGGCTGCTCGTCCTCGACGACGCGACCTCGGCGGTCGACGCCCGGGTCGAGCACGAGATCCACGAGGCGCTCAAACAGGTCATGGAGGGCCGCACCACCCTCCTCATCGCGCACCGCCGCTCCACCCTCAACCTCGCCGACCGCATCGCCGTCCTGGACGACGGACGCCTCGCCGACATCGGCACCCACGAGGAGCTGGAGCGCCGCTCCGCCCTCTACCGCAGGCTCCTCACCGACCCCGACGAACTCGGCGGCGTCTCGCCCGGCCACGCCCTGCCGGCCGCCCCCGCCGAGGACACCTCGGTGCGCGACGAGCTGGACGCCGAGTTCGACGCCGAGCGCGGGGTCACGCCCCGGCTGTGGACCGGTGACCGCCGGCCCAAGGACACCGCCCTCGCCGGGACGCCCGCCACGCCCGAACTCCTCGCCCAGGTCGACGCGCTGCCCCCGGCGACCGACACCCCGGACATCGACGAGACGCGCGCGGTGACGCCGGAGGAGTCGTACGGGCTGCGCAGGCTGCTGCGCGGCTTCGGGCGGCCCCTGCTGCTCAGCCTGGCGCTCGTCGCCGTGGACGCCGGGATGGGGCTGCTGCTGCCCGTGCTGATCCGGCACGGCATCGACAGCGGCGTCGGCGAGGCGGCCCTCGGCGCGGTGTGGGCGGCGTCGCTGCTGGGGCTGCTGACGGTGGCCGTGCAGTGGGCGGCGCAGGTGGGGGAGACCCGGATGACCGGGCGGACCGGCGAGCGAGTCCTGTACTCCCTGCGCCTGAAGATCTTCGCGCAGCTCCAGCGGCTCGGACTCGACTACTACGAGCGGGAGCTGACCGGGCGGATCATGACCCGGATGACGACCGACGTCGACGCGCTGTCGACGTTCCTCCAGACCGGGCTGGTCACCGCGTTCGTCTCCGTCGTCACCTTCTTCGGCATCATGGGCGCCCTGCTGGTGCTCGACGTGCAGCTCGCGCTCGTCGTGTTCGCGACGCTGCCGCCGCTCGTCGTCGCCACGTACTTCTTCCGGCGGGCGAGCGTGAAGGCGTACGAACTCGCCCGGGAACGGGTGTCGGTGGTCAACGCCGACCTCCAGGAGTCGGTCGCGGGGCTCAGGATCGTGCAGGCGTTCCGGCGCGAGCGGGACGGCGGGGCGCGGTTCGCGGAGCGCAGCGACAGCTACCGGCAAGCGCGCATCCGGGGGCAGTGGCTGATCTCGGTCTACTTCCCGTTCGTGCAGCTGCTGTCGTCGGTCGCCGCGGCGGCGGTGCTCGTCGCGGGCGCGGGACGCATCGACGACGCCACCCTCACCACCGGCGCGCTGGTCGCCTACCTCCTCTACATCGACCTGTTCTTCGCGCCCGTGCAGCAGCTCTCGCAGGTCTTCGACGGCTACCAGCAGGCGACCGTCTCCCTCGGCCGCATCCAGGAACTGCTGCGCGAGCCGACCTCGACGAAGTCCGCGGACGAGCCCCTGGACGTGCCCTCCCTGCGGGGCGAGGTCGCCTTCGAGGACGTCCACTTCGCCTACGGGGACGGCGAGGAGGCCCTCGGCGGGATCGCCCTGCGCATCCCCGCCGGGCAGACCGTCGCCTTCGTCGGCGAGACCGGCGCGGGCAAGTCGACCCTCGTCAAGCTGGTCGCCCGCTTCTACGACCCGACCGGCGGCCGGGTCACCGTCGACGGCCAGGACGTCCGCGGCCTGGACCTGACCTCCTACCGGCACCGGCTCGGCGTCGTCCCGCAGGAGGCGTACCTGTTCCCCGGCACGGTCCGTGACGCCATCGCCTATGGCCGTCCCGACGCCGGTGACGACGAGGTCGAGGCCGCCGCCCGCGCGGTGGGCGCCCACGAGATGATCGCCACGCTCGACGGCGGCTACCTCCACGAGGTCGCCGAACGCGGCCGGAACCTCTCCGCCGGCCAGCGCCAGCTCATCGCGCTCGCCCGCGCCGAACTCGTCGACCCCGACATCCTGCTCCTCGACGAGGCCACGGCGGCCCTGGACCTCGCCACCGAGGCCCAGGTCAACCAGGCCACCGACCGCCTCACCGGCCGCCGCACCACCCTGGTCGTGGCCCACCGCCTCACCACCGCCGCCCGCGCGGACCGCGTCGTGGTCATGGATCACGGCAGGGTCGTCGAGGACGGCACCCACGACGAACTCCTCGCCCGGGACGGCCGGTACGCGGCCCTGTGGCGGACGTTCGTGGGCGAGGACGAGCCGCTGGTGGCCTGAGCGGCTGCGGGTGGGCTGAATCGCTGACGGTCGTGCAACCGTCCGACATACGTCGGGCGTCCGTACATCAGTACGCTCTTCGGCCGGGTACGGGAGGGACGCCAGTGGACAGCAGTGGGGTGCGGGGGCGGCTCGGGGTCGTACTGGCCGGGCTCGCCGTCTCCGGGGTGCTCGCGGTCGCCGTGCCCGGGACGGCGTACGCCGCGCCGGACTCCTGCGCGGGGCGCAAGATCCGGACGTTCACCTTCGCCACCGGCTCGGTCAAGCTCTACAAGAGCGGCGCCTACCTCTGCGCGATGACCTTCCCCAAGCGGTCCGGCGGCCAGCGCTGGATGGCGGTCAGCCTCCGGGTGCGCGGCTTCGAGGCCGTCGAGGATTCGGGCTGGTACGCGCGCCACGCCGGCCCGGTGACCTCGTACGTCGGCAGCCGCAAGGTGTGGATCAAGGGGCGGGTGGGGGACGGAAGGTATGACTCGGGCGGCTGGAAACGGTACTGAACACCCTTGATCTGCGAGGGTTTTCCCCATCTCCCCTGGTGCACCGGCGAGTTGCTCCGATAGCTTCCGGCTCGCACATCTGTCTCACAGGGGAGGGTGCATGCGCAAGGCGCTCAGATGGCTGCTCGCGCTCACCGTGCTCATAGGCACGCTGAGCACGGCCGGTGCGGCGACCGCCGCGGAGCCGGAGGCCACCGGTACGACCGACATCAAGGAACAGCTGCTCTCCATACCGGGGATGAGCCTGATCGAGGAGAAGCCCTACACCGGATACCGCTTCTTCGTCCTCAACTACACCCAGCCGGTCGACCACCGGCACCCGTCCAAGGGCACCTTCCAGCAGCGGATCACCGTGCTGCACAAGGACGTCAGCCGGCCCACCGTGTTCTACACCGGCGGCTACAACGTCTCCACGAACCCGGGCCGCCGCGAGCCCACCCAGATCGTGGACGGCAACCAGGTCTCCATGGAGTACCGCTTCTTCACCCCGTCCCGGCCCGACCCGGCCGACTGGACCAAGCTGGACATCTGGCAGGCGGCCAGCGACCAGCACCGCATCTTCAAGGCGCTGAAGAAGATCTACGACCGGAACTGGATCGCCACGGGCGGCTCGAAGGGCGGCATGACCGCCACCTACTACGAGCGCTTCTACCCGAAGGACATGGACGGAGTCGTCGCCTACGTCGCGCCCAACGACGTCGTCAACGACGAGGACTCCGCCTACGACCGCTTCTTCGCCTCCGTCGGCACCGAGGAGTGCCGCGACCGGCTGAACGCCGTGCAGCGCGAGGCCCTCGTGCGCCGCGGGCCGCTGGAGAAGAAGTACGCCGAGTACGCCGCCGCAGAGGGCTTCACCTTCACCACTGTCGGCAGCCTCGACAAGGCGTACGAGGCCGTCGTCCTCGACTACGTGTGGGGCTTCTGGCAGTACAACCTGCTGGCCAACTGCGCCGACGACGAGCTGATCCCGCCGGACGCGAAGACGGCGACCGACGACCAGATCTGGGCGTCCATCGACACGGTCTCCGGGTTCTCCTTCTACACCGACCAGGGCCTGGAGCCGTACACGCCGTACTTCTACCAGGCGGCCACCCAGCTCGGCGCGCCGACGATCCGCTTCCCGCACATCGAGAAGAAGTACATCCGCTACGGCTACCAGCCGCCGCGCAATTTCGTGCCGCGGGAGATCCCGACGAGGTTCCAGCCGCACGCGATGCGTGACGTGGACACCTGGGTGCGCACCAACGCCCGTCACATGCTCTACGTCTACGGCCAGAACGACCCGTGGGGCTCGGAGCGGTTCCGCGTCGACAAGGGCGCGAAGGACAGCTACGTCCTCACCGCGCCCGGTATGAACCACGGCGCGAACGTGGCCGGTCTGGTCGCCGACCAGAAGGCCTTCGCCACGGCCCGCATCCTCGACTGGGCGGGCGTCCCGGCCGCCGCCGTCGAGCAGGCGAAGCCGCTCGCGACGTTCGACGCCCGGCTGGACGTGCGCGACGTGGAGCGAGAGCCCGCGCTGCGCCCGTAAGCAGGAAGCAGGAAGCAGTAAACAGTAAGCCGTCGACCGTCGGCTGCGCCCGGCCGCCCGCTACAGCGGCCGGGCGCAGCCCACCGGCTCCTCGCCGCCGAGGTCGACGTACAGGGCCGTGGAGACCGGGCACCGGGCGCGGGTGGCGACCGCCTTGACGACCTTGTACTGCGGCTTGCGCTCTCCCTTGCCGTCGCAGGCGGTCTCCCGGACCTGCCCGTCGCCCGAGCCGTAGACGCAGTCCCCGACGATCGTGCGCGGACCGCCCCCGCCGCCCGGGTCGCCGGGGTGCGGCGCCAGCAGGTTGCGCATACAGGCGTAGCCCTGCGGGACGGCCCCGTCGCCGTCCTCGTCGGACGACTCGCTCTGTTCGCTGATGTGCAGTACGAAGTCGGTGGTGCCGGGGCACGCCGGACCGTCGGCGACCGTCCCGTCGAAGCGCGCCACGACCCGCGCCGCGGCCCGCTCACTGGTGCAGGGCACCTCGGTGAAGCTGGTCTTGCCGAACGAACTGCACTCGTCGACCGCGAGGAACACCGCCCCGTACCCGGTCGGCCGGGCCGGCGTCACCTCGTCGCTCAGCCTGCCGTCGTTGCGCGCGGTTCCCGGCGACCCCGTGCACCCGCCGAGGCACACGGCGGCGAGCACCGCGCCCAGCACGCCCCTGAACCATCTCTCACCCATCGGCATCCCCCCGGACCACCCCCGTCCAGCGTGACCCGCTCGGGCGGGCGCACGCCAGACATACGGAGGGCTTTGCGTCGTTCGGGGGGCGTGCGCCGGGGGCGCGGCGTACGCGCGATACGACTAATACGACAGCCCGTGACCGATGGGGTAGAGCACCCGGGCCGGATCGTCGGCCCGCTGCACCGGCACCGGCAGCCGCCCGCGCGGCGCGACCCGCCCGGCGATCACCCGGGCCGCCGCGCGCAGTTCGACGTCGGTCCAGGAGTAGGAGGCGAGGTAGGCGGGGACCCCGGGGAGCTGGGCCACGTCGTAGGGGTTGCGGATCGCGATCGCCACCACCGGCCGTCCGGTCGCCGTCAACTGCTCGACGAGGGACTTCTGGGCGCTGTTGAGGTTGTACGTCCCGACGACCACGGCGTCCGCGTCCCGCGCCGCGGCGACGGCCGCGGCGACGGCCGCGGCGGAGGGTGCCGTGCCCGTGGACAGGGCGGTGGCCCTGAAGCCGAGTTCGGCGAACGCGGTCGCGAGGACGCCGGTGGGCGGGCCCGTCGTCCCGGACGGGGAGGCCGGGTCGGCGCCGGTGACCAGGAGCCTGCGCGGGGTGAGGGGGAGCAGGCCGCCCTCGTTGACCAGCAGGGTCGTGGTGCGTTCGGCGATCCGGTCGGCCGCGGCGAGATGGGCGGGGACGCCGACCGTGCGGGTGACCTCGCGCTGGCTGACGTAGGGGTCCTCGAAGAGGCCGAGCCGCGCCTTGAGGCGCAGGATCCGCAGGATCGACTCGTCGAGGCGCGCCTCGGTCAGCTCCCCGTCCCGGACGGCCCTGAGGACGGCGTTCCAGGCGACGTGGAGGTCGGGCGGGTTGAGGAGCTGGTCGACGCCCGCCTTGAGCGCGAGGACGGGCACCCGGTCGTCGCCGTACTTGGTGCGCACGCCCTCCATGCCGAGCGAGTCGGTGACGACGACCCCGTCGTAGCCGAGTTCCTCGCGCAGGATGCCGTGCAGGATGGGGCGGGAGAGGGTGGCCGGGTCGCCGGAGTCGTCGAGGGCCGGGACCATGAGGTGCGCGGTCATGATCGAGTCGATGCCGGCGGCGATCGCGGCCCGGAACGGCGGCGCGTCCAGGGTGTCCCACTGTGCGCGGGTGTGGGTGATGACGGGGAAGCCGTAGTGGCTGTCGACGGCCGTGTCGCCGTGCCCGGGGAAGTGCTTGGCGGTGGCGGCGACCTGACGGTCGTGCTGGTAGCCCCGGACCTCGGCGGCGACCAGTGCGGAGACCGCACCGGGGTCGGCGCCGAAGGAGCGCACCCCGATGACCGGGTTGGCCGGGTTGACGTTGACGTCGGCGACGGGGGAGTAGTTCTGCCGGATGCCCAGCGCCCGCAGCTCCCGGCCCGCGATCCGGCCGAGGGTCCGGGCGTCCCCGCGCGAGCCGCCCGCCCCGACGGCCATGGCGCCCGGCAGCAGGGTGGCGGGCTCGCCGACGCGGCAGACGATGCCGTGCTCCTGGTCGGTGGAGACGAGCACGGGCAGCCCGCGCGGCAGCTCCAGGGAGGCGCGCTGGATGCCGTTGGACAGGTCGGCGATCTGGTGCGGGTCGCGGGTGTTGTGCGCCCAGGTGAAGTAGATGACGCCGCCCACGCGGTACGTGTCGATCAGCTCGGCGGCCGTACGGACGCCGATCTCCTTCAGGTTGGCGTCGATGTCGGCCTGGTCGGGGTCGGTGGCGGAGTGGCCGTAGACCCGCATGACGAACAGCTGCCCGACCTTCTCGGGGAGCGTCATCCGGCCGATGAGGGCGCGCAGTCTCTTGTCGTCGGGCTTCTTCGCGTCGCGCGTCCCGGCGTCGGCGTGTGCGGTGCCGCCGAGCGCCAGGGTGGTGGCCACGCCCGCCGTGGCGGTCAGGACGGTACGTCTGGAGGGCACGTGCGCTCCTTCCGGAGGTGATCCGCTGAAGGAAACTTCCGTGGGGACAGAGGTATCCGGGAAGTTTCTGCCAGTCAAGGGAGTGCGCGCACCGTACGTCATTCGGGGGCCGCCATCGGCGCTGTTGGAGGGGGGCGCGCCGATGGCGGCGTGCTGCCGGCCGCGGTACGGCGGAGAGGGTTCGTCAGCGTTCGCAGCCAGCAGCGAGGCCGACACCGCACCGCGGTGACTCTCCGACAGCCTGCGGGTTGGACGGAGGGGGGTGTGGCGGGGTTCCCGGACGGCGCCCGAATCCCGGAAGTCGGTAGGCCCGGGGTCAACGGGACGGATGGGCCGACACCTTCGGCCACCACTCCCGCAAGGTGCGTACCGTCTCCGTGATCGCCGGCCGCCCGGCCGCGCCCGTGCGCCACAGCGCGTACAGCCGCCGGACCGGCGCCGGCTCCAGATCCACCTCGACGGCCCCGGCGGGCAGCGGGCCGCGGCCCAGGCGCGGGGCGACGCAGATGCCGAGCCCGGCGGCGACGAGGGCGACCAGCGTCGGGTTCTCGTCGGCCTGGTGGACGATCTCCGGCTCGTGCCCGGCGGCCCGCAGGGTGCGCACCAGCCAGTCGTGGCAGACCCGCCCGGGCGGCTGGCACACCCAGCGCTCCCCGGCCAGATCCTCCCGCCGCACCCGGCGCCGCCGGGTGAAGGGATGCCCCTCGGGCACCAGCAGCGTGCACCGGTCGTCCCCGATCACCGCCTGCTCCACCCCCGGCGGCACCGGCAGCGGCGCGATGTCCCAGTCGTGCGCCACCGCCAGGTCCAGCGCGCCCCGGGCGACCAGCCCGACGGACAGATGCGGGTCGACCTCGGAGAGCCGGACGTCCAGGGCCGGATGCCGCGCGGCCAGGTCGGCGAGCACCCCGGGCAGCAGCCCGCGCGCCGCGGACGGGAACGCGGCCAGGGTCAGCCGCCCCGCCGGCTGGTTGCGCCGCCGCTCGATGCCGGTCTCCGCGCGCTCCACGATCGCCAGCAACTCCTCCGCGGTCTCGACGAGTTGCAGTGCCTCGGCGGTGAGCCGCACCCCCCGCCCCTCCCGTTCGAGCAGGACCGTCCTGGTCTCCCGCTCCAGCTTCGCGATCTGCTGCGACACGGCGGACGGCGTGTACCCGAGCGCCGCCGCGGCGGCGCCGACGGTGCCGTGGACGGACACGGCGTGCAGGGCGCGAAGGCGTTGCAGATCGAGCACGGCACCCTCCGATCGATTACGTCTGCTTCATCCCACCATGCAGCAATCATCGCTGGTGCTACACGGTCGCGCCGGGTGATCCTCGACGCATGCGACCTGCACACATCGCGCTCGCCGTCCTCGTCGCGGCCGTCTGGGGCGTCAACTTCACCGTGATCGAGATCGGCCTCGACCACTTCCCGCCCCTGCTCTTCTCCGCCCTGCGCTTCCTGGTGGCGGCCCTGCCCGCGGTGTTCCTGGTGGGCCGGCCCAAGGTGGCGTGGAAGTGGATCGTGGGCGTGGGACTGGTCCTCGGTGTGGCCAAGTTCGGCCTGCTGTTCGTGTCCATGGACCACGGCATGCCGGCCGGGCTGTCGTCGCTGGTGCTCCAGATCCAGGCGGTCTTCACGGCCGTGGTGGCCTTCGCGGTGCTCGGCGAACGCCCCACCGGCGTCCGCGTCGCGGGCATGGCGATCGCCCTGGCCGGGATCGGCGTCGCCGCCGTCGACGAGGGCGCGTCCGGCCCCCTCGGCGCCTTCGCCCTGTGCGTCGCGGCGGCGGCCTGCTGGGGCGTGTCCAACGTGCTGACCCGCAGGGCCGCGCCCCCGGACGCGCTGAACTTCATGGTGTGGGTGAGCACGGTCCCGGTGCTGCCCCTGCTGGCCCTGTCCCTGCTCCTGGAGGGCCCGTCGGCCGACTACGACGCCCTGCGCTCCCTCGACTGGCAGGGCGCCGGCACCGTCGTCTACGTCGCCTGGGTCACCACCGTCTTCGGCTTCGGCGCGTGGGGCTGGCTGCTGCGCCGCCACCCGGCGTCGACGGTCGCCCCGTTCTCCCTCCTCGTCCCCGTCTTCGGGATGTCCTCGGCGGCCCTCTTCCTCGGGGAGGACATCAGCGGGCTCCGCTGGTGCGCGGCGGCCCTGCTGGTCGGCGGGGTCGCGCTCGCCTCGGTCACGTTCCGGGGACGGACCCGGGTCCATCCCGTGGACGCCCCGGCGCCCGAGGCGGCCGTCGTCCGATCATGACCCCATGCCCGCAGTCGACATCCCCGGTTCCAAGTCCATCACCGCCCGCGCGCTCTTCCTCGCGGCGGCTGCCGACGGCGTCACCACGCTGGTCCGGCCGCTGCGCTCGGACGACACCGAGGGCTTCGCCGAAGGCCTGACGCGGCTCGGCTACCGCGTGGGCCGCACCCCGGACACCTGGCAGATCGACGGCCGCCCCGAGGGGCCCGCGGCGGCGGACGCGGACGTCTACTGCCGCGACGGCGCGACCACCGCCCGCTTCCTGCCCACGCTGGCCGCGGCCGGGCACGGCACCTACCGCTTCGACGCCTCGGAACAGATGCGGCGCCGCCCCCTCGGCCCGCTCTCCCGCGCGCTGCGCGACCTCGGCGTGGACCTGCGGCACGAGGGCGCCGAGGGCCACCACCCGCTCACCGTGCGCGCGGCGGGCGTCGAGGGCGGCGAGGTCGTCCTGGACGCGGGCCAGTCCTCCCAGTACCTCACCGCGCTGCTGCTGCTCGGCCCGCTGACCCGGTGCGGCCTGCGCATCCGGGTGACGGACCTGGTCTCGGCGCCGTACGTGGAGATCACGATCGCGATGATGCGGTCCTTCGGTGCGGAGGTGGGCCGCGAGGGCGATGTCTTCGTCGTCCCGCCCGGCGGCTACCGGGCCACCACCTACGCCGTCGAGCCCGACGCGTCCACGGCGAGCTACTTCTTCGCGGCGGCGGCGGTCACCCCGGGAGCCGAGGTCACCGTGCCGGGCCTCGGCACCGGCGCCCTCCAGGGGGACCTGGGCTTCGTCGACGTGCTGCGCCGGATGGGCGCGGACGTCACGGTCGGCGCGGACCGCACCACGGTCCGCGGCACGGGCGAACTGCGCGGGCTCACCGTCGCCATGCGGGACATCTCCGACACCATGCCGACCCTCGCGGCCATCGCCCCGTTCGCGTCCGGCCCGGTCCGCATCGAGGACGTCGCCAACACCCGGGTCAAGGAGTGCGACCGCCTGGAGGCCTGCGCGGAGAACCTGCGGCGCCTGGGAGTGGACGCGCGGGTCGGCCCGGACTGGATCGAGATCACCCCCGGCCCCTGCACCGGCGCGGACATCAAGACCTACGGCGACCACCGCATCGTGATGTCCTTCGCCGTCAACTCCCTTCGCACACACGGAATTTCATTCGACGATCCGGGCTGTGTACGGAAGACTTTCCCCGGCTTCCACGAGGCCTTCGCGGAGCTTTGGAGCAAGCCCTAGGGGGTTCCATGGCGGGGTGGCTACGCGCGGTGCTGTTCGGGTCCGGCGGGGTGCTGACCCGGCCCGGGGCGGAGCGGGAACTGTATCCGGAGGTCCTGCCGACGCTGCGGGAACTGCGCCGCAGGGGAGGCCGGATGGCGGTGGTGGCGGACGGCACCGTGCCCGATCTGCCGTCGTCCCACGCGGAGCTGGGCATCGACGGCTTCTTCGAGGCCTACGCCGTGCGGCGCGAGCAGGCGAGCGGGGCGCTGGAACTGCGCCCCGAACAATGCCTGTTCGTCGACCGGGACCCGGAACGGGTCGCCGTGGCCGTCGAGCGGGGATACGCGGGGCGGGTGCTGTGCCGTGACGGGACGGGCGTGCCGCCGGACGCGAAGGTGCTGTCGGTCGGGGAACTGACCGAGCTCCTCGCACTGTTCTGACGCGCGGGCCTCGGCCGCGCACCGTTTCGATCGGAGAGGGCACGAGGTGGGTTTCGTACTGCGAGGGCCGGGCCTGGAGGGCGCGCTGGTCCGCCTGGAGCCGCTCGGGCACCGGCACGCCGCCGAGCTGGCGACGGCCGCGGAGGAGGACCGGGGCAGCTACGCCTACACCTGGGTGCCGAGGGCGGACGAGGTCGCCGGGTACATCGACGCCCAGCTCGCCCGCGCCGCCTCCGGCCGCCTCGCGCCGTACGCGCAGATCTCGGCGGCGACGGGCCGCGCGGTCGGCGCCACCTCCTTCTGGGACCCCCGCAGCTGGCTCTCGGACGACGCGCTCGACGCCGTCGAGATCGGCTTCACCTGGCTGTCCGCCCCGGCCCAGGGCACGGGCGTGAACGCCGAGGCCAAGTACCTGCTGTTCCGGCACGCCTTCGAGGAGTGGGGCGTGTCCCGGGTCGACCTCAAGACGGACGCACGCAACGCCCGTTCCCGCGCGGCCATCACGAGCGTCGGCGCCCGCTTCGAGGGCGTCCTGCGCAACTGGTCCCGCTCCTGGGCGCCGGGCGAGGAGGGCCGCCTGCGCGACTCGGCGGTCTTCTCCCTCACGTCGCAGGAATGGCCCGGGACGAGAACCCTCCTGGAGGAGCGGGTGTCCCGGTTCGCGCGGCGCGGAGCGGATTGACCCCGCAAGAGGGGCCCGCCCGGCAGCCGTCCGCGGAGGGAACGACTGGACCGGTCCCGGCCCGATCGGAAACGATCGGCGGCATGACCTCCTATCTCGTCCTCCACGGGTGGCAGAACCACCGGCCGCGGGACCACTGGCAGCACTGGCTGGCCGACCGGCTCGGGGAACTCGGCCACGACGTCACCTATCCCCAGCTGCCCGACGCCGACGACCCCTCGCTCGACGTGTGGCTCGGCGAACTGGCCCGGCACCTGGCACAGGCCGCGCCGGACGTCGTCCTCGCGCACAGCCTGTCCGCGGTGCTGTGGCTGCACGCGCTCGACCGGGGCGTGCCGGGCACGGCCGGCGTGGGGCGGGTGCTGCTCGTCGCCCCGCCGTCCGGCGCGACCCTCGCGGGCCTGCCCGAGGTCGCCGCGTTCGCCCCGCCCGCCCCGGGGTTCGCCCTGCCCGGGCCGACGCTGCTGGCCGCCGGGGACGACGACCCGTACTGCCCGGGCGGCGCCGGCCAGGAGTACGGCGAGCCGTACGGCATCACCACACGGCTCCTGCCGGGCGCCGCGCACCTGGACCTGGACGCCGGTTACGGACCCTGGCCCGCCGTCCTGGCGTGGTGCCTGGACGCCGGAGCGCCGCTCACGCCGAATCGTTGAGCAGCCGCCCCAGGTGCTCACGGCCCCGGCCGAGGATGCCCGGCAGCGGCACCGCGCCCTCGTACCACCGCTTCTCGTACTCCCAGCACAGCCAGCCGTCCCAGCCGTGCCGGGAGAGGATCTCCACGCACTCGGCGAGCGGCAGCACGCCCGCGCCGAGCCGCAGCGGTGTGGTGTCCTCGGCCGAGGCGATGTCCTTGACCTGGACGTAGCCGAGGTACGGGGAGAGGGCGGCGTACGTCTCGCCGGGCTGCTCGCCGCCGAGCCAGGTGTGCATGACGTCCCACAGGGAGCCGACGTGGCGGTGGCCGACGGGGCCGAGGACGCGGATGGCGTCCGCGCCGGTGCGGTGCGAGTCGTGGGTCTCCAGCAGCACGCGCACGCCCGCGTCGGCCGCGTACTCGGCGGCGGTGCCCAGCCGCCGCGCGGCCGTGGCGTCCGCGTCGGCGCGCGGCTGCCCCGGGGCCGCCCCCGGGAACACCCGGACGAAGGGCGCGCCGAGGTCGTGGGCGAGGTCGAGGAGGGCGCGGATCTCGTCCAGGACGGGCCCGTCCGGGCCGGGGGCCGCCACGCGCGCGTAGCCCGCGACGCCCAGCACCTCCGTCCCCGCGTCCGAGAACCGCTTGGCCGTCTCCGCCCGTTCGGCGCCGCCGATGCCGGGGTGGACGGGTTCCTCGGGGTGGGCGCGCAGTTCCACGCCGTGATAGCCGTGCTCGTCGGCGAGTCGCAGGACGTCGGTCAGGGGGAGCCCGGGCACGCCCAGGGTGGAGAACGCCAGTTTCATGGAACCCATCTCACCCGCCGGCGCCGGTGAGGTCCAGACGCCAGTCCTGGCCGACCAGGTCCTTCCCGAAGGAGCGGTGGGGTTTCTCGGCGAGGAGCACGAAACCGTGCCGCTGGTAGATGTGGCGGGCGGAGGACAGGACGTCGTTGGTCCACAGGACGAGGTCGCGGTAGCCGACACCGCGCGCGAAGCCGACGACCGCGCCCACCAGCCGGTCGCCGATGCCCAGCCCGCGCGCGCCGGGCTCGACGAGGAGCAGCCGCAGCCGGGCCGTCGCCGGCGCGTCGTCTCGTACGCACATCACGCACCCCACCGGGCGGCCGTCCAGCTCGGCGATCCACACCCGCTCCAGATGCGGGTCGTGGTCCTCGGCGAAGTCGGCGACGATCCGGGCGACCAGGCCCTCGTAGTCGGCGTTGAAGCCGTGCTCGGCGAAGTAGAGGGCCGCGTTGCGCGACACGATCCAGCCGAGGTCGCCGGGGCCCGGTTCGCGCAGCAGCACGTCCTCGCGGCGCGGCGGACGGCCCTCGGAGAGCAGGGCGCGGACGGTGTCCATCGCCTCGGCGAGCCGGGGCCGCTCGGCGGAGGGGACCGTCGCCAGCAGCGCCCCCACCGATTCGTCCGCCCGCTCGGCGAGCAGCGCCGCCGCCTCCCGGCCGCGCGGCGTCAGGGTGACCCGGCGCCGGCGCGGATCGCGCGCGGAGGCGGCCCGCTCGATCAGCCCGTCCTGCTCGAACTTGTTCAGGATGCGGCTCAAGTAGCCCGCGTCCAGGGTCAGTTCGGTCCGCAGGTCCGCCGCGTCGGTGCGCGGCGAGTGCGCCAGCTCGTACAGGACGCGGGCCTCGGTGAGCGTGTACGGGGCGTACAGGTGACGGCTGTAGTCGAGGGCGCCGATGACGTTCGTGTAGAAGCGGTTGAATGCGCGGATGTCCTGGACGGTCATGATCGCCAACTCCCGGATGGTTGACTCAGTCAGAGATACCGTACGGCGGCACCCCTGACCCGTCCAGGGAGTCCGGCCCGGCCGGCGAGGCCCCCGCGTGGACGGGACCGCGCGCCGATGATCTCGAACGAGTGAAACGGCTGTTCGCGTGAACGGCGCCCTCGTTCGCATCACCCCAGGTCATGAGGGGGTGGGGTGCCGGGAGGCGGTGTGTTCCGCATTCTTGACGACCGTGCAACGTGATCACTGATTCTTCTCAAGCTGCTATGAATCCACACGATTGATCAGCGAGCAGGAGCAAAGGTGACAACACAGTCCCCCGTGGACGAGACGACGGTCCTCGTCGTGGGCGCCGGACCGGCCGGGCTGGTGCTCGGCAACCTGCTGCTGGCGGCGGGTGTCGACTGCCTGATCGTGGAGCGCGGCAGCCGCGCGCACGTCGAGCGGCGCGCGCGGGCGGGCTTCCTGGCCGCCGACACCGTGCGCGTCCTCGCCGACCACGGCCTGGCCGACGGCCTGAAGGCGCGCGGCCGGGAGCACGGCGTCTGCGTCTTCCGCACCGGGAGCGGCGAGTTCGCCCTGCGCTACGCCGACCTCGGCCGGCGCGAGTCGCACACCGTGTACCCGCAGCAGGAACTGGTGGCCGACCTCGTGGACGCGTTCCTGCGCCGCGGCGGCGACCTGCGGTTCGGGACGACGGTCAGCGCGATGGGCGGCCTCGACGGCGACCGCCCCTGGCTGACCGCCGAGGGCCCGGACGGCACGCCGTACCGCCTGAGCGGCCGGTACGTGGCCGGGTGCGACGGACGGCACGGGATCTCCCGCCGCCTGCTGCCCGCAGGAACGGTACGGCGGCACCGGCGCCGGCACGGCGTGACCTGGCTCGCCCTGCTGGCCGAGGCCCCGCCCTCGCTGCCCGCCGTGACGTACGCCGTCCACGAGCGGGGCTTCGCCGGTCACATGGCCCGCACCCCGGCCGTCACCCGCTACTACCTCCAGTGCGCGCCCGAGGACCGCGCCGAGTCCTGGAGCGACGCCGAGATCTGGGCCGAACTCGACCTGCGGATGCGGGCGGAACGGTTCGGCCCGCTGCGCCGCGGCCCCCTCCTGGAACGCGCCCTCGTCGACCTGGAGTCGGACGTGCTCGACCCGATGCAGCACGGGCGGCTCTTCCTCGCCGGTGACGCCGCGGGCCTGATCAGCCCGTCGGCGGCCAAGGGCGCCAACCTCGCCGTCATGGCCGCCCGGACCCTCGCGGAGGGGTTCGCCGCCGCGCTCCACCGGGGCGACGAGGAGCCGCTGGCCCGCTACTCGGCCACCTGTCTGCCGCGGATCTGGCGGGCCCAGGAGTTCTCCCACTGGATGATCGGCCTGCTGCACGCGCCCGCCGGCGACGACGAGGAGTCCCGCTTCCTGCGCTCCCTGCGCGACGCCCGCCTGGAGACCCTGCGCACCTCCCTGCCCCACCAGCACTCCTTCGCCGACGGCTACGTGGGCATCTGACCGACGCCGCCCGTGCCCCCACTACCAGAGGACACCCCACCCATGGCCATCGCGCCGACGACGCCCGAGCACCGCCTGCACCCGGCGGACCTCGACCGCATCGAGCAGGCGGCCGAGTTCGTCCGCCGGAACGACACGGCGAGCGCCCTGGACGCCGTCCTTCCGGACCTCACCGCCGAGGAACGCCAGGACCTCGGCCGCCATCTCCGGCTCGCCCACACCGCCCTGCTCGTCTTCCCGCGCACCCTCACCGGACTGCGCGAGGAACTGTCCGCGCACGGTCTGCGCCCCGCGGAGCCGACCGCGAGCGTCGTCGTGCGGGGCCGGCTCGCCGAGCGGTACGGCAGACCCGCCGCCGAACTCCCGGTCGGCATCCTGCGCGCCCGGGTCCCCGACACCGGCGACGGGGACGGCGAGATCGAGATCTTCGTCCTGGAGGTGCCCGACGGCTCCTCGCTCACCGCCCTCGCGGACGCCGAGCGCCTGGCCGGCCACGAGGCCCACACCGCGTTCGTGGTCGCCGCCCCCACGCCGACGCTGGTCCATGGCGTAACGTCCCTGCTGGCCGGACGCGCGGGCGCCCTGCCCGACGGCGGCGGCCACAACCCGCACGAGAACGCGACGGTCCTGTACTTCCGTACGGCCGCCCGACGCATCGAGCTCTACGTCCCCGGCCACCACCCCGAGACCCTCGCCGACCACCTGCGCCGCTCCGCCGCCGAACCGCCCCGCGACCGCCTGCTGCACCTGATGACCGGCGCCTGGGCCACCCAGGCCGTCGCCACGGCGGCCGAACTCCGCCTGGCCGACCACCTGGAGAGCCACCCGGGCACGGACCGCGCCACACTGGCGGCGCTGACGGGATGCCACGAGGACTCCCTCGGACGGCTGTTGCGCTATCTGACGGGCGTGGGCCTGGTGACGGAGCACCCCGCCGACTCCTACCGCCTCACCGACCTGGGCGCCCCGCTGCGCACCACGGACCCCCAGTCCTTCCACCCCCTCGCGCTGCTCTACGGCGGCCCGTTCTACCGCTCGTTCGGCGAACTCGGTCACGCGGTGCGCACCGGTCAGGAGGGGTTCGCGCGGCTCTTCGGCGAGCACCACTTCGCGTACTTCGCCCGCCACGCCGAGCAGGGCGACCTCTTCCACCGGGCCATGGCGGCGAGCGCCCCCATGTTCGCCCCGGTGCCCGGCCTCGTGGACCTCCGCGCCCACCGGGTCGTGGTCGACGTCGCCGGCGGCAACGGCGAACTCCTGCGCCGCCTGCTCACCGCCGCGCCCCACCTCGACGGCGTCCTCCTGGAGCGCCCGCAGGCCCTGGACGCCGCCCGCAAGGCCTTCGCCGACGCGGGCCTCACCGACCGCTGCGACTTCGTCACCGGCGACTTCACCGAGGAGATCCCCCGGGGCGGCGACCTCTACGTCCTGTCCCGCGTCCTGCACGACTGGGACGACGCCCAGTGCCTGACCATCCTGGACCGCTGCGCCGAGGCGATGCCGACGGGCGCCGAACTCCTCCTCGTCGAACGCCTCCTGCCCCCGGACGGCACCTTCTCCCTCGCCGTCGCCTGGGACGTCCACATGCTCTGCAACGTGGGCGGCCGGGAACGCACGGAACCCCACTACCGCGACCTGGCGACCAGGTCGGGCTTCACCCACCTCGGCACCGACCCCCTGCCCTTGCAGGGCGCACTGCTCCGATTCCGGAGGACCTGAGAGCACACCCCGCCACAACGGCACGGCTCCCACACCTCGAACCGAGGTCCCGGCCGGGCGCGCGGTGGTGTGGTGCCGGGCCCTTGGGCGACGTTCCGGCGGGCGGCGGCCATGTGGGTTCGCCGGGGGCGCGTCTCGCCCCGGGCGCCGCTGATTTCGGGGGCACGTTGCCCGGCGGGCGGGATGCCCCGGCGCTCCGCCCGACGGCACCGCGGTCGCCGTACGGCGTGCCGGGCCGGGCCTTTTTTTGGGGGGGCGCCGAACAGGGCCCGTTCCGGCTGGTGGCGGCCACGTCGGCGGCCACGGTTCGGAGCCTTCCGGCGGAGTCCGTTCAGTCGGCGCCTCGGTGTCCGCCCCGGCCGGCCACAGCCATGACGTCACCTCGGACATCGGCCCGGGTCTCCCGGGGACCCGCCTCCCTGGACACCGGTTCCCCAGGAGGGCGCTCTGCCCGGTGCCTGCTCCGGTCGACAGGTTGGGCGCCGGAGCCGGTTGACCGGCCGGGCCGTCTCGCAGGGCTCACCGGTATGACCGTGCTGCCGTGTACGGGCATGCGCTCCCTGGGTGCGGGTCTTCCGGCGTCCCGGTCTTCGGCCGCCGACCCCCTGCATGCAGCAGCGTCTCGCACGGGGTTCCTCGTCGGCCGGTCGGGTGCCGGAGCAGGTCGACCGGCCGGGCCGTCTCTCAGTGCTCACCGGTATGTCCGTGCTGCCGGGTACGGGCATGCGCTCCTTGGGTGCGGGTCTCCCGGCACCCTGGTCTTCGGCCGCCGACCCCCTGCATGCAGCAGCGTCCCGCGCGCGGTTCTTCGTCGGCCGGCCGGTCGTGCGCCGGAGCTGATCGACCGACCGGGGTGTCTCTCAGCGCTCACCGACTCCTCCCTGCTGCCGGGAACCCGGCGCGCTCCCCGGGTGCGGATCTCCCCGTGCAGCAGTGCCCCGCGCTCGGTTCCTCGGGTTGGGCGCCGGAGCCGGGCGACCGGCCGGGCCGCCTCTCAGCGCTCACCGGCATGACCGTGCTGCCGGGTACCGGCATGCGCTCCCTGGGTGCGGGTCTTCCGGCGTCCCGGTCCTCGGCCGCCGCCCCCCCCGCATGCAGCAGCGTCCCGCGCGCGGTTCTTCGTCGGCCGGCCGGTCGTGCGCCGGAGCTGATCGACCGACCAGGGTGTCTCTCAGCGCTCACCGACTCCTCCGTGCTGCCGGGTACCGGCATGCGCCCCCCGGGTGCGGGACCCCCGGCGGCCCGGCCGTCGGCCCCGCGTGCAACGCCCCGCGAGGATCCTCACCCGGCCGGCCGGTCACGTACTGCCGGGGAGGGCGGTAGCCCCCGGTGGGTGTCGGGCGGTCAGGTCCGAGGTGCTCCGGAGGAGCCCCGCACCATCAACTCCCCCCGTATCACCGCGATCCCCCCGGGCGGTTCCTCCTCGCGGCCCATCGCGATGCGGCCCGCGCGGGCGCCCGCGTCCGAGAGGGGGAGGCGGACCGTCGTCAGGGCGGGGACCGAGTCGATGCTGAAGGGGAGGTCGTCGAAGCCGGCGACGGAGACGTCGTCCGGGATGCGCAGGCCGGAGTCGCGCAGGGCCGCGCAGGCGCCGAGGGCGACGGAGTCGTTGGCGGCGACGACGGCCGTGAGCGAGGGGTCGCGGCGCAGCAGCTCCAGCGTCGCCTCGTAGCCGGACCGCCGGTCGTAGCGGCCGTGCACGGTCCAGCGGGGGTCCTCCGTGATGCCCGCCTCGGCGAGCGCGACACGGTGGCCCTCCAGCCGGTGCCGGGTCGTCGTCCGCTCCTCGGGGCCCGCGATGTAGCCGAGCCGCCGGTGGCCGAGCCCGATGAGGTGCTCGGTGAGGGCCCGCCCGCCGCCGCGGTTGTCGAAGGTGAGCGCGATGGCGCCGGTGTCCGGGGCCGGCGGGCGCCCGCACAGCACGACCCGTGTGCCCGCCTCGGCGAGCCTGCGCAGCTTGGCCGCGACGGCCGCGACGTGCGGCGCGTCCTCCACCGCCCCGCCGGTCAGGACGACGGCGGCGGCCCGCTGCCGCTGGAGCAGGGTCAGATAGGTCAGCTCGCGCTCGGGGGAGCCGCCCGTGTTGCAGACGACGGCGAGCCGCTCGCCGCCCGCACGTCCCCCGGGGCCCCCGATCTCGGCCTGGATCGCGCTCGCCATGATCCCGAAGAAGGGGTCGGCGATGTCGTTCACCAGGATGCCGACCAGGTCGGAGGTGGCCGCGGCCAGCGCGCTCGCAGGCCCGTTCAGCACGTAGTCCAGCTCGTCTACGGCCCGCAGCACGCGTTCCCGCGTGGACGCGGCCACGGGATAGTTGCCGTTCAGCACGCGCGACACCGTCGCGGGCGAGACCTGCGCGCGGGCCGCCACGTCCGCCAGGGTCACCGTCATCTCGTCGTCCTCCGGTCGCGCATCTCAGTCGTACCTCGTTGTACACGCATCTGCGCAGGGCATTGGTTTCGAGCAGACCTTAGAGCCAGTGAACCCACTTGTTCGCCCCCTCGAACCGAAGTTGTTCGCACGCTCGAACAACTCGACCCCGTCCCGGTCTTGTCCAGACCGCTGCTCAGAGGCTAGCTTCTACAGTGATAGAAAGCGCTTGCTGACACGTTAACCAGTGGGGGACTCCGGTAAGTCCACTAGGGGCGTACGCGGCGCGCACAACCGCGTACGACATTGACGAAGGGACTGCCGTGACACGCAAGACGGTGCGTATCGCCATGAACGGTGTGACCGGGCGCATGGGCTACCGCCAGCACCTCGTCCGCTCGATCCTGGCACTGCGCGAACAGGGGGGCCTCGACCTCGGCGACGGCACCGTGCTGTGGCCGGAGCCGATCCTGGTCGGCCGCCGCGAGCACGCCCTGAAGGCGCTCGCCGAGCAGCACGGCCTGGAGCACTGGTCGACGGACGTCGACGAGGTCCTCGCCGACCCCACCGTCGACATCTACTTCGACGCCCAGGTCACCTCCGCCCGCGAGGAGGCCCTCAAGAAGGCCATCGCCGCCGGCAAGCACCTCTACACCGAGAAGCCCACCGCCACCGGCCTGGAGGGCGCCCTGGAGCTGGCCCGCCTCGCCAAGGACGCCGGCATCAAGCACGGCGTCGTCCAGGACAAGCTCTTCCTCCCCGGCCTGCTCAAGCTGAAGCGCCTCATCGACGGCGGCTTCTTCGGCCGGATCCTCTCCATCCGCGGCGAGTTCGGTTACTGGGTCTTCGAGGGCGACTGGCAGCAGGCCCAGCGCCCGTCGTGGAACTACCGCGCCGAGGACGGCGGCGGCATCGTCGTCGACATGTTCCCGCACTGGGAGTATGTGCTGCACGAGCTGTTCGGCCGGGTGAAGTCCGTCCAGGCCATCGCCGCCACCCACATCCCGCAGCGCTGGGACGAGAACGACAAGCCCTACGACGCCACCGCCGACGACGCCGCCTACGGCATCTTCGAGCTCGACGGCGGCGCCATCGCCCAGATCAACTCCTCCTGGGCCGTGCGCGTCAACCGCGACGAGCTCGTCGAGTTCCAGGTGGACGGCACCGAGGGCTCGGCCGTCGCGGGTCTGCGCAACTGCCGTGTCCAGCACCGCTCGGCGACGCCCAAGCCGGTCTGGAACCCGGACATCCCCGCCACCTACTCCTTCCGCGACCAGTGGCAGGAGATCCCGGACAACGACGAGTTCGACAACGGCTTCAAGGCGCAGTGGGAGCTGTTCCTCAAGCACGTCTACGCCGACGCCCCCTACCACTGGGACCTGCTGGCCGGCGCCCGCGGCGTGCAGCTCGCCGAGCTGGGCCTGAAGTCCTCGTCCGAGGGCCGCCGCCTGGACGTCCCGGAGATCGGCCTGTGACCATCCGACTCCCGGACAGCGGCGGTGTCCTGAGGGCGTACGAGCCCCGCCAGGAACCCCTCGCGCTCACCCCGAGCGCACCCTTCACCTCGCGCGTCGTCTACTCGGCGGCGCACGTCGTCGCCGGCCCCTTCGCGGACGTGTCACCCGACTCGCCCGCCGCCGTCGACTGGGACGCCACCCTCGCCTTCCGCCGCCACCTGTGGTCCCACGGGCTCGGCGTCGCCGAGGCGATGGACACCGCCCAGCGCGGCATGGGCCTGGACTGGGCGGGCGCCGCCGAACTGATCCGGCGCAGCGCCGCCGAGGCGAAGTCGGTCGGCGGCCGGATCGCCTGCGGCGTCGGCACCGACCAGATCGCCTCCGGCTCCCTCGCCGAGGTGCGGGCGGCCTACGAGGAGCAGCTCGCCGTCGTGGAGGAGTCGGGCGCCCAGGCGATCCTGATGGCCTCCCGCGCCCTGTGCGCCGCCGCCCGTGGCCCCGAGGACTACGTCGAGGTCTACGGGCACCTCCTGCGCCAGGCCGCCGAACCGGTCGTCCTGCACTGGCTCGGCCCGATGTTCGACCCGGCGCTGGAGGGCTACTGGGGCTCGTCCGACCTGGACGCGGCCACGGACACCTTCCTGGAGGTCATCGCCGCCCACCCCGACAAGGTCGACGGCATCAAGGTCTCCCTCCTGGACGCCCAGCGCGAGATCGACCTGCGCCGCAGGCTCCCCGACGGGGTCCGCTGCTACACCGGCGACGACTTCAACTACCCCGAGCTGATCGCGGGCGACGAACAGGGCTTCAGCCACGCCCTGCTCGGCATCTTCGACCCGCTGGGCCCGCTCGCCGCCGAGGCGGTCCGCGTCCTGGACACCGGGAACGTCGCGGGCTTCCGCGAACTCCTCGACCCCACCGTCGAGTTGTCCCGCCACCTCTTCCAGACGCCGACCCGCTTCTACAAGACGGGCGTGGTCTTCCTCGCCTGGCTCGCGGGTCACCAGGCGCACTTCACGATGGTCGGCGGCCTCCAGTCCGCCCGTTCCCTCCCGCACTTCGCCCGCGCCTACGAACTCGCCGACGGTCTGGGCCTGTTCCCCGACCCGAAGCTCGCGGAGGAGCGCATGAAGAACCTGCTCGCGCTCTACGGGGTGACCCAGTGACCGACCTCTCCCGCTTCTCCATCAACCAGATGACGGTCAAGCAGCTCTCGATGCCCGAACTGGCCGAGACCTGCGGCACATTGGGTGTCCGCAACGTCGGCCTGTGGCGCGAGCCCGTCCAGTCGTACGGCCTGGAGGCCACGGCCAAGCTGCTGCGCGACACGGGCCTGACGGTCACCACCCTGTGCCGGGGCGGCTTCTTCACGGCGATCGACGCCGCCGAGCGGACGGCGGCCCTCGCCGACAACCGGCGCGCGATCGACGAGGCCGCGACCCTCGGCACCGAGGTCCTGGTCCTCGTCTCCGGCGGCCTGCCCGCCGGCTCCAAGGACCTGCACGGCGCGCGCGAACGCATCGCCGACGCGCTCGCCGAACTGGGCCCGTACGCCGAGCGGAACGGCGTACGTCTCGCCATCGAGCCGCTGCACCCGATGTACGCCTCCGACCGCTGCGTGGTCTCCACCCTCAAGCAGGCGCTGGACCTCGCGGAGCGCTTCCCGGCCCACCAGGTCGGTGTCACCGTCGACACGTACCACGTCTGGTGGGACGACGACGCGCCCGCGCAGATCGCCAGGGCGGGCGCGGGCGGCCGTATCCACACCTTCCAACTCGCCGACTGGACCACCCCGTTGCCCGAGGGTGTCCTCAACGGCCGCGGCCAGATCGGCGACGGCGCGATCGACATGCGCGAGTGGCTCGGGTACGTCGAGGCGGCCGGCTACACCGGCGCGATCGAGGTCGAGCTGTTCAACGACGGCCTGTGGGCCCGGGACGGCCGCGAGGTGCTGGCGGAGACGGCGGCGCGTTTCGCGGAACACGTCGGCTGACGACCGTCCGGCGAGCGGCGGGGGAGGAGGCTACTTCTTCCTCGCCGCCCGCTTGGTCAGCACGGCCACCACGACCGGCACGACCATCTCGATCACCCGCGTCACCGTCGCCGGCGGCAGCCCGGTCTTCTTGGCCACCGCGTTCGCCACCGGCTTCGCCGCCTTCGCGAGGACCCCGGCCAGCAGCCCGCCCGACGCGAGCCCGCCCAGGGTCACGATGCCCTCCAGCGGCGCCTCTTCCTCCTCGGGCACGTCCGCCGCGGCCCCCGACAGCGCCGACACGGTCGTACCGACCACGTCCCGCGCCCCCGCCGCGTCCGTCCCCAGCAGCCCCGCGATCTCCGCGACCTTGTCGTCCCCCAGCTCCTGGAGCACGTCCCCTTCGAGGGAGGCGCCACTGTGTTCACTCATGCCTGAAACGCTACGTCCGGTCGGGGACGGCGGCATGTCGAGCCGGACGGCGCGGCCCCGGCGGAGGGCCGAAGGAGCCGCCCGGAAAACCGGCCGGAAAATCTTGAGAAGACGTACAACCCTCCCCCCACCTCGCGGGTCGTACGTGGCATCAGGACTTCTGGGGAGGGGATCTGGGGGGATCGCGGGGGTTCTGATACGGAGGGGAAAACCCGAGGGGGCCTGGTCGACGGACCAGGCCCCCTCGAATTTCTCCGGAAGGTGCCGGAGGGCGTTCGCTAGAAGAACACCCCGCAGCGCAGCAGCACGTTCGCGTACGGACGCGCCTCGCCCGTGCGGACGACGAGGCGGGTGTCGGCCGAGAGGCGCTTGAGGGTCTCGTGCGGGACGAGTTCGAGTGCGGGGAAGTGCCCGTCGAGGAGCTTCGCCGCCGCCGGGTTCGCGTCGCGGACCTCGGCCGCCGCGGTCGCGCCCTCGATCACCAACTCGGCCAGGAGACCGTCCAGTACGTCGGCGAAGGACGGCACCCCCGCCCGGAAGGCGAGGTCGACCACGCGCGGCCCGGCCGGGATCGGCATCCCGGCGTCGCAGACGAGAACCCCGTCGCCGTGGCCCAACTCCGCGAGTGCGCCCGCGAGATGACGGTTCAGGATGCCACCGTTCCTCACAGCGCCTCGACCTCCTCCGCCGTCGGGAAGGACACCTGCGCGCCCTCCTTGGTCACCGCCGCCGCGCCCACCCGGGCCGCGTACGCCGCGGCGTCGGCGAGGGAGGCCCCCGTGCCGAGCCGGTACGCCAGCGCCGCCGTGAACGCGTCGCCCGCACCGGTCGTGTCGACGGCCTCCACCTCGACGGAGGGGACGCGCACCAGACCGGCCGGGGAGGCGACCAGCGCGCCCTCGGACCCCAGGGTCACGACCACCGACCGCGGCCCCTTCGCCAGCAGGAGCCGCGCCCAGTCCTCGGGCTCGTCCCCGGTCGCGGAGTCACCGAGGATGACCTTCGCCTCGTGCTCGTTGACGATCAGCGGATCGCACGCGGCGAGGACCACCGCGGGCAACGGCTGGGGCGGCGACGGGTTGAGCACGAAGCGGCTGTCCGGGCCCAGGCTCGCGGCGACCGCCGTCACCGTCTCCAACGGGATCTCCAACTGTGCCGACACCACCCGGGCGGCCTGGAAGAGGCTGCCCGCGGCCCGGACGTCCGCCGGGGTCAGATGCCCGTTCGCGCCCGGTGACACCACGATGCTGTTGTCGCCCGACGGGTCCACGGTGATCAGCGCGACCCCGGTCGGCGCGCCGCCGACCAGGACGCCCACCGTGTCCACCCCGGCCGAGCGCTGCGAGTCCAGCAGCAGCCGGCCGTGCGCGTCGTCCCCGACCCGGGCCAGCAGGGCGGTGCGGGCCCCGAGCCGGGCGGCGGCGACCGCCTGGTTGGCGCCCTTGCCGCCCGGATGGACGGCCAGGTCGGAGCCGAGCACGGTCTCCCCGGCGCCCGGCCGCCGCTCGACACCGATGACGAGATCGGCGTTGGCGGATCCCACGACCAGGAGGTCGTAGTCGTACATGAACATGCTCCCCTGTCAGTCCCCCGGGGCGTGCGCCGCCCCGGGGCCCGGTCCGTGATCCCGTGTCAGCCCGTGAAGCCGGCCACGTTCTCCTTGGTGACCACCTTCACCGGCACCATCACCGACTTCTCGACCTTCTTCTCCTCGGCCGCCTTCACCGCGTTGCGCACGGCGATCTTCCCGAGTTCCGCGGGCTGCTGGGCCACCGAGGCGTACAACGTGCCCGCCTTGACGGCGTCCAGGCCGTCCGCGGTTCCGTCGAAGCCGATGACCTGCACGGACTTCCCGGCCTTCGCGCCGAGCGCCTTGATCGCGCCGAGGGCCATCTCGTCGTTCTCGGCGAAGACGCCGTCGACGTCCGGGTTGGCCTGGAGGAGGTTGGTCATGACGTCCAGGCCCTTGGTGCGGTCCCAGTCGGCGGGCTGCTGGGCGACGACCTCGATGCCCGGGTAGTCCTTGAGCCCTTCGGTGAAGCCGGAGCCGCGCTCACGCGCCGCCGACGTACCGGCCTGGCCCTGGAGGATCACGATCCGCCCCTTGCCGCCGAGCTTCTCCGCGAGCGACTTGGCGGCGAGCTTGCCGCCGGTGACGTTGTCGGAGGCCACCAGCGCCGTCGTGTCGGCGTTGTTGACGGCGCGGTCGACGGCGATCAGCGGGATGTCCGCCTTGTTGACGGACTTCGCCGCCGGGGTGACCGCGTCGGAGTCCACCGGGTTGACGATGATCGTGCCGAGTCCCGAACTGGTGAAGTTCTCCAGCTGGTTGGCCTGCTGCGAGGCGTCGTTCTGCGCGTCCGTGACGGTCAGGTCCACGCCCAGCTTCTTCGCCTCGGCCTGCGCGCCGGCCCGGATCTGCACGAAGAACGGGTTGTTGAGCGTCGACAGCGACAGGCCGATCCGCTGCGTCTTCGCGTCCGACGCGCCGCCGTGCAGCAGGGACGTGGCGCCGACGACCGCCGCCGCGACGACGGCCGCGAGCAGGTACGTCACCGCCTGCTTCCCCTTGCTGCCGCCGGTCCCGGCCGCCACCGGGGTCGCCCCGGCCTTGCGGCGCACCGTGTCCAGCAGCACCGCGAGCGCGATCACGACACCGATGACGACCTGCTGCCAGAAGGCGGACACCGACAGGAGGTTGAGCCCGTTCCTGAGCACCGCGAGGATCAGCGCGCCGATCAGCGTCCCGGACGCCTTGCCCGTACCGCCCGCGAGCGACGCGCCGCCGATGACGACCGCCGCGATCGCGTCCAGCTCGTAGCCCTGCGCGGCCTGCGGCTGCGCGGACGACAGACGTGCGGCCAGCACGATGCCCGCGGCGGCGGCGAACAGACCCGAGAAGGCGTAGATCGCGAGCTTCTGCCGCTTCACCCGCAGCCCGGACAGGCGCGCCGCCTCCTCGTTGCCGCCGATCGCGTACATCGAGCGGCCGATGTAGGTCCGGCCGAGCACGAAGGCGGTCAGGAGCCCCATGACGACCATCACGAGCACCGGCACCGGCAGCCAGCCGCCGAGCGTGTCCCCGAGGTGGGAGACCGACGAGGGGAACGCGATGGGGGAGCCCTGCGAGATCACCAGCGACAGACCGCGGGCCACCGACAGCATCGCGAGCGTCGCGATGAACGGCGGCAGCTTGCCGTAGGAGATCAGGAAGCCGTTGACGACACCGCACGCGATGCCCGTCACGACCGCCAGCAGGACCGCTACGACGACGGGCATGCCCTGCGAAGTGGCGCTCCAGGCAAGGACGGTGGCCGACAGCGCGGCGACCGAACCGACCGAGAGGTCGATGCCCGCGGAGACGATCACGAAGGTGACGCCGAAGGCGAGGATGGCCGTCACGGCCGCCTGGACGCCGACGTTCAGCAGGTTGTCGGTGGTCAGGAAGTCGCCGGACAGCGCCGACATCGCGATGACGAGGACGATCAGCGCGGTCAGCGCGCCGTTGTCGAGGAGCAGCCGGCGCAGCCCCGAGGCGCCGCTCGCGCCCGTCGTGCTCTTGAGCGTGTCACTGGCCACGGGTGGCCTCCGTTCCGTTCTTCTCGTGCGTGGGGTTGCTGACGGCGAGCGCCATCACGGCGTCCTGCGACGCCTCGTCGGCGGAGAGTTCGCCCGCGATCCGGCCCTGCGCCATGACCAGGACCCGGTCGCTCATGCCGAGGACCTCGGGCAGATCGCTGGAGATCATCAGCACGGCCGCGCCGGCCGCGGTGAGTTCGTTGATCAGCTGGTAGATCTCGACCTTGGCGCCGACGTCGATGCCACGGGTCGGCTCGTCGAGGATCAGCACCTTGGTGTCGGCCAGCAGCCACTTGCCGATGACGACCTTCTGCTGGTTGCCGCCGGACAACGTCCTTACGTGCTGGCCCAGTCCGGCCATCCGCACGCCCAGCTGCCCGGCGATCCGGGCCGCGGCCTCCCGCTGGCCCTTCAGGTCGACGAGCCCCGCGCGCGTGGCCGAACGCAGCGTCACCAGACCGAGGTTCTCCTCGACGGACGCGTCCAGGACCAGTCCCTGGCCCTTGCGGTCCTCGGGGATCAGCCCGATCCCGGCCGCCATGGCCGCGTTGACGTCGTGCCGCCGCAGCGCGGTCCCGGCGACCTTCACGGCGCCCTCGTCATAGGGGTCCGCCCCGAAGACGGCCCGGACGACCTCGGTACGGCCCGCGCCGACCAGCCCTGCGATGCCGACGACCTCACCGGCGCGCACCTCGAAGGAGACGTCGTGGAAGACGCCGTCGCGGGTGAGGCCCTCGACGGCCAGCAGGGCGGCGCCCTTGTCGGTGTCCTGGCGCGGGTACTGCGCCTCGATGGACCGGCCGACCATCAGCCGCACCAGCTCGTCCTCGGGAGTGGAGGCGGGCACCTGTCCCACGGAGCGGCCGTCCCGGATCACGGTCACCCGGTCGCCGAGGGCGGCGATCTCCTCCAGGTGGTGGGTGATGAAGACGATCCCGACGGCGTCCTCGCGCAACTGGCGCACGATCGCGAAGAGTTTCTCGACCTCCTCGGAGGTGAGCACCGCGGTCGGCTCGTCCATGATCAGGACGCGCGCGTCCAGGCTCAGCGCCTTCGCGATCTCGACCATCTGGAGGCGCGCGATGCCGAGTTCGCGGACCCGCGCGCGGGGCGACACGTCGACACCGACCCGCTTCAGCAGGACCTCGGCGTCGGCCTCCATCCGCTTGCGGTCGATCATCCCGAGGCGGCGCGGCTGGCGGCCCAGGAAGATGTTCTCGGCGACCGTGAGATCGGGGACGAGGTTGAACTCCTGGTAGATGGTGGCGATCCCGAGCCGCTCGGAGTCCTGCGCACCGTGGATGCGCACCTCCTCGCCGGCCGCCAGGATCCTGCCCGCGTCGGGCGTGTAGGCGCCGGAGAGCATCTTGATCAGCGTGCTCTTGCCCGCGCCGTTCTCACCGAGCAGGACATGGACCTCGCCCCGGCGCAGGTCGAAGTCCACGCTGTCCAGCGCGACCACGCCCGGGAAGGTCTTCCTGATGCCCTCGATGCGCAGCAACTCGTCCGCGTTGCTCACGACTGGCTCCTGTTCTGTACGGGGGCCGGCTCCGGTGGGGCCGGCCGCTCGCCGCACGAGCGGCGTACGACGAGACGGGCGGTGAGGGTGACGGACTGCGGGGGCCGCCCCTCGATGCGGTCGACGAGCGCGCGTACGGCGGCCCGGCCCAGCTCGCCCGTGGGCTGGGCGATCGCGGTGACCGGCGGATCGGTGTGCACGAACCACGGGATGTCGTCGAAGGCGGCGAGCGCGATGTCGTCGGGCACGCGCAGTCCACGCGCGCGGACGGCGTCGAGCGCGCCGAGCGCCATCAGGTTGTCGGCCGCGAAGACGGCCTCGGGCGGCTCGGCCAGGTCGAGGAAGCCCTCGGTGACCCGGCGTCCGCTCTCGGCCTGGAAGTCGCCCTGGCCGATGTAGGCGTCCGGGAGCCCGAGCCCGTACGCCGCCAGGGACTCCCGGAAGACCTGTACGCGCTCCCGGCCGGTCGTGGTGGCGGCCGGTCCCGCGATGATCGCGAGCCGCCGGTGCCCGAGCCCGTGCAGATGCGCGACGAGGTCCCGCACCGCGTCCCGGCCGTCGGCCCGTACGACGGGCACGTCGAGGCCCGGGATCCACCGGTCGACGAACACCATCGGCGTCCCGGCCCGCGCCGCGTCCAGCATCAGCGGCGAGCCGCCGTCGGTGGGGGAGACGAGCAGCCCGTCGATCCGCCGGTCGAGGAGGGTCCGTACGTGGTGGTCCTGGAGGTCGGGCCGTTCGTCGGCGTTGCCGATGATGACGCTGTAGCCGAGCGCGCGGGCCTCCTCCTCCACCGAGCGGGCCAGTTCGGTGAAGTACGGGTTGAGGACGTCGCTGATGACCAGGCCGAGGGTGCGGGTCTGGTCGGTGCGCAGCGAACGGGCGACAGCGTTCGGGCGGTAGCCCAGCGCGTCGACGGCGGCCAGCACGCGCGTGCGTGCGTCGGCGCTGACCGACGGATGGTCGTTCAGGACGCGCGAGACCGTGGCGACGGACACGCCTGCCCGGGCCGCGACGTCCTTGATGCTCGCCATCGCCGCTCCACCTCCTCGTGGAATCGATTACACGGTGTCGTGTACCGAGGATTGGAATCGATTACACGGAGGTTAATCAAGACCCTGGAGGCATCCCGAGACCCGATCGTGATGAAGGGAGCTCATCTGAGCGCGGGTGCGGGGCCCGGGACGGGCGCGCGTGTCCGCCGTCCGTGCGGGGGTGGGATCAGTCCGCGGGCCGCTGTGCCCGCCGTGTCGCGTCATGGATGGCCCAGACGTCCGCCACCGGCCCGACGTGCGCGAGCTTGTCGGGGTTGAGGACGAAGCGGAGCGTCTGGATCCGGCCGTCGAGGACGTCGAGGGCCAGCGTCAGGAGCACCCTGCCGTCCCGGTCGCGGAAGACGGCGCCGGGCTGCCCGTTGACCTCGTGCGCCTCCCACCCGACGGCGACCAGGGCCAGCCGAGGGAAGACGGCCGCCAGCAGCCGCGCCACGTTGTCCGCGCCGGCGACCGCCCGGGCGAGCTGCGGGGCCTTGCCGCCGCCGTCGCCGACCAGCGCCACATCGGCGGCGAGGAGCCGCTGGAGCCCGTCGACGTCCCCCTCGCGCAGGGCGTCGAAGAACCGCGCGGCGAGTTCCTCGCGCTCCGCGCTGCCCGCGTCGAACCGGGGCCGGCCCGCCTCCATGTGGCGCCGGGCCCGCACCAGGAGCTGACGGCAGGCCGCCTCCGAGCGGTCGATCGCCTCCGCGATCTCGGGGAAGCCGAAGTCGAACACCTGGCGCAGCACGAAGACCGCCCGCTCCAGCGGGGAGAGCCGCTCCAGGAGCACCAGGGCCGCCATCGACACCGAGTCGGCGAGCTCCGCCGCGCGGGCCGGGTCCGCGTAGGGGTCGTCGAGCAGCGGCTCGGGGAACCACGGCCCGACGTACGCCTCGCGCCGGACGCGGGCCGAGCGCAGGACGTCGACCGAGATCCGGGTCACCGTGGTCGACAGGAACGCGCGGGGCGACCTGGCCACGGTGGGCGTCGCGTCGTAGCGCAGCCAGGTCTCCTGGACCGCGTCCTCGGCCTCGCTCACGCTGCCCAGGATCCGGTAGGCGATGGAGAACAGCAGGGGCCGCAGCTCCTGGAACTCCTCGGTCCGTGTCACACCGGCTCCCTCTCCGGTCGTCCGCGCGTGGCGTCCCACGCGTGTGATCGACAGCTTCCCCGACGTGCCGACGGCGCTCAACCGCAGGGGCTGGAACGCGCCGCTCAGCCGAGGAAGGTCTCGGGGCCGAACCTCCCCCACGCGACCAGTGCGGCCAGCGCGAGATAGGCCAGGTTCAGCGCCATGAGCGCCGACTCCCCGCGGCGGCCGTGGGTGACCATCGCGCCGACCATGAGCAGGACCCAGCAGACGGCGGTCACCGGCACGAGGACCGGCGCGATGCCGACCAGCGCGGGCAGGACCAGGCCCGCGGCGGCCAGGACTTCGAGGACGCCGAGGGTTCTGACGAAGCCGTCGCCCACGTCGCCGGTCCAGCCGCCGCCGGGCGACGACGCCAGGGTCGTACGGGGGACGAGGGTCTTGACGAGGCCGCCGGTCAGGGCCACGGCGGCGAGCAGTCCTGCGGCGATCCAGAGGGTGAGGTTCATGGTCCGCTCCAGTTCGAGATCGTTCTTGGCCCATGGACGAGGCGGCGATCCGCCCTGTGACATCACCGGACCGGGAAGCGGAGGCGGCGGTTCAGCCCAGGGGCAGGCGCATGATCGTCAGGTCCAGCCAGCGGCCGAACTTCAGGCCGACCTCGCGGACCGTCCCCGCGTGCTCGAAGCCGAACCGCTCGTGCAGCCGGATCGACGTGGTGTTCCCCGCCTCGATACCGGCGACCATGACGTGGTGCCCGGCCTCCCGTGCCGCGTCGACGAGGGCGGTCATCAGCGCCGAGCCGACCCCGAGCCCGTGGCTGCCCTCCCGGACGTAGACCGAGTTCTCGACGGTGTACCGGTAGCCCTCCAGGCCGGCCCGCCACGGCCCGTAGGCCGCGAACCCGACGACCTCGCCCTCCGCCTCGGCCACGAACGCCGAGCCGCGCGCGAGGTGGGCCGCGAACCAGGCGGCGCCCTCGGCGGGGGACTGCGTGACCTCCGTCCACAGGGCGGTGGAGTGCTCGATCGCGTGGTTGCGGATGGCGACCACGGCCCGCGTGTCCTCGTCCCGCGCGACTCTGACCGTCACGGGCTTCCTCCCACGGCTCTTCTCGTATATTGGATTCATGTCCAACATAGTAGATCCCCTGGTTCGCCGGATCGCCGCACGCGTGCGTGCCGAACGGGAGCGCCGCCGCTGGACCCTGGCCCGGCTCGCCGACGAGTCCGGTGTCTCCCAGGCGATGATCAGCCGGATCGAACGGGAGGAGAGCAGCCCCACGGCGGTGGTGCTCGGCAAGCTGTCGGCGGCGTTCCAGATCGGCGTGTCGTCGCTGCTGGAGGCATCGCCGGACGGAACCGGGGAGGGCGGCGGAACCGGCGCCGTGCGCCGGGGGGCGGACGCGGCCGAGTGGCGCGACCCGGGGACGGGCTACCGCCGCCGCCAGATCACCACCCCCGGCTTCCCCGCGGAGATCGCCGAGATCCGCCTGCCACCCGGGGCGGAAGTCCCCTACCCCGCGGCGGCGTTCGCGTTCGTACGGCAGGTGGTGTGGGTCCTGGAAGGGCGGCTGACGTTCCGTGAGGGCGACCTCGCGCACGTCCTCGACGCGGGCGACACGATCGAGCTCGGTGAACCCGCCCCGCGCACCTTCGTCAACGACACCGCCACGGAGTGCCGTTACGTCGTCGTCCTCGCCCGGCAGCAGCGGCCGTGACCGGCGGGCGCACGCTCCTGCTGGCCGTGACGGCCGGTACGGCGATAGCCAACAACTACGCGGTCCAGCCCGCCCTCACCGACGTGGCCGCCGAGTTCGGCGTGCCGCTCCCGGTGATCGGGCTCGTCCCGACGGCCGCGCTGCTCGGCTGCATGACCGGGTTCGTCCTGCTGCTCCCGCTGGCCGACCGCATACCGCCGAACCGTCTGATTCCCGTCCAACTCGGCGCACTGGCAGCCGCGTTGTGTCTCGCCGCCGCGGCTCCCGGCGCCACCGTCCTCCTCGTCGCCTACCTCCTGATCGGCGCGACGGCGGGCGTCGCCGCACAGGCGGGCGCCATCGCGGGCCGCCTCGCCCCGCCCGGCCGCCGCACCCACGCCGTCGCCACGGTCGCCGCCGGCATGTCCGCCGGCATCCTCCTCAGCCGCCTCGTCGGCGGCACCCTCGCGGACGCCTTCGGCTGGCGCCACATGCTGCTCCTGTCCGCCGCGGCGGTCACCCTGTGCGCCCTCACCACGGCCCGGCTGCTCCCGCCCACCCACCCCGGAGCAGAGCTCCCCGCCACGGCTCCGGCGGCCGACGCGGACACACGCCAACCCGGCACCGCTCCCGCACCCCCGACCCCGTCGGCCCTCCACCGTGCCACGGCCACCGCACCCCCGACCGCCGGGCCCAGCCACACCGCCCCGGCTCCGCCCGCCGACACACCCGCGTCCCCCGGCACGCCCCCGCTCCCCTCGACCCTGTCGGCCCTTCACCGTTCCACGGCCACCGCGCCCCCGACCGCCGGGCTCTGCCACACCGTCCCGGCTCCGCCCGCCGACACACCCGCGTCCCCCGGTACGCCCCCGCTGCCCTCGGCCCCGTCGGCCCTTCGCCGTTCCACGGCCACCGCGCCCCCGACCGCCGGGCTCTGCCACACCGTCCCGGCTCCGCCCGCCGACACACCCGCGTCCCCCGGCACGCCCCCGCTGCCCTCGGCCCCGTCGGCCCTCCACCGGTCCATGGCCACCGCGCCCCCGACCGCCGGGCTCTGCCACACTGCCCCGGCTCCGCCCGCCGACACACCCGCGTCCCCCGGCACGCCCCCGCTGCCACCGGCCCCCGGACCCTCCGCTGCCGCCGCCACGTCCACCGACGTACGACCGCCCACGGACACCCCGTCCTCGGGTGCGCGTGCCACGTCCTCACCCGGCACCGCGGCCCCGGCGGGTACGACCACCGCGGCCCAGGCCGACACGACCACCGCGGCCCTGGCGGGCACGACCGCCGCCGCCCCGCCGCCCGGCAACGCGTTGCCTTCGGCCGCATGGGCCGATTCCGCCGATTCCGCCGACGCCGCGTCGCCGCCCCCTCCGACCCCCACCCCCACCTACCTCGCCACCCTCCGCGCCCTGCCCCGGCTCCTGCGGCGGCATCCCGCGTTGCGGTGGGCGGTGGTGGCCGGGGGGCTCTGGTATCTCGCGTTCAACCTCGTATGGGTGGCGCTCGCGCTGGAGCTGGGGCGGGCGCCGTACTCGCTCGACGCCACCGGGATCGGGCTGTACAGCCTCGCGGGGCTGCTCGGGTTCGGTGCGCTGCCGCTCGCCGGGCGGCTCGCCGACCGGTACTCCCCGCGGGCGGTGATCACGGCCTCGCTGCTCGTCGGCGCGGCCGGGGCCGGGCTGCTGGCGACAGGGCTGCACCGCCCCGCGGTCACCGTCCTGGGCCTCGCCCTCTTCGACGCCGGGGCGTTCGCCGCGCAGGCCGCCAACCAGAGCCGGGTGATGGCCCTGGACCCGGCCCGGGGCGGCAGCCTCGTCAGCGTGTACCTGGTCCTGTACTTCACCGTCGGCGCCGCAGGGACGACACTGGCGGCACCCCTGATCGAGAACCTCGGCTGGTCCGGCACGGCGCTCACGGCCCTCGCCGCGCTGCTGGCCGCCGTCGCCGTCGTCCTCACCCGCACCGGGGCCAGGAGCGGTTCTCCACAGGGCGCGTGAGCTGTCAGTGGTGACCGGTACCGTCGGATCATGGCTCAACAGGCGGGGAATCCCACGGACGAGCGGCGGCTCGCCGTCCTCGAAGGCGTCCTCGAGCGGATCACGTACGCCAACGAGGACAACGGGTACACGGTCGCCCGGGTCGACACCGGACGCGGCGGCGGCGATCTGCTCACGGTCGTCGGCGCGCTCCTCGGCGCCCAGGTGGGGGAGTCCCTGCGGATGGAGGGCCGCTGGGGGTCCCACCCGCAGTACGGCAAGCAGTTCACCGTCGAGAACTACACGACCGTCCTGCCCGCCACCGTCCAGGGCATCCGGCGCTATCTCGGCTCCGGGCTGGTCAAGGGCATCGGGCCGGTCTTCGCCGACCGGATCACCCAGCATTTCGGCCTGGACACCCTCAAGATCATCGAGGAGGAGCCCAAGCGGCTCATCGAGGTTCCCGGCCTCGGGCCGAAACGGACGAAGAAGATCGCCGACGCCTGGGAGGAACAGAAGGCGATCAAGGAGGTCATGCTCTTCCTCCAGACCGTCGAGGTGTCCACGTCCATCGCCGTACGCATCTACAAGAAGTACGGCGACGCGTCGATCTCCGTCGTGAGGAACCAGCCCTACCGCCTCGCCGCCGACGTCTGGGGCATCGGCTTCCTCACCGCCGACAGGATCGCCCAGAGCGTGGGCATCCCGCACGACAGCCCGGAGCGCGTGAAGGCGGGCCTCCAGTACGCCCTGTCCCAGGCCACCGACCAGGGCAACTGCTACCTCCCCGAGGAACGGCTGATCGCCGACGCGGTGAAGCTGCTCCAGGTCGACACCGGCCTCGTCATCGAGTGCCTCGCCGAACTGGCCGAGCCGGGCGAGGAGGGCGAGGAGCCCGGTGTCGTCCGCGAGAAGGTGCCGGGTGAGGCGGACGGCGAGCAGGTCACCGCCGTCTACCTGGTCCCCTTCCACCGCGCCGAACTCTCCCTCGCCGCCCAGCTGACCCGCCTCCTGCGCACCGACGAGGACCGGATGCCGGGCTTCCGTGACGTGGAATGGGACAAGGCGCTGCGCTGGCTCGGGACCCGCACCGGCGCCGACCTCGCCCCCGAGCAGGAGGCCGCGGTCAAGCTGGCGCTGACGAAGAAGGTCGCCGTGCTGACCGGCGGCCCCGGCTGTGGCAAGTCCTTCACGGTCCGCTCGATCGTGGAGCTGGCCCGCGCGAAGAAGGCGAGGGTGGTGCTCGCCGCCCCGACCGGCCGCGCGGCCAAACGCCTCGCCGAACTGACCGGCGCCGAGGCCTCCACCGTCCACCGCCTCCTCGAACTCAGGCCCGGGGGCGACGCCGCCTACGACAAGGACCGCCCCCTCCAGGCCGACCTGGTCGTGGTCGACGAGGCGTCCATGCTGGACCTGCTGCTCGCCAACAAGCTGGTGAAGGCGGTGCCGCCGGGCGCGCATCTGCTGTTCGTGGGCGATGTCGACCAGTTGCCGTCCGTCGGGGCCGGCGAGGTCCTGCGCGATCTGCTCGCCGAGGGCGGCCCGATCCCCGCGGTCCGTCTCACCCAGGTGTTCCGGCAGGCCCAGCAGTCGGGTGTGGTGACCAACGCGCACCGGATCAACGCCGGGCAGCATCCCGTCACCGACGGCATGAAGGACTTCTTCCTCTTCGTCGAGGACGAGACGGAGGAGGCGGGCCGGCTCACGGTGGACGTCGCGGCCCGTCGGATTCCAGCCAAGTTCGGGCTCGACCCGCGCCGGGACGTCCAGGTGCTCGCCCCCATGCACCGCGGCCCCGCGGGCGCCGGCGCGCTCAACGGCCTGCTCCAGCAGGCCATCACCCCGGGCCGCCCCGACCTGGCCGAGAAGCGGTTCGGCGGCCGGGTGTTCCGCGTCGGCGACAAGGTCACCCAGATTCGCAACAATTACGAGAAGGGCGAGAACGGCGTCTTCAACGGCACCGTGGGCGTCGTCACCTCACTCGACCCGGTCGACCAGCGGCTCACGGTGCTGACGGACGAGGACGAGGAGGTGCCGTACGACTTCGACGAACTGGACGAACTGGCCCACGCGTACGCGGTCACCATTCACCGTTCCCAGGGCAGTGAATATCCCGCGGTGGTGATCCCGGTCACCACCGGCGCCTGGATGATGCTCCAGCGGAACCTGCTGTACACGGCGGTCACCCGGGCCAAGAGGCTGGTCGTGCTCGTGGGTTCGCGCAAGGCGATAGGCCAGGCGGTGCGCACGGTGTCGGCGGGACGCCGCTGCACGGCCCTGGACTGGCGGCTGGCGACCCGCTGAACCGGCCCTCACCCCAAAAATGATCGATCAAATGAGTCACGAAGGTCACAGAGGACTTCCGGAACCGGGTAGGGGAGGGGCAGGATGGGCAAGTTGGCGGCACTGAGTGCCGCCGACAAGCCCAATGGCCGACCCCCAGTGCACTCTCCTGCGCCGAATGGGGGATGGTAGAGACAGTCAGGGCAACCTCGAAGATGAGGCACAACGTCGGGTGAGGGAAGACGTGAGCGACAACTCTGTAGTACTGCGGTACGGCGACGGCGAGTACACCTACCCGGTGATCGACAGTACCGTCGGCGACAAGGGCTTCGACATCGGCAAGCTCCGCGCCCAGACCGGTCTGGTGACGCTGGACAGCGGCTACGGCAACACCGCCGCCTATAAATCCGCCGTCACCTACCTCGACGGCGAGGCGGGCATCCTCCGCTACCGCGGCTACCCGATCGAGCAGCTGGCGGAACGCTCCACCTTCCTGGAGGTGGCCTACCTGCTGATCAACGGTGAGCTGCCGACGGTCGACGAGCTCACCCTGTTCCAGAACGACATCACGCAGCACACCCTGCTGCACGAGGACGTCAAGAACTTCTACCGCGGCTTCCCGCGCGACGCCCACCCGATGGCCATGCTGTCGTCGGTGGTCTCGGCGCTGTCGACGTTCTACCAGGACAGCCACAACCCCTTCGACGAGAAGCAGCGGAACCTCTCCACGATCCGCCTCCTCGCCAAGCTTCCGACGATCGCCGCGTACGCGTACAAGAAGTCGATCGGTCACCCGTTCGTCTACCCGCGCAACGACCTCGGCTACGTCGAGAACTTCCTCCGGATGACCTTCTCGGTCCCGGCGCAGGAGTACGAGCTCGACCCGGTCGTCGTCTCCGCGCTCGACAAGCTGCTCATCCTGCACGCGGACCACGAGCAGAACTGTTCGACCTCGACGGTCCGTCTCGTCGGCTCCTCGCAGGCGAACATGTTCGCCTCGATCTCCGCCGGCATCAACGCCCTCTGGGGCCCGCTGCACGGCGGCGCCAACCAGTCCGTCCTGGAGATGCTGGAAGGCATCCAGGCCAACGGCGGCGATGTCGACTCCTTCATCAACAAGGTGAAGAACAAGGAGGACGGCGTCCGGCTGATGGGCTTCGGCCACCGGGTCTACAAGAGCTTCGACCCGCGCGCGAAGATCATCAAGGCCGCCGCGCACGACGTCCTGTCGGCCCTCGGCAAGTCCGACGAGCTGCTGGACATCGCCCTGAAGCTGGAGGAGCACGCGCTCTCGGACGACTACTTCGTCCAGCGCAACCTCTACCCGAACGTCGACTTCTACACCGGTCTCATCTACCGGGCCATGGGCTTCCCGACCGAGATGTTCACGGTCCTGTTCGCCCTCGGCCGGCTGCCGGGCTGGATCGCCCAGTGGCACGAGATGATCAAGGAGCCCGGCTCCCGCATCGGCCGTCCGCGGCAGATCTACACGGGCGTGGTCGAGCGCGACTTCATCCCGGTCGAGGAGCGCTAGAGCTTTCCCCGGGTGTTCCCCGCCGGCCGTTGCGCCGGCGGGTGAACCGAAGGCGGGAATGCCGACGGCAGGAACACCGAAGGCAGGAATACAGAAGGCGCCCTGGCGGCGGTCCCCCCACGGGCCGACGTCCAGGGCGCCTTCCCATGTCCCGGTGCGGATTCCCCCCACGGGATCCGGCCGGGCGCTTGTGGAGACCAGCGCCTGAATCGCTGTGTGTTGCTGTGTTGCGGATGGTGCGGTACTGCGTTGAGCAGAACGAGCAAAACTCGTCGTACTACTCCTTGTGCGGTCTGCCGGGACAACGCACGGTCGGGAGGGCCGCTCAAAGCTCCCCGCAGTGCGTGCCCCGGCAACGCATCTCTGAGGAAGTCCCCCAAGACATCCTCAGATGTCAGTCAGCGCCCCCCAAGACGCCTCCTGACATCGCCAACTTAGACCTTCGAACCCCTTCGATGGTTACGTTCGCATCACTGTGATCTGCGTCTCTTGCAAATGTCCGTTTGATGCGCAAGAGGGCCGAAACAATGACTGGGGCCCCTGCGTAAGGATGATGCGCGAGCCTTGTGAAGAGCTTATGTGAGGCTCGCGCCGGACTCCAGAGGGGGTGGGCGTCGTAACCTCACCGGAATGCGCGCAGACGCAGGCTGTTCGTCACCACGAAGACCGACGAGAAGGCCATGGCAGCACCGGCGATCATCGGGTTCAGCAGCCCGGCCGCGGCGAGCGGCAGCGCGGCCACGTTGTAGCCGAACGCCCAGACGAGATTGCCCTTGATCGTGGCGAGTGTCCGCCGTGAGAGCCGGATGGCGTCGGCGGCGGCCCGCAGATCCCCGCGGACCAGCGTCAGATCGCCCGCCTCGATCGCCGCGTCGGTCCCGGTGCCCAGGGCGAGCCCCAGGTCGGCGGTGGCGAGCGCGGCGGCGTCGTTGACCCCGTCGCCGACCATGGCGACGACCCGCCCCTCGCCCTGCAGCTCCTTGACGACGGCCACCTTGTCCTCGGGCAGCACCTCGGCGATCACCCGCGAGATCCCCACCCGCCCGGCCACCGCCTCGGCCACGGTCCGGTTGTCCCCGGTCAGCAGCACCGGCGTCAGCCCGAGCGCCCGCAGCGCGCGCACCGCCTCGGCGCTGGTCTCCTTCACCGCGTCCGCGACGGCCACGACACCCCGTGCCGCCCCGTCCCAGCCCACGACGACGGCCGTACGACCGTCCCGCTCGGCCTTCTCGCGGACCCGGGCCAGCTCCTCCGGGAGCTCCTCGAACAGCCGCCCCACGGCCACCTCGTGCCCCTCCACGCGCCCACGCACGCCCCGCCCGGGGACGTTCACGAACCCCTCGACCGGGGGCAGCTGCCCGACCCGGGTGCGCGCGCCCGCGGCGACCGCCCGCGCCACCGGATGCTCCGAGGCGTCCTCCAGGGCGCCCGCGAGCCGCAGCACCTGCCGCTCGTCGGCACCCTCGGCGGCGTACACCTCCTGGAGGGTCATCCGGCCGGTGGTCACCGTGCCCGTCTTGTCGAGGACGACGGTGTCGACGCGGCGGGTGGATTCGAGGACCTCGGGGCCCTTGATGAGGATGCCGAGCTGGGCGCCGCGCCCGGTGCCGACCATCAGGGCGGTCGGGGTGGCGAGGCCCAGGGCGCACGGGCAGGCGATGATCAGCACCGCGACGGCGGCGGTGAACGCGGCGACGGTGTCGCCGGTGACGCCCAGCCAGCCGCCGAAGGTGGCGACCGCGAGCGCGAGGACGACCGGGACGAAGACCGCCGAGATCCGGTCGGCGAGCCGCTGCACCTCGGCCTTGCCGTTCTGCGCGTCCTCGACCAGCCGGGCCATCCGGGCGAGCTGGGTGTCGGCGCCCACGCGCGCGGCCTCGACGACGAGCCGCCCGCCGGCGTTCACGGTCGCGCCCGCGACGAAGGAGCCGGCCGTGACGTCCACCGGTACGGACTCCCCGGTCAGCATCGAGGCGTCCACGGCGGAGGCGCCCTCGACGACCGTGCCGTCGGTGGCGACCTTCTCCCCGGGGCGGACCACGAACCGGTCCCCGACGGCGAGGCGCTCCACCGGGACACGCACCTCACGGCCGTCCCGCAGCACCGCCACGTCCTTGGCGCCCAGTTCCATCAGCGCCCGCAGCGCGGCCCCGGCCCGCCGCTTGGAGCGGGCCTCCAGCCAGCGGCCGAGCAGGAGGAACACGGTCACCCCGGCGGCCACTTCGAGATAGATGGTGGAGGCGCCGTCCATCCGGGCGACGGTGAGGCGGAACTCGTCCTTCATGCCGGGCATGCCCGCGTCCCCGAGGAACAGCGCCCACAGCGACCAGCCGAACGCGGCCAGCGTGCCCAGCGAGACCAGGGTGTCCATGGTCGCGGCGGCGTGCCGGGCGTTGGTCCAGGCGGCCCGGTGGAAGGGCAGCCCGCCCCAGACGACGACCGGCGAGGCGAGGGTGAGCGCCAGCCACTGCCAGTTGTCGAACTGGAGGGCCGGGACCATGGAGAGCAGCACGACGGGGACGGCGAGGACGGCGGACACGACGAGCCGCTGCCGCAGCGCGGCCGTGCCGGGCTCGTCGGCCGGGGTCTCCTCCGGCTCGGGAAGGGGCTGCGGCTCCTCGGCCGTGTACCCCGTCCGCACCACCGTCGCGATGAGGTCCGCGACCTCGACGCCGTCGCCGTAGGTGACCTTCGCCTTCTCCGTCGCGTAGTTCACCGTGGCGCTCACGCCGTCCATGCGGTTGAGCTTCTTCTCCACGCGGGCGGCGCAGGAGGCGCAGGTCATGCCGCCGATGAGCAGCTCGACCTCGAAGGCGGTGTCGGGTATCGGGGCGGTGGTGCCGGACATGCTCGCTGGACTCTCCGTGGGTGCTCAGGCCTTGCCGACGAGTTCGAAGCCGGCCTCGTCGACGGCCGCGCGCACGGCTTCCTCGTCGAGCGCGCCGGCGGACACGACGGTGACCTCGCCGGTGGAGGCGACGGCCTTCACCGAGCTGACGCCCGGGAGCTCGGAGATCTCGCCGGAGACGGAGCCCTCGCAGTGGCCGCAGCTCATGCCGCTCACCTTGTAGACGGTGGTGACCTGGGTGTCGGACTGGGCGGTCATGTCGTTCTCCTCCGGGAGGCGCGGGGCGGTTCGGACGCACGCGAGGGGCCTACGGGTCCACGGTGGCGTCCCACTACCTCACACTATACCCCTAGGGGGTATTTCTCCAAGAAGGGTCGCGTCGCGCCAGCGACCGCACCCAGGCCACCCCGAGCAGCGAGACCAGGACCAGCCCGCCGACCGAGAACAGCGTGAAGAGATGTTCCTGCTGGTCGGTGGGGGTGGCGATGTACCCCTGGGCGAAGAGCGCCCGGTCGAGGCCGGTCGCCGTCAGCCGGGCCACCAGCCAGATCGCGATGCCGTGCGTCGAGTCCCACAGGGCGTGCAGCAGCGCGACCCCGGCGAAGGTGCGCACCACCGGGCCGGTGAACCGGAAGCGGCCGTCGGGGCGCCGGTACGACAGCAGCGCCGCGCCCACGATCGCCGTCCACAGGCCGTGCCCGAAGGGGGCGAGCACCCCGCGCAGGATCTCCGTCTCGATCAGCGCCCGCAGGTCGATGCCCTCGGTCGAGACGGCCGCGTTGAACGCGTACCCGGCGCTCTCCAGCGCCGCGAAGCCGAACCCGACGGTCGCGCCGAGGACGAGCCCCGCCCGGATCCCGCGCAGCCTCGGCTGCCGGCGCAGCACGAGCATCAGGGCGCCCGCCTTCACGGCCTCCTCGATGAGGCCGACGCCGACGAACATCCACAGGGAGGGGTGGAGCAGGTAGTACTCCATGACCGAGGCGCCGAGAACGCCGAGCGTCCCGCCGGTCAGGAAGCAGCCGAGGATCACGCTCACCCCGAGGTCCCGTCCGTGCCGCTCGTAGGCCCACAGCACGAACGTCACCGGCACCAGGAAGCTGCCGAGCAGGATCAGCGTCGGCAGCAGGGTCGTGTTCCTCGTCGCGTAGGTGACGAGCGCGGTCAGCGTCCAGAGCGCGAGCCCGCCCCACAGGCTCCGCTTCCACAGGCCCGGACGGATCCGCGGATACGTCGGCGGCGGCTGCTGCGGCCCGGGGATGCGGGCCCGGGGCGCGCCGGGCGGCGGGGAGTGGCTCACGGCGGTTCCCTCGGGTTGGCGGGCGACGGTGGCGGGCGTACGGCGTCGTGCGGCGTCGCGCGGCGGCGGACAGCGGTGGGAATCGCGAGGGATGTTCCTCTTGACCCGTTTTGACGGAACCCTATGGCAGACACCCGCGCCACCGCAGTCCGGGACGGCCGCCGAGGGGACCCGCTCATGGGGAACCATGGCGTCCGAGACCTGATGACGAGGGGAGCACGTATGCGGGCCGTGGTGTTCGAGCGGTACGGGGAGCCGGCCGAGGTGCGCGAGGTGGCCGATCCCCGGCCCGCGCCGCACGGCGTGGTCGTCCGGGTGGAGGCCACCGGGCTGTGCCGCAGCGACTGGCACGGCTGGCAGGGCCACGACCCGGACATCACCCTGCCGCACGTGCCCGGCCATGAACTCGCGGGCGTGGTCGAGGAGGTGGGGGACCGGGTCACCGCCTGGCGGCCCGGCGACCGGGTCACCGTCCCGTTCGTGTGCGCGTGCGGCACCTGCGCGTCCTGCGCGGCGGGCGACCACCAGATCTGCGAGCGGCAGACCCAGCCCGGCTTCACCCACTGGGGTTCCTTCGCGCAGTACGTGGCGCTCGACCACGCCGACGTCAACCTGGTCGCGATCCCCGAGGGCCTGTCCTTCGCCACGGCGGCCTCGCTGGGCTGCCGGTTCGCCACCGCCTTCCGCGCGGTGGTCCAGCAGGGGCGGGTGGCGGCGGGGGAGTGGGTCGCCGTGCACGGCTGCGGCGGGGTCGGACTGTCGGCCGTGATGATCGCGGCGGCCTGCGGCGCGCGGGTGATCGCGGTGGACGTGTCCCCCGGCGCCCTGGACCTCGCGGAGCGCTTCGGCGCGGCGCACCGCGTCGACGCGACCCGCACCCCCGACACGGCGGCGGCGGTCCGCGACCTCACCGGCGGCGGTGCCCAGCTCTCCCTCGACGCCCTCGGCTCGCCCGCGACCTGCGCGGCCTCCGTGAACGGCCTGCGCCGTCGCGGCCGGCACCTCCAGGTCGGCCTGCTGCCCTCGCCGGACGGCACGACCCCGGTCCCGATGGCCCGCGCCATCGCCCTGGAGCTGGAACTCCTCGGCAGCCACGGCATGGCCGCCCACACCTACCCCCCGATGCTGGAACTGGTCCGCACCGGAGCGCTCCGCCCCGACCTCCTCGTCACCTCCGCGATCGGTCTCGACGGCGCCCCGGCCGCCCTGGCCGCGCTGGGCACGGCACCGGGGGCCGGGGTGACGGTCGTCGAGCCGTGGCGCTGAGGCCCGCCGTTCAGTCGCCTCTGCGGCCCCGGTTCCCGGGCCGCGCCGCGACCCACGCGCGCACGGTGTCGGCGTACCAGTAGGGTTTGCCGCCCTCCACGTGGTCGGGGGGCGGCAGCAGCCCGTGCTTGCGGTACGAGCGCACGGTGTCCGGCTGCACCTTGATGTGCGCCGCGATGTCCTTGTACGACCACAGCCGTCGGTCGGTCATGAGCTGTACCTCCCCGCGCGCACCGCGGCGGCGACCGGGAACGGTCGTCGGGGGTACCGGGTGCTGCGCTGGTGATCACCAAGCCTGTGCCCGGTCAACGACGGAGAGTGACCGAGCGTGAGGGGCTGTGTGCCTGGTGTGACGAGGAACCCGCGTACACGCGACATGTGTGACACGAGGGGGGTGTTTGTGACACAAGCGCAGCAAAGGCGTACGCGGGCACACGGGCGGGGCGCGTTGACATCCCCGGTGCCCCGGCACACACAGGTGGGCCGCACCCGCTGCGCCGGGTACGGCCCACCTGCCTCCCCCGCCTCGTCGTGGCCTCAACGGCACGGCTGCCGGGGTTCACAGACTGCATTCAGCCAATGCCGCCGGTCTTGGAGAAAACCGCACCGCGCCCGGGGCCGAGCACCAGGCTCGTCGCCTCGCCGCTGATCCGGTCCCCTCCGGGCACCGCGCCGACGCCCCGCCGGGCGAGCGTGAACTCCCTCGGAGTGCACCCGGTCATGGCCTTGAACTCGCCACTGAGGTGCGCCTGGTCGTAGAACCCGCACACCGCCGCGGTCTCCGCCTGTCCGCGTCCCGAGGCCAGCAGCCGCCGGGCCCGCTGCAACCGCAGCACCCGTCCCGCCGCCTTGGGTCCCAGCCCGATCTGTTCCCGGAACCGGCTCTCCAGGTGCCGTACGCCCCAGCCGACGTCCTCGGCCAGCCGCGGCACGGGCAGCGTCCCGCCGGTCCGCACCAGTTCGTCCCAGGCCCGCACCACCCGCTCCGAGCAGCGCGGACCGCCCTCGGACCGGCGCGCCAGCACCTCGTCCAGCAGCCCGAACCTGGCCTCCCACGACGGCAGCGCGGCCAGCGCGGCGGCGAGTTCGCCCGCCCCGTCCAGCAACTCCTCCGGATCGACGGTCCGGTTCACCAGCTCGTGCTGCGGCGTCCCCAGCAGCGTGAACGCCGCCCAGGGCGCCAGCAGCACCTCGATCCCGGCCATCCGCCCGCTGTGCTCACCGAGCGCGGGCGTGGTCGTGGGTCCGCAGAGCACGGACACCAGGGAGTCCGGCGCCCGCCCGGCCCGGCTGATCCGCACCGGGTCCCCGAACCCGAGGACCAGGGTGGCCGCCCCGATCGGTGCCTCCAGCCGCCGCCGGGGCCGGTTCAGCGCGAGCCGGAACCCGCGGTAGCTGAGCACGCCGGGGAGCAGCCGTGGATGAGGCGACCCGAGGGCGACCTCGGAGGATCCCCACGGGCCGTGAACCGCGCGCACACGTACGGGACTTGTCATCGGACCATGGTGGGCCCGGCCCGGGCGCGCGGGACAGGGCCGGGTGAGGATCGCGACCCGGGTTTCACAAACCGGGGTTCACCTTCCGGAGTTCACCTTGCGGGGGTCACGCCCCGCAGCTGCGCAGGAACGCCCGGGTGCGCCGCGCGATGGGCAGCGGGGTGTCCGGCGCGCACGGGTACATGTCCTGCTCGACGATCGCGAACAGGTCCACGTCCAGCTTCTGCGCGGCCTCCAGCACGGGACCCAGCTCGGGCACGCCGGCGGGCGGTTCGCACATCACGCCCTGCGCCACCGCGGGCCCGAACGGCGTCCCCTTGGCCCGTACGTCGGCCAGGATCTCGGGGTCCACCTGCTTGAGGTGCAGATAGCCGATCCGGGACCCGTAGGTCTCGATGAGCTTCACGCTGTCGCCGCCGCAGTACGCGTAGTGCCCGGTGTCCAGGCACAGCGAGACGAGGTCGGAGTCGGTCCCGTCCAGGAACCGGACGACGTTCTCCTCGGTGTCGACATGCGTGTCCGCGTGCGGGTGGACGACGATCTTCAGCCCGTACTCGTCCCGCACCCGCTCGCCGAGCCGCTCGGTCAGCGAGGTCAGGTTGCGCCACTGCTCGGGGGTGAGCTCGTTCGGCTCCAGCACCTCGCCCGTCTTGTCGTCCCGCCAGAAGGACGGGATGACGACGAGATGCCGGGCGCCCATGGCCTGGGCGAGCACCGCGTTGTCCGCGACGTGCGCCCAGGTCTTCTCCCAGACGCCCTCGCCGTGGTGCAGCCCGGTGAAGACCGTGCCGGCGGACACCTTGAGCCCGCGCCGCGCGATCTCCCCGGTGAGGATCTCGGGATCGGTCGGCAGATAGCCGTACGGGCCGAGCTCGATCCACTCGTAACCGGAGTCGGCGACCTCGTCGAGGAAACGCTGCCAGGGGACCTGCTGGGGGTCGTCGGGGAACCACACACCCCAGGAGTCGGGAGCCGAGCCGATCCGGATGCGGGACAGTGAGGACTGAGAAGGCTGAGGTGACAACGACGTCATGGCGGCAGCTTCCGTGGGTTTGGCAAGCGCTGTCAAGGTCTGGTCCGAATGTCTGGACAAAACATTGACAGGGCTCCTCGTGCGGGGCTACAAAGCCGGGGGAGAGCCGAAACGAAGGGAACTCGATGGCGTACGACCTGATCACCATGGGGCGGATCGGAGTGGACCTCTATCCGCTGCAGACGGGCGTACCGCTGCCCGAGGTGTCCTCCTTCGGCAAGTTCCTCGGCGGCTCGGCCGCCAACGTCGCGGTCGCCGCGGCGAAGCTGGGGCGGCGCACCGCGGTGATCACCCGTACCGGCGACGACCCGTTCGGCGTCTACCTCCACGACGAACTGCGCGGCTTCGGCGTGGACGACCGCTGGGTCACCCCCGTGGCGGGGCTGCCCACCCCGGTCGTGTTCTGCGAGATCTTCCCGCCGGACGACTTCCCGCTGTACTTCTACCGGCAGCCCAAGGCCCCGGACCTGGAGATCGACGCCCACGAGCTGGACCTCGACGCCATCCTCGGCGCCCGGATCTTCTGGATCACCGGCACGGGCCTGAGCGAGGAGCCGAGCCGCACCGCCACACTGGCCGCCCTCGCGCACCGCGCCAAGGCGGGCACCACCGTCTTCGACCTGGACTGGCGCCCCATGTTCTGGAAGGACCCGGACTCCGCCCGGCCCTTCTACGCCGAGGCCCTCAAGCACACCACCGTCGCCGTCGGGAACCTCGACGAGGTCGAGGTCGCCACCGGTGTGCGCGAGCCGCGCGCCGCCGCGCAGGCCCTGCTGGACGCGGGCGTCGAACTGGCCGTCGTCAAGCAGGGCCCCAAGGGCGTCCTGGCCGTCGACCGCGCGGGCCGGGAGGCGGAGGTCCCGCCGCTGCCCGTCACCGTCCTCAACGGTCTCGGCGCCGGCGACGCCTTCGGCGGCTCCCTGTGCCACGGCCTCCTGGAGGGCTGGGACCTGGAGCGGATCATGCGCCACGCCAACGCGGCCGGCGCGATCGTCGCCTCCCGCCTGGAGTGCGGCTCGGCCATGCCGACCGTCGCCGAGGTCGAGGAAGCGGTCACGGCGGGGGCGGTCAAGTGAGCTCCCCCGTCGCCGTCGACCTCGCCGAGATCGTCCGGCTGCGCACCCGGCACCCCGAGGCGATCGCCGAGGCCGCCGCCCGCCGCACCCGGCGGCCCCTGGTCGGCGACTCCGGCCGGCTGATGATCGTCGCCGCCGACCACCCGGCCCGCGGCGCCCTCGGTGTCGGCGACCGCCCGCTCGCCATGGCCAACCGCGTCGACCTCCTCGAACGGCTGTGCCTGGCGCTGTCCCGGCCCGGTGTCGACGGGGTCCTCGCGACCGCCGACATCCTCGACGACCTGCTGCTGCTCGGCGCGCTGGACGGCAAGGTCGTCATGGGCTCGATGAACCGCGGCGGCCTCCAGGGCGCCCGCTTCGAGGCCGACGACCGCTTCACCGGACACCGTCCCGAGGACATCGAACGGCTCGGCTTCGACGCGGGCAAGCTCCTCCTGCGCATCGACCACGACGACCCGGGGTCCCTGACCACCCTGGAGTCCACGGCCCGCGCGATCGACGCGATGGCGTCCCGCCGACTCCCGTTGTTCGTCGAGCCGTTCATCAGCCGCCGCTCCCCGGAGGGCAGGCTGAAGAACGATCTGTCCGCCGAGGCCGTCATCCGGTCCATCGCCATCGCCTCGGGCCTGGGCGGCACCTCCGCCTACACCTGGCTGAAGCTGCCCGTCACCGAGAACCCCGACGACATGGCCGAGGTCATGGAGACGTCCACGCTCCCGGCCGTGCTGCTCGGCGGCGAGGTCGGGCAGGACCAGGACGGCGCGTACGAGAAGTGGCGGGGCGCCCTGCAACTGCCCACCGTGCGCGGTCTCGTGGTCGGCCGCTCACTGCTCTACCCGGCGGACGGCGACGTGGCCGCCGCCGTGGACACCGCTGTCGGACTGCTGTGAGGGTGGCATGAGCCAGGATCTGTACGTTCCCAAGGGTGCCTCCAGCAACGCGCGGTACACCGTGGACATCGACCCGAAGCGGGCCGGATGGACGTACTGCGCCCTGCGGATCGTCGACCTCGCCCCCGGTGACACGCATGCCTTCACCACCGGGGACAGCGAGTGGATCGTCCTTCCTCTGGAAGGTGGATGTACGGTACAAATCGAGGGAAAAGAGTTTCAACTCCTGGGTAGGGAAAGCGTGTTCGCGTCGGCTTCCGACTTCGCGTACGTGCCCCGGGACGCCCAGGTCCAGATCGCCTCCGGCGCGGGAGGCCGCTTCGCCCTGGCAGGAGCGAAGTGCGAGCGACGACTCCCCGCCCGCTACGGCCCCGCGCCGGAGGTTCCCGTCGAACAGCGCGGCAGCGGCACGCAGTTGCGGCACGTCCGCAACTTCGCCTCCGCCGACGCCTTCGACTGCGACAAGCTCATCGCCGTCGAGGTCATCACGCCCGGCGGCAACTGGTCCTCGTACCCGCCGCACAAGCACGACGAGCACCGGCCCGGCGTGGAGGCCGAGCTGGAGGAGATCTACTACTTCGAGATCGACGGTCCGAACGGTTTCGGCTATCAGCGCGTATCCCCTTCCCGTGAGGGCGGTTCGGACGTCCTCGCGGAGGTCCGCTCCGGCGACGCCGTCCTCGTCCCGGACGGCTGGCACGGTCCGTCGATCGCCCAGCCCGACCACGACATGTACTACCTGAACGTGATGGCCGGACCGGGTGGGACGAGGGAGTGGCGGATCTGCTTCCACCCGGACCATTCGGAGGGTTATCGATGACGACCCGGCTGACCGTCGCACAGGCGCTCGTCCGCTTCCTGGCCGCCCAGTACACCGAACGTGACGGCGTACGGCAGCGGTTGATCGCCGCCACCTGGGGCATCTTCGGCCACGGGAACGTCGCCGGACTGGGCCAGGCACTCCTCGAGCACCTCGACGAGATGCCGTACCACCAGGGCCGCAACGAGCAGTCCATGGTCCACGCGGCCGTGGGCTACGCGCGTCAGTCGAACCGTCTCTCCACCCACGCGGTGACCACCTCGATCGGCCCCGGCGCCACCAACCTGGTCACCGGCGCCGCCCTCGCCACCGTCAACCATCTGCCGGTGCTGCTGCTGCCGGGTGACGTCTTCGCCGCCCGGCCCGCCGACCCGGTCCTCCAGCAGCTCGAAGTGCCCCACGCGGCCGACATCAGCGTCAACGACTGTCTGCGCCCGGTCTCCCGGTACTTCGACCGCGTCACCCGCCCCGAGGCCCTGATCCCCTCCGCGCTCGCCGCGATGCGCGTCCTGGCCGACCCCGTCGAGACCGGCGCCGTCACCCTCGCCCTTCCGCAGGACGTCCAGGCCGAGGCGTACGACTGGCCCGAGGAGTTCTTCGCCGACCGCACCTGGACCGTACGCCGCCCCGGCGCCGACCCGGCCGCACTCACCGAGGCGGTACGCCGGATACGCGCGGCCCGGCGCCCCCTGGTCGTCGCGGGCGGCGGAGTCCACCACAGCCGCGCCGAGGAGGCCCTCGCCGCGTTCGCCGCGGCGACCCGCATCCCCGTCGCCTCCACCCAGGCGGGCAAGGGCTCCCTGCGCCACGACCACCCCCAGGACGTCGGCGGCATCGGCCACACCGGCACCGCCACCGCCAACGAACTGGCCCGCACCGCCGACCTGGTGATCGGCGTCGGCACCCGCTGGACCGACTTCACCACCGCCTCCGGCACCCTCTTCGCCGCCGACGGGGTCCGCTTCCTCAACCTCAACATCACGCCCTTCGACAGCCACAAGCTCGCCGCCACCGCGCTGGTCGCGGACGCCCGCGGCGGCCTGGAGGCGCTCACCGGGGCCCTCCTGGCGGACGGGCACCGCGTCGAGGACCCCTACGTCGCCGAGTACACCGAGGACAAGGCCCGCTGGGAGCACCGCGTCGACGCCTGCTTCGAGGCCGACGAGATCGACGTCCGGCCCACCCAGCCCCAGGTCATCGGCGCGCTGGACGCCCTCGTCGACGAGTCGGACGTGATCGTCAACGCGGCCGGCTCGCTCCCCGGCGATCTGCACAAGCTGTGGCGGACCCGCTCCAGGGACCAGTACCACCTGGAGTACGGCTATTCCTGCATGGGCTACGAGATCCCGGCCGCGATCGGCGTCAAGATGGCCGCACCCGAGCGCACCGTCTGGGCGCTCGTCGGCGACGGGACGTATCTGATGATGCCCACGGAGATCGTGACGGCCGTGCAGGAGGGCCTCGCCATCAAGGTGCTGCTCGTCCAGAACCACGGCTACGCGTCCATCGGCGGGCTGTCCGAGACGGTCGGCGCCGAACGGTTCGGCACCGCCTACCGTCACCAGGCCCCGGACGGCACGTACACCGGGGCCCCGCTGCCCGTGGACCTGGCCGCCAACGCGGCGAGCCTCGGCATGCGCGTGCTGCGCGCCAGGACCGTCGAGGACCTGCGCGGCGCGCTCGCCGAGGCACGGGCCGCCGACACTCCCACTTGTGTCTACGTGGAGACCGAAACGGCAGACACAGTGTCGGGCGCGCCGCCCGCGCAGGCCTGGTGGGATGTACCTGTGGCCGAGACCGCGACCCGACCGTCGGCGGTCAAGGCCCGCGAGGAGTACGACCGGCACGTCTCCACCCGACGCCGCCATCTGTGAAGGAGCAACTGGGCATGACGAAGATCGTCAACCACTGGATCGGCGGGAAGTCCGTCGAAGGCGCGTCGGGTTCGTTCGGGCCGGTCACCGACCCGGCCACCGGCGCCGTCACCACCAAGGTCGCGTTCGCGTCGGTCGACGAGGTCGACGCCGCCGTGCAGTCCGCCAAGGACGCCTTCGCGTCCTGGGGCACCTCGTCGCTCGCCAAGCGGACCACGATCCTGTTCAGGTTCCGGGCGCTCCTGGAGGCGAACCGGGACGCGATCGCCGAGCTGATCACCGCCGAGCACGGCAAGGTGCACAGCGACGCGCTGGGCGAGGTCGCGCGCGGCCTGGAGATCGTCGACCTGGCGTGCGGGATCACCGTGCAGCTGAAGGGCGAGCTGTCCACCGAGGTCGCCAGTCGCGTGGACGTCGCGTCCATCCGCCAGCCGCTGGGTGTCGTCGCGGGCATCACGCCGTTCAACTTCCCGGCGATGGTCCCGATGTGGATGTTCCCGATCGCCATCGCGACCGGCAACACCTTCGTGCTGAAGCCGTCCGAGAAGGACCCGTCGGCCTCCCTGAAGATCGCCGAGCTGCTGGCCGAGGCCGGTCTGCCCGACGGTGTCTTCAACGTCGTCCACGGCGACAAGGTGGCCGTCGACCGCCTCCTGGAGCACCCGGACGTCAAGGCCGTCTCCTTCGTCGGCTCGACCCCCATCGCCCGCTACATCCACACCACCGCCTCCGCGAACGGCAAGCGGGTCCAGGCGCTCGGCGGCGCCAAGAACCACATGCTGGTCCTCCCGGACGCCGACCTCGACGCGGCGGCCGACGCGGCCGTCTCCGCGGCCTACGGCTCCGCCGGTGAGCGCTGCATGGCCATCTCGGCCGTCGTCGCCGTCGGCGCGATCGGCGACGAGCTGGTCGCGAAGATCCGCGAGCGCGCCGAGAAGATCAAGATCGGCCCCGGCAACGACCCGGCCTCCGAGATGGGCCCGCTCATCACCAAGGTCCACCGCGACAAGGTGGCGTCCTACGTCACCGGCGCGGCGGCCGAGGGCGCCGAGGTCGTGCTCGACGGCACCGGCTACACCGTCGAGGGTTTCGAGGACGGCCACTGGATCGGCATCTCGCTCCTCGACAAGGTGCCCACGACCGCCAAGGCCTACCAGGACGAGATCTTCGGCCCGGTCCTGACCGTGCTGCGCGTCGACACCTACGACGAGGGCATCGCGCTCATCAACGCCTCGCCCTTCGGCAACGGCACCGCGATCTTCACCCGGGACGGCGGCGCCGCCCGCCGCTTCCAGCTGGAGGTCGAGGCCGGCATGGTCGGCGTCAACGTCCCGATCCCGGTCCCCGTCGGCTACCACAGCTTCGGCGGCTGGAAGGACTCGCTCTTCGGCGACCACCACATCTACGGCAACGACGGCACGCACTTCTACACCCGCGGCAAGGTCGTCACGACCCGCTGGCCCGACCCGGCCGACGCCCCCACCGGTGTCGACCTGGGCTTCCCGCGCAACCACTGAGCGACGGACACGGAGCCCGGGCGTCCTTCGCGGCGCCCGGGCTCCGTGCCGCCTACTGCTCCTGCATGTCCTTGAGCGCCTGGGACATGTCGGCGGTCTCGGCGGCCGGGGGAGCCTCGACCTCGGCCGTCTCGCCGAACTTCTCGAAGTCCATGGTGACCGTCATGGCTCCCATTCCCTCCTTCAGCCGGACCGGCAGGTCGTCGGCGCCGACCCAGACGTCCATGGAGATGGAGGAGGCACCGCCGGTCATCGAGCCCGCGAGGGTGTCCTCGTCGCCGAGGGCGTCCGCGAACCTGCCCATCTGCTGCTCGCCGAGCACGGCACGGTAGTGCGTCGTGCTGCGCCCGTCGACGGTCTCCTCGCCGAGGTCGGTGACGTCGTCGGCGTACTTCAGGCCCTTCATGGACGCCGACGGGCTGCCGTTGCTCCCGCTCAGCGCCTGGGCGCCGGACTCGCCGAACACGGCCGAGCCGTCGATCTTCATCCACTCCTTGCCCGCGAGGGGGCCGGAGGGCTGCGGGTCGACGTCGTAGTAGTAGGCGCCGTCCACGAACAGGACACGGATCGAGGGGTCGTCCGTCAGCGTCTGCATCTGCGCGGCGGCGGTGTCCATCTCGACGTCGTACGCGAACCCGTCGCCCCAGGAGTAGAGGCCCTCCATGGTGACCGGGGCGCCGGTGCCCAGGTCGGTGGACATCCTCACCTGGGCCGATCCGACGTCCTCGGTGCGGTCCGTGGCGCGCGCCAGGGCCGCCATGATCACGTCGGTCCGGTCGACCGCCTTCGCCGCCTCCCCGACCGACGCGGCGCCGCAGGCCGTCGTCGTCAGCAGTGCGGCCGCCGTGATCCCCACCCAGGCAGCCGTGTGCGTCGCCTTCATCCGTCCGTCCCCGTCCCCACCCGCAGATGCTGTGATTCGACTGTGTGTTCTGTGTGCCCGAGGACTCTATCGGCCGCCACCGACATCGCCGCGACAGGATTTTTTCGCCTGGGGCCCTGCGGTTCCCGCACTCTCCAAGACCGGTGAGCGGTACGGCGGAAACGACGTATACGAGTCCTCGACGCCGCTCCGATCTACTGATTCCGTAGGTAAACACCCATTGACGCGACGGTTTCCGCCGGGATTGCATGCACCGCATCCGCTGCACGAGTCGATCGGAACCGCGCATGACCGACACGCTCCGCCCTGTCGAGACCGCCGCCCCCCAGGCGCCCGACAGTCCCCAGACGCTCAAGCGTTCCATCGGCGTGGTCGGCGGCACCCTGCTGACGCTCTCGTGCGTCACCCCGGCATCCACGCTCTTCGTCGTCGTGCCCGACCTGTTCGGCTCGCTCGGCACCGCCACCGCCCTGACGATCGCCATCGGCTCGATCCTCTGTATCGCCGTGGCGTTCTGCTACTCCGAGCTCGGCACCCTCGTTCCGAGCGCGGGTGGCGAGTACGCCATGGTCTCCACCCTGGCCGGACGTCTCGCGGGCTGGCTGGTCTTCGTGCTGTCGCTGCTGGTCGTGATGATCGTGCCGCCGGTGATCGCGATGGGCACGGCCGACTACCTGGCCCCCGTGATCCACCTCGACCCGTCGCTGGCGGGCGCCGGCGTGATGCTGCTCGCCACCCTCGCGGGCCTGCTCGACCTGCGCGCCAACGCCTGGATCACCGGCGTCTTCCTGGTCCTGGAGGTCATCGCGGCGGCGGTCGTCGCGGTCCTCGGCTTCGCCCACGCCGAGCGCGGGCCCGGCAGCCTGGTCTCCATGGAGGTGGCGGGCGCCCACGGCCGCACGGACACGGTCACGGCGATGCTCGTCGTCTCCGGGCTCGCGATCGCCCTCTTCATCACCCAGGGCTTCTCCACCGCCGTCTACCTGTCCGAGGAGCTGGAGAACCCGCGCCGCAACGTCGCCCGCACGGTCCTGGCCACCCTCGCCATCTCCTCGGTGATCATCCTGGTCCCGGTCGTCGCGATCACCCTCGGCGCCTCCGACCTCCAGGCGCTCACCGGCGGCGACATCGGCGCCATGGTCACGGCCTGGTCGAACTCGGCGGTCGGCACCTTCGTGAGCCTCTGCGTGGCCCTCGCGATCATCAACGCGGGCATCGTCATGGTCATCCAGAACTCCCGCGTCCTGTTCGCCTCCGCCCGCGACAAGGCCTGGCCGGGCCCGGTCAACACGGTCTTCGCCCAGCTCGGCCGCTTCGGCTCCCCCTGGGTCGCCACCCTCGCCGTCGGCATCCCCGGCGCGGTCCTCTGCTACGTCAACCTCGACACCCTGTACGGCATCACCGGCGTCTCCGTGACCGCCATGTACCTGCTGGTCGCCGTCGCCGCGCTGCTCTCCCGCAAGGGCGCCCACCGGCACACCGCCGCCTGGCGGATGCCGCTGTGGCCCGCGGTGCCCGTCCTGCTGATCGTCGTCCTCGCCTACATCCTCAGTCAGCAGGAGACGGGCTATCTGCTGTGGACCGGCGGCATCACGGCCGCGGCCACCCTCTACTGGGCGCTCTACCTGCGCCCGCGCGCGGCCACCCGCTGGCTGGTCTCGGTCCCGGAGGACGTGAGCTGACGCACGCCGGCCCGTGCGGATCGCCCCGCAGGGGCGAGTCCGGGGCGCGGGGAACCGCGCGACCGGCCACGACGGTCCCGCACCCGGCGACGAACCCGCACACCCTCCCGCCCCCTCAGGCGCCCACCCCCACCACCAGATCCCGCAGCCGCTCCACGTACAGCCGCATGCTTTTGTACGCCACGTCCGTGTCCGGGTAACGGCAGGCGAACCAGATGCCCTCGGGCAGCCGGTTCAGCCACACGCACACCTGGTCGCCGTACGAGACCCGGATCAGCCCGTAGGCCGCCGTCGCGTCCCACCCCTCGGCCCCCGGCAGGGACCGCGCGTCGGTGAACGACACGATCGAGTACAGATCGGGCGAGGTGGGCCGGAAGTCCGCGCCCAGCAGCCCCAGCACCCGCGCGAGCGGCATCCGGGACAGCGGGCGCGCGGCCCGCAGCTGCGTCTGCACACAGGCCAGGGCGCTCGGCAGGTCCGGGGGCACCGGCACCTCGATCGGCGCCCCGCCGACGTACCAGCCCACGGAGTCGGACCACTTGGACTTCACCCGGGTGTGGAAGGGCACCACCGTCCGGTACACCGACGTCCCGCCGATCTCGCCCACGATCAGGGCGGTGGCCGCCAGCGCCCCCACCAGGCTCCCGCCGTACGGCCGGCAGTACGCCTCGAAGGCGGCGGCCTCCTCGGGCCCGACGAGCATCTCGCTCATCATCCGCTGCGGCGGCAGCGGGTCACCCGGCGTCAGCCCCAGGTCGACGGGGAACGTGGGCAGCGTCCCGTCGCAGCGCCGGATGAACTCCCGCCAGCGCCCGACGGTCTCGTGGTCCGCGTCGATGAGGTCCGCGTCCGCCCGCTCGCTCCGGCAGAAGTCGATGTAGCTGCTCACCGGCGCCTCCTCGGCCGCGCCGCCGTCCGCGTACAGCTCCTGGATCTCCGCCGGGATCCGGTAGATCGAGTACGCGTCGACGTTGCTGTGGTCGAACGCCATGTACACGCTCGTCGAGTCGTCCCGGACGACCGCCGCGTAGATCAGGTTGGGCCAGCGCAGCGCGTCCGCGGCGACGTCGAAGCGGTCCTGGAGGTGCGCCGTCAGCTCCGTCGCGTCCGTGAACTCCCTGACCTCCTCCCGGTGCAGGGACACGTCCCCGGGATCGAGCGTGAACCGCCGCAGCTCGTCCCCGTCCGCACGGAACCCGCTGCGCAGCGTCTCGTGCCGCAGGGTCCACCCGCGCAGGGCGCCCTCCAGCCGGTCCAGGTCGACGGGTCCGGGGAGGTCGAAGGCGGCGCCGAGCCAGGTCGGGACGAACAGCCCGTCCTCGCGCACGCTCCGCGCGGTCCTGATGTGGGACTCCTGGATGTACGCCGGTGGCCGGGTGTCCTCCGGCAGCCCTCGCGCCACCGCGACGGTCGCCGGACTGAGCGTCCACTCCACGAGCCGTCCGGGCCGGATCTCGCAGCGCTGGATGTCGGTGATGCGCACGGGGCGTCTCCATTCGCAAAGGGGCTGACCCTCAAGCGAAGACCGCGGCGCGCGCGGACACGATCGCTTTCCCCGGTTTTCCATGCATCGAGTGGTGCATCGAACATGGTTCCCCGTACTTCGGACGCGGTACGCGCGAGGACGCGTGTACGCCCCTGGGAGGTCGCCGGGTTCCGTCTGCGGTCGATAACTCCCCGACAGTTTCAGCCCGTACCGTTGAGGCATGGATCTTCGACTGCGAGGACTGCCGCGGCGGTCCCGGCGACTGCTGGCCGCCGGGGCGGCCGTCGTCGTGCTCGCCGGTGCCGGCACCTGGACGGCTGCCGCCTCCGACGACCCGCCCCCGGTCAGCGCGAGCGACCGGGTCATGGCGGTGAACGGCGTCCGCATCGACACCTCGTACTTCACCTCCGGCGGCTCGCAGCGCCGCCCCGCCGTCCTGCTCGGCCACGGCTTCGGCGGCAGCAAGGACGACGTCCGCGAGGAGGCCGAGGACCTGGCCCGCGACGGCTACGCGGTGCTGACCTGGTCGGCCCGCGGCTTCGGGAAGTCGACCGGCAAGGTCGGGCTCAACGACCCGGACGCCGAGGTCGCCGACGTCTCGAAGCTCATCGACTGGCTCGCGGACCAGCCCCAGGTGCAGCTCGACAGGGCGGGCGACCCGCGCGTGGGCATGGCGGGCGCCTCCTACGGCGGCGCGATCGCCCTCCTGGCCGCCGGGCACGACGACCGCGTCGACGCCATCGCCCCCGCGATCACCTACTGGAACCTCTCCGACGCCCTCTTCCCGAACGGTGTCTTCAAGAAGCTCTGGGCCGGCATCTTCGTCAACTCCGCGGGCGGCTGCGACAAGTTCGAGTCGTCCATCTGCGCGATGTACGACCGTGTCGCCACCTCCGGCACCCCGGACGCGGCGGCCGAACGCATGCTGGAGGAACGCTCCCCGTCGGCGGTCGGCGACCGGATCGACGTACCGACCCTCCTCTTCCAGGGCCAGACCGACTCCCTGTTCACCCTCGACCAGGCCGACGCCGCCGCGAGGACGATCAGCGCCAACGGCGCCCCCGTCGACGTCGACTGGATCGCGGGCGGCCACGACGGCGGCGACCTGGAGACGAGCCGCGTCCAGGCCCGCGTCACCGCCTGGTTCGACCGGTACCTCAAGAAGGACACCGGAGCCGACACCGGGCCCGCCTTCCGGGTCACCCGCACCGGCGGCGTCGACTCCACCGACGGCGCCGCCCAGTTGCGGGGCGCGACCGACGACACCTACCCGGGCCTGGAGAGCGGACGGACGTCCGTCGCCCTGACCGGCCGCCCCGAGCAGCGCGTCACCAACCCGGCCGGCGCCAACCCGCCCGCCGTGTCCGCGCTGCCCGGCCTCGGCGGCGCGGGCCTCGGACAGCTCTCCTCGCTCGGCGTCGGCGTCTCCCTCGACTTCCCCGGCCAGTACGCGTCCTTCGAGTCCGCTCCGATCACCGACGACCTCCACATCACCGGCGCCCCCACCGCCACCGTCCACATCGAGTCGACCTCGGACGACGCCGTCCTGTTCGCCAAGGTCTACGACGTCGGCCCGAACGGCACCCAGCAGGTGCTGCCGTCCCAGCTGGTCACCCCGCTGCGCGTCGAGGACGCCCGGGGCGGCAAGGACGTCACGGTCACGCTCCCCGCGATCGACCACGACATCGAGCAGGGCCACCGGCTCCGCCTCGTCCTCGCCTCCACCGACCTCGGCTACGCCTCCCCGGCCGCCCCGGCGACGTACACCGTCTCCCTCAAGGGCGACCTGTCCGTCCCGACCGCGCCGGGCGTGCGCACGGACGCCGCGGCCCTGCCCTCCTGGGTGTGGTGGCTGCCCCTCGCCGGCGCCGCCCTCGCGCTGGCCCTGCTGGTGACCGGCCGCCGCCGCACGGCCACGCCCGCGCCGGACCCGGAACTCGCCGAGGTGCCCCTCCAGATCACCGACCTCAGCAAGAAGTACGCGGGCGGCGACCGGTACAGCGTCCGCGACGTCACCTTCCGTGTGGACAAGGGCCAGGTCCTCGGCCTGCTCGGCCCCAACGGCGCCGGCAAGACCACCACCCTGCGGATGCTGATGGGCCTCATCAAGCCCGACGGCGGCGAGATCCACGTCTTCGGCCACGCGATCCGCCCCGGTGCTCCGGTGCTGTCCCGAGTCGGCGCGTTCGTCGAGGGCGCGGGATTCCTCCCGCATCTGTCGGGGCGCGAGAACCTGGAGCTGTACTGGGCGGCGACCGGCCGCCCCGCCGAGGACGCGCATCTGGACGAGGCCCTGGAGATCGCCGGGCTCGGCGACGCGCTGGCTCGCGCGGTGCGCACCTACTCGCAGGGCATGCGCCAGCGCCTCGCCATCGCCCAGGCCATGCTGGGCCTGCCGGACCTGCTGATCCTCGACGAGCCGACCAACGGCCTCGACCCGCCGCAGATCCGCGAGATGCGCGAGGTGATGATCCGGTACGCGGCCCAGGGCCGGACCGTCATCGTCTCCAGCCATCTCCTCGCCGAGGTCGAGCAGACCTGTACGCACCTGGTCGTCATGGACCGGGGCCGGCTCGTCCAGGCGGGCCCGGTCGGCGAGATCGTCGGCTCCGGCGACACCCTGCTCGTCGGCACGGCCGCCCCCGTCGAGGAGCCGGTCGTGGAGAAGGTGGCCGCGCTGCCCGGCATCGCCTCGGCGATCGGCACCGACGACGGCATCCTCGTCCGCCTCGACGCCGACGGCACCGCGCAGCGCCTGGTCGCCGACCTCGTGCGTCTGGAGGTGCCGGTGCGCTCCGTCGGCCCGCACCGCCGCCTGGAGGACGCGTTCCTGACCCTGATCGGAGGTTCCGCATGAGCACCGGCACCGGCACCGTCGCCGCCGAGACCGCCTCCGGCTACCGGACCCGGGGCACACTCCCGTTCCGTGTCGAGCTGCGGCGCCAGCTCAAGCGCCGCCGTACCCAGGTCATGTTCGCCATCCTGGCCGCGCTGCCGTTCGTGCTGGTCGCCGCGTTCGCGATCGGCGGCGAGCCCGGCGGACGCAACGGCACCATCACCCTGATGGACACCGCGACCGCGTCCGGCGCCAACTTCGCGGCCGTCAACCTGTTCGTGTCGGCGGGCTTCCTGCTGGTCATCCCGGTGGCCCTGTTCTGCGGGGACACGGTCGCCTCGGAGGCGAGCTGGTCCTCCCTGCGCTATCTGCTCGCCGCTCCGGTGCCCCGGGCCCGGCTGCTGTGGTCCAAGCTCGTCGTCGGGCTCGGGCTGAGCCTCGCCGCGATGGTCGCGCTGCCGGTCGTGGCGCTCGCCGTCGGCACGGCCGCCTACGGCTGGGGCCCGCTGGAGATCCCGACCGGCGGCTCCCTGGACACGGCGACGGCGACCCAGCGCCTCCTGATCGTCGTCGGGTACGTCTTCGTCTCCCAACTGGTCACCGCCGGGCTGGCGTTCTGGCTGTCGACGAAGACCGACGCCCCGCTCGGCGCGGTCGGCGGCGCCGTCGGCCTCACCATCGTCGGCAACGTCCTGGACGCCGTGACCGCCCTCGGCGACTGGCGCGACTTCCTGCCCGCGCACTGGCAGTTCGCCTGGGCGGACGCCGTGCAGCCCACTCCGGAGTGGTCCGGCATGATCCAGGGCACCGCCGTCTCGGTAACGTACGCGCTCGTGCTGTTCGCGCTGGCCTTCAGGGGTTTCGCCCGCAAGGACGTGGTGTCGTAGGTCAACGGAAGATCACCCACCGGTCTCGGAACCCGTCCTCCGTGCCCTCATCGAGACTCTTCCGCAACGCTCCGTAGCGCACGTTCCGGCCCCCCGCCCCGTCACAGTCACAAGAAGTCGACGTCAACGGGATCAGGGGGCACGGAAGATGGAGCGGTATCGCATACGCACGGCTCTGCTCGCCGTCACCGCGGCGGGTGGCCTGCTGCTGACGGGCTGCGGCGGGGGAGACGACCGGGGGTACGGCTCGGACGGCTCCCAGGACACCAGCCGCGGCAACGGCGGCTACGCGCAGCCCCCGGACGGGAGCCGGGACGAGTCGGGCACCGACGCCGACTCCCGCGAGGTGGCTCCCGAGCCCGATCTCACCTCCACCTTCGCCCTCGACGTCGACACCGCCTCCTACGGCTACGCCCGCCGTACGCTCTTCGAGGGCCGGCTCCCCGACCCCTCGACGGTCCGCCCCGAGGAGTTCGTCAACAGCTTCCGCCAGGACTACGACCGTCCCGGCGGCAACGGCTTCACGGTCACCGTCGACGGCGCCCGCACCGACGAGGACGACTGGTCCCTGGTCCGCGTGGGCCTCGCCACCCGCGCGGCCGAGAGCGAGGACGAACGGCCGCCCGCCGCGCTGACGTTCGTCATCGACATCTCCGGCTCGATGGGCGAACCCGGCCGCCTGGACCTGGCCAAGGACTCCCTCGACACGATGACGGACCAGCTCCGGGACGACGACTCGGTGGCCCTCGTCACCTTCAGCGACGAGGCCGAGCGCGTCCTGCCGATGACCCGCCTGGACGGCAACCGTGGCGAGGTCCACGACGCGATCGCCGGCCTGGAACCCACCGAGTCCACCAACCTGGGCGCCGGCGTCGAGACCGGCTACGAGACCGCCGAGGACGGACTGCGCGAGGGCGCCACCAACCGGGTCGTCCTGATCTCCGACGCCCTCGCCAACACCGGCGACACCGACGCCGACACCATCCTGGAACGCATCGCGGGCGAACGCCGCGAACACGGCATCACCCTCTTCGGGGTCGGCGTCGGCAGCGACTACGGCGACGCGCTCATGGAGCGGCTCGCCGACAAGGGTGACGGCCACACCGCCTACGTCTCCGACGACGAGGACGCCCGCGAGGTCTTCGTCGAGCAGCTCCCGCGCAACATCGACCTCACCGCCCGCGACGCCAAGGCCCAGGTCACCTTCGACCCCGGCACCGTGCGCGAGTACCGCCTCGTCGGCTACGACAACCGCCAGGTCGACGACGAGGACTTCCGCGACGACAGCGTCGACGGCGGCGAGGTCGGCCCCGGCCACACCGTCACCGCCCTGTACGCCGTGCGCACCAAGGGCGGCGCCGACGGTCACCTCGCCACCGCGAGCGTCCGCTGGCTCGACCCGGAGACCCGCACCCCGCACGAGGAGTCGGGCCAGTTGGAGACCGACGCCCTCGACGACGACGTGCGCGACGCGAGCACCCGCTTCCAGGTCACCACCGTCGCCGCCTACTTCGCCGACGCCCTGCGCTCCTACGGCGCCGAGTACCGCAGGCTCCCCGGCGCCCAGTCCCTCGGCGAACTCGGCGACCACGCGCACGACTTGGCGCGCAGCACCGAGGACGAGGACGTCGAGGACCTCGCGAACGCCATCGACCGCGCGGAGGGCCTGCGCGACTGACGGGCCTCGGGGAACGGCCGGTGCCGGACCCATTGACCTTTCCTTACGCGTGAGTAAGTTACTTCCCAGTCGGAGCCGACCGGGGAGCCGTGATGGGCGTACGCAAGGATCTGAAGCGGGCCGGACGCCGTACCGACCTGGCCTCCCGCGCGAGGACGGAGACCGTCAGGGACGCGCACGGTGTGGTGCGCGAGGCCCGCACCGCGCCCCTCGCCCCGCCGCCCACCGGCTCGGTCGCCGACATCCCGTTCACCAACGCCGCCGAGGCGCCCGACGCGGTGGTCCTGCGCCGAAAGCGCGGGACCGCCTGGCAGCCCGTCACCGCCGCCGTCTTCGCCCGCGAAGTCACCGCCGTCGCCAAGGGGTTGACCGCCGCCGGACTCGAACCCGGCGGCCGGGTCGCCGTGATGTCCCGCACCCGCTACGAGTGGACCGTCCTGGACTTCGCGATCTGGGCGGCGGGCGGCCAGGTCGTCCCCGTCTACGCCACCTCCTCCGCCGAGCAGGTGGAGTGGATCGTCCGCGACTCCGGCGCCCGCCACGTCGTGACCGAGACCCCGGAGAACTCCGCGACGGTGACCGCCGCCACGGCCGGGCACGAACAGCCGCCCCGCGTATGGGAGGTGACGTCGGGCGCGCTGGCCGACCTCACCGCCCTCGGCGAGGACGTCCCCGACGAGGAGGTCACCAAGCGCCGCACGGCCCTGACCCCCGACACCGTCGCGACCCTCTGCTACACCTCCGGCACCACCGGCCGTCCCAAGGGCTGCGTCCTCACCCACGCCAACCTGCACGCCGAGGCCGCCAACACCGTCGAACTGCTCCACCCCGTCTTCCAGGAGGTCACCGGCCAGACCGCCTCGACCCTGCTCTTCCTCCCGCTCGCGCACATCCTCGGCCGCACCCTCCAGATCGCCTGCCTGAGCGCCCGCATCGAGATCGGCCACTGCCCGAGCATCCAGCCCGACGAACTCCGGCCCGCGCTCAGGGAGTTCCGCCCGACCTTCCTCGTCGGCGTCCCGTACCTCTTCGAGAAGATCCACGCGACGGGCCGCGCCACCGCCGAGAAGATCGGCCGCGCCGCGTCCTTCGACCGCGCCGACCGCGTCGCCGTCCGCTTCGGCGCGGCCTCCCTGAACCGCTTCCTCGGCACCGGCAAGGGCCCCGGCCCCGCCCTGACCGCGGCCTGGGCCCTGTACGACCTGCTCGTCTACCGCCGCATCCGCAAGGAGCTCGGCGGCCGGACCCGCTACGCCATCAGCGGCGGCTCCCCCCTGGACCGCGACCTCAACCTCTTCTTCTACGCCGCCGGGATCATCGTCTACGAGGGCTACGGCCTCACCGAGACGAGCGCGGCGGCCACCATCGTCCCGCCGCTCGGACCCCGCCCCGGCACGGTCGGCCGGCCCGTCCCCGGCACCGCGATCCGGATCGCCGCGGACGGCGAGGTCCTCGTCAAGGGCGGCATCGTCTTCGGCTCCTACTGGAACGACCCGGCCGCCACCGACGCCGTCCTCGCCGACGGCTGGTTCGCCACCGGCGACCTCGGCGCGCTCGACGACGACGGCTACCTCACCATCACCGGCCGCAAGAAGGACATCATCGTCACCTCCGGCGGCAAGAACGTCTCCCCGGCCGTCCTGGAGGACCGGCTGCGCAGCCGCGCCCCGGTCGGCCAGTGCCTCGTCGTCGGCGACAACCGGCCCTTCGTCGCGGCCCTGATCACCCTGGACCCCGAGGCGCTCGCCCACTGGCTGACGGTCCGCGGACGCCCCGCCGACACCCCGCTCGCCGACCTCGTCGAGGACCCCGGCCTGCGCGCCACCGTCCAGAAGGCCGTCGACCACGCCAACGCGGCCGTCTCCCGCGCCGAGTCCGTCCGCGCCTTCACCCTGCTCGACGACGGGTTCACCGAGGACAACGGCATGCTCACCCCGTCCCTGAAGGTCAAACGGCACGCGGTCCTCGCGGCGTACGCGCAGCACATCGAGGCGCTCTACCGGAAGTGACCGGGAAACACGACGGCGGGCCACCGGAGAACCGGTGACCCGCCGCGGAGGCGATCCGAGGATCAGCCGTTGGCCGCGCCGTTGCCGGAGAGGGCCGAGATGTCGTCCAGGATGTGCGACAGCGGCTCGTCGCCCTTGGCCTGGGTGGAGTTCTCGACGCACTGCTGGTTCTGCGGGGCCGACAGGATCGGCACGTCCTGGAGGACACCGACGGCGGCGACGCCGACGAGACCCTGCAGGTTCAGCTTCGCAGGCAGGCCGACACAGGGCTTGTTCAGCGAACCCTGGACCAGACCGAGCTGCGGGCTCATGTCGCCGAAGGTCGCCGAGTTGCCGAACTCCTGCGAGGCGCCGTTGCCGCTGGCGGACGTGGTGCCGTTGTCGTCACCGATCGCCATGGCGGGCGAGCCGGCACCGACGACGGTGGCGGCGATGGCCGCGGTTGCCCACAGCTTCTTCATGTTCATTCCCTTCGAAAAGCGGACTCCGGTGAGGAGCTGCATGATCGTCAACGCCCCGACCCCGGGTGGGGTTGCGCTCTTTGCCCCGATTGGCGCAGCGCGGACCCGAACGCTCCGAGCGCCCCCGTGGTGCGCTCACTCGCAGGCCAGGCGGCTGCCGCGCACCGGTCCGTAGCCCTTGAGGCCGGGCGGGTCCTTCGGCACCGGGTCGGCGGAGGCGGCGAGCAGCGGCCGGTCGGCGCGGAGCGTGCGGAACACGGCGTCGGCGCGCTCCCGGTCCCAGGCCAGCGTCGATCCGACGTCGGGCCGCGTCTCGTTGAACCCGGCGATCGGCACGGTGGTGAACTCGACCGACCTGGCCGGGACCTTCCGCAGCTCGCCCGCGAGCTTCACCAGCTCCGGCGCCGTGAAGCCCTGCGGCCCGGAGCCGAGCAGCGTTCGCGCCATCCGGGCCGAGCGCACCGGGTCGGAGAGCAGCCCGCGCGCCTGCACCCCGCGCAACGCCTGGACGAGGAAGCGGTGCTGACGCTGGATCCGGCCGAGGTCCGCGCTGGTGTCGACGTGCCGGGAGCGCACGTACTGCAACGCTGGCCCGCCGCTCAGCTTGTGCCTGCCGGGCCTCAGGTCGATCTTGGTCGCCGAGTCCCGCAGCCGGCGCGGGGTGCACACCTCGACCTCGCCGACGTCGTCGACGGTGTCGATGAAGCGCCGGAAGTCCACCTGGAGATGGCGGTCGATCCGTACGCCGGTCATCGACTCGACCGTGCGCACGGTGAGATCGGGACCGCCCTCCGCGTAGGCGCCGTTGATCTTGGCGGGGTGCGGGCCGAGCTCCTCGCCGGTCGCCTCGTCGCGGTGGGGCGGGACGTCCGCGTAGGAGTCCCGCGGCAGGCTCACCACGCTCACCCGGTCCCGGCGGGCGGAGAGGTGCACCAGCATCAGCACGTCGGTGCAGCCGCAGGGCCGGCCGCCGGCGTGGAACTTCTTCTTCTCGGCGGCGGAGATGGTGTCCCGCTCGTCGGTGCCCATCAGCAGGACGTTCAGCGCGCGCGGGGCCCGCTGATGCTGCGGGGGGAAGGCGAAACCGCCGAGCAGGGTCGCTCCGGCGGCGAGGAAGGTCAGGGGCAGCGCCAGCCGTCGCAGGCGTGCGGGGTGGGGGAGGGGGGACTGGGAAGAAAGGGTTCTCTTCAGCGTCACCCGCGCAACGTAGAACAGCGGGCCGCCGGGTGACCGGCGGCCCGCTGACGGGGTGCGCAAATGCAGCCCCAGGGCTCAGTGGACGAGCCCTCGGCGTGCTCAGTGGTTGGCGGCGCCGTTGCCGGAGAGGGCCGAGATGTCGTCCAGGATGTGCGACAGCGGCTCGTCGCCCTTGGCCTGGGTGGAGTTCTCGACGCACTGCTGGTTCTGCGGGGCCGACAGGATCGGCACGTCCTGCAGCACGCCGACGGCCGCGAGGCCGACGATGCCCTGGAGGTTGGCCTTCGCGGGCAGGCCGATGCAGGGCTTGTTGAGCGAACCCTGGATGAGCGCCATCTGCGGGCTCATGTTGCCGTACGTGGCGGAGTTGCCGAACGACTGGTGCGCACCGTTGCCGCTGGCCGAGGTGGTGCCCTCGTCGTTGCCGATGGCCATGGCGGGGGAGGCGACGCCCACGACGGAAGCGGCGACCGCGGCGGAAGCCAGAACCTTCTTGATCACTTGCTAGTTCCCTTCAGGAGAAACCCCGACCACCGGAGCGCTCTGGTCAACTGCCGCACGGCGGCTTGGTTGCTGCCATTCACTCCGATGGCCCAAACGGAATTTCCGGCGGCCCCCGAGGGCCTGAGGGCCGTTCGGGTGAAGCGTCGAAACCAAACTCCACGGACCGGGTTGATGCGGGAGCAGGAGCATGCGTCGTGGTGATGCATCAGGAAAGGAAATTCACATGCTGAAGAAGGCAATGGCCGCCGCGGCGGTCGCCGCGTCCGTCGTGGGTGCCGCGTCCCCCGCCATGGCCATCGGCGATGACACGGGCACCACCTCGGCGAGCGGCAACGGCGCCCACTCGGCGTTCGGCAACCAGGTCACCAAGGGCGACATGAGCCCCCAGGCCACGCTCGTCCAGAGCTCGCTCAACAAGCTCTGTGTCGGTCTGCCCGCCAAGGCCAACGCGCAGGCCATCGTCGGTGTCCTCGCCGCCGTCGGCGTCGCCCAGGACGTTCCGGTCCTGTCCGCCGCGCAGAACCAGCAGTGCGCCCTCAACGCCACGCAGGGCAAGGGCGACGAGCCGCTGTCGCACCTCGCCAACGACCTGTCGGTGCTGGCGGGCAACGGCGTCGGCAACGGCTGACCGTTCACCCCGGAGGACCGTCCGGGCGGTTCCGCGTTCTTCTCGCGGACTGCCCGGGCGGTGTTTCACGATCTCGTTCCGCATTTCCCTTCCTGTTGCCTTCTCCGCCACTCAGGCGAATGGTTTCTGCCCATATGGATGCCAAGTGTCCATTCTGTGAAGGCGTTCGAGTGAATTCCCAGGCGACGCATGTTCCGTAGTTTCTTCGCCTGTCTATCCCTCGTTTTACAGCCTGCAGGTCACGTCATTGGGGCATGACCGCAGAGAAGGGAATGTTCATGAAGAAGAGCGCTGCTGTCGTCGCTGGAGCGATCATGGCCCTGGGCATGGCCGCCCCGGCCTTCGCGGACGCGGGCGCCGAGGGTGCCGCCGTGGGTTCGCCGGGCGTCCTGTCCGGCAACGTGATCCAGGTCCCCGTGCACGTCCCCGTCAACGTGTGCGGCAACTCCATCAACGTCATCGCCCTGCTGAACCCCGCGTTCGGCAACACCTGCGTCAACGACTGACGACGTAACGCACCAGCCGTCTCCGGCTGAGTGACAGCCGGCCTCGGACTGCCTCCGCGCGTTCCGAGGCCGGCTTTTCCCACTTCTTCAAGCAGGAAGACAACGAGATTGCGACAGACCCTGAGTAGGGGAATGGTCGCGGCCGCAGCCGCGACGAGCATTCTGTCCCTGTGTGGCACCCCCGCCGTGGCCGATTCGGACGCGGGCGGGGCCGCCAAGGGTTCGCCCGGCGTCCTGTCCGGCAACAACGTGCAGGTCCCGGTCGACGCCCCGGTCAACGCGTGCGGCAACACCGTCGACGCCGTCGCGCTGCTGAACCCGGCGTTCGGCAACTCCTGTGACAGCGGCTCCGGTCCGGGCAGGCACCGGCATCACGGGGACGCGTACGGAGGCGACGACTCGGGCTCCGGGTACGGAGGTTCCGGGTACGGGGGCTCCGAGTACGGCGGGTCCGGCCCGGACTGGGGCGGCCCCTCCGGCTCCTCGTCCCACGGCGGCTCCGGGGACTCGCCCGGCGTCGGCTCCGGCAACCACGTCGACACGCCCGTCGACGTGCCGGTCACCGTGTGCGGTGACTCGGCGGACGTGATCAGCGGGGGCAACCCCGCCTACGGTGACGACTGCGGCAGCACCCCGCCCCCCACCGGCGGTGACGAGACGCCCACGCCGACACCGACGCCCACCCCGCCCACGGGTGGTGACGAGACGCCGACGCCCACGCCCACCCCGCCCACGGGGGGCGACGAGACGCCCACCCCGACGCCGCCGACCGGGGGCGACGAGACGCCGACGCCGAGTCCGACGCCGCCCGTCCAGCCGGACCAGTCCCCGCCGCCCGGCCCGCACGGTCCGCCGCCCTCCCTGCCCGACACCGGCAGCAACAGCCGCGCCCTGCTCGGCCTGTCCGGTGCCAGCGCCCTGCTGATCGCGGGCGGGGCCGTCCTGTACCGCCGGGGCCGAGCCGCGTCCCACCGGTAGAAGCGCACCGGGTGCCGGACGACCGCGTCCGGCACCCGTGCCCCTCGGCTCAGCCCCGGGGCGCCGCCGCCATCGCGCCCGCGCCCTGCGCCGGGACCACCCCGGGACCCGACCGCAGCCGCCGCCGCACCCCCCGCACCAGGGCGCCCGCCGTGTAGGTGGCGCCGTGCACGAACCGCATCGCCGGGCCGAAGCCGGACGCCGTGGCCAGACCGGTGAGGAACAGCCCCGGATGGGACACCGACTCGAAGTCACGGCCGATCTCGACGGTGTCGTCGCCCGCCGTCGCCAGCGCCGTGCGCAGATCCGCGCCGAGCAGCCCGAGCCGGTCCACGGTGGGCCTGAACCCCGTGGCCGCGATGACGTGTTCGGTCTCCAGGGAGCGCGAGCCCCGCACCCCGCCCGCCCGGCCCGCCAGGTCCAGCCGCAGCCCGCCCGGCACCGCGCTCGCCGCCGTGACCTCGTGGCCCAGCAGCACCTCGACGGCCGGCTCGACCCGGTCGCGCACCCACCAGGCGCCCGCCGGACCCAGTGCGGTCGTCGCGATCCGGGCCCGGGTCGGCTCGGGCAGCCGGTGGAAGAGGCCGGGGCGCTCGGCGTAGAACCAGTTGCGCCAGCCGCAGCCCAGGCCGCTGTGCGGGGAGCGCGCCGACCGCCACCAGGGGCGCTCCCAGGGCGGCGGCACGTCGTTCCAGCGCAGTTGCCCGGCGCGGGCCACCACCCGTACCCGCGTGCCCTGTTCGGCGAGCAGCGCCGCCGTCTCCAGCGCCGCCTGGCCGCCGCCGATCACGGTGACGTCCTTGCCGCGGAAGCGGTCGAGGTCGCTGTGGTGGCTGCTGTGGGTGACGAGGGAGGCGTCCAGGCCGCGGACGGCGGCCGGCACCTCCACGAACGGCATGACACCGACCGCGAGGGCCACCGTACGGGCCGCGAGGACCGTGCCGTCGTCGGCGAGGGCCTCGAAGCCGCCGGGGCGACGGGTCACCCGGGTGACCATGCGCTCCTCGACCTCGGGCACCGCGTTGCGGGCGAACCAGAGGCCGTAGTCGGCGAACACCTCCACCGGGATCGGCTCGCCGTGCCGGGCCGTCATGCCCCGGCTCTCGCAGTACACGTCCAGGCGCCAGCGGGACGCGGGGTCGGAGAGGTTGGAGGCCCAGGGTTCCGACTTCAGGAACATCCCCCGGGGCATGTGGTCGCGCCAGGAGGCCATCGGGCGGCCGAGGACGCGGACGTCCATTCCGGCCGCCGCGGCGTGCGACGCGATGGACAGGCCGTACGGGCCCGCGCCCACCACCAGCAGATCGTGCATCAGCAACTGCTCGCTTTCTCGTCGTCCGACAGGTCGGTCAGGTCCGGCGCGCTCGCCTGGCGCACCACGCGCGCGCGGCCCCGCTCGGCGGGCTGGGCGCGCAGCCGCTCGCTGAGGCGGCGCCCCACATGACGGCTCCACAGGCTCCACATCGCGCGGCCCGGCGCGCGGTCGTCCGGCGCGCTCCAGGCCAGCTCCCGGCCGGCGGACGCGGGGCGCAGCGCGGTCAGCGGGGAGTAGTTCTCCACCACGAACTCCCGCCCGTACCGGGGCGTCCCCTCCGGCAGCGGACGGTGCGTCAGGTCCAGATGCAGGGCACGGACGACGTCCAGGCCCGCGGAGTCGGCGAAGAGCCGGAACTGGGCGCCCGGGCGCGGGTTGAAGTCGAGCAGATGCGGCGAGCCGTCCTCGCCGCGGCGGAAGTCCAGGTCGAAGATGCCGCGGTAGCCCAGCTCGCCGACGATCCGCTCGGACAGCTGCCGCACCTGCGGGTCGGGCGTCCAGCGGCCCACCGCCGTCAGGCCCGCCCCGCGCGGCCAGGCCCGCAGTTTGACGCCGGGTCCGCCGCCGCGGACGGTGCCCGCGCGGTCGGCGTAGCCGTGGAAGAAGCGGTCCCGGTCGGTCCCGGGCGGCAGGAAGGCCTGAAGGAGCAGCCGGCAGCCCGCCTCCGCCGTACGGGCGTACAGCTCGCGCGCCTCCTGCGGGGAGCGCAGGACGACCGTGCTGCGCAGTCCTCCGCCGGACGGCAGCAGCCAGGGGCGGCTCCACTTCGCCACCACCGGCAGCCCCAGGCGCAGCGCGGCGCGCGCGGCCTCGGCCGGACCGTCCGGGACCAGGGTGAGCGGGTGCGGCACGTCCAGGGAGGCGCACAGGGCGGCCAGTTCCGCCTTGTCGGCGACGCGTTCGGCCAGCGCGCCCGGCGTCTGCGGCAGCAGGTAGGCGGGCGCCAGCTCCTCGCGCAGCCCGGCCACCGCGACCGCGCTCGCGTCGTCCATCGGGATCAGCACCGCCGGGCGGGCGATCCGGGCGGCGACCCCGCGCAGCGCGGCGGCGATGTCGGCGGGCGAGGCGCCCGGGGGCGGCGGGGGATGGATGCGGCGCACGAAACGCGACCGGGCCACCGGGCTTCCGGCGGTGTCCGCGATCACCTGCACGTCCACTCCGGCGCGGCCCAGCGAGCGCACGGCCCCGAGCGTTCCGTGGTGAAAGGGATTCCGGTCGACCCGCAGCAGGACGGCGGGGACACGGGTGTCAAAAGGCGACACGGATTCGATTTCCTTCGGTCGTTTCACTCGTGCGGACGATCGGAACACCCGAAAGGCGCGCACGCGGTGGCGGAGTTCGTATGTATATGACTCAGTGTCAGTTATCGGAAAAGTGTGAGAGCGGGAAAGGAGCAAGCATGGACTCACAGCAGCGACGGGCCCGGACCGGTCGGCTGGCGTTCCTCGCCGCCACCACGGCCGTGGCCGCCGCCCTGGCATCGGGTCCCGGATTCGCCGCGGGGGTGGTGGGGGCCGCAGATCCTCCCGCTCCCACGCCGACGGTGCCCGCGGCCCCGGCGGTGGAGCCGGTGCAGCCCCAGCCGGTCGACGCCGAGCCGGCCGGGCCGAAGCCGGTGGACCCCACGCCCGTGGAGCCGGTGAAGCCGGTCGAGCCCGTCGAGCCCAAGCCCCTGGAGGACCTCCCGGCCTTCGGCGCCTACCTCGACTACGGGCCGCGCGGGGTGACCCGGATGGCCGAGCTGAGCCGCTGGCTGGGCGGTGCCGACCTGCGCGTCGGCCACACCTATCTGCCCGGCGACCGCTGGAGCAACATCGAGGGCGCCCCGGACTTCCTGGAGTCCTGGGCCGACTGGCGCAACGAGCGCAAGGACCGGATGTTCGTCCTCAACGTGCCCATGCTGGAGCGCAACGAGGACCACGTCTCCGACGCCGAGGTGCGGCTCATGCTGCGCCGGGGCGCCGACGGCCAGTTCGACCATCACTTCCGCCGCCTCGCCCAGCGGCTGGTCGACCTGGACGCGCCGGACACGGTGATCGTGCTCGGCTGGGAGATGAACGGCATCACGTACACCCATCGCTGCGCGCCGGACCCGGAGGCCTGGAAGAAGTACTGGAACAGGATCGTCACCACCATGCGTTCGGTGCCGGGCCAGAAATTCCGCTTCGACTTCACGCCCAGCCGCGGCAAGGACGCCATCGGCTGGACGAAGTGCTATCCGGGCGACGACACGGTCGACATCATCGGCATGGACTCGTACGACCAGCCGGCCGGAATCTCCTTCGACCAGCAGGTGAAAGAGCCCTACGGTCTCCAGGAACACGTGGAATTCGCCAAGTCGCACGGCAAAGCAATTTCCTATCCTGAATGGGGACTCTTCCGCAACGGGGACAACGCCGAGTACATGCGGCGGATGCTCGCGTGGATGGACGAGCACAAACCGCTCTACAACACGCTGACGGACTACTGTCCGCACGGCGTGTGGCAGTGCGAGGACAACCCCAAGTCGTCCGAGGTCTACCGGTCCGTGCTCTTCGGCCGCGTCCCCGGCGAACCGACACCCGAGCCGACGCCGACCGAGCCCACGCCCGAGCCGACGCCGACCCCCACGCATCCGCAGAACTGCACCCCGATGAACCTCGGCGACTGGGTCGAGTACTGGATCGGCGGCAAGCTGTGCATGCGCTTCGACTGGTGGGAGCGCAGCCGGTAGCGGCCGGTTGCGGGAACGGTGGCGGGAACGGCGGCGGGTCGGTCACGATCCGCCGCCGTCCCGTTCCCGGCGCCCGCGCAGCAGTTCCTTGCCGCGCCGCCTGGCCGCCACGTCGCACAGCACCGCCGCCAGCAGCGGGGCGGTGCGCCGCCGGGCCAGCAGCAGCCGCTGGTTGACGACCGGTTCGGGCTTCCAGTGGTGCTTGTACGGCTCGTTGCCGCGCAGCAGGCTCAGCGTGCCCCGGGCGTGCTCGCCGCACGCGTCGAGCAGCAGCACCGCCACGTCCGCCTTCCGTTCGCGCAGACACGGATGGGCGCCGTACAGATATCCGCCCGCCAGCCGCGGCGACAGCAGTGTCAGATCGACCGCGACGACGTCGTCGTCCAGCCGGAACTCGGTGACGACCGCGTCCCCGGAACGGACCATCGGGGCGACCGCGCGCACCAGGTGCTCGCAGAACCGGGGCCGCAGGTGCTCGCTCGTCACCTTCCGGTCCCGCCACTGGAGCCGGTGCAGTTCCAGCAGCCGCCGCAGCGCCTTGTCGACCTCGTCCGGCTCCGCGACATGCCGCTCGATGCCGAGCGCCGAGTGCTTGCGCAGCTTGGCCCGCACCCGCTGCTGCGCCTTGGCCGACGGCAGCCGCGACACCAGCTCGTCCATCGGTACGGCGGGCAGCTCCAGGCACAGCGAGTCCGCCACCCGGCGCCGGGGGCCGCTCCACCGCTCGTAGACCTGCTCGGCGGCCCCGCCGGGACGCACCTCGCGCAGATCGACCAGGGCGCCGCGGGCCGCCCGCGCGAGCGCTCCGGTCAGCGCGGCCACCGCCTCCTCGCCGCGCTCCGCGTCGATCAGGACGTCCCCGTAGTCGGAGAGCGCCCCGCCGAGCGGAACGAGCGCGGGCACCGGACGCCGCACGAGGGTCAGCGGCGCCGCGGCGACCAGTTCACCGCGGCCGTCCCGCACCAGCAGCACCCGCAGCCGGCCCGGACGGCCGTACGACAGCCACCACGAGTGCAGCCAGGCGTGGCTCTGGAACGGGGTCGCGGACGGGCAACGCCCGTACAGCCGGCCCCAGTCCGGGCCGAGGGCGGCGAGGACCGAGGCGTCGGTGACGAGTTCCGTCGTGTACGTCACAGCGCGCCGTGCGCGTCGGCCGCCACGGCCGGGCCCGGCACCGAGGCCGCGACACGCTCCTCGCCGCCGCGCGTGCGCCGGGGCCGCACCAGCAGCACCAGACCGCCGAGCAGCCCGCCCGCGCTCGCCCCGACCAGCCCGGTCAGCGCGGGCGAGGCCGAGGAGGGCGCGCCGGGCTTCACCGCGCGGGCGAACTGCTGGAGTTCGACGTTGGTGGCGCTCTGCGCGGTGTCCGCGTGCCGGGTCAGGGCCCGGGCGACCGCGTTGGCCATGTCGGCGGCGACGTCGGCGCGCGAGGAGGTCGCCGTGATGGACACCATCGGCGCGTCCGGCGAGGTCGCGGTCCGCACGTTCGACTGGAGCGTCTTCACCGGCACACCCGCCCAGACCTGCGCGTCGCCGAGGACCGCGAGCTGGGTGGCGACCCGGCCGTACGCCTGCGCGAAGCCGAGCGCGGACGCCGGGTCGGACTTCTCGGTGGGGACGGCGACGACATAGCTGGTCGCCGTGTACGTCGGCGCCTTCACCAGCCCGTACGCCCCGCCGAGCAGCCCGCCGGCGACGGCACCGGCCGCCAGCAGGGACCAGGCCGGGAGCGCCCGGGCGCGGGTGAGGGGGGCCGGGCGCTGGGGTCCGGTGGGGTTCTCGGTCATGAGCTGCTGACTCCCTGGGGTGACGACGATGGGCTGGCCGCGGCCGCGTAGACGTCCATGAGCCGGGCGGCGCTGCGGGTGATGCAGTAGTGGTGGGCGGCGTCGGGCGCGGTGCGCGGACGCGGACCCCCGGCGCGGACGGCGGCGATCGCGCGCGCGAACTCCTCGTCCCCGCCCCGCACCCGGCGGGCCGCGGGCGCCGCGGGCGCGGGCAGGTCCTCGACGGCCGGGCAGGAGGCGTAGAGCACGGGCAGTCCCGACGCCAGCGCCTCGACGACCGCCAGCCCGAACGCCTCCTCCGGGGACGGCGAGGCCAGCAGGTCCATCGCGGCGGCGAGGGCGGGCAGACCGGGCCCGGGGGAGCCGTCGGGGACGGCCGGGCGTTCGCCGGTGAACAGCACCCGGTCCATGACCCCGGCCTCGCGCGCGGTGCGGCGCAGCACGCTCTCCTCGGCGCCGCCGCCGACCAGCAGCAGCCAGCAGTCCTCGGGCAGCCGGGCCAGCGCGCGGATCAGCACATCGAAGCGTTTGCCGGCGGCGAGCCGGCCGATGCCGCCGACGACGTACGCGTCCTCGGGCAGGCCGAGGCGGCGCCGGGTGCGCAGCCGCTCGATCGGGTCGAAGCGGAAGCGGGGCAGGTCGATGCCGTTGGGCACGACCTCGATACGGGGCTCCGGCACACCCCAGCGGCGCAGCCGGTCGGCGACCGTGGGGGAGACGGCGACCGTGGAACGGCCCAGGCGCTCGCTGGCGAGATACAGGCCGCGCACCCCGCGGGTGAGCCTGCGGCCCTCCATCTGCGAGTCGCCCAGGGAGTGTTCGGTGGCGACCACCGCGCGCACCCCGGCGAGACGCGCGGCGAGCCTGCCGTACACGCAGGCCCGGTACAGGTGGGTGTGGACGAGGTCGTAGCCGCCCGCCCTGATCTGCCGGACCAGGCGGGGCAGCGCGGCCAGGTCCCGGTTGCCCGCCATGCCCAGATGCGTGACCCGCACCCCGTCCGCGACCAGGCCGTCGGCGACCGTGCCCGGGTTGGTGAGCGTCACGACGTCGCAGTCGACCGGCAGATGGCGCAGCAGCAGCCGCAGTTGCTGTTCGGCGCCGCCGACGCCGAGGCCGGTGATGACGTGCAGGGCCCTCATCTCACATCCCCTCGACGGGGCGGCGGCGCAGGCGGTGCAGCCGGTACTTCAGATGCAGGCGCGGGCTCGTGTCGTTCTGCCCGATGTGCACGCGGGGCAGGGCGAGCGGGCTGTCGATCGGGCCCGGGTCGATGGCGCACGCGTACCGGTAGCCGGCCTCGCGCACGGCGTCGACGGCGCGCTCGTCGAGCGTCCCGTACGGGTAGCAGAACCCGTCGACGCCGGCGCCGGTCAGCTCCTCCAGCGCGACCCGGCTCTCGACGAGTTCGGCCTTGAGCCGGAGGTCGTCGGTGCGGGTGAGGTCGAGGTGGGTGAGGCCGTGCGAGCCGATCTCGACACCCGCCCGGTGGGCCTCCTGGACGCCCTCGGCGGTGAGCAGAGGCTTGCGCGGGCCGAGCGGGTCCCAGGCGTTCTCGCCGCCGAGCCGGCCGGGCAGCGCGAAGAGGGTGGCGCCGAAGCCGTGGCTGGTGAGGACGGGCAGGGCGCCGGTGAGGAAGTCTGCGTAGCCGTCGTCGAAGGTGAGCCCGACCAGGCCCCTGCGGCGGGGCGCGGCCAGCAGTTCGGCGACGGAGACGCCCCTGAGGCCGCGGCGGCGCAGCCAGGTCAGCTGGCGGTCGAGGCGTTCGGGGGCGACGGTGATGCGGTACGGGTCGTCGGAGGGGTCACCGACGGAGTGGTACATCGCGATCCACGGGGCGGTGGGGGTCTCAGCGCGTACGGCCATGCGTCAGCCTTCTCGTTGCGGTGCGTACGGATCGGAGGGCGGGTACGACACCCTGGGCGTCCAGCGCCCAGGCGAGCAGCAGGAACACGGCGGTGACGGTCGCGCCGCCCGCCAGCAGTCCCGGCAGGGGGCCCGGCAGCCGCCCGGCGACGAACGCTCCGGCGACCGTCGCGACCACGGCGGCCCGCAGCGGTCGGCTCAGCTCCCGCAGCACCAGCCGCCGCCGGACGGGGACGCTGCGCGCGCCCATCCCGGCCAGCAGCACCACGGCGGTCACGGTGATCCCGGCGGCGTTGGCGACGGCGATGCCGATGACCCCCCACGGGCCCACCGCCCAGGTGCCGATCCAGGACGTGGCGACGATGCCGAGGGCCATCGCGCCCACCGGGTACCAGCTCGGGCGGGCGGCCGAGAAGTACGACCGCACCAGCACCCCGGTGAGGGTCTGGCCGAGCAGGCCGAGCGCGTACACCCGCATCACGTCCGCCGTCGCCTCCGTGTCCCGGGCGGTGAACGCGCCGCGCTGGAAGAGGAGTTCGACGAGCTGGGGGGCGCAGGCGATGACGGTCGCCGCGCCGAGCAGCAGCATGCAGGTGGCGAGCGCGAGGTCGCGTTCCACCCGGCTGCGGGCCCGGTCGACGTCACCGTCGGCGAGGGCGCGCGCGACGACCGGGAAGGTGACCGTGCACAGCATCATCGACAGGGTCATCGGGATCTGGGCGATCTTCTGCGCGTAGTTCAGGTGCGAGATGGCGCCCGCGTCGAGCGTGGAGGCGAGGAACCGTTCGATGAGGGTCTGGGACTGCCGGCACAGCGCGAACAGCAGCACGGTGGCGACGAGCGCGCCGGTGACCGCGCGGGCGGAGGAGTCCGGGGATTCGGAGGAGTCCAGGGAGCCGGAGGAGTCCAGGGAGCCCGAGGAGTCCGAGGAGGCGGCGGCGGGCCGCGCGGCGTCGGTCCTGCGGCGGCACAGCTCCCTGACGAAGAGGGGGAGCTGGATCGCCACCATCAGCCCGCCGCCGAGGGCGACCCCGACCGCCGCCGAGCGCACGCCCCAGTGCCCGCCCAGCACGAACATCGACGTGATGATGCCGGTGTTGTACGCCACGTAGATCGCGGCCGGGGCGAGGAAGCGGCGGTGGGCGCGCAGCGCCGCGCTGAAGTAGCCCGCGAGGCCGAAGCCGAGGACGCAGATCGCGGTGAGGCGGGTGCAGTCGACGGCGAGCGCGGGGTCCGGCAGGCCGGGCGCCAGCGCCTCCACGACCCAGGGCGCCGCACCGACCAGCAGCGCGGACACCGCGACGAACGCCAGCGACAGCTTGGGCAGCGTGCCCGCCACCAGTGCCCGCACCGGGTCGCCGGGGGCGCCCTGCGCCCGCCGGGCCAGCGCCAGGGAGAACGCGGGGACCAGCGCGAAGGCGAGCCCGTCCTCGATGAGGAGGGTGGCCGCGAACTCCGGGACGGTCCACGCGACGAGGAACGCGTCCGTCTCGCTCCCCGCGCCGAACAGCCGCGCCAGCGCCTGGTCCCGCACCAGCCCGAGCAGCGCCCCGGCCGCGGTCAGCACAGCGGTGACGAGCGCCGCCTTGGCGAGGAAACCCCGGGAGGGGGAGGTGAGTTCGGGGCGCTCGACGGGAGGGGCGGGGGGCCTGCCGGCGATCGCGTCCGGCGCGGACGCCCCGGCGGAGGCCGCCCTCGGGGCGGCGAGTCCGTACGTGGTGGGCCCGGCCGGGGTGGTGACCGGTCCGGTCGACGCCGGTGCGGCGGGGCCCGTGGGGGCGGATGCCCCGGGGGAGAGGGGCTCCGGGAGCGTGGGGGCGGGCGGGGCCGGTCTTCCGGTGGCGCGGGGGATGCGGGGGGTGGGGCCGTCCGAGCCGAGTTCGGGGCCCGTCGAGGGTGGCGTCACCGTCATCGGGCCGCCGCCTCCGCCGGTCGCAGGGGTACGGGAGCCGGCGCCGGGAGGGGCCCGGGGCGGTCGCCGCCGGCCAGGCCCCACCAGGCGGCCAGCCCGAGGCAGACGGCGGTCAGGACCGTCGAGGGGCCGCCGATGTCGGCGTACATGAAGTCGGTGAGCTGCCAGGCGAGCAGGCCGCAGGCGACGAGTCCGCAGTCGAGGCCGGGGCCCGACCGTCTCACCCGCGCGAGGCCGCGCAGTCCGAGGACCAGCAGGGCCAGCCAGCCGCCCGCGAGGGCGAGCAGCCCGATCAGGCCCTGCTCGGCGAGGACCAGCAGGTACATGTTGTGCGGGGACAGCAGCGGCTGCACGCGGAACGCGGCGCCCGCGCCCTCGGTGTCGCTGCCCGCGGACAGGGCGAGCGAGGCGTTGGTGTCCCGGTGCTCGGGGAAGCCCTTCAACCCGACGCCGGTCAGCGGCTGTTCGCGCCACATGCCGATCGCCGCCGCCCACATCGTGTAGCGGTCGGTGACGGACTGGTCGGGCGCGTCGGCGACCTGGACGATGCTGTCGACGCGCTCCTGGAGCATCGCGGAGCCCACGCCGAAGCCGCCGACCAGGATCACGCCCAGCGCGGCCACCACGGCCCCCGCCTTCAGCGCCCGGCGCATCCCGGCCAGCACCAGCTGCGCCGAGCACGCCACCGCCGTGGCGATCCAGGCGCCCCGGCTGAAGGACACGGCGAGCGGCACCAGCAGCGCGCCCGCGCAGCAGGCCGCGGCCACCCGGTGCCGCAGCGGGGTACGGCCGAGCGCGAGACCCACCGCGCACACCAGGCCGAAGCAGACGACCGTCGCCATGCCCATCACGTCCTGCGCCCCGAAGGTGCCGACCGCGCGGATGGTCTGCCCCTGGTAGGAGGCGCCGGTCCCGGTCACGAACTGGTGCACGCCGACCGCGCCCTGCCACAGCGCGAGCCCGACGAACGACCAGGCGAGCAGCCGGAAGTCGCGGCGGTCGCGGATCAGCAGCAGGACGGCCGCCGGGACGAGCACGAAGATCTGGAGGTAGCGGCCCATGCCCGTCACCCCCGCGCCGGGGGAGGATGCGTTCACCGCGGCGACCGCGAGGCCCACCACGGGCAGGCCCAGGATCACGCCGGCCGTGCGCGACAGGGGACGGCGCCGGTGCCGCAGGAGGAGGACCGCGCAGTACAGGACCATCAGCGCGGAGAGCGCGTCGGCCGGGCCCGCGCCGCCCTCGCCGCCCGGTCCGAGCGGCAGGGCCAGCAGGGCGATGACCGCGATGACCGGGACGACCGGGAGTACCTGCGGCAGCCTCATCGGTCAGCTCCCCGTCGGCCGTACGAGTGTGGCGGCCGTGCGGGCGAGGATGCAGACGTCCTGCCACAGCGACCAGTTGTCGATGTACGCGTTGTCGAAGCGGGCCCGGTCCTCGATCGAGGTGTCGCCGCGCAGCCCGTGGATCTGGGCGAGCCCCGTGATGCCGGTCTGCATACGGTGGCGGGCCGCGTAGCCCGGGTAGGTCTGGCTGAACTTCGAGACGAAGTAGGGGCGTTCGGGGCGTGGACCGACCAGGCTCATGTCGCCGCGGACGACGTTCCACAGCTGGAGCAGCTCGTCCAGCGAGGAGCGGCGCAGGAAACGGCAGAACCAGGGCATCCGGTACTCGTTCGCGACGCTCCAACGGGTCGCCGCCTCATGCTCGTCGACGGGGCGGTGGGTGCGGAACTTCAGCAGCGTGAAGGGCCGCCCGTCCTTGCCGATGCGCTCCTGCCGGAACACCACCCCGCGTCCGTCGGCCAGTCGCAGCACCACCGCGCACAGCAGGAGCAGCGGGGAGACCAGCAGCAGCAGCGTCCCGGCGACCCCCACGTCCAGCATCCGCTTGCCGAAGCTGCCGCGCCGCCGCGTCCCGAGGTCGAGACGGCGGCAGGCGAACCCGGCGAGCAGATCGCGCGAGGCGTACGACGGGGAGTCGGCGTCCACCTCCCACACCGCGCACCCGGACTCGGCCAACGCCCTGAGCAGCGGCCCCTGTTCGGACCGCACCGAGGGGTGCACGACGAGGATGTCCCGGACGCCGTTCTGGACGATCGCCCGCTCGACCTCCTCGCCCCGGGTCAGCACGGGCAGGCCCTCGCTGCCGTCGGGTTCCTCGGTGACGACCCCCACCGGCCGCACCCCGCACCGCGGATGGCGCAGCACGCCGGCCGCCACGCGCTGCGCGGTGGAGGCGGGGCCGATGACGAGGGCGGCCCGGGGCCGGGCGCGCAGCGCGGCACCGTGCCGCCAGTGCACGAGGGCGCGGGCCGCGAGGGCCGCCGCCGACTGGACGAGGAACCCGGCGGCCAGGGCCGTCGCGGGCAGCGCGTGCCGCGGGGCGTAGGCCGCGAGCAGCGCGGCCAGGGCCAGCCAGGACACCGCGATCCGGCCGCAGACCACGGGGAGTTCGTCGAGCATGCCGGGCGCCGCGCGCCGCGCCTGCGGGCGCAGCAGTATCGACGCGGCCACCGACAGGGCGGCCAGCAGCGGCTGGTGGGCGGTGCCGGTCAGGGCGAGGGTGCCCAGCAGCGCGGCGGCCAGGTCCGCGGCGAGGAGCGGTACGGGCGAGGCGGCGGGCCGGGGCCGGGGGCGCCGCGCGGGGAACCGGAAACCGGCGCCGACACCGCGTGGCGTGAGGACCGAGACGGCCGAGGAACCGGGATTCCGTGGCTGCCCGCCGGGCGAGGGAAGGGTGCTTTCCGCGGTCACGAGTGGATGGACTCCCTGTACTCGGTGAACCCGGCCGGGATCACGTCACCCGCCGGGTCGAGCAGTTCGCGGTACACGCCCGCCACCGCCTCGGTCATGTGCCGTACGTCGTGCGTGTCCAGGACGTGCCGCCGGCCCTGGGTGCCGAGCGACGCGCGCCCCGGCGGATCGAGCAGCAGAGCGGCGACGGCGTCCGCGAGCGGCGCGGGACGGTCCGGCGGCACCAGGCACCGTGCGGCGAGCGCCGGCGGGAGGCTCTCCCGCGCGCCGTCCACGTCCGTCACCACCACCGGCCGCCCGCACGCCATCGCCTCCAGCGGCGCCAGCGCCATGCCCTCCCACCGCGAGGGCAGGACGACGAGATCGGCTGCCCGGTACCAGGCCACGGGGTCGGTGACCGATCCGGCGAACCGCACCGACTCCGGCGCGTGCGCGGCGAGCCGGGTGCGGTCGGGTCCGTCGCCGACGAACACCAGCCGGGCGCCCGGCACTTGGGTCAGGACCGCGTCCCAGGCCCGCAGCAGGACGTCCTGGCCCTTCTGCCGGCACAGCCGCCCCACGCACACCACGAGCGGGGCGTCCGGCGCGAGGTCCGGCAGCAGGGCCGCCCGCGCGGCGGGTGCCGCGGCGGGGCGGAAACGGACCGGGTCGATGCCGTTGGGGACGACGTCCCACCGTCCGGCGATCCCGGCGCGCACGCCGGTCGCGCGCTCCGCCTCGCTCACGCACACCACCCGGGAGGCCCAGCGCGCGCTCCAGCGTTCCCAGCGCAGGGCCAGCGCGGCCGTCGGGCCGCCGACCGCCTCGAAGGACCAGGCGTGCGGCTGGAACACGGTCGGGACCCGGCCGCGGACGGCGAGCCGTGCGGCGAGTCCGGCCTTCGCGCTGTGCGCGTGCACCAGTTCGGGACGTACCTCGTCGATCAGCCGTGCGAGCCGTCGCACCTCGCCGGGCAGCGACGGTCCCGGCGAGCGCGTCGCCCGCCAGGGCCGTACATCCGCGCCGAGTGCCCCGAGCCGGTCGGCGAGGCCGCCGCCGGGGCAGGCGACCGCGACCCGTGCCCCGGCGCCGAGCTGGGCCCGCACCAGGTCCGTCACGACACGGGCGACCCCGCCGTCCACGGGCTGCGTAACGTGGAGGACCCGCGGCCGGGGGTCGCTGACTGGCTGGTGCATTGCGCGGTTTCCTCGCTCACAAACGGCTCTCGGGACGGGCGGGAACGCGCCTCACCGCTGGGCGTCGACGGCGACGTAGAGCGCGCCGGCCCAGGCCGCGTCCTTCTCGGAAACGAGCCGGAAGGCCAGACGGTCACCACCGGACCCGAGCGCCTTGCCGAGATCGAACACGTCGGAGTCGTAGCCGAGGGTGTTCGCGTACGCCGGTACCCGGCGCGGCTGCTGCTGCCCGGGCTCGGAGATCGTCGAATTCAGTACGTCGGTACGGGGGTTGGCGGCGTCGGTCAGGGCGACCGGGGCGCGGTGCCCGGTCTCGACAGTGAGCGAGTCCCCTGTTCGACCGCGGTCGCCGTCGTAGGCGACGAGCCCGGCCCGGCCGGTGGCCCCCGCGGGGAAACCGACACCGTTCAGCCGAACGTCCCGGCCCCCGCGCAGCGTGTCGAAGCCGTCCCACAGGGCCAGATGGCGCAGCGGCTCGTCCGCCTTCTCGTACGCCACCACCAGTGTCCAGCCGCCCCAGGCGCCGGCGGCCGACCTCCCCATCGCCACGTTGACCTGGGCGACGGTGTAGAGACCCGAACCGCTGGACCGCACCAGGTCGGTGACGTCGGCGGAGGCCTGGAAGGCGTCCATGCCCTGGGCCGTGCGGTGGCCGACCGTGGTGTCGGCGAGGACCTGCTTGTACTGGCCGCCCGGTTCGGCGATCAGCACCCGGCCGTTGTCCTTGGGCGGTTTCTGCTCGCCCACGCGGAGGTTGCCGCCCCAGTAGAGCCGGGCGTAGGTGGCGCGGGCGCCCTCGGGCAGACGGACCTCCGCGCGCGAGGAGTTGTAGGTGTTGGGGTCGGAGTCGACGTCGATGTAGAACATGTCGAACGCGCCGTTGACCGCCTTCCCGCCCTCGCGGGCCGCGGGGCAGGCGGACTGGGCCTTGGTGGCCCGGCAGCTGATCGAGGAGTTGGCCGCGCGGACGAACCCGCCGTGCTGGAGGGCGTGGTGGCGTTCGGCGAACGGCAGCCGTTCGGCCTCGGGGGAGGGAGAGGGGGAAGGGGCTGCCGCCGCGATGGTGGCTAGGGCGAGGGCTCCCACCGTCGCTCGGCGCAGCAGCGGACGCGGAGATGGACGCATGACCGGGGTGACCTTCCGGGAAGGGCGTGTCATCGAGTCCGGCACAGGGAGTCGATGAGTGCGATGTGCTGGCTGTAGGGGTGCGTCGGGAGATCCGCAACTCTAGCTGCTATCCGTATTAATCCACCGAAACCGGACAACTGTGTCGGAATGGTGAATGCCTTCGCTTTCCGGGATCACCCCTTTGGCGGCACAACCCGCGTGCGTGCCACGCGTTGACACAGCGCCGGGCATCCGCCCGGGTGTTTGTGTCAACCCAAGGAGCACCTCTCCATGTCGCGTATCGCGAAGGGCCTGGTCCTTACCTCCGTTGCCGCCGCGGCCGTTGCGGGCGGCGCGGGCATCGCCGCCGCCGACAGTGGCGCGCAGGGCGCTGCCGCCCACTCCCCGGGCGTGCTGTCGGGCAACGTCGTCCAGGTTCCGGTCCACGTCCCGGTCAACGTCTGCGGCAACACCGTGAACGTCATCGGCCTGCTGAACCCGGCCTTCGGCAACACCTGCGTCAACGACTGAGGTCGCGGCGCAACCCCTGTGCCGGCCGCCCTCCCGTGGAGCCTCCACGTGAGGGCGGCCGGTTTCGCGTTCCCCCGAATGGGGGGTGGGGTGGCGGACGCGGTGCGCGCGCCCTGGCGAGGGGTCTCACCAGGGCAGATGCGAACCGGGGGGATCAACCTGTTATCACCCGGTGTGGTCAATCGGTTGCGGTGCGTGGTGAGCGCTTTCACGGTGGGCAGAAGTTCCGTCCCCCAAGAAAGGGAACTTTCATGCGTGCTCTGTCCGCACGGCGTATGGCGTCAGCCGCAGTGACTGCCGCTCTCCTCGTCGGCATCACCGGTCCGGCCGCGACGGCCGTCGACCACGAGACGAAGCGTGAGCGCATCGAGGCGGCGGCCAAGGCGCCCGTCCCCGGTGCGGACGCGCTGCTCGCCCAGGTCAAGAGTCTCGGCGACCTCGGAGGCGTACTCGCCCCCGTCGCCGGTCTGCTCACCGCCGCCCTCCAGGCCGACAACGGCCAGCTCACCCCCGAGCAGGCCACCGACCTTGGCGGCAAGGTCACGGACGCCATCGGCAAGGTCACCTCGGCGGCGCCCGTCCCGGTGCCCACGACCCCGGCCACCCCGGCGACCCCGACCGTCCCCGCCACGCCCGCCCTGCCGTCGACCCCGGTGCCGCTGCCGACGCTGCCGCTGCCCACCAGCAAGAGCGACGACTCCAAGGCGCCGTCCGCCGACGCGGTCGGTGACGCGCTCGGCGCGCTGCAGAAAGCGGTCACTGACCTCCTGGCCGCGGCGACCGGCGGTGACCCGGCCAAGGTCGTGCCCGCCGCCCAGGGCGTGCTGACCAGCCTCGTCAGCGCCATCGTCGCCATCCTGCTCGGCGGCGGTCTGCCGCTGCCGCTCCCGGTGCCGCTGCCCACGGACGCGCTGCCCACGGACGCGCTCCCGACGGGCGGACTGCCGACGGATGCGCTGCCGGTGCCGACGGACGCGCTGCCGGTGCCCACCGGCTCGGTGCCGGCCGTCGGCGGTCTGCTGCCGACCTCCTGAGGCGTCCGGGGCGGCCGGCCCGCCCCGGCCCTCACGCCCCGGCCCTCACGTCCCGGCCGTCGCGCCGGTCCCCCCGCGGGGCCGGCGCGACGGCCGTTCTGTTTTCTTATCGTTTTCTCCTGCTTTTCCATGGAGCGCAATCCCGCGGAGCCGGTTGCAGAAACTTTCTGCGCGCGGAGTTTCCGGTCCGGTCGATCATCGTTAGGCACGGCGTCAGGAAATTCTCCGAAAGGAACATGATGAAGTCCCTGAAGGCTGCCGCTGTCGTCGCCGGTTCCCTCGTGATCGCCGGTGCCGCCGCGCCCGCGTTCGCCGCCGGCACCGCCGACCTCACGCCCACCAGCCTCAACGGCGCCCTGAACACGCTCGCCGCCGGTCAGTACGAGCTCGCCGACGCGATGCCGCTCCAGCACCAGTCGAACGCCCTCGACACCGAGAACAAGGACTCCGTCCTCAGCACCGTGAACGGCGCGACCGGTGCGCTGAACTCCAGCGGGCTGCTCGGCGGTCTGCCGCTGCAGAACTGACGCGGCACCGGGCCGATTACCGCGCCCGATACCGGACCCATACCGGGCCCATTGCCGGTCCCCTTTCGGATCAGGGCCCTTTCCTCGCGCCGTCCCGGCGCCCGGAAAGGGTCCTTTTCCGTGCCCCGCCACTCGCTTTCCCGTGTTATTTTCTCGTGCTGTTCGAAGGAATATCCCTCGTTCGTGTGGACCGCGTGCGGGACGTCGCCCGGTCGGGTGAGAACGGGTCAGGGGCCGTTCGGGGCCGTCGATATGGTCGCGCCGTGACCTCAACCTCAAGCGAAACCCGCCCCTTCAACGCCGCCGACCTCGGCACGCTCGTCGTCATGGCCTGGAGCGGCGAGGCCCCCGACGGCGACATGCCCTACCTCCTCGCCTACACCCTCGGGGACGCGGCGGCCGGCCCGGAGGCCTCCACGGCCGCCGTGGAGGCGCTGCTGGAGAACAACGGACTGCCCGTCGGCGGCGACCTCGTCGACGGCAACTCCCGCCCGAGCCTGCCGGTCAGCCTGCTCGTCCAGGCCGGCACGGCCGTCGTCAACATGCCCGGCTTCAACGCCCAGTGCATCCCGCCCGCCGAGTGGCTGGAGGCCGTCGCCGAACGCGGCTTCGCCTACTTCGTGTTCACCACCCGCCCCTGGCCCGACGCCGCCCCCGGCAGGCCCGTCGAGCCCGAGGCCCTCGCCGCCTTCGCGGGCGCCGACGAGACGCTCAACGCCGCCGCCCACGTCGTCCTCCCGGCGCGCAGCCTGCGCGGCTGACCCGGCCGGCGCGGCGCACGACGGCTCGGCGGGACCCGGCAGCGGGCCGGTCGTACTACCGAGCCGTCGTACTACTGCGGCACCCGGGGGAATTGTGCGCTGGTGGGCGCTCCGGGGTCGTTACGCGGTACGGACGTTGAGCCCACCGAATCCTGAAAGGGACCGTGCCTGAGATGAAGTCGACCACCCGAGGAACCCTTGCCGCCCTGCTCACGGGCGTCGCCGCCGCGGTGGGCGCCACCGCGACCCCCGCCGCGGCGGTGGAGACGGTCCCCGTACCGGTGCCGTTGCAGGGCGTCGAGAACTCCCTGGGCGTGGAACTGCCCACCCTCGCGGGTGAGATCCCGCTGCCGACGCCCGGCGCGCCCGAGGGCCCGCAGTACGTCGAGGGGCGGCTCATCCCCGAGCGGGTCATCCCGCAGCTGCCCGTCTCCGGCGGGCTGCCCGGCGCCGACCTGCGCGCCCCGCTGCCGCGGCTCCTCGGCGACGACTTCGACCACGTCGGCGTGGGCACCGAGGCCGCCGACCTCAGGACGCTCGCCCCGGGCCTGACCCTGGACGCCCCGCTGACCGCGCCGGGCGCCGACAACTACGGGATGCCCGAGCCGAAGCTCCCGCAGGTCGGCGTCCTCACGCCGCTCCTGCAGACGGTGCCCGCCGCGAACGTGGTGACCGGCCCCGGCCTCTGAGCCCGCCCGCTCCCGGGAGCCCGCATGGCCCACCGACGGTGACCGTGCGGGCTCCTTCGCGGTTACCGGTACGGATCAACCGAACCGGACGAGGAGCACACGATGGTCGTGAGTGTCGGCGGAGTGGCCGTAGGGGCGCAGGGCGAGCCGAGATCCGCCCCGGTGCGCGGCAGACGGGACCTGCTGCGCGGGCTGCTCGCCGCGGCCGGAGCCCTGGCGCTCGCCCCGGTCGTCGCCGCGTCCCGGCCGCCGAGGCGCGCGGACGACCTCACCGAACCCGTCTTCGACGAGACGTACCGAGGCCGCCGTATCCGCGGGGTCAGGACCACCGCGGGCCGTACCTTCGGCGCCGCCGAGTGGCACGTCACCGTCGACGGCCGCCCGCTGCACCTGATGCGCCGCGCCGACGGCACCTGGCTGAGCATGGTCGACCACTACCGGTCCTACGCGACCCCCCTGGAAGCGGCGCGCGGCGCCGTCGACGAACTCGCCCCCGGGGAGCAGCTGCGCGAGACCCACATGAGGAACGCGGACATGAGCGGCATGGACATGGGGGGACACCATGGCGTACATCCGTAAGAACGCCGCCACGCTCACGGCCGCCGAGAAGCGGCGGTTCGTGAAGGCGCTCCTGGAGATCAAGCGGCGCGGCGAGTACGACGAGTTCGTCCGGATGCACATCGACTTCTACGTCACCGACGGCGAGGGCGGACTGCGCACGGCCCACATGGCGCCGTCCTTCCTGCCCTGGCACCGGCGGTTCCTGCTGGACCTGGAGCGGGCGCTGCGGCGCGTCGACTCCTCGGTGACGGTCCCGTACTGGGACTGGACCAAGGACCGCAGGGCCGGTGCCGCGCCCTGGACGGCGGATCTGCTCGGCGGCGACGGGCGGCTCGCGGACCGGCAGGTGACGACCGGGCCGTTCGCCTACCGGACGGGCGACTGGACCATCCGGGAGGGCGTGACCAGCGGGGAGTACCTCACCCGGGACCTCGGACGCTCCCGTGACCCGATCGAACTGCCCACCCGGGCCGAGCTGGAGACGGCGCTGGACGACCCGGTCTACGACGTCGCGCCCTGGGACTCCACGTCCGCCAAGGGGTTCCGCAACCGGCTGGAGGGCTGGTCGCGGGGGAGCGGGCCCAGCGCCTGGCGCACCCACAACCGGGTGCACCGCTGGGTCGGCGGCGCCATGCTCGGCGGCGCGTCCGTCAACGACCCCGTCTTCTGGATGCACCACGCCTTCATCGACCTGTGCTGGGACCGCTGGCAGCGACGCCACGGCGGCCCCCGCTACCTGCCCGCGACACCGCCCGGCCCCGGCAACGCGCAGCACGGCCGGATCGTGGCCCGGCTGGAGAAACTGCCGCCCTGGGACGTGACCCCGGACTCGCTGGAGGACGTCAGCGGGATCTACCGGTACGGGTGACGCCCGCGGCGGTGCGCGGACGCGGCGGAGCCCCGGCGCTCGGAGTGCCGGGGCTCCGCCCTACGCGGGGGGTGAGGCGGCGTCAGCCGCCGTAGCCGTAGCCGCCCTTGTCGTCCGGGCCGTCGCTGACGTTGGCGCAGCTGTTGCCGAAGGCCGGGTTCAGCAGGCCGATGACGTCGACGGTGTTGCCGCACACGTTGACCGGGATGTGGACCGGGACCTGCACGACGTTGCCCGACCCGACGCCGGGCGAGTGGACGGCCTCACCCTGGGCGCCCGCGTCCGCCAGGGCCATACCGGCGCTGCCGAGCGCCACGGCACCGGCGCCGAGGGCGACACCGGCAGCCTTCGCGATGCGAGACATCACGTTCTCCTTTGATTCGAGGAGTGCGCCGGCAGGACGCGCCGTCGCACTTCCCCTACAACGCCGCCGCTCACGGCTGGTCACGGCGAGGACGGGGGGATCACCCTTTTTGAACAGGAAACAGCCGGGCCGGATCACGGGGGGAGAATTCGCTTCGTTCCCGCCGGGGCCCGGCCGGCCTGCCCGTCGAGGAGACCGCCCTCGCGCTGCCGCGGCTGCGCGAGCAGGGCGCGGTGACCGCCGACGGCGAGGGAGGCGGTACCGGCTACGCGTGCCGACCAGGTCCTGCGCACCTTCGTCCGGGACGGGCGGCCGGTGCGAGGACAGAGGGACCGGCCGTGTGACGCTCCGCCGCCATCTGGTGGAACCCGGGCCATCCACCGCGCGGCGCGGGGATCTGCCGGCGGGCGTACGCCGGGGTCGCCGCCCGACCGGCTCCGGCGGTCACGGCAGCCGCCGTAGCGGTGAACCCGCCCGCCAGGCCTGGATGTTCTCCACGGCCTGGCCGTAGTACGTGCGGTAGTTGGCCTCGGAGACATAGCCGAGGTGAGGGGTGGCGAGGAGGCGGGGGGCCGTGCGCAGGGGGTGGCCGGCGGGGAGCGGCTCACGGTCGAAGACGTCCACGCCCGCGCCCGCGATCCGGCCCTCGCGCACCACGGCGAGCAGGGCCTCCTGGTCGACGATGGCCGCGCGGGAGGTGTTGACCAGGTAGGCGGTCGGCTTGAGCAGGGCCAGTTCGGCGGCGCCGAGCAGACCGCGGGTGCGGTCGCCGAGGGCGAGGTGGACGGAGACGAAGTCGCTCTCGCGCAGCAGGTCCTCCAGGCCCGCGGCGCGTTCGACGCCCTCCTCGGCGGCGCGCTCCGGGGTGAGGTTGTGGCTCCAGGCGGTCACCCGCATGCCGAACGCGAGGCCGACGCGCGCCACCCGGGCGCCGATCCGGCCGAGGCCGAGGAGACCGAGGGCGCGGCCGTGCAGGTCGGCGCCGACCGTCGACTGCCAGGGGCCGTCCGCGCGCAGGGCGTTGTTCTCCTGGACCACACCGCGTGCCAGGCCGAGCAGCAGCGCCCAGGTCAGTTCGACGGGCGGGGTCGGGGAACTCGCCGTGCCGCACACGGTGATCCCGTGGGCCTCGGCGGCGGTGTGGTCGATGGCGCCGTTGCGCATGCCGGAGGCGATCAGCAGCTTCAGCCGGGGCAGCCGGGCGAGCAGGGCGGCGGGGAAGGGCACGCGCTCGCGGAGGGTGACGACGATGTCGAAGTCCGCGAGCGCCCGCGCCAGTTCGTCCTCGTCGGCGATGTGCTCACGGAAGGGGACGAGCTCCACGTCCGGCGGCCAGTCGGCACACCCGGCCGCCACGTTCTGGAAGTCGTCGAGCACAGCGCAGCGCAGCCGCACGGCGGTCCCTTTCCACGCACTCCGAGGTCGGAGACCGACTGTAGCCCTCTGATCGACAGGCGTTGTTTTGAGCCCTGAGTTGTCGATTTCAGGCCGAAAGGGACCCTGAGCTTTACGAGTACAGTGAACAACTGTTCAATGAACTCGGAACAGGAGCATCCGAATTCACTCTGTGGAGCTGCTGAGCACTCCGCTCACATTGAGAACCTCGTGACACTCCTGTGCCTGCCGACCCGTGGCCGGTGTGCCGGGCTTCGCGCAGGTCACGCTGATCGTCACCGTGTCGTTCGCGGGGATCTTGATGGGGGTGACCCAGTGGTAGTCCTGGTTGCGGAACGTCTCCAGCGCGATCGTGGTGATCTTCCGGTCGCCGAAGTCGATCGTCATCACCCCTTCGTCGCCCTGGAAGTTGGCGACGACGATGTCCGTGACCCCGAAGACGGTGTCCTCCGGCACCTTGTACGTACCCGTCTTCGTCTGCCCGGTGCCCGTCTTCAGGTCGATGGTCGCCGAGCTCTGCTGGCCCACGCCCGTACCGGTGCCGCCGCCGGTCGAGCCGCCTCCGCCGCCGCTGCCCGAACCCGGCGCGCCCGACTCCTGGCCGCCGCCGGGCTGGTTGTCCGTGCCCGTGCCGGGGGAGGAGCCGTCCGCCTGGCCGTCGGCCGGGGTGGGACGCGGCTGGACCGCCTCGGTGGCCGCCTCCTCGGCGGCGCTGCGCACCACGGGACGCACCAGCGCGAACCACGCCAGCAGCAGCGCGAGCAGCGCGGCGAGCACCGCCAGCAGCCACTTCGGGAAGATCGGTATCTGGACGAACTCCGCGTCCAGGGACGGTGCCACGGCCGCGTCGGCCGGGTGGGCCTCCACCGTCTCCGCCCGCTCCCCGGTCTCCCGGGTGTCCAGCGTGAACGGCCACACCACCGGGTTGCCGAACCACACCGGCTTGGCGGTACGGACCCGCAGCCGGACCTCCGTCGACTCACCGGGCTCCAGCGCCGGCTCCGCCGGGGCGAACGTGAAGCCCAGCTCCTCGCCCGCCTGACCGGGCGTGAAGCCCACCCGCACCGGGGTGTTGCCCTGGTTGCGGACGGCCAGCAGATACCGGCCGCGCAGCCAGCCGCGCCGGCGGCGCGGGGCCAGCTCGGTGCGCAGCTCGTGGAACTCACCGATGTGCACGGTGGTTTCGAGGACCTTGACCGACTCGGGGTGCTCGTTGGGCAGCACCCGCACACCGAGCGGGACCTCGCCCGCGCGGATCTCCGGCGAACGCGGCGGCGCCAGGGTGAGCGTCACCGTCTCGGAGGTGCCCGGGTAGAGGGAGACGCGCGCGGGCTCCACCGTCGTCCAGTCGGCGCAATCGCCGGCGACCGTGAGGTCGTACGCCTCGACGATGTCACTGTCGTTGCGGACGGTCAGCGTGGTGGTGGCGATGTCACCCGGCGTCACGGTCACGGCCGGGATGTCGAGGCCGGGCGCACCGGGACCGGAAGAGGCTGCGGAAGGCGTCACGCGCCCACCGTAGAAGCGGGTCCCGGCAGGCGGCGAGGAACGGGAGGGCAATGTGCGGGCAGCTTCGTTGCCCGGCAAGCCCATGTCAACTCCGTTGTAACAGTGGGCTCTTAATGTGGCGAGCCGCCTCGCGTGGACCACCGGCCCATGGTCGCCTCACGTGTATCACCCTGCCCCCCACCGACTCATGAAAACGGGTACCCCCATGTTCCGCGCAGCAGAGGAGATCGGCCCTGCCATGTCCGACGCCACGACCCGCGCACTCGTCCCGGACGGCTCGATCCACGGCACCTCTCGCTCCGCCCGCCCCGCCCGGGTCACCGTCGCCGTCTACGCCGCCGACCCCGTGCTGCGCGCGGGCGTCGTCCAGCAGTTGCGCCAGCGCCCGGAGACCGAACTCGTCGACGACGCCGACGCCGAGCGGGCCCAGGTCTCGCTCGTCGTCGTGGACGGCATCGACGACGACGTGGCCGCCCTGCTGAACCGGCTGCGCTACAACAACGCCACCCGCACCGGTCTGGTCATCGGCACCCTCGGGGCCGGCGGACTGCAACGCGTCATCGAATGCGGGGTGTCGGCGGTGCTGCGCCGCTCCGAGGCCGACCAGGACCAGCTCGTCCGGCTGGTCACGGCCACCGCCAACGGCGAGGGCGTGCTGCCCGGCGACCTGCTCGGCGAACTCCTCCACCACGTCGGCAGCCTCCAGCGCGCCGCCCTCGACCCCGGCGCCGTGTCCCTGTCCACGCTCACCTCCCGCGAGGCGGAGATGCTGCGCCTGGTGGCGGAGGGCCTGGACACCGCGGAGATCGCCCGCAAGACCTCGTACTCCGAACGGACCGTCAAGAACGTGCTGCACGAGATCACCACCCGGCTCCAACTGCGCAACCGCGCCCACGCGGTGGGCTACGCCCTGCGCAACGGGCTCATATAGCCGCCCTGTCCGGCCCCCGGGAAGGGGCCGTTGCCCGAAAGCGCAGCGCGCGCTTCCCCCGGGTACGGCCCCTCGGCCCTGCCGTGCCGGGCACGGCCGGGGGAGGGTGGTGGGGGGCATCTTCCGCGCATGCGTGCCGCCTTCCGCGTCCGTGTGCCGCGCGGTGCCCGCCCAGGCCGCCTCAGCCGGCCTGTTCTTCTGCTCCGTCCGCCGCAGGTCCGGGGGTCGCCCCCTGGAGAGCCCGGCGGATGCCGCACCAGACTGCGTAAAGGGGACCGTGATGGAAACCGCTGGCCCCGGCGGCCGGTACCGCCTGGGGAGGCTCGGTACCTCGATCCTGCTGCTGATCCCCCTGCTCGGGGTGACCGCGGCGGCCGGACCGGGCAGCGCCGAGGCGGCGGCGGCCGACGGCGCGGAGACCCGGGTCGCCTACGCCGGCACCGGGCACCGCAGCCTCGGCGAGGTCGCCACCACCACCTCCAGCACCCCGCTGTTCGGCGAGGGCCCGGCCCACTACGACACCCAGCCGTCCGCCCTGGGCGAGCAATTGGTGTTCGCGAGCCGCCGCGACGAGAAGAACCCGCAGATCTATCTGCGGGCCGCCGACGGCTCGGTGCTGCGCCTCACCACCGGCATGGACGCGGCGCACCCCCAACTCACCCCCGACGGAGGGTCGGTGGTGTTCGACTCCGCCGCGTCCGCCGTCCTGGGCGGCGGCACCCAGCGCGACCTGTACCTGGTGCGCACCGACGGCACCGGACTGACCCGGCTGACGGACACCTCCGCGAACGAGGAGGACCCGACGGTCTCGCCCGACGGGCAGCGCATCGCGTACACCAGCGACAGCGACACCCTCGCCGGGCAGCAGATCTACGTGAGGGACCTGAGCGGCGGCACCGCCACCCGGCTCACCGGCCCGGCGAACGGCACGGCCTCCGAGCCCGCCTGGAACCCCGTCGACGACGACGTCAACCGCGACTGGATCGCGTACACCGCCACCACGACCGAGGACGGGCAGTCCGTCCCCCGGCTGCGGATCACCAACGGAAGCGCCGACGAGCCGCTGTTCGCGGGCGCCCAGGCGACCTGGCGGGCCCACGGGGCAGCGTGGCTGCCCGACGGGGACGGTCTGGTGTTCCTCAGCCCCGAGATCACCTGTGAGTGCGAGGGCGACTGGGACCACGTGTTCCGTTCCACCGCCCACTCCGACCAGGTGCCGTCGCTGGTGCTCAACGAGGACCGGGACGTGCTCGCGCCGACCTGGCTCGGCACCGTGGACGGCGGCCGGGCCGTCGTGGAGCGCACCTCCGCGGCCACCGGACACGTGGTGACCCTCCAGGACGCCCGCGCCGACGGCTCCGACCCCCGCGACCTCGGCCTGACGATCCTCGAGGAGGATCCCGCGGCCGACACCAACACCGATCCCGCGAAGGACCCGCTGTTCCAGCCCGCGGACGGCTTCGACCCGTGGACCGAGCGGCAGAACTACACGCCCGACGGCCGCCGGATCGTCCTCACCCGCTTCGAGGACAGCGCCGACGGCCGCATCGAGCGGATCTGGATGGCCGACGCCGACGGGACGAACGCGGCGCCGATGGACCTCGACGGGCGCGCCGCGACCGACTGGGACACCGACCCCACGTTCTCCCCGGACGGCAAGTACCTCGCCTTCACCCGGACCTCGCCCGGCGGGGTGGGCGACGCCGCGGGCGCCAGCCGCATCCTCATCGCCGAGGTCGCCACCGGCGCCGTCACCGGGGAGGTCGTCCCGCCCGCAGGGCAGCTCCAGGGCAAGGACGCCCAGCCCACCTGGTCCTCCGACGGCACCACCCTCGCCTTCACCCGCAGCATGGAGATCGACGGGGGCGGCGGCAACAAGCACGTGTGGACCGTGCCCGTCGCCGACCTGACCCGGCAGACCGACCTGAGCGCCCTCGACTGCCCCGGCGCCTGCGCGGTCATCGACGACAGCCCCGCGTTCTCCCCGGACGGCCGCGACATCGCCTTCAACCGCAAGAACGGCGCCGGACAGATCGACGAGGAGAACGGCCTCCTGCTGACCTCCGCGGACGGCACCGACTGCCAGGTGCTGCTGCCCACCGCCGCGCGCGGAGTGCCGGGCGCCTGCGGCCGGGACCTGCCCGACACCACCACGACCGGCCCGCACCAGCCGCGTGACGCCGCCTGGACCGCCGACGGCACCGGGCTCGTGTTCAGCTCGCGCGCCGACGCCGCCGTCAACAGCCCCGAGAAGCTCAGCCTCCTGGACGTCGACTCCGGCACCGTCACCCCGCTCACCGACGACCTCGCCGGCCGCCAGAAGGAACCCGCCGTCCAGCAGTCCGTGGACCTCGCGCTCACCGCGCCCGGCACCACGCCCGAGGTCACCGTCGGCGACTCCGTCACCGTCCGGGTCGACGTGGTCAACAACGGCCCCGCCGCCTCGCCCGGCACCACCCTGACCCTCGTGCCCCCCGCCGGCGTGCAGGTCACCGGCGTCACCTGGCCCGGCGGCACCTGCGAGGCCGCCTCCCTCCAGTGCGACCTGGGCGTGGTGGAACCCGGCACCACCGTGCCGGTGGACGTGACGCTCACCGGGCTCACCCCGGGGGACGCGCCCGTCGACTGGTCGGTCACCGGCACGGTGCTCGACCCGGATCCCGGCGACAACACCGGCCGCACCGTGATCCCGGTCGTCGAGGCGACCCCGCCGCCCTCGTCGCCGTCCCCGACGCCGACCCCCACGCCCACGCCCACCCCGACGCCGACCCCGACGCCGACCCCCACGACCGCGCCGCCCACCGTGCCCGCCGAACCCGAGGCGCCGGCCGCCGGACCCGGGGTGACGGTCAAGGCCCAGCCCAATCCCGGGTACGTCGGCGGGAAGGTCGTCGTGACGTACACCGTCCGCAACGGCCGCAACGCGCTCGCCACCGGGCTGCGGCTGAGGATCGGCCTGCCCGCCGGGCTGCCGAACAGCGGGCCGCCCGCGGGCTGCGGCACCGACTGGGTGTGCGCGCTGCCCGACCTCACCCAGGGCGCGAGCACCGTCGTCCGGGTCGTCCTCAGCCCCAGGAAGGCGATGACCGGACAGGTCACCGGCGTGCTCACCACCACCGGCACGGACGCGGACAAGGGCGACAACACCGCCAGGGAACGCATCCGGATCCTCCAGCCGAAGATCATCGCCGTGCCGGAGATCGGCAAGCCCGGCTTCGTCACCTCCGTGCGCGGCAAGGACTTCCCGCCGGGCGTGCCCGTCCGGTTCAAGTGGAACCCGGGGATCACCGCCGCCGCCGCGCCGACGGTCCCGAAGGCCGACGGCACGTTCATCGGGCAGCTCCTCATCCTCGCCAAGGACCAGACCGGGCCGCGCACCATCACCGCCCGCGGCCCCGGGTTCTCCCCGGTGAAGACCGACTTCCTGGTCGTCAACGGCAGTGTGCAGCCGCCGGACGAGGTGACCCGCCGGTGATCCACGAGGTCGACGAAGGGCTCAGACGGCTGCTCGCCGGGAGCGGCCTGGAGGCGTCCGGCATCGAGGTTGCCTTCGACGCCCCCACCCGCGACTGGGCGGCCCGCCGCAGCGCCCCCACCGTCTGTGTGTTCCTGTACGACATCCGCGAGGACGCCGTACGCCGCGGCGCGGGCGCCGGGGAGGTCTACGACGAGGACGGGCACCTCGTCGCCCGGCGCTCCCCGCCCCGCTGGTTCCAGCTCACCTACCTCGTCACCGCGTGGGCCAGCCGCCCGCAGGACGAGCACCGGCTGCTGTCCCAGGTGCTCGGCACCCTGGTGGCCCACGACACCGTGCCCGCCGGGCTGCTCACCGGGTCGCTCGCCGAACTCGGCCTCACCGTCGCCCTGGAGACCGCCGGGCCCGGCATGGACGCGCCCGCCGCGGCGGACGTCTGGTCCGCGCTCGGCGGCGAGATGAAGGCGTCCCTCGGCGTACGGGTCCAGGCCCCGCTCGCCGGGGTCACCAAGGCCGCCGCGCCGCCCGTCACCGAGGGCCTCGTCGTCCGCACCGCCGCCGCGCGGACGGGCGAGGAGGCGAGCCCCGGCCGCCGGCTGCGCTACACCGAGGCCGGCGACCCCGGCGGCGAAGGCTTCACCGGCCCGCGCGACCGGCCGGCCGCACCGGGGCGGAGGCGACGCAGAGGGGACCGGCAGCCGTGACGTACACCGTGGAGCCGATGACCGGTGCCGGGGAACCGTCCGTCGGAGCCGATCCGCTGTGGGAGCGGCTCGGGACCGTCGAGGCGCGGGTGCGCGAGGCCGTCGCCGCGCGGCGGGCCGTCGACCCCGACCCGGACGACCCCTATCGGGGGCAGTACCTCACCCCGGAGGCCGCGGCACGCATCCTGGACGAGCCCGGCGGACTCGGCATGCCCGCGCAGGACGACTGGCTGCCGCCCGACGGCTCCCGGCTCGGCCTGCTCCGGCGGCGGTTCGGGCTCACCCCGCTCGACCTCGATCTGCTGCTGGTCGCGCTGGCCCCCGACCTGGACGCCCGCTTCGAACGCCTCTACGGCTATCTCAACGACGACCTGACCCGGCGCCGGCCCACCGTCGGACTCGCGCTGGAACTGTGCGGCCTCGGCGGCGCGTCGGCCGCGCGGTTCCGGCTCGCGCCCGGGGCGCCGCTCGTCGCGCTCGGCCTGGTGGAGATCACCGAGGCCGAACGGCCCCCGCTCTCACGGGTGCTGGCCGTTCCCGACCGGGTCACCGCGCATCTGCTCGGCGACCCGCGGCCCGACGCACGGCTCGCCGGGCTGCTCGGCGAGGTCCGCGAGGACCCCACCGCCGAGGGCGCCGACCGGGTGGCCGCGGCCGTCGCGACCGGACATGTCCATCTGCGCAGCCGGGGCGGTGACGCCGAAGGTCTGGCCGTCGCCGCGCTGCGCGCGGCCGGGCTGCGCCCGCTCGTCCTGGACACGGCCGCACTCGCCCGCCGCGCGGCCGACGCGCCCGCGCTCGCCCGGGTGATCGCCCTCGAAGCGCGGCTGACCGGGGCCGGGGTCGTCCTCGGCCCGCTGGCCGCGCTGCCGGACGAACCGGCCGCACGGACCCGCGCGCTCTCCGCCACGTGCGCCGCGCTGCCGGACGTCCCGCTCCTCACCCACGGCACGATCGGCTGGGACCCGGCCTGGGCGGCGCACACCCCGGTAGCGCTGACCGTCGGCGCGGCGTCACCGGCGCGGCAGGCCGAACGGTGGCGGTACGCGCTGGAGGCGGCGGCCGAAGGGGTCGCGCACGCAGGCGTCCCGCAACGAGACGCCCCGGCCGGGGACTTCGAGGAGCTCGCTCTGGCCGTCGCCGCGCACCGGCTGGATTCCGGGCAGTTGCGCCGGGCCGCCGACGCGGCGGTGCGTACGGCCGCCCTGGACGGGCGCTCCGTGGCGCCCGACGATCTGCGGATCGCCGTACGGGCGCAGAACGGTGCCGGGCTCGACCGGCTCGCCCGGCGGGTGGAGCCCGGGGTCGGCTGGGACGATCTGGTGCTCCCACCGACCACCCACCGGCGGCTGCGGGAACTGGCGTTGCGCGCCCGCCACCGCGAACAGGTGCTCGGACAGTGGGGGATGCGGCCCGGCGGCGGCCGGGGACGGGGCGTCATCGCGCTGTTCGCCGGCGAGTCCGGCACCGGGAAGACGATGTCCGCCGAGGTCGTCGCCGCGGACCTGGGCATGGACCTGTACGTGGTCGACCTGTCCACCGTCGTCGACAAGTACATCGGGGAGACCGAGAAGAACCTGGAGCGCATCTTCACCGAGGCGTCGGCCGTCAACGCCGTGCTCCTCTTCGACGAGGCCGACGCGATCTTCGGCAAGCGCTCCGAGGTCAAGGACGCCCACGACCGGCACGCCAACATCGAGTCCGCGTACCTGCTCCAGCGCATGGAGTCCTTCGACGGGATCGCCGTGCTGACCACCAACCTGCGGGCCAACCTGGACGAGGCGTTCACCCGCCGCCTCGACGTCGTCGCGGACTTCCCGGTGCCGGACGCCGGCCAGCGGCTCGCCCTGTGGGACCGCTGCCTGGGCGGCCGGCTGCCCCGCGCCGACGACCTCGACCTCGCGTTCTGCGCCGACCGGTTCGAACTGGCCGGCGGGTCGATCCGCGCCTGTGCGGTCACCGCGGCCTACCTCGCCGCCGAGTCCGGCACACCGCTCACCATGCGCCAGACGGTCACCGCGATCGCCCAGGAGTACCGCAAGCTCGGACGGCTGGTGCTGGAGGGGGAGTTCGGGCCGTACCTCGCGGACGCGGTGGGGGCCTGACCTCCCCCGGCCCGCCTCCCAGGGGGTGTTGCGAGAGTCCCGCACAGCCCCCTAGTCCATGTCCATCATCTCGGCCTGCTGGGTCGTGCTGCTGGAGGCGGCTGCCGGTGCCGCACTCGTGCTGGTGGCCGCCGCCCAGATCGCGGCACTCTGGTCGGAGGGCACCGTCGCCAGGTTGGCCTTGCGCGCCTCGTCCATGATCGTCTTGAACATCCGCCACAGCTGGCCGGGTTCCGTGGCCCGCGTGGTCAGCCAGCGCATCTCGACCGGCGCGCCCTTCTGGCCGCCGATGTACGGGACGATCGCCGCGTTGGGCTCGTCCGCGCGCGGCAGCGCCTTGCCGGGGGCGACCACCGGGAAGTCCGTGCCGTTGAGCAGACTCTCCAGCATCTGCGCGGTGTTGGCGGCCCCGGTCGCGCCCGTGCCGTACGCCGGGTCGGTCGGGTTCGGGGTGTTGTCCGGGTACTTGTCCAGGAGCTTCTCCCAGTGCGCGACCCCGGTCTCCGGGATGTGCCCGTGCATCCACGCGGCGAGGTGCCCGAGCACGTCCTGCCCGACGAGCTGCTCGCGCAGCTTGTCGGTGGTCGCCATGCTCCGGATGCCGCCCAGGTTGGCCAGCTTGAGCAGGAACGGCACCGCGTTCTTCGTGGTGGACGTCGGCCCGCGCACGCCCGCCTCGATCATCGCCGAGCCGATCGCGTACGACAGTCCGAGGGCGAGGGTGCCGGTCAGGGCGGCCTGGTCGCCGTTGTCCAGACCGGGCATCAGACGCGGCACGACGTCCGAACGGAGCGTCGGCACCGACCGGTTGATCGCCGCGGCGGCGTCGCGCCAGCCGTCCGCGATGTGCTCCTTGCCCTTGACCCGCCGGGAGTCGTGATTCACGTCGGTGGCCTGGAAGTTGTAGAGGGACGGCAGCCCGGAGGGCAGCACGCCGAGAGTGGCCTGGACGTACATCTCGGCCTTGATGTCCTCCTGGAAGGCCTTGACCGCGGTCTGGATGTTGGGGTGCCCCCACAACTCCGGTCCCAGCCACGCCTGGAGCGCGTCCATGGGCGTACCGGTCCAGGCGACGGGCGAACCCGGCACCCGGAAGGAGTTGGCGCGCGGGTTCTGCGCGAAGATCGCGTTCACGTGCTCGTCGATCCGGTCGGCGACCTTCTTGACCGCGGCGTCGGAGCCGGCGGCCATCTCGTCGAACGGCGTGGTGACGTACTCCAGGTTGCTCATCGAGGAGGCGATCTGCCCGGTGACGGCCATGTCCCCGGTCCCGTTGGGCAGCTTGGACAGCAGCGAGTGCAGGACCCGCACGCGGCGCGCGAGGGAGTTGTGGTCGGTGAGGATCGTCAGGTTCTCCTCACTCATCACGGTCGCCGCGTAGGGGAACCCGCCGTGGAAGAACCCGCCCAGTTCCGGCGAGGGCTGACGCCCGCCGACCGGGTTCAGCCCGTCCGGCGCGTGCGACTCGAAGCTCGGCACGCTCAGCTCCACCTCGAACCCGACCAGGCGCTGCACGGCGTCGGTGCCACCCGAGCAGGGCGCCCCGCCTCCGTGCTCGTGGCCGTGGCCGGGTCCGTCGACCGCACGGGCCACCGGCACCGGCCCCGACATCACCCGCCGGGCGTTGCTCTCGGCCTCCCGCTCGAAACGGTCCGAAGGATCGCTGATCCGCAGCCCGTTGCCGTGGTCGGTGCCCGACACCGGGCCCTGGCGCTGCTGCACGACATGCGTCAGCTCATGGGCCAGCGTGTGCTTGTCGCCGCCCCCGGCCCCCAGGACGACATGGCTGCCCGAGGTGTAGGCGCGCGCGCCGATGGCCTGTGCCGAGCGGGAGGCGGCGGCCCCCGTGTGCAGCCGCACGCCCGAGAAGTCCGTGTCGAAGCGGGACTCCATCTCCTTGCGGACCGGGCCCGCCAGCGGCTTGCCCGCCGACCCCAGCACCTGGCGCACCCCGGTGTCCTGCTGCTGCGGGCCGGGCGAGGGGCGCATCCGGCGGGCGATCATGCCGCTCACCGCGGCGTTGCCCGCGCCGCTCTGGGCCGCGCGCAGCACGTCGGCCGTCAACGGCGGTGGTACGGCGGCGCCCGCCGACGGCGTCCGGCGCGCGGCGCTCTCGCCCCGCGCGGCCCGCGGGGCCCCGGTCTCCGCCCGCTCGCCGTGCGGCCTGGACGTCTGCACCCGCTGCCTCCTCGTCGGCCCGCCACTGTGACCCACCAGTTCACCGTGCCCGTCCGCCCGCCGTCCATGCCCCCGCGGGCAACGCGCGGGCAGCGCCCGGGGGCGTCCGGGCGGTCGGTGAGGGGCGTCCGGAAAGGCATCGGTCTTGCCCTCGGTCAGGTCCGCCGGTACCTCCCGCTCGCCCGCCCCGCGGCGCAGACTCGGCCTGGACACAGGTGAAAAGGACGCTTAAGGAGCGCGCATGCCGACGTACCTCACCCCGGGCGTGTACGTGGAGGAGGTGCAGTCCGGTGCTCGACCGATCGAAGGCGTCGGTACGGCCGTCGCCGCGTTCGTCGGCTTCGCCGAGAAGGGCCCGTTCCACGCGCCGACGCTGGTGACGAGCTGGGACCAGTACTCCCAGGTGTTCGGCGGCTTCACCGAGGGCACCTATCTCGCGCACGCGCTCTACGGCTACTTCTCCAACGGTGGCGGCGCCGCCTACGTCGTGCGCATCGGAGGGGCCGCGGAGTCCGCCTCCGCCTCCGGCCCGTCGGTCAACGGCGGCAAGTCCGCGAAGGCCGTGCAGCCCGTCGAGCTCGGCGGGTTCCTCATCGCCGCCAAGCCCGGCGCCACCGGCGTCTCCGTCGAGGTCGCCGACGCCGACGGCGAGAACCCCCCGGAGGACCGCTTCCGGATCCTCGTCCGCAAGGGCGACGAGGTCGTGGAGACGTACGACGCCTCCACCCGCAAGAACGTCAAGGGCTACCTGGTCACCCAGACCCGCGGCTCCCAGCTGATCGAGGTCACCGAGCAGCGCGGCGCCACCCAGACCAAGCCCGCCGCGCAGACCGTCGCCGTCCCCGACGCCGCCGGCGCGCCCGCCACGAACGGCTCCGGCGAACTGGCCCGCATCGACCCCGCCGAGTACGTCGGCGACGCGGCGGCCCGTACCGGGTTCGGCGGTCTGGAGACCATCGACGAGATCACCATGGTCGCGGTGCCCGACCTCATGGGCGCCTACCAGCGCGGCGACATCGACGCCGAGGGCGTACGCACCGTGCAGCTCGCCGTCATCTCGCACTGCGAGCAGATGGGCGACCGGGTCGCCGTCCTCGACGCGCCTCCCGGGCTCAACGCCCAGCAGGTGCGCACCTGGCGCAACGACGAGGCAGGCTACGACTCCCGCTACGCCACCCTCTACTACCCCTGGGTGCGGGTCTTCGACCCGGCCGTGGGCCGCAACACCACCGTCCCGCCGAGCGGTCACATCGCCGGTGTGTGGGCCCGCAGCGACGCCGAGCGCGGCGTCCACAAGGCCCCGGCCAACGAGGTGATCCGCGGCGCGGTCGACCTCGAACTCCGGCTCAGCAAGGGCGAGCAGGACCTGCTCAACCCGATCGGCGTGAACTGCATCCGCGCCTTCCCCGGCCGCGGCATCCGGATCTGGGGCGCGCGCACCCTGTCCTCCGACCCGGCCTGGCGCTACCTCAACGTGCGCCGTCTGTTCAACTACCTGGAGGAGTCCATCCTCCTGGGCACGCAGTGGGTCGTGTTCGAGCCCAACGACGACCGGCTGTGGTCCAGCATCCGCCGCAACGTCACCGCGTTCCTCACCGAGGAATGGCGCCGCGGCGCCCTGTTCGGCCGGACCGCCGACGAGGCGTTCTACGTCAAGTGCGACCGCGACAACAACCCGCAGGAGTCCATCGACCAGGGCCGGGTCGTCTGTGAGATCGGCGTCTCGCCGGTCAAGCCCGCCGAGTTCGTGGTCTTCCGGCTGGCGCAGTTCTCCGACACGACCAGCCTCATCGACGAGTGACCAGCGGGTCGTTCGCGGTTCGCTAAGGAAAGGTTGACAGACAGTCATGGCAACGGGCGATGCTCTTTCCACCCACGTCTTCGGCGTGCAGCTCGGCGGATACCTGGTGGAGTCCATCCAGGAGATCAGCGGCTTCACCGTCGAGGAGGACGTCGTAGAGGTCAAGCAGGTCACCGCCGAGGGCAAGCAGATCATCCGCAAGCAGCCGGGCGCCCGGCAGGCGGGCGAGATCACGATCACCCGGGGACTCGACCAGAGCAGCGAGTTCACCCAGTGGATCAAGGAGACCCTGAACAACGGGGCCGTCAACACCGCTCGGCAGAACCTCACCATCGAGATCAAGGACACCGAGGGCAACACGGTCCGCCGGATCCAGCTCATGCAGGGCTGGGCCTCCAAGTGGGAGGGCCCCTCGCTGAAGGCCGGCGAGTCCTCCCCGGCCACCGAGTCCGTCACGATCACGTTCGAGGAGATCGTCGTCGAATGAGACGCCGTACGGTGACGGCGGGCAACCTGGAGGACCTCCTCCAGGTCACGGCGCCCGCCCCGGCGCCGGACCAGGCGGCGGCCCCCGCTCCGGCCGCCGCCCCGCCGCGCCGCGACGACCACGACAACGGGCTGCGCACCGAGTTCGAGTTCGAACTGCCCCGCGGCTACGTCGACGAGACGGGCACCGTGCACCGGCACGGCTCGATGCGGCTCGCCACCGCCCGCGACGAACTGCGTCCGCAGATCGACCTGCGGGTCAAGGAGAACCCCGCGTATCTGAGCGTGGTGCTGCTGAGCCAGGTCATCACCCGGCTCGGCACCGTCACCGACGTGCACGCCGGGATCGTCGAGCGGATGTACGCCACCGACGTGGCGTTCCTCCAGGACTTCTACCGGCGCGTCAACAGCGAGGGCCACACCCGCGCGGCCGTCACCTGCCCGCACTGCGAGGGCGGCTTCGAGGTCGACCTCTCGGGTGGGCGCCTGGGGGAATCGTGACGTACGCCCTTCCCCGGCTCCGGGAGGAGATCGCGTACATCGCCTACCACTTCCACTGGGAGCGCGAGGAGATCCTCGACCTCACGCACGGCGAACGCCAGCAGTGGGTGGCGGAGATCGCCCGTATCAACACCCGTATGAACGAAAGCGGTTGAGCAGATGGCTGGTGGAGGGCGGTGGCGGGACAGGCTGCGCCGCCGTGGCGCCGGCGGCTCCGCCGCACCCGGCGACGGCGGCGGTGTCCCCGCGGCCGACGCCGGTTCGGACGGGCCGGGCGCCTCCGCGCCCGCTCCCTCCCCTGCCTCCTCCCTGCCCGCCGACTGGGACGGCGGCTGGCGCCGGACGGCTCCGCCCGCGCTGACCGTCTCCCGCGCCATGTCCGGCGTCAGCGACGGACTCGCCTTCCGCTCCGGCCTCACCGCCTGGCAGAACCCGTCCTTCGACAGCGGGATGGGCCACGCCCTGCTGCCCACGGCCCCGTCGGGGCTGGTGAGCGGAGTGACCCGGGCGGGTGCTCCCCGGGCCACGAGCGCGGGCGGCGGGCCGCTGCTGCTCCGGGCGGTACGGAGGGGAGGGGACGAGGCCGAGGGCGGGGGCGGGGCGGAGGCCCGGCCGTCGGCTGCTGCCGCGCCTGATCCCGCCTCTGCCTCTTCTTCCGCTTCTTCTTCCGCCTCGGCTCCTGTGCGCCGGCCGGGTCGCGGAGGTGGCGGCAACAGGGCCGCGGTGCAGCGGAGTTCGGTCGGGACGGGCCGGTCGGCCGGGGCGGTCGTTCCGGCTGATCCGGGTGACGACGGCCAGGTCCAGGACCGTGGTCTCGTGTCGCCGGAGTCACCCGCCGTTCTCACCGCCGCCGCTCCTGCCGTGCAGCGGGCCGTCACTCCGTCCGACCCCGGTGGCCCCTCCGTCGCTCCTCCGATTCCGGTCGTACGACGGGTCGCGGCGATCCCGGGTACCGGCGTCCCGTCCGTCCGGCGTGCCGCTGCGGAGGCTCCCGCTGCGGCGGCCGGCGCGCGGGCCGAAGGGCCGTCCGGCTCGCCTGCCCGAGCCGGTTCTCCTGCCCGAGCCGGTGCTTCTGGCCGAGCCGGTTCGCCTGGCCCGCCCGGCTCGACCGGCCGACCCCCTGCGGCTGTCCCGCCCCGGTCGGCCGCCCCACCCCGGGAGGCCGTCCAACCCCTGCCCGTCGGGCCCCGGTTGACGGTCGCGCGGCGCGTGGCGGGGCCCGTGCGGCGGGTGTCCGCGCTGCGGCCCGCTCCCGCGGTGACGGCTCCCGTCGAGGCGACGGCTCCAAGTTCTTCCAGTGCTTCCGGTGTTTCCAGTTCTTCCGGTGTTTCCGGTGCTCCTGAGGCTCCGAGCGCTCCTGCCGCGTCGAGTGCCCCGGTGCAACGTGCGCCCAGTCGCGCGCCGTTGGGCGCACCGATGGGGGAACTTCCCGCCACCGCACAGCCTTTGGCGAAGGACGCTCCCGCTGTCCCCGCCGTGGGGTCCGCCTCGCCCGGTCCGGTGTTCCCCGTCGTCCAGCGGCAGGCCGAGGGGTCTCCCGCCGTTCCCGACAGCCCGGCACCGAGGACGACTCCGGGCCCGACCACGCCACCGGCATCGCCATCGGTTCCACCTCCGCCTCCGCCTCCGGTTCCTGTTCCGGGCCCGCAGCGTTCCGGCGCGCGTGCGCGGGGCGGCCTGGGCGCTCCCCTCGCCGCGATGCCGCCGAGCGCGGGACGGCCCGGTGCCAGGGCGCCGCGTACGACGACGCCTGACGCGCCGCTGCTGGGCGACGGCGAGGTCCGGCGCCGGGTCGCGGATCGTCCTGCGGAGCAAGTGGCCTCTCCTGCCATTCCGTTGGTGACACCGAACTCCGGTGCCGTGACGTCTCCGGCCCCGGCGAGCCCCGCGACGCCGGTCGTCGTGGCCCGTTCCGTCTCCGAACCCGCGGTGAGCGCTCGGAGTGCCGATCGCCCCACGGCGGACGCCGATCCCCAGCTCCGTCCCACGATCCAGCGCGCCACCGCCGTGACGGACGGTTCCCCGACCGTCTCCGCCGACGGGACCCCGCCGGTCCTCCCCGTGGCCCGCCGCACCCTCGCGCTGCTGCCCGCGCGTCCGCTCAGCCTCAGCACCCTGGCCGCGGAGAGCCTGACGCCGTCCGCCGCGGCCCGTCCCGTGAGTGGTCCGCCGGTGGTGGCGGCACGCTGGAGCGGGGCGCCGGACTCGTCCGGTGGCGCGTCCGGCGGCACATCGGGTGGCCCGTCCGGTCGTACTCCCGCCGGTCCGTCTCCCGCCGGTCCGTCCGCTCGTCCCCGCGCGCGCTCCGCCTCCACACCCTCCAGCGGCGGCGCCCTCCTGACGCCGCCCGTCCAGCGAGCCGTACCGCCTCAGCAGCACCACCGGACTCCCGAGCCGCACCGGACTTCCCAGCAGCACCCCCAGATCCAGCGTCAGCGGACTCAGCACCACCCCCGGCCGTCGAGCGCGAACGCCCCCGCCCCCGGTGTCGTCCAGCGAGCCGTCCCCGTCGTCAGGCTCGACCCGGCCGGTGGGGGAGCCCCAGGTGCGGGGCAGGGGTCCGTCGCGGGGTCCGCTCCGCGGCGGCTGCCGGTGACACCGCAGTGGGCGCCGCCTCTCACGGGAGGTCCGCCGGCCCTCCCGGCGTCGGCGCCGCCCCCCGTGCCCGTCGTCCGGCCCAGGACACCCGCGCCCAGCCCTTCTCCCGCGGCCACGCCCTCCGGGACCGGCGCTCCCCAGGTGCAGCGTGCGCCCTCCGGTGCGGAGACCGCCGTACCCGGTGTGCCCAAGGGGGTGCCGGTGAAGGCCGTACCGGCGCGTGCCGAGCGGCAGTCGGCGGTGGCGGCCCCCGGAGGGTCCGGGGCGGCGTCCGGCCGGGGCGGGCGGCAGGCCGCCGACGATCCGCAGGACCCCGGGCTCGACCTGGACGACCTCGCGCGGCGGCTGCTCGACCCGATGGCCCGGCTGCTGCGGACCGAACTGCGGCGCGGCCGGGAACGTACGGGCCGCCCCTACGACGGACGCCGCTGAGGGCACGGCACGGAACGGATGACGGACGGATGACCCGAGCATGACGGACAACATCTTCGCGACCAGCGTGTTCTTCCGGCTCGCGATCGGCGGCAACGACCTGGGCGCCTTCAACACGTGCTCCGGGATGGGCGCCGAGGTCGAGATGGAGAGCTACGCCGAGGGCGGCAACAACGGCTTCACCTGGCAGCTGCCCGGCCGGGTGACCTGGTCGAACATCACGCTCACCCGGCCGGTCACGGCCGACACGGCGAAGATCGCGCGCTGGCTCGACGACACCCTGAAGCGGGTGGAGCCCAAGGACGGGGAGATCGTGGCGCTGCGCCCCGACCTGTCGCGGATCATCAGCTGGCAGGTCTTCGGGATCGTCCCGGTGCGCTGGCAGGGGCCGTCCTTCGACCCGAGCAACTCCCAGGCCGCGGTGGAGACCCTGGAGATCGCCCACGAGGGCCTGCGCCCTTCCTGATTCTCAACTCCCGCCCCCCGCACCCCCGTACGCGAGCCCCCGGAAGGAAGTCCCGGTCATGTCCCCAGCGTCCCGTTCCAGTCGGGCCAGGGCCCAGCTGACGCTGAAGGAGCCCCCGGCCTCCGTCGGCGCCAAGCCCGGCGGGACGCTCGCACGCCTGAACCTCCAGTTCAACCCCGCCTCACTGGAGTTGAGCAAGAGCACCGAGTGGCGGCGCTCGCCGTCGCGGATGGCGGAGGAGTCGGCGCTGCCCGAGTTCGTGGGTAGCGGCCCGCGCCAGCTGAGCCTCGAAGTGTTCCTGGACGCCACCGCCACCCATGACAAATCGGTGGAACAGGCCGTCGAGAAGCTGATGAAGGCCTGTGTGCCGACCAAGGCGAGTCTCGGGCGCAAGAAGCCGGCGAGCCCGTGGGTGCGGTTCGAGTGGGGCAGCGCGCGCACGACGTCGTTCGACGGGGTGCTCTCCAGCCTGTCCGTGTCGTACACGCTGTTCGACGTGGACGGCACACCGCTGCGGGCGACCTGCCGGCTGTCCATCGAGGAGGCCAGCGTCGGCCCGGCCGGGCAGAACCCGACCTCCGGCTCGCGCACGGGACGCAGCACCCATGTCGTCGTCGCGGGCGACAGCCTGGCCCTGCTGGCCTGGCGGGAGTACGGCGACGCGACGGCCTGGCGGGTCATCGCGGAGGCCAACGACATCGACGACCCGATGGCGCTCGCGCCCGGCACCGAACTGGTGCTGCCCGCGCTGAGCGACGCGGGCGCGGAGGAGGAACGGTGAGCGGCGCACGGGACGGCCGGTCCTTCGCGGCGGACCCCATCGTGGAGACGCCGGGCGAGCTTCCGCCCGCGTGGGCGGCCCAGTTGGTGAACTGCGTGGTCGACGAGAACGTCGGCCTGCCGGACGCCGCGGTCCTCACCTACCGCGACCCCGACCACGAGTTCCTCCAGAAGACCGGCATCACCATCGGCACCCCGCTGCGGGTCTCGGTCGTCACCGTGACCGGGGAGGCGCGCGAGCGGCTGTTCAACGGCGAGGTGACCGCCCTGGAGGTGGACCGGGACCGCACCGGCTCGTTCACCGTGGTGCGCGCCTTCTCCAAGGCGCACCGCCTCCAGCGCGGCCGGAAGGTCGTGGCGTACCGGAACATGACGGCGGCGGCCATCGTCCGGAAGGTCGCCGCGGGCGCCGGGCTGGCCTGCGGGACCGTGGAGGCCGCGCCGGTCACCTACAAGCAACTCTCCCAGGCGAACGTCTCCGACTGGGACTTCCTCCAGTTCCTGGCCGCCGAGAGCGGCGCCCAGGTGCGCGTCGACGACAAGGGGCTGCTCCAGTTCACCAAGCCGGTGAAGGCGTCCGGTGCGCCCTCGCCGTCCACGTCGGCCGCGCGGAACCCGATGGTGCTGGAGTACGGGCGCAACCTGCTGTCGCTGCGGGCCTCCCTGTCGGCGGCCGACGGGGCGCAGCAGGTGGAGGTGCGCGGCTGGGACGTCACCACCAAGCGGCCCCTGGTCGCCCGGCAGGCGTCCGTCGACAGCGACACGGTGCTGCCCGGGCTGAGCCCCGCGTTCGCCGCCCGGTTCGGCAAGTCGAAACTGACCGTCACCGACACCCCGTACCGCACCCAGGCCGAGACGAAGGCCGTCGCCGACGCCGTCGCGGGCCAGGTGAGCGCCGGATTCGGCGAGTTGGAGGTGCTGGCCGAGGGCAACCCGCTGCTGCGCGCCGGGAAGGCCGTGGCGCTCGGCAACGTCGGGCAGGCGTTCTCCGGCAAGTACACGGCGACGGCCGTGCAGCACGTCCTGGAACCCCACGGCGGCTACCGCACCACGGTGTGGGTGAGCGCCAGTCCCGACCGTTCCCTGACCGGCCTGGTCACCGGCGCCAACGCGCCCTCCCGGGGCCCGCGCATGCCGGGCCTGGCGATCGGCGTCGTCACGGACGTCCGGGAGACCGGCGGCGCCGAGAGCGGCTCGGTCAAGCTCAAGTTCCCCTGGCTGGACGACACGTACGTCACCGACTGGGTCCGTACCGTGCAGTGGGGCGGCAAGGGCGGCGGCGGGGTGGTGAGCCCCGAGGTCAACGACGAGGTCCTCGTCGGCTTCGAACAGGGCCTGCTGGACAGCCCGTACGTCATCGGCGGGCTCTACAACGGCGTGGACAAGCCGTCCCCGCACGACGTCCCGCTCATCGACAAGACCACCGGCAAGGTCAACCGCCGTTCCATCGTGTCCCGTTCGGGCCACCGGGTGGAGCTGCTCGACGCGCGGGCGCCGGGGCGCTCCGGGGTGCGGATGCTGTCCGCCGACGAACGCCTCGAAGTCTTCCTCGACAACCGCCGCGACCGTATCGAACTGACCGTGTACGCGGGCAGGAGCCGTCAGGTCCTCAGCTCCGTCGTCCTCGACAAGAAGGGCATCACCCTGGACGCGAAACAGGGTGATGTGAACATCTCGGGCCGCAACGTGGACATCAACGGCCGGGTCGGCGTGAAGATCGGCGGCCGGACGGTCGACGTCACCGGCGCCACCGGCGTCACCGTCGACGGGGGTCTGCTCGCCGTCCTCAAGGCCAAGCTCATCCGTATCAACTGACCGTCCCTCCAGCCCGCTTCGAAGGGAGCACCGCATGCCCGCCGCCGCCCGCACCGGCGACCCCACCAACCACGGCGGGGTGATCGCCACCCCGCCGCCCGCCGCCGCGCGATCGGTCGCGACCGTCCTGATCGGCGGACGCCCCGCCGCCGTCGTGGGCAGCCTGCACACGTGTGCGATGCCGCCGCACCTGGCCCTCGGACCGGCGAACGTGATCATGCCGGACCCGGCCGCCCTCACCTCGGGCATGGTCCTCATCGGCGGGCTGCCGGCCGCGAAGGCCCGCGACAAGACGGCGTGCGGCGCGCAGATCCTCACCGGCGCCCCCAACGTCCTGATCGGGGGCCTGTGATGACCGCCCCCACAGCGGCACGGGCGGCGGGGAGCGCGCGATGAGCGAACGGTTCATCGGCCGCGGCTGGGCGTTCCCCCTGCGCGTCGGACCGACCGGCGGGATCGCCCTGGTCGAACGGGAACGGGAGATCGAGGAGGCGATCCGCCTCGTCCTCGGCACCGCGCCCGGCGAGCGGCCCATGCGGCCCGAGTTCGGCTGCGGCATCCACGACTACGTGTTCGCCCCCGGCGACGGCGCCACCGCGGGGCGGATCGCCCAGCAGGTGCGCGAGGCGCTGGAGCGGTGGGAGCCGCGGATCACCGTCGACGACGTCGTCGTCGCCTTCGACGCGGTCGAGGACGGCACGCTCTACATCGACGTGCACTACACGCTGCGATCCACCAACGACCGGCGCAACCTGGTCTTTCCCTTCTACACGATCCCCTCCGAGGAGGGGGCCGAGGAAGCGGGCGCGCACTGATGGCCCTGCCCTCCCCGAACCTGGACGACCGCCGGTTCCAGCAGCTCGTCGACGAGGCGAAGCGGTACGTGCAGCAGCGCGCCCCGGAGTGGACCGACCACAACGTCTCCGACCCGGGCGTCACCCTGATCGAGACGTTCGCCTACCTGGTGGACCAGCTCCTCTACCGCCTCAACCGGGTCCCGGACAAGAACTACACCGCGTTCCTCGACCTGTTGGGCATCCGGCTGTTCCCGCCGACCGCCGCCGGGGCCGACGTCGACTTCTGGCTCTCCGCACCCCAGCCCGACGTCGTCACCCTCCCGCCCGGCACCGAGGTGACCACGGCGAGCGGCGACAACGACACCGCCGTCGTCTTCACCACCACCGACGAACTGCGCATCCTGCCCAGCGAGTTGACCCGCCTGGTGACCGCGCCCCGGGGCGGCGAGCAGAGCGACCGCACCGGACAGCTCGCCGACGGACTCGACATCCCCTGCTTCCAGACCACCCCCGAACCCGGCGACGCGCTCCTGTTCGGCCTGCCGACCGCCGTGCCGCGCTGCATCGTCGCCGTACGTCTCGACAGCCGCGTCGAGGGCATCGGCGTCGACCCGCGCCAGCCCCCGCTGGTCTGGGAGGCCTGGGACGGCGGGAGCTGGCAGCGCTGCGAGACCGGCGACGACACCACCGGCGGCCTCAACCGGCCCGGCGAGATCATCGTCCACGTACCGGCCGGGCACACCGCGTCCGTGATCGGCGGCACCCGCGCCGGCTGGCTGCGCTGCCGCGTCACCGAGGCACAGCCGGGCCAGCCGTTCTACTCCGAGTCGCCGACCGTGCGCGAGGCGGAGGTCATGACGGTCGGCGGCACCATGGCCGTGGAGCACGCCGAGACGGTCACGGACGTCCCCCTCGGCACCTCGGAGGGCGTCGCCGGACAGACGTTCCGCCTCGACCGGCCGCCGGTCCTCCTCGACGCCGAACCGCCCCTCGTGGAGGTGTCGTCGGAGGAGGACGGCTGGCAACGCTGGGACGTCGTCGAGCACTTCGGCCGCTCCGGCCCCGACGACCGGCACGTCCGCGTCGACGCCACCACCGGCGAGTTCGCCTTCCCGCCCGCCCTGCGCGAGCCGGACGGCACCCTGCGCCACTGGGGCGCCGTACCGCCCAAGGGCGCCCAGATCCGCGTCACCCGCTACCGCACCGGCGGCGGCCCCGCCGGGAACGTCGCCCGCGGCGCGATCTCCGTCCTGCTCAGCTCCGTCCCGTACATCGCCCAGGTCACCAACCGGGAGGCGGCGCGCGGCGGGGTGGCGGGCGAGACGGTCGACAACGCCCGCAGGCGCGCCCCGGAGGCCCTGCGCATGCAGGACCGGGCGGTGACCGCCGAGGACTACGAGATCATCGGCCGCCAGGCCGCCCCCTCCGTCCGCCGGGTCCGCTGTCTGCCCGCCGCCGACGCCCCCGGCGCGGTCCGGGTGCTCGTCGTCCCGGACGCCGTCGCCGACGAGGACGACGACCGGCTCCGCTTCGAACAGCTCATCCCCTCCGACCAGGTGCTCACCGCGATCACCACCAGCCTCGACGAACGCCGCCTGATCGGCACCCGGTTGCTCGTCGAACCGCCCGTCTACCAGGGCATCACGGTCGTGGCGCGGCTCTCGGCGGCCCCGGCCGACGTCGACCGCGTCCGCGAGGCCGCCCTCGACGCCCTGTTCCACCACCTCAACCCGCTGGTCGGCGGCCCCGACGGCACCGGCTGGCCCTTCGGACGGCCCGTCCAGTACGGCGAGATCTTCGGCGTCCTGCAACGCGCCACCGGCAACGCGCTCGTCGAGGAGATCCGCCTCTTCCCGGCCGACCCCGTCACCGGCCGCCGCGGCGCGCCCACGGACCGCATCGACGTCGGCACGGGCGCGCTCGTCTTCTCCTACCAGCACCAGGTCGTCGTCACCGGCGTCGGCCCGGAGGGACGGGGATGAGCCGCCGCGCAGCCGTGCCCGGGCTGCCCAGCCGGTACCCGATCGGCGCCCAGCTCCCCGCGCTGTACGCCGACGACGACTTCGCGCAACGGTTCACCGCCGGACTCGACACGGTCCTCGCACCCGTCTTCTCCACCCTCGACAACCTCCCCTCCTATCTCGACCCCCGGGTCGCGCCCGTCGACTTCCTGGACTGGCTCTCGTCCTGGGTGGGCGTCGACGGCGACCCGGACTGGCCGGTCGCACTGCGCCGGGAGGCGGTCGTCCGCGCGGTGGAACTGCACCGCTGGCGCGGGACCCGGCGGGGCCTGGTCGAGGCGCTGCGCCTCGCGCTGGGCGCCCGCGCGGAGGTCGTCGGGGACGGCGGGGCGGCGTGGTCCGCCACGCCGGGCTCCGCCCTGCCCGCGGAGCCGGCCGCGGAGCTGCTGATCCGGGTCGCGCCGGACGCCGCCGCCGGGCTGGACACGGACCGTGTCCACGAGATCGTCCGGGCCATGTGCCCGGTGCATGTCGCGTTCCGGGTGGAGGTCGTGGAGACACTCCCCGGCACCCCCGACCAGGAAGGGAACTGACCCATGCGCCCATGCCCCGCCTGCGGGTCCGCCAACGACCCCGCGGACGACTTCTGCGGCAACTGCGGCGCGTATCTGGGCTGGTCGGACTCACCGGGAGAGGGGTCCCCTTCGGGGTCCGGGACGTCTTCGGGTGCTGGGACGTCTTCGGAGTCTGGGACGTCTTCGGGCGCGGGTACGCCGTCGGGTTCCGGTGTCTCTTCGGGCGCGGGTACGTCGTCGGGCGCGAGTGCGTCTTCGGGTTCGGGTGAGCCGGGGGGCGTGGGTACGTCGTCGGCGTCGGGTGCGGCGGCCGGTTCGGGGGCGTCGGTGAGCCCGGGGGCCGTGTCGGGTTCCGATACGTCGTCGGGCGCGGGTGCGTCTTCAGGCGCGGGTGGGTCGGAGGGCGTGGGTACGTCGTCGGCGGCGGGTGCGGCGGCCGGTTCCGGTACGTCGGTCAGCCCGGGGGCGCCGGAGGGTGCGGGGCCGACGCCGTCCGTGGATCCGGTGGCCGGGGCGGACGGTTCCGCGTCCACCGAGCCGTCGGCGCAGGGGAGTTCGGCGCCGACGGGGAGGTCGGCCTCGACGGCCTCGACGGATGCTCAGCCGGGTGCGTCGGGTGCGTCGGGTGCGTCGGGTGCGTCGGGTGGGTCGGGTGGGTCGGGTGCGTCGGGTGGGTCGGGTGCGCCGGATGCCTCGGGCACGCCGGGCACGTCGGGCACGTCGGGAACGGGCCGGGCGGATGCCGTGCCGGACTCGGCGGACTCCGCCGGAGGCCCGGCGTCCACGTCCGCCGCCCCCGATGCGCCGGACGCCTCGGCGACGAGCGGCTCGGGCGACGGCCCCGCGTCGACCGCGCGTGCGCTCGGCGCCTCGCTGCGCGCCCGGCTGACCGGCCGCCGACGCGGTGAGGACGGGAGCGGCGGGAGCGGCGGGAGCGGTACGGGGTTCCCGGCGTCGGGAATCCCGGTGCCCGGCGTCTCGGTACCGGGCGCCTCGGTGCCCGGCGTCACCGTGCCGGGAGTGTCCCTGCCCGGCGTCTCCGTGCCGGGTACGTCGGTGCCCGGCGTGTCGGCACCCGGTGTCTCCGTCCCCGGCGTGTCCGCTCCGAGCGGCCCGGCGTCGGATCTCCCCGCGGCGGATCTTCCGGGTCACAGCGTTCCCACCCCCGCCGCCCCGGCTCCGGACCTCGCCGCGGGCGTCGCCGACGCGGCCACCGGTACGCCGCCCCCGGCCGCCCCTGCCTCCCCGGGCACAGGTACCGCCACCCCGGGCACCGAAGACCCCCACACCATCCCCGAACCCCCCTCCCTCCCACCCCAGGCCCCACCGATCCCCACCGCCCCACCCGCACCGGCCTCCCCGCCTCGCCCCGCACCCGCCCCGCCCCGTCCCCCGGCGCCCCCCGCGACCCCTCCGTCCCCGACCGCCCCCCGTACCCCCTCCGCGCCCGCCCCCTCCGCTCCCCGCGACCCGGACGCGATCGTCCCGGTGCTGCCCGCGAAGGCGGTCGCGCCGCGGCCCGTCGTGCGGGCGCAGGCCGCCGAGGAGGACGAGGGGAGCGGGCGGCCCTGTCCCGTGTGCGGGACGCCGAACCGGCCGGAGCGCAAGTTCTGCCGGCGGTGCGCCGCGGAACTGCGGCCCGCGCAGAAGGCGGCGCCGCTGCCGTGGTGGCGGACGGTGTGGCCGTTCCGCCGCAGGGCGCGGGCGGCGTCGGGCCGGCTCGTACGGTTCCTGGTGATCCTCGCCGTGGTGATCGCGCTGTGCGCGGGCGCCGTCTTCCTGCTGCCCGCGGGCCGCGCCCTGTACGAGGACGTCCGGGACAAGCTGGGCAAGGCCAAGCCCATCACCCCGGTGAAGGTCGAGGCGAGCGCCTCGCTGCCCGGTCACCCGCCGACGAAGACCACGGACGGTCTGAACAACAAGTACTGGGCCGCCCCCGGCCCCGGCGCCTCGCTGACGTACACGTTCCGCAAGCCGTTCCGCCTCGTCGACGTGATCATCACCAACGGCGCGTCCGCGTCACCCGAGGCGTACGCCCGTCAGGCCCGCGCGCTCCAGGTCGACCTGGAGGTGACGGCGGAGGACGGCACCAAGGAGCTCAAGGAGGTCACCCTCAGCGACAAGCCGGGCCCGCAGACGATCCAGACCGGGATCAGCGACGTCACGTCGATCCGGCTGACGCTGAAGTCGCCGGTGGACCTGTCCGGGGGCCGCCATGTCGCCCTCGCGGAGGTCGAGTTCTTCCAGCGGGGCTGACGGCCGCCGCCGGGCGCGCGAATGACCGTACGGAATACGAGAGTTGACGAACTCGTGGAGCGTGGAAGGCGATTGGGCCACCACTGGTGAGGAGCGGCTGCACCCCTCCTCACCAGTGATTACGTTGATCGCGTGTGGAGACGGCAGCAGTCAGCGGACGGAGCGACCGGCGGCACCTCCGGGCAGGTGAACCGGACCCCCCGCACGGCCGCCCTGCCGCCCGGCTCCGCCCCCGCCTCCCCGTACCCCCTGCACTCCTTCCAGCGCGGCGCGGGCAACGAGGCCGCCTCCCGTGCCGTGGGCAGGGCCCGTGACCGGGGCGCCGGCGCCGCCCGTCCGCGTCCCGCCCTGCCGGGCATCGACGAGCGCCCCGAGACGAGCTTCGTGCTGCCGCCGTACCTGATGGACCTCCAGGCGGGCGGACTCTCCTCGACGTACGGGCTGACCGGTCACGAGTTCGTGCGGCACGCGGTGTCCGCGGTCGTCGGGCACGCGGACGGCACGGTCGCCGAGATCGCGGAGCAACTCACCGGCCGCCCGGAGAGTTTCTTCGGCCAGGGCCGGGCCTTCGCCGTCGAGGGCCGCACGGGCGGCGAGCGGTACGACGTCACCGTCACCGTCTCCCGGGCCCCCGACGACCGCCCGCCCGTCTTCCGCCCCGCCGAGCTGCTGGGCACCCCCGTCGCGGGCGAGGACGGCGTTCCCCAGGCCCTCCTGGAGGACCCCCGGGGCAAGGACACGAAACTCGATGTGCACCACAACTCGGCCGCCACCGTCAGCAGTTCGGGCGGCGGTTCGGCCGGCCACGGCGTGGGCGGTCTCGCCTTCGGGCTCGCGCCCGTCGCCCCGGGGCTGTGGCTCGGTGCCGCCGCGACCGTCAACGCCCAGCCGTGGCAGTCCTCCCGCGAGTCCCGCCGGCAGACGAACATCGCCGAACCGCGGGTGCTGCGCAGTGACAAGGGGTCCGTCGAGGCGCGCCGCCGGGTCCGCTACGAGGTCCGGGTGCGCCGGGCCGGGACGGACGGCGCGCAGACCTTCCAGGACACCGGCACGCTGACCCAGCGCGTACCGACCGAGCACCTCGTCCCGGCCGGGACCGTGGCGCCCGCCGCGCCCGCGCCCCTGTCCGCGGACACCGCCCGCGGTGTCTCGCTCGCCGACTCCCTGGCCCCGGTCGCGGTCACCGACACGGCGGCCCCGCACCAGGGCGGCCGGGGCCTCTTCGACGCCGTCGCCTCCGTACTGCACCCCTCGATCACCGCCCCCGGCGCACCGGGCCGCGGCCGGCTCTACGACGTGACGTCCACGTCGACCGTCCTGGAGGACCTGCCCCGGCTGCTGCGCGACGGTGTGAACGGCGAGGACCTGTACTCCAAGGACGGGAGGACGGCGGGCAGTTACCGGCTGCGCGCCGCCGTCACCGGCCTCTCCCCGGCCTGGGGCACCGGGAAGACCCAACTGCGCACGCACCAGCACGGCCAGAGCGCGGTCACCGACAGCGCGGGCAAGGGGCGGGCCGTCCAGGCGGGCCTGGGCCCGGCGGCGGGCGTCGGAGCGGCGGGCAACGCGGCCGTCGTCCGGGCCACCGCCATGCCCGTCGCGGCGGCCCGCAAGGCCCGCTTCACCGTCGCCGAACAGAGCGTCGCCGGACGCCAGGGAGCGGAGGTGCGCGGGGAGAAGGCCCTCTACTTCGGCACGGTGACGTTCACCGCCGAGGGCACGGGCCCGCGTTCGGCCCAGGCGATCCTGCGGCCCGGGACCCGGGTCGCCGTCCACACGATGAACGTGTGGGTCAGCCTCCGCGCCGACGAGGCCCGCTCCCTCGGGCTGCCGCTGCCACCCGCCCTCGCGGCCGACGGCGTCGGCGACTTCGTGAGGAAGCCGAAGCGGACCGACGACAACGGCGACGAGCAGGACGTCGAACGGCATCTCCCGTTCGCCGACGGCCGGGGGACGAGCGTCGCGCTGAGCCGCGTGGACACCGGCCCGATGGTGCGGGCCGTGCTCCGGATGTTCGCCGGCGACCCCCGGCTCGCGGGCTATCTCCCCGCGTTCGGCACCGCCGCGCCCGACCCCGCCACCAGCGCCGAGGAGGCCGAGACCCAGCGCGCCAACCACCGCGAGCTGATGACGGCCCTGTCCGAGACCAACATCCGGGTCAACAAGGACCAGTTGCTCTCCGGCGGCCTGCGCGTGCGGCTGCGCCGCAAGACGGCCATGCACTCCCACGACGTGCAGATCCTCGTCCGCGGCAGGATCGGCGACACCGCCTACGAGGGCGACATCAAGGACTGGTCGGTGCGCAGCCACCAGACCGTCGGCGCCAACGCGCAGAGCGGGCGCGCCAGTTCCCGCTCGATCGGCGGACTGGTCCTCGGCCAGGCCCGGTTGGTGCCCGGTGTGCTGACCGCCGGAGCCCGCTACGAACGGCACGCCACCGGCTCGTACCGCAACCAGGCGGGCACGACCGGCCGTACCGACGTCGTCGCCAACGGCTCCGACACCGCCAGCGCCTTCCGTGCCGCGCTCCAGCTCGACGTGGAGGCCACGATGACCTCCCGGCCGCGCAAGCTCGCCCGAGGCCTCACCATCGGCGCCCCGGGCCGGGACGTCCCGGAGGCCGAGACGCTGACGTACACGAACCTGGGCACCCAGGACGTACGGCTGCTCACCCCGGCCGAGTTCACCCTCGACGACGCCGGCCGGGACCGCGCCGACGCCGCGCGGGCGGCCCACGTGGACCCGGCGCCCGCCACCGACGTGGCCGCCGGGGGCATCGGCGACCTGTCCTCCCTCACCCTCACCCCGGCCGCCGGACCGCTGCTGCGGGACTGGCAGTTGGTGGAGACCGTCGACGGCGCGCCGGTCCGCGCACTCGCCCTCGCGCTGCTGGCCCGGGCCGCGGGCCGCAACAGGCGTCTGCGGGAGGACCCGGCGCTGGCGACGGAAGGGCTCGCGCCCCGCCTCGCGGTCGAGGAACGCTTCGGTGAACGGGCCGTCCAGGCGGCCCTGCGCCAGGCGGCGTCCTCCGGCTGGATCGTGAAGAACCTCCGTCACCCGCGCCGCCTCGCCGCCCTCGACGGTGCCGTCGGCACCCGACTGGCCCTGGCCAACCCGCGGTTCGTGCACACGGCGCAGGGCCCCGGCACCGAGACGTTCGTCCTCGGCGGCCACCAGTCCTCCGGCCAGGCGGGCCGCGGCACCAGCAGCACCGTGCAGGTGGGTGCCTCCGTCGCGGAGAACGGCACCATGTGGCGCGCCGGGCAGGGCGTCTCGGCGTCCCGCACCACGAGCGCGGGCGACGCCCGGTCGTACGCCCTGTCCGGCACGGTCGAACGCAACACGCACACCCCGAAGAAGAGCCCCCTGCACCTGGTCCGGTGCGATGTGCTGGTCACGATGATCGCCGAGGTCAAGGTCACCGGAGGCGGCCCCTACGTCGCCGCGGGCACCCAGACGCTGCCCGCGGCGGCCGGGGTGTGGCTGACCGACGCCCAGCTGCCGCCCGTGCTGCGCCGGCAGCTGGGCCTGGACCCGGCCCTCCCCGACCCGGCGGCGGCCGAGGGGGACAGCGACACGGACAGCTTCCGCACGGCGGCCGAGAGCACCTCGGGGTTCACCGACGACAGCGACACCGAGAGCGAGACCGCGAGTTTCCGCACGGCCCCCGAGGCGCCGGCCCTGCGGCGTGAACTCCCGCTCGGCTTCGGCACGGTGGAGGACCTCCCCGACTTCGTCCCGCTCCTCGCGAGACTCCGTACCGGCCTCGCCCGCGGCGACCGGCGGAACCTGGCCGACACCCTCCTGCCCCACCGCCAGCTCGACGACCGCAACGACAACGTGCAGCGCCTGCTGCGCGTCCTGGACCGCGACGGCTCGGCCGGGCTGCTGTCCGGGGCGATGGACGGCGGGGTCACGGTGGAGCTGTACGACGGCCGCAACACACCCTGCTGGGCGGTGTTCAGGATCGACCGGACGGGTGACGGCACGTTCGCGGGCGACACCGACGACCGGCGGGACATGGAGTACATCACCTCGGCCGTGGCCCAGCACGCCACCTCGCACGACGAGGGCAGCGCGGGCGGCGTCGAGGCCGTCCTCGCCGGTTCCGGCAAACCGGACGGCGGCTCGGGCCAGTTGAAGAGCACCGGCGCCGCGGCGGGCCTCGGCCTCGGGTCGAGCACGTCCCGCCGCACCGGCGCGGTCGGCCGGGGCCAGATCGGCATGAAGACGGTCGCGGACGCCGGTTCGGCGGCGGTGGCGCGGATGCGCGTACCGATCAGGGCGAGCCTGGAACTGTTCCGGGGCGGCACCCGGGTGGCGGAGGCGAGCCTGGAGGGCCTCACCCTCACCCACCGGGTCCTGCGCAACGACCTGGCCGCGCTGGATCGTGCCGAACTCCCGCTCCAGGACGTCCCCTTGGTGGCCCGGGGAACGCGTTCAGCCCCCTCCGACCTGGGCGCCTGGCGCGCGTCCGGAGCCCGACTCCCCATGGAGGCCCAGGTCAACGGCTTCCAAGGGGTGCCCCAGGTGCGGCAGTTGCTGACCTCGACGGTCCGGGAGGCGGGTGGCGGCGCCCGTTTCCGCGACAAGGGCCAGGCCGCCGCGTACGCCCTGAACGAGGCGGTCTCCACCGAGTGGATGATCGCCGCCCTGCCCCTGCTCACCTCGTCCGGCGTCGACCTGCCCCCGGTGCACGCCTCCGGCGCCCGGGGCCAGAACCTCCACGCCTCCCTGCACGGCCGGCTGCGCAACGGCCGGGTGCTCGGCGTGGGCGACAAGATGGCCTTCGAGACGATCGGCCAGAGCCATCTGGACGGCATGCGCCCCACCCAGCACGACGGCCAGTCCTCCGCCGACCACAACCGGTCGGCCCGGGCCCTGGCCGGCGCGGGCGTCCTCAACGCCGACCAGTTCCGCCTCAACCAGCTCCTGGCGAACTCCGGCGGCGCGGGCGGCACCACCGACGCCACCGCGAACGCGTCGGGCTCCCTGCCCGTCCACAAACCGAAAGCGAAGTCGGTCCTGATCCAGTTCACCCTGGACCTCAGAACAACGGCCCGGATCGACGACGGTCCCGCCACCACCCGCGAGACGACCCTCTCCCGCCCGGTCGTCCTCCGCCTCCCGGAACCCGAGGCCCGCGCCCTGGTCACCACGCAGAACGCGACGGTCCGGGACGACGACGACCACCTGGGCCTGCGTCCGTAGCGAAAGCGCTTGGCGTGACGCCTGCACACGCGGCCCCGCAGCGCCCCGAACAACGGAAAAGACCAGCGTTTCCACTGGTCAGAGGGTTTTTGCGCCCCCGGCAGGACTCGAACCTGCGGCCAAGCGCTTAGAAGGCGCCTGCTCTATCCACTGAGCTACGGGGGCCGGGTGTGGTGGCCTCGTGCGTGGTGCCCTGGTGTGGGCTGATCCGTGACGTTGCCGGGGACAAGGATAGGGCTCCCGGGTCCTTGTCCCTGTTCCTTCGCCTCCGTGGCTCAATGTGGAGGTTCAGTGAAGCGGTCCTGATAATCGCAGGCAGGTACGAATCGTGCATCGCTTTTGGCGTCTGGCGCACCTGGTGTTGTGCACTCGTTATGCCTGGACTGTGCCGTTGTCCCAGTCATCCCTTCCATCCCTTGTGTCCAGTCGGCACGCAGAAGTGACCATATGCTTCAGAAATCCCATAAAATTGGGCATTCTTCACATGTGGTGACCTTGGACGTACGGCCTCAGCTGCTCGACGCACTCTCCGCCCTGCGCGACCGTGTCGCCGCCGCACGCTTTCCGCTGCCCCTGGCCGGGGCTCCCCGCGCGCGTGCCAACCGCGACGAACTGCTCGCCCAGCTCGACGACTACTTGGTGCCCCGCCTGCGGGAACCCGAAGCACCCTTGCTGGCCGTGATCGGCGGATCCACCGGCGCCGGCAAGTCGACCCTCGTCAACTCCCTTGTGGGGCGCCGGGTCAGCGAGGCCGGTGTGCTGCGGCCGACCACCCGCACCCCGGTGCTGGTCTGCCACCCGGAGGACCATCACTGGTTCAGCGGAATGCGCGTCCTGCCCGACCTCACCCGCGTGTGGGTGCCCCACCAGGACGGCGCCGACGACCTGTTGCTGCCCGGTGAGGACTCCACGCGCGTGCTGCGCGTCGAGACCGCCGAGACCCTCCCGCGCGGCCTCGCCCTCCTCGACGCGCCCGACATCGACTCCCTCGTCGCCGACAACCGGGTCCTCGCCGCCGAACTCGTCTGCGCCGCGGACATCTGGGTCATGGTCACGACCGCCGCCCGCTACGCCGACGCCGTCCCCTGGCATCTGCTGCGCACCGCCAAGGAGTACGACGCCACCCTCGTCACCGTCCTCGACCGGGTGCCCCACCAGCTCGTCTCCGAGGTCTCCCGGCAGTACGCGGCCCTGCTCACCAAGGCCGGCCTCGGCGACGTACCCCGCTTCACCGTCCCCGAACTGCCCGAGTCCGCGTGGGGCGGCGGGCTGCTGCCGGCCACCGCCGTGGCCCCGCTGCGCACCTGGCTCGTCCAGCGCGCCCAGGACCCCGGCTCCCGCCACCAGGCCCTCGCCCGTACCGCGCACGGCGTCCTGGACTCCCTGAAGTCCCGCATGCCCGAGCTCGCCGGGGCCGCCGCCGCCCAGTACGCCGCCGCCCTGCGGCTCACCGCCGCCGTCGACGGCGCCTACGACAGCGAGCGGACACGCGTGCGTGGCCGCCTCCAGGCGGGCGCCGTCCTCGCCGGGGACGCCCTCAAACGCTGGCGCGCCTTCCCCCTGGACTGCACCGCCCCCGAACTCCTCGACGCCCTGGTCGAGAGCCTCGCCGCGCTCCTGCTGTGCGCCGTCGGCGCCGCCGACGACCGCGTCGACGAGAGCTGGCGCCGCGAACCCGCCGCCGACGTCCCCGGGCTCACCGGCCGCGACCCCGCCCTGGAGAGCGCCGAGCACCGCATCGGGATGGCCGTACGCCGCTGGCGGCGCGAGCTGGAGGAGTACGCCGAGGAAGAGGTGCGCGACCTCGACAAGGGCGCCGCCCCCGACCCCGAGGTGATCGCCGCCCTCGTCGCCACCGCACTGCTCGGCGGACGCCGTGCCCGCTCGGCCGGGGAGGGCCTCGCCGAGCGGATCGGCGCGCACGGCGCCCTCAGACTCCGCGACCGCGGCGGACGGCTCCTCACCGAACACCTCGACCGGGTGATCCAGGGCGAGCGCGAGCGCCGCCTCGCCCCCCTCGACGCCCTCGACGTCCACGCCGAGCCCCAGGCCGAACTCATCGCCGCGCTGTCCGTGCTGCAGAAGGAGAGGTGACCGGTGACCGCCGTCACTGACCAGGACCACACCGAGGACGCCGTGTCCGCGCAGGAGGAGGCGGCCGGGGGCGAGCGTCCCGACACGCCCCAGGACGCCGAGGAGAGCCCCGCGCAGCCCCACGCGCGCGTGGAGGCCGACGACGCCGCGGACGGCCGTACAGGCGCCACGCAGGACGTTCCCGAGGACGGCGCCGCGCAGACCGCCGGAGCCTGGGACGACGGGCTGATCGCGCGGCGGGTCACCGACGCCACCGCCGCCGTCGCCGCGACCGGCGTCGAACCGACCGCCGTCGAGACGCGGGGCGCCGGCGCGCCGCCCGCCGCGCCGCTGGCGTACGACGGGGCGCTGCGCTCCCGGCTCGACGCGCTGCGCGAACTCGTGGGGCTGTCCCGGACCCGGCTCGACAGCCGCACCCTCGCGGAGGCCGGACGGGTCCTGGACGAGGCGGCGGCCCGCCGCAGGCTCTCCGGGCAGCACACCGTCGTCGCCATCGCGGGCGCCACCGGCAGCGGCAAGTCCCAGCTCTTCAACGCGCTGGCCGGGGTCACCATCTCGGAGACGGGCGTACGGCGGCCCACCACCGCCGCGCCCATCGCGTGCAGCTGGAGCGACGGATCGGCCTCGCTCATCGAGCGGCTCGGCATCCCGCCCAGGCTCCGGCGGCGGCCCCTGCAGAGCGCCGAGGCGGAGGCCCAGCTGCGCGGCCTCGTCCTCGTCGACCTGCCCGACCACGACTCGGCGGCCGTGCAGCACCGTGAGCAGGTCGACCGCGTCCTCGCGCTCGTCGACGCCGTCATCTGGGTCGTCGACCCCGAGAAGTACGCGGACGCCATGCTCCACGAGCGCTACCTGCGGCCCATGGCCGGGCACGCGGAGGTCATGTTCGTCGTCCTCAACCAGGTCGACCGGCTGCCCGGCGAGGCAGCCGAACAGGTCCTCGACGACCTGCGCCGGCTCCTGGACGAGGACGGCATCGCGCTCGGCGAGTACGGCGAACCCGGCGCCACCGTCCTCGCCCTGTCGGCGCTCACCGGGGACGGCGTCGGAGAACTGCGCGAGTCGCTCGGGCAGTTCGTCACGGAACGCGGGGCCGCCGCCCGTCGAATTTCGGCCGATGTCGACGCCGCCGCCTGGCGGTTGCGGTCCGTGTACGCGACGGGCCGCCGCACCGGGCTCAGCGAGGAGGCGCGCGACGAGTTCGCCGCGCGGCTCGCCGACGCCGTGGGCGCCACGGCCGCGGGCGAGGCCGCGGAACGCGCGTGGCTGCGCAACGCCAACCGCGCGTGCGGGACGCCATGGCTGCGGCTGTACCGCTGGTGGCAGGACCGCCTCGAACCGACCACCGGACGGTTCCCGCTGCGCTCCCAGGCCGACGAGGAGGCCACCGCGCGCCAGCGCGTCGAGCAGGCCGTGCGCACGGTCGCCGAACGGGCCTCGGCCGGCCTCCCCGCCCCCTGGGCGCTGGCCGTACGGGAGGCCGCCCTGCGCGGCTCCCAGGGGCTGCCCGAGGCACTGGACGACCTCGCCGCGCGCGCCGGGCTCCCGCCGGGGCGCCCGCCGCGTCCCGGCTGGTGGCCGGCCGCGGTCCTCGCCCAGGCGTCGATGACGCTCCTTCAGATCGTCGGCGGGCTGTGGCTGGTGGGCCAGATCGTCGGGGTCATGGCACCCAACCTCGGGGTGCCCGTGCTGCTCATGGTGGCCGGGATCATCGGCGGTCCGCTGGTGGAGTGGAGCTGCCGGATGGCGGCCCGCGGACCCGCACGGCGGTACGGCACGGAGGCCGAACGCAGACTCCGCGAGTCGGCCGCCGGGTGCGGACGGGCCCGGGTCCTCGATCCGGTCGCGGCGGAACTGCTGCGCTACCGGGAGGTCAGGGAGCAGTACGGGAGGGCGCTGGGGGTGGAGGCGGGAGTGCGCTGACCCCGCCTTTCGGACCCGGGTGTGCCCCTTGCGGGTGACGGGGTTCTCCACAGGCGGGGTGGTCCTCCACAGGGCTCGGCGGGCCCGGCCCGGCGGCGGCAGTCTGACGGCACGGCGATCGCGACGGCCGCGACGGCCGACGGCGGACGCGGCCGTACGGGACGGGCCCGTACGTGTGTCCGCGACCGCACGAGCCCGAGGAAGAGAAGAGGGGACGAGATGAGCGACACGATCATCTGCGTGGTGGGGAACGTGGCGACGCAGCCGGTGTACCAGGACATGGCGAACGGACACGGTCCGTCGGCGCGGTTCCGGCTGGCGGTGACCCGCCGCTATCTGAACCGCGAGCGCAACGAATGGGTCGACGGCCACACCAGCTTCTTCACGGTGTGGGCGAACCGGCAGCTCGCCACCAACGCCGCCGCCTCGCTGTCGGTGGGCGACCCCGTCGTCGTCCAGGGCAGGCTGCGGGTCCGCTCGGACACACGCGAGGGACAGAACCGGACGTCCGTCGACATCGACGCGTCGACGATCGGGCACGACCTGGCGCGCGGGGTGTCCACGTTCCGGCGCGGCCGGCGTCCCGACGGCGCGGCGGACCAGGGACCGGGCACGGGAGCGGTGGCGCGGGGGCCGGAGCCGGAGTGGGAGACACCGGCGGCCGACCGGCCGGAGCAGGCGGAACCCGAGCGGGAACGGGAGCGTGAACCGGTCGCGGTGACGTGATGTGACGTGATGTGACGTCAGCGGGCGGGGCGGAACCGGGGCTTATCGGCACGGTCGCCGATCTTGGCGATAACGATTCCGAGTCGGATCGGCCCCGTGCCCGCATCCCGGGAAACGCGGTGCGGCGCCTTACCTAGGATGCCGGGCATAGCTCCCGAGGCTTCTGATTCTGCTGGTGGGACCCGTACCCCCGTGCCAACGGGTCCTGCTCGAAGGGGAATTCCGTGTTCTGTACGTTCTCTGCGTCGGCGTTCGCGAACGGGCGAAGGGCGGTCCGGCTCGCCGCCGTGACGCTGGTGTCCGGGCTCGTGGCGGCCGGTGTGCTGGCTGGCGCGGGCACGGCCGCGGCCGAGACGAACACGCAGAGTCAGGGCGGACAGAGCCAGGGCGGGGCCACCGCGACCATAGGCGGCCTCAAGACGTACGGCACCGCGGTCATACACGACGACTCCGGGGACCTGGAGGTCTCGGCGGGCCTGTTCGAGATGTCCGTCGAGGGCGGGGGCACCCTCCAGACGTACTGCGTCGACCTCTACAACCCGACCCAGCGGGACGCGACCTATCACGAGGCGCCGTGGAGCGGCACCTCGCTGGGCGCCAACCAGGACGCCGGGAAGATCCGCTGGATCCTCCAGAACTCCTACCCGCAGGTCAACGACCTTGCGGCGCTCGCCGCGAAGGCCGGGGTGAGCGGCCTCACCGAGCAGGACGCGGCGGCCGGCACCCAGGTGGCCATCTGGAGGTACTCGGACGGCGCGGACGTCGACGCCGCCGACCCGCAGGCCGAGAAGCTCGCCGACTACCTCCACGACAGCGCCCGTGACCTCGCCGAACCGGCGGCGTCGCTGACCCTCGGCCCCGCCGCGGTCTCCGGTCTGCCCGGCGGCCTGCTCGGTCCGGTGACGGTCCGCACCAACGCCGGCACCGTGACGGTGGCGCCCCCGGCGGACGCGGCGAAGAGCGGGGTGCGCATCGTCGGCAAGAACGGCATGGACGTGACGTCCGCGCGGGACGGCAGCGAGCTGTACTTCGACGTCCCCGAGGAGACCGCGCCCGGTTCGGCCGAGCTGACCGTCCAGGCCTCCACCACCGTGCCCGTGGGCCGCGCCTTCACCTCCGAGAGCCGCAGCCAGACCCAGATCCTCGCGGGCTCCAGCGAGTCCACGGTCTCCGCGAAGGCGACCGCGACCTGGGCGGACGCCGGCCCGATACCGGCCCTGTCCGCGGCGAAGAACTGCGCCGAGGGCGGCGTCGACATCACCGCGGCCAACTCCGGCGACGAGCCCTTCACCTTCGAGCTGATGGGCACCGAGCACACCATCGAGGCGGGCGCGTCCGACACGGTGACGATCCCCCTCGCCGAGGACCAGCCCTACGACTTCACGATCACCGACCCCACCGGCCGCGCCCAGCGCTTCACCGGCATCCTCGACTGCCTGACCCAGGCCGCCGAGACCGAGACCGGCGACTCCACCCAGCTCCTCACCGCCCCCAGCCCGGCCACCGTGGGCGGCGCCTCCGACACCAACCTCGCCGAGACCGGCGGCACGAGCATCACCCCGGTGATCGCCGGCGTGGCCATCGGCCTCGTGGTGATCGGCGGAGCAGTCCTGCTCCTGCTCCAGCGCAGGGACGCCTAGCCCTCCCCCCCCCACCGGATCGCACGGCCCAGGCGGCCCGGCCGACGGCCCCGGCAACGGGGGGTGACCGACCCGTCACCCCCACCCACGCCAAACCCCCAGCTCACGGCTTCCCGTCCATACGGGTTAACACCCAGGGGTGGACGTCAGGCAAGATGGGGTGTATCTGCCCACTGCCAGATTTCAAGCTGCCGGACGGTTTCTCTTGGCTGAGTTCATTTACACCATGCGCAAGGCGCGCAAGGCGCACGGCGACAAGGTGATCCTCGATGACGTCACCCTGAACTTCCTCCCCGGGGCGAAGATCGGCGTCGTCGGCCCGAACGGCGCCGGCAAGTCGACCGTTCTGAAGATCATGGCGGGGCTGGAGCAGCCGTCGAACGGTGACGCCTTCATCTCGCCGGGGTACAGCGTCGGCATCCTCATGCAGGAGCCGAAGCTCAACGAGGAGAAGACCGTCCTGGAGAACGTCCAGGAGGGTGTCGCCGAGGTCAAGGGCAAGCTCGACCGGTTCAACGAGATCGCCGAGCTGATGGCGACCGACTACTCGGACGCGCTGCTCGACGAGATGGGCAAGCTCCAGGAGGACCTGGACCACTCCAACGCCTGGGACCTCGACGCCCAGCTGGAGCAGGCCATGGACGCCCTGGGCTGCCCGCCCGGCGACTGGCCGGTCGGCAACCTCTCCGGTGGTGAGAAGCGCCGCGTCGCGCTCTGCAAGCTGCTCCTGGAGGCGCCCGACCTGCTGCTCCTCGACGAGCCCACCAACCACCTCGACGCCGAGTCCGTGAACTGGCTGGAGCAGCACCTCGCCAAGTACGCGGGCACCGTCGTGGCCATCACCCACGACCGGTACTTCCTCGACAACGTCGCCGAGTGGATCCTCGAACTCGACCGCGGTCGCGCCTACCCCTACGAGGGCAACTACTCCACCTACCTGGAGACCAAGCAGACCCGTCTCAAGGTCGAGGGCGCGAAGGACGCCAAGCGGGCGAAGCGGCTCAAGGAAGAGCTGGAGTGGGTCCGCTCCAACGCCAAGGGGCGTCAGGCCAAGTCCAAGGCCCGTCTCGCGCGGTACGAGGAGATGGCCGCCGAAGCCGACAAGATGCGGAAGCTGGACTTCGAGGAGATCCAGATCCCGCCGGGCCCGCGTCTGGGCAGCATCGTCGTCGAGGTCAACAACCTCAGCAAGGCGTTCGGCGAGAAGGTCCTCATCGACGACCTCTCCTTCACGCTGCCGCGCAACGGCATCGTCGGCGTCATCGGCCCCAACGGCGCCGGCAAGACGACCCTCTTCAAGATGATCCAGGGCTTCGAGGAGCCGGACTCCGGCTCCATCAAGGTCGGCGAGACCGTCAAGATCTCGTACGTCGACCAGAGCCGCGAGAACATCGACCCGAAGAAGACGCTGTGGGCCGTCGTCTCCGACGAGCTGGACTACATCAACGTCGGCCAGGTCGAGATGCCCTCGCGCGCCTACGTCTCCGCCTTCGGGTTCAAGGGACCGGACCAGCAGAAGCCGGCCGGTGTGCTCTCCGGCGGTGAGCGCAACCGCCTCAACCTGGCGCTCACCCTCAAGCAGGGCGGCAACCTGCTGCTCCTCGACGAGCCGACCAACGACCTCGACGTCGAGACGCTCTCCTCCCTGGAGAACGCGCTCCTGGAGTTCCCCGGCTGCGCCGTGGTCGTCTCCCACGACCGGTGGTTCCTGGACCGGGTCGCCACGCACATCCTCGCCTACGAGGGCGAGTCCAAGTGGTTCTGGTTCGAGGGCAACTTCGAGTCCTACGAGAAGAACAAGATCGAGCGGCTCGGCGCGGACGCCGCGCGCCCGCACCGCGCCACCTACAAGAAGCTGACCCGGGGCTGATCGATCTTGCGGCACACCTACCGCTGCCCGCTGCGCTGGGCGGACATGGACGCGTACGGCCACGTCAACAACGTGGTCTTCCTCCGCTACCTGGAGGAAGCCCGTATCGACTTCCTGTTCCGCCCGGAGAAGGACTTCAAGCAGGGGTCGGTGGTGGCGCGCCACGAGATCGACTACAAGCGCCAGCTCGTCCACCGGCACCACCCGGTGGACATCGAGCTGTGGGTCACCGAGATCAGGGCCGCGTCCTTCACCATCGCCTACGAGGTGAAGGACGCCGATCTCGTGTACGTACGGGCCTCGACGGTCATCGTGCCGTTCGACTTCGGGACCCAGCGGCCCCGCCGTATCACCTCCGAGGAGCGGGAGTTCCTGGAGGGATACCGGGACGACGACGAGGAGGAGGCCGTCGCGGCATGACGGTCCTCCATCTCGCGGACGAAGGGGAGGCCGCCGACCTCGCGGCCTTCCTCTCCCGGCTGCTCCACTACGACCGCGGGGCGGCCGTCCGGCTCCAGGCCGCCGGCACCGCCCTCGCCGTCTTCGGCCGGCCCCCCTCCTTCGAGGTCCTCGCCATCCGCGCGGTACGGCTCGCGAAGCCGTACGAGAACGGGCTGGACGTCACGCTCGACGCGACCGTCTCGGCCGGTGAGCTGCTGGAGTCCGTCGACGAACCCGCCGCCACCGCCGTGGTGCCCGGCGCCGTCACCGGACCCCCGTGGGCCGGGGTGCTGCCGCCGCGCGGCGGATGGAAGGCCGAGCCGGGGCTGCCCGCCCCCGACGCGCTGCGCGCCGTGGTCGGCGCCGTCGTCGCCGAATTCCGGGACCGCACCGAGCAGTTGGGGCCGGAGTCCCGTACCCGCGCGGAACTCGACCGGGTCGGGCGGGAGATCTGGTCCCGGACCGTCGGCGGGACACCGCTGCCGGTGCGTGCCGTGCACGCCGCGCAGTCGCTCGGCTTCCTGCGCGCCACGACCCGCGACCTCGCGCTGCTGTCCTGCGGAGCCTGGCTGCGGCTGCGCACCCCGTACGGGTCGATCGCCGTACGGCGGGCGGGACTCGGCGCGTTCGGCGTCAGCGTCCGCTGACCCGCCTCCCGTTCTCCCTGCTGCCCGCCGCTGTCGGACGCGCGCGCCGCGCGCCCGCAACAGCCCTGTCTCGCCCGCCCGTTGGGAGCTCGGCAGCCGCGCCACCAGTAGCAGCGGCGCCACCATCAGCAGCACCGCACAGCCCGTGAGCAGCGTCAGCCGGAGCGCGACGGTCAGCAGCGCGGAGCGGGACATCGGCGGCGAGCGCTCGACCCGGGCCAGGGCGGCGGGCAGGTCCGTGCGCGCGGCCGTCGTCCCGCTGAGCGCCGCCTCGCCGCGTCGCCGATCGCCCCGAGTACGCGGTGGGCGTCGCGGGCACGGCCGTGGTCAGTAGGGCGGTGAGCGGTGCGGTGGCCGGCGGCGGGTGGTGCGTCCGTGTCCGGTGCAGCACGAAGCGGGCGCACCCGCCGACCTCCGTCACCCGGCCCCCGCCGTGCTGTCCAGGCCTCCTCGTGATCCTGCCAGAGGGCTGTCACGGGGGCATGGGTGAGCTCAACCCGCCGTGTTCACCATCGAAGCGGCGGCGTACGTCAGGTAGTTCCACAGCGTGTGCTCGTGCTCCTCGGAGAGCCCCAGCTCGTCCACCGCGACCCGCATGTGCTTCAGCCACGCGTCGTGCGCCGCCCGGTCCACCTGGAAGGGGGCGTGCCGCATCCGCAGCCGGGGGTGGCCGCGGTTGTCGCTGTAGGTCGTCGGGCCGCCCCAGTACTGCATGAGGAACAGCACCAGCCGCTCCTCGGCCGGGCCGAGGTCCTCCTCCGGGTACATGGGGCGCAGGAGCGGGTCCCCGGCCACGCCCTCGTAGAACCGGTGGACGAGACGGCGGAAGGTCTCCTCCCCGCCGACCTGCTCGTAGAAGGTCTCCGTCTGAAGCGAGCCGCGCCGAATCTCTTTCACCCGTCCATGGTCTCAGACGGGACGGACCAGGACTTGGGGCTTAGGACTCTTCGCGGGACAGTGGAGACATGGGTGCGGACGCCGCTCGCCGGGATCTCGAGCGCCTCGCCGACCAGGCGCGGGCCGAGCTCGTGCGCCGTATCGACGACGCCGGGGCCTGGGCCGCCGACCCGGTGTGGCGGGCGGCCTTCGAGGCGGTGCCGCGGCATCTGTTCGTGCCGTACTACTACGTGGCCGGTGTGGGCGGCTACGAGCGCCGCTGGGGCGAGCACCCCGACCCGCGCGCCCGGGAGCTGTGGCTGCGCGGCGCCTACGCCGACGCCCCGCTGGCCACCCGGCTGCGCGACGGCGACCTGGTCTCCTCCAGCAGCCAGCCCTCCCTGATGGCGCTGATGCTGACCGCGCTGGAGGTCGAGGACGGCGACCGGGTCCTGGAGATCGGCACCGGCACCGGCTACAACGCCGCCCTGCTCGCCCACCGCCTCGGTGACGACGCCCTCGTCACCACCGTCGACCTGGAACCGGAGATCACCGAGGCGGCCCGGCGCCACCTGGAGGCGTCCGGACATGCCCCGGCGGTCGTCACCGGCGACGGCGCGCGCGGGGTGCCGGAGCGGGCGCCCTACGACCGGATCATCGCGACCTGCGCCCTGACCTCGGTGCCGCGGCCCTGGATCGCCCAGTGCGTCCCCGGCGCCCGCGTCCTCACCCCGCTCGCCACCGGCCTCCTCGCCCTCACCGTCCAGGGCGCCGGACGGGCCGAGGGCCGCTTCCTGCCCACGCCCGCCTACTTCGTGCCGCTCCGGGGCGAGGGGCGCGGCGAGCCCGAGCCGGTCTCCCTGGGCGGCATCCCGCGCGGGGACCGCCAGGACGACCTGTTCCGCTTCCTGCTCGCCCTCAGCCACGACGGTCTCGACCCGCACGAGGCCCACCGCATGTGGGAGCGCGAGGGCCGCCCGGAGCGCCGCCGCTACGGCGTCACGGTCGCCGGGGACGGCGCGTGGGCGTGGCTGGACGACCCGGCGGGCCCGTACGCCTGGCCGCTGGGCCGGTGACACGGCGGAGGGGCCCGGCGCACACGCGCCTGGCCCCTCCGGTGTCCGTCGGGTCCGCTCAGCCGCGGCGGACCGTGATCGTCGTCCACGCGCCCACGTGCACCCGGTCGCCGTCCTGGAGCGGTACGGGGACGAAGGGCTGGATGGGCTCCTCGGCGCCGTTGACCGTCGTCCCGTTCGTCGAGTTCTGGTCGACGACCGCCCAGGACCCGTCGGGCTGCTGGACCAGGACCGCGTGCTGGTGCGAGACGCCCGGGTCCTCCGGCGGCACCGACAGGTCGACGTCGGGGGTGTCGCCGGTGGAGTGCCGGCGGCGGCCGATGGTGACCTGGTTGCCGGTGAGCGTGCGCTGCTGCTCGGGCGAGTACGCGGGCAGGTTCAGGCCCGCGGCCTCGGGGCCCGAGCGCTGCATCATCGCCATGAAGTACTCGCGGTCCGGGCCGATCGTCGCCGTCCAGGTCGCCGGGCCGGCGTGCGGCTGCGGGAAGCCGGGCGGGGGCGGGGCCTGGGTGGCGCCGGGCTGCGGGAAGCCGTAGCCGCCCGGTCCGCCGGGACCGCCACCGGGGCCGCCGGGTGCGGTGGAGGACGGCGGGGAGATCACCCAGTCGTCCTCGCCGCCGCCGAAGCCGCCGGGGCCGGGACCGCCGGAGCCGGGACCGCCGGGGCGGTTGGTCTCCTGGGGGAACGTCGGGGGCGCGGGCGGGCCGCCCGGCTGGAAGGCCGAGGGGGCGCCGGGCGTCGGGCCGGGCGGGGGCGGGACGGGTCGCGAGGGGTCGCCGCCGAACGCGGAGGGGGCGCCACCGGGACCGCCGTAGCCGCCGCCGGGCGGAGGAGGCGGGGCCTGGTTGCCGCCGGGCTGCGGATAGCCGTACCCGCCGGGGCCGGGGCCACCGGGGCCGGGGCCGCCGGACGTGCCGGGGCCGCCCGGACCGCCGTAGCCGCCGTTGTAGCCGCCGGGGCCGCCCTGGCCGCCGGGTCCGCCGGGCGGGCCGCCGAAGGGGCCGCCGGGCGCGGGCGGGCCCGAGGGCTCGCCGCCGAACGGCGGGATCGGTTCCGCGGGGCGGTTGACCTGGGACGGACGGGAGCCCTGGTACTCGTAGGAGTCACCGGCGCCGTAGGACGCCCCGGGCGGCGGGCCCTGGAAGCGGGCGCCGGGGCCCTGACCGGGACCCTGGCCCGGTCCGGGGCCCTGCGGGCGCGGGGCGGCGGGGGTGTACGAGGTCGCCGTATTGGTCAGGAAGTTCCACCGGCACTCCTCGCAGAACGGCGCCCCGCCCTCGCGGGGGGTGCGGCACTGCGGGCAGAGCTCCGGCTCGTGGTCGGGCACCGCGGACAGATGCCCGCGACCGCCGCCGGGCTGGCCGGGGGGCGGCGGGAAGCCGTAACCGCCACCGCCGGGGGGCGGCGGGGGAGGGGGCGGAGGCACGGCACCGGCCATGCGGTGACCGCAGACCTCGCACCAGTCGTCGGAACCCGACTGGTGTCCGTTCGGGCAGGTCGGCATGTCGGCGCTTCCCCCTCTCAGGTCAGGGAACTCTCATGTCCGGGTGTTTCCACGGCACTTCTGGAAACTTCTAGGTCACTTCTTTACACGAACAGTCTTTGTCGACCGGGTCTCGAGAGTCATCTCGTCGGCGTCCTCGACCTTCGCCTTCAACCGCACAGTACCTGTCGCGGCATCGACCACGTCCACCACCTTCGCAAGCAGTTTCGCAGTATCGGCGTTGCCGGAAGCGCTTGCCAGCTGAACGGCCCGCCCCAGTTTGGCCGTTGCTCCATCCATATCGCCCGCTTTGCGCAGATCGAGCCCTTGTTGAATGGCTTGTGCCAGTTCCGCCTGGCCGGTGTAGTGGGCCACCTGCGGATTGATCGACGTGGAGGCCGTCATGTCGTCGGTCCACACCGCCCGGACCAGCCCCTGCGCACCCAAGTCGGCCGTGCTGCCGTCGGGTTGGGGCACCACGAGGGAGACCCGCGCGGCGAGCATCTCCTGCCCGAGCCCGGCCGAGGGGACCTCGACGCACAGGTGGTAGTCACGGGACTCGTCTCCCCAGGAACCGGTGGGGTAGTCCCCGGCGCGCGGGCTCGCCTCGGTGCGCCGGCCGGTCAACTCCTCGACGGTGGGGGCGACCTGCTTGACGAACCTGATCGCCGTCCCGACCGGGGTCCACACGCGCAGGGCGACGTCCGCGACCTCCTTGCCCATCGCCGTCTCCATCATCTGCGTGAAGTCGGCGGCGAGGGCGGCGGGGTCGGCGACGATGTCGGCGGTGCCGAGGAGCGCGGAGGCGATGCCTGTGACTTCTTTCACAACCCAGTCGGTGCCCACGCCGCGGGCGTCGCAGGTGAAGTGCCCGGCGCAGGCGTCGAGGGTGGCCTTGAGGTCGTCGGCCGACTCGTGCTCGTTCTTGCCGTCGGTGAGCAGGATGCCGTGCCGGATGGCGACGTCGGCCTGGGTCAGCAGCCGGTCGGCCAGCCGCAGCCAGGTCCCGATGGCGGTGCCGCCGCCCGCGCTGAGCTTGCGCAGCGCCTGCTTGGCCTGGTCGCGCGTGGTGGCGTCGGCGACCGCGACCCGGCCGCCGCCCGGATACACCTCCTTGGCGACATGGGTGCCGGCGATCACCGCGAAGCGGACGCCGTCGCGCAGGGTGTCGATGGCGGCGGCGGTGGCGTCGCGGGCGTTGCGCATCTTGGTCGGCGGGTAGTCCATGGAGCCCGAACAGTCGACCATCACCGCCACCGCGGCGGACGGTCCGCTCCCCGCGGAGTAGAGGTGCGGCGCGGCGACCCCGCTGCCGATGGTGCCCCCGCCCGTGGAGGTCACCGTGACGATGGCGTTGACCTCGCGCCCGCCCTCCGGCAGGTACTCGTTCTGGTAGACGTCCATGGTGAACTGCGGCACGTTGGACTTAGAGAAATTGGCCATGCCTACTCAAATCCCCCTCATCACCCCACAACGACGGGGCGTACGGCTGTGAACGGACCGGTCCCCTCCGGTCCGTGGAGGCGTCCCCGCAGACGGCCTCAGGCCGATCCTGCCCCCTGCGGCGGGGCGGGGAACGGCACGACGGCCACTGTTACGTTGTCGTGGCCCCCGCCGTCCAGGGCGTGCCCGACCAGGACCTGCGCCGCGTGCAGCGGCCGGGTGGCGGCGTCGAGCGGTACGGCCCGCGCCATCTCCTCCGCGCCCTCGGCGTAGTTCCACAGTCCGTCGGTGCACACCACCACTACACCCGCCCGGTCGGGCTTGAAGGAAGCGGTGTGCGGCTCCAGTTCGTAGGCGTCGGCGCCGAGCCAGCCGGTGATCGCGTGGGCGCGCTCGTCGGCGTAGGCCTCCGCCTCGTTCATCAGACCCGCGGCGACCATCTGCGCGGCCCAGGAGTCGTCCTCGGTGAGCCGGGCGGGCGGGGTCGAGCGGTCCACCGGCACCCAGTAGACGCGGCTGTCGCCGACCCAGCCCACGACCAGCAGACCGCCGGTCACCACGGTGCCGACGATCGTGCAGGCCGGGGCGTTCTGGTGCGGGGCGTGCTCGCGGGCGGTGGCCGGTTCGCCCGCCAGCGCGTTGACCGCGCCGGAGGCGGCGACGATCGCCTCGTGCATCGCCTGCTGCGGGTGCGTGCCGCGCGGCAGCGCCGCGAGCAGCGACTCGCTCGCCGCCCGCGCCGCCGCCGCCGAGGCGTCGTCGGGGCGGGTCGCGGAGGACACGCCGTCGCAGACGATCGCCACCGAGGCGGGCACCCCGTCGGGCAGGACGGCGGTGCCGATGCCGAACGCGTCCTCGTTGCGGTGGTGGCGCAGCCCCCGGTCGCTCACGGCGGCCAGCGGGCCCGTCTCCTGCTCCATGTGGTCGCGCTCGCGGGGCTGGGCGTGCCCGCAGTTCTCGCAGTAGCCGTCGTGGTCGACGCGGCCCGCCCGGCACGCCACGCACACCTTGGTGCCCTCGGCGGGCGTCGGCGTCTCGGCCGTCACCCTCGGGTCCGGGGCCTGGAGCGGGTACTCGTCGGGCTGCGGCGGCCGGTCGAAGCGGACCCCGGTGGCGGGGGAGACCGGGGAGCCGGTGGGCGGCAGGGGACGGCCGCCCGAGTCGGTGCCCGCGAGGTCGGCCGGCAGATGGGCGCCGACGGCACCGGCCGGCTCGGGGCCGGCCGGCCAGGACACGTCCGGCGCCGAGCCGTTCAGGGCGATCGTCGGGTGGTCGCCGGGGCGCGCCGGCACGGCGGACAGGTCGTATCCGCACGCACCGCAGAAACGGTCGCCCTGCTCGAGCGGCTCCTCGCAGCTCGGGCAGTTCGTCAGGGCTGCCTGCTGGGGCATCTGCGACATCAACTACACCCACGTCCGGGGGCGGTAACGATTGGCACGTTCCACCAGGTCGATCCTCTCCTCGCCGCCCCGGGCGAGCCGGGCCAGCGTGCGGTACGAACGCTCCAGGCCGAAGCGGAGCCCCCGCTCGTCCAGGTCGCTGCCGAGCAGCACCCGGCGGGCGGCCGGGGCGGGCGCGCCCTGGCCCCCGGAGATTACCCAGTCCAGCGCCGAGCCGAGGACTTCCGTCGACAACTGCTCCCGGCGAGCCGGGTCCAGCCCGTACGCGTCCAGCGCCTCCACCTGCCCGGCGGCGGCCGTCAGGTCGTCCAGGAAGGGTACGTCCCCGGCGGTCGCCGTCCGTCCCCGCAGCCGGGCCCGTACGGCGGCGACGCGGGCGGCGGTGTAGTGGATGGACGACTCCGGCACCGACTCCAGCGTCGCCACGGCGCCCGTGCGGTCGCCGCTCGCCAGCCGCACCCGGGCGAGCCCGAAGGCGGCGCTGACGTAGCTCGGGTCGGTCGCCCACACCAGCCGGTAGTACTCGGCCGCGTTGTCGAGCTGGCCCAGCACCTCGGCGCACAGGCCGAGGGCGAGCTTGGGGGCGGGCTCGCCGGGGAACGCGTCGTAGATCGCGTCGAAGGCCAGCGCGGCGCCCTCGTGGTCGCCGGTCACCAGGGCGGCGACGCCCCGGTACCAGACGACCCGCCAGTCGTCGGGCCGCTCGGTCTCCAGGCTGCCGAGCGCCTCCAGCGCGGTGTACGCGTCGCCGTTCTCCAGCCAGGCCCGGATCTGCCGCAGCCGGGTCTCCACCGAGGCGGCGGGCGCGGCGGCGAGCGCGCCGAGCAGTTCGGCCGCCGCCGTGGTCAGCAGACCGGCGAGGAAACCGGCGTTGGGGTCGTTCGGGTCGACGCGCGGCACGGGCAGCGCCAGCGCCGCCGTCGGCGTCGCGACGGCCTTCACGAGGCCCGCGGAGCCGTCGGACGCCGGGAACACCACGCTGCCCGGAAGGGCGGGCAGGGCCGGTGCACGGCGGGACGGGAGGATCGCGCGGGTCCCGAGGCGGGACACGTCACCGTCGAGCTTCGGGAACAACTCCGAGTCCGTGACCCGCACTTCGGGCCCGAACAGGGTCGACAGCGCGGGCCGCGCCCGCCCTGTCTGGAGCGAGACGACCTCCCGCAGCACCCCCGTGAGCTGCTCGGCCATCTCCTGCGCGGAGGCGAACCGCCGCGCCGGGTCGGGGTCGGTGGCCCGGACCAGGAGCCGGTAGAAGGACTCGTAGCCGCGGAACACCTCGATGTTGTCGGGGTCGGGCAGCGAGTCGACGTACACGTTGGTGTAGCCCTGGAAGTCGAAGGTCAGCACCGCGAGGGTGCGGGCCACCGTGTACAGGTCGGACGCCACGGACGGGCCGACCTCGGCGACCTCGGGCGCCTGGTAGCCGATCGTGCCGTAGATCGCGGACTCGTCGTCGTCCATCCGGCGCACGGCGCCCATGTCGATGAGCTTGAGCTGGTCCTCGGTCTGGATGGCGTTGTCGACCTTGAAGTCGCAGTACAGCAGGTTGCGGCTGTGCAGATGACCGAGCGCCTCCAGCGCCTCGATGCCGTACGCGCAGGCCTGCTCCACGGGCAGCGGGTCGCGCTTGCCGTGCTCGGTGCGGCGGCCGTTGGCGATCTCCTTGAGCGACTTGCCGCCGACGTACTCCATGACGATGTAGCCGTCGAGGGAGCCGGTGCGCTGGTCGAGGTGCTCCACGAAGTTGTAGATCCGCACGATGTTGGAGTGCTCGATCTCCGCGAGGAAGCGCCGCTCGGAGATCGCCGCCGCCATCGCGTCCTGGTCACCGGTGTCGAGCAGGCCCTTGAGGACCACCCAGCGGTCCGAGACCGCCCGGTCCACGGCGAGATAGACCCAGCCGAGCCCGCCGTGCGCGAGGCAGCCCGCGACCTCGTACTGGCCGTGCACGATGTCCGCGGCCTTCAGCTTGGGGACGAAGGAGTACGGGTGACCGCACTTGGTGCAGAAGCCCTCCGTGCGCCCGGTGCGCTCACCGCGCGAACGGCCCACCGGGGCACCGCAGTCCGAGCGCGAGCAGAACCGCTTGCGCTCGGGCACCTCCGGGTTCTCCAGGACCATCTCGCGCGGGTCGGGGCGCGGCACGTCCGGGACCTGCACCAGCCCCGCGCCGAGCCGGCCGCGCGCGCTCGTGCTGGTGCCGGAGCCGGAACTGCGCACCGACACCGAGCGGCTCGTCGAGCGGCCCGACAGGGAGCGCGAGAGGCGTCCCGACACCGAGCGGCGCGACTTCGACGACTGCGAGGTGCTGCGCGAGGTGCTGCGGCTGCCGGAACGCGCACTGCCGCTGCCCGAGCCCCGGGAGCCCCTGCCGCCGCCGGTGATCCCGGTCGGCACGGAACCCACCATGCCCTGGCCGGACACCACCGGTGCCAGACCGCAGGTGTCGCAGTACAGTTCGCCGCCGCCCATGTCCTCGTACGACCCGCCGCAGCCGGGCCGCTGGCAGGTCTGCTGTGCCTCACTCATGACCGGTCCTCCCCCCGACGGTCCTCCGGCTCGCCCCGCACCGCGGGAGCCCGGAGCAGTTCCGCCGCCGCCTGCTGGTAGCGCAGGACGGCACCTTCGGCGACCCGCAGATCGCAGGGCGCGCTCCACAGCATGCGCCGCGCCGCGTCGTAGCGTTCGATGAGGAACGGGTCCTCGGCGAGGCCGTGGCGGGCGATCTTCGCCTTGTACGCGTCGAGCCGCCCGCGCAGCTCCGCGCGGACGGCGAGCGGCGCGGTGACCGCGGTCAACGACTCGCGGGCGCGCAGCAGTTCGTCCTCCGCCTTCTGCTCCAGGGACTCCAGGAGCGGTGACAGGCGGTGCCACTGCGCCTGTCTGCGGTACTCGGCCGCCGCCGCCAGCTGCTCCTGGAGCACGGTCGGCGGGCCGCTGACCACCGGCACCTCCGTCGCGGCGATCTTCGCGAGCACCTCGCCGCGGGCGATCCGCGCCTCGGCGAGCGTGCGGTCGGCGCGGGAGAGCACGTCACGGAGCCGGACGAGCCGCTGCTCCGCGTCCTGACGGACCGTCAACACCGCGTCGATCTCGCGGCGCACGTCCTCCAGGGCGCGTGCCTCCCGGTCGTAGACCGTGGTGTCGGGCCGGCCGCCGCCCGGGGCCGAACTGCCCGGCGTGGGCGACCAGAACGCCATCGGGTCCGAGACCACCTGCTCGCGCAGGTTCGTCAGGACGCGGGTGATCCGCTCCAGGTCGTCGCCCGCCGGATGCTCCCCCGGACGCACGCCCACCGAGTGCGCCAGCTTGCGGGTGCGCTGCAACTCCGCGGCCAGTAAATCGATCCGCGCGGGCAGCGCGGACCACACCGCGTCGGCGGCGACCACCATGTCCAGGCTCGACGCGTACAGGTCGTTCATCCGGTCGACCAGCGCGACCAGCGTGAACTGCTCGCTGAGCTTGCCCGGACCGCCGTGCAGCGTCGGGGCGTTGGCGGTCGCCATGGCGCTGCCCGCCACCGTGACCGACCCGCCGCGCAGCAGCTCGGTCAGCTCGGCCAGGTCCTCGCGGCTGGACCAGCGGCGCCGGGAGCGGATGTCGCGGGCGCTGCGCAACGCGTCCGTGTACGCGTCGAAGTAGGTCCACAGCAGCGTGATCGACGCCTCCGTGGAGACCCAGCGGTCCCGGGTCACCCCGGTCAGCGCCGCGCCTTCGAGGAGCCTGCGGCCCGCGTGGTCCTGGAGGGCGAGCAGCGAGGTCTCTATCGCCTCGTGCTCCGCGCCGAGCCGCGCCAGCGCACGGTCCACCTCGTCCCGGTCCATCACCGGCCCGGGGGGTCCCGTGACGCCCATCGATCACCTCTCGCTGCTGGGTGGTTGGAGAACTGCACGTGCTCTGTGAAGTGGTACCTCAGCTCTGGCGCAAGTACTCCGGCGGAGGCGGTTCGGACGTGCCGGACTCCGTCCCCAGTGTCGCCGACAGCCACCTGTCGTACGACGCCTGCCAGCCGTCCGCGGTGTCCTTGCGGTAGTCCGCCAGGATCTGGTTGACCCGGCGTACCAGATCGTCGGCCTTCAGGTTCATCGCCACGCCGTAGTACTCGGTCGTGAACGGGTCGCCCTGGAGCCTGACCGTCGGGTCCTGGGCGGCCTGGCTCGCGGCGAGCGCGCCGTCGGTGACCACCGCGTCGACCTCGCCGAGCTGGAGCCGGACCAGACAGTCGAGCTGGTTGGGGACGACCGTCGACAGATCCGCGGAGGCGGCGAGCTTCCCGGCCTGCTGGTCCTCGGTGAGCTGGGAGTTGGCCGTCGAGCCCTTCGCCGTGCAGATCTTCTTGCCGGCGAGCGTGCCGTCGTAGCCCTTGATCGTCGAGGACTTGGGGGCGAGGACCTGCTGGCCGGTCTTGAAGTACGGGGCGGAGAACGCGACCTGGGAGAGCCGGTCGCAGTTGATGGTCATCGTGCGGACCACCATGTCGACCCGGCCCTCCTGGAGCGCCGGGATGCGCTGGTTGGTGGGGATCGCCTTGAACAGCACCGCGTCCGGGTCGCCCAGGACGGACTCGGCGATGCGGTGCACGAGGTCGATGTCGAAGCCCTCCAGCGTGCCGCCGCTCTGGCCGCTGTTGGGGTTGCGGTACCCCCATCGGTAGCTGTTCTGGTCGACGCCGACGATCAGCTTGCGCTGCTCGCCCGTGCGGGCCTTGATCTTCTTGATGGTGTCGCCGTCGGCACCCGACGGCGACAGGGTGTACGCCTCCGGGGCCTTCGCGATCCGCGGGTCCTTCTCGCAGGGACCGTCCTCGGCCCGCGCCTGGCTGCCGCGGGCCACCCCGGGCCCGCCGGTGCCCGGCTCGTCGCCGGCGGACCGGGCCACCGGCAGCAGCAGGACGAACGCGAGCGCGAGGGCGCAGACGACGGCCATCGCCGCCACGCCGCCCCAGCCCTTCAGCCCGGACCGCACACGTCGTGCGTACATCGTCACGCCCCCTCCCACCGACTTCCCCCTCACCGGTACTCCGACAGCCTGCGCCCGATGCCGAGGACCGCGCCCGCCGCGCCCAGCACGGCGAGGACGGCCGCGCCCACCGGCAGTCCGGTCATCGCTCCCAGCCCGTCACCGGCGGAGCGCTGGAACTCGGCCTCCTCGTGCGTGAGCGCCTGGGCGAGGCTCTCGTCGACGTTGTCGAAGCACGCGCCGGTGGCTTCCTTGCCGCCTATCACCAGGTTCAGCGCGGTCTCGTAGGCGCCGTTGTCGTCCTGCTCGCGGGCCTCGGTGTGCCGCTTCTGCCACTCCGTCATGCTGCTCTCGGCGACGGCGACCGGCTTCCTGCCCGGGTCGTCGTCGGCCAGCCTCGCGGCCTCGGCCAGACCCTTGCCGAGGATCTTCATATTGGTCTTGAAGTCCTGGTCGTACGCGTCCACGACCTTTTCGTCGCCCTGCTCGTCCTTGACCGTGACCGTCTCGGCGCCGCGGGACACCAGGGTGAGGTTCTCGTTGCCGCGGGCCTTCAGGGAGGCGATCCGGGCGTCGTGCAGCACGTTCAGCGAGCGGACGCCGTGGTCGTAGGAGGCGTTGAGGCCCGCGCGGGCGACGGTGTGGCCGACGACCAGCCAGAGCAGGACGACCGCGGCGGTGGCCGTCGCGGCGACCAGGCCGTGGTTCAGGACCCGGTTGGTGCGGCGGTAGTTGCGGTGCTGGGCCCAGGCGAGCGCGGCCAGCGCGAACACGCCGAGGGCGATCGCCGCCCACGGGTAGGGCGTCGCGTCGTCGTAGTCCGCCCGCAGCCGCTGGTTCTCCTTGTCGTACAGCGCCTGCGCCTTGGGCAGCATGTCGTCCTGCATCTTCTCGTTGGCGTAGCGCAGATACGCGCCGCCCACCGGGAAGCCCTGGCGGTTGTAGGTGCGGGCCCGCTCGATGAGGCCCTTGTACTCGGGCAGCAGCCGGTTCAGCTCGGTGACCGTCGCCGCCGCGGAGGAGCCCGGGTCGGAGTTGGCGGCGGCCTTCACCAGGCCGCCCGCCGCCAGGTCGATGTCCTTCTCGTAGCGCTGCCGGGAGGCGGGGGTCTCCTGGCCGCCGGCGAGGAAGCCACTGGAGGCCGCCGTGTTGGCGTCGGCGAGGGAGCGGTAGATGTCGGCGGCGGCGCTGCTGAGCGGCTGGCTCTTGTGCAGCACGTCGTCGGCCGCCGCGGCCCGTTCCGTGGTCTGCCACGCGGTCACCGCGCCGAACGCGATGACGAGCGCGGCGATCAGCGCGCCGATGATCCGCAGCCGCCCCGGCTCGGTGACGGCCGCGGCCCGCAGCCGGTCCAGCCCCTCGGCGAACGCGGTACGGCGCGGCTCCTGCGGCGCGGGCCCGGGCGTGGGGGTCCCGTCGGCCCGGATCCCGGGCTGCGGCGGCACGGCCGGCATCGTGGGCATGCCGCCCGGTGCGGGTGGCGCCGCGCTGCTCTTCGGCGGGTGTGTCACTGTTTGACCTCCCCCATGGTCATCCGTCGCCGCAAGTATCACCGCCGGGACCGACGAACGTCACCGGCCTTCACTGGATCTTGATCGGATCGCAGCGTGCGGCCCGGCACTGCGGCGCACCGCGACGGCCCGCACCACCACCCCCTGCCCATTCACACGCGGGGAGAATCTGTTCGGTTCCAGGTTCGGGGGTGGGATGCCCGCAGGGCCAGGGGCGGGCCCGGGACAGGGCGTTCTCACTGCTCGTAGTGGTCCCGCAACCGCTCCTGCGCCTCAGCGGAGGCTCCGGTGCGATCCAGCCCCAGCAGCGCCGCCCCCAACACCGGACGCGCCGTCACCACCCGCGGTACGGCCTTGGGGGCGCGTTCCGCGAGCAGGCGCCGCACCCCGTCGTCCAGGAGGGGGTGCCGGGCCGCGAGGACGCCGCCGCCCAGCAGGACCGGGGTCTCCTCGTCCAGCAGCTCCAGCCGGGTCAGCGCCACCGCCGCCATGGTCACCACCTCGTCGGCCAGCCGCTCCACCAGGGCGCGGGCGACCGGATCCCCGCCGGCCGCCGTCGCGAACAGCACCGGGGTGAGCTCATGGCGCCGGGCGTGCCCGATGTGCTCCAGGTGCAGCGCCTCGATCAGCGCGTACATGGACGCCAGCCCGAAGTGCGCGGGCAGCGTCCGGGCCAGCTCGGTCGGCTCCCCGCGCCCGTCGTCGGCCCGCGCCGCCCACCACAGGGCCTCCTCGGCGAGCCCCCAGCCGCCGCCCCAGTCACCGGAGATCCGGCCGAGCGCGGGGAAGCGGGCGGTGCGCCCGTCGGGCCGCATGCCGACGCAGTTGATGCCCGCGCCGCACACCACGGCCACGCCCCGCGGCTCGGCGGCACCGGCCCGCAGGACGGCGAAGGTGTCGTTGCGGACCTCGACCGATCCGCCCCAGCCGCGGTCCGCCAGCGCCGCCGCCAACTGCTCCTCCTCCACCGGCAGATCGGCGTTGGCGAGACAGGCCGAGACATGGGTGACGGAGGTGACGCGGGCGGCGGCGAACGCCTCGGCGACCGCCGCCGCCACCTCGTCCACCGCCTGCCGCACCCCCACCGCGGGCGGCCGGAACCCGCCGCCGCGGCCCGTGCCGAGGACCGTGCCGTCCGCCGCCACCACCGCGACGTCGGTCTTGCTGTTGCCCGCGTCGACGGCGAGGACGCTCGCGGTGCGGGCGGGTTCGGTCAGGCCCACGCGAGGTGCTCCCGGTTGTGTGCGACCAGACGGTCGGTCAGCGCGTCGGCGTTCTCGTACTGGCCGATCAGGGGGTGGGCGAGCAGGGCCTTGAAGACCCGGTCCCGACCGCCGTGCAGCGCGGCCCCGAGGGCGAGGTCCTCGTAGGCGGTGACGTTCGCCATCAGGCCCGCGAACAGCGGGTCCACGGCGGGCACCGGGAGCGGCACGGGACCGCCGGGGCCGACCGCCGCCTGGGTCTCGATCACCGCGTCGTCGGGCAGGAACGGCAGCGTGCCCCGGTTGAGCGTGTTCACCACCTGGTACGGGCTTCCCGCGCCGCCGAGCAGGGCCGCCACGAGGTCCACGGCCGCCTCCGAGTAGTAGGCGCCGCCCCGCTTCGCCAGCAGCGCCGGCTTCTCGTCCAGCGCCGGGTCGCCGTACATGCGCAGCAACTCGGCCTCCATGGCGGCGACTTCGGCGGCCCGCGACGGCTTCTCCCGCAGCTCCCGCACCACCGCGTCATGGGCGTAGAAGTAGCGCAGGTAGTACGACGGGACCACGCCCAGGCGGTCCACCAGGGTGTGCGGCAGCCGCAGGTCCGCGGCGATCGACTCGCCGTGCGCGGCGAGGAGTTCGGGCAGCACGTCCTTGCCCTCGGGGCCGCCGACGCGCACCCCGGTCTCCCAGGTCAGGTGGTTGAGGCCCACGTGGTCCAGATGGACCTCGGCGGGGGTGACGCCGAGGAGGGCGGCGAACCTGCGCTGGAAGCCGATCGCCACGTTGCACAGCCCGACGGCCCGGTGTCCGGCCGAGAGCAGTGCGCGGGTCACGATCCCCACCGGGTTGGTGAAGTCGACGATCCAGGCGTCGGGGCTGGCGCGCCGGACCCGTTCGGCGATGTCCAGCACCACGGGCACGGTCCGCAGGGCCTTGGCGAGCCCTCCGGCGCCGGTGGTCTCCTGGCCGACGCAGCCGCACTCCAGCGGCCAGGTCTCGTCCTGCTGCCGGGCGGCCTGGCCGCCGACGCGGAGCTGGAGGAGGACCGCGTCGGCGCCCTCGACGCCGGCGTCCAGGTCGGCGGTGGTGGTGATCCGCCCGGGGTGGCCCTGCCGGGCGAAGATCCGGCGGGCCAGTCCGCCCACCAGGTCCAGGCGTTCGGCGGCCGGGTCGACGAGGACGAGTTCCCCGATGGGCAGGGTGTCCCGCAACCGGGCGAAGCCGTCGACGAGTTCGGGGGTGTAGGTCGAGCCTCCGCCGACCACGGTGAGTTTCATATGCGGCTAACCCTTTACTCCGGTGAGCGTGACGCCCTCGACGAACGCCTTCTGCGCGAAGAAGAACACGAGGATCACGGGGGCCATGACCAGCACGGTTGCGGCCATGGTGAGGTTCCAGTCGGTGTGGTGCATGCCCTTGAAGGACTCCAGGCCGTAACTGAGCGTCCAGGCGCCGGAGTTCTCCGAGGCGTAGATCTGCGGTCCGAAGTAGTCGTTCCAGGCGTAGAAGAACTGGAACAGGGCGACGGCCGCGATGCCCGGCTTCGCCATCGGGACGATGACCCTGAGCAGGGTCCTGAGGTCCCCGCAGCCGTCCACCTTCGCCGCGTCCACGTACTCGTTGGGGACCGTCATCAGGAACTGGCGCAGCAGGAACACGGAGAACGCGTCCCCGAACGCCATCGGCACGATCAGCGGCCACAGCGTGCCCGAGAGGTCCAGCTGCTTGGCCCAGAACAGGTACATGGGGATGACGACGACCTGCGGCGGCAGCATCATCATCGAGATGACCAGCATCAGCAGCAGATTGCGGCCCCGGAAGCGGAACTTGGCGAGCGCGTACGCCACCGGCAGCGACGACACGACCGTCAAGGCCGTGCCGAGCCCGGCGTAGACCAGCGTGTTGCGCCACCAGGTGAGGAAGCCCGGGGTGTCGAAGACCTTGCGGTAGTTGCCCCACTCCCAGGTGTGCGGGACCAGGTCCCGGCTCAGCGCCTGCGTGTCGCTCATCAGCGAGGTCAGGAACACGAACACGAACGGCAGGGTGAAGAAGAGGGCGGCGGCGATCCCGAGGGAGTGCACCGCGACCCATTCCAGGGCGGCCCGGCGGCGGGCCGCACGCGCGGGCGCCGCGGGGTCCTGCCTCGACTCCAGCGGACGGTCCAGTACTTGGGTCATGTCAGTCACCTGCCTGGAGGAGACCGCCGCGGCGTCGCATCAGGAACGCGGTGAAGGCCATGGAGAGGGCGAACAGCACCAGGGCGACGACACAGGCCGAGCCGTAGTCGAAGCGCTGGAAGCCGAGGTTGTAGACGAGCTGGGGGAGGGTGAGCGTCGACTTGTCCGGGTAGCCGGGCTCGAACATGGTGCCCGCGCCCTGGATCACCCCCGAGGCGACCTTCCCGGCGATCAGCGGCTGCGTGTAGTACTGCATGGTCTGGATCACGCCGGTGACCACCGCGAACATCACGATCGGTGAGATGTTCGGCAGCGTCACGAACCGGAACCGCTGCCAGGCGGACGCCCCGTCCAGCTCGGCCGCCTCGTACTGCTCCCTGGGCACGTCGAGCAGCGCGGCCATGAAGATGACCATCAGGTCGCCGATGCCCCACAGGGCGAGCAGGGTGAGGGCGGGCTTGGACCAGGTGGGGTCGTTGAACCAGCCCGGCGCCGGGACGCCGATCTTCTCCAGGACCGAGTTGACGGGCCCGGTACCGGGGTTGAGGAGGAACGCGAAGGACATGGTGGCGGCCACGGGCGGCGCGAGGTACGGCAGGTAGAACAGGGTGCGGAAGACCCCGGTCCCCGTCTTGATCTTCGTGATGAGCAGCCCGATCCCGAGCCCGAACAGGACCCGCAGGCTCACCATCACGACCACCAGCCACAGGGTGTTGCGCAGGGCGGGCCAGAACAGCGGGTAGTGCTCGAAGACATAGGTCCAGTTCTGCGTCCCGCTCCACGTCGCCGGCTTGAAGCCGTCGTAGTGCATGAAGGAGAAGTAGACCGTGGACAGCAGCGGATAGGCGAAGAAGACCGTGAAGCCGATCAGCCAGGGCGAGAGGAAGGCGATCGTGCGCAGCGCCGACCGGCGGCGCTTCGACGCCAGGGTGACGGCGGCCATCACTTCGCCTGCGCGATGTCCGTGTCGATCTGCTTCGCCGCGTCGGCGAGACCCTTGTCGAGGTCGGTGATCTTGCCGCTCTCGTAGCCGTATCCGAGCTCCTGGATCGTCGTCAGATACACGCCGCCGTTGACGGAGGCGGGCGCCGAGGTCGACTTCGGGTTCGCCGCGATGTCCAGGAACGTCTTGAAGCGGGGGTCGTACTTCAGCTTCGGCGACTTCAGGGCCGCCAGCGTGGACGGCACGTTGTGGATCTCGTTGGAGAAGCCCACGACCGCGTCGGTGTCGGTGGTGATGTACTTGACGAACTCCCAGGCCGCGTTCTGCTTGCCGCTGTTGGCGGCGACACCGGCGATCGTGCCGGTGATGTAGCCCTTGCCGTACTCGTCGGCCCGGTCGTCGGGCACGGGCAGCGGGGCGACCCCGATCTCGAAGTCCGGCTTCGTGTCCAGGGCCATGCCCAGCCGCCACTCGCCGTCGAGCTGCATGGCGACCTGGCCGGTGTGGAAGGGGTGCTTGGCGCCCCACTCGTCGCCCAGGGTGGCCCGGTACTTCTCCAGCCTCCGGTAGCCGCCGAGGTCGTCGACGAGCTTCTTCTGGAGGGTGAACATCTCCTTGAACGCCGGGTCCTCGGCCAGCTCCGACTTTCCGCTGGAGTCGAAGTACGTGGGTGAGAACTGCCCGAGGTAGTGCTCGGTGGTGCTCTCCCAGCCGTGGTAGTTCGGCATGAACCCCAGCTGCTCGTACGAGTCGCCCTGCGCGACCGTCAGTTTCCTGGCGTCCTTCTCGAACTCGGACCAGGTCCTGGGCGGGGCGTCGATCCCGGCCTTCTCGAACGCCGTCTTGTTGTAGTAGAGCCCGTAGGCGTCACCGAGCAGCGGGACGGCGCAGCGGTTGCCGTCGTACTGGGTGTACTCGTTCATCGCGGCCGGGAACGTCTTGGCGGGGTCGATGCCCGACTTCTCGAAGAACGGGTTCAGGTCGACCAGGGCGCCCGAGGAGCAGAACTTGCCCACGGCGTTGGTGGTGAAGGACGAGATGACGTCGGGGGCCTTGTCGCCGCCGGTGCGCAGGGCCTGGTTGATCTTGTCGTCGGTCATGTTGCCGACGACGTTGACGTGGATGTTGGGGTGCGCCTTCTCGAAGCCGGCGACGAGCTGCTTGACGGCCGCCACCTCGGTGTCCGCGCTCCAGGCGTGCCAGAAGTTGAGGGTGGTCTCGGCCGAGGCGTCGTCGTCCGCGCCGGAGCCGGACTGGCCGGTACAGGCGGTGGTGGTGAGGAGGGCGGCCGTCGCGATCAGGGCGAAAGCCGTTATTCGGGCGTGCTGAGGCATGACTGAATCTCCTGGGGGCGACGAAACGGGTGTGCTCTGCGGAGGAGTTCTGCGGAGGGGTGAGGCGTGAGGCGTGAGGGGTGAGGGACGAAGGGCGGGGTCAGCGGGAGGTGTCGAAGACCTCGTCGCGGGTGGCCGCGAGCGCGCTCTCCAACGCGCCGCGCAGCACGGGGTGTTCGTGTACGTCGCCGACGAGCAGCCGGGGCCGGGCCGCGGCCAGTTCCGCCAGTTCGGACTGGACCAGGGCGCGCAGGGGCTCGCCTCCCGAGGTGAGGGAGGCGCCGCTGAGGACGACGAGTTCGGGGTCGAGGACCGAGACGAGGGAGGCGAGACCGGTCGCGAGCCGGGTCGCGTACGTCTCCAGCAGGTCCTGATGGGCGGGGAGTTCGGGATGGGCGGCGGCCCGGGCCAGCAGTACGGCGGCGGCCTCGGCGGCCGGGCCCGGGGGGATGTTCTCGATGCCCAGTTCACGGGCGAGCCGGGGCACGGCCTGTGAACCCGCCAGTTCCTGGTAGCCGCCGCTGTTGGCCTTGGTGACCTGGCGGACCAGTGGGGTGCCGGGCACGGGCAGGAAGCCGACCTCGCCGGCGCCGCCGGTCCAGCCGCGGTGCAGTCGCCCGCCGAGGACGAGCGCGGCACCGAGACCGCCCTCGTTCCACAGCAGGACGAAGTCGTCGTGGCCCCGGGCCGCGCCGAGCCGCTGCTCGGCCACCGCCACGAGGTTGACGTCGTTCTCGTAGTCGACCGGCATCGGCAGCGCCGCGGCGAGTTCGTCGAGCAGGGTCGGCGAGTGCCAGCCCGGCAGGTGCGAGGCGTAGCGCAGCCGGCCGGTGCCGGGGTCGAAGGCGCCGGGGGTGCCGACGACCAGCCGGTGCAGATCGCCCCGGGTGCGGCCGGCGGCCTTCAGGGCGCCGTCGAGGGCGTCGGTGACCTGCTGGACCGCCGGGTGGTGGCGGCCGGGGGTGGGCAGTGCGTAGGAGCCGACCGTGCGGCCGGTGACGTCGGCGACGGCGGCGAGGATGCGCTCGGGGGAGACGTCCAGGCCCGCGGCGTACGCGGCGGCCGGATTCACCTCGTAGAGCTGGGCGTTGGGGCCCGGACGGCCCTCGGTGGTGCCTGTCGCGAGGACCAGCCCCGCCGCTTCCAGGCGGGCCAGGAGCTGGGAGGCGGTCGGCTTGGAGAGCCCGGTGAGCTTGCCGATCCGGGTGCGGGAGAGCGAGCCGTGCTCCAGGAGGAGATCGAGCGCGGCACGGTCGTTCATGGCGCGGAGCGTGCGCGGGGTGCCGGCCATGTGCTCCCCCTCTCTCCCTCGACGGTCAGGACATGACTACCAGGCCATGACTATCAGGCGGTGACTGTTAGGAATGTTTCCTATCGGATGCAGGGAACATAGGTTTGGACCTGTGGGGAGTCAAGAGGGGCACAGCGAACCGCCCCCTCAGGAAACGGAGTCGTTACCTGAGGGGGCGGCGGAAGAGGCTGCCGGGGCTACTTCACGTCGATGAAGTCACCGGCGGCCGTGGCGGCGCCGGTCGTCGACGTGCCCGCGAAGACGTACCGGTAGTAGCCGTCCTTCGTGGCCTTCACCGTGGTCTTCAGGGCACCGCCGGCCGAGGACGTGACCCCCTTGACGTTGCTGTAGGCGCTCGTGCCCTTGGCGCGGAACTGGAGGGTGACCTTCTGGGAGACGTAGCCGGAGTACTTCCCGGCTTCCCAGTCGGCGCGGCTCAGCTTGCCGCTGACGGTGATCGTCTTCCCCTTCTTCACCGGCTCCGGCGAGGCGTTGACGGTGACCTTGGCGGCGCGCCTGATCTGCGCGGTGCCCAACTTGCCCCAGGCGGCGGCGCCGTACTCGAGGCTGACGTGGTCGTCGGAGTCGTCGAGGTCGGCGGTGATGCTGCCGTAGTACCCGCCGACCTTCCAGGTCGTGGCGTCCGCGGCCTCGTACAGGCTCCACGAGGGGTCGAGCGTGAGGGTGTCGGTGCACGCCTGCGTGACGGTGGTGTCCGTCGTCGCCGTCGTGGTGCAGGACGGCGAGGCGTCGTCGGCGATCTCGTTGGCCGGGGTCGCCAGGCTGCCGCGGTAGAGCATCACGCCCGCGGCGCTGGTCTTGTAGTCGATCTCCAGACCGGACGGCCGGGTCAGCGTGTACGACACCGGGACGACGACCTCCTTGGTCGTACCGACGGTGATCGCCTTGCCCTTGTTGACGGTGACGTCCGCGAAGACGAGGTCCGGGGTCGCGGCCTGGGCGGCGGGCACGGCCAGCGCGGACAGGGCCAGGGCGCCGGACAGTGCGGCGCCGATGGCGAGCTTTCTCATGTGTCTCCCCACATTCGGCGGTGGGCCCCCGGGCGTTGCGCTCCAGAACACGGGCCCACCGGAAGATCGAACGTAGGCGGGAGATCAGGTGAAGGGAAGTGGGGCGGCCTGTGAAGAGGATTAATTCGCCGACAGGCGTCACGAGTTCATCACGATCACGCTTTCCGCAGGTGGAGAGGGTGTTCTTCACAGGTTCCTGCTCTTGTATCCCGCTGCGGACGTAGAAATCGGACAGGAGGGCGGGAATGGGAACTTCGGCACGACGCGCCCTCGCGGTCTGCCTCGCCGCGACCGCCCTCACGGGCTGCCGGGTGGGCGGCGACGACACGGTGGCGGTGGCCCGGGTCGCCAAGGTGACCTGCGGGGACCTTCGGTGGGGAAGGGTGGATCAGGAACAGACGCTGATCGCCGTCTCGCCGGTCGTCGAGGTGGGCGAGGAGGACGGAGAAGTCCGCTTCCCTCCGGTCCGGGTGCGGGAGGTGAAACCCCGTGTCGAGACGAGTGGGCAGGGCCCGTCGGCCAAGGCGGTCTTCGCGTCCCTGGAGAAGCACCTCGGGCCCGACTACGAGGACGTGTTGAAGAGGCCCGGCACCTCGTCCGCGACCAGCGAGCGCGACAACTTCGCCGACTCCCTCGGCGCTTCCGGCGGGTTCGTGTTCGCCTCCGGGGTACGGGCCGTCGACGCGACCTTCGCCACCGACTGCGACGGCTCGACCGTGTACGGCAGCGTCAGCACCTGGTACGGCACCAGTGGGACCTCGTTGAAGTGCGGTCACGACCCCAGGTCGGAGACAGCGGAGGAATGGGTCCTGGAGGCCTACGGACTGGCCTGCGGGGGTGGCGCGTGAAGCTGCTGCTGACCTGCTGGTGGCACTTCGCCGGCTACCTGCTCCCGCCGATGGCCGTGGTCTTCCTCATGAACCTGCTGGACGAGGGATTCTCCGGGGGCGACCTGGGCGGCATGCTCGTGGGCTGGGGCGGCGTCAGTCTCTGCGCGGCCGTGCTCGCCGTGGTGCTGCTGCGGCGCCGGGCCCGGGGCGCCGGGATCGTCCTCACCGTCGGCGCCCTGGCCGACCGTCAGATCCGCCTGCTGCGCGCACGCGACCCCGGTGACGGCTGGCAGACGCGGGTCCGGGACCGGCTGGCCGCCGGTGAACGGGCCTCCCTCGTCGCCGAGAAGGGCCGGGAGGAGATCTGGTTCCGCTGGCGCCCGGGCCGCTCCGACCGCTCCGTCTGGGGCTCGCTCGCCTTCGACGCCGACGCCGGGACGGTGGTTCTCGACCTGCGCGACGGCGAGCGGCTGCTCGGTGTCGCGGGCCTGCGCCGGGGCGCGGCGTTCACGGCGCTGTGCCAGGTCGCGGTCGCGCTGGAACTGACGGGCGACCCGTGATCGGCGAGGTCTGCGAACGGTCGCTGGTCGTCCTCGGCGTCGTCCTGCCGGCCGCGGCGGCCTGGACCCTGGTGACCGGACGGTGGCCCCTGTGGCCCGAGTCCTGCGCCCGGCCCCGCTGGATGAGCGGATGGGCGGTGTGCCTCGCCCTCATCGGCCTGGGACACCTGCCCGTGTTCGACGAACTCCCGCACCCGGCCCTCGGACTCCTCCTGCTCGGCCTCGTCTTCCAGCACCTGGCCCGGGGCCGCGGAATCCGGACACGCGCCACCCGCCGAGGCGAGGCCTGACGGGCCACGCCTTGCTCGGGGGGCTGCGGGAGCCGGGCACGCGCGTGCGTGCCGTCGACGGCGGGACGCACGCCGTCCGGCAGCCGCCCCGGACCCGGGCCGGTCGGCTGCCCCTTCGCGGGCCTCGGGCCAGCAGCCGTCCTGACCGCGCCGCCTGCTGCGGCGGCTGCTGCGCCGCCTGCCGGGGCGGGCCTCGCTCAGCGGTTGCGACGGCCGGGCGTGCGTGTCCGTGTCGTCGGCGGTGAACGACCGCCGGCCGGCAGCCGCCCCGGTCGGTCGTTCTCCTGGCGGGCCTCGGGCGGGCAGCCGTCCCTGACTGCGTCGTCCGGCGGCGGACGGCTGCTGCCCGCCTCATCGCGGATCTCGGGCCGGCAGCCGTCCTGATTGCGTCGCCTGCTGCGGCGGCTGACCGGTCATGCCTTGCTCAGCGGCGGCGGGCTGCTGCTGTCGACCACGAGCGGGCGGTTTGCCCCGGCCTTGGGCCGGTCGGTCGGCCCCGTGCGCCTCGGACCGGTGGCCGGCCTGGCCGGTCATGCCTCGTTCGGCGGCCCCAACCGTCGGGCGGGGCTACTTCTGGGACAGTGGGGTGGCCGCCTGGGCCTGGGGGGACGAGGCGTTGGCGAAGACCGACGGGGCCGCCATGCCGGCCGTGGGGTCGGCCTCGGCCGGGGCGTCCGCCGCGACCGCGGGGCCGCCGACGATCGGGATGTCCGCCGCGTCGAAGGCGTGCTTGATGCGCCAGCGCAGCTCGCGCTCGACGGTGAGGGCCTTGCCGGGCATCGTCTTGGCGGAGACGCGGACGACCATCGTGTCCAGCAGGACGCTGTCCAGGCCCAGGGTCTGGATCGGCCCCCACAGGAGCTCGTTCCAGGGCTCCTCCTTGCTCATCCGCTCGGCGACCTCGTCGATCGTCGCCCTGACCTTGTCGAGGTCCTCGGAGGTGCGGACGGTGACGTCGACCCCGGCGGTGGCCCAGCCCTGGGAGAGGTTGCCGATCCGCTTGACCTCGCCGTTGCGGACGTACCAGATCTCGCCGTTGTCGCCGCGCAGCTTGGTCACGCGCAGGCCGACCTCGATGACCTCGCCGGAGGCGACGCCCGCGTCCACGGTGTCGCCGACGCCGTACTGGTCCTCCAGGATCATGAAGACGCCGGAGAGGAAGTCGGTCACGAGGTTGCGGGCGCCGAAGCCGATCGCGACACCCGCGACACCGGCGGAGGCGAGCAGCGGGGCCAGGTTGATCTCGAACGTGCCGAGGATCATCAGCGCGGCCGTGCCCATGATGAGGAAGCTGGCCACCGAGCGCAGCACCGAGCCGATCGCCTGGGACCGCTGGCGGCGCCGCTCGACATTGACCAGCAGACCGCCGAGCGCGGTGCCGTCGACCGCCTGCGCGGTGCGGTTCATGCGATCTATGAGCTTGGTGATCGCCCGCCGGACCGCGACTCTGAGGACCGCCGCGATCACCAGGATCAGCAGCACGCGCAGACCGATCGCCAGCCAGGTGGACCAGTTCTCCTCGACCCAGCTGGCGGCGTTCGTCGCGCTCTCCTGCGCGTCCTGGAGCGAGGGCACCGAGGGTGACGTCGACTCGGACGGGGTCGGGGACGGCGAAGCGGCGGCCAGCAGGGCGGCGGACAACGACACGGCAGGTACCTCCAGGTGGAACGGGTCCACCGCCCGGGGCGGGCAAGGTCACGGAAAGGTCACCGGACGGCGGAAGCACCACACTAACGGTGCAGCGTGTGTGGATCGTCGCCATGTTCGAGGGAGAGACCGTGCTCACCTGGGGATGCTGAAAGCAGTGCTCGCAGGTGTGGTCGAAAACACTCCCAGCCCGTTACCGGGAGATGGTGGCGCTTCGACCAGGCATGAGGGGAGACTGACTACAGATCGTCCCGGCGCGAGCCACGCGCCGCCGACGCCCAAGGAGGCATCCGTGCCGCATGTCCTGGTCCTCAACGCGTCGTACGAGCCACTGGGCGTCGTACCGCTCCGCCGCGCGCTCATCCTCGTCCTGGAGAACAAGGCCGTCTGCCTTGAGGAGTCCGGCGCCTTCATGCACAGCGCGACCGTCACAGTCCCCGCACCAAGTGTGGTCCGGCTCAAGCGATTCGTCCGGGTTCCCTATCGGGGGCCCGTTCCTCTGACCCGGCGCGCGCTCTTCGCCCGTGACGGCGGCCGGTGCATGTACTGCGGTGGCGTCGCAACCAGCGTCGACCACGTCATCCCGCGCAGCCGCGGGGGCAAGCACGTCTGGGACAACGTGGTGGCCTCGTGCCGCCGCTGCAACCACGTGAAGGCCGACCGGCATCTGTTCGAGATCGGCTGGCGGCTGCGCCACAAACCCGCTCCACCGACCGGCCTGGCCTGGCGCATCATCGGGACCGGGCACCGGGACCCGCGCTGGCTGCCGTACCTCCAGCCGTACGGCGCGGACGACGCCCTGGCCCGGATCGACGGCATCTCAGCCTGACGACGATCCGGGCCTTCGTGCGTCCCGGGGGTCCCCCGTGCCCCCGGGACCCCTCTCACGCGTACCGCAGCTCCGCCGGGCGCACCCCGCGCCGCAGCAGCGGCAGCGAGGCTGCCGCGGCCAGCAGACACGCCCCGTACACGACGACCGGCGCCAGCAGCGCCATGTACGGCACCACCGTCGTCCCGTGCTCCGAGGTGGCCGCGGCGTACCAGAAGCCGATCGTCAGACCGCCGAGCCCGGCGAGCGTGGTCGCGGAGGCCAGCGGGATCGCCGTCTCCAGCAGGGTGGCCCGCGCCAGCACCCGGTACGGCACCCCGCTCGCGGTCTGCGCGGCCAGACCCCGCCGCCGGACGGCGACCGACTCGGCGGTGCCCACGGCGAGCGCGACGAGGACGAGGACCAGGGCGGCGAGGATCGCGGACCCGGTCAGATCGATGCCGTCGGTGTAGTAGCCGAGGTCCATGCCGAGCCGGCCCTCGCGCCGCGCCGCGTGCAGATCCGCGAGCAGCACCTGCCGCACCCCGAGGAAGCCCGAGGCGACGACCGTCACCAGCAGCACCGCCGCATGCGTACGGGCCGCCGCCCACGGGTCCTCGCGCAGCCGCTCCGCCGCGATCAGCACCGCCGGGCTCTTGGCGCGCACGGCCAGCCCCTCGCCGAGCTGCCGGGCGGAGGCGCCGCTCAGCCACACCGCCACCGCGCCGACCAGCAGGCACGCGGTGAACACCGTGAGCGGGGTGAGCGCGAACGCGAAGGGCACGTCGTGGAAGGGCGTGGTCCCGATGGAGAGCACCGCCAGGACCAGCACCGTCGTCGCCACCCGGAACAGCCGCCCCGGACCCTCCGCGGGCCGCACCCGCCGTATCCGCCCCAGCGGCGAGGCGACCACCCGGCGCAGCGCCACCGTGCTCACCACCGCGCCCAGCACCGGCACCCCCACGGTCACCAGCGCGATGCCCGCCCAGGCCACGGGGGCGGGGTGGTGCCACTGCCGCAGCAGGGTCAGGACGGAGAACACCGTGGCCACCGCCGACCCCGCCAGGCAGGCCAGGCCCGACTCCAGCGCCGCGATCCGCCGCACCTGGGCGGGCGTCGCCCCGGCCAGCCTGAGCGCCGCCAGCCGCCGGTCGCGGTGCACCGCGCCGATCCGGGCGCACTGCCCGACGAAGCCGACGACCGGGACGAACAGCAGGAGCAGCGCGGCCACCACCCCGATCCGGGTGCCCGGCCGGTCCAGCAGCCCGCCGCCCACCGGCACCGTGCGCTGCCCCTCCAGGGACACCAGCGCGGCGACGACCAGGCCGAGCCCGGTCGCCAGGGCCGCGCCGACCGCGGTGAGCAGGACCCGCCACCACTCCCGGCGGTCCGACCCCCGGGTGAGCAGCCACGCCAGCCGTACGTCGGCCCTCATGCCGTCACCTTCCGGGCCGCCGCGGTCGTCCCGTCGTCGAGCCGGACCTCGCGGTCCGCGTACGCGGCGACCTGGGCGTCGTGCGTGATCAGCAGGACCGCCGTGCCCCGGTCCCGGGCCGTGTGGGCGAGGGCCGTCATGACCTGTTCGCCCGCCAGGGAGTCCAGCGCACCCGTCGGCTCGTCCGCGAAGACGATCCGCGGGCCGGTGACCAGCGCCCGGGCCAGCGAGGCCCGCTGGGCCTGACCGCCGCTCAGCTCGCCGGGGCGCAGCTCCTCCTGCCCGCGCACACCGAACCGCTCCAGCCACTCGCCGGCCTTCTCCCGGGCGTCCTTGCGGGAGCTGCCCGCGAGCATCAGGGGCAGGGCGACGTTGTCGAGGGCGGTCAGTTCCGGGATGAGCTGCCCGAACTGGAAGACCACCCCGAACTCGGTGCGCCGCAGCTCGCTCAGCCGCTTCTCCGGCAGGGCGTCGAGGCGCTCCCCGGCGTAGTCCACCGAGCCCGAGTCCGGGCGCACGATGCCCGCGAGGCAGTGCAGCAGCGTCGACTTCCCGCTGCCGCTGGCACCGGTCACGGCCAGGATCTCCCCGGCCCGCAGCTCGACCGACGCGCCCCGCAGCGCCTCCGTCCTGCCGTGCGCCTTCACGAGGTCGCGGGCCGCGAGGAGCGGCACTGGGTTGCTCATGCTGAGTCGACCTCCGCGGTCAGGGTGGTGAGCCGGCCCGCCGTGGTGGTCATCCAACGGAGGTCGGCGTCGAGGTGGTTGAGGGCGTAGTCCGCCGAGAGGACGGTCGCCAGATCGGCGCCCTCGGCGGTCTTCACCTGTGTCAGCTCCCGCATCCGCGCCATGTGGGCGGCCCGTTGGGCCAGCAGGTACGACTCCGGGTCGCCGCCGGAGAGGATCGCGACGACGACCTTGGCGAAGATCTCGTTGGCCACGAACGGCGCGGGCGGGGTGATCTCCCCGGCCCACCGGGCCAGTTCACCCGTCCCCTCGGGCGTCGAGCGGTATGCCGTGCGCTCCGGGCCGCCGTCGGAGCCGGTGGCGTCGATCTCCGCGAGGCCGTCGCGGACCAGGCGCTGAAGGGTCGTGTAGACCTGCCCGTAGGCCAGCGGGCGGGCCTGCGGGAAACGTTCGTCGTGGCGTCGCTTGAGGTCGTAGCCATGGCTCGGACCGGAGGCGAGCAGCCCCAGCAGGATGTGGCGGGTGCTCATGGGACTCAGTATGCACCGAGTACATGTACTGAGTGAATAGTGGGAGGGGAGGGTGAGAGGGGTGATCTCGGTGGACGGCCGTTCCCGCACCCCGGAACATGACGAAAAGCACGTTCTCGCCCTCCGCACGTCTGCTCACGCGCCCGCTGGGTAGGGCTGCGACTACCGCACCCGACGACCGCACCCCACATGAGGAGGCTCCCGTGGCCGCATCGGCACACCTTCTGCTCTCGGCCCTGTCCAAACCCGGGGCGCTCGACACCGCACCCGAGGCGCTCACCGCGTACGACTGCGTCCTCAGCGCGGAGAGCGCCTGCGCCGAGACCCCCCTGACCAGCGAACCGCCCCTGCCCGACGCCGAGCCCCTGACCAGCGAACCGCCCCTCTCCGACGCCGCCCCGCTGACCAGCGAGTCCGATGCCGGCGCGGAGCTGTAGATGACCGGTGCCGAGGAACTCTCCCGGCTCGCCGGGCTGTACGGCGTCGCCACCTCCTACAGCCCCGCCCCGGACCGCGTCGTCACCGCCTCGGCCACCGCCGTCACCCGCGCCCTCGCCGCCCTCGGCGTCGACGTCTCCGACCCCGCCGCGGCCCTCGCCGCCCGCGAACACGCCCTGCGCGAACGCCTCCTGCCGCCCACCGTCGTCTGCTGGGGCGGCGCCGCGCCCGCCGCGCTCGACGACCTCCCGGACGGCACCCGACTCCGGGTCAGGACCGAACAGGGCGAGACCCGCACCTCGGTCGCACAGCTCCCGCCCGGCGTCCACCGGCTCACCGCCCACGCCCCCGACGGACGCGTCGCCGAGGCCCACCTCGTCGCCGCCCCCGCCCGCCTCCCCGTCCCCGGGGAACGCTCGTACGGCGTCCTCGTCCAGCTCTACTCCCTGCTCTCCCGGCGCTCCTGGGGCATGGGTGACCTCGGCGACCTCGCCGAACTCACCGCCTGGGCCGGACGCGCCCTCGGCGCCGGATTCGTCCAGGTCAACCCGCTGCACGCGGGCGTACCCGGCGCCCCCACCGACCCCTCGCCCTACCGGCCCTCCTCCCGCCGCTTCCCCGACCCCGTGCACCTGCGCGTCGAGGACGTCCCCGAGTACGGCCGGGTCGCCGACCGGGAACGGCTGCGCGCCCTCGGCGACCGCGCCCGGCTGCTGCGCGAAGCGGTCCTGGAGAAAGGCGCGCTGATCGACCGGGACGCCGTCTGGGAGCTCAAGAAGGAAGCCCTGGAACTCGTCCGCGAGGTCCCCCTCGGCCCCGGCCGGCGAGCCGCCTACGCCGACTTCCTCGCCGAGCAGGGCGAGGCCCTGGAGGACCACGCCACCTGGTGCGCGCTCGCCGAGATCCACGGCACCGACCGGAGCCGCTGGCCCGCCGCGCTCCGCGACCCCCGCTCCGCCGGGACCGCCCGCGCCCGCGCCGAGCTGATGGACCGCGTCGACTTCCACGGCTGGCTCGCCTGGCTCACCGACGGCCAGCTCGTCGACGCCCAGCGCGCCGCCCGCGACGCCGGGATGCCCGTCGGCGTCATCCACGACCTCGCGGTCGGCGTCCACCCCGGCGGCGCCGACGCCTGGGCCCAGCAGCAGTACTTCGCCACGGGCATGTCCGTGGGCGCGCCCCCCGACGCCTTCAACGCCCGCGGCCAGGACTGGGGGCTGCCGCCCTGGCGCCCCGACCGCCTCGCCGAGTCCGGCTACGCCCCCTACCGGCAGCTGCTCCGCGCCCTCTTCCGCTACGCCGGCGCCCTGCGCATCGACCACGTCATGGGCCTGTTCCGGCTCTGGTGGGTGCCCGAGGGGGAAGCGCCCACCGACGGCACCTACGTCCGCTACGACGCCGAGGCCATGCTCGCCGTCCTGGTCCTGGAGGCGTCCCGTGCCGGGGCCGTCGTGATCGGCGAGGACCTCGGGACCGTCGAACCCGGCGTCCGCGAGACGCTGCGCGAACGCGGTGTGCTGGGCACCTCCGTGCTCTGGTTCGAACGCGACTGGGACGGCGACGGACGCCCCCTGCCCCCCGACCGGTGGCGCGCCGACTGCCTCGCCACCGCCACCACCCACGACCTGCCCTCCACCGCCGCCCGCCTCACCGGCGAACACGTCGAACTCCGCCACCGCCTCGACCTGCTGACCCGCGATCTGGCCGTCGAACGGGCCGAGGCCGCCGCCGACACCGGCGAGTGGCTGGAACTCCTGTCCCGCCTCGGCCTGCTGCACGGCACCGCGGGCGGGCACGGCGACTCGGCGGAGGAGGCCGAGATCCAGGCCGTCCACCGCTTCCTGCTGCGCACCCCGGCCCGGCTCGTCGGCGTCTGGCTGCCCGACACCGTCGGCGACCGCCGCCCGCAGAACCTCCCCGGCACCTGGGACCAGTACCCGAACTGGCGCCTGCCCGTCGCCGACGCCGACGGCAAGCCGGTCACCCTGGAGGAACTGGCCTCCTCACCCCGGCTGCACGCCCTGGTGGAGGTGTTGCGCGGACCGGGGGAGCGAGCGGGGGAGTGAGCGGGGGAGGGCCGCGGGAGTCCGGGCGAGGAGTGCGGACCCTCTTACGCACCCCCGGGCGCGCGGCCCGGAGCGGCGTTGGATATTTTGGCACCGTGGACAAGAAGAACGCTCTGCGCGCCGGCGCCCTGGCTGCCGGTACGACGCTGATGATGCTGCTCATGACGTCCCCCGCGCTCGCGCTCACCCGCGACGACGGCGACGACCCGGGCCCCGGCCTGAGCGTCGTCGAGACCCTGGGGCTCTACGTCGTCGCCCCGCTCGCGATCTTCGCGGTCATCACGGGCCTCGTGATGGTCCTGGACCGCTCGCACCCGGATCTGCGGCACACCGCGACCAAGGGCAAGGCGAAGGCCGGCGCCTGACCGCCGGTTCCCACCGCGTCACGTCCCGCGAGGGCATCGTCCCCACCTCACCGGTGGCGGACGGTGCCCTCGCCGTGTTCCGGGGCCGCCCGGAGGGCCTCAGGGGCTGGGCGCCGTGAGGTACCGCTGCACCGTGGGCGCGAGCCACGCCACGACCTCCTCCGGGTGCAGCCCCACCGCCGGCGGGATGCGCAGGACGTAACGCGTCAGCGCCAGGCCCAGCACCTGTGACGCCACCAGGGCGGCCCGGACCGGCGCCTGCTCGTGGTCGGGGCAGACCTGGAGCGCGACCCCGAGCAACTGCTCCCGGAAGATGCCCTGCATCCGCTCCGCCCCGGCCTGGTTGGTCACCCCGACCCGCAGCAGCGCCGTGAGCACCTCGTTCTCCTCCCACGTGGCGAGGAAGTGCCGCACCAGCACCCGGCCCACGTCCCGCCGGTCCGCTCCGTCCAGGTCCGGCAGCCGCAGATCGACGGTGACGGCCGCCGCGAACAGGCCCTCCTTGTTGCCGTAGTAGCGCATCACCATCGACGGATCGATCCCCGCGTCCCTGGCGATGGCGCGGATGGTGGCCCGCTCGTACCCGTCGGCCGCGAACCGCTCCCGGGCCGCGAGGAGGATCGCGTCCCGGGTCGCCTCGGAACGGCGGCGCGAGGCGGGGCCGGCGGAGGAGGCGGTGGGGGCGGCGGGGTTGCCGGGGCCGGTGGAGGTGCCGGGGTCGGCGGGGGAGGCGCCGCTGCTTGCTCTCATGCCCGGGAGTCTAGGCCAACGAACGTTTGCCAACACCTGTTGGCCAACAGGTGTTGACTTCGCCGGAAGGCCCGCCCTATCGTCGTCAACAAGCGTTGGCCAACAACCGTTGGCATCCACTGGTCGGCATCAGGAGGCCCCATGAACGCCACCGGCGCAGAGACAGGCACCGCCACCCCCGTCATCGTCGTCGGCTCCGGCCCCACCGGCCTCCTCCTCGCCGGGGACCTCGCGACCGCCGGCGTCCCCGTCACCCTCCTGGAGAAGCGCCCCCACCGGATCAGCAACCTCTCCCGCGCCTTCGGCGTCCACGCCCGCACCCTGGAGCAGCTCGACGCCCGCGGCCTCGCCGACGCCCTGATCGCCACCGGCGACACCCTCACCGGTCTCAAGCTGTTCCGCAGGCTCACGCTCGACCTCGGCACCCTCCCCTCCCGCTTCCCCTTCCTGCTGATCACCCCGCAGTACGAGGTCGAGCGGCTGCTGGAGCGCCGCGCGCGGGAGGCCGGGGTGCGGTTCGCGTACGAGAGCGAGGTCCTCGGGCTGCGCCAGGACGCGGACGGCGTCGACGTCGAGGTGCGGGAGGCGGACGGCACCGTCGTCACCCGCCGCGCCGCCTATGTCGTCGGCGCCGACGGGCATCACAGCGCCGTGCGCGCGGCGGTCGGCCTGCCCTTCCCCGGTGTCGCCGTCATCAAGTCGCTGTTCCTCGCGGACGTCAGGCTGGAGCGGGAACCGGAGAGCGTGCTCACGGTCGACGGCGCGGGTGACGCGTTCGCGATGATCGCGTCCTTCGGTGACGGCTGGTACCGGGTGATGGGCTGGAACCGCCGCAACGAGGTCGCCGACGACGCCCCGCTGGACCTCGACGAGATCAAGGAGGTCGCCCGCCGCGCGCTCGGCACCGACTACGGCATGCACGACGCCCGCTGGCTCTCCCGCTTCCACAGCGACGAGCGCCAGGCGCCCGCGTACCGGGTCGGCCGGGTCCTGCTCGCCGGTGACGCCGCGCACGTCCACTCGCCGGCCGGCGGCCAGGGCATGAACACCGGCCTCCAGGACGCGGCCAACCTGAGCTGGAAGCTCGTCGCCGCCGTGCGGGGCTGGGCGCCCGAGGGGCTCCTCGACACCTATCAGGCGGAACGCCACCCGGTCGGTGCGGCGGTCCTGCGCAGCAGCGGCGGCCTGGTCCGCCTGGCCCGGGCCCGCAGCCCCTGGCTCCGCGCCGCGCGCACCCTGGTCTCCGCCGTCGTGGGCGCCGTCCGTCCCCTCCGGCGCAAGGCGCTCGGCCAGGTCTCCGGTATCGGCCACCGCTACCCCGCCGCCCGCGGCGCCCACCGTCTCACCGGTACCCGCGTCCCCGACCTGGCCCTGGAGTCGGGCCGTCTCCACGAGGCCCTGCGCGGCGGCCGGTTCGTCCTGGTCGTCCCGGCCGCCGGGTACGAGGACAAGGGCGCCCGCAAGGACCGGCTGACCGTGGAGCACTGGACGGGCGAGCGGCGTACGACCCTGCTGGTGCGGCCCGACGGGTACGTGGCCTGGGCGGCGGACTCGGCGGACCCGGCGCGGACCGAGGCGGCGCTGGCCGAGCACCTCGGTCGCTGAACGGCCCCCGCCGAGCCGCCCGTCACCGAACTCCCGGCCGTCGAAAGGCCGGTGAGCCGTCGAACGGTCAGTGGGCCGTCCCCGCCAGCAACTCCCGCAGCAGGTCGGCCAGTCGGCCGGCCTGTTCGTCGTCCAGCGCCCCGAGCGCCTCCGTCTGGGCGGCCAGGCCCGCGCCGACCGCCTCGTCGATGAGCCGCAGCCCCTTCCCGGTGAGGGTGACCTGGAGTCCCCGGCGGTCATGGGGGTCGGGGGAGCGGCGCAGCAGCTCCGCGCGTTCCAGCTTGTCCAGCCGGCCGGTCATGCCGCCCGTCGTGAGCATCAGCGTCGCGGAGAGCTGGCGGGGGGAGAGGGTGTAGGGCTCGCCGGTGCGGCGCAGGGTCGCGAGGACGTCGAACTCGCCGCGGGCGATGCCGTAGGGCGCGTAGGCGGCCTCCATGCGGTCGCCCATCGTGCGGGAGAGGCGGAAGATCCGGCCGAAGACCTCCATCGCCCGGGTGTCCAGATCGGGCCGGACCGCCGCCCACTGGCCGATGATCGCGTCGACGGGGTCCCTGGGCTGCTCCGGGCGTGCACTCATGCGCCGAGTATCGGCCGAAACCGGGTCACCCGCAAGAAACTGGCTTGCCAGAAAGTTGCTTAGCGGTAAGCTACTTTCAAGCGAGCTTCTTTCGAGGAGGTTCCCCGTGAACCGCACCGCCACCGTCCTGCTCACCGCCCTCGCGCCCGTCTCCTGGGGCACCACCTACGCCGTCACCACCGAGCTCCTCCCGGCCGACCGCCCCCTGTTCACCGGCGTCCTGCGGGCCCTGCCCGCCGGGCTCGTGCTGCTCGCGCTCGCCCGGGTGCTGCCGCGCGGGGTGTGGTGGGGGAAGGCGGCGGTGCTGGGGGCGCTGAACATCGGGGCGTTCTTCCCCCTCCTCTTCCTCTCCGCGTACCGGCTGCCGGGCGGCATGGCGGCCGTCGTCGGGTCGGTCGGGCCGCTGCTCGTCGTCGGCCTGTCCGCGCTGCTGCTGGGGCAGCGGCCCACCACCCGCAGTGTGCTCACCGGCGTGGTCGCCGCCTTCGGGGTCAGCCTGGTCGTGCTGAAGGCGGCCGGGGAGCTCGACCCGGTCGGGGTGGCGGCGGCGTTCGCGTCGGCCGCCTCGATGTCCGCCGGAACCGTGCTCACCAAGCGCTGGGGGCGGCCCGAGGGCGTGGGCCCGCTCGCCCTGACCGCCTGGCAGCTCACCGCCGGAGGGCTGCTCATCGCCCCGCTCGCCCTGTTCGTCGAGGGCGCCCCGCCCGCGCTGGACGGGCGGGCCGTGGCCGGCTACCTCTACCTCGCCCTCGCCAACACGGCCGTCGCCTACTGGCTCTGGTTCCGCGGCATCGGCCGGCTCACCGCCACCCAGGTCACCTTCCTCGGCCCGCTCTCCCCGCTGACCGCCGCCGTCGTCGGCTGGGCGGCCCTCGGCCAGTCGCTGACGCCGGTGCAACTCCTGGGAATGGGGCTGGCGTTCGGGGCGACGGTGGCGGGCCAGCGGCGCCCGCGCGGCGCGGGCACGGTCACCGTCACCGGCCGCCCGTCCGCCGTCCCCCGCGCGACGGCCGTGCGCTGACCCGGACGTGTCCGCCCACGAAGAAGGGCGCCCGGCACGATGCCGGGCGCCCTCCTCGTCGTACCGGTGACTAGCGGGCGGCGTCCGCCGCCTGGGCCCTCAGCGCGCGCTCGACGCCCGAGCGGGACTCCGAGACCAGGCGGCGCAGGGCCGCGTTGGGGGCCGCGGAGGCCAGCCAGGCGTCCGTGCGGTCCAGGGTGTCCTGGGAGACCTGGAGCGAGGGGTAGAGGCCGACCGCGATCTGCTGGGCGATCTCGTGGGAGCGGGTGTCCCAGATCTCCTTGACCACCTCGAAGTACTTCTCCGTGTACGAGGCGAGCAGCTCGCGCTGGTCGGTCTGGACGAAGCCGCCGATCACGGCCTCCTGCACCGCGTTCGGGAGCTTGTCGGACTCCACGACCGACGCCCAGGCCTCCTCCTTGGCCTCCGCCGTGGGACGGGAGGCGCGGGCGGTGGCCGCGTGCCGCTCACCGGCGGCGGTCCTGTCGCGCTCGTACTCGGCGGAGATCTCCGCCTCGTCGAAGCGGCCCACCGCCGTCAGACGCTCCACGAACGCCCAGCGCAGATCGGTGTCGACGGCCAGGCCCTCGATCGTCTGCGACCCGTCGAGCAGCGCCTCCAGCAGGTCCAGCTGCTCCGGGGTGCGGGCCGTCGCCGCGAACGCGCGCGCCCAGGCGAGCTGGTGGTCGCCGCCCGCCTCGGAGGACCGCAGATGGGCCAGCGTGGCGTCCGTCCAGCGGGTCAGCAGGGCCTCACGGGCGGTCGGGTCGGCGTACAGCTCGACGGCCAGCTTCACCTGGCGGTGCAGGGACTGCACGACACCGATGTCGGACTCCTTGCCGATGCCCGACAGCACCAGGGACAGGTAGTCGCGGGTGGCCAGTTCGGCGTCCCGGGTCATGTCCCAGGCGGATGCCCAGCACAGGGCGCGCGGCAGGGAGGACTCGAAGTCGCCGAGGTGCTCGGTGACGAACGCGAGGGACTGCTCGTCCAGGCGGATCTTCGCGTACGACAGGTCGTCGTCGTTGAGCAGGACGACGGCCGGGCGGCGCCTGCCGACCAGCTGCGGCACGGCGGTCAGTTCGCCGTCCACGTCCAGCTCGATCCGCTCGTCGCGCACCAGCTTGCCGCTGTCCTCGTCGAGTTCGTACAGGCCGACCGCGATGCGGTGCGGGCGCAGGATCGCCTCGCCCTGGACGCCGGCGGGCAGCGCGGGGGCCTCCTGGCGGATCGCGAAGGACGTGACGACCCCGTCCGCGTCCGTCTCGATCTCCGGGCGCAGGATGTTGATGCCGGCGGTCTGGAGCCACTTCTGGGCCCAGGTGCCCAGGTCACGGCCGGAGGTCTCCTCCAGCGCGCCCAGCAGGTCCGACAGCCGGGTGTTGCCGAACGCGTGCCGCTTGAAGTACGCCTGCACGCCCGCGAAGAACTCGTCCATGCCGACATAGGCGACGAGCTGCTTGAGGACGCTGGCGCCCTTGGCGTACGTGATGCCGTCGAAGTTGACGAGGACGTCGTCCAGGTCACGGATCTCGGCCATGATCGGGTGCGTGGACGGCAGCTGGTCCTGCCGGTACGCCCAGGTCTTCATGGAGTTGGCGAACGTCGTCCAGGAGTGCGGCCACCGGGAGCCGGGGGCGTACGCCTGGCAGGCGATCGAGGTGTACGTGGCGAACGACTCGTTCAGCCACAGGTCGTTCCACCACTCCATGGTGACGAGGTCGCCGAACCACATGTGGGCGAGCTCGTGCAGGATGGTCTCCGCGCGGACCTCGTACGCGGCGTCCGTCACCTTGGAGCGGAACACGTACTGGTCGCGGATGGTGACCGCGCCCGCGTTCTCCATCGCGCCCGCGTTGAACTCCGGCACGAAGAGCTGGTCGTACTTGGCGAACGGGTAGGCGTAGTCGAACTTCTCCTGGAACCAGTCGAAGCCCTGCCGGGTCACCTCGAAGATGGCGTCCGAGTCGAGGAACTCGGCGAGCGAGGGACGGCAGTAGACGGCGAGCGGGACGCTCTGCCCGTCCTTCTCGTACACGCTGTGCACGGAGTGGTACGGGCCCACGATCAGCGCCGTGATGTACGTCGAGATGCGCGGCGTCGGCTCGAACTCCCAGACGTCGCCCTTCGGCTCGGGCGTCGGCGAGTTGGAGACGACCGTCCAGCCGGAGGGCGCCTTCACGGTGAACCGGAACGTGGCCTTCAGGTCCGGCTGCTCGAAGGAGGCGAAGACACGGCGGGCGTCCGGGACCTCGAACTGGGTGTACAGATACGCCTGCTGGTCGACCGGGTCGACGAAACGGTGCAGACCCTCGCCCGTGTTGGTGTACGCGCAGTCCGCCACCACGCGCAGCACGTTCTGGCCCGCCAGCAGACCGGGGAGCGCGATGCGCGAGTCCGCGAAGAGCGCCGCGGGGTCCAGGGGGTCGCCGTTGAGCGTCACCTCGTGGACGGTCGGGGCCACCAGGTCGATGAACGACTCGCCGTTCCCGGCGGCGTCGAAGCGCACCGTGGTGACAGACCGGAAGGTACCGCCCTCCTGCGCCCCGGAGAGGTCGAGATCGATCTCGTAGGACTCGACGGTGAGCAGCGCAGCCCGTTGCTGAGCCTCTTCGCGAGTCAGGTTTGTGCCAGGCACGCGGTCATCTCCTCGTTATGGGTAGGTTCGGCGGTTCGGTCATCCTTCCATGGGTCCCGCACGAATGTCTCCGACGGTTCGGCCCGGCTGCCCTGCGGCTTTGTACGTTCCGGAGGCACGGGACGCCGCTGGAGGCATGCGGAAAGGGGCGGCTCCCGGAGTGGGGGCCGCCCCTTCGGGACCGGGTGGGGTCAGCCCTTGAGCTCCGCCGCCACCAGTTCCGCGATCTGGACCGCGTTCAGGGCCGCGCCCTTGCGGAGGTTGTCGCCCGAGACGAACAGCGCGAGGCCGTGCTCGACCGTCTCGTCGCGGCGGATGCGGCCCACGTAGGAGACGTCCTGGCCGGCCGCCTGGAGCGGGGTCGGGATCTCGGAGAGCGCGACGCCCGGCGCGCCCGCGAGCAGCTCGGTGGCGCGCTCGGGGCTCAGCGGACCGGCGAAGCGGGCGTTGAGCTGGAGGGAGTGACCGGAGAAGACCGGGACGCGCACGCACGTGCCGGAGACCTTCAGGGCGGGAAGTTCGAGGATCTTGCGGGACTCGTTGCGGAGCTTCTGCTCCTCGTCGGTCTCGTTCAGGCCGTCCTCGACGAGGTTGCCCGCGAAGGGCAGCACGTTGAAGGCGATGGGCCGCTTGTAGACCTGCGGCTCGGGGAAGTCGACCGCCGCACCGTCGTGGGTGAGCTTCTCGGCGTCGGCGGCGACCTTCTCCACCTGGCCCTGGAGCTCGGCGACGCCCGCGAGACCGGAGCCGGAGACCGCCTGGTAGGTGGTGGCGACCAGGGCTTCGAGGCCCGCCTCGGCGTCCAGCACCTTCAGCACCGGCATCGCGGCCATGGTGGTGCAGTTCGGGTTGGCGATGATGCCCTTGGGCCGGTCCGCGATCGCGTGCGGGTTCACCTCGGAGACGACGAGGGGGACCTCGGGGTCCTTGCGCCAGGCGGAGGAGTTGTCGATCACGACGGCGCCCTGGGCGGCGACCTTCTCGGCCAGCGCCTTGGAGGTGGCGCCACCGGCGGAGAACAGCACGATGTCCAGGCCCGTGTAGTCCGCCGTCGCCGCGTCCTCGACCGTCACGCCGTCCAGGACCGACCCCGCCGAGCGGGCCGAGGCGAACAGCCGCAGCTCGGTGACCGGGAAGTTCCGCTCCGTGAGGATCCTGCGCATGACCGTGCCGACCTGCCCGGTGGCTCCGACGATTCCGACCCTCACGGTTACTCCCTGTTTCGTGGTGCCTCGTGGCGATTGCGTGGCCTGGACGTTTCCATGATGCGTCTGTCCATGGCCGCCGTGTCCAATCCTTTGCCCGAAGGATGGGACGGCACACTCCTCGCCCACTGCCCTGACGTGCAGGATTCCGTCCGATACCGGCCGGGGACCGGAAGAATCGGCGGGCCCGCGCCCCGGGAGCAGGGTTCGTCCGCCGCACGGGTGTGCGCTACGCCACGTCGGCCGCCGAAAGATTTCCGGCCCGGCCCGAACGTTTCTGCCGCCACCGGCGTCCTAGGGGAAACGCGGCTGGGGGGAGGGGTGGCTTGTGCTGCGCAGAACGGGCCGTCGCGGCCAGGGGGGCGACGTGGTCGACGACCCGCTGGACGCGGCTCAGGAGCGTCGGGTGCGGGCCGTGCTCGCGCTCGGCGGGGTACCGCAGGCGGACCTGCCGGACGGGGTGCAGCAGGTCCGCCTGCGGCTGCTGGAACGCGCGGCGAAGGGCTACGAGGCGCCGTGTGACGTCTCGGCGTGGGCGGCCGTCGTCGCCTCGAACCTCGCCATGGACTGGCACCGCGCCAAACGCCGCCAGGAACGCGTCGGCGAGCGGCTCGCGTCCCTGCGCCAGTCGGAGCATCCGTCGGGCGAGGACACCTCGCTGCTCTCGCTCGCCGTCGCACGGGGCCTGGACCAGCTGCCCGACGCCCAGCGCCAGGTCGTCGTCCTGCGCTTCTACGCCGATCTGCCGGTCCGTGACATCGCCCATGAACTGGGCGTCCCCGAGGGCACGGTGAAGAGCAGGCTGCACTCGGCGGTCCGCGCGCTGCGCGCCCGCCTGCACGAGGACGAGGTGGTGTGAGATGAGCGCCGGACCCGACCGCGGACCCGACCGCGGCCCTCACAGCCGCCCCGACCGCGGCTTCGACGCGTTGATGGCCGCCCTCACCGACGCCCCCCTGCCCGAGGACGCGGACGCCGCCCTGCGCGCCGAACACCGCGCGGCCACCGCCGATCTCGCGCTGCTGCGCGAGCAGCTCGGCGTCATCGGCGACGCCCTCGCCGGACCCTCGCCCGGCGCCGCGGCACCCGCCCGGGTGGTCCCCGCCCGCGTGGGCCCCTCCCGGCTGCGCCGCTGGGCGCCGCGGATCGCCGTGGGGTCGCTCGTCGCCGCGGGCGCGGCGGTGGTGGTCACCGGCATGGGCTGGCTGATCGCGACCAACGGGGCGGACATCACCGGTGATTCGGACAGCGGCGCCTCGAAGGCGGAGGCCGACGCCCCCGCCGCGGACGCCGCCCGCTTCGGCAGCCCGCACTACCTGGCCTGCACCCGGCTGGTCGCCGAGGGCACGGTCGTCTCGGTGGAACGCCTGGCGGACGGAGTGCAGTTGAGGGTGACGGTCGAGGTGAGCCGCTACTACAAGCAGGACACCGGCGACCGCCCCGACCGGCTCACCTATGTCGTCGACGACACGTTCACCGACGGCCTCGGGCGCGGCGACCAGGTCCTGTTCGGCGTCCCGCGGGGCGCGGTCGTACCCGACCACTGGGTGGTGGGGGAGCGGGAGGTCGCCCGCGAACGGGCCTGGGTCCAGGCCTCGTTGCCGCAGTCGCGCGACCTCGGCTGCTGACCCTCCGGCGTCCGGGACGGGCCGGGGAACGCGAAGGGCGGGCGCCCGCTTCGGACGCCCGCCCCGTCGTACGCGGACCGCTACGGGGTGACCGTCTCGATCAGGACGCTGCCGATGCCCGCGGCCGTGCCGCGCGCGTTGACGAGCTGCACCTGGCCGAAGAACTCACGGCCCTCCGGGGCGGGGGCCGCGGCGGTGACGCTCGCGGTGACGCCCGTGGAGGCGCCGGTGGCGAGCTTCACGGCGACGGAGTCGTCGACCGTGACGGTGCCCAGGGCGCTGGAGAAGAACACGTCCTGGTAGTCGTACGCGGTGGACCCGGCCGGGATCGAGTAGCCGACCACCTCGATGGTGTACGTGCCGGCGGCCGGGGAGGCCACGGAGACGGACTCCTCCGAGTCGCCGTCGGCGGACTGGCCGACCACGGTGCCCGCCGCGTCGTAGACCGTCAGGTCCAGGTCGGCGGAGGTGTCGGAGACGTTGCCGATGGCGACGTCCAGCGACTGGGCGCCTGCGGGCACCTCGACCGTGGTGGTCTGGGTGGCGCCGTCCGCGATGGTCGGGCGGTCGTTCTTGGCGGAGCCGAGCGGGCCGCCGACCAGCTTGCCGTCGATCGCGGCGAAGTTGTTCGTCACCGTCCAGGAGGCGGCGACCGGCGTACCGACCTTCGCCTCGGGCACGGTCACGGTCTCCGGGTCGAAGGCCGCGCCGTAGACGGCGACGTTCAGCTTGTACGGGTTGTCGAGCAGCGGCGACGTACGGCGCGACTCGACCTCGATCTCCCAGACGCCGGCCTGCGGGTCCGCGTACGCACGCACGTCGGGCTTGCAGCCGTTGCCGTCGAGGTAGTTGTTGTAGCAGTACGGGGTCGAGGTGTTGTCGACCGGGACGCCGTACGGGTGGATGGCGATGAACCGGGTCTGGCTCGCGCCCTTCAGCCCGCCGATCGCGACCTCCAGGGACTTGGCGCCCTCGGGGACCGTCACGAAGTACGACTGGGTGCTGTTGCGCTGCACGGTGGAGGACGCCGAGTAGGTGTACTTCACCGGTGCCGAGACGACGACCGTGGTGAGGATCTGCTTGTCGACGCCCTCGGTGCGCGGGTCGTCGACCTCCAGGATCGCGCTCTTGAGGCCGGCGGACGGCGACTTCGCGGCGATCTTGACGGTGACGGGCTTGTTCAGCTCCAGCTTGACCTCGTCCGAGCCGACGATCGAGAAGGTGCCGGAGGCGTTGTTCTCCAGGCTGAGCTCGTGACGGATCGCCTTGGCGGCGCCGGAGGTACGGGTGACGGTGACGTCGTACGTCTTCTTGACGCCGGCCTTCAGGCCGCCCTCACGGTCGTAGAGGCCGGTGCCGTAGCCCGGGGTCTTCAGGAACTGGTCGATCGCGGTGTCGACGGGTGCCTTGACGGTGTAGTCGTGGGCGGTCGCGCCGTCCTTGATGGAGTCCCACGCGTCGACGATGTCGATGAGGCCCGCGCCCTCCTCGTACGCCTGCACACCCTTGATGTGGTCGGCGGTGGAGGTGAGGGCGGTGCGCAGGGTCGCCGGGGTGAGCGCGATGCCCTTCTGCTTGGCGGCGCTCAGCAGCAGCGCCGAGGCGCCCGCGGCCTGCGGGGAGGCCATCGAGGTGCCCTGGAGCATCGAGTAGCCGGCCGGCAGCGTGTAGCCCGCCTCGGCGACCGGGGAGCCCGGCAGCCAGGTCTGGGTGGTGTTGATCGAGGCGCCGGGCGCGGACAGGGTCGGGGTGAAGCCGCCGTCCTCACGCGGGCCGCGCGACGAGAACGGCATCATCGCGTACGACTTCGTGACCTGCGAGCCGTAGTTGGAGGCCCAGGTCTGCTTGGAGATGGCCGCGCCGACGGAGATCACCTTGTCGGCCAGACCGGGGTCGCCGATGGTGTTGGCACCCGGGCCGGAGTTGCCCGCGGAGATCACCAGCTGGACGCCGTAGGTGTCGATGAGGCGCGTGTAGAGCTCGGCGCGCGCGTTGTTGCCGTCGTTCAGCGCGGGGAGGCCGCCGATGGACATGTTCACGATGTCGACGCCGCGGTTGGCGACGAGGTCGATCATGCCCTCGGTGAGTGCCACGTTGGTGCAGCCGCCGGTCCAGGTGCAGGCACGGGAGGAGACGATCTTCGCGCCCGGGGCCGCGCCGTTCATCTTCCCGCCGAACAGGCCGTTGGCGGAGGTGATGCCGGCGACGTGGGTGCCGTGCTCGGACTCGATGACGCCGATGTTGACGAAGTCGCGCTTCTGCCCGACCCAGGAGCCGCCGTAGGGGTCCATGGGGACGTCCTTGCGGATCTCCACCACGAACGGCTGCCGCTCGACCACGTCGGTCGCGGGGTTGTCGGTGCCGAAGTAGCCGATCTGGAAGCCGTCCTTGTACGGCTTCATCGGCTCGTCGTCACTGAAGTCGTTGTTGTTGTTCAGGTCGACGCGCACGGTCCCGGCGGCGGCGTCGTACAGGACGCCCCACGAGTCGGTGGTGTCGCCGTCGCGGTTGGCGTCGCCCGCGGCGTCGCCGCCGACGGTGTACGACTCCAGGAAGGTGCTGACGCTGTACGAGCCCGCGGGCGCCGTCCAGGTCTTGCCGCCGTAGGTGAAGGTCGGTCCGGAGACGTTGGTGACCTGCGGGCGCCAGGTGCGGTCGCTGTCGAGGATCGGGTCGGTCGCGGTGACCCAGTCGACGATCTTGCGCTCACCGGTGGTGGTCTTCTGCAGCGCCGGGTGGCCGAGGTCGACGCCGGAGTCCAGGATGCCGATGGTGATCCCGCGGCCGTCGGCCTTCGGGTGGTCCTCGACGAACTCGACGGCGCCCGTCTCGAAGGACGGGTTGTACGGGTTGACCGCGGGGGTCTTCTTGTTCGGCGCCGCGTACGTGGTGGTCGCGCTCGCGGAGGTCTTCGCGCCCTGGGCGGTGTCACCGGCCGGGGTCGGGTCGTCGAGGGCGATCTCCTGCCGCAGGTCGATGCCGTGCACGGAGGAGAGCTTGGCGGCGGCGGCGATGGCCGAGTCCGCCTTCGCGGTGGGGACGGTGGCCCGGACGTAACCGAGCTTGTCGTAGGTCCGGCCCACGGAACCGCCCTTGACCGCGTCCAGCTCCGCGGCGACCTGCTCGGTCTGGCCGGGGGCGGTGGCGATCATCAGCGTGACGTTCTTGTCGCCGCCGGCCTTGGCCTCGGCGAGCAGGTCGGCGTCGTCCGAACCCAGCTTGTCGTGGGCGGACTTGACACCCGGGTCGGCCGCCGCGGGCGTGGCGGCGGCATCGGCGGAGAAGGCCATGGGTATCGGCCCGGCCGCGGAGAGCGCGGCGACGAGTCCCGCGGCCACGGCTATGCGTGCCGCGCGTCTGGCGCCCGGTATCGGTTCACGCCTGGGGGTGTGGGTCATCGGCATCCCTTGTAGGTAAAGGAACGTGCAGGGGCGGCCGGAGCCGATCGGTCCTGACCGCGGCGGTCCGGATCAAAACCCCGGACGATCGCACAGCTTTACCTATGGGAAGGATGTTTAGGGAGAGTTGACCGAATCGATATGGGCCGATGGGGAAAACCCGCGATCACTTATCGGGATATGAGGAGTGAAACGGTCAAAACTCTGAGGGTTCCACAGGTTGTTCCGGTATCGGCACCCTGACGGCCCCGGCCCTGACAGCCCCGGGTGATCCCGGGGCCGGCCGGGGCAGGCCCTATCGTCCGTGTATGCGCGAGAAGTTGAGGGTGGCGGCCTACGCCGTGTGCGTACGGGAGGGGCAGGTCCTGCTCGCCCGCTGGATCGACGGCCGGGGCCGGGCGGAGTGGACCCTGCCCGGCGGCGGCATGGAGCACGGCGAGGATCCCTACGACACCGTCCTGCGGGAGGTCGAGGAGGAGACCGGCTACCGGGCCGAGATCACCGGCCTGCTCGGGGTGGACTCCCGCCGCGCCGTCGAGACGCGCCGCTTCGGCCGCAAGGTCGACCAGCACGGCGTACGCCTCGTCTACGAGGGCCGGATCGTCTCCGGCGAACTGCGCGACGAGATCGGCGGCTCCACCGACATGGCCGCCTGGCATCCGCTGGACGAGGTCCCCGCCCTGCACCGCGTCGGACTGGTCGACGTGGGCCTCCGCCTCTGGCGCGAACGTCCCGTCACAGGCCGGGTGCCCTAGGGGGTACCCCGGAAGATGAACAGCGCGTGACCGTCTTCGGGCCGTTCGAGAAGCGTCCGCGAACGCGAAGGGTGGCCCAAGATCCACGTACGGTGATCGGCGCTGCGCGTTGCGGTCTCGTTCACGCGCAGGTCATTCCCGGTGCCAACGATCCAGAGCGAGCGGGTTGTTCGCGATCGCGAGCCCCCCGCGACCACTGCCGACGCGTTCGCACTCGGGGAGACCGCGCCATGTCGCGCACACGCTCTGTCGTCAACTCCGCGCTGGAGACCACCGCGCGGGGCGTCAACCGCCGTACCGTGCTCGCCGCCACCGGCGCGGCAGCCGCCTCCGTGGGCATCGGCTACGCGCTGCGGCCCACCGACAGCCAGGCCGCCGACGCCGCCACCGCCGACGCCGCCGGGGCCGGTGAGGCGCCCGTGGCCCAGTCCCGGCAGGCCCCGGCCGCGCCGCTCGCGCCGTACACCCAGGGCACGACCCTCGCGAGCGTCTCCGCCCCGCGCACCTCCTCCGGGTTCCGCCGCCTGGGCGACGGCCCCGGCTGGAGCCGGGTGGTCCGCTCCGACCTGGCCGCGCCCAAGTCGGGGCGCGCGGGCCGCCGTACCGCGCTCGCCGCCTTCGTCCAGCTCACCGACCTCCACCTGATCGACGTCCAGCACCCGCTGCGCCTGGAGTACCTGCGCTCCACGGACGTGCACGCCTGGCGCCCGCACGAGGCGCTGACCGTGCAGGGCGCGGTCGCCCTCGTCGAGCGGATCAACGCGCTGCGCGGCGGTCCCGCCACCGGCGCCCCGCTGCACTTCGCGATGACCACCGGCGACAACACCGACAACAACGCGGGGACCGAGCTGGAGTGGTTCCTGAAGGTGATGAGCGGCGGCCGGATCACCCCCGACTCCGGTGACCCGCAGCGCTACGAGGGCGTCCAGAACAGCGGCATCCAGCAGTACTGGCAGCCCGACTCCACCGTCCGCGACGCCGACAAGCTGCTCGGCTTCCCGCGCCTGGACGGGTTCCTCGCCGCCGCCCGCCGCGAGGTCAACAGCCCCGGCCTGAACCTGCCCTGGTACTCCACGGTCGGCAACCACGACGCCCTTCCGCTGGGCACCTACGCCTCGCACGCCGACGCCTACCTCACCGAGCTCGCCGTCGGCGGGAAGAAGCTGATGACACTGTCCGCGTCGGACGCCAAGAAGCTCCAGGACTCCCTCAAGCAGGACAAGGACCCCCGGGGCGCCACCTACCGCGAGCTGCTGAAGGCCCACGCCCGCGACATGCGCTCGGTCACCCCGGACGAGGCCCGGGCGCCGTACACGCCCACCGAGTACGTCAGGGCCCACCTGGACCCGGCCCACCGTGGCCTCGGCCCCGTCGGGCACGGCTACTCCACCGCCAACCTCGACGCGGGCACCCAGTACTACTCGTTCCGCATCGCCGACGACGTCATCGGCATCAGCCTCGACACCACCGACCCGGGCGGCCACTACCAGGGCTCCATCGGCACGGCCCAGCTGAAGTGGCTGGACCGGACGCTGCGGGAGAACAAGGGCGCGTACGCGATCGTCTTCAGCCACCACACCAGCGCGACCATGGTCAACACCCGCCCGGACCCGGCCCGCCCCGGCGAGCGCCGCCACGACGGGCAGGAGGTGCTGACCCTGCTCGGCCGCCACCGGGGCGTCCTGGCCTGGGTCAACGGTCACATCCACCGCAACGACATCACCGCGCACCCGGTCGGCGGCGGACGCTCCTTCTGGGAGATCTCCACCGCCTCCCACGTCGACTACCCGCAGCTCGCCCGGGTCATCGAGATCGTCGACAACAAGGACGGCACCCTCTCCCTCTTCACCACCTGCGTGGAGTCCGCCGCCCCCCGCCGCACCGACTTCACCGACCTCTCCCAGACGGGCCTCGCGGCCCTGTACCGCGAGCTGTCCTACAACGCCCCCGGCGCCAGCACGGTGCTCGGCGGCGACGCCAAGGACCGGAACACGGAACTGGTGCTGAAGAAGGGCTGAGACCGGCGGTCCATTGACAACGCGCACGTCACCGTCCGAAGATCTGCCCGCTGATCACGAGTGCGTCGGGTGGGGATGCGTGATGTCGAGGGTGTCGGACCGGGTCGTCGAGCGTTCACGGCGTTTTCTGGCGCCGGACGAGCAGCCGCGGTGGGTGGTGCTGGCCCAGGGCGGCATCAACCCCTGGTACCAGGGGCTGTTCTTCGCGGTCGGGCTGATCGCCTTCCGGCTCCTCGCCGCCGGACTCGGCCTGGACTTCGACGGCGGCGCGTTCTTCGGACCCCTCGGCGGCATGATCGGCTTCGTCGTCTGCCAGTCCCGCGTCACCCGCCGCGTGCTCCTGACCACCGACCGGGCGATCGTCGTCCTGGAGTACGACAGCTTCGGCGGCGTGCACCCCTCCCGGGTACTGTCCCGGCTGCCTCTCGACACGCCCGTCGGTCCGCTGTCCGGCATCTGGGCCCGCACCGAACTCGCCGGTGAGCGCCTGTGGATCCACAAGAAGTGGCAGCGCGGCGTCCCCGCCTGACCCGGCGCCGTACGCGAAGGAGCCGCCGGGCCCCCTCCGCCCGGCGGTTCCTCCGCTCCCCTCCCGGTGCCTCCCCGATCCCCCTCCGGCCGGGGTGGCACCGTGCCCCGCGCGCTACCGGGGCAGCACCACGACATAGGCGGCCGGGTCGCGGTCGCCCGCGGCCATCAGGGCCGTGCGGACGACGGTGGCCTGCTGCTCCGCCGACTCGCGGAGCTTCTTCGGGGTGATGTGGACGACCGTGATGCCGAGCCGCTCCAGGTGCTCGCGCTTGCGGACGTACTCCGACCACATCGCGTCCTCGTCCTGCCGCGGGGCGCGGGTGTCCAGCTCCACCGCGACGGCCTGCTCGGGCCAGTAGGCGTCCAGGCCGCCCAGGTGCGGGCCGCCGGGCAGGCGCAGGTCCACGTTCCAGACCGGGTCGGGCAGGCCGTGGTCGCGGACCATCCGGTACAGACGGTCCTCGGCGATCGCGCGGCCCTCCGCGAGCAGGGAGTCCACCGCGTCCACCACGTGCGGCCGGGTCAGCAGCTTCGCGTTGTTCAACTCACGTACCACCGCGGCCGGTTCGCAGTGGCCGCCGCGCACCGCCTCCGTCAGCAGCCGCCGCACGGTCCCCGCGTCGGAGAGCTCCGCGACCGCGTCCGCGAGGGCGCGCGGCACCGGGGCGACCGGCAGTCCGGTCACCGTGCGGGCGGCGGGCAGGGACGTCGTGCGCACGATCCGGGCCGAGCCGGTGGAGCGCAGACGGCGCAGCCGGGGGACGAGGACGTCGAACCGGTCCAGCGACATCAGCGACGGCGACGAGGTGAAGCCGTGCAGGGTCAGCGCCGCGAGGCCGGTCAGCATGGCCTCCGCGTACAGCGGGGCGTGCGGCTCCTCCGCGCCGGGCTGGGCGGGCACCCCGGGCGTGCGCTCCTTCGCCGCGTACATCAGCACCGCGTGCAGCCGCTCCTCGCTGGTCGGCGGGCCGGCGTGCAACAGGACCACGCCGGGCAGGAGCTGCTGCCAGGGGCCGCCGGGGCGGCAGTGCTCGTTCGTCTCGGCCGGCGAGATGCCGCGGGTGCGCAGCTGGGCCGTCGTCAGCACCCGGCGGTGCGCCTCGGAGAGGTGGCGTACGGGGCGGGGGGAGAGCGGGGGGACCGGGGTGTTGTGGTTCATGCAGCGGGGATTCCCGCCACCCGGACCCCCTCTAACCGCTGTTACGCGGCTGTCGATAAATGCGGACAACACGGTACTAAAGGACGGGTGTTCGGATGCCGATAGGCGCCGAAAACCCCTGGTCCGAATGGGGTGGACCAGGGGTTACGGCTACTATTGCCCGGATTTCGTAACGGCTACCGCCCGCCTAAGCGTTGGCCAACGATCAGCCCGCCGCGGCGTCGCACTCCTGTCCGCGCAGCGCCCGCGCCAGATCGTCCCGCGCCTCCAGCACGAGCCTGCGCAGCGCCGGCGCGGCAGAGGCGTGCGCCGCCAGCCACGCGTCCGTCGCGGCCAGCGTCCCGGGGGAGTCCTGGACCGCCGGGAACAGCCCCCGCACCACGTCCATGCCGATCTGGATCGACCGCTCGGACCACACCCGCTCGATCGCCTCGAAGTACTTCGCCGTGTACGGCGCCAGCAACTCCCGCTGCGAGGACCGCTCGAAGCCCGCGATCGTCGCCTCCACCAGCGCGTTCGACAACGCGTCCGACTCCACGACCTGCGCCCACGCCTGCGCCTTCACCGCCGCCGACGGCCGCGCCGCCAGGCAGCGCACCTGATGCCGCCGGCCCGACGCCGTGTCGTCCCGTGCCAGCTCCGCGGCCAGCTCCTTCTCGCCCGCGCGGTCGTGCTCGGCCAGCCGGTCCAGGAACGCCCAGCGCAGCTCCTGGTCGACGTCCAGGCCCTCGACGGCCGCCGTGCCGTCCAGCAGCCCCAGGAGCAGATCGAGGCCCGCCGCGTCCTGCGCGACCCGCGCGTGGAACCGCGCCCACGCCAACTGCTGCTCGCTGCCCGGCTCCGCGGCCTCCAGCTCACGCCGGGCGCCCTCCGACAGCAGCGCCCCGCCGGTGGCCCGCCAGGACGGTGCCACGTAGTGCGCCAGCGCCGACTCCGACCAGGCGTGCAGCATCTGGAGCACCCCGATGTCGGACTCCCGGCCCGCGAACCGCAGGACCAGGTCCACGAAGTCCCGCGCGGGCAGCAGCGCGTCCCGCGTCATGTTCCACAGCGCCGACCAGCACAGGGCGCGGGCCAGCGGATCGGTGACCGAGCCGAGCGCCTCGCGCAGCGTCGCCAGCGACGTCTCGTCGAACCGGGTCTTGCAGTACGTCAGGTCGTCGTCGTTGACGAGCACCAGCTCCGGCGCCTCGGCCCCGGCCAGCTCCGCCACGACCGTGCGCGGCCCGTCGACGTCGGCCTCCACGCGCGCGTAGCGCTCCAGCGCGCCGGAGCCGCCGCGGCGGTACAGGCCCACCGCGACCCGGTGCGGGCGCAGTTCGGGATGGGACTCGGCCGCCTCCTGGAGCACCGCCAGCTCCCCTACCCGCCCGTCCGCGTCCAGGACCACCTGCGGGGTCAGCGAGTTCACGCCCGCCGTCTGGAGCCACGACCGCGACCAGGAGCTCATGTCCCGGCCGCTCGTCTCCTCCAGGACCGACAGCAGATCGCCGAGGCGGGTGTTGCCGTACGCGTGCCGCTTGAAGTAGCGGCGGGCGCCTTCGAGGAACGCGTCCTGGCCGACGTACGCCACCAGCTGCTTCAGGACGGAGGCGCCCTTGGCGTACGTGATGCCGTCGAAGTTGAGCTTGGCGTCCTGGAGGTCGCGGATGTCGGCGGTGATCGGGTGCGTGGAGGGGAGCTGGTCGGCGCGGTACGCCCAGGCCTTGCGGCGGTTGGCGAAGGTGATCCAGGCGTCCTTGAAGCGGGTCGCGCCCACGTTCGCGAAGGTGCCCATGAAGTCCGCGAAGGACTCCTTCAGCCACAGGTCGTCCCACCACACCATGGTGACCAGGTCGCCGAACCACATGTGCGCCATCTCGTGCAGGATGACGTTGGCCCGCGCCTCGTACGACGCCTGCGTCACCTTGCCGCGGAAGATGTACTCCTCGCGGAAGGTGACCAGGCCCGGGTTCTCCATCGCGCCGAGGTTGTACTCGGGCACGAACGCCTGGTCGTACTTCCCGAAGGGGTACGGGTGGTCGAAGTGCTCGTGGAAGAAGTCCAGGCCCTGCTTGGTGACGAGGAAGACGTCATCGGAGTCGAAGTGCGGGGCCAGGCCCTTGCGGCACATCGCGCCGAGGGGGATCTCCAGCGTCGTCCCGTCCTCGAAGGTGCGGGAGTAGGAGTCCGTCACGTAGTGGTACGGGCCCGCCACCACACAGGTGATGTACGTCGAGATCGGCTTCGTCTCCGCGAACCGCCACACGCCGTCCGTGAGGGCGCCCTCGCCGTTGCTCCACACCGTCCAGGCCTCGGGCGCGCGCACCTCGAAGCGGAACGGGGCCTTGAGGTCGGGCTGCTCGAAGTTGGCGAAGACGCGGCGCGAGTCGGCCGGCTCGTACTGGGTGTAGAGGTAGACCTCGCCGTCCTCGGGGTCGACGAAGCGGTGCAGGCCCTCGCCGGTGCGGGAGTACGCGCACCGGGCGTCGACGACGAGCTCGTTGTCGGCGGCGAGGTCCTCCAGCAGGACCCGGGAGCCGTCGAAGACCTCGCTCGGGTCGAGATCGCGGCCGTTGAGGGAGACGGAGGTCACACTCGGGGCGATCAGGTCGGCGAAGCTGGAGGCGCCGGGCTCGTTGCAGCGGAAGCGGATCGTCGTGACGGACCGGAAGGTGCGGGGCCCCTCGGCCGGCGCCTCGCCGAGCGCCGAACGGATGTCGAGGGACACGTCGTACCCGTCGACGGAGAGCAGGGCGGCCCGCTCCCGGGCTTCGTCGCGGGACAGATTCTCACCGGGCACGGGCGCACTCCCTCAAGGGGTGTTCGGTATGTGGACAGCACCGATCCTGCCATGTGCTCCTGACGCGCCGCAGCGGGGAATGCCATGGCGGGCGGGCGGTGTTCCCGCAGTATTCGAACGCTTCCCGAGGAGACGCATGTCCGAGACCGCGAGCACCGCCGCCAAGACCCCGGTCGACTTCTGGTTCGACCCGCTGTGCCCCTGGGCCTGGATGACCTCACGGTGGGTGCTGGAGGTCGAGAAGGTGCGGGACATCGAGGTGCGCTGGCACATCATGAGCCTGGCCGTCCTCAACGAGGACAAGCTCGACCAGCTGCCCGAGGAGTACAAGGAGATGCTCGCGACCAAGGCGTGGAAGCCCGCCCGGGTCGTCACCGCCGCCTGGCAGAAGCACGGCGCGGACGTCCTCGGCCCCCTCTACACCGCGCTCGGCACCCGCTTCCACAACAACGGTGAGGGCCCGACCCTGGAGGCCATCTCCGGCGCCCTCGCGGACGCAGGCCTGCCCGCCGACCTCATCGACTACGCCGAGCAGGACGACTTCGAGTTCGACGCCGAGCTGCGCGCCTCCCACAAGGAGGGCATCGACAAGGTCGGCCAGGAGGTCGGCACCCCCGTCATCGCCGTCCCCGGCCCCGACGGCGAGCAGATCGCCTTCTTCGGCCCCGTCGTCACCCCCGCCCCGAAGGGCGACGCCGCCGCCCGCCTGTGGGACGGCACCCTCGCGGTCGCCTCGGTCCCCGGCTTCTACGAGATCAAGCGCACCCGTACCAAGGGCCCGGACTTCAGCAACCTCTAGGTCTCCAACCTCTGGGTCCCCACCTTCTGGGTCTCCACCTTCTGGGTCTCCGCGTCCCGGTCGGGGAACTCGCCGGTGTCGTTGTGGTCGCCCCACCACGTCGGCACGCGGCCTCCCTCGGTCCGGTGGCATCAGGGCAGAGAGCCGCACGGTCCTGTCGGCAGCCCGGAATCCCGTCCCGCCGGGGCGGGATTCCGGGCTGCCGGGGGCGGAACCCGGGCGTCACGCTCCCGCCGTCCCTCCGCCCCCCTCCGTCCCGCCGGTCTCCCCGGCCGTCAGCCGGAACCGCTCCGGCAGCAGCAGGCCCCGGGTCTTGCGCAGGTGCGGGTAGTACGTCAGGCAGCCCTCGGCCGTGCAGCGCCACAGGTTGTCCACCGGGAGGCGTTCCCCCCGCTCCGCCCGCACCGCCGCCTTCTCCTCGCGGTTCAGCAGCCGGAAGAGCTGCATCCCCTGGCAGGTCGGGCAGTCCAGCGACCGCGTCCGTGTCATCGACCCCTCCTCGCTCCGCCGGGCCCGAAAATATCGGGGCCGGGCGAGAAGTCAACGCGTACGGATGTACGGGAGGCCGCGGCCCTCTGCTCCGATCCGGCGTACGGGCAGGGCACTTCGTAGCACGATGGGTCCATGACGGAGATCGACACCTCGGTGCCGCATTCGGCCCGGATCTGGAACTACTGGCTCGGCGGCAAGGACAACTACCCCGTCGACGAGGAGGCCGGTGACGCGTACACCGCGGTCTTCCCCGGCATCGTCACCATCGCGCGCAGCAGCCGCGCGTACCTCGGCCGCAGCATCCGCCACCTGGTGGAGGAGGCGGGCATCCGGCAGTTCCTGGATGTCGGCACCGGCCTGCCCACGGTCGACAACACCCACGAGGTCGCCCAGCGCAGCGCCCCCGAGTCGAGGATCGTCTACGTCGACAACGACCCCCTCGTCCTCACCCACGCCCGCGCCCTGCTCACCTCCACCGACGAGGGCGTGACGGCGTACGAGGACCTCAGCCTGTACGAGCCGGAGCGGATCCTGGAGGCGGCGGCCCGCACCCTGGACCTCTCACGGCCGACGGCCCTGATCCTGAGCGGCATCCTCGGCCATGTCACCGACTACGACGTGGCCCGCGACCTGGTCGCCCGTCTCCTCGCGGGGCTGCCCTCCGGCAGCTACCTCGACATCAACGACGGCTCGCGCGGCACCGACCCGGACTACGAGCAGGCGCAGGACGCCTACAACGAGACCGGCGCGGTCCCCTACCTGCTGCGCCCGGTGGACCGGATCGCCGCGTTCTTCGACGGCCTGGAGCTGGTCGAGCCCGGCATCGTCTCGGTACCGCTGTGGCGTCCGGACGGCGACACCCCGCCGGAGCCGATCGGCCAGCACGGCGGCCTGGGCCGCAAGCCCTGATCCGTTGCCGCGCGGGGCAGGAGGCCCCCGCGAGTCACGTCCTCGCGGGGGCCTCCGTCATTCCGCCTGCCACGTGAAGGGTGAGAAGACGATCACGAGCAGGACGTATTCATACACCCCTCAGGGCGCGAGCAGCAGCACATCCGCCCGGGTCCTGGCCGCCTCGTAACGCCGGGCCACGTCCTGCCAGTTGACGACGGCCCACATGGCGTCGATGAAGTCGACCTTCTGGTTCCGGTACTGGAGGTAGAAGGCGTGCTCCCAGGCGTCGAAGACGAGGATCGGCACGGAGCCCTGGCCGACGTTGCCCTGGTGGTCGTAGACCTGCTCGACGACGAGCCGGCCGCTGAGCGGCTCGTAGGCGAGCACGCCCCAGCCGGAGCCCTGGGTGGTCGCGGCGGCCTTGGTGAGCTGGCCCTTGAACCCGGCGAAGGAGCCGAAGGACTCGGCGATCGCGTCGGCGAGGTCGCCCACGCCGTCCGCCGCGAGCGGCTCGCCGCCGCCGTCGCCGGTCATGTTGTGCCAGTAGATCGAGTGCAGGATGTGCCCGGAGAGATGGAACGCCAGGTTCTTCTCCAGGCCGTTGATCGAGCCCCACGTCTCCTTGTCCCGCGCCTCCGCGAGCTGCTCCAACGTGTCGTTGGCGCCCTTCACGTACGCCGCGTGGTGCTTGTCGTGGTGCAGCTCGATGATCTCGGGGCTGATCACGGGGGCGAGCGCGGCGTAGTCGTAGGGCAGGTCAGGGAGTGTGTAGACGGGCATGGAGGGTCCCCTCGAAAGCGTGTGGCGCGTTCCGCGAACACATCTTGTTGCAAGTGACTTGCAATAACAAGCTAACAGCAAAAAGCCCCCGCGCGGATCCGCGCGGGGGCTCTCGGCGTGGTGGGGAATCAGACGGTCGCCCGCCTCCGCTGCCAGGCGTAGCCGGCCGCCGCCAGAGCCAGCGTCATCGCGCCCGTCGAGTACAACTGGACGCGGGTGTCCGGCTCACGGGCCATCAGGACGAGGATGCAGGCCATACCGGCCAGGGCGACCCAGGTCAGCGCGGGGAACGCCCACATGCGGACCGTCAGCCGTCCGGGCGCCTCGCGCTCCAGCCGCCGCCGCAGCCGCAACTGGGCGACGGCGACGAAGATCCATACGACGAGGATGACCGCGCCGATCATGTTGAGCAGCCAGCTGAACACGTCGTCCGGCCGCCAGTAGCTGAGCAGCACGCACCCGAAACCGAAGACCGAGGAGACCAGTACGGCGGTCCGGGGCACACCCGAGGACACCCGGCCCAGCGCCCGGGGACCCTGCCCCCGCTCGACGAGCGAGTAGGCGATGCGCGAGGCGCCGTAGATGTTGGCGTTCATCGCCGAGAGCAGGGCGACCAGGACGACGACGTTCATCAGCTGACCCGCGCCCGGGATGCCCAGGCGGTCGAGGGCGGCCACGTACGGGCCCTTCTCGACGACCTCGGCCGAGTCCCAGGGGACGAGCGTCACGATGACCGCCATCGAGCCGATGTAGAAGAGCGCGATGCGCCACATCGCCGTACGGACCGCGCTCGCCACCCCGCGCACCGGGTCCTCGGACTCGGCCGCCGCGATGGTCACCGTCTCCAGTCCGCCGTAGGCGAAGACGGAGGCCAGGATGCCGATGACCAGGCCCTCACCGCCGTGCGGGAGGAAGTCGGTGAGGTTCGAGACGCCCGGGGAGTCCGTGCCCGGCAGGACGCCCGCGACGGCCAGCGCCCCGAGGACCAGGAAGAGGGAGATCGCGCCGACCTTCAGCGCCGCGAACCAGAACTCGAACTCGCCGAAGTTCTTCACCGCGGCGAGGTTCGTCCCGCAGAACACGACCATGAACAGCGCCACCCAGGCCCACTCCGGGGTGCCCGGCAGCCAGCCCGTCACGATCTTCGCGGCGCCGATGCCCTCCAGGCCCACGGCCGTGCACAGCAGCACCCAGAACGACCAGCCCGCCGTGAAGCCCGCCCACGGCCCGATCGCCCGCTCGGCGTGCGCCGAGAAGGAGCCGGACGACGGGTACGCCGCCGACATCTCGCCGAGCATCCGCATCACCAGCATCACGAGGAGACCGGAGAGGGTGTAGGCGATCACGATCGACGGCCCGGCGGCGGCGATGCCCGCGCCGGAGCCCACGAACAGGCCCGCCCCGATCACCCCGCCGAGGGCGATCATCGACAGATGGCGCTGCTTGAGGCCGTGCGAGAGGGCCGTCGGGGCGTCCGCCCCCGGTGGGGCGGGGGCGGTGGTGCGGGAAGGCATGGGCGCGGCTCGTCCAATGGTCGAGAGGGGCGGTGGGGGGGCAAAACGCCCACAGTCTGGGCGGCCTCCCCGCTGACGGGGGAAGGCCGCCCACTATCCGGACGCGTCCGGTGCGCTGTGTGGTTACGCCGCTACGGAGGTGTAGTGCGAGGCGTCGCCCTGCACCGAGTAGCTCTCCTTGCCCTCCACGCCGACCGGGATGTCACCGGCGACGGTCACCCGGTGCAGCCTGCGGGCCTGACGGTCGTAGTTGTCGACGGCGTAGTGCTGCGTGATGCGGTTGTCGAACAGGACCAGCTGGTTCGGCGACCAGCGGTGCCGCAGGATGTGCTCGGGCCGCACTACGTACGACTGGAGCAGGTCGAGGACCGTGCGGGACTCGCCCACCGACAGCCCCACGATCCGCTGCGCGAACCCGCCGATGAACAGGCCGCGTTCACCGGTCAGCGGGTGGACGCGGACCACGGGATGGGCCGTGCGGTACGCGATCGAGGTGAACCGGGCGCGCTGGGCGGCCCTCGTCTCGTCGATCTCCTCCGTCGGCACCGCGTAGTCGTAGTCGTTGGTGTGCTCGGCCCACAGCGTGTCCGCGAACTGCCGCAGCGGGTCCGGCAGACTCCGGTACGCCGCCGCCGCGTTGGTGATCAGCGTCTCGCCGCCGTACGGCGGGAGCGTGATGCTGCGCAGGGTGCTGGCCTGGGGCGGGTTGAGGACGAAGGTGACGTCCGTGTGCCAGTGGCTGGCGCTGCCCTGCTCGCTGTCGACGGGCAGCACGTTCGGGGCGCCCTCGACCGCGCCGACCGTCGGGTGGGCGGTGGTCAGGTCCCCGAAGTGGCGGGCGAACGCCTGCTGTCCGGCGTCGTCGAGGCGCACGTCGTCGAAGACCAGCGCCTTGTGGACGTTGAGCGCCTCACGGATACCGGCGACGGCCCGCTCGTCGAGCGGCCCGGAGATGTCCACACCGGAGACCTGCGCGCCGATGTGGGCGGTGACCTTGCGGATGTCGAGCGTCATGACGGATCGGCCTTTCGGGAAGGGGAGTTCGGGAAGGGCTGTGCGGAACTCGGACTCGGCGCGGACCGGTTCAGACCGGGGAGGCGGTGTACTGGTTGGCGGGGCGGGGCAGGCCGTAGCGCTCGCGCAGGGTGCGGCGCGGGCCGTACTCCTCGCGGAGCAGACCCCGGGCGCGCAGGAGCGGGACGACGTGGTCCACGAAGAGGTCGAGGCCGGACGGCAGTACGGCCGGCATGATGTTGAAGCCGTCGGCGGCGCCGAGCGTGAACCACCGCTCGATCGCACCGGCGACCTGCTCGGGCGTCCCCGCGAAGGTGAGATGCCCGCGCCCGCCGCCGAGCCGCCCGACGAGCCGCCGCACGGTCAGCCCCTCGCGCCGGGCGAGTCCGACGACCAGCGTGTAGCGGCTCTTCGCACCCTCGATCGCGCTCTCGGGCGGCAGATCCGCGGGCAGCGGGGCGTCCAGCTCCAGCGTGCCGCTCGGCAGGTGCAGCAGCCGCTCCAGGTTGGCCACGCCGTGCGCGGGCACGATGTGGTCCTCCAGGAGCTGCTCGGCCGCCCGCGCCTCGGCCTCGGTGGAGCCGATGACCGGCACGATCCCGGGCAGCACCTTGAGATGATCGGGGTCCCGTCCGGCCGCGCGGGTACGGGACTTGAGGTCGGCGTAGAAGTCCTGCGCGTCCTCCAGGGTCTGCTGCGCGGTGAACACCGCCTCCGCGTACCGGGCGGCGAACGCCCTGCCGTCCTCGCTGGACCCCGCCTGCACCAGCAGCGGGTAACCCTGCGGTGAGCGCGGCACGTTGAGGGCGCCCTCGACACCGAAGTACGTGCCCCGGTGCCGGGGCGGATGGATCTTCGTGTCGTCGCCCCACACCCCGGACGCCTTGTCGGCGACGATCGTGTCGTCCTCCCAGCTGTCCCAGAGCTTCAGCGCCACGTCGAGGAACTCGGCGGCCCGCGCGTACCGGTCGGCGTGCGCGGGCTCGGCGTCCAGCCCGAAGTTGCGGGCCGCCTCCGCACCGGCGGTGGTGACGACGTTCCAGCCCGCCCGGCCGCCGCTGACGATGTCCAGCGAGGCGAACCTGCGGGCCAGGTTGTAGGGGGAGTTGTAGGACGTGGACGCGGTGGCGATCAGGCCGATGTGCTCGGTGGCCGTCGCCAGTGCGGTGAGCAGGGTCAGCGGTTCCAGGGCGCCCGCCGGACGCTGACCCACACTGCCCCACAGGTGCGGACCGTCGGCGAGGAACAGCGAGTCGAAGGTGCCCCGTTCGGCGGTCCGGGCCAGCCGGACGTAGTGGCCGAGCTCGACGTGCGCGTACGGATCGCTCTCCGGGAGCCGCCAGGACGCCTCGTGGTGGCCGGTGTTCATCAGGAACGCGTTCAGACGCAGCCGGCGGACGGCGCTCATGCGGGGTCCTCCGTGACGCCCAGCGCCGCGAGCAGCCGCTCCCGGTACTCGCCCAGCAGCGGATCCCGGTACGACCGCGGATGCGGCCGGTCGACGGTCAGGTCGAGGCCGATCCGGCCGTGCTCCAGCACCAGCACCCGGTCGGCGAGCACGATCGCCTCGTCCACGTCGTGCGTGACCAGCAGCACGGACGGCCGGTGCCGCTCCCACAGCTCCCGCAGCAGGGCGTGCATCCTGATCCGGGTCAGCGCGTCCAGCGCCCCGAACGGCTCGTCGGCCAGCAGCAGTTCGGGCTCCCGGACCAGCGACCTGGCCAGCGCGGCCCGCTGTGCCTCACCGCCGGACAGCTCGCTGGGCCAGGCCCGCTCGCGCCCCTTGAGCCCCACCTCGTCGAGCGCGGCCCGCCCCGCGGCCTCGCCGTCCGTGCCCAGCAGGACGTTGTCCAGGACCCGGCGCCAGGGGAGCAGCCGTGAGTCCTGGAAGACCACGGAGATCCGTTCCGGGGCGGCCAGTTCACCGCTCCCGGCGACCTGGTGGTCCAGCCCCGCGACCGCCCGCAGCAGCGTGCTCTTGCCGGAGCCGCTGTGCCCGAGCAGGGCCGTGAACTGCCCCGCCGGCAGGTCGAGGTCGATGCCGTCGAGGACCGTGCGCCCCTCGAACGACCGGGTGAGGCCCCGGAGCCGGACGGCCGGCCGGGTCAGCTGCTCAGTGTGCGTCGCCACGACAGCACCCTTCGTTCGATGAGACGGACCGCGCTGTCGGAGACGAGGCCGAAGATCCCGTAGACGACCAGACCGACGAGGATGACGTCCGACTGGCCGTAGTTCGTGGCCTGGAACATCATGTAACCGAGCCCGCTGGTCGCGTTGATCTGCTCCAGCACCACCAGCCCGAGCCAGGAACCGGTGACGCCGAGCCGGAGTCCCACGAAGAATCCGGGCAGCGCGCCGGGGATCACGATCTGCCGGACGAACTGGAGCCGGTTCAGGCCCTGCACCTCGGCGAGTTCGACGAACCGGCTGTCGATGCCGGACAGCGCGGCATGGGTGTTCAGATAGATCGGGATGTAGACGACGATCGCGATGATGGCGATCTTGAAGGTCTCCCCGATGCCCAGCCAGAGGATGAACAGCGGGATCAGCCCCAGGGTCGGGATCGCCCGGTTGAGGTTCACCGTCCCGTCGATCAGCGCCTCGCCGACGCGGCTCAGCCCCGCGGCCAGCGCTAGGACGACCCCGGCGGTCAGCCCGATCGCGAAGCCGGACGCGGCCCGTTGCAGCGAGGTGAGGACGTCCTCGGACAGGGTGCCCTCGTTCCACAGCCGCACCCCCGTCGCGACGACCGTCCAGGGTGCCGGGATCGCCGCCGGGTCCAGCCGGCCGGCTGCGGAGGCCGCGGCCCACAGGGCGAGGAAAAGGGCGGGACCGATCAGCCGGGTGGCGGGCAGCCGCCTGCCGGGCGCGAGCGTACGGCGCCTGCGCCGGGCCACGGGCGGGGCCTCGGTGACGGCGGGCGCCGCCGTCGTCACGGCGCTCACCTGCGGTACTCCTCGGTCACGGACCGCGCGGCGATGCCCTCGAAGCGGTGGTCGAAGAGCGAGCCCACGTCGAACTCCTTCACGAACCCGCCCTCCGCGAGCAGATCGGCCGTCTCCTGCTCCCAGCGGATGGCCTCGTCCCAACTCGGAGGGAAGAGCGGCTTGTTGGCGAGGTCCGAGATCGACTTGGCCTGGGCGGCGGTCAGGTTCTGCGTCCTGACGTAGAACTCCCGGTTCCAGACGTCCGGGTTCTCGTACGCCCACACCGCGCCCTTGGCCCAGTACGGGATGTACGCGGCGACCGCGGCGGCCTTCGCCTCGTCACCCAGCACCGACGCGGGCGCCCACAGCAGGTTGAGCAGGTCGACGACGTCCGTGGCGATGACCCGGGCGCCCTTCGCCTCGTACTGCGCGAGATAGGCGGGCGACTGGGTGTTGCCCAGCGGGGCGATGTCGACCTGGCCCGACTGGAGGGCGGTGAGGAACTGGTTGCTGGTCAGCGGGACCAGGTCCACGTCGTCGTAGGCGAGCCCCGCCTGCTTCAACGCCCGCAGCAGCACGACCCCTTGGGCCTGGCCCTGCGAGAACGCGAGCTTTCTGCCCTTGAAATCCCCGACCGAGGTGATGTCGCTGCCCGGCTTGGTGGCGAAGACGTAGTTGGGCTTGCGGGTGATGTTGATCGCGACGATCTTCGCGTCCAGCCCCTGGTAGTGGGCCTGGATCGGCGGGATGCCCGCGTTGTTGGCGAGATCCAGGGACCTGGAACGGAAGGCGTTGATGACATCGGGGCCGGCGGCGAGATTCACCCAACTGGACACCGTGAACGGCAGCTTGCCCAACTCGGCCAGCTTGAACTGGAGTTGCTGGGTGCCCTGGTACGAGGTGATCTTCAGACCGGTACCGGGCGGGACCTTGTCGGCCAGCGGCGCCGAGGAGGCCGCCGTGCCGCCGGTGGCCGCACGGGACTCGGCGCAGCCGGTCAGCCCCGCGACACCGGCCGCGGCACCGAGCAGGGAGGTGAGGAACAGGCGGCGGTCGACGCCGCGGACAGGGGGATCGGACACGGGCCTGGGCATGGGAGAACTCCGTCAGCCGAAAGGGGAGGAAAAGGAGAGAGGAAGGACGCGAGAGGAAGCGGAGCGAGGAGACGCGAAGGCAGGCGAAATCCGCGCAGGAGAGCGGAGGAAGTGAGCGGAGAAGAGAGCCGAGCGCGCTCGACGCGCGCGTCAACGTGTCAGCTGCAGAAGGTGCGACAACTCGTGAACAGGCTCATGACCAGCATGTTCCCGACCGCTGCCGACGGCTGTCAACATTCCGAGTTTCTGAATTAAATAGCCTCAGGTGAGGCGCCCAGCGGGTCCCGGTACAGCACGTCCAACGCGACACAGCCCCCGGCCATGGCCAGCACGTGATCCTTGAAACTGCTCGGGACGACGGACGCCGCCCGGGCGCCCCCGACCCCCTCGCGCAGTCCCTCCAGGCAGTCCGGCCGGGACATCGCTCCCACCTCGGTGACCACGACGACGTCCGGGTTGAGGATGTCGAGCAGCATCCCCGCCGCCCGCCCCGTCATCCGCGACCGCTCCACCAGCAGCCGTACGGCCGTCGCGTCGCCGCCCGCCGCGGCCCGCACCAGATGCACCGGGTTCACCCCGGCGATCGAGCCCGCCGCCCGCGCCCTGCGGCACAGCGTCCGCTCGCCCAACTCGGCCTGGAGGCAGCCGATCCGGCCGCACGCGCACGGCTCGGTACCGCCCGGAACCGGCAGATGGGCGATCGCACCCGCCTGGGAGCGCGGCCCGTGGTGCACCTCGTCATGGGTGGCGAACGCGGCGTCGACGACGTTGCCGACGAAGAGGTGCAGCATGCTCCGGCTGCCCCGGGCCCGCCCGAACAGCCGCTCCGCGTTGACCAGTGCCCGCGCGTGCCCGTCCACATGGACCGGCAGCCCGGTCCGCTCACCGATCGGCTCCCGCACCGGGACGTCCCGCCAGCCCAGCAGCGGATGCTCCACCACGGTCCCCGACTCCCGGTCCACCCAGCCGCCCGCCGAGAAGCCGATCCCGAGCGGCCGGCACCCCGGGGCCTCGCGCAGCAGCCCCACGAGCCGCTCGGCCGCCCGCGCCAGGACCCGCCGCGGATCGGTGCCGTCGTGCGGCAGCTCCCGCGAGCGGACCACCCGGCCCCGCAGATCCAGCAGCGCGAGCGTGGTGTGGGGCACGGCCACATGGACGCCGCCCACCACGAAACGCGAGTCGTCCAGGTCGACCGGCACATGGGGCCGCCCCACACCCCTGCTCCGCCGGGGCACGGCGGACTCCCGGATGAGTCCCCGCTCGGTGAACCGGGCGCAGTAGTCCGTCACCGACGCCGGGGACAGCCCGGTCAGCCGGGCGATGGTGGAGCGCGCGACCGGCCCGTGCTCCAGCACGGACCGCAGGACGACACTGGCGCTCGTCCGCCGCCGGTCGCTGTCGGCGGCAGGGGGCAGGGGCGTGGGCGCGGGAGCGGCCAGGGGATGGGACAGGGGAGTGGGCATGGATGTGGGCATGGATGTGGGCATGGCGATCACCTCGGGAGCGGTTCCGGCACCGTCTCTGTCCGTGAGGCGCGCCGAGGCCGCCTCACCCGCGGCGGCGACAGGCGGCTGCGCTCACACGCCGCAGGTCGACATGGCGACGCGACGTGAGCAGCAGGGCCTGGGGAACCATGGCCCGAAGCGTAGGGCCGGGCGTCGGCCGCGACCAGAGCGCCGACGGCCATTTGGTGGGACCCTACAGACGCTGTTCACATTGGACACGTGACCGAAACGTCCCTGCCTCAGTGACCGGCGTCACCTCTGGACCCGTGTAGCCCTCACCCTTTGTCCGGAGCCCACCAAGCTCCCGCTCCACCCTTTGTCGAGCGCTGACGGTGATCGCCACGAGGGCCCCGGGATAGCGTCACGGTGTCCCCAGTGCCCTCACCTCGCCGGAGTCCCCATGAGCACCGCCGTCGCCCCCGTCCGTCCCGGCCAGGTCCTCGCGGACCTCCTCCCGGCCTCCCGCGTCCGCGACATCGCGCTCGTGCTCGGCGGCGCCGCCTTCACCGGCCTCGCCGCCCAGATCGCCGTGCCCGTCCCGGGCTCCCCGGTGCCGGTGACCGGCCAGACGCTCGCGGTGCTGCTCGTCGGCACGGCGCTCGGCGCCGGCCGCGGCTTCCTCTCCCTCGCGCTCTACGCGATCGCCGGCGTCGTGGGCGTGCCGTGGTTCGCGGAGGGTGCCTCCGGCGCCGCCGCGCCCTCCTTCGGCTACGTCCTCGGCATGATCCTCGCGTCCACCGCCGTCGGCGCCCTCGCCCGGCGCGGCGCCGACCGCTCGGCCCTGCGCACCGCGGGCGCGATGCTGCTCGGCGAGGCGATCATCTACGCCGTCGGCGTGCCCTACCTCGCCTTCGCGGCCGGCATGTCCCTCTCCGCCGCGATCGCCGCCGGTCTCACCCCGTTCCTGATCGGCGACGCCCTCAAGGCCGCGCTGGCGATGGGGCTGCTGCCGACGGCGTGGAAGCTGCTCGACCGGTGACCGTGCGGTAGAACGCAGGACGGACGCACCGAAGGAGGGGCCGGGGTGGTGACACCACCCCGGCCCCTCCTTCCCGTTTCCCGTCGCGCTGTCAGTCCTGCTGCCGCGGGCGCCGCTGCGACCACCAGAGCCCGGCCGCGCCGGCGCTCAGCAGCGCCGCGCCCGCCGCGCCCAGCAGCACCTCGCGCGGTGCGGCGCCGGTCTGGGGCAGGTCGTCACCGCCGGGTGCCACCGGCTTGTTGTCGGTGCCGAGGAGCAGCGGGGTGGCCGGGGCGTTCGGCGACGGGTTCGTCGTGCCGAACGGAACCGGGCCCTGCTGCCAGTACGTCTTCTTCCCGTCGGCGGTCTGCACCGGGAGACAGATCTTCCCGGTCTTGCCGAGATCGAACGACGCGTCCACGGCGTACGACTTCGAGTCGCCCGCCGCGAGATTGTCGATCGGGCAGGCGAAACCGCTGTTGGAACCCTCCGGAAGATCACCTTCGGGAATCTGGGAGCAGCCTTGTACTCCGTTGACCGTGAGGCCGTCGAAACCGACGACCAAAAGCTGGATCTTTCCGCTCTCCTTGGTCCCCTCGTTCTTCACCGTCGCGGTGATGTCGGTCTTTTCGGAAGAATTGTCGACCGAGATCTGTTCGGGCAGAGTCGTGGTCAACTTGACCCCGGCCGGTGCCTCGTCGACGACCTTTCCCCCCTTGCTGCTGCCGGGCCCCTGGTCATCCGCACTGGCGGTGACAGAAAGGATCATCACGGTCGAGAAAGATGCCGTGACCAGCGATCCCGCGATGGCCGTCATACGACGAGAACTCATGTTCGCCCCCCTTGCCTGCGCCTGAATTCGCAGTACTCGAAGAGGTACCACAAGATTTCTCCGCACTATGCTGGTACGGCGCGAAGTGTGACCATTGTGTTGAAGTAGGGGCGCGCGGGGGAGTGTTGAGGAGCGTAGAGGGGGTGCAGCGGATTGCCGGGTAATTCGGGGAACGCGGGAAACACGGGAAACCAGGGAAACACCCGGAACGGTGGGTCGCCGGGGACGCTGGTGGCGGGACGTTATCGCCTGGCCGAAAGCATCGGACAGGGCGGAATGGGGCGGGTGTGGCGAGCGGCCGACGAGATGCTCGACCGCCCGGTCGCCGTCAAGGAGATGCGCATCGACGGCCTCGACGCCGAGGACACCCGCACCCGCCGCGAACGCACCCTGCGCGAGGCGCGCGCCACCGCCCGCATCGACCACCCCAACGTCGTCCGCGTCTACGACGTCGTCGACGAGGGTGAACGCCTGTGGATCGTCATGGAGTTGGTCGTCGGCCGCTCCCTGGAACGTCTCATGGCCGAGGAGGGCCCCCTGGCGCCCGCCGCGACCGCCCGGATCGGCATCGGCCTCGTGGAGGCGCTGCGCCAGGTCCACGCGCGCGGTGTGCTGCACCGGGACATCAAGCCGGGCAACGTCCTTGTCGAGGACGCCGGACGCCGGGTCGTCCTCACCGACTTCGGCATCGCGGCCATGCAGGACGCCAAGGCGCTCACGATGGTCGGCATGCTGGTCGGCTCGCCCGACTACATGGCCCCCGAACGGGTCTCCGGCCGTCCCCAGGGCCCGCCGTCCGACATCTGGTCCCTCGGCGCGACCCTGTGCGCCGTGCTCGGCGGCCGTTCGCCCTTCTCCCGCGACACCACCCTCGCCACCCTCCACGCCGTCCTCTACGAAGAGCCCGAACTTCCCCCCTCCGCAGGCCCTTTGACGGCCACACTGGCCGCCCTCCTGGAGAAGGAACCGGAGACCCGCCCCGGCCTGGACGACCTGGAGGCAGCCCTCCGCCAGGTCGCCTTCCCGGCCCCCACCCCCACGGTGGCGGTGGGAGCGGCGGACATCGACGCCCCCGGCTCCCGTGCCCAGGCTCCCGCCTCCGGACCACAGGAACCGGAAGCTCCAGGAACCCCCCTGCCCGAGACCGAGGCCGAGGTCGAACGGGAGCGCCGGCCATGGCCCGGATCATCGGACGCCCCCTCCGAGCCGGAGGAGCCCCGCCCCGGACCCTCGACTGCGGACCCGGCGGTTACGGCGCCGGGTCCGGAACGGGAACCGGAGCCATGGCCGAGGCAAGGACCATCAGGCACCGCCTCGGCGCCGGACTCGGCGGAGGAGGGGCGGGCGGACGCTTCGGCTGCGCGCGGCCCGGCGGTCGCCGGACCCGGGGCGGAGCCGAGGCCGGAGCCCGGGTCGTGGCGAGAGCGATCAGGTGTCGCTTCCGGGCCCGGCCCGGCGGGGGAGCCGCAGCCCGGTCCCTCGGCGGCGCACGCCCCGGCCTCCCCGGGACCGGGACCGGGGTCGGAGCGGCCTGCGCCGGAGCCGTGGCCAGGGGTGTCAAATGCCGCCGCAGCGCCGGGCTCGGTTGAGGGGGAGCGGTCTGAGCCTTCTGCCGCGCGCGGTCCCGTCGTAGACCCGGCGGTTGCCGGACCGGAGGCGAGGTCGGAGCCGGGGTCGTGGTCAGGGCGATCAGGTGCCGCTTCCGGGCCGGACCCGGCAGAGGAGTCCCAGCCCGGTCCCTCGGCGGCACACGCCCGAGGCTTGGATCCGGCGGCCCTGAGCCCGGGGTCGCAACGGCCCGCGTCGGAGTCGGGGTCCTGGCCAGGGGCCTCAGGTGGCCCCTCCGAGCCTGACCTGGCCGAGGAGCCGCAGCCCGGTCCCTCGGGGGCACACGCACCGGCCCCGAACCCGGCGTTCCCCGGACCGGAGGCGGAACCGCCCGTGCCGGATTCCGGTGTCGTCGGCGCCGGGGCCGATTCGCCGCGCGGGAACGGTACGGCGGGCGGCACCGCGGAGCAGCCCGCCTCGTCCGAGGCGTCGGCGTCGGCGCCGGCCCCGGACCGTGACACACCCCGATTCCCCTGGCCGGTGCGGGAGTCACCCACCCCGGCCTACCTGGACGCCTCGCGGCTCCCGCCCTCGCTGTCCGACGCCCCTGAGGAGCCCGAACCCGACCCCGTCCAGGACGCGATCCCGCCCCAGTACGCCGCAGCGCCCACCCCCGACAGCCGTCCCGTCAGCCTGGATCGGCGGCGCCCCACCGAGGTGGTCGCCCCCGGCCCCTCCGCCTCTTCCACCTCTTCCACGTCCTCCACCTCCTCCAGCTCGTCCAGCGAAGCGGCGTCGGCCATCGGTTCGGAGGTCCGTTCCGAGACGCCCACCGTGCCGCGTCGCGCGGGCGTCTCGCTGATCCGGTCGCAGGCACTGACGGAGCCGCACCCGCTCGTCGAACCGGCGCCGGCACCGGTGCCCGCACCGGAGCCGGCCGGGCGACGAGACCCCCGCCCCCGACGCCGTACCGGCTGGATCGCCGCCGGGGCGCTGGCCACGGCGGGAGCGGTGGCCGCGGCGGTGCTGCTGCTGAACTCGGGTTCCGGTGCGCCGGACGACGACCGGGCGGGAGGCGGCTCGTCCAGCGCGGCGGCGTCGCCCACGGGGTCGGGGACCCCGTCCCCGTCCCCGACCCCGTCGTCCACCGTCGAGGGAACGGCCCGCCCGCGCAGCCTGCCGCCCGGCGCGCACGAGGAGGCGGGCGGCTACGGATGGGCGACGCCCACGGGCTGGCGCAGGGACGTGAAGACCGGCGCGGAGGTGCACTACACGTCGCCCGACGGCACGCAGGAGCTGGTCGCCAAGTCGTCCCTCGCGCGGGGGGACTTGATGGACACCTGGGAGACCTCGGAGCGCAACGCCCAGCAGGGGCAGGACTACACGAAGATCCGCCTGGAGGAGACGACCTTCCAGGGCAACCCGGCGGTCGTGTGGGAGTACACGTTCACCCTCAAGGGCACCGCCTGGCACGCCCGGTTGCTCGGCTTCAACGAGGACGGGAAGTCGTACCAGGTCGACATCTTCTACCAGCCGGACGTCGAGGCGCAGGCGCTGAAGACGTACGGGAAGGTGAAGGAGAGCTTCACCGTGCTGTGAGTGCGGCGCTGCGAGAGCGGCGACGGCACAGCACGGTGAAGGGCACGGCACGGTGAAGGACGACGGCCGGTGTCAGCCGACCCTGACCTCGTCCCGGGGCTCCCCGGAGTCCGTGGCGGGAGCGGCCGGACGGCCCTTGCCCAGCGCCTGCCGTACGAACGCGATGGCGAGGACGACCGCCGCGACGAGCAGGGACAGCAGCACGGTCTCACGGCCGTCGTGCTCGGTGTCGGTGAGCATGTAGCCGAGGACGAACACGATGAGCGCGGCCGTCGCCCAGGTCAGATACGGGTACAGCCACATCCGTACGACGAGCTTCTCGGGCGACTCGGCCTGGATGATCCGCCGCATGCGCAGCTGCGAGAAGCAGATGACGAGCCACACGAACAGGGCGACCGCGCCCGAGGAGTTGACCAGGAAGAGGAAGACGGAGTCCGGGAAGCGGTAGTTGAAGAACACGGCCACGAACCCGAAGACGACGGACGCGACGATCGCGGCCATCGGCACCCCGCGGGAGGTGGTGCGGGCGAACGCCTTGGGGGCGTCACCCCGCTCGCCGAGCGAGAAGGCCATGCGGGAGGCCGTGTAGAGACCGGAGTTGAGACACGACAGCACGGACGTCAGCACGATGAAGTTCATGATCTGGCCGGCGTGCGCGATACCGAGGGAGTCGAGCGCGGCGACGTAGGAGCCGTCCTCCGCGATGGACCCGGAGTCCCAGGGCAGCAGCGTGACGACCACGAAGATCGAGCCGAGGTAGAAGACGCCGATCCGCCAGATGATGCTGTTCGTCGACTTGGTGACGGCGCGCTGCGGGTCCTCGGACTCACCGGCGGCCAGGGTGGCGATCTCGCTGCCCATGAAGGAGAAGACGACGAGCAGGACACCGGTGAGGATCGCGCCGGGCCCGTTGGGCAGGAACCCGCCGTGGCCGGTGAGGTTGGAGAGCCCGGCCTGCGAGGTGTCCGCGCCCGGCAGCACACCGAAGACGGCCAGCAGTCCGACCACGATGAACGCGCCGATGGCGACGACCTTGATCCCGGCGAACCAGAACTCGAACTCGCCGTAGGAGCCGACGGAGACGAGGTTCGTGGCGGTCAGCACGACCATCACGATCAGCGCCCACCCCCACTGCGGTACGGCGGGGATCCAGCCTTCGAGGATCTTGGCGCCGGCGGTCGCCTCCACGGCGAGCACGACGACCCAGAAGAACCAGTAGAGCCAGCCGATGGAGAACCCGGCCCAGCGGCCGAGCGCCCGGTCGGCGTGCGCGGAGAACGACCCGGAGGTCGGGTTGGCGGCCGACATCTCGCCGAGCATCCGCATCACCAGCACCACGAGCGTGCCGACGAGGGCGTACGAGAGCAGGATGCCGGGACCGGCGGTGGCGATACCGGAGCTGGAGCCGACGAAGAGGCCGGCGCCGATCACACCGCCGATGGCGATCATCGACAGATGTCGGTTCTTGAGGCCGGCTTGGAGACCAGTCATGAGGGGGGAATTCCTTTACGCCGGTGAGCGGGGTGCGTGTGGGGTACGCATCGGGCCGGTCCAGTGAAACGGAGGCAAAGGAATTCGTGAACCTTTGATTCAGGATCGTTACTTGAGTTTTTCCTGAGGTTTCGCGGTCGGGGGCATGATTTTCCTGATCGACACCCAGGGCGGCTGCCCGGAAACAGGCGTGTCACACTCGTCCCATGCGCGTGTATCTCGGCTCCGACCATGCGGGCTTCGAACTCAAGAACCACCTCGTCGACTGGCTGAAGGCGGCCGGCCACGACGCCGTGGACTGCGGCCCCCACATCTACGACGCCCAGGACGACTACCCGCCGTTCTGCCTCCGCGCCGCTGAGCGCACCGCCGCCGACCCCGACGCCCTCGGCATCGTCATCGGCGGGTCCGGCAACGGCGAGCAGATCGCCGCGAACAAGGTCAAGGGGGTGCGCGCGGCCCTCGCCTGGAGCGAGGAGACGGCGTCCCTGGGCCGCCAGCACAACAACGCCAACGTCGTCGCGGTGGGCGCCCGGATGCACACCCAGGACGAGGCGACGAAGTTCGTCGAGACCTTCCTCGCCACGCCCTTCTCCGGTGACGAGCGCCACATCCGCCGCATCGACATGCTCGCGGACTACGAGACCACGGGCGACCTCCCGCCGATCCCCCCGCACCACCCCCAGCAGGACTGACGCCGCACCTTCGGCGCCGGACGGCCCTCACCCCGTCCGGCGCGCGGCGAGAACGACACGACCGAGGAGTCACCGTGCCCGAGGGCCACACCATCCACCGGCTGGCCCAGGACTACGCCGCCGCGTTCCTCGGCACGGCCCCCCGCGTCACCAGCCCCCAGGGCAAGTTCTCCGACGCCGCCGCCCTCCTCGACCGCGCGGAGCTCACCCGTACCGAAGCCCACGGCAAGCACCTCTTCCTCGGCTTCCGCGACACCGGCCCCGCCACCGAGTGGATCCACATCCACCTCGGCCTCTTCGGCAAGGTCGCCTTCGGCCCCACCCCCGCGCCGCCGCCCACGGACACGGTCCGCCTCCGCCTGGCGAACCCCACCGCGTACGTCGACCTCCGCGGCCCCACCACCTGCGCGCTCGTCACCGACGGCGAGAAGCGGGCGATACACGACCGCCTGGGCCCCGACCCGCTGCGCGAGGACGCCGACCCCGACCGGGCCCTCGCCCGGATCTCCCGCAGCCGTACGACGATCGCGGCGCTCCTCATGGACCAGAAGGTCATCGCGGGCGTGGGCAACGTCTACCGCGCCGAGGTCCTCTTCCGGCACGGCATCGACCCGTACCGCGCGGGCAAGGACATCACCCGCGCCGAGTGGGACGCGATCTGGAGCGACCTCGTCGGCCTGATGCGCGAGGGCGTCCGCAACAACCGCATCGACACCGTCCGCCCGGAGCACACCCCGGAGGCGATGGGCCGCCCCCCGCGCAAGGACGACCACGGCGGCGAGGTCTACGTCTACCGCCGCGCCACGATGCCCTGCCTCGTCTGCGCCACGGAGATCCGCACCGCCGACCTCGCGGCCCGCAACCTCTTCTGGTGCCCCACCTGCCAGCGGTCCTGACCGCCCGGCGGACCGCTCCGGCCGCTCGGAAGCCGTGCGGCGGCCCTCAGAAGCCGTGCGGCAGCCAGGGCGCCAGCACACTCCCGAAGCCCACCGACGCCTCCGCCAGGGCCCCTTGGCGCAGTTCCCGTACCCGGCCCGCCGAGGCCAGTGCCGCGAGGCTCACCCCGCCGAGGTACGCCGCCCCCAACTCCCGTACGGACAGAGCGAGATCGGGAGTGTCCCGGGTGGGCTCGCAGGACGCGCCCTTGGAGTCGCCGCTGAGCCGCCAACGGCCCGCGTTCCAGGGGCAGAAGGCGTCCTCGACCTCGAACACCACGTCCACCGGCGCCTGGTAGGTGCGGGCCTGCAACGCGGCACCCAGGTCGACCAGCCGTACATGCAGCGAGTCCCGCTCGCGCAGCTGACAGCGCCGGATGTCGGAGACGAGATGCTGCCAGCCCTCGTCGACCGGCCGCCCGCGGGTGGTGAGCCGCGACGTGAGGTCGACATCGAACAGGAACCGCCACAGGGCGGCGTTCGCGGCCGGGTCGAGCCCCTGCACATCACGGACGAGGACGGTCCCCTCGGGCCCCGCGGCACCCCACTCGGGCTTCACCTGGAACCGCGCGTACCCGACGGTCCCCCCGTCCCGCGTGGCGACGACGCACTGCAACGGCGACGCGCCCGCCCGCTCGCTCTCGGGGTCGAGGAGCCCGACACGCTCCCAGCCGGGCGCGCGCGCCAGCATCCCCGGCCGTCCGGGCACCAGCCGCGCGTACACCGCCTCACAGGCGTCCAGCACGTCGGCCGGCCGCGCGTAGCGGACCTGTACGTCGTCGGTACCGGGCGGCACGGACAGCCGTACCCGGGTCGTGTCGATCTCCGCGGTCACGTTGAAGGTCGCCGCGGCGTACCCGAACCGGCCGTAGATCTCCGGTTCCGAGGCCGTCAGCACGGCGAGGGGCTCGCCCCAGGACCGCACGTCGTCCAGTTGCCGCCGCATCATCGACCGCAGGATCCCGCGCCGCCGGTGGGTCGCGGCCACGCTCACCATCGTCACCCCGGCCACGGGCACCGAGGCGCCGCCGGGCACCGTGAGCCGGAAACCGAACGCGCCCGCCGAACCGACGCACACGCCCCCGTCCCAGGCGCCGATCGAACGGTCCACCTCGGTGAGCGCGTCCCACAACTCCCGTTCCTCGGGCGCCTCGGGCACGCCGCCGAAGGCGCGGATCAGGGTGTCGTACCACTCGTTCCAGTCGTCCTGCCGCAGTACTCGCAGGTCGGCCGCCATGGACGCGGGGTTCCGGGACTCAGTTGCCATGGGCCATGCCTACCAGGGCAATGCGGGACGAGCCAGGGAATTTCTCCTTGGTGGCCGCGAAGCGGCTTTCCGTGAAGTTCACTGTGAAGTCGAACCTCGGAGGGGGGACAAGTGGGACCTCCCGTGCCAAGCAGCAGGTCCGATGGATAGGGTCCCCAACTAATGGCAGCAGGACGAGAGCGGCGCGCGGAAGCCGAGACGTTCACGGCCCGGTTGAAGATGCAGTGGCACCGGGCTCGCGTCGGCGTGCGCAGAAGTGCCGTCGACTACTTCCGCGGGGACGGCTCGGACTGGGTCGCCCTGGCCCTTCTGCTGTTCACGATCCCCCTCATCGCGGCGACGACCCTCGCCAACTCCGTGTGGTGCTCCCCGGCCGCGCTGGTCCTCCCGATCGTCACGGGCGGCCTGCTGCTGCGCCCGGCGAGCCTGCTCGGCCTGTACGCGGCGGCGGCCACGGCGCTGATCGTGGAGTCGGTGCAACTGGGCCCGTACACGGAAGGCCCCTCCCGGGTCACCCCCGGTGTGGTCCTGGTCGTCGCGGCGTGCGGATTCTTCGGGCTGCTCATCGCCCAGTTCCGCAGCCGGGTCGGCGTGCCCTGGCGGCGCGGCGGCACCATGCTCTTCGACCTGCGCGAACGCATCCGGGTGCAGAGCAAGCTGCCGAAGCTGCCGCACGGCTGGCACCGCGAGATGGCGCTGCGCCCGGCGGGCGGCCAGTCCTTCTCCGGCGACTTCGTCGTCGCCGCGCGCACCAACAACGGCCGCACCCTGGAGGCCGTGCTCACGGACGTCTCCGGCAAGGGCATGGACGCCGCCTCGCGCGCCCTGCTGCTGTCCGGAGCCTTCGGCGGCCTCCTCGGCTCGCTGCCCCCGCACGCCTTCCTCACGGCCGCCAACGGCTACCTCCTGCGCCAGGACTGGGACGAGGGCTTCGCGACCTCGATCCACCTGGTCCTGGACCTCGACTCCGGCGACTACGAGCTGTACTCGGCCGGCCACCCGCCGGGCGTCCAGCTCAGCGCGGGCACCGGCCGCTGGGAGGAGAAGGCCGCCGAGGGCCCGCTCCTCGGGGTGTACGACGGCGCCCAGTTCGACCCCGTGAAGGGCTCGCTGCGCCCCGGGGACGTGCTGATGCTGTTCACGGACGGCCTCGTGGAGACCTCCGAGCGGGACATCGTCGAGGGCATCGACCGGCTCACCGGCGAGGCGGACCGCTATGTCGCGGGCGGCTTCCACGGCGCCGCCTGGCATCTCATCGAGGCCGTCGCCAAGGACGTCAACGACGACCGGGCCCTGCTGCTCATCACCCGCGAGGGCCCCACCACCACCCAGGTCGCCGGGGGCTGATCCGCGCCCCGGGGCACACTGGCCGGATGACCCCACTCACCGAGCCCGAGGTCGAGGCCGTCGCCCGCGCCGCACACGCCGGCCAGACCGACAAGGCCGGACGCCCCTACGCCGAGCACCTCCAGGCCGTCGCCGAGGGCGTCCGCGCCCGGGGCGGCGACGCCGACCAGATCGCCGCGGCCTGGCTGCACGACGCCGTCGAGGACGACGCGCTCACCGAGGAATGGCTGCTCGCGGCCCCGCTGTCGGACCGTACGAGGGCCATCGTGCTCGCCGTGACCAAACGGGCGGGGGAGAGCCCCGAGGCGTACGCCGGGCGCATCCTGGGCACTCCGGGCGCGCTGCTGGTGAAGCAGGCGGACCTGGCGCACAACGCGGACCCGGCCCGCCTGGCGGTCCTCGACGGGATGACCGGCCGGCGGCTGACCGAGAAGTACGCCCGCATGCGGGCACTCCTCGGCCTGGACCCGACCGCCTGACCCCGTACCGCCCGACCGGTACCGCCCGACCGGTACCGGTCGACCCGTACCGTCCGCCGGCACCGGCTAGGCGAGCACCTTCTCGCGGCGCTCCCGGTCCTGGTCCCGCTCCTGCGGCTGCCGCTCCCCGGCCGGTGCGCCCGTCGTGGCGGCCGGCTCCGGCTTGAACGCCCACGCCATCCTCGGCTCCATCGCGAACCGGAAGACCCGCTGGACGGGCTTGGTGCACAGCACGGTGACGACGGCCGCGGCGATCACGGAGACGAGGACCTCGCCGAGCGGCCCGTGCAGCCACGCGTGCTCGAACCAGCCCGCGTGGTCGGCGCCCTTCACCACGAAACCGTGCAGCAGATAGCCGTAGAGCGTGCCCGCGCCGAGCGCGGTGAACCACATGTTCCGGCGCGGCACCCAGGCGAAGAAGCAGGCCGTCAGCAGCAGCGAGCAGCCGAACATCGCGAGCACCATGACCGGCCCGGCCCACCAGGGCGCGCCCAACTCCTGCGCGGCGTCCCGGTGGTAGAACCACGCGGTGTTCATCCGCGGCACCGCCCACCAGCCGACGGCGAGCGCGGCGGCGAACACGGGCACCGACGCGATCCGCACCGCGCGGGTGCGCACCCGCTGGAAGTGCTCGGGCCGCATGCACAGTCCCAGCACGAAGTACGGCAGGAACTGGAGCACCCGCTGAAGGTCCAGGTCGTCCCCGATGGACGGTGTCACGGACGCGAGCATGGCCACGCCGAGCGAGAAGAGCAGCGGCCGGCGGAGCGTGCGCAGGGCCGGGGTGCACAGCCGCCAGACGAACAGCGCGCACAGGAACCAGGTCAGGTACCAGGGGTCGAGCAGGCTGAACTCCATGCCGGAGTCGCCGCCGACGGTCCGCTCGAAGACGACGTACGCCGACTCGAAGAGCACGTACGGCACGGCGACGCCGGTGACGAGCCGTCTGACCCGGTCGGGACGCATGTCGAAGCTGCGGGAGAAGAAGCCGGAGATGACGATGAACGCCGGCATGTGGAACGAGTACACGACCGTGTACGCGGCCTCCAGGATGCGGCTGTCACCCTTGAGCGGCTCCCAGGCGTGACCGACGGCGACGAGCACGATCGCCAGGTACTTGGCGTTGTCGAAGAACGCGTCGCGTTGCTTGCCGGGCTGCGCCGGCCGAACTGGCGGGAACATCTGAGGCACCCTAGCGCCGCCTGTGCGATTCAGTGAAACCGGCCGAGTTGTTCCAGGTAATCGCCCTGAAGGCCAAGGGAATTACCCGGAACCTCGAAGACTCCGAGGTCCGCGCAAGCGCCGTTTTGGTAGGACTCATCCCGACTAAATGGTGCATAAGGTCGGCGGTCGACACCTGCTGAATGTCCGCTTCGATTTATTTACGTTCCCTGCGAAGAGAATGTGTGGACACGGAAACGAACCTGTCCGATTGTGTGGCCCGCACTGGCGTGAAACCCGTACGGGCGAACTCTCGAATTCCCGTACGATGCCTGCCGGGTTGGCGACGGGGACCTCTCGACGCACCACAGTCCAGGCACAGGTGTGGTCAACGATGCATCACCCGCCGCATACAGCGGCCTGGTTGGTGGCACGATGGTTCTGGCGGGGGTGTGCTGGGTCGGCATCCCCGGGCCGGGAGAGTGGACCGACCGAGGGTGTGATCAGTTGTGGCCATTTCGCTGTCAGTGGTGCTGCTGTTGGCGATCATCTTGGTGGTGTTGATCCGTGGCGGATCCCTCAAGGCCGGACCCGCCGTCGTGGCGATCCTGTTCGGCTTCTTCCTCGCCTCGACGGGCATGGCCGACGACATCCAGCGCTTCCTCAACTCGATAGCCGACACCATCAACTCGATCCAGTTCTAGCGGTGCCCGGTCCCTGGGGGCCGCGGGGGACGGCGCCCGGCGCCCGCCCCCGGCTCACCCCTGCGCGACAGGGCGCGCGACGGAGCGTGCGCGGGCGGTGACGGCGCGCGCCCTCCGGCCCGTGGAACGCCTCAGGGCCAGGTCGGGGAGACATCCTCCGACCTGGCCCTGAGCCATGAAGAGCGGGCGACGGGAATCGAACCCGCGTAGCTAGTTTGGAAGACTAGTGCTCTACCATTGAGCTACGCCCGCACAGGACGCGCCGCAGGTCAGCCGACCGCGGCACTGAAGGCATCGTAGCGGGTCGGCCCCCCTCATCGCACACCCCGTAAATGCGGCAGCCTCGCTGTCTGCGGGGATGTACCCTACGTGTCGCACCAGACGGGGTGTGGCGCAGCTTGGTAGCGCGTCCGCTTTGGGAGCGGAAGGCCGTGGGTTCAAATCCCGCCACCCCGACCACCTTGTACGGCCGTCTGCGCTCACTTCGAGTGATCGTCGCCGGTGATCGCCTTTGGGGCGTGTCGCTGCTGCCGTTACTATGCAAGCTGCATGCCCGTGTGTCTCTCTGCCGGGCAGATCCCTAAAGTCAGCCCCCAAGGAGACCGAACCGTGAAGAGCGCCGTCGAGACCCTGAACCCCACTCGGGTTCGGCTCAGCATTGAGGTGCCCTTCGAGGAGCTCAAGGACAGCCTCGACGCGGCGTACAAGAAGATCAACCAGCAGGTCACGGTGAAGGGCTTCCGCAAGGGCAAGATCCCCGCCCGCGTCATCGACCAGCGGTTCGGCCGTGGCGCCGTGCTGGAGGAGGCCGTCAACGACGCGCTTCCGAAGTTCTACACCGAGGCGGTCAACGAGGCCGACCTCGACGTGCTCGGCCAGCCCGAGGTCGACATCACGGAGCTGAAGGACGGCGAGACGCTGAACTTCACCGCCGAGGTCGACATCCGCCCCGAGATCACGCTCCCCGAGGACTTCTCCTCCATCGAGGTCGAGGTCGACGCGGTCGAGGTCAGCGACGAGGACCTCGACAAGTCCGTCGAGCAGCTCCGTGAGCGCTTCGCCTCCACCTCCCCGGTGGAGCGCGCCGCCGAGGACGGCGACGTCGTCACGATCGACCTGGAGGCCAAGGTCGACGGAGAGGTGCTGGAGGACGGCGTCGCCAGCGGCGTCTCCTACACCATCGGCTCCGGTGAGCTCCTCGAAGGCATCGACGACGCCGTCAAGGGCGTGGAGGCCGGTGGCGAGGCCACCTTCACCTCCGAGCTCAAGGGCGGCTCCGCGGCCGGCAAGGAGGCCGAGGTGACCGTCAAGGTCTCCCAGGTCGCCGCCCGCGAACTGCCCGAGCTGGACGACGAGTTCGCGCAGCTCGCCTCCGAGTTCGACACCCTGGAGGAGCTGCGCGCCGACAGCCGCAAGCGCCTCGAGAACATGAAGCAGTACGACCAGGCCACGCAGGCCCAGGAGCGCGTCCTGGAGAAGCTGCTGGACCTCGTCGAGGTGGCCGTCCCCGAGAAGCTCCTCGAGGACGAGATCAACACCCGCAAGCACAACCTTGAGCACCACCAGCTCGGTCAGATGGGCCTCGACCTCGCGAAGTACCTGGAGATCCAGGGCAAGACCGAGGAAGAGTTCGACACCGAGACCAAGGACGCCGCGGTCAAGGGCATCAAGACCCAGTTCGTCCTGGACGCCCTGGTCAAGCGCGAGAAGCTGAACGTGAACCAGGAGGAGCTCACCGAGCACCTCATGCGCCGCGCCGCCTCCTCGGGCATGTCCCCCGACCAGTTCGCGCAGGCCGTCGTCGAGGGCGGTCAGGTTCCGCTCCTCGTCGGTGAGGTCGCCCGCGGCAAGGCCCTGGCCGTCGTGGTCGAGGCCGCCACGGTCAAGGACACCAACGGCGAGGTCATCGACCTGGACGACGACGAGGACGAGGTGACCGAGGCCGCCGCCGAGGAGACCCCGGCCGAGGAGAAGACCGAGGCCTGATCCGGCCTGACGGCACGGTGACGCCGTAAGGAAGGGCCCTGAGGATCCGCGTGATCCCGGGGCCCTTCTGCCATCCGGCCGCGGGCGGGCGGGTGCGGTGACGGCGAGCGGGCGGCCAAACCCCGTGCCCCCGGCTACGCCCCCGGCGAACACCCCCGACTCCGGGATTCCCCGAAGGGACCCGCGCGTTAGGGTCCATGAGTATGAGGGCAGTGGAGTCCCCGGACGGCTCCCTCCCGTAGGGAAACGTGAAGACGGCCCGGCGCCGTCGTAAGACGAGCAGGTGGATACGTGACGAATCTGATGCCCTCCGCCGCCGGTGAGCCCAACTTCGGTGGTGGCCTCGGCGACCAGGTCTACAACCGGCTGCTCAACGAGCGGATCATCTTCCTCGGCCAGCCGGTCGACGACGACATCGCGAACAAGATCACCGCACAGTTGCTGCTCCTTGCCGCCGACCCCGACAAGGACATCTACCTCTACATCAACAGCCCCGGCGGCTCGATCACGGCCGGCATGGCGATCTACGACACCATGCAGTACATCAAGAACGACGTGGTGACCATCGCCATGGGCCTCGCCGCCTCCATGGGCCAGTTCCTGCTCAGCGCGGGCACCCCCGGCAAGCGCTTCGCGCTGCCGAACGCCGAGATCCTGATCCACCAGCCGTCCGCCGGTCTCGCCGGCTCGGCCTCGGACATCAAGATCCACGCCGAGCGGCTGCTGCACACCAAGAAGCGCATGGCCGAACTCACGTCCCAGCACACCGGTCAGTCGTTCGAGGAGATCACCCGCGCCTCCGACCGCGACCGCTGGTTCGACGCGGACGAGGCCAAGGAGTACGGCCTCATCGACGAGGTCATCACCACGGCCGCCAACATGCCGGGCGGCGGCGGCACCGGGGCCTGAGCAGCCCCCGCAGGGGCCCGTACGACCCCCGCACAGCCCCCAGCCGACCGCCACAGCTCCTAGGAGACAAGACAGTGAACGACTTCCCCGGCAGCGGCCTGTACGACCGCACCCGCGCCGAGTACACCGGCCCGGCCGCCGAGTCCCGGTACGTCATCCCGCGCTTCGTCGAGCGCACCTCGCAGGGCGTCCGCGAGTACGACCCGTACGCGAAGCTCTTCGAGGAGCGGGTCATCTTCCTCGGCGTGCAGATCGACGACGCCTCCGCCAACGACGTCATGGCGCAGCTCCTGTGCCTGGAGTCGATGGACCCGGACCGGGACATCTCGGTCTACATCAACAGCCCCGGCGGCTCCTTCACGGCGCTCACGGCCATCTACGACACGATGCAGTTCGTGAAGCCCGACATCCAGACGGTCTGCATGGGCCAGGCGGCCTCCGCCGCCGCGATCCTGCTGGCCGCCGGTACGCCGGGCAAGCGCATGGCCCTGCCGAACGCGCGCGTGCTGATCCACCAGCCGTACAGCGAGACGGGCCGCGGTCAGGTCTCCGACCTGGAGATCGCCGCCAACGAGATCCTGCGGATGCGCGCGCAGCTGGAGGAGATGCTGGCCAAGCACTCCACCACGCCGATCGAGAAGATCCGCGAGGACATCGAGCGCGACAAGATCCTCACGGCCGAGGAAGCGCTCTCGTACGGTCTGATCGACCAGATCATCTCCACCCGGAAGATGAACAACGCGGCCGTCCGCTAGGCGGAGGCTGTATCGTCTGCCGCCCCTTGGCATGGTTCGTGTGCTTTGACACGCTGCACGTCAAAGTGAACCGCGCCAAGGGGGGCCCGAACGGGGGGCCAGGCAAGGTACCGTCGGAATAAGGCAGCACCAGGAGCCGCTGGATTCGAAAGCGTCCAGGCGTCTCCCAGGCGAAGGGGAAGCACACCGTGGCACGCATCGGTGACGGCGGCGATCTGCTCAAGTGCTCGTTCTGCGGCAAGAGCCAGAAGCAGGTCAAGAAGCTCATCGCAGGGCCCGGTGTCTACATCTGCGACGAGTGCATCGATCTCTGCAACGAGATCATCGAGGAAGAGCTCGCGGAGACGAGCGAGGTGCGCTGGGAGGAACTCCCCAAGCCCCGCGAGATCTACGAGTTCCTCGAGGGCTACGTGGTGGGCCAGGAAGCGGCGAAGAAGGCCCTCTCCGTGGCGGTCTACAACCACTACAAGCGCGTCCAGGCCGGCGAGAACGGCGGCGGCAGCGGCCGTGACGACGCGATCGAGCTGGCGAAGTCCAACATCCTGCTGCTGGGCCCCACGGGCTCCGGCAAGACCCTCCTGGCCCAGACCCTGGCCCGCATGCTCAACGTGCCGTTCGCGATCGCGGACGCCACGGCGCTGACGGAGGCGGGCTATGTCGGCGAGGACGTCGAGAACATCCTGCTCAAGCTGATCCAGGCGGCTGACTACGACGTCAAGAAGGCCGAGACCGGGATCATCTACATCGATGAGATCGACAAGGTCGCGCGGAAGAGTGAAAACCCCTCGATCACCCGTGATGTCTCGGGGGAGGGCGTTCAGCAGGCCCTGCTGAAGATCCTGGAGGGCACGACGGCCTCGGTCCCGCCGCAGGGCGGCCGCAAGCACCCGCACCAGGAGTTCATCCAGATCGACACGACGAACGTCCTGTTCATCGTGGGCGGCGCGTTCGCCGGCCTGGAGAAGCTCATCGAGTCCCGCGCGGGCGCCAAGGGCATCGGCTTCGGCGCGACGATCCGCTCCAAGCGCGAGCTGGAGGCCAAGGACCAGTTCGAGGACGTCATGCCCGAGGACCTGGTGAAGTTCGGGATGATCCCCGAGTTCATCGGCCGTCTCCCGGTCATCACCTCGGTCCACAACCTCGACCGCGAGGCCCTCCTCCAGATCCTGGTGGAGCCTCGCAACGCGCTGGTCAAGCAGTACCAGCGGCTCTTCGAACTCGACGGTGTGGAGCTGGACTTCGACCGCGAGGCCCTCGAAGCCATCGCCGACCAGGCGATCCTCCGCCAGACGGGCGCGCGCGGCCTGCGCGCCATCATGGAGGAAGTGCTCCAGGGCGTCATGTACGAGATCCCGTCCCGCAAGGACGTCGCCCGCGTCGTCATCACCGCGGACGTCGTCCACTCCAACGTCAACCCGACCCTGATCCCCCGCGACGCCCGCGGCGGCCGAGGCTCGGGCGAGGCGAAGACGGCGTAGCCCTCGCGAACTGGCAGACGATGCCCGGCACATGTCGATGTGCCGGGCATCGCCTTTTCCGCCACGCGGTACGGGCGAGCCATGTTCATGGCGCTGGCTGTCGCGAGTGTGCTGGCGGCCGGGGCGGTCGTGACGGCCGGCACGGCGCATGCCAGTGCCGCGACCTGCCGGAGCTGTCTGAGGCAGTGGTACGTCGTCGGACCCGAGGTGACGGCCCACGGGGCCGGCGAGGTTGAGCGGCCCGTCCTGGTTGCAGGCGAACGGGCGCGGACCGCCTGCACGAAGGCGTCCACCGGCAACTGATTCGTGCCGCCGCGCGACGCGAAGGGGCCCAGCCGGGTGGCTGGGCCCCTTGTCGTGCGAATCGAAGTGCCGCGGCGGGTCAGATCTTGACGCGGACTTCCTTGCGGACCTTGGCCGTCATCTCGGCCGCGCTCTCCAGGTCGGCACCCTTGCCCGCCATGGCGCTCGCCAGGTCGACGTGGATGATGACGCCCAGCGTGCTGTGGTCACCCCAGATGCAGACCGGCATGCTGACCGAGCTGGGGCCGGTCGACGTGGAGGACGAGGTGTCCTTGTACTTCGTCTCCTGGCACTTGAGGACCGCGCCGTCCAGACCGCTCGGGGTGTAGGCCTTCGGGCTGCCGACGACCTCGGCCCCGTCCTCGTCCGTGGCCTCCTTCTTCATGTCCGCGAACATCGCGTCGACGACCGCTTCCGGGTCCTCGATCTCGCCGTAGACACCCATGAAGTTGATCATCTGCATGGCGAGGGGGTTGCTGTCGTCCCCGGACTGGTAACCCGCCGACACGTCCTTGGCGTTCTTCACGCCGTGCTTCTCGGCTTCCTTGACGTCGCTCTCGTCGAAGCCACCGCTCTCGGCGTCGTCGCTCTGCTTGTACTCGCCGTTGAGCAGCGTCGCCGGAGTCGTCAGCTTGTGCGGACCGTCGTCGGCGACGTCCGAGCCACCACCGCCCCCGCCCAGCACCAGTGCCGCGCCCACCGCGATCGCCGCGACGACCGCGACCGCGCCGATGATCAGGCCGAGCTTCTTCTTGCCGCCGCCCGGGGCCGGGGGCTGGGGCATGCCGTAGGGGGCCTGGCCGTAGGGCGGCTGGCCGTACGGGGGCTGGCCCTGCGGCGGGACGCCCTGCGGGGGCTGCTGCGGGTAGCCGTAGCCCGGCTGGGGCGGAGGGGCCTGCTGGGGGTAGCCGTAGCCGGGCTGGGGGGCCTGCGGCGGCTGCTGGCCGTAGGGGCCCGGCTGGCCGTACGGTCCGGGCTGCTGGGGCTGCCCGCCGTACGGGCCCGGCTGGTTGTAGCTCATTTTCTGGGTTCCCCCTCAGATGCTTATGTGTTCCTGACATCCTCGCTCAGGCACAGCCCGCTCACGGCATCGGGGCCCTCACCGTTACAGAAGCATCGGTTTCGGGACGGCGTCGTGACCCCCCTACACTGGCCCCGTGACCGAGAACGCTCAGCAGCAGCCCACAGCGCCCCACACCGAACTGCCGACCCAGTACGCGCCGGCCGATGTAGAGGGACCGCTGTACGAGCGCTGGGTAGAACGCGGTTACTTCGCCGCCGACGCGAAGAGCGACAAGCCCGCGTACACCATCGTCATCCCGCCGCCGAACGTCACCGGCTCCCTCCACCTGGGCCACGCCTTCCAGCACACCCTCATGGACGCGCTCACCCGCCGTAAGCGCATGCAGGGCCATGAGGCGCTGTGGCTGCCCGGTATGGACCACGCCGGCATCGCCACCCAGAACAAGGTCGAGCAGCAGCTCGCCGAGGAGGGCAAGTCCCGCCACGACCTGGGCCGCGAGGAGTTCGTCGAGCGCGTCTGGCAGTGGAAGGAGGAGTACGGCGGCAAGATCCTCGGCCAGATGCGGCGCCTGGGCGACGGCGTCGACTGGGACCGCGAGCGGTTCACCATGGACGAGGGCCTGTCCAAGGCCGTCCTCACCATCTTCAAGAAGCTGTTCGACGACGAGCTGATCTACCGCGCCGAGCGGATCATCAACTGGTGCCCCCGGTGTCTGACGGCCATCTCCGACATCGAGGTCGAGTACCAGGAGGACGACGGCGAGCTCGTCTCCATCACGTACGGCGAGGGGGAGGAGACGCTGGTCGTCGCCACCACCCGCGCCGAGACGATGCTCGGTGACACCGCCGTCGCCGTCCACCCCGACGACGAGCGCTACCGGCACCTCGTCGGCAAGCGCATCAAGCTGCCGCTGACCGACCGGACCATCCCGGTCGTCGCCGACACCCACGTCGACCCCGAGTTCGGCACCGGTGCCGTCAAGGTCACCCCGGCCCACGACCCCAACGACTTCGCCATCGGCCAGCGCCACGGCCTGGAGTCGATCACGGTCATGGACGAGCGGGCGATCATCACCGTCCCCGGCCCCTTCCAGGGCCTGGACCGCTTCGAGGCGCGCTCCGCGATCGTCGGCGCGCTGCGCTCGCAGGGCCGGATCGTCGCCGAGAAGCGGCCGTACACGCACAGCGTCGGCCACTGCTCGCGCTGCAAGACCACCGTCGAGCCGCGGCTGTCCCTGCAGTGGTGGGTCAAGGTCGGCCCGCTCGCCAAGGCCGCCGGTGACGCGGTCCGCGACGGCCGGGTCACCATCCACCCGCAGGAGATGGAGAAGCGGTACTTCGACTGGGTCGACAACATGCACGACTGGTGCATCTCGCGCCAGCTGTGGTGGGGCCACCGCATCCCGGTCTGGTACGGCCCGGACGGCGAGATCGTCTGCGTCGGCCCCGACGAGGAGCCGCCCACCGGTGAGGGCTGGCGTCAGGACACCGACGTCCTCGACACCTGGTTCTCCTCCGGCCTGTGGCCCTTCTCCACCCTCGGCTGGCCCGAACAGACCGAGGACCTGCGGAAGTTCTACCCGACCGACGTCCTGCTCACCGGCCACGACATCATCTTCTTCTGGGTCGCCCGGATGATGATGTTCGGCCTGTACGCGATGGACGGCGAAGTCCCCTTCAAGACCATCGCGTTGACCGGACTCGTCCGTGACGAGCGCGGCAAGAAGATGTCGAAGTCCTTCGGCAACGTCGTCGACCCGCTGGACTGGATGGACAAGTACGGCTCCGACGCCGTCCGCTTCACCCTGGCCCGCGGCGCCAACCCCGGCACCGACGTCCCGATCGGCGAGGACTGGGTCCAGGCGTCCCGCAACTTCGCCAACAAGATCTGGAACGCCACCCGCTTCGCGCTGATGAACGGCGCGACGGTCGAGGGGCCGCTGCCCGACCCGTCGCGGATGTCGGCGACGGACCGCTGGATCCTGTCCCGTCTCAACGCGACGGTCGCCCAGGTCGACGCGTTCTACGAGGACTTCCAGTTCGCGAAGCTCTCCGACGCCCTCTTCCACTTCGCGTGGGACGAGGTCTTCGACTGGTACGTCGAGCTGTCCAAGACGACGTTCCAGGCGGGCGGCGAGGGCGCCGAGGTCTCCCAGCGCGTCCTCGGTGAGGTCCTCGACGTCACCCTGAAGCTGCTCCACCCGGTCGTCCCGTTCGTCACGGACACCCTGTGGACGACCCTCACCGGCGGCGAATCGGTCGTCGTCGCCGACTGGCCGGCCGACAGCGGCTTCCGCGACACCGCCGCCGAGCGGGAGATCGAGACCCTCCAGTCGGTCATCACCGAGGTCCGCCGCTTCCGCGCCGACCAGGGCCTCCAGCCCGGCCAGCGGGTCCCGGCCCGGCTGACGCTGGACGGTACGGCGCTGGCGCCGCACGAGGCCGCCATCCGCCAGCTCCTGCGTCTCCAGCCCGAGGGCGAGAACTTCTCCGCCACGGCGACCCTCCCGGTCGCGGGCGCCTCGGTCGCGCTCGACCTCTCCGGCACGATCGACGTGGCGGCCGAGCGCAAGCGGCTCGCGAAGGACCTGGCCGCCGCCGAGAAGGAGAAGGCCCAGGCCCACGCCAAGCTCGGCAACGAGGCGTTCCTGGCGAAGGCCCCGGACAACGTCGTGGACAAGATCCGCGGCCGTCTCGCCAAGGCCGACGACGACATCGCCCGCATCCAGTCCCAGCTGGACGGGCTGCCGCAGGCCTGACGACAGCCCCGTACGGGTCCCCGGCGCCGCACGGCGCCGGGGACCCGTCCGTTTCCAGGGGTACGGCCGGCCGTACGGCCCGCGCCCGCCGGACGGGACCAGCCACCCCTCGCCAGGGGCGCCGCCTTAGACTGACCTGGTGAGTGAAAGCGACCCCTTCGACGAGATCGTCGCGGAAGAGACCGACCGCGACCCCGACCTCGCGGTCATCGAGGCCGGCAGCCGCACCCTGCGCACGCAGGGCGGCACGCCGAGTCCCGACGTGCCCGCGCGGCCCGCGGACCCCGAGCTCGACAAGGCGCTGCGCGCGGTCGAGACGGAGCTGGCGGGCCGCTGGGGCGAGACCAAGCTGGAGCCCTCCGTCACGCGGATCGCCGCGCTGATGGACGTCCTCGGCGAGCCGCAGCGGGCCTACCCCTCGATCCACATCACCGGCACCAACGGCAAGACGTCCACGGCCCGCATGATCGAGGCCCTCCTCGGCGCGTTCGAGCTGCGTACGGGCCGGTACACCTCCCCGCACGTCCAGTCCGTCACCGAGCGGATCAGCCTCGACGGAGCGCCGATCTCCGCCGAGCGCTTCATCGAGACGTACGAGGACATCAAGCCGTACGTCGAGATGGTCGACGCCCAGCAGGAGTTCCGGCTGTCCTTCTTCGAGGTGCTCACGGGCATGGCGTACGCGGCCTTCGCGGACGCGCCCGTGGACGTGGCCGTCGTCGAGGTCGGCATGGGCGGCACCTGGGACGCGACGAACGTGATCGACGGCGACGTCGCCGTCGTCACCCCCATCGACCTGGACCACACGGACCGGCTCGGCGGGACGCCCGGCGAGATCGCCAAGGAGAAGTCCGGCGTCATCAAGCAGGACGCGACGGTCATCCTGGCGCAGCAGCCGGTGGACGCCGCTCAGGTCCTGCTCAAGAAGGCGGTCGAGGTCGACGCCACGGTCGCTCGCGAAGGACTGGAGTTCGGGGTCGTCTCCCGGCAGGTCGCCGTCGGCGGCCAGCTGCTCACCCTGCGCGGGCTCGGCGGGGAGTACGAGGAGGTCTACCTCCCCCTGCACGGCCCGTACCAGGCGCACAACGCGGCGGTGGCGCTGGCCGCCGTCGAGGCGTTCTTCGGGGTCGGCGCGCAGCGTCCCGAGCCGCTCTCCCTCGACACCGTCCGCAAGGCCTTCGCGAGCGTGTCCTCGCCGGGCCGTCTGGAGATCGTGCGCCGGTCGCCGACCGTCGTGCTGGACGCCGCGCACAACCCGGCGGGCGCCCGTGCCACCGCCGAGGCGGTCGGTGAGGCCTTCGACTTCAGCCGGCTGATCGGGGTCGTCGGGGCGAGCGGCGACAAGAACGTCCGCGGGCTCCTGGAGGCCTTCGAGCCGATCTTCGCGGAGGTCGTCGTCACGCAGAACTCCAGCCACCGCGCGATGGACGCGGACGAGCTGGCCGCGATCGCCGTCGAGATCTTCGGCGACGAGCGGGTCCAGGTCGAGCCGCGGCTGCCGGACGCGCTGGAGGCCGCGATCACGCTGGCCGAGGAAGAAGGCGAGTTCGCGGGCGGTGGCGTGCTCGTCACCGGATCCGTCATCACCGTAGGCGAAGCCCGGCTGCTGCTGGGGAAGGGCTGATCTCCCACCGATGCGTACTCTCTGTGCCTCCACCCTGATCGGCGAGTTCTTCATCATCGGCTTCGCCGCGCTGGTCGCCATGAAGGACCCGGACCTGAGCACGTCGACCGTGTGGACGGTCAGCGGCATCGCCATGGTCCTGTGCCTGCTGCTGTGCGGCGTGGTCACCCGGCCCGGCGGCATCGCCTTCGGCTGGGTGCTCCAGATCGGGCTGATCGCCTCCGGGTTCTTCGTGCCGACGATGTTCTTCCTCGGCGTGCTCTTCGCCGCGCTGTGGTGGGCCTCGGTGCACTACGGCCGGAAGATCGACGAGGCGAAGGCGCGCTTCGCCGCCCAGGAGGCGGCCGAGGACGGCTCCGCGCCCCGGCCCGCCCCTCCGGGCTCCACCGCACCTGACGCTGTGTGACGGACGCGCCGACACGCCCTGTAACCTCGGTCTTCCCGCACCCGCTTGACTAAGGAGCCTCCTCGTGACGCAGCGCACCCTCGTCCTCCTCAAGCCCGACGCCGTCCGTCGTGGCCTGACCGGCGAGATCATCGGCCGTATCGAGCGCAAGGACGGCTGGCGGATCACCGCGCTGGAGCTGCGCACCCTGGACCAGGACACGCTGGAGCAGCACTACGGCGAGCACAAGGGCAAGCCCTTCTACGAGCCGCTGGTGGAGTTCATGGCCTCCGGCCCGGTCGTGGCGCTGATCGTCGAGGGCGAGCGGGTCGTCGAGGGTGTGCGTCAGCTGGCCGGCCCGACCGACCCGATCGCCGCCGCGCCGGGTTCGATCCGCGGGGACTTCGGTGTGATCGTCCGCGAGAACCTGATCCACGCCTCCGACTCCGAGGAGTCCGCCGAGCGCGAGGTGAAGATCTTCTTCCCCGGGCGTGCGTAGGTTTCGTGGCTTTTTCTGAGAGTCCGTCAGGAATCTCCTCTCGCCTGACCAGGGGCGGCCGTACATTTTCGGCCGTCCTTTGGCATATGCGTGCCGAACGGGGGAACGAGTGCCCCCGATGGACCGTCTCCACAAGCGAGGCGGCGTTCCGTCTGCTGACAATGGCGAAGACCCTCGCGCAGTGTTCGTGCGGGCGCCACTACGATGGAAGCCTTCACGTCACAGCACCCACTTCGCCGTCCTGAAATGCCCTGAAAAGCTCCCAGGAAGGCCAGACGAATCCTGATGGGGAACTCAATGTCGTTCATCGGCCGTGACATGGCTGTCGACCTCGGGACCGCCAACACGCTGGTGTACGTCAGGGGTCGCGGGATCGTACTCAACGAGCCGTCCGTCGTCGCGATCAACACCAACACCGGTGGCATCCTGGCGGTCGGCGCCGAAGCGAAGAAGATGATCGGGCGCACGCCCGGCAACATCGTTGCCGTGCGTCCGCTGAAGGACGGTGTCATCGCCGACTTCGAGATCACCGAGCGGATGCTCCGCTACTTCATCCTGAAGATCCACAAGCGGCGGTATCTCGCCCGGCCGCGCGTCGTCGTGTGTGTGCCCTCGGGCATCACCGGCGTCGAGCGCCGTGCCGTCATCGAGGCGTCGTCCCAGGCCGGCGCCCGCCAGGTGCACATCATCGAGGAGCCCATGGCCGCGGCCATCGGCTCCGGCCTGCCGGTCCACGAGGCCACGGGCAACATGGTGGTCGACATCGGTGGCGGTACGACGGAGGTCGCGGTCATCTCGCTCGGCGGGATCGTCACCGCCCAGTCCATCCGCGTCGCGGGCGACGAACTGGACAACGCGATCATCCAGCACATCAAGAAGGAGTACTCCCTCCTCCTCGGTGAGCGCACGGCCGAGCAGATCAAGATCACGATCGGTTCGGCGTACGACCTCGACTCCGACGAGCACACCGAAATCCGCGGCCGGGACCTCGTCTCCGGGCTGCCCAAGACCGTCGTCATCTCGGCCGCCGAGGTCCGCAAGGCGATCGAGGAACCCGTCAACGCGATCGTCGACGCGGTCAAGACGACCCTCGACAAGTGCCCGCCGGAGCTCTCCGGCGACATCATGGACCGCGGAATCGTTCTGACCGGCGGCGGCGCCCTGCTCCGCGGCCTCGACGAACGGCTGCGCCGCGAGACCGGCATGCCGATCCACATCGCCGAGGACCCCCTCGACAGCGTGGCGCTCGGCTCCGGCAAGTGCGTGGAGGAGTTCGAGGCGCTCCAGCAGGTCCTGGACGCCCAGCCGCGCAGATGACGTAACTCTTCGATTCCGCCGTACGAGATGATCTCCTCTCGTACGGCGGATCGTTGATATAGAGGCATAAGCTCACCCATGAGATCGCGCGCGACCGATCGGTCCGCGCCCGCCCGACCCGCGCGCCGCTCGATCCGCGCATTCCTGAACACTGAACACTGCACGTTCCTATGAGGAAGGCACGGCCGCCGCACGTGAGGGACACACGAGAGAGCCGGCTGCTCCTGGTGCTGCTGATCGCCATCGCGTTCGCACTGATCACGGTGGACATCCGCGGCGGGGAGGACTCGCCGGTCGACGGTGCCCGACAAGCCGCCGCCACGGTCTTCGGCCCCATCGAGGACGGTGTGTCGGCCGCGGTGAACCCGGTCGGCAACGCGGTCTCCGCGATCCGCGACTCCGGCGAGCGCCACGACCGCCTCGCCGCGCTGGAGAAGGAGAACGCGGCCCTCAAGGCCAAGCTCGGCAGCGACGACCGCAACTCCAGCCGCCTCAAGCAGCTCAACAAGATGCTGAGCGTCGCCGCCGAGGGCCAGTACGGCATCAAGGGCGCCGAGGTCATCGCGATAGGAGCGGCCCAGGGCTTCTCCTGGACCATCACCGTCGACATCGGCTCCAACGACGGCATCCAGCGCGACATGACCGTCCTGAACGGCGACGGACTCGTCGGCCGCGTCACCACCGTCGGCCCCGACACCTCGACGGTCCTGCTCGCCAACGACCCCGACTTCACCGTCGGCACCCGCATGGAGTCCACCGACGAACTCGGCTTCGCCTCCGGACAGGGCGACCAGCCGCTGCGCGTGGAACTCCTCAACGGCAAGGCCGAGGTGAAGAAGGGCGACCGGCTCGTCACCTTCGGCTCCCAGGCCGACAAGCCGTTCGTGCCCGGCGTCCCCGTCGGTGTCGTCTCCAAGGTCGACCCCTCCGGCGGCGGCCTCACCCGCACCCTGTACGTCACCCCGTACGTCGGCTTCACCAAGCTCGACGTCGTCGGCATCGTCGTCGAGGCGCCGAAGAAGGACCCCCGCGACACGGTCCTGCCCGCCAAGCCGAAGCCGACCCCCACGCCGACGGTGACCGTCACGGTCACCCCCTCCGCGGGCGCCCCGCTGGGCGGCCAGACCGAGCAAGAGCAGTAGGAGCTGATTTCCCTTGCGCGTCAACCGCATCCTGCTCTCCACCTCCCTGGTCGTCGTCGCCCTGGTCCTCCAGGTCAGCGTCCTGTCTCGGCTCCACCTCCCGGGCGCCGTCCCCGACGTGACGCTGCTGACCGTCCTCGGCCTCGCCATGGTGTACGGCCATGTCGGCGGCGCCCTCGTCGGCTTCGGCGCGGGCCTCCTCGCCGACCTGGCCCCGCCCGCCGACCACGCCGCCGGGCGCTACGCCCTGGTCCTGTGCGTCATCGGCTACCTCGCGGGCCTCGCCAAGCCGGACAACGGCCGCCTGAAGTCGGCGACCGGACCGATGCTCGTCGTGGTCGCCGCCGCCGTCGGCACGACCCTGCTGTACGCCGGTGTCGGCGCCCTCGTCGGCGACACCGCCGCCCGTCACGTCGGCCTCGGCAGCCTGCTGTTCACGGCCGCCCTGTACGACCTGCTGCTCGCGCCGTTCGTCGTCCCCGGCATCATGGCGCTCGCCCGCCGCGCCGAGAACGACCCGCTCGCCGACACCGGCGCCTCCGCGAAGAAGTCCGCCGACATCTCCTCCGGGTGGCTCTCCTCCGGGACCGGCCTGAAGATCGGCGGCCAGCGCGGCGGACTCGGAAGCCTCAGGACCAAGGCCCGCGCACGCACCGCGCGCGTCGGCCGCATCAAGGGGGTCAAGCGCCTGTGAGGGCACGTCAGACGGCGGCCGGGGCCGCCGGGTTCACCCGAACGTGTGCGCCAGGCCGGAACGCCGTCTCACAGGTCGGCCGTTCATCATTCGTACGCGCTCACACGCCGGCGCACTGAGAGGGGGCAGCAGTGACCAACATTCCCGAGACCGGACGGACCCCACGGGTCCAGATCCGCCTCATCGTCATCCAGATCCTCGTCCTGTCCCTCCTCGGCACCCTCGGCGGGCGCCTGTGGTACCTCCAGATCCGCGAGGGCGACGAGTACGCCAAGGAAGCCTCCGGCAACCACGTCCAGCAGGTCGTCGAACCCGCCGTGCGCGGCTCGATACTGGACGCCCGCGGCGTCGCCCTCGCCGACAACGAGACCCGCCTCGTGGTCTCCGCCTCCCGCACCGACCTGCTGAAGATGGACGACGACGGCAAGGCCGTCCTCACCAAGCTCGCCGGTGTCCTCGGCATGACGCCCAAGGAGGTGATGGACAAGGTCCGCCTCTGCGACTCCGAGACCCCCCAGCCCTGCTGGAACGGCTCCCCGTACCAGCCGATCCCCATCACCGACGAGGCCACCGCCAAGCAGGCCCTCCAGATCCGCGAGCGCGCCGAGGACTTCCCCGGCATCACCGCCGAACCCGAGGCCGTGCGCCGCTACGCCGCCCCCGGCAAGGCCAACGCCGCCCAGGTCCTCGGCTACCTCTCCCCGGTCACCGACGAGGAGATCACCGAGGCCCAGGACAGCGACTCGCCCTACCTGCGCTCCGACCAGGTCGGCCGCTCGGGCCTGGAGCGCCAGTACGACAAGGAGCTGCGCGGCAAGGCCGGCGTCACCCGCTACGAGGTCGACAACCTCGGCCGGGTCATCGGCCAGGCCGAGGCCGACGCCGCCGAGCCCGGCTCCAACCTCGTCACCAGCATCGACGCCCGCGTCCAGCGGGTCGCCGAGTACGAGCTGAACGACGCGATGAAGGAAGCCCGCAAGCAGTTCGACGACAACACCGGCGAGAACTACAAGGCCGACTCCGGCGCCGTCGTCGTCATGGAGGCCAAGACCGGCCGCATCGTCGCCATGGCCTCCAACCCGACCTACGACCCCAACGCCTGGGTCGGCGGCATCTCCGCCAAGGACTACAAGACGCTGACGGGCAAGTCCTCCAACTACCCGCTGCTCAACCGGGCCATCCAGGGCCAGTCGGCGCCCGGCTCGATCTTCAAGGTCGTCCCGACGGCCGCCGCGGTCAACGCCGGCTACTCCTTCAACGGCCCCTACGAATGCTCCAGCTCGTACTCCATCGGCGGCCAGGTCTTCAACAACTTCGAGTCCAAGGGATACGGCCCGATCAGCCTCGGCCGCGCCCTGGAGGTCTCCTGCGACACCGTCTTCTACCGCCTCTCCCACGAGGAGTGGAAGAAGGACGGCGGCACCAAGCCGAAGAAGAACGCCAACAACTGGTTCTACAAGACCGCCCACCAGTTCGGCCTCGGCGCCGAGACCGGTATCGACCTGCCCAACGAGGTCACCGGCCGGGTCCCCGACCGCCAGTGGAAGCAGGACTACTGGAAGGCCAACAAGGACGCCTGGTGCAAGTACGGCAAGAAGGGCGGCACCTACGCCCAGCAGATCGCCTACGAGAACTGCCTCGAAGGCAACCTGATGCGCGCCGGTGACTCCGTCAACTACTCCATCGGCCAGGGCGACACCCTCGTCACCCCCATCCAGATGGCCACCATCTACGCGGCGATCTCCAACGGCGGCACGCTGTACACCCCGTCCGTCGGCAAGGCGATCGTCAGCGCCGACGGCCAGACCGTCGACGAGATCGAGCCCAAGGCGCACGGCAAGCTGCCCATAAGCAAGAAGACGCTGTCCGAGATGGACGAGGCCCTCGCGGGCGTCGCCACCCGCGGTACCGCCGCCTGGCGCTTCGCGGACGTCGGCTGGCCCCAGGACAAGATCGCCATGCACGCCAAGACCGGTACGGCGGAGGTCTACGGCAAGCAGACGACGTCCTGGTTCGCCACGTACACCAAGGACTACGCGGTCGTCATGACGATCTCCCAGGGCGGTACGGGCTCCGGCGCCTCCGGCCCCGCCGTCCGCAACATCTACGACGCCCTGTACGGCGTCGCCGACGACGGCACCATCGACAAGAAGAACGCCCTGCTGCCCACCCCGCAGAAGAGCCTGCCCAAGGTCCGCACCGACGGCACCATCAAGTCGCCCAAGGTCGCCAAGGACCCGGCCAAGGAGCAGCGCGCCACCCAGCAGGGCGCCCCCGAGCCGGACCAGACCCAGCTCGCGGCCACCGTCGAGAACACCGGGACCGGCGGCAACCGCGACACCCGGCGAAGGCGCCGCCGCGGGACGGGCCGGGGATGCGGACCGCGCCGGGGCGGCCGGAGGATGCTCACATGACCGGCAACAGCTTCTCCGTCTCCGGATACGGACCCGAACGCGCCGGCTGGACGCGGCTGTTCGCCCGTGACTCGCTCGCCCGCCGCCTCGACTGGCCGATACTGCTGTCCGCGCTCGCCCTCTCCGGACTCGGCTCGCTGCTGGTCTTCTCGGCGACCCGCAACCGCACCGAGATCAACCAGGGCGACCAGTACTACTTCCTGCTGCGCCACCTCATGAACACCGGCATCGGCTTCGCCCTGATGATCGGCACCGTCTGGCTCGGCCACCGCGCGCTGCGCACGGCCGTCCCGATCCTCTACGGCGCCTCGGTGTTCCTGATCCTGATGGTGCTCACCCCGCTCGGCTCCACCGTCAACGGCGCCCACTCCTGGATCGTCATCGGCGGCGGTTTCTCGCTCCAGCCCTCGGAGTTCGTGAAGGTCACGATCATCCTGGGCATGGCGATGCTGCTCGCCGCCCGCGTCGACGCGGGCGACAAGCCCTACCCCGACCACCGCACCGTCCTCCAGGCGCTGGGCCTGGCCGCCGTGCCGATGCTGGTCGTCATGCTGATGCCCGACCTCGGGTCGGTCATGGTGATGGTGGTGATCGTGCTGGGCGTGCTCCTCGCCTCCGGCTCCTCCAACCGCTGGGTGTTCGGCCTGCTTGGCGCGGGAACCCTGGGCGCGGTCGCCGTCTGGCAGCTCGGCGTCCTGGACGACTACCAGATCGCCCGCTTCGCCGCCTTCGCCAACCCCAGCCTCGACCCGGCCGGTGTCGGCTACAACACCAACCAGGCACGCATCGCGATCGGCTCCGGCGGCCTGACCGGCTCGGGCCTCTTCCACGGCTCGCAGACCACCGGCCAGTTCGTGCCGGAACAGCAGACCGACTTCGTCTTCACGGTCGCGGGCGAGGAACTGGGCTTCATCGGCGCGGGCCTGATCATCGTGCTGCTCGGTGTCGTCCTGTGGCGCGCCTGCCGCATCGCCCGTGAGACGACGGAGCTGTACGGCACGATCGTCGCCGCCGGCATCGTGGCCTGGTTCGCCTTCCAGGCCTTCGAGAACATCGGCATGACCCTCGGCATCATGCCCGTCACGGGTCTCCCGCTGCCGTTCGTGTCCTACGGAGGCTCGTCGATGTTCGCGGTGTGGGTGGCGGTCGGGCTGTTGCAGTCGATCAGGGTCCAGCGGCCGATGTCGGCCTAGCGGCGGCCGGAGGTCACCGGTGGTTCACCCTGGTCAGCCTCTGTCGTGGGGCCGGGGCAGGAACTAGATTCGGGTCATGGCGGACACAAAGCGCGAGATCGAGCGTAAGTACGAGTCCGAAGAGAGCGGGCTGCCCGACCTGACCGGAGTGGCCGGGGTCGAGGCAGTGATCGACAAGGGTGTCGCCCACCTCGACGCCACCTACTACGACACCCCCGACGAACGTCTCGCCCGGTCGTCGATCACCCTGCGCCGTCGCACCGGTGGCTCCGACGCCGGCTGGCATCTGAAGTTCCCCGTCGCCCCCGGCGTACGCGACGAGATCCAGGCGCCCCTCTCCCCGGCCGTCCCGCGCACCCTCCACGGTCTCGTCCGCTCCCGGATCCGGGACGCCGAGCTGCGTCCGGTGGTCCGGCTGCGCTCCGACCGGGACGTACGCCATCTCGTCGACGGGCAGGGCCGGGTGCTCGCCGAGGTCAGCCTGGACTCCGTCCGCGCCGAGCGCCTCACCGGGGACGGCGGCAGCGCCCAGTGGACCGAGATCGAGGTCGAACTCGCCGACGGCGGCGACCCGGCCTTCCTCGACAAGGTGGAGAAACGACTCCGCAAGGCGGGCGTCCGCCGCTCCGGGTCCTCGTCGAAGCTCGCCAGGGCGCTGGCGGAGACGGCCCCCGCCCCGAAGAAGGCACGCAGAGCGGCGAAGGCGGGGCAGGCCGACAAGGCGGGGAAAGCGCACGACGTAAGGAAGGCCGACAAGGCGGGGAAGGAAGGCAAGGCGGGGAAGGCCGCTCGAGCGGCTGCCGTGCCGGACCCGGTGACCGCCGGCGACCACGTGCTGGCGTATCTGCGCACCCAGCGCGACGCGATCGTCGACCTCGACCCGGCCGTGCGGCAGGACGCGCACGACTCCGTGCACCGGATGCGCGTCGCCACCCGCCGGACGCGCAGCGCCTTCCGTTCGTACGCCAAGGTCCTCGACCGGGCGGTCACCGACCCGATCGGCGCGGAGCTGAAGTGGCTGGCGGGCGAACTGGGCGTCGACCGCGACCAGGAGGTCCTCACCGAACGTCTGACGGCCGCCCTCGACGAACTGCCCCGCCCGCTGCTGGCCGGCCCGGTCCGCACCCGGCTGCGCACCTGGTCGCACGCCCGGCGCGGGGGATCGAGGCGGCGGCTGATCGCCGTACTGGACGGAAAGCGGTACCTGGAGCTGCTGGGGGCGCTGGACGCGCTCGTGGACGGGCCGCCGTGGCGGGAGGCGGCGGCGGGGGAGCCGCCGAAGGTGATTGCCAAGGCCGTGCGCAAGGACTTCGGGAAGCTGGAGGCCCTGGTGGAGGAGGCCGTCGCGCTCCCGCCGGGCGCCGACCGGGACCTCGCCCTGCACGAGGCCCGCAAGAAGGCCAAGCGGACGCGCTACGCCGCCGAGGCCGCGGCCGACGCGCTCGGGGAACCGGCCGTCGACCTGGTCCGCTCGATGAAGTCGCTCCAAGGGCTGCTCGGCGACCACCAGGACAGCGTGATGACCCGCGAGGCCCTGCGGGACCTGGCCGGGCAGGCGCACGCGGCCGGCGAGAACGCGTTCACCTACGGGCTGCTGTACGGGCACGAGGAGCGGCGGGCGGAACTGGCGGAGGCGGCGCTGCCGGAGGCGTGGACGTCGATGAAGGCCGCGATGGACGTCTGAGCGAGCCCCTCGCGGGGCCCGTGCGGGACAGGGGTGTCCTCCGCTCGCGTTAGGCTAGATGGTCACCCCTGTCAGTCCACGGAAGTGCGAGATGTCAGCCGAAACCGCCGAGTCGGTGTTCCCGCAGCTCGAAGCTCTGCTCCCGCATGTGCAGAAGCCGATCCAGTACGTCGGCGGCGAGCTGAACTCCACGGTCAAGCCGTGGGAGTCCTCCGACGTCCGCTGGGCGCTCATGTACCCGGACGCGTACGAGGTCGGCCTGCCCAACCAGGGCGTCATGATCCTCTACGAGGTGCTGAACGAGCGGGAGGGCGTCCTCGCCGAGCGCACCTACAGCGTGTGGCCGGACCTGGAGGCCCTGATGCGGGAGCACGGCGTCCCGCAGTTCACGGTGGACAGCCACCGCCCGGTGAAGGCCTTCGACGTGTTCGGGCTCAGCTTCTCCACCGAGCTCGGCTACACGAACATGCTGACGGCGCTGGACCTGGCGGGCATCCCGCTGGAGTCGCGCGACCGGGGCCTTGACGACCCGATCGTGCTGGCCGGCGGCCACGCGGCCTTCAACCCGGAACCCATCGCGGACTTCATCGACGCCGCGATCATCGGCGACGGCGAGCAGGCCGTCCTCGACATGACGGACATCATCCGCCGCTGGAAGGCGGAGGGCCGCCCCGGTGGCCGCGAGGAGGTCCTCTTCCGCCTCGCGAAGACCGGCTCGGTGTACGTCCCGGCGTTCTACGACGTCGAGTACCTCCCCGACGGCCGTATCGCCCGCGTGGTCCCCAACAAGTCGGGTGTCCCGTGGCGCGTGTCGAAGCACACCGTCATGGACCTCGACGAGTGGCCCTACCCCAAGCAGCCCCTCGTCCCGCTCGCCGAGACCGTCCACGAGCGCATGTCGGTGGAGATCTTCCGCGGCTGCACGCGCGGCTGCCGCTTCTGCCAGGCCGGCATGATCACCCGTCCGGTCCGCGAGCGCTCGATCACCGGCATCGGCGAGATGGTCGAGAAGGGCCTCAAGGCGACGGGCTTCGAGGAGGTCGGCCTTCTCTCCCTCTCCTCGGCGGACCACACCGAGATCGGCGACATCGCCAAGGGTCTCGCGGACCGCTACGAGGAGGACAAGATCGGCCTGTCCCTCCCCTCGACCCGAGTCGACGCCTTCAACGTCGACCTGGCGAACGAACTGACGCGCAACGGCCGCCGTTCCGGCCTCACCTTCGCCCCCGAGGGCGGCAGCGAGCGCATGCGCAAGGTCATCAACAAGATGGTCTCGGAAGAGGACCTCATCCGGACCGTCTCGACCGCGTACGGCAACGGCTGGCGCCAGGTGAAGCTGTACTTCATGTGCGGCCTGCCGACGGAGACCGACGAGGACGTCCTCCAGATCGCCGACATGGCGATGAACGTCATCGCCGAGGGCCGCAAGGTCTCCGGCCAGAACGACATCCGCTGCACGGTCTCCATCGGCGGCTTCGTCCCCAAGCCCCACACGCCCTTCCAGTGGGCCCCGCAGCTCTCGGCGGAGGAGACGGACGCCCGCCTGGAGAAGCTCCGCGACAAGATCCGCGGCGACAAGAAGTACGGCCGCTCCATCGGCTTCCGCTACCACGACGGCAAGCCCGGCATCGTCGAGGGCCTCCTGTCCCGCGGCGACCGCCGCATCGGCGCGGTCATCCGCGCGGTCTACGAGGACGGCGGTCGCTTCGACGGCTGGCGCGAGCACTTCTCCTACGACCGCTGGATGGCCTGCGCCGACAAGACGCTGCCCGCGTTCGGCGTCGACGTCGACTGGTACACCACCCGCGAGAAGACCTACGAGGAGGTCCTCCCGTGGGACCACCTCGACTCCGGCCTCGACAAGGACTGGCTCTGGGAGGACTGGCAGGACGCCCTCGACGAGACCGAGGTCGAGGACTGCCGCTGGACCCCTTGCTTCGACTGCGGGGTGTGTCCTCAGATGGACACGAGCATCCAAATCGGACCGACGGGCAAGAAGCTGCTGCCGTTGACCGTCAAGAACGTGGCACCGGTCGGGAGCGGTCACTCTCACTGACCCCGGCCGCCGTCGTCGAGCCCCCTTCCCGGAGTCGGGAAGGGGGCTCGGTGCTGTCCCCGGTCAAAATTCGACAAGTAACTTGGTTAAGTTGCTTGTCGGGTTTTAGCGTGGGGGCATGACCTCGGACGAGTCCATCGAGAGTGCTCAGCGGCTCAATGACGCGATGAAGCGGCTGCGGGCGCGTTTGCGGGTGGAGTCGGGGCAGCATGCGACCGGGCTGACCGTCACACAGATCACCGTGCTGGCGAGCGTGGTGCGGGAGGGGCCCGTGACCGCCGCGCGGCTCGCCTCGCTGGAGCACGTCAGCCCGCAGTCCATCGCGCAGAGCCTGGCCGTGCTGAAGGCGGCCGGGCTGGTGCACAGCGAGCCCGACCCGCGGGACGGGCGGCGGAAGCTGGTGAGCGCCGATCCCGCCGCGACCGCGATGGTCGAGAAGCTCCTCGCCGGGCGGGCCGCGTTCCTCGCGCGGGCCATCGACAAGGCCGTCGCCCCGGGGGAGCGGGAGGACGTGGACCGGGCCGTCGAGCTGCTGGAGCGGCTCGCCGCCGTCGATCTGGGTGACGGCGGCATATGAGCCGTTCCACCACCACCGGGTCCGTGCCCCCGCCCTTTTCGCCGGCCTTCACCGCGCCCCTCTATCTCGCGGCCGGGCTCAACCCCGTCAACAGTGCCGTCATCGCCACCGCGCTCGTGCCCATCGCCGCCGGTCTGGGCGTCTCCGTGGGCGACACCGCCGTGCTGGTGTCGTCGCTCTATCTGGCCAGCGCCGTCGCGCAGCCCACCGCGGGCAAGCTGGCCGAGGTCCTCGGCGCGCGCCGGGTCCTCGTCGGCGGCATCGTGCTGGTGCTGATCGGCGGGCTGGTCGGCGGGCTCGGGCAGGACCTCGCCACCCTGACCGTCGCCCGGGTGCTCATCGGGATCGGCACCTCCGCCGGGTTCCCGTGCGCGATGGTGCTGATCCGGCGCCGGGCCGAGGAGGCCGGGCTCGACGCCCCGCCCGGCGGAGTGCTCGGCGGCATCGCGCTCGCCGGGATGGCCACCGCCGCCGTGGGACCGCCGCTCGGCGGGCTGCTCGTGGGCGCCGCGGGCTGGCGGGCGGCCTTCCTCGTCAACCTCCCCGTCACCGCCGTCGCCCTGTTCCTCGCGCTGAGCCGGCTCCCCGCCGATCCGCCGCGCGAGCGGAGCGGGTTCCGGCGGCTCGCCGACCGGATCGACCTGCCCGGCATCCTCGGCTTCGCCGTCTTTCTGACCGCGCTCGTCGTCTTCCTGACGGGCCTTCCGGGACTCCGGTGGACCGCGCTCGCCGTGTTCGCCGTCGCCGTCGTCCCGACCGTGCGGTGGGAACTGAGCCGGGCCGCGCCCTTCTTCGACTTCCGAGAACTCGCCGCCAACGGCGCCCTCGCCCGCACCTATCTGCGCCAGTCGCTCACCCTGCTCGGCGTCTACTCCGTGATGTACGGCATGACCCAGTGGGCGGAGGCCGCCCACGGTCTGTCCACCGTCGAGGCCGGACTGCTCCTGCTGCCCATGGGCGCCGTCTCCGCGCTGCTCTCCCGGCCGCTCGCCGTGCGCAACCTCGTGCGCGGACCGCTGATCGCCGCGGCGCTGAGCATGCTGCTCGGCTCGGCCGGGATCATGCTGCTCACCTCGCACAGCCCCGTGACCCTGATCGTGCTCGTGTCGCTGGTCTTCGGCGTCACCTCCGCCACCACCACCGTCGGCAACCAGACCGCCCTGTACCTCGCGGCCCCGCCCGACCGGATCGGCACCGCCGCCGGACTGTTCCGGACCTTCGGCTACCTCGGCACCATCACCTCCGCCGTGATCGGCGGCCTCGTCTTCCGCGACGGGGCGAGCGACCACGGCCTGCACACCCTCGGCCTCGTCCTGGTCGGCGCGGGCCTCGCGGTCCTGCTGCTGACCGTCCTCGACCGGCATCTGACCAGCGGTCGGACCACCCCCCACCAAGGAGAACCACCCGTGAGCACCCCCGCCACCACCCCCGCGAACCCCACCCCCACCCTCACCCCCTCCCGCACCGCCCTGCTGGCCATGGACTTCCAGAACGGGATCGTCCCCCTCGCCCCCGACGCCGACGCGCTCGTCGAGCGGGTCAAGGGCGCCATCGCCGACGTCCGCGCCGCCGGCGGCACCATCGGATACGTCCGTGTCGCCTTCACCGAGGACGACTGGGCGGCGGTCCCCGCGACCAACAAGAACTTCAGCGCCGTCGCCGCGGCGAGGAGGCTCCACCACGAGGACCCGGCCACCACCATCGACGCGCGCATAGCGCCCGAGGACGACGACATCGTCGTACGCAAGATCCGGTACGGCTCGGTGTCCACCACCGATCTGCACGAGCGGCTCAGCGAGCGCGGCATCGACACGCTCGTGCTCGCCGGGATCAGCACCAGCGGGGTCGTCCTGTCCACCCTCATGGACGCCGCCGACCGCGACTACCGGGTCTTCGTCCTCACCGACGGCGTCGCCGACCCCGACCCGGAGACCCAGCGGGTGCTGGTGGAGAAGGTCTTCCCGTCCCGGGCGCACCTCATCGACACCGACGGGCTGCGCGCGCTGCTCAAGGCGGCCTGAGCGACACCGCGTCCGTCCGGAACGGCAACCGCCCGCACGGCGTCTACGTCGGTATGGACCTGGAGAAAAGGCCACCTCAGCAGCAGAACCCCGAGGGGTGTCTGGTCGTCGCGATCCGTATCCCGGTGCGGATCTTCGTGCTCGTCCTGGTCGTGCCCGTGCGGGTGGCCTGGGACGCGCTCGTCGTCGCCGGGAAGTTCCTCGGCGACACCGTCCTGCGCCCCCTCGGACGGGCGCTGGCCTGGCTCGGACGGGCTCTGTTCGTCTGGCCCCTCGTGGGCCTGTGGCGTTACGTCCTGGTCCCGCTCGGCAAGGGGCTGGCCTGGCTCGGCCACGTCCTGCTCGTGCTGCCCGCGGTCTGGCTGTACACCTACGTCCTCGCCCCCTTCGGCCGGGGCGTCGCCTGGCTCGGGCGCGGCATCGGTGCGGGCCTCGCGTGGCTGTACGCGCGCGTGCTCACCCCGTTCGGCCACGGCGCCACCTGGCTGCTGCGCTGCCTGTTCGTGCTGCCGGCCGTGTGGGTGTACCAGTGGATCCTCACGCCGGTCGGGCACGCCGTGGTGTGGCTGCTGCGCGGGATCGGCTTCTGCCTGTACTGGATCGCGCGCGTGCTGCTCGTGCTGCCCGCGGTCGCCCTGTGGCGCTGGGTGCTCACCCCCGTCGGACGGTTCCTCGCCGTCGTCGGACGGGAGGTCGGGGACGCCCTCGGACACGCCTGGCGGATCGCCGGGCACATCTCGCTCGCCGTGGGGCGCCTCCTCGGCACCTTCCTGCGCTGGACCCTGGTCGAACCGGCCCGCTGGACCTACCGCACGGTCCTCACCCCGGTCGGCCACGCGGTCCGCGACACCGTCCTCAGGCCCGCCGCCGAGGCCGCCCGCGGCGTGGGACGCGTCACCCGTCAGGCCTTGGCCGCCGCGCGCGACACCGCACGCCAGGCCCGTGCCGACATGCGGCGGATGCTGTTCGGGGACCTGCCGGGGGAGCGGAAGGAGAGGGTCGCGGTGGCCCGAAGGGAACCGTCGGGCCGCGAGACACGTACTCTTGGTAGCAGTACGACCGCACTCACGAAGGACTGAGCGACACTGGGCAAGCGACAGCCCGAAGGCCCGCCGCCCGCACCCGCGGTGCAGCGCATCCGACTGCGCTACACCAAGCGCGGCCGCCTCCGGTTCACCAGCCACCGTGACTTCCAGCGCGCCTTCGAGCGTGCGCTGCGCCGTGCCGAGGTGCCGATGGCGTACTCGGCGGGGTTCACGCCGCATCCGAAGGTGTCGTACGCCAATGCCGCACCCACCGGCACGGGCAGTGAGGCGGAGTATCTGGAGATCGCGCTCACCGCGGCGCGTGACCCGGAGCAGCTGAGGATCCTCCTCGACGAGTCGCTGCCCGACGGGCTCGACATCGTCGACGCGGTCGAGGCCCGTACCTCGGGGCTCGCCGACCGGCTGACCGCCTCCGTGTGGGAGCTGCGGCTGGACGGCGTGGAGCAGGCGGAGGCCGACCGGGCCGTCGCCGCCTTCACCGCCGCCGAGTCCGTGGAGGTCCAGCGGATGACCAAGAACGGCGTCCGTACCTTCGACGCCCGCCCGGCCGTGGTGGATCTTGCGACGCACAGTTCCGCCGCTGATAGGCCGACCGGCCGGCCCTGTGCGATACTGCGGCTGGTTGTTCGGCACGTGACGCCTGCCGTTCGACCCGACGACGTCCTGTCCGGTCTCCGCGCCGTGGCCGACCTGGCGCCGCCGGTCCCCGCTGCGGTGACCAGGCTGGCGCAGGGGCTGTTCGATGAAGAGACCGGCTCGGTGACCGACCCGCTCGCGCCCGACCGCGAGGCAGCAGCAGAGGCCCTCTCGAAGGCCCGGCAGCCTGCCGCCGCGACGGCGTCGGCGTAAGGAAGTCCCGCGAAGGACGGTCGTCGTAGCGCCGCCCTCGTACTCGGGAGCCACCTGGGTCGGGCAGCGCACCCACCAGAAGACTTTCGCCAGGCCGTATCCAACAGGGAGTACGGAACCGGCGAGACAAGACACAGAGAGCTCCCGTGCGGCGCCCGCGCCCCGGACGGCGGCACCGCGCATCGCGCGAGCCGCGGACGTCACCGGCATCGCCGGACCAGGCGCGGCGCCCGGGAGCCTGACGGGAGAAACGCCCGCATGCTCGAACCGACCGAGCCCACCGAGGGTTCCGAACAGACCACCCCCAGCGACACCCTGCCGCCGCGCCGTCGGCGCCGTGCCGCGTCCCGTCCGGCGGGTCCGCCGGTCGCCGCCGCGCAGGCCCCGGACGAGGCTGCTTCGGCCATACCGGCCGAGGAGACGGAAGAGACCGAAGAGGTCACCGGGACCACGGCGGCGGTCGAGACCGCCGAGGTCGTCGAGGAGGCCGCGCCGGCGCCGCGCACGCGCCGTCGGGCCACCCGCCGAGCCTCCGCGCCCGCCGGCGCACCCACGACTGCCGAGACCGTCGTCGCCGAGCCGGTGGCCGCGCCCGCGGAGCAGCCCGCCGAGGAGCCCGCTGCCGCCGCCCCGGCCGAGGAGGCCGCACCGGCCCCGCGCACCCGCCGCCGTGCCACCCGCAAGGTGTCCGCGCCTGTCGACGCGCCCGCCGAGGCCGAGACCGTCGTCGTGAGCGAGACCCCGGCCGCCGCCGAGCCGGAGGCCGTCGCCGAGGCCGCGCCCGCCGAGGAGGCCGCACCGGCCCCGCGCACCCGTCGTCGCGCCACCCGCCGGGTGACCGCGCCCGCCGGGGACACCGCCGCCGCGGAGGAGATCACGCCCGCCGCCCCGGCCGAGCCCGTCGCCGAGGAGCCGCAGGCCCCCGCCGTCGAGGCCCCGGCCGAGCCCGAGCCCGCCGACGACGCGCCGCGCCGTGGCCGCCGCCGGGTCTCGCGCCGTGCCGCGGCCGGGTTCTCCGCGCCCCCCGCCGACGCACCCGCCGAGGACGAGGCTCCGCGCCGTCCCACCCGGCCCGCCGTGGCCGTGTTCCAGGCGCCCGTGTTCACCGAGCCGCAGTTCCAGACGCCGGAGCGGGCCGCCGCCGCGGCTGCCGCCGCCGAGGTGGAGGCCGAGGAGCCGGAGGAGGAGTTCCAGGAGGAGCCCGTCGCGCCGCGCCGTCGCCGCCGCCGTCGCGGTGAGCCCGCCGAGGCCGAGGCGCCGGTCGTGGAGAGCGCTCCGGCCGTCGAGGACGAGCCGGAGGACGAGGACGCCGACGCGTCGGCCGAGGACGACGCCGTCGAGGAGGAGTCGGAGGAGTCCGAGGAGCCCGGCTCGCGCCGTCGCCGCCGTCGTGGCGGACGTCGCCGTCGCCGCGGCGAGTCCGCGGACGCCGACGCCGAGGACGGCGAGGACCTCCCCGCCGAGCAGGACGAGCGCGCCGGCCAGGACGCCGCGGACGGCGCCGAGCAGGACGAGGAGGACGACGAGGAGGCTCACGACGAGCACTCCGGCTCCTCCTCCAGCAGCCGTCGCCGCCGTCGCCGTCGCCGTCGCGCCGGTGACAGCTCCGCCGACAGCGAGCCCACCGACGGCGACCCCGAGCGGACCGTCGTCAAGGTGCGCGAGCCGCGCAAGGCGTCCGAGCCGTCCGACGAGGTGCAGTCCATCAAGGGCTCCACGCGTCTGGAGGCCAAGAAGCAGCGCCGCCGCGAGGGCCGCGAGCAGGGCCGCCGCCGGGTCCCGATCATCACCGAGGCCGAGTTCCTGGCCCGCCGCGAGGCCGTCGAGCGCGTGATGGTCGTCCGGCAGAACGGCGACCGTACGCAGATCGGCGTCCTGGAGGACGGGGTGCTCGTCGAGCACTACGTCAACAAGGAGCAGGCGACCTCGTACGTCGGCAACGTCTACCTGGGCAAGGTCCAGAACGTGCTGCCGTCCATGGAGGCCGCGTTCATCGACATCGGCAAGGGGCGCAACGCCGTCCTGTACGCCGGTGAGGTCAACTTCGAGGCGCTCGGCATGGCCAACGGGCCGCGCCGCATCGAGTCCGCCCTGAAGTCCGGCCAGTCGGTGCTCGTCCAGGTGACGAAGGACCCGATCGGTCACAAGGGTGCCCGTCTGACCAGCCAGGTCTCCCTGCCCGGCCGGTACCTGGTCTACGTCCCCGAGGGGTCGATGACCGGCATCAGCCGCAAGCTGCCCGACACCGAGCGGGCCCGGCTGAAGACGATCCTCAAGAAGATCGTCCCCGAGGACGCGGGCGTCATCGTGCGCACCGCCGCCGAGGGCGCGAGCGAGGACGAGCTGCGCCGTGACGTGGAGCGCCTCCAGTCGCAGTGGGAGGACATCCAGAAGAAGGCCAAGAACGGCAACGCGCCCACGCTGCTGTACGGCGAGCCGGACATGACCGTCCGGGTCGTCCGGGACATCTTCAACGAGGACTTCTCCAAGGTCATCGTCAGCGGTGAGGACGCCTGGGAGACGGTCTACGGCTATGTCTCCAACGTGGCGCCCGACCTGGCCGAGCGGCTCCAGAAGTGGACCAGCGAGGTCGACGTCTTCGCCAGCTACCGGATCGACGAGCAGCTCTCCAAGGCGCTGGACCGCAAGGTCTGGCTGCCCAGCGGCGGCTCGCTGGTGATCGACCGGACCGAGGCGATGGTCGTCGTCGACGTCAACACCGGCAAGTTCACCGGCCAGGGCGGCAACCTGGAGGAGACGGTCACCAGGAACAACCTGGAGGCGGCCGAGGAGATCGTGCGCCAGCTGCGGCTGCGCGACCTCGGAGGCATCATCGTCATCGACTTCATCGACATGGTCCTGGAGTCCAACCGGGACCTGGTGCTGCGCCGTCTGCTGGAGTGCCTGGGCCGGGACCGGACCAAGCACCAGGTCGCCGAGGTGACCTCGCTGGGCCTGGTCCAGATGACCCGCAAGCGGGTGGGCCAGGGTCTGCTGGAGTCCTTCTCCGAGACCTGCGTCCACTGCAACGGCCGCGGTGTCATCGTCCACATGGAGCAGCCGACCTCCGTCGGTGGCGGCGGCAAGCGCAAGAAGCGCGGACGCGGCGGCATCGAGCACGTGCACGAGGCGTCGGTGGCCACCGAGGCTCCCGAGCAGGACACCGAGCAGGACGGGGAGACCGAGGCGGAGGTCGTCGCCGAGGTCGCCGCGCCGGTCGCGCTGCCCGCGCCCGAGTTCCAGCCCGACGAGGAGCTGTACAGCAGCGTCGCCGAGGCGGAGGCGGCCGTCGGCCGCGGTCGTCAGCGGCGCCGGGCCGGGCGCCGGGCGTCCGCTCCGGCGGGTGCCCCGCGGCGTGAGCGGGGTGAGCGGTCCGCCGAGGCCGAGCAGCCCGCCGAGGCCGAGGAGGCGCCCACCGCGCAGGACGTCACCGTCGAGCAGGAGGCCGCGCTCCCGGTCGAGCCCCAGGCCGCGGCCGAGGCGCAGGCCGCGCCGGCCGCCGTCGAGGACCCGGTCGTCGAGGACGCCGCTCCCCAGGGCCGTACGCGCCGTCGCGCCACCCGCAAGGTGTCCGCGCCGGCCGGATCGCCCGCGGGCGCCGAGGCGACGACCGTCGTGACGGTCACCGCCGAGGCCGAGCCCGAGGCACCTGAGCCGGTCGTCGCGGAGCAGGCCCCGGCCGAGGAGCCCGCCGAGGCCGCCGCCCCGGCGCGTCCGCGGCGTCGTGCGGTGCGCAAGGCCACCGCGTCGACCTCCTCCGAGGAGGGCGCCGTCGTGGTCGTCCCGGCCGAGGCGCCCGTCGAGGACGCTCCCGCCGAGGACGGCGAGGCGGCCCCGGTGAAGAAGGCGGCGGCCCGCAAGACGGCCAAGAAGGCGACCGCGAAGAAGGCCGCCACCAAGAAGACGGCCGCCAAGAAGACCGTCGCGAAGAAGGCGACGGCCAAGAAGGCGGCCACGAAGAAGACGGCGGCGAAGAAGACCGTGGCGGCGCAGCAGTCGCTGTCCTCGGTCTCGGCCCCCGCCGAGGAGAGCTGACACTCCGGCGCACGTCACCGAGCCGCCCCCGGTCGTACACGACCGGGGGCGGCTCTGCTTTTTACGTCTCTTTTGGCCGCGCCCGTACAACCTCTCCGGCTTATACATCGTCATACAGGTGTCGAATGCGCGAACTAACGGCGAATCGGCCTGACAGCTGCCCGGCTATGATGTTTGAGCAGGATTGACGACAAATCCCGACAGTTATCCATTGGGGTCAGTACGTGAAGGCACTTGTGCTCTCCGGGGGAGCGGGCACTCGCCTGCGCCCGATCACCCACACCTCGGCCAAGCAGCTCGTACCGGTCGCCAACAAGCCCGTGCTGTTCTACGGCCTGGAGGCGATCGCCGAGGCCGGTATCAGCGAGGTCGGGATCGTCGTGGGCGACACGGCCGACGAGATCCGCGAAGCGGTGGGTGACGGCTCGAAGTTCGGCATCGAGGTCACCTACATCCCGCAGGAGGCGCCGCTCGGGCTCGCCCACGCGGTGCTGATCGCCCAGGAGTTCCTCGGTGACGACGACTTCGTCATGTACCTCGGGGACAACTTCATCGTCGGCGGCATCACCGGCCTGGTCGACGAGTTCCGCGGCGACCGCCCGGCCGCGCAGATCCTGCTGACCCGGGTTCCCGACCCGACCTCCTTCGGTGTCGCCGAACTCGACGCCCAGGGACGGGTGATCGGCCTGGAGGAGAAGCCGAAGGAGCCCAAGAGCGACCTCGCGCTCGTCGGTGTCTACCTGTTCACGCCCGCCATACACGAGGCGGTCCGCTCCATCGAGCCCTCCTGGCGCGGCGAGTTGGAGATCACGCACGCCATCCAGTGGCTCATCGACCAGCAGCGGGACGTCCGTTCCACCACCATCTCGGGCTACTGGAAGGACACCGGCAACGTCACCGACATGCTGGAGGTCAACCGGTCCGTCCTGGAGGGCATGGAGCCGCGCAGCGCCGGCACGGTCGACGAGTCCAGCGAGATCATCGGCCGGGTCGTCATCGAGGAGGGCGCCCGCGTCAGCGGTTCCCGGATCGTGGGCCCCGTCATCGTCGGGGCCGGTACGGTGGTGGAGAACGCGTACATCGGTCCCTTCACCTCCGTCTCGGAGGACTGCCGGATCGTGGACAGTGAAATCGAGTACTCCATCGTGCTGCGCGGCTCGTCCGTGACGGGCGTGCGCCGCGTGGAGGCCTCACTGATCGGGCGCGACGTCGAGGTCACGCCCGCTCCCCGCAACCCTTCGGCCCACCGGCTCGTGCTCGGTGATCACAGCAAGGTGCAGATCTCCTCATGACTACGCGCATCCTGGTGACCGGCGGCGCCGGCTTCATCGGCTCGCACTACGTCCGTACCGTGCTCGGCCCCGAGGGTCCCGGGGACGTGTCGGTCACCGTCCTCGACAAGCTGACCTACGCGGGCAACCCCGCCAACCTCGACGAGGTGCGCGAGCACCCCGGGTTCGCCTTCGTGCAGGGCGACATCTGCGACCCCGAGCTGGTCGGCAAGCTGATGGCCGAGCACGACCAGGTCGTCCACTTCGCCGCCGAGTCGCACGTCGACCGGTCCATCGACGGGGGCGCCGAGTTCGTGCGCACCAACGTCGTCGGCACGCACACCCTCATCGACGCGGCCCACCGCGCGGGCGTCGACACCTTCGTGCACATCTCCACCGACGAGGTCTACGGCTCGATCGACGAGGGCTCCTGGCCCGAGACGCACCCGCTGGAGCCCAACTCGCCCTATTCCTCGGCGAAGGCGTCCAGCGACCTGATCGCGCTGTCGTACCACCGCACCCACGGCCTGGACGTGCGCGTGACCCGTTGCTCCAACAACTACGGACACCACCACTTCCCCGAGAAGGTCATCCCGCTGTTCGTGACCAACCTGCTCGACGGCAGGAAGGTCCCGCTGTACGGCGACGGCGGCAACGTCCGCGACTGGCTGCACATCGACGACCACGTCCAGGGCATCGAACTGGTCCGCACCAAGGGCCGCGCGGGCGAGGTCTACAACATCGGCGGCGGCACCGAGCTCTCCAACAAGGAGCTCACCGGGCTGCTGCTGAAGGCCTGCGGCGCCGACTGGGACACCAGCGTCACCTACGTCGAGGACCGCAAGGGCCACGACCGCCGCTACTCGGTGGACTGCACGAAGATCCGCGAGGAACTCGGCTACGAGCCCCGCAAGAGCTTCGAGCAGGGCCTCGCCGAGACGGTCCAGTGGTACCGCGACAACCGCGCCTGGTGGGAACCGCTGAAGGAGCGCGCGGCGCTCTGACACGAAGCCGGCCGAACGGGCCCGGGGCGGACCCGGGCCCGTCCGTGTTTTCCCGACACAAAAGAAGAGACATGAATTCCACACAGGAACAGGCCACTTGGCTGATCGCCGGGGCCGGAGGCATGCTCGGACAGGACGTCCGGGCCGCTCTCGCCCGGGCCGGACAGCGCCATGTCGCGCTGGACCGCGCCGCCCTCGACCTCACCGAACCGGCCGCCGTGCTGCGGGCGTTGGAGGAGCACCGGCCCGCCGTCGTCGTCAACTGCGCGGCCTGGACGGCCGTCGACGACGCCGAGACCCACGAGGCCGAGGCCCTGCGCGTCAACGGCGACGCCCCGGCGCACCTCGCCGCCGCCTGCGCCGCGACCGGCGCCGTCCTGCTGCACGTCTCCACCGACTACGTCTTCGCCGGTGACGCCGACAAGCCGTACGCCGAGGACGCCCCGACCGCGCCGCGCAGCGCGTACGGCCGGACCAAGCTGGCGGGGGAGACGGCGGTCCTCGGGATCGACCGCGGCTATGTCGTGCGCACCGCCTGGCTGTACGGCGCGGGCGGCCCCAACTTCGTCCGCACGATGATCAGGCTGGCCGGTGTCAAGGACACCCTGGACGTCGTCGACGACCAGCGCGGCCAGCCCACCTGGAGCGCGGATCTGGCGGGCCTGCTCGTCGAGCTGGGCCGCGGCGCCCTGGCCGGGACCGCCCCCGCGGGCGTCTACCACGGCACCAGCGCCGGTGAGACGACCTGGTTCGGCTTCACCCGGGAGATCTTCCGGCTGCTCGGCACCGACCCCGACCGGGTCCGTCCCACCACCAGCGAGGCCTTCGTACGCCCCGCGCCCCGCCCCGCCTACAGCGTCCTGGGCCACGAGCGCTTCGCCGACGCGGGCATCGAGCCGCTGCGCGACTGGCGGACGGCCCTGACCGAGGCGTTCCCGGCGATCCTCCGGGCGCACGAGGCGCAGGAGCTCCAGGGACTTCAGGGGCTTCAGGACAAGGAGAACCCGGCGTGACAGTCAAGGTCAGCGTCGTCATCGCGGTCTACAACCCCGGCAAGTACTTCGAGGACTGCGTCGGGGGCCTGCTGCGGCAGAGCATGGCGCCGGACGAGTTCGAGGTCTTCTTCGTCGACGACGGGTCCACCGACGAGACCCCGGCCCGGCTGGACGAGCTCGCCGCCGAGCACCCTCACTTCCACGTCGTCCACCAGGAGTCCTCCGGCTGGTCGGGCCGCCCCCGCAACACCGGCATCGACGCCGCCCGGGGCGAGTACGTCATGTTCGTCGACCACGACGACTGGCTCGGCGACGAGGCCCTGGAGCGGATGTACGCGTACGGCACGGCGAACGACGCCGACGTCGTCATCGGCAAGATGGCGGGCATCGGACGGCCGGTCCCGCAGGAGCTGTTCCGGGTCAACCGGCCGCGGGTCACGGTGGACACCGCGCCGCTGATGGACAGCCTCACCCCGCACAAGATGTTCCGGCGGGCGTTCCTCGCCGAGCACGGCATGCGGTTCAAGGAGGGGCGCCGGCGCCTGGAGGACCATGTCTTCGTCGTCGAGGCGTATCTGCGGGCCAAGAGCGTCGCCGTCCTCGGCGACTACCTGTGCTACTACCACATCACCCGGGACGACGGCTCCAACGCGGGCTTCCAGCGCTTCGACCCGGTCGGCTACTACGCCAACCTGCGCGAGGCCGTCGACGTCGTCGACGAGCTGACCGAGCCGGGCCCGCTGCGCGACCGGATCTGCTCCCGCTGGCTGCGCAGCGAGATGGTCGAGCGGCTGCGCGGCAAGCGGCTCCTGAATCTCCCCGAGGACTACGCGGGCGACCTGTACCGCGAGATCCGGGGCGTGGCCACCGAGCGCTTCGGACCGGGCGTCGTCGCCGAGCTCGCCCCGCTCCAGCAGATCGTCGCCGGACTCGTCCGGGCCGACCTCTACGACGACGTCCGCGCCCTCGCCGAGTGGGAGGCCGCGATCCGGCCCACCGGTGAGCTGACCTCGCTGGAGTGGACCGACGGCACCCTCTCCGTCGGCTTCGGCGCCGAGTACGAGATCGCCGCGGACGAGGCCGACGGCGAGCGCGGCGGCGCCCCGCTGACCTTCCGCACCGAGGGCGGGCGGGACCTGCTCGGGGTGCCGCTCTCCGACGCCGCCCTGAAGGCTCTGGAGGAGCAGGGCGTGTCCCTGGACGCGCCGGTCGAGGAGAGCGACGTCGACCTGGTGGTGCGCCACCGCGAGGACGCCCGTCAGTACTTCCTCCCGGTGGAGTACGCGCTGCACCGGATCGACGCCGGGGACGGCACGTTCCGCCAGCGGATCACCGCGACCTCCGTCGTCGACCCGGAGAGCGCCGCCGCGGGCGGGCCGCTCACCCGGGGCCTGTGGGACCTGCACCTGCGGATCAAGTCCTGCGGCTGGAGCAAGGAGACCCGCATCGGCTCGGTGCGCGGCGAGGAGGTGGAGGCCGGACGGCTGGCCGCGCTCACCGGCGAGCCCCGGCGGATGGTCCTGCCGTACTTCACCGACGGGTTCGGCAACCTCTCCCTCGACGTCGACCAGCACACCAACAAGCTGGAGCGCGAGGCCGTGGCGCTGATGGACCCGGCGGCCGGCACCGTCGAGGGCACGACCGTGCGGCTGCCGCTGGCCCTCGCGGTCACCGGCGAGGAGACGGTGCGGCTGCGCTTCGAGCGCAAGAACGTGGGCAAGTTCCCCGTCGACGCGGCGGCGGACGGCCGTACCGTGACGGCCGCACTGCCCGTCGGGCAGCTCACCGGCGCGCGCTGGGCGGTCCGCGTCGGCGTGCCGTCCGCCGACCGGGGCGAGGACAAGTGGACGCGGCTCCCGGTGGACGTGGTCGTCGACGCGGCGGGCGCCGCCCGGGTGATCGACCGGCACACCCCACCGGCCGCCAAGCCGAAGCCGACCCCGAAGCCGGCGCCGAAGAAGAAGGCCCCGCCGCGTCCGCTGTGGCGCCGGGCCGCCGGGCGCATCAAGCGCGCCCTGACCCATCAGAACCAGCAGAAGAAGGGCTGAGGACCCCGCGATGCGACCCCTCTCCATTTCCGGCTCCTGGGTGTTCGAGCCGAAGGTCTTCCCCGACGGCCGGGGCAGCTTCCACGAGTGGTTCAAGGCCCCCGTCTTCGCGGAGGCGGCCGGGCACCCCCTCCGGCTGGCCCAGGCCAACATGTCGGTCTCCAGCCGGGGCACCCTGCGCGGCATCCACTTCGCGGACGTGCCGCCCGGACAGGCCAAGTACGTCAAGTGCGTGCGCGGCGCCGTCCTCGACGTGATCGTGGACATCCGGGTCGGCTCGCCCACCTTCGGCCGGTGGGAGATGGTCCGCCTCGACGACCGGGACCATCACGCGGTCTACCTCTCCGAGGGCCTCGGGCACGGCTTCATGGCGCTCACCGACGACGCGACCGTCGTCTATCTGTGCTCCGAGGGGTACGCCCCCGAGCGCGAGCACGGCATCCACCCGCTCGACCCGGAGCTCGGCATCGAGTGGCCCGCCGACGTGGCGCCGCTGCTCTCCCCGAAGGACGAGGCCGCGCCGAGCCTGGCCGAGGCCCGTGAACAGGGGCTGCTGCCGTCGTACGAGACGTGCGTCGCGTACCGGGAGGGGCTCGGTTCCTAGCGGTCGGGCGGGGCCGGGTCCGGGGCCGGGCGGGCCCGGTTTGACCCGTTCGGCCGTGGCCCCGTAACCTTGACCGTCGGCGTGTCCACAGGTGACACGCCACATCCCCGTAAACCTCTTCCTCTCGGGCTTTCAGCCGGGAGAGGCCCTCGGCTTCGCCGGGTGGCTGGACTGCGGGGGTGCCGTTCTCAAGCGAGAGAGTGAGATCCGCGTGTACGCCATCGTGCGCAGCGGTGGTCGCCAGCACAAGGTTGCTGTCGGCGACATCGTTGAGGTTGACAAGATTTCCACCGCCAATGTTGGCGACACGGTCGAGCTCTCGACCCTGCTCGTTGTCGACGGCGAGGCCGTGACCAGCGACCCGTGGGTGCTGGCCGGCATCAAGGTCCAGGCCGAGGTCGTGGACCACCACAAGGGTGTGAAGATCGACATCCTTCGCTACAAGAACAAGACCGGCTACCGCCGTCGCCAGGGTCACCGTCAGCAGTACACGGCGATCAAGGTCACGTCCATCCCGACCGCCGCGAAGTAAAGAGGGACTGAGCAATGGCACACAAGAAGGGCGCATCGTCCACCCGGAACGGCCGCGACTCCAACGCTCAGCGCCTCGGCGTGAAGCGCTTCGGTGGTCAGGTCGTCAGCGCGGGTGAGATCCTGGTCCGCCAGCGTGGCACCCACTTCCACCCCGGCGCCGGTGTCGGCCGCGGTGGCGACGACACGCTGTTCGCGCTGAACGCCGGTGCGGTGCAGTTCGGTACGCACCGTGGCCGCAAGGTCGTGAACATCGTTCCGGTCGCCTGAAACAGGCTTTAGACCGAACGCTTCGCGAGGCGGACCTCACTTCCCGGTCGGGAAGGCGGGTCCGCCTTCGCGCGTTTCTCATGACAGACACACGCAGCACTTTCCCCGTACGTTTCTGGAGGCACTGACCATGACCACCTTCGTGGACCGCGTCGAACTGCATGTCGCCGCGGGTAACGGAGGCCACGGCTGTGCCTCCGTCCACCGTGAGAAGTTCAAGCCGCTCGGTGGACCCGACGGCGGCAACGGCGGACGTGGCGGCGACGTGATCCTCACCGTCGACCAGTCGGTCACCACCCTGCTGGACTACCACCACTCCCCGCACCGCAAGGCGACCAACGGCAAGCCCGGCGAGGGCGGCAACCGTTCCGGCAAGGACGGCACCGACCTGGTCCTGCCCGTGCCGGACGGCACCGTCGTGCTCGACAAGGCGGGCAACGTCCTCGCCGACCTCGTCGGCCACGGCACCTCGTACGTCGCCGCGCAGGGCGGCCGGGGCGGCCTCGGCAACGCGGCACTGGCCAGCGCCCGCCGCAAGGCGCCCGGTTTCGCGCTGCTGGGTGTGCCCGGTGACCTCCAGGACATCGTCCTGGAGCTGAAGACCGTCGCCGACGTGGCGCTGGTGGGGTACCCGAGCGCGGGCAAGTCCTCGCTGATCTCGGTGCTCAGCGCGGCCAAGCCGAAGATCGCCGACTACCCCTTCACGACCCTGGTCCCGAACCTGGGCGTGGTGACCGCCGGTTCGACCGTGTACACGATCGCCGACGTGCCGGGGCTGATCCCCGGCGCCAGCCAGGGCAAGGGCCTGGGCCTGGAGTTCCTGCGCCACGTCGAGCGGTGCAGCGTGCTCGTGCACGTGCTGGACACGGCCACGCTGGAGTCCGAGCGCGACCCGGTCTCCGACCTCGACGTCATCGAGGAGGAGCTGCGCCAGTACAAGACCTCCCTCGCGGACCGGCCGCGGATCGTCGTCCTCAACAAGATCGACGTCCCGGACGGCAAGGACCTCGCCGAGATGGTGCGGCCCGAGCTGGAGGCACGCGGCTACCGCGTCTTCGAGGTGTCGGCCGTCGCCCACGCCGGTCTGCGGGAGCTGTCGTTCGCGCTGGCCGAGCTGGTCGCCGGGGCGCGCGCCGCGAAGCCGAAGGAGGAGGCGACCCGGATCGTCATCCGGCCCAAGGCGGTCGACGACGCGGGCTTCACCGTCACCCAGGAGGAGGACGGCCTGTTCCGGGTGCGCGGCGAGAAGCCCGAGCGCTGGGTGCGGCAGACCGACTTCACCAACGACGAGGCCGTCGGCTACCTCGCCGACCGGCTCAACCGGCTCGGCGTGGAGGACCGTCTCCTCAAGGCGGGCGCCCGCTCCGGCGACGGCGTCGCGATCGGCCCCGAGGAGAACGCGGTCGTCTTCGACTGGGAGCCGTCGATGTCCGCGGGCGCCGAGATGCTCGGCCGCCGTGGCGAGGACCACCGTTTCGAGGCTCCCCGTCCGGCCGCCCAGCGCCGCCGCGACAAGGACGCCGAGCGGGACGAGTCGCAGCGCGAGTACGACGACTTCGAGCCGTTCTAGGACCTGCGGGCCCCCTCCGGCACCGGAGGGGGCCGCACGGGCGTCCGGCGGGGCCGGGCGGACGACCTCCGGGGACGTCCCCCGGGTCCTGCGGCTGCCTTCCGGGGCCGAGCACCCGACCTGAAGGGCCGGGCGCATGTCGTCGAGGGCCGGCCGCAAGGAGAATCCGGGGCGCGCGCACGCCTTCCGCGACCGTGTGCCTGACCCGCGGGCCACGCGAACGCGTTCCGGGGCGTGCGGGCGGGCCCCGTCCGGACGGTCTCCGGGTCCGAGGGGGGTGAACGCCCGGAGAAATCCGGGCGGACGGCAGGGCAACCAGTCGGTGTCGCGGAGGGTCACACGTGGTGTGACCCGACCCCACAGAACCCGCAGCGTCGTTCTGGTCGCCCTGGCCCTGCTGGCCGCGACCACGACGGGCGCCCTCGCCGCCCCCCGCCCCTCCGGTGTCAAGCAGGACTTCAACGGCGACGGCTGGGCCGATCTCGCCGTCGCCGCCCCCTCCGCCACCGTCGCCGGCAAGAAGGAGGCCGGTTACGTCGCCGTGCTGTACGGCTCGGCGAACGGGATCACCGGCACCGGCCGGAAGGTGTTCACGCAGAACACCGCCGGGGTCCCCGGCAGCGCCGAGACCGGCGACCGCTTCGGCAGCGCGCTGACCTCCGCCGACCTGGACCGTGACGGCTACGCCGACCTCGTGGTGGGTGTGGCCGGCGAGGACACCGTCGACGGGCCCGAGGCCGGGCTGGTGGAGGTGCTGTGGGGCGGCCCGAAGGGGCTCGCGGGCGGTGCCGCACTGGCCGGCGGCCTGGCGTACGACCGGCTGGGCGCCCCGGGGCACCTGGCCGTGGGGGACATCGGCGACGACGGCGCCCCGGACGTGGTGACCGTGGAGAACCAGCACGATCTCAGGATCCTCGGCGGCCCCTTCACGCGCGGCGGCACGCCCACCGTCGAGCGGGCCGTCCGGGACGACTTCGACAGCCGGATCCTCGACCTCGCCACCGGTGACGTCGACGGCGACGGCCGCACCGACGTCGTCGGCGTCGAGAACGACGGCGACGAGTACGACGCCCGCCGGGTCGTGTACTGGCGGGGCGACGGCACCTCCCTCGCCCCCCTCACCACCGTCCGCGGCGCCGACGGCTACCGGCTCCAGGGCGGCGAGAACCTCGACGTGGGCGACGTGGACCGGGACGGTTTCGACGACATCGTCGTCGGCCGGGCCGTCGACGGCTACGACAGCGACCTCGACACCCCCCGCGCCAAGGGCGGCCGGATCACCCTGATCCCGGGCACCCCGGACGGTCCCGACGGCGCCGCCGCCCAGCACGTCAACCAGGACAGCCCCGCCGTGCCCGGCGCCGCCGAGGCCGGGGACGGGTTCGGCACCGACGTACAGCTCGGCGACGTCGACGACGACGGCTTCCTCGACGTGCTGACCGGTGTCCCCGGCGAGGACCTGGGCTCCCGCACCGACGCGGGCGCGGTCGTCGTCCTCAAGGGCACCGAGCACGGGCTCACCGGCGTCGGCTCACGGGTGATCACCCAGAACAGCACCGGGGTGCCGGGGACCGCCGAGAAGGGCGACCGCTTCGGCGGGGCCGTCCACCTCGGGGACACCGACGGCGACGGAGCACCCGAGCCCGCGGTCGGCGCGCCGGGCGAGAACGCGGGCGCCGGGTCCGTCTGGTCCTTCTCCGGTCCGCGTGTGCTCACCTTCGGGCACGGTCTCCTCGGCACGAACGGGACGAACGCCAAGCTCGGCTCGGGGTTCGTGGACTGACCCGCCGAGCCACCTGACCACTGATCAGACCCGTTGTGGCGCAAAGACGCCGGTGTGCCGCAACGGGTCTTCTGTTGTCTCCCCACTCGTCATGTCCGGGCCCGTCGCCGTTCAGTGGACGGACCTCCCCGGCGCGTGAGCTTCCCGTGTCCATGAGGCCAGCGAGGCAGGGGAGTTCGCCGATGACCGGATCAACAGCGCCCGACCGACGCCGCTTTCTGACCGCGGGGGCCGCCGTTCTCGGCGCCGCCGCCTCCGCCCAGCTGTGGCTGCCCCAGGCGGCCCGGGCGGCCGAGACCCCGCTGCCCGACGGCGTGTTCAGCCTGGGCGTGGCCTCCGGCGACCCGCTGCCCGAGGCGGTCGTGCTGTGGACGCGCCTGGCCCCGGACCCGCTGAACGGGGGCGGGATGCCCGACCGCGCGGTCCCGGTGGAGTGGGAGATCGCCGAGGACGAGCGGTTCGGGAAACCCGTGCGCCGGGGCGTCGCCCAGGCACGGCCCGAGTACGGGCACAGCGTCCACGTCGACGCACGCGGTCTGCGCCCGGGCCGCGCGTACTGGTACCGGTTCCGCGCCGGCGGCCAGCTCTCACCCACCGGCCGCACCCGGACCGCGCCCCACCCGCACAGCAAGGGCGGCGCACTGCGGATCGCGCTCGCGTCCTGCCAGAACTGGCAGCACGGCTGGTTCACGCCGTACGCGGACATGCTGGCCCAGGACCCGGACGTGGTGCTGTTCGTCGGCGACTACGTCTACGAGTCCACGCCGTCCTCCTCCGGCCCGCGCCGCCACGAGGGCACGGGGGAGCCGTACACCCTGGTCCAGTACCGCAACCGCTACGCCCAGTACCGCACCGACCCGGACCTCGCGGCGATGCACGCGAACGCGCCCTGGGTGGTCACCTTCGACGACCACGAGGTCGACAACGACTTCGCCGGGGAGATCCCGCAGGACCCCGACAAGCAGACCCCCGACGCGTTCAGGGCCCGGCTGACCGCCGCCTACCAGGCGTACTACGAGCACATGCCGGTGAGAGCCGCGCAGATCCCCGACGGACCGCACATCCGGATGTACCGCCGCTTCGAGTACGGCAGGCTCGCCCGGCTCAACGTCCTGGACACCCGCCAGTACCGCAGCGACCAGGTCACCGGCCAGGAGGCCGCGAAGGACCCCGCGCTGACCATGCTCGGCGCCGCGCAGCGGAAGTGGCTGCTGGACTCCCTGCACGGCTCGCCGGCCCGCTGGAACCTCGTCGCCTCGCAGATCATGATGGCCGAGACCGACATCCTGCCCGGCGAGGGCAAGCAGTGGTACTACGACGCCTGGGACGGCTACCAGGCCGAACGCAACCGGTTCCTGACGGAGTTCCGGCAGGTGCGCAACCCGGTCGTGCTCTCCGGCGACCGCCACCTGACGATGATCAGCGACCTCAAGGAGGACTTCGCGGACCCGGCCTCACGGGTGGTCGGCGCGGAGTTCGTGGGGACGTCGATCTCCAGCAACGGCGACCAGGACCAGGCCGCCTTCCACGCCCAGTGGGACCCGCTGAAGGCGGACAACCCGCACTGGAGGTTCATCGACGCCCACCGCGGCTACCACCTCTTCGACATCGACCGCCACGGCATCGACGCCCAGGTGCGCGTGGTGGACACGGTCCGCGCGCCGGCCGCGACGGCGAGCACCCAGGCCGCGCTGCGCGTGGAGGCGGGACGTCCGGGGGTCGAACTGGCCTGAACCCGGCGGGTGTGGCCTGGGACTAAGAGCGGTTCCAGGCCACTCTCAGTGCACTCTCAGGAAAACCTCTTACCGTGCTTTAACTATGGAGACGGACTGTACGAGACATGAACCCCCGGCCGACGGAGTGATCGCGCCACTCCCCGCCGGAACCCGCCTGCTGCACATCGGCCCGCACAAAACGGGCACCACCTCCATCCAGGGGGCCCTGTTCGCCGCGAAGGACCGTTTCGCCGAGCACGGCGTCGCCTGGCCCGCGACCTCCCGGCACCCGATGGACGCCGTCCTCGCCGCCACCGCCCGGCCCGGGATGATGGGCGACCGCGGCCCCAGCGAGCGCCAGTGGGAGCTCCTGGGCAGGCAGGTGGCCGCCGCGGGCGCGCACACCTCCGTCGTCAGCAGCGAGTTCTTCGCCGACGCCCCCGACGACGAGGCCATCGAGCGGATCGTCGAGCATCTGGGCGGCGACCGGGTGCATGTCCTCGTCACCCTCCGCCCGCTCGCGAAGATCATGCCGTCGCAGTGGCAGCAGTACGTGCAGAACGGCCTGCGCATGGGCTACGAGAACTGGCTCACGCACATGCTGAGGAAGGCGCCCTACGAATTCCCCAACCCCAGCTTCTGGCGCCGCCACCGGCACGACCGGCTGGTCGAGCGCTGGGTGCGGGTGGTCGGCCCCGACCGGGTCACCGTCGTCGTGGTCGACGACCGCGACCGGGGCGGGCTGATGCGGGTCTTCGAGCGGCTGCTGGGGCTTCCGGCCGATCTCCTCCAGGAGATCCCGGACACCGCGAACCGGTCCCTCACGCTCGCCGAGACCGAAATGCTGCGGAATCTTAATAAGGAATTCCGTGGCAATGGACTCCCGGAGGAGCTGTATTCCAAGCTGATCCGGCACGGCGCGGTGATGCATATGAAGAACGCGTGCAGCCCGACCGCCGAGGACGTGAAGATCAGCACCCCGCAGTGGGCCGTCGAGGCCGCCGCCGAGATCGGCGCGGAGATGGCCGGGCGCATCGCGGCGATGGGCGTCCGGGTCATCGGCGACCCGGCCCTGCTCTCCGCCGTGCCGAAGCCCAAAACCGACACGGGCACGGCGCCGCGGATGTCTCCCGAGGCCGCGGCGCAGGCGCTCTACGGCGCGCTCGCCGCCGCTGCCTCGGCACCGGTGCAGAACACCACGCCCGCCAAGAGCCGTACGGTTCACCAGACCTCGTCCAAGGAACTCGTCAAGGTGCTCGGTCACCGCTGCCTCAAGAGGCTCAGGCGGCACTGAGCGGGGCCTGTGGACTTACTCACAGCAATTCCGGAGGGTACCCGTACAACCGTCGGGCCCATCACCAGGTGTGCAAGGTGAATGACAGGTTGCGCGCACATATGCAGTTGCTGGCGCTCACCTTGCACTGCGGTAACCGAAAGTGGGACCATTTCCGAGTTCCCTGACGCCCTGAGGTAGGTCATTCGTGTCCCAGCACATCGCCAAGCCCCGAACCACCGCAGTGATCCTGGCCGGTGGCACCGGCCAGCGCGTGGGTCTGTCGATCCCCAAGCAGCTGCTGAAGATCGCCGGCAAGGCAGTCATCGAGCACACCCTGACCACCTTCGAGAACGCCGACTCGATCGACGACATCATCGTGCTGATGGCGCCCGGGTACGTGCCCGACATCGAGAAGATCGTCGCCAAGGCCGGGTTCACGAAGGTCAAGAAGATCATCGAGGGCGGCTCCACGCGGAACGAGACCACCGAGCGCGCCATCTCGGCGCTCGGCGAGGGCCTGGCCGAGGGCGAGGACGTCAACGTCCTGTTCCACGACGCCGTGCGCCCCCTGCTCTCCCGGCGCGTCATCGACGACTGCGTGACCGCGCTGGAGCGCTTCCAGGCCGTCGACGTCGCCATCCCCTCCGCCGACACCATCATCGTCACGCGCACGCACGGCGAGGACGGCGAGTTCATCACCGAGATCCCGGACCGCTCCCGCCTGCGCCGCGGCCAGACCCCGCAGGCCTTCAAGCTGTCCACCATCAGGCGCGCCTACGAGGTCGCCGCCGGTGACCCCAACTTCCAGGCCACGGACGACTGCTCGGTCGTGCTCAAGTACCTGCCGGACGTGCCGATCCACGTCGTCGCGGGCGACGAGTACAACATGAAGGTCACCCAGCCCGTCGACGTCTTCATCGCCGACAAGCTCTTCCAGCTCGCCTCCACCGCCGCGCCCGAGCAGGTCTCCGAGGAGGCCTACCGCGAACTGCTCACCGGCAAGACCGTGGTCGTCTTCGGCGGTTCGTACGGCATCGGCAAGGACATCGCCGAACTCGCCGAGTCCTACGGCGCGAAGGTCTACGCGCTCGGCCGCTCCACCACCGGCACGCACGTCGAGAACCCCGAGGAGGTCGACGACGCGCTGTCCAAGGCGTACGCGGAGACCGGGCGCATCGACCACGTCGTGAACACCGCGGGCGTGCTGCGCATCGGCAAGCTCGCCGAGACCGACAACGCGACCATCGAGGAAGCCCTCAAGGTCAACTACCTCGCGCCGGTGCAGATCGCGCGCTCCAGCTACAAGTACCTCGCCGAGACCAAGGGCCAGTTGCTGCTCTACACCTCCAGCAGCTACACCCGGGGCCGCGCCGAGTACAGCCTCTACTCCTCGACCAAGGCCGCCATGGTGAACCTCACCCAGGCCCTGTCCGACGAGTGGGCCGGCGACGGGGTGCGCGTCAACTGCATCAACCCCGAGCGCACCGCGACCCCCATGCGCACCAAGGCCTTCGGCCAGGAGCCGTCGGGTTCGCTGCTCTCCTCCGAGGCCGTGGCCCGCACCTCGCTGGACGTACTGCTGTCCGAACTGACCGGTCATGTGATCGATGTCCGGCAGCAGGACCCGACGGCCGCCGCGGGCAAGGCCTCCGGGTTCGAGCAGGCGCTGGCCTCCGTTCTGGACCGTCAGGACGGCGTGGCATAATCGCCCACAAATAGACTTCTGTTATTCAGGCCTTTGTGACTGCCCGTTCCACGAGCTTTCGCAGGGGCCTGAATCCGTACCTCTCGCGAATTTCTCACATTTTCGCCGTACGTCAGAACAAAACCGGCACTCCCCCTCCAAGAGCAGGTTCCTCCGTGATAACCAGAGTCATTCGCGTCGCCCGGGTGGGCAGCGCGGCCGAACTGGCCGCGGCGGCCCTCATGATGCTGGGCTACCCCATGCTCATGCTGGCCGCGCTCGTCCCGAGCGTTCCCGCCTTCACAGCCGCCGCGGCCGTGACCTACCTGGCGGACCACTATCTGCACCGCCAGGGCAGCTACCTGATCAACCGCCTCAGCAAGGTGCGCGCGGGTCTGTCGATCCGCTTCCTGATCAGACAGCTGCTGCTGGTGCTGCTGCTGGCGCGACTCGACCTCGCGGACGGACTCGTCTTCTACGGCGCGGTCGCCTGCTTCATCGCGTTCTACGGCCTCCAGGCCCCGCACGGCGCGCTGGTCACCCTGATCCGCAACCGCCGCCGGATGCCCGTCGCCACCCGCAACGTGGACCTGGCCTCCCGCATCCGCATCCCGGACGCGCCGCCGCAGGGCCTGCTCAACCGCTCCGCCGAGAAGATGCTGCACCTCGACCTGTTCGCCGTGATCGGCGTGCTCGTCTCGGCGTCCACGGACTCGGTGCTGGCCGCGTTCGTCGGCATCGGCGCGACGATAGCGCTGGGCATCCTCTACGTCCTCGCGCTGATGCCGTACGTTCGCGGCGCCAAGGTCCCGCCGAACGCCGACACGGTCCTGGCCGCCGTCGACGACTGGCTGGCCGGGTACCGGCCCGAGACGGTGCTGTACTTCTCCGGCTCCAAGGACTCCGTCTACCAGGTCAACATGTGGCTGGAGACGATGGAGCAGCTCGACTCCAAGCCGCTGATCCTGCTGCGCGAGCGCGTCATCCTGCAGAACCTGGCGCCCACCACGGTCCCCGTCGTCTGCGTGCCCGGAGGGGTGCACCTGATGAACATGGACCTGTCCCACGTGCGCGTGGCGCTGTACGCGGCCAACGTCGGCAAGAACATCCACCTGCTGCGCGTCCCGACCATGAAGCACGTCTTCATCGGCCACGGCGACAGCGACAAGCTGGCCAGCGTCAACCCGTTCAGCAAGGTCTACGACGAGGTCTGGACCGCCGGCCGGGCCGGCCGCGACCGGTACGCCATCGCCGACGTCGGCGTCCTGGACGCGGACATCGTCGAGGTGGGCCGCCCGCAGCTCGCGCCCATCGAGACCGGGCAGGCCGGGTCCGGGGCAGGTGTCCCGACGGTGCTGTACGCGCCGACCTGGGAGGGCTGGGACGGCAACCCGGGCAACACCTCGCTGGTGCTGGCCGGCGAGAACATCGTCAAGAAGCTGATCAAGGCCGATCCGCCGGTCCGCGTCCTGTACAAGCCGCACCCCTTCACCGGCACCGTCAGCGCCGAGGCGGGGGCCGCGCACCGCCGCGTCACCGCCCTGGTGGAGAAGGCCGCCGCGGAGCGCGCCGCGGCCGGTGACACGGCCGCCCAGACGGCCGCCAAGGCCGACCTGGCCCGTATCGAGGCACGCCTCGCGGTGCTGTCCGGCAACGGCGGCGAGAAGGGCGACGAGGCCGAGGCCACCCGGGACGGCGTGACCGACCTCGTCAAGCACGAGGAGATCGCCCGGCTGCGCACCGAGTGGAACGACGCCTACTGGCGTTCCTTCGGCGCGGCGGAGCACCGCGTCATCTCCGGCTCCGAGCCGCGGCTGTACGACTGCTTCAACGTCTCCGACGCGATGGTCTCCGACATCTCCAGCGTGGTCTCCGACTTCATCGCGAGCGGCAAGCCGTACGCGGTGACGGACTCCGCGCAGCTCGGCGAGGAGGAGTTCAAGCGCCAGAACACGGCCGTACGGGCCGCGGTGATCCTCTCCAACAGCGCCGCCGAGCTGGGCGGACTGCTGGACGCGGTCCGTGACGCGGCGGCCGACCCGCTGGCCGAGGACCGCAAGGAGCTCAAGGAGTACCTGCTGGGTCCGGACGAGCCGACCTCCATCGAGCAGTTCAACACCGCGGTGGCGAACCTCTCGATCAAGGCCGACGCGCGCAACGTGGGCCAGGAGTCCCGGGCGGCGACCGCCACCGCGGAGGCCACCACCAAGGCCTGACCGGACGGGTTCCACAGGCCCGATCGGGCGCAAGGGCCCGGTTTTCGAGGAGTGATCCTCGAAAACCGGGCCTTTTTTGCGTACGTCAGGGGGGAGGCGTCGTTGGAGTCCGTGCCTGCGTGACCTGGGACACATCGCCCGGGCACGGAGACAACCGCCTCCCGGTCCCGTCCGTCTATCGAGTTGCCAGTGAGGGGACACCGGTGGAATGTCAGATGAAGCGGGGGAAGAGTGGTCGTGGCGCAGCCTGATGTGACCGTCGTGATCGGCGCGTACGAAGCGATGCCGTACCTGGTCGACTGTCTGGCCTCCGTCGAGGCCCAGACGCTCGACCACGCGCGTCTTGAGGTCATCGCCGTCGACGACGGCTCGACGGACGGCACCGGCGAGCACCTGGAGGAGTTCGCGGACCGTGCGGACTTCCCGGTCACGGTGGTCCGGCAGGACAACTCCGGCGGCCCCAGCGGCCCGCGCAACGTCGGCCTCGGCAAGGCGTCGGGACGGTACGTGTTCTTCCTCGACGCCGACGACCGGCTCGGCCCCGAGGCGCTGGAGCGGATGGTCGCGATGGCCGACCGCAACGGCACGGACGTCGTCCTCGGCCGCGTCGAGGGCGTCAACCGCAAGCCGCCCCAGTCGATGTGGGGCCGGACCCTGGAGCGCACCGACGTCCACTCCTCCAACATCCGGTTCACGCTGAGCGCGCAGAAGCTGTTCCGCCGCGCCCTGCTGACCCGGCACAGCATGTGCTTCGACGAGTCGCTGTGGACCGGCGAGGACGCCCTGTTCACCATGGAGGCCTACCTCCGCGCCGACGGCGTCTCCCTCATCGACGACTACACCTGCTACTACCTGGTGGGCCGCGAGGACGGCAAGCACGTCACCAAACGCGGCAGTTACACCCTCCGCTTCGACTCCGCGCGCGCCCTCGCGGGCCTGATCGCCGACATGGTCCCGCCGGGCGCGCGCCGCGACCAGCTGATGACCCGGCCCTTCGTGGTGACCCTGCTGCCGCAGTTCGGCCCCAAGTACCTCAGGGACAGCGAGGAGGTCAGGCGGCACAAGTTCGAGCTGGCGAAGCCGCTGATGGACGCCTATCTGACCGACGACGTCGTCCGCCGCCTCCGCGTGGAGGAACGGCTGCGGGCCCACGCCGTGGCCCAGGGACGCCCCGAACTCCTCCTCGACCTGCTGGAGTTCCGCCGGGAGCGGCGCGAGCCCACCCCGGTCGTGGAGCGCCGCGGGCGCCGCGTCTACCTCGCCTACCCGCACTTCCGGGACGCCGCGGCCGGCGTCCCCGAGTCGCTCTACCTCGCCGAGCCCCGCGAGGCCCGCGCCGTCCCGGGCTACCGGGAGGGTGGGCTCGACGCGTTCGTCCGCCGGGCCGCGCGCAAGGCCAGGCGGGTCCTGCCGGCCCGGGACGTCAGGCCTGCGGCGGTGTGACCGACGGCTGCTCCTCGGTGCGCCGCTGACCGGGGATCTCCGACGCCAGCCGGTCCGTCATCCGCGTACGGTGCTCCCGGGCCGCCGTGCACAGGGCCTGGACGGCGAGGCCGAAGCGGGCCTGCGAGGAGGGCTCCGCGGGGCCCAGCAGATGCCGCTTCAGCTCCGCGCGGGCCTCCACCAGCAGATCCTTGTCCGGGTTCCGCACGGCGTCGAGCAGCGCCGGCATCTCCCGGGCGTCCGGCGTCAGCACCGTCGCCGCCCGCACCGTCGGGAAGGCCTCCCGGAACGCGTCCTCGGGCAGGCCGCTGGTGTTGGCGACCGCGTACGGCTTGCCGCTCACCAGGAAGTCGCTGATCACGCTCGACACATCGCTGATCAGCAGATCGGCCCGGTTGAAGCAGCCGTACAGGGCGGGCCGGGCGTCGGTGACGACCTGGTGCTCCCACACGGGCAGCGACGCCCAGTACGCCTCCTCCCAGTCGGCCATGGCCTGCGCCACGGCCCGGGCCCGGCCGCGCGGCGGCGTCGACTGCACCAGCATCCGCTCGACCTGGTCGGCGCCGGGCCGGAAGTCGGCGCTGGTGAGCCGGTCGAGCCGCTGGGTGCGCAGGGCCAGCTCGCCGCCGTCCGCGGGGCGCGGCCCGCCGCGCTCCCGGTTCGCGGCCCGCACCAGGTCCCGGATCCGCCGGTCGGCCGCCCCGGCCCGCGCGTCCACCGAACCCGTCAGCGGATGCGGCTTGTACAGCAGCCGCACCCCCGGATCGGCGAGCAGCGCCCGGACGAGGTTCTCGCCCGCCGCGATCACCGAGGTGTTGCCGGGGTTGCCGTCCCAGCCCTCCCAGGTCGGCGCGTACAGCACCGTCGTGAACGCGCCGGCCGGCGGGCCGTCGTAGGCCCGCACCGTGTCGAGCTGGGGGCGGCCGATCTCGCGGACCTCGCGGTCGTCCACGCCGACCTCGGCCTGCGCGTACCGCTCGCGGGCGGCGGGGCCCGCCACCCACACCTCGTCGTACGCCTTCGCGTACGGGTTGCACGAGGACAGCTTGTCGCTCTCGCCGTGGTTGACGAAGGTGTGCTTGAGCGTGGGGATGCGCAGCACCTGGGAGGTCTTGCCGGAGTTCGAGGGGTGGATGAGGACCTGGAGGCTGGAGTGCTCCAGGCGCATCAGCGTGGTGACCTTCGGCAGGCAGACGATCGGGAGGTCGGTCGCGGCGAGCTTCTGCACCATGAAACGTTCACGCACGATGACGACGGGCCGGGCGTCGAGCTTCGCGAGGGGCTCCAGCCACATGTTCGCCTGGTAGGCGGAGGAGACACCGCCGGAGAAGTACAGGCCGACCGTGGGCCGGTACTCGGCGAGCCAGGCGTCGAACCAGTCGAGCACCTCCTGCTCGCCCGCCGGACGCCGGCCGGGCAGCAGCCGCAGCAGCAGCTCGCCGAGGCCCAGCAGCCCCAGCAGCAGCGACAGGGCGATCCCGCTGGCCGCCGCGGCCGGTACGTCGGTGGCGGTCGCCGCCGCGAGCCCCACGGTGGCGGGCAGCCCGAACAGCAGCAGCCGCTGCCCGGGCTGGCGCAGCAGCGCCGGCGGGGCGGGGGACAGGCGCAGCGCGAGGGCGTCGACGTTGCGGGTCACCACCGGCAGCGTGCGGGTGCGGCGGACCAGGACGGAGACCGCCTGGATCGCGCAGTGCAGCCCGTAGAAGACCAGCACCCCGGCGACGAGCGGGGCGTACACCGACTCCCGGTCCTGCTCGCCGACCCGCAGCAGTCCCACCACGAGCAGCAGGTCCCGCAGCACATGACGCAGCGTGATGTCCAGATGGGACTTGGCGAACACCGTGGCCATGCCGCGCTGCCAGCGGTGCAGCACCCCCTCCAGGGCGAGGGAGACCGCGGTGGAGGCGAGCAGCAGCGGCACGTCCGGCAGGAGCGCGGCGACGGCCTGTGCGGCGAAGGCGGCCCCCACGAGGAGCGTGAGCAGGATCTTCAGCGCGACGCGGCGCAGGGCTGATGATCGGAGGCGGAGTCTCTTCCAGAACACGCGGTCACTCCAAGGTCGTCGCAGACGTGCGTACGGGTTAACGCGCGGCGACCACCGGACGACACGCGCGTGTCCCCCGGCCTTGGAGTGACCGTGAGTGATACGAGCAGCTGCTCGGGGGAGCGACTAGCCGCGGCCCGGCTTCAGGGCCCGGCGCAGGGGGCCGCCGACGGCCCGGCGGGCCCGGCGGTAGACCGAGGCCGGGGCGGGGGCCACGGTGGCGACGGACTTCTTCTTGGCGCGGGCCAGGTCGTGCCTCAGCCGGTCGTTGTCCTGGGCGAGTTCGGTGATGTGCCGCTGCATCCAGGCCAGCCGCGGGGCCAGCGAGGCGACGTCGTTGTCGAGCCAGGGCCGCACGCCCGCCGGGAAGGACAGCTTGCGCAGCCGCTCCTCGAAGGCGGCGCCGCCGTCACCGTGGGTGAAGGTGTTCTGGAGGCCGTTGCGCTCCAGGAACCCGGTGAACCGCTCGAAGCGCTCCTGGTGGCCGCTCATCAGCTTGCCGAAGTCCGCGTCCTCGTACAGCTTCGCCGGGTCCAGGTCGGCGGGCAGCTTGTCGATCCTGAGGTGCGGGATGTCGAAGTAGCGGCACAGCTCCAGGGTGCGCGAGTCGCCGGACAGGACCGTCGCGGGCGTGCCGGCGAGCAGGGCGGCGATGTTGCCGTGGATGCGGGAGCCGAAGGAGAAGTCGAAGGCGCGCAGGTCGTCGATCCAGGTGACCGGGTCGATGTAGACGCGGACCTTGTCCTCCCGGTACATCGGGTGGTCCGGGTGGGACGGCATCGCCGTCACGCCGGCGTTCGGGTCGGACAGGTCCCGCCAGTGCAGCTGCCGGGCGTCGCTGATGTTCTGGCCGATGAACCGCAGGTTCGGGTACTGGGCGTGCGCGCGGTCGATGACCTTGCCCAGACCCTGCTTCTGGACGGCGTTGTGCGAGCCGTTGATGGCTATGCGGGAGTCGGCGGTCAGCTCCGGCGCGCGCTTGTGCACCGCCAGTTCCTTGCCGTGCATGAACAGCGAGGGGCAGCCGATGACCTCGACGTCCTTGAACCCCATGTCCTTGAGGTACTGCTCGGTGAACTCGCCGCGCACACCGATCGAGGCGCTGCGGTCCAGCACCGCCGAGACGAAGTCGCGCACGGCCGGCTCGATGGGCTTCAGCCGCGCCGGGTCGTAGTTCAGCCCCGTCTGCGCGCCGACCCCGACCACCACGACCGGGATCTTCAGCCTGCCGATGAGCCGGGTCAGCCGCTTCAGCTGCGACTCGAAGCTCGGCCGGAAGGCGTTCGCCAGCGGGACGACGAAGGCGTCGTACTCCGCGTTGATCCGGGCCGCCGCGGCGATGTCCGACCGGATGCCGTTGGAGACCACCTCGGTCCCCGGCGTCTGGAGGATCTTGTGGGTGGCGTCGCTGAAGATCAGGTTGCCTGAGTTGGTGGCGATGACGTCGCGCTGGAGGGCCTCCTCCAGGGGGACGGCGTCGAACGGGCTCTTACCGGACCTGAGGAGGACGCGCTTCGCGGGGGTCACGCGGCGAACAGTAGATGACACAAGGTTCAATTTAAGTTTGAGTGTTCTTTGATTTCTATATGGAACTCCTACAACCTTTTTGCCATGCGCGACGCGTGAGCAAGCGGTTACGTGCTGATGCCACGCTTCGGTGTCCGGGGGCTGGACCGCCGCCCCGCGGGACAGCCCCCTTCGCGTAGATTGCTGCCACGCGCGAGAAGTGGGGACAGAGCAGGTGGCAAGCGTCGCAAGCGCCCGGCAGGCCGTGACCGAGGCCCGCAGGATCGTCGTCAAAGTGGGTTCCTCGTCGCTGACCACCGCCTCCGGCGGACTCGACGCCGACCGGGTCGACGCGCTCGTCGACGTCCTCGCCAAGAGCCGCGGCGGGGGAGAGCGCGAGGTGATCCTCGTCTCCTCCGGCGCCATCGCCGCCGGTCTCGCCCCGCTCGGACTGCGCCGCCGCCCCAAGGACCTGGCCCGCCAGCAGGCCGCCGCCAGCGTCGGCCAGGGCCTGCTGGTCGCCCGCTACACCGCCTCCTTCGCCCGCTACGGCATCCGCGTCGGCCAGGTCCTGCTGACCAGCGACGACATGAGCCGCCGGGCCCACCACCGCAACGCCTCCACCACCCTCGACAAGCTCCTCGCGATGGGCGCCTTCCCGGTCGTCAACGAGAACGACACGGTGGCCACGGACGAGATCCGCTTCGGGGACAACGACCGGCTCGCCGCCCTCGTCGCCCACCTGGTCAGGGCCGACCTGCTGGTCCTGCTCTCCGACATCGACGGCGTCTACGACGGCGACCCCGGCAAGCCCGGCACCGCGCGGATCGCGCAGGTGCGCGGACCCGCCGACCTCGCCGGCGTCGAGATCGGCAGCGCGGGCAAGGCCGGGGTCGGCACCGGCGGCATGGTCACCAAGGTCGAGGCCGCCCGCATCGCCGCCGCCGCGGGCATCCCGGTCGTGCTGACCAGCGCCGTGCACGCCGCCGAGGCGCTGTCCGGCGGTGACACCGGCACCTACTTCCACCCCACCGGCAAGCGCTCCGCCGACCGGCTGCTCTGGCTCCAGCACGCGTCCACCCCGCGCGGCTCGCTCACCCTGGACGACGGCGCCGTCCGGGCGGTCGTCCAGCGCCGCAAGTCGCTGCTGCCCGCCGGGATCGCCGCCGTCGACGGCGAGTTCAACGCCGGTGACCCCGTCGAACTGAGGGACACCGCGGGGCGCGCGGTGGCCCGCGGGCTCGTCAGCTTCGACGCCAAGGAGATCCCCCAGCTGCTCGGCCGCTCCACGCGGGAGCTCGCGCGGGAGCTGGGAGCGGCGTACGAGCGGGAGGTCGTCCACCGGGACGACCTGGTGATCCTCCAGCCGTAGCCGTAGCCGTAGCCGTAGCCGTAGCCGTAGCCGGCCCGCCGGACCGACCTCGCCGGACTCCGGCCCCGGCCGAAAACAGGGTGAACGTCCGGTCCGGCCTGTCGCCCTCAGGTGGACGTTCCGCGCTGTGCCTTCCCGGGGGGCGACCCCCGGACCCCCGGCCGAAAACAGGGTGAACGTCCGGTCCGGCGTGTCGCCCTCAGGTGGACGTTCCGCAAAAGTGCCACGCGAACCCTTGCGGCCTGCTCAACTTTGACCCAGGGACACATTCCGCACGACCACCCGGTCGGTCACGCGTAAAGGAGGCCGTCGTGAGACGAGTGCGCCCTGGGGCCGCGCCCCGCGATGGGGCCGAGGTCTCGTCCCGCGCGCCGGGTGAGGAGCGCGTGCTGACGAGCGTCGCCGCCGGGGACCGGTACGAGAAGCCCGAGGACCTGCCCCGGCTGTGGCACGTCACGCTCAGCGTCTCCGGCGAGGAGGCCCCCCTCAAGGAGGTCCGGCGCGGACTCGAACAGCTCGCCCACGACCACCCCTTCCTGCTGACCAGCCGCTACGCCCACGACCACGCGGAGATCCGCTACTGGGAGGAGGCGCGCGACCTGCACGACGCCGCCGCCGTCGCGCTGCGCCTGTGGGGCGAGCACCGCCAGTCCGCCCGGCTGCCGCCCTGGGAGATCGTCGGCCTGGAGGTCATCGACCGCGAGACCTACCACCAGCGCGTCGCCGAGGGGTACGGGCCGCCGCCCGCGACACCGGTCGGGGTTCATCCGTTTTGACCCCGTCTCGCGGTGTAAGACGACCGGGGTCCGGCGCCCTCCCGGCGCACTACCCTTCCCCCATGACCACGCTCTCGCCGTACGACAACCTGTCCCCGGTCACCCAGGCCGCGTACCGCGCCAAGGCCGCCGCCGCCGACCTCGCCCCGCTGCCGCGGGCCGTGAAGGACGACGCGCTGCTCGCCATCGCGGACGCCCTGGAGGTGCGGACGAGCGAGATCGTCGAGGCCAACGCCAAGGACATCGCCAAGGCCCGCGAGGCCGGCACGAGCGAGTCGATCGTCGACCGGCTCACCCTGACCCCGGAGCGGGTGCGCGCCATCGCCTCCGACGTCCGGGACGTCGTCGCGCTGCCCGACCCGGTCGGCGAGGTCGTCCGCGGCTCCACCCTGCCCAACGGCATCGACCTGCGCCAGGTCCGTGTCCCGCTCGGCGTGGTCGGCATCATCTACGAGGCCCGGCCCAACGTCACCGTGGACGCCGCCGCCCTGTGCCTGAAGTCCGGCAACGCCGTCCTGCTGCGCGGCTCGGCCTCCGCGTACGAGTCGAACACCGCCCTCGTGCGGGTGCTGCGCGACGCCGTGGGCGGGGCGGGGCTGCCCGCCGACGCCGTCCAGCTGGTGCCCGGGGAGAGCCGCGAGAGCGTGCGCGAGCTGATGCGGGCCCGCGGTCTGGTCGACGTGCTCATCCCGCGCGGCGGTGCCTCCCTGATCCAGACCGTCGTCAGCGAGTCGATCGTCCCGGTCATCGAGACCGGCACCGGCAACTGCCATGTCTACGTCGACGCCCACGCCGACATCGACATGGCCGTCGAGATCCTCATCAACTCCAAGGCCCAGCGCCCCAGCGTCTGCAACGCCGCCGAGACCCTCCTCGTCCACCAGGACATCGCCGCCGAGTTCCTGCCCCGCGCCCTGGACGCCCTCGCGAAGGCCGGCGTGACCGTGCACGCCGACGAACGCGTGCTGGCGTACGCCAAGGACACCGCGGCGACCGTCGTGGAGGCCACACCGGAGGACTGGGAGACCGAGTACCTGTCGTACGACATCGCCGCGGCGGTCGTCGACTCCCTCGACAAGGCCGTCGAGCACATCCGGCTGTGGACCTCCGGGCACACCGAGGCCATCGTCACCACCTCGCAGCAGGCCGCCCGCCGCTTCACCCAACTCGTCGACTCCACGACGGTCGCGGTCAACGCCTCCACCCGCTTCACCGACGGCGGCCAGTTCGGCTTCGGCGCCGAGATCGGCATCTCCACGCAGAAGCTGCACGCCCGCGGCCCCATGGGACTGCCGGAACTGACCAGCACCAAGTACATCGTCACCGGCGACGGGCACGTGCGGCGCTGAGCCGAATTTCCATACCGTCTGCCCAAATTGACCCCCCAGGTCTACTCTGGACCCGTGCCGGAGGACGTGGGGGGCACGCCGTTCGCGGACGGCTGGGACCCCGACGACGACCAGGACCGCGGGGTGTCGGACGAAGAGTTCGCCTCCGTGGTGTTCGACGAGGCCTTCGTCCGCGCGGCCGTGCTCCATGAACCGACCGCCGTCGAACGCCTCCTGGCCGCCGCCCAGGCGAGAGCCGAGGCCTCCGAGGCGGAGGCCCGCCGGGCCCGCGGACGCGGCGAGCGCTGCGACGACCCCGACGGCTACGCCGGCCTCGTCCCCACCGGCGGTGATCCCGAACTCGACGACCTGGACGACACCGACGTCCTGGAGGGCCGCTACGCCGCCTCCGGGACCTACGGCAAGCACGTCCGCTGGCATCGCCCCGTCGCCTGGATGCTGGCCCTCGTGATGGGCGTCGGCATGGTCGCGCTGGCCTTCGCCGCGGTCTACCGGGGCGCCTCCTCCGGCAGCCGCGACAGGGTCCCGCCCCCGGCCTCCACCGGCCTGGAACAGGGCAGCGCCGCGGCCCCCTCCGTCTCCGCCAGCTACTCCCAGCCGGCGGTCTCGGCGGTCCCGCGCACCCCCTGAACGGCCGCGCGAGGTCACGCGCCGGCCGCTGCCGGTTCCCGTCCGGTTCCGGGTCCGTCCTGGTGAGAACCTGTCAGAAGTTGTCGCACAGCGGGGCGTTTACCCGAGCCTCCCGCGACCTACTCTGAAGATATGGGAGGGCCTGGAGAACCACCTGAGGGTGCACCCGAGGGCAGCCCCGGAGGTGGTGAGGACGAATACCGATCCGTCGTCTTCGACGAGTCGTTCGTCCGCGCTGCCCGGCTCCAGGAGTACTCCGCGCAGGAACGCATGGCCGACCAGCACGGACCCGCCGTGCGCCGCCGCCCGCCGATACGCCGGGGGCTCACCCGGCAGGCCCTCGTCCTCGTCGTGCTGATCGCCCTGGCCTTCGGCACCGCCGTCTACATGGGCGTACGCCACCCCTACGAGAGCCCCGCCGCCGTACGCGACCCCCAACTGGCCCTGCGCACCACGGTCGTTCCGCTCGCCCCCGCCGGGACGGTGCCCGGCTCGGCCGACGCCGAGTACCTGTACGCGCACTCGCCCGCCGCCCAGTTCCGGATCGGCGCCGCCGGGATCACCCTGCCCGCCGCCCGGGACACCGCGCACTTCACCGAGACCCAGGTCATGAGCGCCCTGGACACGGTCAAGGAGTACCTGGTCCGCTCCTCCCTCCACCCGGAGGTCCTCACCGGCGGCGAGACCCGGCCCGTGCGGGTGCTGCTCCCCGCGGACCAGTACCTCCAGTTCGACGAGAGCCTCAGACACCCCGCCGCCGACGGCCGCCACGCCGTCACCGGCTGGCTCGTCCGCTTCGACCCCCGGGCCGCCGAGCTGGCCGACCCGCGCATCCGGGTCAGCGGCACCCTCGCGGTGCGCGAGACCGCCTCCACGCTCCTGGAGATCACCGCCGACCACACCTACGTCTACGCGGTCCGCGCCGCCGGAACCGGCGCCAAGGGCGAGGCGTCTCTGTTCACCGTCCGGCGCGAGCTGCACTTCCGCTTCGACCACGAGGACGTACGGCTGCACCAGGCACAGCTGACCGTGTCGTACGCGCAGGCGGGGCCGATGTCCTGCGGGGACACCGCGTCGGACCGGCTGACCCCGCTGCTCGCCGGGCAGAGCGCCCAGGGCTCCGCCCCCTCCGGGACCGACCCCTACACCTCGGACCGGGTGACCGCGCTGTGCGGCACGCTGGCCACCACCGCCCAGCCCAAGGTGTGACAGGGCCCAGGTCCTGTCTTCACATCCCCCTCGTCGCCCGAAGGGCGGCCCCGCGGCGTCCGGTGCGTGCTCTCGGTGTGCCGGGTGCAGGCCCTCGTACTGGATGTACTTGGGCCTGTGCCCGGTGCAGCGAGAGTGCGTGCCGGGCGCCGCGGGGCAGAGGGGGATGTGAAGACAGGCCCTAGTCCCGCGGAGGGGTGTCTCCGGTGTTCGCGCCGCCGCCGAAGCCCCGGCGGACCCGGCCGCCCAGGTCGCCCGCGCCGCCCGCGATGTCGCTGACCAGCTTCATCAGGGGGTCCTTGGAGCTCTTGACGTTGCCCGCGTAGCTGGCGGCGGACTCCCGGAAGGAGTCGGTGACCGAGGTGTCCTTGTCCTCGCTGCGGCGCGGGTAGTGGCCGTCCATCAGACGCTGGTAGTCACGCGTCTCGGACCACTTCTTCAGCTCGGCCGCGCGGACCGTGGTGAAGGGGTGGGAGCGGGGCAGCACGTTCAGGATCTTCAGCACGGAGTCGCGCAGGTCGCCGCCCGCCTCGTACTCCTCGGCCTGCTTCAGGAACGCGTCCACGTTCATCTGGTGCAGATGGTGGCCGCCGGCCAGCTTCATCAGGCCGCGCATCGAGGCCTGGAGGTCCTGGCCGACCAGCAGGCCCGCGCGGTCGGCGGACAGCTCCGACTTGCGGAACCACTCGCGCAGCGCGGTCACGATCGCCATGATCGCGAGGTTGCCCAGCGGGATCCACGCCACCCGCAGGGCGAGGTTCGTCAGGAAGAGCAGGATCGTGCGGTAGACGGCGTGGCCGGACAGGGCGTGGCCCACCTCGTGGCCGACGACCGCCCGCATCTCCTCCTCGTCGAGCAGGTCCACGAGCCCCGTCGTCACCACGATGATCGGCTCGTCCAGGCCGATGCACATCGCGTTCGGCTTGGGGTCCTGGCTGACGTACATCGGCGGGACCTTCTCCAGGTCCAGGATGTAGCAGGCGTCCCGCAGCATGTCGTGGAGATAGGCGAACTGCTCGTCCGAGACCCGCACCGAGTCGGACAGGAACAGCAGCCGCAGGCTCCGCTCGGGCAGCAGCCCGCTCAGCGCCTTGAACACCGTGTCGAACCCGCTCAGCTTGCGCAGCGCGACCAGGGCGGAGCGGTCGGCCGGGTGCTCGTACGCCCGTGAGGAGATCCCCGGGAAGCGCCTGCGCTGCCTGCTCGGGACGTTCTCGTGACCGTTGGACTCGTGGCCGTCGTCGGACATGTCTTCCCCCATGCGCTGAAGATTGATCCTTTACGGACCCTTGTGCGGTCCTTTGCGCCCCCGAAGCAGAGCCCAGCCTAGGCGGAGATAGCGTGGACGGGCAGTAGAGCGAAGGAGACCCGTCATGGAGCACCACCCCGCGTCCGCCTGGCTCGCCGAGGCGGCGAACGCGGCCGAACAGCAAGGATCGGGCGATCTGCTCCGGGTCGTGCTGGTGGTGATGCTGGTGGGCTGTGCGCTGACCGCCTGGTTCCTGTTGCGGGGCTACAGGCAGAAGGACGACTGAACCGGCCCCGGAGTTCCCCGGCGGCAACGCGCGGCTCCAATGGCGGAGTCGGCGTGATCGGTGCGCGGGCCCCCGCTTACGATGGGCCGACATCTTTATCCCGCCCACACCGGATAGGTCCTGCCGAAGATGAGCTTCCACAGCACCGCTGCCCAGTTGGTCACCCTTGCCGCCGAGGGCGAGGAGCACGGCGGCAACCACGAGAGCCTCAGCCCCCTCCTCACCGGTGGCGGCGCCTTCGTGATCCTTCTCCTGCTGCTGTGGATCACGACCCGTTTCAACCGCGATCGCTGATTTGTCCGCAGGGCTGTGGACCGGGGCTCTCAGACCGGGCCGGTAGGGTCTGCACGCATGGGAGAGCAGGACATGCCTACCGGCCCGGGAAACGGCCCGTCGAACCCCGGCAAGCGCCGCCTCGGCGTCATGGGCGGAACCTTCGACCCGATCCACCACGGGCACCTCGTGGCGGCCAGTGAGGTCGCCGCGCAGTTCCACCTGGACGAGGTCGTGTTCGTACCGACCGGGCAGCCGTGGCAGAAGTCGCACCGCGCGGTGTCACCGGCCGAGGACCGCTATCTGATGACGGTCATCGCCACCGCCGAGAACCCGCAGTTCTCGGTCAGCCGGATCGACATCGACCGCGGCGGCCCCACCTACACCGTGGACACCCTGCGCGATCTGCGCGTGCTCAACCCCGACACGGACCTCTTCTTCATCACCGGCGCCGACGCCCTCGGCCAGATCCTCAGCTGGCGCGACTCCGAGGAGCTGTTCTCCCTGGCGCACTTCATCGGGTGCACCCGTCCGGGCCACCCGCTGACCGACCACGGCCTCCCGGAGGGCGGCGTCTCGCTCGTCGAGGTTCCCGCGCTCGCCATCTCCTCGACGGACTGCCGTGGAAGAGTCGCCAAGGGCGACCCCATCTGGTACATGGTGCCGGACGGAGTCGTGCGCTACATCGACAAGCGCGAGCTGTACCGCGGCGAGTGAGCCGAGAGGGGCTACCGGTGAACGACCGATACGACGCGGGCTACGGCGGCGACCAGGACGACCAGTACGAACTGGTCGGCTACGACGAGTACGGCAGGCCGGTCTACCGGCAGGCCGCCCCGCAGCAGGCCTACGACCCGTACGCCCAGCAGCAGGGCTACGGCTACGACCCCTACGCGACGGGCGGCGCACAGCAGCCCCAGCAGACGGGCCAGTACCCCCAGCAGGCCTACGACCCCTACGGCACCCAGGCCGCCCCGTACGACCCCTACGGGCAGCAGACGGCGACGGGCGCCCAGCAGCACGCGCAGCAGCAGCCGGCGCAGCCGCAGGTCGCCGAGCAGACCGCCTACATCCCGCAGCAGGCCGGCCCCGCGGAGGAGCCGGAGAGCCCCGAACGGGACTACCAGACCGGGCAGTTCGCGTTCGTGGAGGATCCGGACGGCGACTCCGAGGACGTCATCGACTGGCTCAACTTCACCGAGAACCGCACCGAGCGCCGTGAGGAGGCCAAGCGCCGCGCCCGCAGCCGGCTGGTCGCCCTGGTCGTCGTCCTGGCGCTCACCGCGGTCGGCGGCGTCGGCTACCTCTGGTACGCCGGGAAGCTGCCCGGACTGTCCGCGAGCGACGACAAGGCAAGGACGACGACGGCCGCGGGCGCCCAGAACCGTGACGTGATCGTCGTCCATCTGCACAACACCAAGGAGGGCGGCACCTCCACGGCGCTGCTCGTGAACAACACCACCACCAAGCAGGGCACCACCGTCCTGATCCCCAACTCCCTCGCCCTGTCCGACGACGACGGCAGCACCACCACGCTCGCCAAGTCGGTCGAGGACGACGGCTCCTCCGGCACCCGCGACGCCATCGACACCGTGCTCGGCACCGAGATCGAGGGCACCTGGCGGCTGGACACCCCCTACCTCCAGAACCTCGTCGACATCGTCGGCAACATCGAGGTCGACACCGACGCGGACGTGCCCGACCCGGACGCCAAGAAGAAGAAGGACGCCGCGACCCTCGTCCACAAGGGCAAGTCCCAGACCCTCAGCGGCAAGATGGCCGTCGCCTACGCCACCTACCGCGCCTCGGGCGAGGCCCAGAACGCGCAGCTGGAGCGGTTCGGCCAGGTCATGCAGGCGGTGCTGCGCAAGATGTCCTCCGACGCGCAGGGCGCCACGGTCACCGTGCAGACCCTCGCGCAGATCCTGGACCCCTCGCTCACCGACAAGGACCTCGGCACGTTCCTCGCCAAGCTCGCCGACCGCGCCAAGGGCGGCGACTACAAGACGGCCCTGCTGCCCGTCCAGGGCGACGGCACACTGAGCGCCGAGGCCAGCGGCAGCGTGGTCAAGGACGTCCTCGGCGGCACCGCGAAGAGCCCCGACAAGGACGCCGCGGTCCGTGTCTCCGTCCAGAACGCCAGCGGCGTCAAGGACAACACCGAGAAGGTCCGCGTGGTCCTGCTCAACGGCGGCTTCACCTTCATCGAGGCCGGGACGGCGTCCGCCGCCCAGTCCGCGTCGAAGGTCGTCTACACCGACGCCGGAGACAAGGAGAACGCCAGCGAGGTCGCCAAGACGCTCGGCCTGCCCACCAGCGCCGTCACCAAGGGCAAGGTCACGTCCAACGCGAACGTCTCGGTGATCCTCGGCCAGGACTACGAGCCCTCGTCGTCCTAGCCCGCGGCTGCGATCGCGTGGGGCGCCGTCGGCGGCCGTGAGACCCTTGAGGTCAACCGACCGCCGACGGAAAGCCTTGCAGTGACCGCGACCGACCGCTCCATCGAGCTCATCCAGACCGCCGCCCAGGCGGCCGCCGACAAGCTCGCGCACGACATCATCGCCTACGACGTCAGCGACGTACTGTCCATCACGGACGCCTTCCTGCTGGCCTCCGCGCCCAACGACCGCCAGGTCAAGTCGATCGTCGACGAGATCGAGGAGCGGCTGAACAAGGAGCTCGGCGCCAAGCCGGTGCGCCGCGAGGGCGACCGCGACGCCCGCTGGATCCTGCTCGACTACGTCGACATCGTCGTCCACGTCCAGCACAGCGAGGAGCGCGTCTTCTACGCCCTGGAGCGGCTCTGGAAGGACTGCCCCGAGCTGGACCTGCCCGAGGACGCCAAGGCCACCCGCGGCAAGGCCGAGGAGCACGCCAAGCTCCAGGCCGCCGAGGAGACGGAGGAAGCCGGTGAGTGGCGGTGAGCGCCACCGGTGAGGTGAGCGCGGGCAGGTCCGGGCGGGGCCGCCGCGTCATCCTGTGGCGGCACGGGCAGACCGCGTGGAACGTGGAGCGCCGCTTCCAGGGCACCACCGACGTCCCCCTCACCGAGACCGGTGTCGCCCAGGCGCGCCGTGCCGCCCGGCTGCTGGCCTCGCTGAAGCCCGACGCGATCGTCGCCTCGGACCTCCGGCGCGCCGCGCTCACGGCCGCCGAGCTCGCCGTCCTCACCGAGCTCCAGATCACCCACGACGAGGGCCTGCGGGAGACCTACGCGGGCGTCTGGCAGGGGCTGACGCACGACGAGATCATCGCCGCGCACGGCGACGAGTACGCCGCGTGGAAGCGCGGTGAGCCGGTCCGCCGGGGCGGTGGCGAGCTGGAGACCGAGGTGGCCGACCGGGCCGCCCCCGTCGTCCTGGGGCACGCCGACAAGCTGCCCGACGGGGGCACCCTCGTCGTCGTCAGCCACGGCGGCACGATCCGCACCACCATCGGCCGTCTCCTGGGTCTCGAGGCCCGTCACTGGGAGAGCCTCGGCGGTCTGTCCAACTGCTGCTGGTCCGTCCTCGGGGAGGGCGCGCGCGGCTGGCGGCTGCTGGAGCACAACGCCGGCACGCTGCCGGAACCGGTGCTCGGCGACGACGACTGAGCGACGACCGGGCGACGACCGGGCGGATTTCACTTTCCGGCAGGTCGCAGGCTAAAGTTCTTCTTGTTCGCCCCGCTGAGCGGGAAGAACGCGGCAAGGGGCTATAGCTCAGTTGGTAGAGCGCCTGCATGGCATGCAGGAGGTCAGGAGTTCAATTCTCCTTAGCTCCACAGCGAGATCCCGCCGGATCGATCAGATCCGGCGGGATTTCTGTTTTCCCGCGGCGGTTTCGGTGAACGCCCCGCGGTCAGGACGTCCCGAAGACCATGGTCAGCCGGTCCGGTTTGACGGTGATGGCCGTCTGCGGGCGCGGCGGCCGGGAGACGAGCCGCAGCCGCGGCCACGTCTGCAGGACGGTCGCCAGGATGATCTGGAGCTCGACCCAGGCGAAGTTCTCCCCGATGCACTTGCGGCGGCCGTCCCCGAAGGCGAAGAACGCGTCCCGGGTCGTGGGGGTGCGGTCCAGGGTCCAGCGGTCGGGGTCGAAGGCGTCCGGCTCGGGGAAGCGGCTGGGGTCGTTCTGGTGGAGATAGGGGCTCCACACGATGTCGGCGCCCGCGGGGATGCGGTGGCCGCCGAGGTCGACGTCCCGGGTGGTGGTGCGGGTCACGATCCAGGCCGGCCCGTACTTGCGCAGCGCCTCCTTCAGGACCCGCCGGGCGTAGGGGAGATGGTCGAGGTCCTCGGGGCGCAGGGGCCGGTCGCCGCAGACGGCGGTGAGTTCGGCGCGCAGCCGCTCCTCCGTCCCGGGGTGCCGGGTGATCTCGTACAGGGCCCAGGCGAGGGTGGTGCCGGAGGTCTCGATCGCCGCGTTCAGCAGGGTGATGGCCTCGTCCTGGAGCTGCCGGCGGGTGAGCGGCTCCTCGCCCGTCATCAGGGTCCGGAACAGCCCGGTGTGTCCGTCGGCTGCGGGCGGCCCGGGGTGGTGGGGGCAGCCGGTCGCGGCGGTGGGGGCGTGGTGGTCGACGGCCTCGTCGACGAGGGCGCGCAGGCGCTCGACCCGGCGCGCGTAGGCGCGGTGGGCGGGCAGCGGGAGCCTGGCCGCCCAAGGGGGCAGAAGCGTCTGACGAATCGTTTCTCTCATGATGTCGGGCATGAGCGCGGTGAACTCCCCCCGGAGGTTCTCGGGGAGGTCCGTGCCGAAGACGGCGACCAGGAAGCCGGCCAGGGTGACGTCGTTCATGTCCGCGAAGACGTCGCGGGGACGGCCGTCCTCCCATGCCCCGGTCATCGACCTGACCTGTTCGATCATGGCCGTGCAGCGGGTGGCGATGTGGGCCCTGTTGAACATGGGCTGCATCAGACGCCGGTTGCGCAGATGGGTGTCGCCGTCGGCGATGGTGGCCAGACCGTCGCCGAACACGAACCGCAGGGTGTCGAAGATCTTCCCGCCCTTGGCGAAGCTCGCCGCCTCGGTGACCAGCACGGTACGGGTCAGCGCCGGGTCGGTGACCACGTACGCGGGGGTCGGGCCCAGGCGGACGCGGACGACGCCGCCGTACTCGCGCAGGGAGGTGAGGAACGGCAGCGGGGTCCGCGCCAGGCGCAGGGCGTGCCCGATCAGCGGCAGCCCGCCGGGGGCGGTGGGGACGGGGGCGGGGACGGCGGGTGAGGTGCTCACGGCCTCGGCGCTCCTCGTGTCGGGATGGACGCGGCCGTGTTCCTGCCCACCCGCGCCGGACCCGATGCCCGCCGAACGGTGATCTTCACGTCACTTCCCCGAGACTGTTCTGCGACCTGCTTGAGTCACTCGGGGTCTTCGGGGCGTATACCTCTTCGGAGGCGCTGCGGGCGGGCACGTTCGCGCTGTCCTGGGCGGCCGCGGCGGGTGCCGTGTCCGGACTGGTACTGAGGCGTCGCTGACCGTATTGGTCCGGCCGTGGCAGAATCAAACGGCCGGAAGGGGGCGCGGCCCGACGGGAGGGAGTGGCGATGCCTGCGAGCATCCTCGGGGAGGTCGACGTACCCCCCGGGGCGGTGTTGACCCGGGACACGGTGACCCGTCTCGTCTGCCCCTCCTGCGGTTCCCTTCATGTCGCACAGGTCCTCGGTGACAACGGTGGCATTTCCTACGTGTGCACGGCCTGCGGCCATAGCTGGAGCTGATCGATGGGTGCACACAGGCGAAAGTGCGACTGGTGTGGCAGCGGGACGCCGATCGTCCGTGACATGGAGCCGGTCAACCCCGACTACCAGTACTGGTGCGAGGAATGCGCGCGGGCGCTGATCATAAAAGGCGACCCGATCGAGACGTACCGCGAACTCGAGGGCGAGCCGATCTACGGCCGGCTTCTCGAAGAGCACTGCACGCTCAAGCGGTTCTACTCGTTCGTCACGGCGTGAGCGGGGCGGGACGGAAACGATTTGGTGTTCCACCCCGCCGACCGTGTAATGTTGGCGTCGCCGCCGGGGAAACCGGGCGGAGCGAAGCAAGGGGCTATAGCTCAGTTGGTAGAGCGCCTGCATGGCATGCAGGAGGTCAGGAGTTCAATTCTCCTTAGCTCCACAGCGAGATCCCGCCAGATCTGATCGATCTGGCGGGATTTTTTGTGTGCCGCACCTCATGACGAACGACGAACTCCCCGCCGAGGGCGGGGAGTTCGTCGTTCGTCATTCGCCGTTCGTCGTCTCAGCGGCCCAACGCGCGCCGGCCGCGGCCCTGGGAGAGGACCGGGAGGTTGCGCGGCGGGGTCTTGTCGCGGGCGGACTCCTCCTCCAGACGCAGGGCCAGAGCGGGGCAGCGGCGCACCGCGCGGAGCGCCTTGGCCTCGGCGTAGCGGGGCACCTGGGCCTGCGCGACGGTGGGGAACCCGTCGGCGCCGAGCTCGAAGACCTCGGGGAGGATGTCGGCGCACAGGCCGTGGCCCCGGCACAGCGTCCAGTCGACGTAGATCTTCTGCCGGCTCGGTCCGTTCTCCTCCTCGGCCTCGCCGCCGCCCGGGATGCCCGAGGGGCCCCTGCCGCCCTCGAAGAGCGGCAGAACGCCCTCCACGGGCCGTCCGCAGCCGTTTCCGAGGACATGGGCGGCCAGGTCGTCGGTGAACGCCTTGATGGTCGACTCCAGGAACATCGCGGAGCCGTCCGGGTGCGAGCACGCGCCGCGCCGTTTCACGGCCTTGGCGACCTGCTTGAGGGCCTCCAGGGCGGCGGGGCCACCGCCGTTGAGGATGTCCTCCATGCCGCGCGCGGCGGCCGGCAGCCCGAGGTAGCAGGGGCCGCACTGGCCCGCGCTCTCCTCGGCCAGCCACTTCGCCACCATCAGGGACTCCCCCAGCGGGCAGGTCTCCTGGGTGATCGGCAGGATGGCGCCGGCGCCGAGCGCACCGCCCACCGCGGCCAGGGAGTCGCGGGAGACGACCGCCTCGTTGACGGTCGCCGCGTCGATCCACTTGCCGTGGTAGCCGCCGGTCAGCACGCCCTGCGGCACCGGCGGGGCGCCGGCCAGCTGAAGGATGTACCGCAGCGGCACACCGGTCGGGGCCTCGATCACCATCGGGCGGGCGACCGCGCCGGAGACCGTCAGCATCACGGTGCCGGGCTCGTCGTACAGGCCGGTGTTGCCGTAGCGCTCCGGGCCGATGCGGGCGGCGATGGCGAGCTGGGCGAACGTCTCGGCGTTCGAGAGGAGGGTGGGGGCGCCGCCCACGCCGTTCTGCGAGGCGCTGGTCTTGCGGCCGGGCGGGATCGCCGGGCCGCCGTCGATGGAGCGGACCAGGGACGCCGCCGCGCCGGTCACCATGCGGACGGGGTTGCGCTGCACCCGCGCGCGCAGCGCCGAGCGGCGGCCGTTGCTCAGGCCGCGCTCGGCGAGGGCGGCCTCCATGGAGCGCTGGGTCGACTCCCGGGTCACGCCGATGACGAGCGTGCGGGCGCCCAGGGCCTCGGCGCACAGCAGGGCGCCGTCCAGGATGAGGTGCGGGGCGCGGTTGATGAGCACCGTGTCCTTGCGGCAGGCCGGTTCGTCCTCACTGCCGTTGACGACGACGACCGGCCGCACCCCGCGCTTGATCGCGGCCTCGGCGACCGAGCGCAGCTTCTTGTGGAACGGGAAGCCCGCGCCGCCGCGGCCCTTCAGGTTGATGTTCTCGGAGAGTTTCGCGAGCGCCTCTCCGCCCATGGGTTCGAGCGGCCCGTGCACCTTGAGGTGCATGGGCAGATCGAGTCTTTCGACAAGGTCGAAGCCCGACGTGAGCTGGGGAAGTCCGACCACGCGGACTTCGGGGACGTCGGGCAGGGCCTCGTTCACCTATAGCCTCCGGAAGGCATGTTCCAAGGTTCGCCCGACCCCGGTGCGCCGAAGTCGTACGACTCACCGGATGTCTGATCAGTGGCGGGACCGCTGTTGTACGTGTCGTTCGGGTAGTACGCGCCGGACGCGGTGTTCGACTCACCCGTGTCGCGCACATCACTCCTGAGATAGCCCGCGGTGCCCGAACTGCCATAGGTGGGGATGTTGTATCCCGTGTCCTGGAGCGGGTCGTAGGCCGACGGGGGCGCCTCGCCGACCGGCGGCGGGGACGGGATCGGCCAACTGCCCGAGGTGCTGCCGCCGTTGTCGTAGCGCGGCATCGCCTGGGTGGGCTGCATGTCCGTCCGCGCGGTCTGGTCGGCGCCGTACGACGGCTGCTGCGGGACGCCCTGGTTCGGGGTGACCGTGCGGTAGGCGGCGGCGAAGCCGTTGCGGGGCTCGGCGGCCGGGGGCTCGTAGGAGGGCGACGGGGCGCTGCGCGCGCGGGGGTTCTCGTAGCCCGGCAGGGCGGAGCCGGAGCCGGACTCGGAGTTGCGGGCGCGGCTCGCGTCGAGGTCGTCGAGGACGGACCGGTCGGGGCTGCCGAGGATCGCCTGGATGCGGTCGGCGACCCGGCGCTTGACCGGGCGGGGCGAGGCGCGCAGGGCGAGGGCGGCGATCACGCCGGCCAGCGAGAGGCTGTACAGGATGGTGAAGATCGGCTTCGCCTCGCGGCCCGAGTACAGGCCGTGGACCAGGGCGAAGCACCAGGCCGGGTACGCCAGCATGTGCATCGCGCGCCAGCGGGCGGCGACCTCGGCGGGGGAGGCGAACTGGCTGCGCAGGGCGCCGGTGATGCCCACGAAGATCATCAGCAGTCCGGCGAGCGAGCCGAGGCCGATCAGGCCCGCGCTGCCGGTGACGCCGAGGGAGAAGGGGACGAGCGCGCCGATCAGCTGGGTGTGGTCGAGCGCGACCTTGGTGGTGATGTGCAGCAGCAGGAACGCGATCGAGGCGACGGCGGTCGTGCGGTGCACGGCCTGGCCGACGATCCGCTGCTGCGGCGTGAGGAAGATCCGGTCCTGGGCGACCAGGCCCCAGATCACCGAGCAGCTCAGCGAGACGAGCGAGAGCACGCCCGCGCCGAAGTTCAGGAAGTCAAGGACCGTGTCACCTCCGACCAGAACGACCACGGGTATGAGAACCAGGACGGCAGCCGTCGCGAAGCCGTAGGCCGACCGGCCCGGCTTGGGGAGCGTGCTGTTACTACGAGGGTTCATGGGGGCAACTCCGAGCAGTTCGGGAAGGCGGTCCCGCTGCCGCACTCTAAGTGGAGCCATACCGATCGGTACGGGGTTTGAGTTATTGCGTTGTTACCAAAGGGCTGTGGGCCTGTTGTGATGCCCCTTCTCGGGTGGTACGCGAAGTAACTTTTGACTGATGTTCAGTGCGGCTCCTCTTTCGGTGGCGTCCGACGCCGTTCGACGCCGTCCGTCATCTGGGCACAGAGTGCTCGGCACCCTGTGCCTAGAGGGCATACGTATCTGCGTCGCAGCTTGCTCAACGGCTGCGGTACCCTGACGCCATGCGTGCCGTACGCCTTCTGCTTAGCGAGCCGCGCTGATCAGTCCCGACCGCCGGACGAACCGGCAGGTCGGAGTCAGCGCGGCGTCCCCTCCTGTGTGAGGGGATTTTTCGTTTCCCGAGGAGCTCCGGACGTTCCGGACGGTGGTTCGGAAGTTCCCGGGAGGCACAGTCGCCGGCAGAGACGATCGATGGAGCTTGAGGATCATGAGCGAGACGAACCCCGCTGCCGCCGTGGAAGCGGCCGCGCCGAACCGCTACACGGCTGCCATGGCTGCCGAGATCGAGGCACGCTGGCAGGACTTCTGGGACGCCGAGGGCACCTACGCCGCACCCAACCCCACGGGTGACCTGGCGGGCGACCCGGAGCTGGTGGCCAGGCCCAAGAAGTTCATCATGGACATGTTCCCGTACCCCTCCGGCGCGGGTCTGCACGTCGGCCACCCCCTGGGCTACATCGCCACCGACGTCTTCGCCCGCTTCCAGCGGATGACCGGCCACAACGTCCTGCACACCCTGGGCTTCGACGCCTTCGGCCTGCCCGCCGAGCAGCACGCGGTCGCCACCGGCACCCACCCCCGGGTGTCCACGGAAGCCGCCATGGACAACATGAAGAGCCAGCTGCGCCGGCTGGGCCTGGGCCACGACAAGCGCCGCTCGATCGCCACGATCGACCCGGAGTACTACAAGTGGACCCAGTGGATCTTCCTGCAGATCTTCAACTCCTGGTACGACGAGGAGGCGGGCAAGGCCCGTCCGATCGCCCGGCTGGTCGCCCAGTTCGAGTCCGGTGAGCGGGCCGTCCCCGGTGGCCGGGGCTCCTGGGACACCCTGAGCGCCGCCGACCGCGCCGACGTCCTGAGCGAGTACCGCCTGGCGTACGCCTCCGACGCGCCCGTCAACTGGTGCCCCGGCCTGGGCACCGTGCTGGCCAACGAGGAGGTCACCGCCGACGGCCGGTCCGAGCGCGGCAATTTCCCCGTCTTCAAGTCCAAGCTGCGCCAGTGGAACATGCGCATCACCGCCTACGCGGACCGGCTGCTGGACGACCTGGACGCGCTGGACTGGCCCGAGGCCATCAAGCTGCAGCAGCGCAACTGGATCGGCCGCTCCGAGGGCGCCCGCGTCGACTTCCCCATCGACGGCGAGAACATCACCGTCTTCACCACCCGGCCCGACACCCTGTTCGGCGCGACCTACATGGTGCTGGCCCCCGAGCACCCGCTGGTCGAGAAGTTCACCCCGGCCGCCTGGCCCGAGGGCACCCACGACGTGTGGACCGGCGGGCACGCCACTCCGGCCGAGGCCGTCGCCGCCTACCGCGCGCAGGCCGCCTCGAAGTCCGACGTCGAGCGGCAGGCCGAGGCCAAGGACAAGACCGGCGTCTTCATCGGCTCGTACGCCACCAACCCGGTCAACGGCGAGCGGGTCCCCGTCTTCATCGCCGACTACGTCCTGATGGGCTACGGCACCGGCGCGATCATGGCCGTCCCGGCCGGTGACCAGCGCGACTTCGAGTTCGCGCGCGCCTTCGAGCTGCCGATCACCTGCATCGTCGAGCCGACCGACGGCCGCGGCACGGACACCGCCACCTGGGAGGACGCCTTCTCCTCCTACGAGGCGAAGATCATCAACTCCTCCGGCGAAGGCGTCTCCCTGGACGGCCTGCCCGTCGCCGAGGCCAAGGCCCGCATCACCGAGTGGCTGGAGCGCACCGGCACCGGCGAGGGCACCGTCAACTTCCGGCTGCGCGACTGGCTGTTCAGCCGCCAGCGCTACTGGGGCGAGCCCTTCCCGATCGTCTACGACGAAGACGGCATCGCCCACGCCCTGCCCGAGTCGATGCTGCCGCTGGAGCTGCCCGAGGTCGAGGACTACTCGCCCCGCACCTTCGACCCGGACGACGCCGACACCCGGCCCGAGACGCCCCTGTCCCGCAACGAGGACTGGGTTCACGTCACCCTGGACCTGGGCGACGGCCGCGGCCCGCGCGCGTACCGCCGCGAGACCAACACCATGCCCAACTGGGCCGGTTCCTGCTGGTACGAGCTGCGCTACCTGGACCCGCACAACTCCGAGAAGCTGGTCGACCCCGAGATCGAGCAGTACTGGATGGGCCCGCGCGCGGGGCAGCCGCACGGCGGTGTCGACCTGTACGTCGGCGGCGCCGAGCACGCCGTGCTGCACCTGCTGTACGCCCGCTTCTGGTCCAAGGTCCTGTTCGACCTGGGCCACGTCTCGTCGGCCGAGCCGTTCCACAAGCTGTTCAACCAGGGCATGATCCAGGCCTACGTCTACCGGGACGCGCGCGGCATCGCCGTACCGGCCGCCGAGGTGGAGGAGCGCGACGGCGCCTACTACTACCAGGGCGAGAAGGTCTCCCGGCTGCTGGGCAAGATGGGCAAGTCCCTGAAGAACGCGGTCACCCCGGACGAGATCTGTGCCGAGTACGGCGCCGACACCCTGCGCCTGTACGAGATGGCGATGGGCCCGCTGGACGTCTCCCGCCCGTGGGACACCCGCGCGGTCGTCGGCCAGTTCCGGCTGCTGCAGCGGCTGTGGCGCAACGTCGTCGACGAGGCCACCGGTGAGGTCGCCGTCTCCGACGCCGAGGCCGACGAGGACACGCTGCGCGCCCTGCACAAGGCCATCGACGGGGTGCGCGGCGACCTGGAGGGCATGCGCTTCAACACCGCCATCGCCAAGGTCACCGAGCTGAACAACCACCTGACCAAGGCGGACGGCGCGGTGCCGCGGTCCGTGGCCGAGTCGCTGGTGCTGCTGATCGCGCCGCTGGCCCCGCACATCGGCGAGGAGCTGTGGCGCAAGCTGGGCCACACCGACTCGGTCGTCCACCGGGACTTCCCCGTCGCCGACCCGGCGTACGTCGTCGACGAGTCCGTGACCTGCGTCGTGCAGATCAAGGGCAAGGTCAAGGCCCGCCTGGAGGTCTCGCCCGCCATCTCCGACGAGGAGCTGGAGAAGGTCGCGCTGGCCGACGAGAAGGTCGTCGCGGCACTGGACGGGGCGGGCATCCGCAAGGTGATCGTGCGGGCGCCGAAGCTGGTGAACATCGTTCCGGCCTGACGGGGCCGCCCGGCGTCCCGGGCCTGGGATCCCCTAGGGGTGCGGTGCGGGCAGGGTCGGGGTTCTTCCGGAACTCCGGGCCTGCCCGTTGCGTTTACCGTGGAAGGGCGGCACGGATCAGCTCGTGCCCGGTCGGAGGAGGAGTCTCGTGGAGGCGGTGATCGCGGTGGTGGCTCTGCTCTTCGTGCTCTTCCTGGTGCTCGGCGCGTACGCGACGGTCAAGGTGGTCGGCGCCGCCAAGCGGGGCGTGGACCGCACCATCACCCAGGCCCGCCGCACCGTCGAGGACCACACGCTTCGGGCCAAGTCCATGGTCCAGCCCGGCGCGGCCGGCGAACTCGCCGAACTGAGGCTGCGGCTGCGCACCTCGATGCGCGCCACCCAGGACGCCCTGCACGCGGGCGTGGCCGAGGACGAGTCCCTCAAGGAGTCCCTCGGCCTGTTCCAGCGGCTCAGCGCCCACGGACACGAACTCGACGGCGAACTGCGGCGCCTGGAGTCCGAGCCCGACCGCCCCACGCTCGCCCAGCGGCTGCCCGCGCTGCGCGAGCGCACCGAACGCGTCGTCCAGTCCGCCGACGCCCTGCGCTGGGCCGCCCGCGACCGCGCCCGCCGGTTCGCGGACGACGACCTGGACAGCCTCAGCGCCCAGATCGACGTCGAGGCCGGAGCCCTGCGGCACTGGACCACGGCCACCGACGAGACCCCGGCCGCCGCCCCGCCCCCGTGGCCCGACGCGCCGGAGGCCGACTCCGCGGCCACCCGGCAGCAGACGTGGCCCGACACCCCGGGCGCCCGCACCGCCGAGGAACCGACGCCGCCCGCGATCACCCCGCCCGGTCAGCGGGTGGCCCGCCCCTGGCAGAAGAAGCCCCGTCCCGAGAGCACGACTTGATCCGGTCAAGGCCTCTCCAGGTGAGCGGGGTCGGGCTGCCGCCCGGGCGCTACGCCAGGTAACCTCCAGCTCATGTCCCGCCATGTCGCGATCGTCACCGATTCAACGGCCTACCTGCCGCCGCGGACGATGGAGCGCCACGGCATCACCGCGGTACCCCTGACCGTGGTGCTCGGTGACCAGGCCCTCGAAGAGGGCACCGAGATCTCGACCCGGTCCCTGGCCCAGGCGCTCCAGAAACGCCGCCCGGTCACCACCTCCCGGCCCAGCCCCCAGCGGTTCGCCGAGACCTACCGCGAGGTCGCCGACTCCGGAGCGGGAGGCATCGTCTCCCTCCATCTCTCCGCCGAGCTCTCCGGCACCTACGACGCGGCGGTCCTCGCCGCCCGTGAGGCACCGGTGCCGGTAAGGGTCGTCGACACCGGGATGATCGCGATGGCGCTGGGTTTCTGCGCGCTCGCGGCGGCCGAGTCCGCGGAGTCCGGCGGCACCATCGACGACGCGGTCACCGCCGCCGAGAAGCGGGCCGCAGGCACCTCCGCCTACTTCTACGTCGACACCCTCGACTATCTGCGCCGCGGCGGCCGGATCGGCGCCGCCCAGGCGCTGCTGGGCTCCGCGCTCGCGGTCAAGCCGCTGCTCCAGCTGGAGGGCGGGCGGATCGAGCCCCTGGAGAAGGTGCGCACGGCGTCCAAGGCGATCGCCCGCCTGGAGGAGATCGTCGCCGACCGGGCGGGCGGCGCCCAGGTCGACATCGCGGTCCATCACCTCGCCGCACCCGACCGCGCGACGGCCCTGGCGGAACGGCTCCGGGTGCGGGTGCCCGGCCTGGCGGACCTGCATGTGAGCGAGGTCGGGGCGGTCATCGGGGCGCACACCGGGCCGGGGCTGCTGGGGGCGGTCGTCTCTCCTCGGTGAGCGGGCCCGAGGGGGTCGGGCCGGGGCGCCCGATCCGATCCGGTGCGATCCGGTGCGGGTGCGGCGGGTGCGGGTGCTGGGTGCCGGTGTCGCTCACTCGTGCGGGTGGCCGGGTTTTCCACAACCGGGCGGTGATCCACGGAAATCGAGCAAGATCATCGCGGCTGGGCGGGGTGCCCGATCCTCCTCGCATGGCACTTCGATCACGTACACGCACAGCGCTCCCGGCCAGCGGGCCGGGCCGGGGGCCCGCTTCCGACGTCCGCGCCCGGCAGCGCCGCCGGGCCGCCGCACGGCACGGCCGCGGGCAGCGGTACGCGTCGGCGGACGAACTGCGGCGCCGGGCGGAGACCATGTTCGCCGAGCGGGGGAGCGAGCCCGCCGACGAGGAGCGTGAGGTGCGGGCGGCTCCCGTCGTCCCCGGCGTCGTCCCTGTCCCAGTCTCCGGCGCCGAGGAGTGGCGGGGCCGGGCCGGGCTCGCCCTGCGGGAGCGGCTGCCGGTGTGGCTCCAGGCCAGATGCGGGCTGGAGCGGCGCAACGCGGTCGCGCTCACGGTGGTGCTGGTCGTCGCCGCGGGGTTCGCCGTGCAGCACTTCTGGGGCGGACGCACCCAGGCGGTACGGGCGCCCGAAGTGGTGCGCGCCGGGGCGCCGTTCGGCGAGCCGAGCGGGCCGAGCGCGACGGCGGCGGGTTCCGGACCGGCCGGTGGGGCGAGCGGCGCGGGCCCTTCCGCGGCGGCCGAGATCGTGGTGGACGTCAGCGGCAAGGTCCGTGAACCGGGCATCCACCGGCTTCCGGCCGGATCGCGGGTCGCCGACGCGCTGCGCGCCGCCGGCGGGGCCAAGCCGGGCACGGACATGGCGGGGCTCAACCGGGCGCGTTTCCTGGTGGACGGGGAGCAGGTCGTCGTGGGCGGCGGCCCACAGGCTCCCGCACCGGCCGCCCCCGCACCGGCCGCCGGTGCGGCGGCGGGCGGGCCCGCCGCGCCCGTCTCCCTCAACACCGCCACCGTGGACCAGCTCGACACCCTGCCCGGCGTGGGGCCCGTCCTGGCCCAGCACATCGTCGACTACCGCACCCGGCAGGGCGGTTTCCGCTCGGTCGACGAGCTGCGCGAGGTCAACGGCATCGGCGAACGCCGCTTCGCCGATCTCCGCAACCTCGTACGGCCATGACGCCCATGTCCCGGGACCAGGCCGCCCCCGGGCGGCTCGGCGCGGCCCATCCACGCCAGGAGGGGCCGGCCGACCTCCGGCTCGTGGCACCCGCGCTGGCCGCCTGGGCGACGGCCGCGCTGACGCTGGACGTCCCGGGGGAGTGGGTCGCCGGGATCGTCGCGGTCTGCGTGATCGTGGCGGCACCGGTACTGGTGAGGGGCCGGCGGTCGGGGGGCCGGGTCGCCGTCGGCGCGGTGCTGCTGTGCGTGGCCGCTGCCGCCGCCTCGGCCGGGCTGCACGGGGCCGATCTTCGCCGGGGGCCGGTGCCCGCGCTGGCGAGCGCGTACGCGACCGTCACGGCCGAGGTCGAGATCACCTCCGACCCCCGGCTCACCCGGCCCCGCGTCCACGGGGACCGGATGGCGCCGGTCTCCGTGATGGCCGACGCGGAGGTGCGGCGGGTACGGACGCGCGACGGCACGGTGGTGACGCGGACGCCGGTGCTGCTGCTCATCGACGGTGGCGACAAGGGGCGGGAAGGTGAAGGGACCTCTCCCTGGCTCCGGTTGCTGCCCTCCACCCGGGTCCGGATCACCGCGCGGCTGGCGCCCGCGCTCGCCGGCGGGGACCGGGTCGCGGCGGTCGCGCGGGTCCGGGGGCGCGGGGCGCCGGAGGTCGTGGCGGGCCCGTCGGGGGCGCAGCGGCTGGCCGGGCGGCTCAGGGCCGGGCTGCGGGAGGCCACCGACGGGCTGCCGGGGGACGCGCGGGCGCTGCTGCCGGGCCTGGTCGTCGGCGACACCTCGCGCATCACACCGGAGCTGGACGAGGCGTTCAAGGAGACCGACCTCGCGCACACCCTCGCCGTCTCCGGGAGCAACCTGACGATCATCCTCGCCCTGCTGATCGGCCCGGCCGGGCTCGCCCAACGCGTGGAGCGCAGAGGACTGGCCCCCCGGCTCGGCATCCCGCTGCGCGCGACGGCGCTGCTCGGCGGAGCGCTGACGCTGGCCTTCGTCGTCGTGTGCCGGCCCGACCCGAGCGTGCTGCGGGCCGCGGCCTGCGGGGCGGTCGTCCTGCTGGCCCTGGCGACCGGGCGCCGCCGATCACTGATCCCGGCGCTCGCGACGGCCGTCCTGCTGCTGGTGCTCTACGACCCCTGGCTGGCACGGAGTTACGGCTTCCTGCTGTCCGTCCTCGCCACCGGGGCACTGCTCACCCTCGCGCCCCGCTGGAGCGCCGCCCTGTGCCGGCGCGGGGTGCCACCCCGGTTGGCGGAGGCGCTGGCCGCCGCCGGGGCCGCGCAGGCGCTGTGCGCACCGGTCGTCGCGGTGCTGTCGGCGCGGGTGAGTCTGGTGGCGGTGCCCTGCAACCTCCTCGTCGAGTTCGCGGTGGCACCCGCCACGGTCCTGGGATTCGCCGCGCTGGCGACCGCGCCGACGGCCCTGCCGGTCGCCAAGGCGCTGGCGTGGTGCGCGAGTTGGCCCGCCGGATGGATCGCGGACGTGGCCCGTACCGGGGCGGCGCTGCCCGGCGCCGGGGTGGACTGGCCCGGCAGCTGGGCCGGGGCGGGGCTGCTCGCGCTGGTCACCGGCGCGGTCGTCCTGGCCGGCCGGGGACTGCTGCGGCACCCCTGGTGGTGCGGGGTCTGCGGGCTGCTGCTCACGCTGGTGGTGGCGCAGCCGCCGGGGGTGACCCGGGTGATCACCGGGTGGCCGCCGCCGGGCTGGCGGCTCGTGATGTGCGACGTCGGACAGGGCGACGCGACCGTCCTCGCGGCGGGTGAGGGAACGGGCGTGGTCGTGGACGCCGGACCCGACCCGGAGCTCGTCGACCGGTGCCTGCGCACGCTGGGGATCACCAGGGTGCCGCTCGTCGTGCTCACCCACTTCCACGCGGACCACGTCGCCGGACTGCCCGGGGTGCTGCGGGGCCGGGCGGTGGGGGCGATCGAGACGACCGGCCTCGAAGAGCCCGCGGACCAGGTGGAGTTCGTGCGCAGGGAGGCGGCGCGGCGGGGCGTTCCCCTCACCCGGGCCGCCGTCGGGGAGGAGCGGCGCACGGGGGCCCTGGCCTGGCAGGTGGTGTGGCCCCCGCCGCCCGGCGCGTGGCCGGTCGTCGCGCCGGAGAGCCCGAACGACGCGAGCGTCAGCCTGCTCGTGCGCTCCGGCGGCCTGCGGTTTCTGCTCCTCGGGGACCTCGAACCCCCGGCCCAGCGGGCGCTGTTGAGGTCACCGGCGGGTGCGCTGCTGGGCGGGGTGGATGTCCTCAAGGTCGCCCACCATACGTTCATTCGCACTCATCTACTTGAGACTTTCGGAGCGTCTGGTGGCCTACTTCATCGAGCCCAAGTACAAGATCTGGCCGGGGGACCGCTTCGATCGCCTCACGGTCACCGAAGTCGTGCCGTACAAGATCCACTGCATCTGTGAGTGCGGGAAGCCTTGGACGCTCGCTCGGGGGAGTTGGGGCAAGACCCGCTCCTGTGGGTGCGTGCGCCAGGAGATGGCTCCTCCTCACCTGACCCACGGGATGACCGGGACCCCGACGTACAAGACCTGGCAGGGCATGATCACGCGGTGCACCAACCCGAAGGCTACGGGCTGGGAGAGCTACGGCGGCCGGGGGATCACGGTGTGCGAGCGGTGGAGGTCCTTCGAGAACTTCCTCCAGGACATGGGGGTCCGGCCGGAAGGGCTGACGCTGGACCGCATCGACACGAACGGCTCGTACGAGCCCGGGAACTGCCGCTGGGCCACGAAGTCGGAGCAGTCGGCCAACCGTCGGCTCAAGGAGGTCTGCAAGTGGGGCCACGAGCTGACCGAGGAGAACGTGTACCGGAACCCGAAGGGGAAGCGGCTCTGCCGACCCTGCGCTAACAGGCGGAGTCGGGAGAGGAACGAGCGCAACGCCCAGCGCCTCCGGGAGTGGCGCGAGCTGACGGCGCGATAGCGCAGGATATCGGCCAGTGCGGTGCAGTATCTGAATTCTGCTGGAAATCCCTCAGGAATGTGCGGTGGATGAGGTTCAGAGGGGTCGTACCGCTTAGTGTCGGATCCATGAATTTAAATAGCCCAAGAGGTATCCCGCCGCTCCCGTCAGGACCTCCGGAGAAGCCAGGATTCTGGCGCTCTATGTCGACGCGGAAGAAGGTGGCCGTCGTCGCTCTGGCCGCTGTCCTCGTCGGTGCTGCCGTGTGGATCGGTGCAGCTCAGTCGGTTGATGTGGAGGTGCAGAACTCCGCTTCTGCGGAGCCGGAGGTCACCGTCGACGATGGCCTCCAGGCGTGCGCGGATAGCTGGAACGACAACAACTCGAATAAGACGAGTGTGGCCTCAATTACTACGGCAGCGCAGGCGGAAAACCCGACGGCCTATGTCCACGTCGGGTTCAGTTCTGCATTTCCGGACAGGTGCATGATTACGGTCGGCAACCCGTCCACGCTGTATGCCCAGCAATACCTTCAGGGCGGTGGATCCGAGTGGCCCGTGGCACCTGCCTGGACCGGATCGGTCAACGCTCTCGACTCCTCGAACCTCCCGTGGAACGCGAGGATGGCAACGGACGGAACGATCATCGTGCTGTGACGAGAGGCTCCGGCTGCCGTTCTGTGGCGACCGGAGCCTCTCTCCTCGCGGGTAGGGGGGAGCCGGTCAGTCGGCCTCTACTCCGCGAGGGGTTCGGGGGAACTGGATGACCCGGGGCCGGGTGTCCATCCGCTCCATGGAGCGCTCGTGCATGACGAGCAGCTCCTGTACGCACTCCCGGCACGCGTGCAGAGGAGTTTCGCCCTCCTCGCTCCGGATCTCACCGATGCGGGTCACCTGTGTGCCCTTGCGGGGGCATCGGAAGCAGGAACCCAACTCGTACTCGTACGCCGAGAGGAGCACGCTCATGCGGTCTTCCGGTATGCGGGTCACAGCTCCTCCTCGCGGCGCCTGAGCCGCTCCTCGCGCGAGACGGTGATCTCCAGGCACCCGACGTCAGGAGCCGTCCACAGGTCTGTCCAGGAGTGCAGGGGGCGCAGGACGTACGTACCGGCCCTGATGTCGGTGACGATCCCCTCCCGGCCCGCGTTGGAGTCGTGCACCTGATCCCCGACCCACGCCGTCGTCCGCGTCTGCTCACTCATGCGGCCGGCCTACAGAACAGCTCGGCCCAGACCTGCTTGCCCCAGCGGTACATGTCGGTGCCCCAGCGCTCGGCCAGGGCGTCGATCAGGAGGAGTCCCCGGCCGCAGGTCATCAGGTCGTCGCCCGGCTTGGTCATCTCCGGCATGACGCGGGCCCTGTCGACCACGCCGATCCGCACGAACCTCTCGCTCGGTCTGGAGACGACGACCCGGATGTGTCGGGCGTTGGTGTGCTTCACCGCGTTGGCCACCAACTCGGTTACTACGAGAGTCCCGGCATCCGTCAGCTCGTCCAGGTGCCAGGTGGCGAGCGCCGTCCTCACGAGCTTGCGGGCGGCCTCGGCGCTCTCCTCCAGGCCGGGGAGGGTCTCGGAGTATCCGGGGTGCCCTGTCGGGCGGGATGAGGTGGTCAATGGCATCGGGACCTCGTCGGCTGTCGAACGTCCAGGGACGCCGCCTGACTGTGCGTCATAGACCGTTCAAGAGGTGCGAGATGACCCGACAGCAAGCGGTGTGCTGCGACGGTAGGGAAGGCGCGAACGATGCCTCCACGCTTTTCTATGGTTTTCTACGAGTCCTACCCCAGATGGGCAATGGCAGCCGTGATCAAGTCCCGTGCCGCGCTGCCGTATACGGCCATGTCCGCCATCTCCTTGGAGGCCCGGACGTACTGCTCGACCTCGCCGGGAGCGGTGATTTTCACGGCCGCTGACAGCAGTTCGACGTGGACCCGGGCATCGTCGAAGACGTTGAAGGTCTCCAGGGTCCAGAGCGGGCGTGAGGCGGAGAAGGGGATCACGCCGAGGCTGACCGAGGGCAGGGACATCAGCGTGAGCAGATAGCCCAGTTGGCCCGCCATGGTCTCGGCATCGCCTACCTGGTACCGGAGGACGGACTCCTCGATCAGCACGGAGAATCGGTTGCCGTTGATGAAGAGCACCCGGGACCGACGCATCCGGGCCTCCACCGCCTCCTCCACGTCGTTCGGCGTCCGGTGGAAACGGGAGATCGAGTTGAGGAGCGCCGTGGCGTACGAGGGCGTCTGGAGGAGTCCGGGGACCACGGTGGAGCAGTAGATCCGGAACAGCCGGGTGCGCTCGTACAGCTCGACCCGGGACTCCTGGAGGTGCCGCAGGCCGGTGCGCTGCACCCGGCGCCACTCCATGTACATCGAATCGGCGGACTGTGCGGAGGCCACCAGGTCGTTCGCCGCGCTCTCAGCTCCGCAGGCCGCGCACCAGACCCGGATGTCGGCTATCGACGGAGGAGTCCGGGCGTGCTCGATGCGGGAGACCTTGGACGGGTACCAGTCCAGCCGCCCTGCAAGCTCTGTGGCCGTCAGACCTGCCTCCTTGCGGATCTCCCGCAGGCGGGCGGCGAGCTGGCGCCGGGCAGCTTGTACGGCGGCTGTCGGTGACTCGGTCATTCCTCGCTCAGGTGCTGTAGCTGTCGTGCGGGAGGGCTCTGTTCCAGATGCTCTCGAACGCCTCGGAGACGCTCTTGATCAGGGTGCGGTCGTCGCTGAGGGTATGGCCCACGAAGGTCCCGTCACCGGAGAAGAGACCGAAGCGGATCAGGTCGGTGTCGAAGAGCCAGAGGTCGTTGCCCGGGATCAGCAGGTCCGAGGCGAACCGACGCGGAAGCCACCGGACCTCCTCCCCGGCCAGGACGTTCTGGAAGGTGGACGCGTGCTCGTACTTCACGTACTCCGAGAGGGGTTCAGAGACGACTCGGGCCCGGCGGACCCTCACGCCCCGCTCCACGGCCTCGGCCACGGAGGTGTGGAAGTCGTTCCACCACTCGTCCCGGTTCTCCGGGGTGTGCCGATGGCCGGCTCGCCAGGCGGCGAAGTCCTCGTCCTCGTTCTCGACCCCGTAAACGTCCCTGGTCTCCAGGTGGACGGCGCTGTGACGGCAGTTCGCCAGGAGGTCAGCGAACGGCGGAACCGGCTGCGACATCACACGCCTCCCTGATCGCCTCCACCATGCGCGCCGGGAGTCGGACGACCGCCTCGGTGTCGGGGATGCCGCCCGTCTCCAGGCACTCCCGCTCCGTCTCCGCATCCGCCTTCCAACCCTGGACGACGAAGTCCCCGCTCTTCTCGTCGACCCAGACGGTCGGGCAGTTGTCCCCGTTGGTCTCCGGGTCTTTCGCGATGAACCGTAGCGTCATGGCTCTCCCCAAGTCCTTTAGCTTCTACAGACTTCTATGACCGTCACCCATGAGGGCCTCACGGTCAAGACCGCCTGAACGCAAAGAAGGCCCCCTCACGGCCGAAGCCGGAGGGGGCGATCTGAGATCGGGCGATCAGCCCTTCGGGACACACGGAGCGTCCCAGGTGGTCTTGTTCGAGGGCGACCGTGGTGGACTTCGTTATCGACTTGGAGGACTGATCAGGACGGCTTCCTACGGAACATTGCCGTCCTCTTCCAGAGCGGCGCGGGCCGCTTCGATGAAGTCTCGCAGCCGCTCTGCCACTTCAAGCCCGTGCATGGCCGGGACGGGTACCTCTTCGGTGCGAATCTTGTGGCTCAGGCGGCTTGCTGCCGCACAGACGTCACGCGCCGTCGCAGCAACACTCTCAGGACCCCAGATCACGATCGGGTGTAGCAGATCATCCAAGGCCCTGGCCTGCGAATGGACGTCTGATGTGCCTTGCATGTGTGCTTGCCCGAGCGCTTTGACGAACCGCTGTCCTCCGGCCATGAAGTCCGTATAGCACTTGGCGCGTGGCTCCCGCCGTTCACGGATGCTCTCAGACCGGCGCTGACGCATTGCCTCGTACTGCTGTGCCGTGAGTTGCTGACGGGTCGTTTTGAGGTTGAACCAACTCGTGCCTATGGCCGTCAGTCCGGCCAACCCACCGCCGATGGCCGCACCCAAGACGGCCGCAACTCCAGCATCCACGACAAGATTCTTACCAGGTTGCCGACGCCAGTCAGCGGGACGGAGGTACGTTGAGCGCTCTGTCGAGCCTGTATGACCCGGAGGTCTGTATGGCTGATCAGCCGCTCAAAGCGCACTTCGTTGCCGATCCGATCGAGCTTCCCGATGGTCGAAGAGTCCGAGTCAGCGCGTACCCGGACGGCAGCATCCGGTTCCGGGTGGACGGCCTGCCGTACGTCCTCACCGAGGCGTACCTCAGCGGGAACCCTGAGAAGGATAAGGCGATCGTGAAGCTTTCGCCTGGCAAGCAGGGCAGCAACGCCGCGTACAACTACGTCGAAGAGCTGGAGAAGAGGAACCAGCGCTAGACGCACGAAAGCGCCCCCGACCTCCACGAGGAGATCGGGGGCGCTTGGCGTATTGCGCCAGAGGTGCGAGGTAGGTACCAGATTAGACGTTCGGGACCTTGAGAGCGGCCCACGAGGTCGGCCCCGGCGGCCACTTGGCGGCCGGGCCGGTGAAGCCCAACTTGCGCTGGAACTTCTCGTACGAGTCGACGTCGGCTTGGCCGAGCTTGGGGCCGGGGCCCTCCTTGTACAGGCCGCAGCCCTCGGCCACGAGGCTCTTGCCCATGGCCGTGAAGATGGGGGTGGACTTGCCCAGGGCGGGCTTCGAGCCGCTCATGAAGAAGGACTGGCCCGGGAAGGGCTCGTACTTCGCGGTGCTGGTGGAGGGCTTGACCGTCAGAAAGTCGGGCCAGAAGCCCGGGTCCGTGTGGTCATTCTCCGGGACCTGGGCGTGGGCGTACCAGCCGCTCCTGATCCGCCAGATCCGCTCGTCACGCTTCGGCGTGAAGCCGTCGGGCTTCCCCATCGGCCAGGAGTCCGCCACGCCCCAGGAGGCCACCCAGGCATGCAGCTCGTCCCACCCCTTGCACGGGGTGTCGGTGAGCTTCTCGTACGTCTTCCCGCCGACCCGGCACCAAGGGAAGAAGAGCGCCTCCACCTGGATGACAACCGAGCCGGCCCGGTTGGTCCGGGTCCCTCCGGCCAGATCCCGCAGCGACAGGGAGCGGGAGTTGGCCGGGAAGAACTGGACGACCTTGCCCGTGAACGGGTCCCACAGGACATGGGGAGCGACTTGGCGCCCGGCCGAGTTGGAGCCGAAGTACGAGCGCAGGTTGGCGTACGGGACGAGGTCCTGGGGCTTGGCCTTCGTGGCGGAGCGGTCCCAGGTCACGTGTGCCACCGCCTTAGCGGGGCCGCCGTCGGTGGGGGCGTGGTCTCCTACATCCAGGCGCTCGGCGCCGGGCATCCAGAGGTCAGGCATGGGGCCTCCTTCGAGGTCTGGCGGGAATGAGGACGGCCCCTCCGGTGCCGTTACGCGTTACCCGGAGGGGCCGTCAGGGGGAAGCGGCTCAGGAGGCCGTGGGAGGGCCTTCGGGGTTCTCCCGGAGGTACCGGAGATACGAGAAGAACCGCACCAGGAGGAGGGCGTCGATCGCGGCCAGGAAGCCGATGCCGATGACCGCGTCCCAGAATGACTCGGGGTGCGCACCGCGGATTCCCAGCAGCACGAGGGAGCGCGCGTACAGCAGGCCGATGATGATGACCCACCAGGACGCGTTGATCTCGACCATCCGGAAGAAGCGCCGGGGCCGGTGCAGGACGAGGAACCCGACCGAGGCGGCCAGGCCGATGCCGAGCAGGACGTAGAGGACGAGGACGTACATGGAGCCTCCTCTCAACCGTCGCTGAGCCGGCCGAGGACAATGCCCTCGATCCAGTCGCTGTAGCGGTTCGCTCTGTTGTGGGCTCTGAGCTGCTCCTCCACCCGGCGGCTCTCGGTGAGCTTGGCCTCGACCTCAGGCTGGTGGGCCTGGGCCCGCTGGAGGGACTTCTCGGCGGCCCTCTTCGCGGTCTCCGCCTCGGGAGACGTGTGTACCTGTCGGGTGAAGGGCCACATCTCAGACGCTCCCGCGCAGTTGGGGCCGGTGTCCCAGCTCTTCGAGGAGGTGGGTGAGGGTTTTGCCCTGCTCCACTGCGACGTCCCCGCGCTCTTCGGCCTTCGCGAGCTGCTCGCGGGTGAGCTGGTGGGCCTCGCGTTCCTTCTCGAACGCCTCGCGCCACTTGTCCCTGTCGGCCGTGAGGTTGGTCATGACGTACTTCGGGACGATCACGCCGAGGATCAGCAGGACGACGACCACGCCGACGATGCCGTACTGGGCGAACTGGCCGATGAGCTTGCCGATGTTGGGGCCCGAGTCCTCGGCTGCGGCCAGGGATCTGAGCGGCTCAGGTATCAACGGGGGACCTCCTCGCGGGGTGTGCGCAGGAGGACCCGGCGCTGTGGGGGCATACGTGAGCCACGGCAGGTAGCCACAGATTCGGGGGATATGTCAGGCCTTTAGTCTTCTGACTCGGTATCCAGGACTTGGAAGCCAGTCACGGTTACGGTCTGCGGTGGAGTTTCCAATGCCCAGGGGTTCTGGACGCCCGCCGCCTTGACTTCAGCCGCGCTTTCCAGTGACAGAAGGCAAAACGGGCAGTGCAGGGCATCCATGTGAAGCCGAGGATCGAGCTTGGTGTCCCTCGACGGTTGGACCTGCAACATGGCGGTGCCTCCGCAACAGGGGCACCCGACGGTGGCAAGGATGTAGTAATGAGACCTGTTCGGTCCTCTGAAATGGCTCATGTCGAATGGGTATGGCGTGGAGGAAGGCTGCGCGAGCGCCCGCTCTCGTGCAGTGTCAGGTAGGCCCGCGAAGCGGTCTTCGAAGCGATGCCAAGATTGCCTGATCCGAATCTCGACATCTCGTTCGACCTCGCTGCGCTGCTCATCGACGGCAATGATCACCGCACTCGACCAGCGCTCCCAGAAGTCGCCGATGTCTATGTCCACCTTCTTGAGTAGAATCCATGAGCTTTCAACAAAGGCTGGAAGTAGGGATTTAGCCCTGTCTCCCGTCGAGGTGTGAGCGGTGCCGTTGCGAAGTTCGATGAGCATGTCGAGCTGAGGGTCGGGCGGCAGTATGCCCAGAGTGCGGAGCCGCTTGATGGCGTCTTTGGCGCCGACCGTGCGGACCTTGTCCTCGCTCAACTCAAGGTGTCCACCTAGATACAGGAGCATGTCTGGATTCCCGTTGCGCATCTCTAGCAGGTAGACAGGATTCATCGAGACCAGAACCGCCTTGGCGAGCTTCTCGATGGCGACACCGCCTTGCAGAGCAAAATTGTCGTATTCGCCTCGTCCATGCTCGTCCATGGCTCGGTGAGCAGCCTTCTTTGCGCCTCCGAAGAAGCTCTCGAAAGAGAGGAAGTCGTCCATGCTAGGACAGTAATCGCACCTGTACTACAGGTGCGATCGATTTGGGTGATCCGGTTCCACTGGCGCCTCGGCAGGACTCAGTGTCGCGGGAACGGCCGCTTCACCTCGCTGAGGGGGTCTGCAAAGGCGTCGAACTCCTTGACCCTCTTCATGGCGAGCGGGGGCCAGGAGAACGTCTCCCGTACGGGCCACAGCGTCTGTACATAGGGAGCGAAGTCACCGTGCCCGATTTCGTACCGCAGCCCCTTGGGGCCGGCTGCCATGAGCTGAAGCACCGCGAAGCCGATCCGCATGGTCACCACGGTGACCCACCGCTCGAACTCCTGCCCGTCCTCTGTGCGGTCTCGGTTCCTGCTCGGCATGGAGCGGTGCTCGATGGGGCTCGGGCCGTTGAGATAGTTGGGTTGCATCCTGTAGGCGCAGAACACCTTCATCTCATCGGCAGGTGCCCGATCCCGGTACAGGTCCGTGAAGAGTTCGGCTGGTACAAGGGGTGGTTTCTGAGCATGCAAGACCTGGCACATCAGGGCGGTCTTGACAGTCCAGGTCGCCAGTACCTCTTGAGCCTCCGGCGGCAGCTCTGTGATCTCGCCCTTGATCATGGGGAGCAGGTATGGCTGGACTCGGCCTTCAAGCGCGCTCATCCAGCCGCTGTTGCACGGCTCGCACACGGCCTTGACCTGGGTGGTGAGGATGCGGCCGGAGTGGAGTCGCAGACCTTTGTGATCGGAGTGGGAGACCATGGTTGCGCGCTCAGTGGGCGGGACCTCAGGGAATCCCTGGGCCAACCAGCGGGGATAGACATGCTCGTTGGTAACGGGCGTACCGCCGCAGAACACACAGGAACGGGCCATGTGGCGACGATATCCGTAGTCGGGATTCCGAGTTCAGAATTGTGGGAGCTGGCCTGGGGCGCACCACCCCCCCCAGGAACCGTCCCGGGCTGGAGCACGGGGCTCAGGCGGCCCGGGTGAGCTGGAGCATCGAGTTCGCGCGCACGATGGTGGCCGTGGCGTCGGTGGCGTTCTGGGCCCACCGGAACTGGACGTTGCCCGCCGTGGACGAGGTGACCACAGTGGCCCAGATCTGGAAGGCGACCTGGGTGGTTCCTCCGGGCGCCGAGTAGACATCGACGTCGGTGTTCAGGCCGGAGGTCCCGGTCTGGTCGGCCCACCGAAGAACCGTGCCGGACGGGACAGTCCAGTCGAACTTGATGTCCCCCGTGGTCCCGCCCGAGAAGACGCAGAGCAGGAACAAGCCGTACGTCGCGTTCGCGACCACCGGCAGGAAGAGGTGGGTGTCGTTGCCGAGCGTCGTGGTCGACGTCTTCGACTGGTCGGCCGTCTTCCGCGCGAACTGCATCTGTCCCACACCGGTGACCGAGAGGCTGCCCGAAACGGCCAGCGAGCCGGAGACGTTGAGAGTGCCCCCGAGGCCGCTCGCTGAGGTGAGGCCGGAGACGGACCCGCCGCTCCCGGTGAAGGCGAGCCCGGAGTTCGACAGCGTGGCGTACGACGGGTCGACGCCGCTCGACGTCGACACGTACACCGAGCCGTCCTTGACCTCGACCGCCTGAGTCGGGGCGGTGGTGTTGATCCCGAGGCGCTTGTTCACCTCGTCGTACGCGGAGTTCGCCCCGAGGAAGATCTTCCCCTTCGTGGCGTGCGAGGTGGAGTTGAGCGTCAGGTTCGCTGCGGAGGCCGTGCCGCCTCTGACCGTAGGACTCGAAGTCGTGCCGGTGATCCCGAGATCACCGCTGACGGTGCCGCCGATGAGCGGGAGGAACCCGTCGGCGTACTGCTTCGTGGCCGCGCCGAGAGCCGTGGCCGGGTCGGCGTCGAGGATCAGCGGGCCAGCCAGGGTGCCGCCGGACTTGTCGAGCTTGTCGATCCGCAGCTCTGCGATGGCGTCGCCGAGGTCCGTGGCCTGCATGAGAACGCGGCTGGGGGAGCCGAAGTCCAGGTACATCGTGGTGACGTTGTCCGGGCCGTAGAACCCGATCACGGAGTTGGCGTCGGACGTCACGGTCGTACTGGGGGTGCCACTCAGGTCGGTCAGGTCGGTGAGCTGGGTACCGCCGCTCAGCGCGTCCCAGGCGGTGCCGACGGACCCCGGACGGAGCTTCATGTCCTCGCCGACCTGCTGAACAGTGACGTCAGAGGGGGAGAGGCCGAAGAGGTGGCGAGCCATGGGGCCCTCCTTGATCAGTAGGGCCCAGATCAGGCGATCTCGATGGTGCCGGTGATCGTCAGGACGTCATCGGTACGGATGTTGAAGGGGTCGTTCGTGAAGATGCTTCGGCTGTTGACGTCGGCAGTCGTGGCGGAGATCCCGTTGGACAGCGGTACGCGGATGCGCGCGATCTTGTTGGCCCCGTCCGTGGTCGGGAAGGTCATGGCCGTCCCGACGAAGGATTCGCCGCCGTTCGCGGATGCCTGGCTGTAGGCCACAGTGAACAGTTCGCGGGTGGAGCCCTGGGTGTTGAACGGCAGCGTGACGCGGACCGGGTCCGCATACCCCGGAGGATTCCCCGTGGGCTGGAGCTGGATCTTGACCCAGTAGATGTTCCCCGCAAGCCGCTTGTAGCGCCCTCGGTTGATGGAGCCCGCACCCCAGTCGATGGTGGTGCCGCCCGCGTCCCACACCGGCGTGTAGGTCTTGGCCGCCATGTCCTCGGCGGAGCCGAAGAAGTTCCACGCGCTGCCGTCACCCATGTAGATGTCCGTGCCGTTCAGGATCCGCACCTGGCCACGCACGGGAGGCCGCGTGTCCGAGGAGTTCCCGAGGATGACGGGCCGGCCCACGAACCACCGGGTGTCAGTGACCCCGGACGGCGGTACGACGGACGCTCCGGCGGCCACCGTGACCTGGGCGAGGGGAAGCTCCCAGGTGCCGTTCAGTGTCTGCGTCAGCGACGGGAAGCTGGTGCCGCCCGTCCGGTACTGGACGGAGACGGTGTCGGCGGAAGGATTCCGACGCAGGACGACGAGGTCCTTCCGAGCAGTCACACCACCGGAGTTCGTCGGCACGGAGACGTTCAGGGTGGCGTCATTCTTGAAATAGGTCCCCTGGATCCACGCTTCTCCGACCCCAACCGCGAGGGTTGAGGCGTTGGAGGCCGTCACGCGGAGGTCAGTGTCGGCCTCGCTGGTCGCATAGACGCCGTCCACCTGCGTCATGCGGAACATCGAGGACCACTGGTCCTCCGTGGCGATGCTGGAGGAGCCGAAGGGGAAGCTGCTCTGGGTCATGGCGGCCTCTCTGCGCTAGGACGGCTTGCGCGTCTCAAGGCGCCTGAGCCGGTTGAAGATGGCCCGGATGTACGCGTACTGCCGGGCGATGGCGTCCTTGTTGTCCGTGGCGTCCGTGGAGCCGACGGTGGCCTTGGCGACGTATCCGCTCTGCGCGTCAAAGCTGATGCTGACCTCGCGGATCACGTCGGTGATGAAGCCGTCCCGGACCTGGCACGAGACCTGATCGCCCACCGAGTAGTCCCGCCCGAACTGGAGGAGCGGCGTATCGGTAGGGGTCATGCTCAAGCTGCCCTGTGCGGCTCCGGCCGTGAGTGCTTCGTCGGCGGCCTGGGCCGCCTGGCTTGCCGCGTCGACTCCCGCAGAGTCGACATCGGTCTTGTCCACGAACTGCTCGATCCACGGGCCGGGGAAGGCCGGGTCCGCCCGGGTTACCACGGTGACCACGCGGGCGCTGGTGTTTCCTCCGGCCACGACGATGGCCTTCGTGCAGGTCGGGGCAGTCACCGAGTACGAGGCGTCCGCGAGATTGCCCAGACCGAACGAGAACTTCGCGGTGCCCGACAGGTCGGCCGGCTCGTAGACCTGGAACTGGAGGTAGCCGCCGACCTGGACGATCCGGAAGCCGAGGCCCGCCGTCTTGGCGATGTCCTGGAGGACCGTGAGGAGGCTGTCGAACTGGGTGAGCTGCTTCGTGATAGACGGCCCGTTCCCGCCGTCGGTCGCCAGCGTCAGGTTCGTGATCTTCCGGGCCGAGTGGGCGCCAGGGCCGATGTTGAGGTTTACCAGGGATCGCATTGCTGTCTCGGCCGCGACCCCGGAGATCTTGTACACGGGGTCCGTCTGGGAAGAGGCGGCGGCAGTGGGGTTGGGCCAGCAGGTAGTCCCGGCCAGAAGAGCCATGTCGTCGACACCGTTGACCGTGAGCTTGCCCGTGCCGCCGTCGCCGGACTCCCAGTTCGGCTCCCGGATCGGACCGGACATCAGCACCGTGGATCCGCGGCGGATCACTAGTCCGTTGCCCGGGATGAGCATCGCCGCCTTGGGGGAGTCCGCGGCGATGCTCAAGACGTACGCGCCGACCGCGTTGAAGCGCGGTGTGAGCGTCAGCGAGGTGAAGTCGTCGACCACCCCGACGATGGACAGTCTGTCGTCCCGGACCTGGACGGTGACGAAGGGCTCCTCCAACGTCATCACCCCCTACGCGGTCAGGAAGCGCGGCTGGTAGTCGAGCTGAACCACCGTGGTGCTATCCGTGCCGACAAGGGTCAGCGAGACGTCGTTCTCGTCGGGCTCCAGGCCCCACAGGACCGAGGCTGTGGCGAGGTTGGGCCACCAGTTCGTCGAGCCGTTCAGGACTGCCGTCTGGACTCGTTCGCGGGTGTCGACGACCAGGACGTCCGAGGAGCTGAGAGAGGCCGTCACAGAGAAGCTCAGGCCCGTGGTGTTGTTCGTGATGACCGCCGAGGTCATGGGCCCATTGATCGTCCAGACCGGGAAGCTCCTGGCGTCGCCGGGGTTCTCGATCGTGGTCTGTCCAAGGACCTGGGAGTCCCTCACGACCAGGGGCAGGACTGGGAAGAAGCTCCCGCTCGCCCCGGCGCCGTACTCCGCGTGCACCGGCTCTCCGAGCCAGTACGGGCTGGGGCACGAGAAGGTCAGTCCCACGAGCTGCCAGCGCAGGCCCGAGTTGCTCTCCCCGAAGTCGCCCTCGGCGCCGGAGGCGCAATACGCCTCGATCGTGCGGACCGAGCCATCTGCCTCGGCCATGGCCAGGGTGCCCAGCCCAAGGCGGGGGTTGAGTGTGCTGAAGAAGGACCGCTTACGGGCCATGAAGCCCGAGCGGCTGGTGTCGAAGAAGGCCACCGGGAGGAAGATCTCCCGGGGCCCTGCCCGAAGCCCCCGCAGAGTGTTGCCGTCGATCTGCGGAGAGGTATCCGTGTAGAAGTCGTAGCCCGGCAAGTCCAGGCCCCGGATACCGGGCTGGAGGAGCCAGCCGTTCTCCCAGTCGGACAGGAACGTCGTGCGTCCCCTGGTGTCCGTCCAGGACAGGCTGGGCACCTCCAGCGGGTCGATCGGCGGCGGGTTGATACCGCCGCCCGGGACGGTTCCGGAGGAGCGTACGAAGATCGGCATGGTTGCCCCTCCGGTTTCTGATCAGGCGATGACGAGAGAGCCGTTGATCGCCTGGTAGTCGCTCAGGGCGTTCATGACCGTCTGCCGGGTCGGCTTGTCCGTCGTGGTGGCGTAGAAGTTCACGTCGCCGCTTCGTCCCTCGCTGGAGCGGGTCATAGAGACCTGAGCACTGACGGCCATCTGCTGGGCGATCCGCATCGACTCCTGGTGCGGATAGACCTGAGCCGGCCGCTTGAAGCGGACCAGCTCCGGACCTTCCTCGCCGACCCAGGCGAACTCGCCCATGCTGGGGAAGCCGCCCTTGGCGTAGCCGCCCGGCCGGTTGTAGGCCCGGGACAGCGAGCCGTACGCCGCCAGGGCGTACCGCATCGACGAGTACACGTTGGCGAGCGGGTCGATCGACGTCCCGTAGAGGAACGGGCCCTTGTTCTTGAAGCGCCCCGCGTACGCCCGGAACGTGGGCCCGATGACCTGCATCAGGCCGACCGAGGGGTGCCCGGCCTGCCAGTTGCTGTCCCACTTGTTGACAGCCCGGGGGTTGCCCCCGCTCTCCTGGTTCATCCGGCGCAGGGTCGTCTGCACCAGTGATGACGGCTGATCGACCAGGCCCAGGGCCTGACGGACCACTCCGGCCCACCGCTCGACACCCGATCCAGGAGTGTTGAGAGCGCTGCCGCCACCGGTGAGGTACGGCATGGGATCCACCGGCTTGCCGTTGACCCGGGCCTCCAGATGGAGATGCGGGCCCGTGGTATTGCCGGTCGATCCCACGCGGCCGATCAGCGAGCCGGCCGAGATGGTCTCCTTGGCCTTCGCCACGATCTCGCTCATGTGGGCGTACAGCGAGGAGAGTCCGCCGCCGTGGTCGACGGTGAGGTGGTTGCCGTACGGTCCGGATCGGCTGACCGAGGAGACCCGGCCCGCAGCCACGGCCTTGATGGCCGTCCCGACGGCCTCCGGGAAGTCCAGGCCCGTGTGATACCCGGAGGACCACATGTGGCCCTTCACGCCGAACTTCGTGCCGTAGGCGGCGTTGACGGGCTTGACCCAGGAGCCGCCGCCCCCGACCTCCGCCTCCTTGCCCCGGATGAAGTCGACGACCTTGTCTGCCAGGACGACAGGGATGTTGCCGACGAGCTTGGACCAGATCTGGTTCTTGGTGTCGACCGTCAGCGACTTGACCCCGAGCAGGGTCTTCAGCGACTTCTCGGCTAGGTCGGCCACGCCGCCACGGGCCCAGTCGACCCCCTTCTCCAGCAGATCGACACCCTTGCCGACGACGTCCGTCACAGCGTTCGTGACGGGGTTGTCGGTCAGCTCGTCCCAGATGCCTCCACCCCAGAACGCGCGGTGGGGGAGACCCTGGTGCAGAAGGGCCTGAACCCCGGCCACACCGCCCGAACGGGCCGCCGCGTTGAGGGCGTTGATGCCGCCTCGGCCGACAGCCGCGGTGACCTCGGGCCTCATGATGGCCTCGCCGCCCGAGAGGTCCAGCATGCCGCCGGTCGGCGAGTAGAAGCGGTGGACGTCCCGGCCCGGCGTGTAGCCCGGCAGGATGCCGCCACGCGCGAAGCCCTTGGGGAGCTTCATCTCGTTGATCTCGCCGATGCCCGGGAGCTTGGCCGCCGTGGCGTTCCAGACCCTGCGCAGACCGTTGTTGAAGACGGTCTCCACCAGAAACTTCACCGGTGCCTTGGCGACATCCTTGAGCTTGCCCCAAGCCGACTTGACGCCATCGACAGCTGACTTGAAGAAGCCGACTACACCGTCCTTGAAGGTCCGGGCCCAGCCCGGAATGGTGTCGGTGAAGAACGTCTTCATCGGTGTGAGCGTGTGGCTCTTGATCGACTTCCAGGCGTCGGAGATGCCGTCGCGGATCTGACCCCAGTGCTTGACCACGAAGAGCGTTGCCAGCCCGATGGGGCCGGTGATGATGGCCAAGATCAGCGGCCAGTGATCCTTGACCCACTTCACGGTGGCTGAGAAGGCGTCCGGGATCGTCTTGGTGAAGAAGGGGATGAACCTGTCCGTGAACCAGCGGACGACCGCGAGGGCCGCCTCCTTCACGGCCTTCATGGCGCCTTTGACGATCTCGCGGAACGTCTCGGAGTGCTTGTACGCGTAGATCAGCCCGGCAGCCAGGCCGACGATGGCCAGGATGACCAACCCGATCGGGTTCGCGCTCATGACCAGGTTGAGAGCGCCTTGCGCTGCCGCCCAGCCCAGGGTCGCCAGTTGGACGATCTTCTGCCAGAGAGCCCATGCCTTCAGCGCCAGGACGATAGCCAGGACGCCCGTGGCGACGGACCCGAAGAGCACCTTGTGCTCGTCAACGAAGCCGAGGAAGTCCGCGATCGGCACAAGGGCGAGGCTGACCAGGTCTGCGGCCATCGGAAGGACAGCGCCCAGGCCGCCCACCAGGTCGTTCAGGAGATAGGAGCCGATGTCGAGGACGAGCGGCGCGAGCGGCTTGAGGGACTCCCAGATCTGGCGGCCCGCATCAGCGACGGGCCCCATCAGCGGCTTGAGCTGACCCAGTGCGCCAGGCAGCGCCTCACCGAGGCCACCGACCAGTTCCTGGACGGGCGCTCCGAGCCCGGAGACTATGACGCCGACGCCCTTGAGGGCGCTGCCGAGCAGTGGCGCTACCGTCGTCGCGATCTCGCCCGTGACCTCGAACAGAGCCTTGAGGCCACCCTGTACCTCGGGGCTCGAAACGACCTTGGCGATCTCCGCCGTGACCGTCTCCAGGACCCCGAGGGTTCCTCCGTCGGTGCCAGCTCCCGCCTCGAAGATCGAGCCGATGATGTCGAAGACGTTCTTGCCGACGTCTCCCAGTTCGCCGAGCAAGGAGACGGCCGTGTCGATGGCTCTCTCCATGGCGCCGGACTTGAACGCCTTGGTGAGCTTGGCGGAGACCTTGTCGGCGACTCCGGCCGCGCCCTCCGTGATGCGTTGGAAGGCGGGCTGAGCCGCCACGGCGACCTGGCCGAAAGCGGTGACGAGCTGGGCGGGGATGCGACTCAGCGGCGATAGGGACTTGGTGGCCCCGTCGAAGACCTGCTTGAGCATCCCGGTGCGGGCAAGGTTGTCGACGGCGGTCAGAGCGTTCTTGGCGACCTGGTTCAGGACGCCGGCCGTGCCCTCAAGGCCGCTTTCCAGGATCGGGAGAACGCGAGAGCCGACGTCTGTAAGCCGACCGCCTATGCCGTTGAGGAGGCGATCTTGGACGTCGAGCCGCAACGACTCCCAAGCGGGCTTCAGGGAGGCCACGTCTTCGACCAGGGCCCTCGCCTGGGGCGAGAGCTTGGCCATCGCCTCGGCGTATGCCTCGGGCGTCGTCGGGTTGAACGCCTGGCTGAATGCGTCTGAGAGCCCAGCGGTGCCGACCTTGACGGCGCCGATGGCCGAGCCGACAGCAGCGACCGCGGGGAGTGCGAGAGCTGCCGCCGGAGCGATGGCGGCGACCGTGTTGGCGACGGCTCCCACAACCGGGGCTGCGGAGCCGAGGAGCAGGACCTTGGAGGCCAAGCCCCCGATGGCACCTCCGGCAGAGGAGGCGACGCCGGTGATCCGCGAGATCAGGGACGAAGCCCGAGCGACCTGCGAGCCGTTTACGTTCGCGTGGATCGTCGTTCGGCGGTCGCGGGTCAGCAGCGAGAGCTGAGCCGCTGCCGCTGTGGTGTCCGCGTTGGCATTGATGACGACCGTGCGCGTCCTCGTGAGGACGTCCAGGTCGGTCATGACGGCCCGATAGGCGGACCGGTCGATGACGGGACGGACTGTGACGTCCAGGTCTCCACGGAGGCCGCGCAGCTCGGAGTCCAGGCCGGCTCTCATCGCCTGCCCGTAACGCCTGCCGATCTGGGCGCCCTTGGAGGCGGCAGACGCCTCAGCGGCGTCCAGGGAACGGCGGAGGGCGTTGTCGATCCCGGAGAAATCGAGCGACTGGGTGAGGGACCGGGACAGGGCGCGTCCCAGGTTCTCGCCCAGTCGCGCGACCGAGGGGGTCAGCGCAGCATCGGCCCGGGAGGCGAAGTCCGAGACGTCGGGGACGATCGAAGCAACGACGGATCCGACGTTGGTGGACATCGCGCCCCCTATCCAGTTGTGGACTCCTCGGCCGCCTGGGCCATGAGCCGGAGGTGCTCTTCGCGGGCCTGAGCAAGGCGTCTCGCGTACTCGGGGTCCGGGGTCGCACCCGGGCGGGTCGCCTCGCGGAAGTGGGCCTGGATGGCCGCCCGACGGGCCTTGCGGGCCTCGTCCTCGGCGAGCTGCTCGGGGGTCCGCAGATCCGGCAGAGTCCAGGGGACGACCTTGGGCGGCTTGCCCTCCAGGTGGGCCGCCCACATGACCTGGATCATGTGCTGCATCAGGCTCAGGGAGCTGGCCTGCATGTACTCCGCCTCGGTCCACCGGCGCCGGGTGTGGTCACCGGCCAGGGCCGAGCGGGTCATTGAGTCGTACGGGAGGGCCTCGACGAACTCCCAAAGCTCCAGCCACGTCATGGAGCCCGAGCCCCACTCGTTGCGGTGGAACTCGTTCAGGGAGCGGCCCGGGAAGTACCGGGCGATGTCGGGCCGCAGCTCGGAGGGGTGCTCCTCGATCAGTCGGAGGAGCTGGTCGATTCCCCCGGCCCCACGCCCGTGTCCTCGTTGAGGGCCTCCATGATGTCCTGGAAGTCACCCAGGGTGAGGCCCAGCTCCAGGAGGCGGTCCACCTGCTCCTGGTTCGAGATCAGCGCGAGGATCGTGGTGGCGTCCTCGTCCTTCAGGGCGCGGATCTTCTTGACGACCGTCATCGGCCACCAGGAGGCCATGGGGAAGACGAACTTCTCGTCGTCCAGATCGACTTCCAGCTCCTTGGCGCCCTTGGCCTCCAGACGCTGGGCACGGAGAGTTCCCAGGTGGATGCGCTTGCGGTTGGGCTTGCTCATGGTCGTGCTCCGGTTCTCGCGGATCTTCGCGGGTCAAAGCACTGGCCGGAGAGCAGACCCGCGAAGGACTCTCCGGCCAGTGGTCAGGGGCGCAGGCGGGGACCGCTCAGTGCGTGGCCAGGCCCGCCTGCGGGCTCAGGACGGCAGGGAGACCAGGCCGAACTGGCGCGTGATCGAGCTGCCGCCGCTCGGGGCGGTGAGGGACGAGAAGGTGAGGTCGAACGCCTGGTTCGTGTCGGACTTGTACGAGCGGTCACCCTTCGCGGTGACCTCGGCACGGGCGACGATGATCCGCGCGGGCTTGTCGCCGTCGATGACGTCCATGCCGATCGCGTAGTACATCGGCTCGTTGGACTGGGGCTCCTCGAACGCGAGGAACTGGGTGGAGCCGCTGCCCGACGAGGTCATGTCCGCCGCGTCCACGCCGTAGTACAGCGCGAGCGTCAGGTAGTTGGTCTGCATGAAGGTGACCTTGAACGTGGTCGCTCGGTCGGTGACCTGAGTCCGGACCGCGCTGTTGTACCCCCACGCCTTGAACTCCTGGCGGTTCTCGTTGAGGGCCTCGGTCAGGCCGTCCTCGGTCACGTAACCGAGATCGACCCACCCGGCGCCCCAGGGGGAGTACGGGTCGGTCGGAGCGGTGGTGCCGACGGGAGCCACGACGAACGTGCCCTCGACGCCGACCCTCACCTGAGTGTCGTCAGCCATTGATCCTCCTGGTGGAGTGGACGCCTGGACGAAGTCGGGCGCGACGGCCCCTCCGTACGGGCTGGGAATGGAGCCTGGAGAGGCCCAGGCGGATCGCGGGTCAGGCAGGTCGAACGCGCAGCCCGGCTGAGTAGCCGAGGCGCGTGACGTTGGAGTTGGGCTCCTCGGGCCGGACAGCCGGCCCGGTCTCCTCCCAGGTGCGCAGCACGAAGCCGCCGCTGAGGGAGGTGCCCTGCATCTGCTCGACAGCGGCCCGGACTTGGGCCATCACGTCGGTGGCCTCCACGCGGGAGGCGCCGTACACGTCGAGCGAGATGCGCGCGTCGTCGTGCAGTCGGCGGCCCTGGAAGGTCGACGTGACCCGGGCCCCGCCGATGCGGGCGACCTGAACGAAGGGGAGTGCCTCGGTGAAGGCGTCGCCCTCGGGCCGCACCGTGGCGGCCTCGTACGTCAGGACCTCCAGGATCTGGTTGACGACCATCTCCTCGACGTCCGGGAAGACCAGGGAAGTCAGGGGAGTGGTCACCGCGGCCTCCTACTCGGCCGGGGTGCCCAGCGCCTCGGGCTTGCGCCCGCGCTTGGGCAGCTCATGAGTGCTCGGGACGGGCTCTATGACCTCGGGAAGTCGACCGAACCGGAGCACCGGCTCGGCGCCCTCCAGATGCCCGATCCCTGCTCGTACGAGGTCCTTGACCGCCTCGTCCGGCACGTCCACGACGTCACCGGGCTGGTGGCCCTGATAGGCGAAGGCGAGCGTGAGCTTGGCCATGATCAGCCCCTTGCTGCATCGAGTGCGTTGGCGATGGTGTGGTGGGCGGGATGGTCTGCATCCCGCGTGCCGAGTTCGATCACCGCCGCGTACTCGACGTCAGAGACGATCAGGACCGAGCCGTCTGGGCCGTCCTCGGCGTGGATGGAATCGCGGTAACGACCGCTCTCGACGGGCGCGTTGCCCTGTGCGACGGCCACCACCCGGTCGGCCCGCTCGTGCAGGTCGGCCTGAACGAAGTCCTCGTGGACCAGTGCCACGATGGCCGAGTTGTCCGGCCTGAAGGCGCCCATCAGCCGGTCACCAGCTTCAGGGTCACGCGCATGTACGCGAGCACCGCCAGGGAGCCGTGACCGGTCTGGACGTCGGGCTTGCCGTCGACCTCGTACGTGACGTCGTCGACTTCCGCCCGGTCGTACTCCGTTACGGCCGCTGACGGGGGCAGGAAGCAGGTCAGGTACGTGATGACCTGATCGCCCTGCCTGACCGTCTCCGAGGAGCTGAGCGGCTCGGTGCGGCCTCTGTACGAGGTCCTGGTGGCCGTGGACCAGTCGACGATCCGGTTGTTCTGGCGGTCCCTCGTAGGGGACGGCCGGCTCAGCACCGTCACGGTGTGCGTCGGGAGCAGCAGCACAGCTCACCCCCAGGTGCGCGGGTACACCGGCAAGAGGCCCTTGGCCTGGAGCAGGTCGAGCAGGTCCGGGGCGACCCGGGGTGTGCCGCTGCCGACGACCGAGATGGCCCGGACGATCTTCTGGTTGCCCAGTTCCATCTGGGAGACGTTGGCCATGGCCCCCGTCTCGTCGCCGAGATCGGCGATGTACTGGGCCTGGATGCAGACGGCCTCCCGGAAGACCTCGATCAGCTCGGGGTCCGTGGGGAGATCGTTGTCGTCCGTCTCGTACACGGCTCCGATCAGGAGCCTGTCGAGCCGCCTGGACGCCTTGGCCAGCAGGCGGGCCGCGTTGGGCGGGACGGGATCCGGATCGAGGTAGTCCGTGAACTCCTCGACGGTGGCGTACGCCATGACGCCTCCTCCGGATCAGAGCGACAGGCAGGCGACCGTCACCGACGTCACGGAACTGAGGTCGACGAACACGGTGTCCGTGCCGCCCGGCTGCTCGTAGTTGTCGCTGAACGGCCCGAAGAACTTGTCCGCCCCGGCGCCCACCGTGGCGGTGGGAGCGGTGACGGCCTGGCCCTCGACGGTCTTGCCGATCTTCAGCGTGACCGTGATCGAGGAGCCCGAGCCGTTCTTGACGTGGAGCACCTGCTTGCCGCTGCTCCGGAGGGAGACCCCGCCGGCGTCAGGCGTCACGTAGCTCGGGGTCAGGCCCGTCGTGGCGAACTTCTGGGCGGTGAGCGCGGTACGCGCCATGGTGATGTTCCTCCTTGGTGCGACCGGTGCCGCTACTGAACCTTGATGTTGCGGAAGACGGCCGCCGCCTTCGTGGCCTTGAGGACCACGGCGATTGGACCCATCTCCACCTCACCCTTCTTCACCGCTCCGGCGGTGGTGAAGTCCGGAAGGTAGGTGGAGACGATCTGACCGCCGACCGTGGTGACACCGTGGAAGCCGTCCAGGCCCATTCGGACCGCGTACAGGTCGGTCAGGCCCGACACCGCGCTGTCTCCGGTCTGGGTGACCGTGACGCCCGGCGAGGTACCGCCGGTGAGCCCCGCACCCGACGCGGTGACGGTCGCCGGGGTGTCCGCCAGGTCGCCGGTGAAGCTCAGTGTCTTCACGGACGTGCCGGAGACCGTCGCGTTGCCCGAGCCGACATTGGACAGCCCGATGACGGCCGACTGCACCGTGGAGGCCGAGGCGTTGTACGCGATGCCCGAAGTCGTCTGGGTGTTCCCGGCGATGGTCACGCTCACGGTGTACGTACCGCCGGTGGGGGAGCCGGTGACCTCCAGGGTCCAGGTCGAGCTGTCGGGGTCCCGGGTCTGGATCGGGATGATCGGAGACGAGGTGCCCGCCTTGTCGCCCGGGTCGACGAACACGATGTCGCCGTACGACTCGCGGACGATCGGACGGCCACCGGGCCCCATCAGCCCTTCCACCGGGTTTCGGGTGTACACGCCGGCTCGACGGGCCAGGGCACGCACGCGGGCCAGAGCCTTGGTGTTGCCCAGGACCATGGTCGGCGTGCCGTCGAGCAGCGACAGCCACTCGTCGAGCATGTCCAGGGCGACCTGAGCTGAGGCCAGATTGGTGTCGAAGTCGGACCAGTCGGTGACCTCGGTGGGCCGGAACTCCGTGCTGGAACCCGAGAGGGCCTTGTTGAGGCCGTCGAAGCCGTTGGCGGCGTCCGCGTCCGTCCCGTCCGCAACATCGCCGTTGATGACGGCGTCCTGGAAGCGGGTCTTGGTCGCCTTGATCTTCTGGGACATGTTCAGCGCCACGGCACCGGACGCGGCCGGACCGATCTTGGCGATGACGCGGTCCACCTCGAAGCTACCGCCGAGGACGGCCAGGTCGACGCTGTACCGCTGGGTCTGGACGTCGCTCGGCGTGTACTCGGTGTTGAGCGCACGGAAGGCCGCGGTGGGCTGAGTGACGAGTCGGCGGTAGCCGTACGTCAGGGTCGCGCCGCCACCGGCGGGGTTCACCACGTCGTCGAAGGTGAGCGCGTCCAGGACGGCGCTCTCCTTGCGGAACTCGTCGATGACCTGGACGTCGATGTCGTCCGTGGCGTTGTTCTTCGCCTCGTTGAGGGTGACGGGCATGGGCTCTTCCTTTGATCAGTTGCCGCGCATCCGTGCTGCCACGGCGTCGGCGAGGTTCGTGGGCTTGCGGGCTCCTTCGCCGCGTCCCGACATCTCCGTCCCGCTGCGAGCGGGAGGGGCGGGAGCGGTCTTGAGCTTCGGATTCGACTCGACGGCCGCCTTGATCGCATCGCCGACCTTCGTGGCGAAGTCATCGGCGTCCAGGTCCAGTTCGTCGACCTGCCTGAGGAAGCCCCGGCTGTCGAGCAGGGCGTCCGGATCGGCGCTGTGCTTGGTGGCCGCCCGGTAGACCGCCAGTTCCACCGCGCTCTGCCTGGCTTTGCCCTGCGTGGCGGTGAGCTGCTGCGCGAGCTTCTCGGGATCGGCCTTGCCGTCGTCGAGCTTGATTCCCGCCTTCTCAGCCAGCTGGGCCAGCAGGGCGGACTGTCGCTGGAGTTCGGTGGTCGTGTTCTTCGAGCGGTCCTCGTGCTTGCGGGCCTGGGCCTTCCACTTCTCGGCCTCGGCCTGCCAGTTCGTCTCGGCGCCCTTGTCGTCCTTGCCGGACTCGGGCGAGGTCGTGCCCTCGGGAGGCGTGATGCCCTCCGGAGGAGTGCCGGGGTTCTCCGCACCCGTGCCGGGCTCTGCGGATGTCGTCATAGTGATGCTCTCCCTTGTCGGGTGGGGGTGCCCATGCGGGCTGTAAGGCGTGGGGGAGTGCGAGGTGAAGAACTCCTCGCCAAGTGATTCGTGGGCGCCTCTTACGCGCCCAATGCGCCCTGTATGGGGTCAGGGTTGGGTCCTACCGTGGAAGGGCCTTACCTCATCAGTGGGCTGGGCTGGGTTACCTGGTTGATCTGCCGTCCTGGGGGTCGCCGGATGGCCCGGTGACCCAGTCCATCAACAATGAGATGAGGTGCATGGTGGAAAAAGAACGCGCCCCCGGAAAACGGGGCTTGTTCCGAGATTTGACCAAGCGACTCGGTATCGCATTGAGTGCTCGCGCCCTGTGGACCTTGGCCGTGCGGCTGATCGACCACCACTAAGTACTTCGGGTTGTGTGGTGTAACCCCCAGGCGCCACAACACCTCAAGTACTGAGAATCGCTCCCATCACCATCAGGTGGTGGGAGCGATTTGCGTTTCCGCTCTACTTGTAGGGGGCTCGCCTCCCGAAGCGGGAGATCGGTTGGCCGTCTGCTCGGTCTTGATGCGTGCGACCTCGTCGAGGACCTGCTCATCCCGCCAGTCGGGGTTGAGGCGACGGACCTTCTCATACGTGGAGATGGCCCCTGCGGCGTTCAGATCGTTGAGCTGACGCGCGGTCTCGCCCGGGTCGGGCGTGACGAGGTCGGGGAACTCCACGTCGGGAATCTGGGGGACAACCGGGGACCCGAAGACGGCTCGGTCGATCTCCAGCAGCACGCCGAAGAGGTGGCTCAGGGCGGGACGCCAGTAACTGGTCTTGTTCACCCGGGTGGTCAGGGACTGGCGCTCACGGGCGGCGATCTCCGTCGCCGTCGGGTTGCCGCTGCCCTCGTTCGTGACGCCGAAGGTCTGGAGGCTGTATCCGGCACCGAGGATGACCCGCTCGGCCAGATCGGCACAGAGCGCACGGTGTTCCTCGGTGCGGATGGCGAACTGGACCTGCTCGATCGCCGAACCCTTCTCCTCGCCGGGCGCGAGAGCCAGTGGGGTGAACAGCTCACGGTCGATATCGAAGGCCGCGCCTTCACCTCTTCCGAGGTTCTCCAGGACCTCCGTGCCGACCAGGAGCCGGGCCTTGCCCATGCGCAGGTCGCGCATCCAGTCGCTGTACGCCTCGTCCAGCGCGTCCATGAGCCCTTCGACCCCGGAGAAGTCCGAGCGGCCGAGGTTCGCGGCTGCGGGCAGGTGGCGCCAGAGCTTGTTCGGCTTGAGGTTCGGGATGTACTGCGCGGTGAGCTTGGGCGTGCCCGTCGGGACGCCGTCCCCGTCGATGACGAGGTCCGCGAGAGCAGCGGTCTCCGGGAAGTCAGTCAGGGCCATCTGGACGCCCAGCTCGTTCGCAGAGCCGATCCACACGGAGTGCCTGATCCAGCCGGGCTCGTGCCGTTCGAGCTGTCGCACCACGGTGTTGGCGTCCTCGCGGATGACGTTCCAGAACGTGACGGCGCTCAGCCGGCCCCACCTCCATTCCGGGACGGCGATGTCCGGGGAGGCCGCGACCAACCAGGGCTTGTCCTGGATGCTCTGATCCCAGACCACCCGGAGGTAGACGCCGCCGAGGGCCGCAGAGACCTCCGCGGCCTCCCGCAGAGCGGCGTACGTGACGTCGTCAGCGAGCTGGTCCAAGCGCTCCTGGGTCGCCTCGTCGTCCACCGTCAGGTTCAGCGGCGACCCGAAGAGGAGGTTGGCGCTGGTGGCCGCGATGGCCCCGGCAAGGGGCACGTGGAGCTTGGCGGGGCGTTCGCCCTCCGGCGTGGGCTGGCCCCAGAACCAACGTCCCAGACGGGCCAGGAAGCCCCTCCGGCGCGTGGCAGGCCTGTCGTTCGGCGCGTTGCGGTACGCGTCCGTCAGCCCTTCGGGGAGCCCGGCGTACCAGGCGCTCCAGACGTCCTGCTGGGCAAAGACGTCGGCGAGTTCCGGGGGAGGCCATGGGGTGCCCATCTCAGACCCCCTTAGGCGGCTCGTTCGTCCTCGCGGTCTGCCTGCGAGAGCGGGATGTCGATCTGGGGGCGCCAGATGTGCTGAGTGGTCTTCACGGCGTAGCGCAGGGCGTCCACGCCGTGGTCGTTCTGCTTGAGCGGGGCGTCCTCGCCGCGCTCGGTGGCCTTGGGATCCCAGACGTAGCCGTCGATCTCCTTCAGCAGCTCCTTGCACGAGCTGTGGACGCGGAGCTTGTCGGCGGCGAACAGCGCCATGAGGATGCGGATGCCGCTCAGGACCTTGTTGTGGGCCGGCCGTGGGGCCAGCCCGTCCCTGCGGAGTTGCGCGTGGAACGAGGCTGCGGACGGGTCGACGGCGACCATGCCGGGCTGTATGCCGCGCTCCCGTGCTCCTGGAGGCCGTACTGAGCCCAACCACTCCCGCAGACGCTCAGAGGTCTCCAGGTCGGTGAGCTGACGCTGGGCCTTGCGCCCGTCGTACCGCCAGTCCGCCGCCGCGTAGAGGCACTCGTCCATTCCGATGCCGAGGAGGACCGCGTGCGTCGGGTTCGAAGTGCCGTAGTCGACGCCGAGGGCCAGCCACCGCGTGATCGGCGGCAGGATGTCCACGACGTGCCGGGAGCGGTCGAACATGTCGAAGACCGCGCCCTCTGCCGCGCACCACTCGCCGAGGATGAACCGCCGGTACCAGATCCCCACGTACTCGGCCCGGATGGCCTCCACGTAGGCCGGGTCCAGCGCCGGATTGTCGTCGAGAGCGAACTCGAAGAGCCGCATGTCGATGCGGTCGTTCTCGATGAAGTTCGCTCTGAGCCAGTGGCTCGGGCTGTCCGGGTTCGTTGTGGCCAGCAGTTTCGCCCCGGTCACACTGAGCCGCGACAAGGCCATGGTCCAGAACGTCTCGGGGATCAGCGTGGCCTCATCGATCATGATCAGGCAGCACGTCATGCCCCGCAGCTTCGCCTCGGCCCGCTCGTCGTTGGCGCCGATCACGTGCACGGTGCGTCCCAAAATCTTCGCCATGGGAGCGCCGGGGGTGTACTGCACCTGCTGGGCCAGAGGCCCGAACAGATCCGGGTTCATCAAGACCGTGAACAGGTTGCGGTGGGCCGTCTGGCCGGTCTTGGCGACCACCACGATCTCGCCGGTGCGAGGCGCCTGGGCGACATCGATGAGGAACCTGAGCAGTGAGCTGATCGTCTTGCCAGAGCGGACCGCCCCTGAGTAGAGGACGATCCGCGACGTGCTTCCGGCTATGGCCTCTATTTGCTTGCGAGAGAGAGGGAGGGCGCTGAAGTCCACGGCGCCCCCGTTCTCAGGGCGAACCAGGTGCCGCAGCGCGCGGCCTTGGAGCGGTTGCACCAGTCACAGGCTCGGGTGAGGTTCCACCAGTGGTCAGTGCCGCCCTTGGCGATGGGGAAGTAGTGGTCCACGTGGGCGCTCGGTTTCCCGCAGTACGCGCATGGGTCCTGGGCTATGGCCCTCCGGTAGTCCGCCGACAGGGCGCGATCCACGGCGTCCATGGCGATCAGAACTCGCTGACGCCGCCGATTGGTCTTCGCGTAGTACTCCTCGCGGTTGTCGCGATAGTGCTGCCGCATCCGCTCATTGCGGACGTCCTTATTGGCGAGGTGATTCGCCTGTTGGTAGTGCCCGTGGCACAGCCCCTTGGCGAAGTGGGCCGTACAGCACCCGGGCAGAGTGCAGGTCTCCGGAGGAGTGGCGCTGCGCTCTCGCACAGTCGCCAGAGGATCACCGTGGCGCTTCGAGCGGGTGTAGTGGGCAGAACACCAACCCTTGCGCTCAGCGGGCTTCGTGCATCCCTCGATGGAGCACGGGCTGTCGGACTGTCGCGGCCGTGCCGAAGTGTCCAACGAGCCGGTTCGGCGCAGTCGCATGTAATGCATCTGGCACAGCCCCTTGGAATCGTGGGGCTTGCGGCACCCATCGGTGGTGCACGTCTCGGGAACGCTCGGCTGTTCCCAGTTGGGGTCACCGTGCTTGGCTGCCCGCTGATAGTGCATCCCGCACAGGCCACGCCGCACGTAGTCGTTACGGCCACAGCCCTGCACAGTGCACTCGGGGTTGAGCCCGTGCTCCACGACCGGAATGTGGGCCTGCACGTCCCCATGGGTACGCAGTCGGTAGTAGTGCGCGGCGCACAGGCCCCGCGTGAGCCGGCCGCCCTTATTGCAGCCCTCGACAGCACAGGAATTCGGTCTTGTCGGTTTCTCAGGAAGCTCCAGGGAACCGTGGAGGCGCCAGCGGCGGTAGTGCATGTGACACCAGCCGTGCCCGCCTTTCGCAGGCTTCCCACAGTTGTCCACCGAGCACTTCAGCTCGGAGGTCTTGAGACGCTCCGGAAGATCCGTACTGCCGTACTTCTTCATGCGCTGCCAGTGCATCGAACACAGATCCCGGCCTACGACTGGCCGTTCGCACTCAGACACGGCGCAGATACGATCGTTCATGTCGGCGCTCCTCTAAGCGTCGTCCACGCCCCGGGAGTGTTCGCGCACTCGCCGGGGTCCTCTCGGCGAAGACGTGTCAGTCGTGCCCTCGGTTTCCGTTGTCGCCCATCTGCTGGGCGACGCGGGTCAGGGCCTCACCGAGGTCTCCGAGCATTGAGCGCGCCTCCTGGACACCGGACTCAGCATCGACCTGGGCGAGCTTCAGGGCGCTCGTGAGGGCACTGGAGGCGGCGAGGGTGAGGTCCTTGGTCTCCTTGGCCGGAGGCTCTCGGAGGATCTCGTGGACGAACTCCCCGTCCTGCTTGACGCTCGTGACGAGGTACTCCCGCTGAGCCCTGCCGATCGCCCGCTCGGCGAGGTCGAGAAGCTGTCCCTGGATCCGCTGCCGTCGGTCCCTCAGATCGACCTGACGGGCGTCAGTGGCAGCCCTGACGGCTTCCCGGTCGAAGGGGAGCCCGAGGCGCTGCGCGTGGTTCGTGATGGTGCCGACGGACCAACCCGTCTGACGGGCGATCTCGTTGCGGCTGACGCCGTCAGCGTGGAGCTGACGGAGACGGTCCTCGTCGTCTGCGGAGAAGGTCCGGGCCACGGCCGGCTCACCCCCTCACGCGTGTGTGGTGACGGGTGACCGGTCACGATTTGGTTGACTTTGCCTTTGCGGATTCGGCCACTGTCACCATGTCGCCCATGTCAACGGACTTGGGATTCATGATCACCCTCATGGTGATCATCACCGGCCTGCTCTCGCTCATCCGGGTACTGCAACCGATCGTCACCAAGCGCATCGAAGCTGATGTGAAGAAAGAGCGGGCGCGCCTCTTGGCGGGATTTCCCGCTAGCGGGGAACCGAAAGGCGATCGGCGAGCCGCCCAAGAGGAGAAGTTCGGCAGCGTCCTGATCGAGTACTACGTCTTTGGGTTGGTCCTAGCGAAGCGCAGCTTCTCTGTCAGCCTCATCTGTTCCGTAGTTGGCGGGCTTGTGTTGATCTGCGGCGTCGCCATGGGAATCTACAAGGCTGAAACGAGCGGTGATCTCTATATCGCAGCCGTGACTGGTAGCTCAGGTGTGATTGTGTCCGTCATCGGTGCACTATTTCACCGAAGGGCGGACCTCTCGTTGCGACATATGCAAGATCAAAGCAAGGGCCTTCGCCTCGACATGAAGGCTGAGCGGGATGCAGGTCAAGCAGTTGGCCTTCTCGACAGCGTTACTGAGGATCACCTGAGATCACATCTCCAAGCAGCGCTCATCCTGAAGTTCTCTGGTGCAGAGTTGCCTGATCTGAGTCGAATCACTATGGGCGGTGACATCTTGCGGCGGTTCGTGAACGCATCGCAGGAAGACGATGTTGTCGACGCTGAGATCGTCGGGCCATCTGGCCCGACGGCGTCGTAGTTTCAGGCGGCGGATAACAGGATCCGCCTCGCCTTGGATCGTGTGGCCAACTCTGCCTTCGCCACGTCCAGGTGGCGGAAGAGCTTCTGGTTGTTCCGGTCGAGCCCGGTGACTGTCAGGTGTCCGCGTCGCACCCAGGAGTAGACCGTCTGAATGCTGACGCCCGTGAAGAGCGCCGCTTCCTTGACCGTCATCCAGACCTCGTCCTCCACTGACGGCCTCCCTGAGAACGCGAAAAGGCCCCGGACCTCCAGAGGAGTCGGGGCCTGCACGAGGACGCAATGGTCCTGCTGATCGCGATTATGCGATGCAGTGCTTCAAGATGCAAGCAGTTCGCTGACGGGCGTCATGACGGGCTCATGGCGCCGGGTACAACGTGTTGTAGATGGTCGTGGACCCGGCGAGACGACGGAACTCTTCGGAGGACTGTGGCAACGGGTCACCGCGCAGGAATGCCGCTAGGACCCACACGCCTTCGTTCGCCGACAATCGGGCCCATCGGATTTGAACCGCCTCGTTGTCTCCAACGGCGCGGTACGAGTTGAGGACGTTGAAGATCTGTCCCATGCGTACTCGGAGCGCCGCGTCCGGCAGTCGAAGCAGCGCTGCTTCCGAGTCTCGACCGAAGTCACGGATCGTCTTGACATAGTCCACAGAGTTGTCCATCTCGGCGCGCTCCAGCTCTCGTACGAGATGGAGCAGTTGCAACAGACCTGCGTCCCCGGCTTGATATGAACGAAGTTCGCGCCGCTCGTTGGAAGCAGTCCTGGCTTGCTGCCACTGCTGTACCCAACCGCCCCCAACTGCCCCCAGCGCTCCGAGTAGAGCGCCACCCAGGCCGATCATGCCCACGGTCACTTCAGTGCTCATGCAGATCATCATGCCGACGGGATCAACCCTCGTGGGGTTGATCCCGTCAACTCCTTGCTGGCCGGCTCGCGCTACAACGCTGGACGAGTACTCCCCTGACGGACGTCATGACGCTCGTCAGGTAGAAGGACCCCCGGCTCTCCCTGACCCTCCTCGGCATCCTGGGCCAGATCTTCCCGCATTAGCCGACTTCGCAGCTCTCGCGCCTGGATGGTGGCGAATCGCGGTATCGGTATCGGGTCACCCCGCAGATGAGAACCCAGAATTTCTAGGCCGTCACGCGCAGCCAACTGAGCGCGAAGCGCCTGCTCGTACTCGTCTATGTCGCCGACTTCCCACCCCAACATCAGCTCGAAGACGTCCTTTAAGTGCTTCCGGACCTGTTCGTTGGGAATGAGTAGAGCCCCCTGTTTCATGCGTGATCGGCAGCGGAAGAGGTCCTCTTTGTGGTCCGCGTACCACCCTGCCGCTCCTCGGCCGGAGAGAAACCTCCACTGGAACAGGTCGTCGATCTCATTGAGTGCAGACATGATCATCTCGGCGGCTTCTTGTGCCTGGACAGCTAACCGCGCTTCTGCGGCTAGCTGTCTTTGGTGATGTTGTTGGAGCCATCCGCCCAACAGGGCGCCACCTGCGCCCACTACAGCGCCACCGAAGCCGATCAGCCCCACCAAGGTCTCTGTCTGCACGGCGAACATCCTGCCGGGCAAAGAGAGATGGTGGGGCTGATCTCGTCAGGTCCTACTCCTCGTTGAAGTTCTCCAGGAAGTCGTCTGAGTACCTCATGAGGTGGCCATGGACCAGCTCGGGGTTCTCGTGCCGCCGGGCCAGCTCCCAGATCCGCGCCCCGTAGTTCGCGAGGAACCCGCAGTACTCGTTGAACTCCAGGTGCTGGGCCTCGGTCAGCTCCCGCTCGATCACCGCCTCCTCGGCGGCGTACCGGTCGTCTTCCATCGTCATCCCTTCTGGTGCGGGCAGCCGGAGACCCACCAGCCGCACACGGAGCAGTACTCGTGCACCCGCGCCATCTCGCGGAGGATCCTCCTCACGCGCACGGGTTCTCCTTGACCTCCGCCACGAGGGCGCTCAGCTCCTCGGGGCTCACGCCACCGGCCTCGGCGGCCTGGGTGGCGGAGACGACGATCGAGTGGGCGTAGTCCGTCGCCCCGTCGGCCATCGCCTGGCGGTACATCGCTGCGTAGTCCACAGGTCCTCAGTTCTAGGCCGTCTTGGCGACGGTCACGTGGGTTCGGTTGGGCTGTCGGGGGTCCGGGGTGAAGGTGGCGCTGGCCCCTCCCCCGAGATCCCGGACATAGGGCGTAGTAGCTGTAGCCGTAGCCGGGTTGACCTGCGGCTCTACGTCTCCCGGAGAGGGGCTCAGGAGGGCGGGGGAGGGGCTCCCGGGGATGTCCTGGCGGTGGACCCCCACGGCCACCCCCAGGCCCGGCACGCGGACGGAGTGGCGTACGGGGATCCCCGCGGCCTCCAGGAGCTTGCGGACGTCCTTGACGCTCCAGGACCTCCCCGGCATCTCCTTCGAGAGCTGCTGGGCGACCTGGGCGAGGTGCACGCCCTTGTGGTCCCCGATCAGCTCCCAGAGCACGTCCGCGAGATCATCGGGGTGGAGGTCGGGCTCCTTGCCCTCGGACTTTTCCTGAGCCGGCCGTGAGGCCCGCCATGCGGCGATGCACCACAGAGCGGCGAAGCCCCACATCGACGCCCTGGAGGCCGTCAGGAGGCTCCAGAGGATCGCGACGGGGATGCAGAGGAACCCGAGGCGGATCACGAAGTCCGAGAGCTTCTCGCCCGCCCTGAGCCACTCCGTGATGCCCCGGCCCGTGTTGAGCACCAGGGCCGAACTCCCCAGGGCGAGCCGCTCGATGAACCTCCGGAAGCCGGTCACATGACCACGCCCGTGATCTTGTCGCCGACGGTGTTCGTGATCGTCACGAGGGCGACAGAGGCCATACCGGAGAAGCCCGCGCTCAGGCCGAGCATGACGCCCGCCGTGACGCCCGCAGCGATCTTCCCCTTCAGGAGCTTGGCGCCGGACTTCCACAGGGCCGTGCAGACCACGAGGTAGATCACCAACAGGGCGCATCCGCCGGGCGTCAGGGCCTTCAAACCGGACCGCGTCACCTCGGGAGTTGTGGTGCCCGTCGCGGCGGCCAAGCTCCAGTTGCCGATCAGGGAGCCGGTGTCGAGCAGGAAGCCCGCAGCGGTGCCGATCAGGCCTCCGGCGGCCGTCACCGAGATCATGCCGAGGGCCATCGAACTGAGCAGCGGGAGCAAGAGCTTCGGGTCTCGCCCGCCTCCGCCTCCGCCTCCCGGACTCGTCGGGCCCCCGCCCTTGCCCCCGGTCTTCCACCACTTCGTGACGTGCCACGCCAGGATCCCCAGGCCGATCGTGACGCCTCCGAGGCTGACCGTCGCGGTCGTCACAGAGTTCATGACGCGCTCCCGGTCAGCAGGTGGACGATGGTCGAGAAGACGGGGAGGGCCTCCACGGCCCCCAGGACGGCGACCCACGCCAGGGCCCGCGTCATGAAGCGCTGACGGGCGTGGTCGAAGAAGATCATCACTCCGATCCCGGCGAAGGCCATGAACCAGGCACCGGCCAGGCCCTGTTCGTCGTGAACGGATCGCAGGGCAGCGGCCCACCAGGGGGCCACCACGATGGAGACGGCGATGGCCTTGGTGTTCTGGCCGATCTGGAGCCAGGTGAAGTCCCAGCGGCTGACAGGCTCGTTCTCGGGGGTGAAGTGGACGTGGATCTCGGGCTCGGTCCAGGTCGGACCGGAGCTGTAGTTCGGGGGATCGGGGATCTTCTCGGTCATGGCGACCTCCGGGCATGGAGGCACGCGTGCTCCAGCCGTCGGCGAGCACAGCGCACCCCCGAAGTGGGTGTGGTCTCGCGTCAGGCGGCGAGGGCGGAGGGCAGCGTCTTCAGGTGGGGCTCGGCGGCCTCCACCCTCTTCCGGCTCTCCCGGGCCGTGCCGTCAGACGACGGCAGTCCGGCCTTCTTCAGGGCGTCAGTCATGAGGGACGTCGTGGGGCGGCGCTGCCCAAGCTCGTCGAACAGAGCCCGGATCACCGCGTCGATCTGCTGCGGCTGAGTCAGGGGCTCCGGCGTCAGCTCCGGCTCCATGACGGGCTCCGGCTCCTCCGTCACCACGTGCTCGTCCACAGGGGTGTGGACGGTCGCGCGCTCCTCCAGCTTCAAGGATTCCTGGACGGCCGGCTCAGGGGTGATGACGGGCATCGGGGGAGCGCTGACGGTCTGCTGACGCGCCTGGAGCGCCTCGTGGACCTGACGCATCAGAGCACCGAAGGCCAGCAGAGCGGCAGTCGGCGGCACGGCGGCCACGACGTACTCCATGAGGCCCGCGCCATTGCCCACACCAGCGACGTTCAGGGCGATGCTGCCGGTCGAGCCGGTACCGGCGAGGGCGACGGCCCACCAGTCCATGCCGCGCTGCATCAGGCTCGCGCGCAGGATGAGCAGTTCGCCGCTGACGATGAAGAGGTCGACGGTCGCGGGCCAGGTCCAGGCGCGGGCGGAGTCGGACAGGCCGTTGTCCGCTGCTACGTCGTGGAGGTGCTCGTACGACAGCCAGAAGGCGGCGCCGGTGAGCAGGATCGTCACCACGGCGGCCCCGAGGGCCAGGCCGTTCTGGGTGTCCGGATTAGGACGGATGCGGACGCCGTCAGAGGGCGTCATGACGGTGGCCCCTGCGGGCGTTGAAGCAGGCAGGGTAGGTTTCCCGGTGGGCATGGGGAGGTCAGATCTCCTCGTGCTTAGGGAGCCGGGCTGATGCTTGGCGGCTGGCCCGGCTCCCGCTGGCGGTCTTTGGTTGTGGAAACACCGTATCGCCAACCACCGTCAGGCCGTCAGGACTTGACGGCGTCAGGTGCGCGCCGCGCCTGCGTCTTCACGAGACGCTCATACTCCTCGTCACGCAGCTTCACAGAGCAGTTGGCGCACTCGGCCGCCCAGGCCGCCGGGAAGTACCTGACGAGCGTCAGCCCCTCGCATGACGGACACGTGACGCCCCGGAGCAGCTCCTTCCGGGGCTGCGTCATCGTGATCCGCTGGACTGCCGTCAGCAGGTCCTCGATCTCCCTGAAGAAGTCGGTCACGAAGGGCTGCTGGCAGATCCACGCGAGGTGCCCCGTCAGCCGAGCCGTCAGGGTCGTCACGTGCCGCCTGACGGGCGGGAGCCGGAGTCCCTCGGTCACGACCTCGGCCCAGGACGCGAGGACTTCCAAGAAGGGCGCCGGGCCCGTCTGGTCCTCGGCGTCAGTGACGCTCTGACGGCTCGCCGGGCCCAAGAGGTTCAGGACGTCGTCACGGCCCGGGAGAGGGGCGTGGAGACGCTTCGAGGAGCGCCCGTCATAGCCCCCTCCCTGGACCCGCTGACGCGACATCGTCAAGAACACGTACTGCTCGGGGAGCTGGGAGAGGGCACCGCGGATTCTGCTCTGGCACCACTCGCAGGTCTTTGACCACTCGCTGGGTCGCTGGCAGACCAGGCATTCGTGCAGGGCGCTCATGGGGTCACTCCCATCTGGATCAAGCGGACAAGAGCGGCGTACTCGCCACGGGTGGCCCCCTCAGGGATCGCGGGGGCCTGCTTGAGGACGGCCGGCTCACCGACCGTCAGCCCGAAGAGCACCCCGAGGGTCATCAGCTCCTCGGGGCGTTCGCTCAGGGCGTCAGCCAGCTCGGTCAGGCCGGGCACAGTTCGAGGTCCTCGCCCGTGATGGCCTCGGCCACCATGGCGACCAGGTCTCGGGCCGCCGGGGGCGTGACGCCGTTGCCGATCAGCTTCACGCGGTTGCGCTTCGACCTCGGCGTGAGGATGTAGCCCTCGGGCAGGGCCATCGCGCGGGCGTACTCCGAGGGCTCCAGCATCCGGAAGCGCAGGTCCTCGAAGTGCTCGATGCCCCCACCGGGGAGCACCGCGTGACGGTCCAGCGTCGTAACGGTGCCGAGCGGCTCAGATGCCGGGCGGGCCCTAGAAGTCGAGTAGTAGGGCAGCGTCATCGCCGGGGCCTGGACAAGGCCATGGTGGTTCCCGCCCGCGCAGACGGCCGCGAGGGGCTCCTTGATCGACCTGTGAGAGCTGTTGCCGCCCCTCAGCTCGACCACGTACGGCTCCCGCAGGGCGAGCCCGGTCTCGTTCCGGGTCGTGCAGGTCCTCAGCGGCAGATGCGCCGGACGGGCCACCTTGCCCTGGCGTCCCTCGACCGGGACGAGCAGATGGTCCGACGTGGCGAACTGCCGGTAGCCCGCTCTGATCCGACGGAGCGTCGACTCCGCCAGAGGACGCTTGCGCTCCCCGAGGGTCTTGGCCGGGAGGGACCAGTCGATGGCCTCGGCGGCCGGGCGGACTTTGGGCTCCAAGACCTGGTCCGCGCACGCGGTGTGCGGGCACCTGAAGGTGTACTGGCTCCTGTACTTCCCCCACTGACGGTCCGGCCGCTTGAAGCGCTGGACGACCCGCACGGAGCCGTGCGTGGGGCAATCCGCCCTGGGCCTCAGCCACTTGTCGAAGTCCGGAGCCCGGTCCCCGCTCCTCCAGAAGATCGCGTAGAAGCGGTCACGAGACTGAGGCGCCCCGGGCCCGAGGGCCTGGGCGTGCATCGAGTTGAGGAAGATCAACTCGTGCTCGTAGCCCCACGATCCCATCGCGGCCAGCCACGCGTTGAAGGTCGCTCCCGGCTTCGTGGGCGGTCCCCAGAGCATGACCTCGACGACGTTCTCGATGATCATGGCTCGGTACCGGTGGGTCTCGGCGAACCGGACCGCGTCCCACATCGTCGATCTTGCCGCGATGGCGGCCTCGTCGACACCGCTCGTGGCCTTCACCCCGCCGTTCCACTCCCCATGACCGAGCTTCTTGCCGGAGGCGAAGGTGTGCGCGGTGCAGGCCGGGCTGGCCCACATCACGTCCGTGCGCGGGTACCGGTTGGGCTCGACCTTCGAGATGTCGGCCAGGTCGTGGGCGGTGTCGGGGTGGTTGGCCTGGTGGGAGTCGATGGCGTCCCGGGCGTGGTTCGCCGCGAAGGCCACCTGGACTCCGGGGACCTGCGCGGCGCCGGTGGAGGAGCCTCCGGCGCCGCAGAACAGATCGGTGAGCGTCAGGGTCAACGGGTGCTCTGCTTCCAGCGGCGGACCACCGCGACGATCAGGCCGAGCGTGATGAGCGCGGCGACGAGGTGCAAGAGCAGGGCGAGGGTGTGGTTCGGCATCGCGATCAGCCCTGCACGCGCTTGAACTCGGTGACGACGTCGCTCCAGTGGAAGAGGTCGTCCAGCAGGAAGCCGCCCACACCGTCGTCCAGAAGCTCGATCTCGACCGGCGGGACCTTCGGGGACCTGACCGGTCCGTCCTCCCGAGGCATCCCGGTGAGCGTGGCGGCCTGGGTCGCGGTCACCAGGGGTTCGCCGCAGAGGCCAGGCCCGTGGTTCGCGCGGCAGACCCACAGCTCCCAGACGGCACCGGTACCGATCTGGAGGACTCGGCCGTCGCCGTGGTTGACGCGCATGACGCGGTGGTCGCGCCAGGCGTCATCGGCGATCTCCTCCAGGCGGGTCGTGATCAGGTCCGCGAGCGTGACGGTCGGCTGGTTCATGAGTCGTTCTCCCCGTTGTTGAAGCGCTCGACGGAGGACCAGAAGTCCTCCAGCGCGGTGTCCCTGGCCTTGCCGTGCAGCTCCACCAGGGAGCCGTCGGGGCACTTTTTAAAAACTCGGATGGGCCGGACCGTGATGGCCTCCATGACGGCGCTGCCGTCCGGCTGGTCGTGGATCTCGATGTCCTCGACCCGCTCTGGGCCGTAGGAGACGAGCAGGTCGTCCACGGCGCTCACCGCTCCGTCTCCCGCACCCAGACCCCGTTGACCCTGCGGGCAAGACCCTTGGCGGCCAGGGCGTTCAGGCACCTGGAGACGGTGGGCTCGCTCAAGGTCAGGACCTCGGCGAGGGTCTTCCGTCGCTGCGGGTCGGAGACCGCCGACAAATAGGACCAGACGACCTTGGCGGTGGGCATCAGGTCCGGGTCCGTCAGGACCTCGTACGCGTCGCTGGGCTCCGCCAGGGCGGCGTTCAGGCGGGCCATCAGGCACCCCGTCGGAAGTCGATGACGGTGGTGTCGTCCAGGACCTGAGCGGAATCCGCAGTGGCCGGCTCCAACGATTCCTGGGCGAGCTTCCGCCGGATCGCCTCGCGGCCCTTGGGCGTGACCTGGAGCGTCACGTGCCAGCAGCCCTCGCGCGTGTTGTGGGGGATCTCCTTCTCCTTCAGGGAGAAGTACTCCCGCCTCGCGGCGTAGGGGATGTACTGAAGGGCTCCGCAGTCCGCCGACCGGACGTAGATCCAGCCCCACTCCCGGAGCTGCTGGCGGAGGTGCGTGACCTTCACGCGCAGCTCGGTGGCGACGATGTTCAGGATGTGGTCGCTGCCGTTGGCGATCAGGCGGTCATGCGCCTCGGCTTTCGGGGCAGCTGCCTCCAGCTCCGCCACGGCCTGTTCGAGCATCCGGGCCTGGGACGCGGCCAGCTCCAACGCCTCGGCGAACGAGGTCGGGACGCGGGGGCCAGATGCCTCCTCGGCCTCCAGGAGGTACGTCCGGACCTGACGCGCCACCTCGGACTTGGTCAGGAGCTGGCCGACGTTCAGGACGGCCTTCCGGCTGAAGACCGCGAGGGACCGGGCGTTGTGGTGGAGCCCCAGATTCGCGACTCCGCCGAACGGAGTCGCGAACTCGCGGAGATCGGGGCCCTGGAGGACCCGACGCCCGTTCTCAGAAAGCTCCTCGAAGTTGGAGGAGACCAGGGAGTCGATGGTCGAGAGCGGCACCTCGAAGTACGAGGCCACCATCTCGGTCGTGACGTGGAAGGAGTCCGGCAGAGTCACCAGGGTCTTGACCTTGTCGAGCACATGAGTGCGCTCGATGGTCTCCGTCCGCATGGTGCGGGACTCGGTGAGGATCAGTTCGTTGGTGGGGTGCCGCTCCATGGCACATTCCCCTTCGACTCAACACACGGAGGAAATCCCCGTGTGGGGAACCTCCGGAGGAGTCGTATCGCCCTGTGGCGATGGAGAAACAATAGCACCTATAAAGCGCATGATGAATGCTTCAGGGGAACTCTGATTAGGGATCTGCATTACCTCAACAATCCTTTGAGTTCAGAATCGTTGGAGTATTCGATGGTTCGCCAATGCGCTATACGCGTGCGTATCCTGACCCCAGACACGACGAAGCCCCCGGCGGTAACCGAGGGCCTCATCAATTTAAAAAGTTGGTCCGGGAGGGCTCCCACCCTCACCGAACCGACTGCCCCAGCGAGATGGGACAGCAAGACATGGCGAATTCTACCGTCGAGCACGGCTCCGGTCGAACCGATCTCCAGGAATCCCGAGGGCGGGGCTCGAAGTCCCCCGAGGGCATCCACAGGCCCGTGAAGGCCGCGCACCTCGTGGACCTCGCCCAGCGCTCCGTGGGTCGTCCGGACGCCCTGTGTGAGATGGCCCTCGCCGAGACCGTCATCACCCGCCCGTACGTCTCCGGCACCCGTGGGTTCGCCAGGTGGTCCGGGATCACCAACGCCTCGGTCCGGGAGATCACCGGTCCCGACGGCAAGACCTCGAAGGCCGGGTTCCTCTGGACGGTCACGAGGGGTGTCTCCTCGGCCATCGCGGAGGAGCGGGACTCCATGGAGCTGGTCTACAGCGATACGCGCACTGAGAAGCGCAGTACCTCTTGTAACCCCTCCACCCCTTCTTCTCCTGAAGGCCAGGAGGGGCCTGCTGTCCTGGACAAGATCTTGAAAGAAGGGGAGGTCTCAAGAGGTAATGCGCTTCTCAGTGCGCGTATCCCGGAGAGGGCCCAGAAGGCCCTGGGTAGGGGCCTGGAGGTGCTGGCCGAGCTGAACGACTCCAACTGGGCCTCCACCGCCTCGGGCAAGACCCTGCGGATGCTGGACCCCGGCTTGGACCTGTGGTCGGAGTACGAGGGGGAGAGGCCCACGTACGTCGCGTACAAGTCCCTGGGCCGCCGGGCCTGGTCGCTCGCGTTCCTGTGCGGGCTCCAGAACGTCACCCTGGCCGTGGAGGACATCGAGGCGATCACGGGCCTGAGCAAGCGCGGGGCCCAGGCGCTCCTGAAGCGTCTGGCCGAGGTGCCGTACCTGGTGACCAAGACCCGTGAGGGTCGGTCCTTCGTCTACGGGATCGCCTGGTTCGACGTGGTGCACATGAGCGGGAACGAGTTCGACCCGGCTCTGGACCGGGACGAGGTGCGCCGCCACCGGGCCTCGAAGGACATGGTGGTCCAGAAGCTCGCGGCCCAGCGCGGGACTCCGGCGGGATACCTGGCCTTCCGGCTCTCCACGGCCTCGGCCAAGCGGGAGCAGTACCTCGCGGACAACCCGCTCCCGGACAACTGCTCCGCCGAGTGGCGGGAGCTGGTGGAGCGCGGGGGCGAGGAGGAGCTGTACGCGTACCTCAAGGCCCGCGAGGAGACCGCCCCGGCGGACCCGGGCGGCCTGGTCGAGCAGATGCAGGCCGAGGCCCCGGAGGACCCGCTGACGGCGTTCGTGCGGCAGCAGGCGGAGGCCCGCAGGGCTGAGCCGGCCACCAAGGATTCCGTGGTCGACCAGAACAAGCTGGCCGCCATGCGCGCCAGGATCACCGCTTGCGCATAGGCGCGTTTACATGCGCATGTACATGCGAGTGGGTTAGCGTATGTACATGCGCATGTACAGCACCCGACAGGTGCAGGCCAAGACCAAGGAGATCCTCGACGCCGCCGCAGCGGGGGAGGAGGTCCGGATCACCCGGGGCAAGCAGGTCTTCAAGGTGGTCCTGGTGGAGGGCGAGCAGACCGACCCTCTCCAGGCGACGTCCACGGACGACCTCCTGGCCGAGCTGGTCCAGCAGAGTGCCCAGCAGACCGACCTGCTCCGTCAGCTCGTGGAGCACAAAGACACCGTCCTGGGTGACTTGATCGAGCGGGCCCAGTCCCATCAGCCCACTGTGGTAGCCAGGCCCGCCAAAGTGACGGCCCGGGTGGATGAGGTGGTGGAGGCTCGGGTCGTGAAGATCCCGATGCCTCCCAAGCCCGCCCCCAACCCTGAGAGCGAAGCTGCGACCAACGTGCGCCTCATGCAGGAGCGCTTGGCCCGCAGGAAGGCCAAGACGGAGGAGCTGCTCGCGTCGGTGCGTTCCCGTCCGGCATCTGACGAGAGCCGACCGGAAGAGCCTCAATGGACCTCTGAGCGACCTGCGGTGGCCATCCCGGATGTTCCCGAGGTGCTCGTCCCGGAGCTTCCGGATGAGCCCTCCCGGGAGGAGCTGGAGGCCGCGTACGCGTACCTGGGGCTCCGAGAGACGGATGACGGCTTGGAGATCACAGAGACGGGCATCCAGAACGCCCTGGGCACCGTGAAGAAGGCCGCCCGGCAGGACCCCAAGTCCGCCGAGGCGACCGTGATGAAGATGGGCCCTTCCGACCCGGACCGCATCGAGTTCCTCCGCTGCGTGCAGCTCGACAAGCTCTCGAGGGCCTTGGCCAAGAGGGCGGCCGGAGACCGTCGGTGGCTCGGGATCGCCACGCCTTCTATTTAAATAGGCGATAGGGTCTCTCCAGCAATCCTTGGAGAATTCCTGCCCTGTCAAGAAAGCCTGTAGAGTGCCCCCGCTAGGCCCGTTCCGCATTCACCTGCGGAGCGGGCCTGGTGTCGTTCCAGGCCGTTCGAGAATTTAAAAAGTCAGGGGTGCCCATGCCGCTGAGTCACGCTGTCCTCAGTGAGTCTCCGTACGTGACCTGTATCCAGTGCGGGAGCGTCTGGGAGACCGCCGTGTACGACGGCTGCAACGACCTCGGCGGCTCGTACTCCGAGACCTTTACGTACCACTGTCCGGGCTCCGAGGGATACCACGTGCCGGAATGCACGTGCGCGTGCTGCACCTATCGCGACTGCGGCCATGACGGCGACAAGACCTGTTTCGACCCGGACCGATAGGGGGCACGCGATGGAATGGAAATGTCTCGCGCAGTTCGAGGGCAACGGAGGGGACCGTGTGACCCTCTTCGCGCTCGATGACGGGCACTGGGCGATCTGCTGGGGGTACGCGTTGCCCCACTCGATGCAGCTCACGAGTTTCGACCCCGAGCAGGGTCAGGCGACCTTCGACATGACCCGGCGGCAGTACGAGGGGCGCGAGGGCCTGGCTTTCGACAGCCGCACCGCGTGGCAGAACGGGAGCCTCTGAGATGGCCGAGCAGATGTACAAGATCCGGGTCTTCAGCAACGAGCCGGAGTTCAAGCCGAGCGGCGGCGCTGTGTACGAGGTCGTGGACGCGACCAAGGAGTACGCCGATGCCCACGTGGAGCGGGCGAAGGCCGAACACCCCGGGTGGACGTTCCATGTGGAGGCCCAGGGATGAGCGCCGTGTGCTCCGAGTGTGGTGAGCCGGCCGTCCGGGCCTCGCCGACTTCCTGGGTCCCCGCGTGGGGCCCGGCTCCCGAGTGGTCCCACAGTGACGGGGAGCAGCTCTGTGGCGTCCCGGGGACTAACCACCTGGGCGAGTCCTCGTACGTCCCGTGCGAGCCGGAGTTCGTCGGATGAAGGGTCTCGTCGTCATCGACCCGAAGGCCCCCGGCGGGTTCCGGAAGGTCTCGTACGGACCGGTCGTGAACGGCCGCCCCCTGCGCTCTCCCGCCATGCGGAAGCTCGTGGGCAACCTCGTTACGCAGCAGCTCCGTTGGGCCGAGAGGGAGGCACAGGAGGCCGCTTGGGTCGAGCGTCAGATGGCCAAGGCTCCGCCGCTCACGGTGAGCCAGATTCGGATGCTCCGCCGTGTGAAGACCGACCTGACCAGGGCCGTGCGATGCGCAGAGGGTGTGTAACTCAGCGGAACTGTTTGCGTGCTCTCCGCGTCTGGGGTCTTGACCGTCGACACCAGGAGGGCTCCGTGAACATCGGGCTGGAAGACGCCATCAGAGCGACGTACACCGAGCTGTACAGGGCACTTAGCAACGTCCAGGGAACAGCGGATCTTGCATTCCGGTACACGGGAATCGAGATGGAGTTCACCGTGGAGGTGGGCAGCCAGCGCGAGGCCGGTGGCGGAGTCAAGGTCTGGGTCGTGGAGGGGGCAGGCAAGAGGGCGTCGGAGGAGCGCACAACTCACACGATCCGGCTGGCCATCGAGCCGCTCGGAGCAGACGGGAAGCCCCCGACAGTCAACGATGGGCGTCTTTTCCCTCAGTCGCACGTTGGACCCTGATCACTTGCAGACGACCTCGGCCCGGGCCGGGATTCAGACGTTCAAGGGTCGGATCGCCTGTGGGCCGGAGTCTCTCTCCGTTGCTGTGGAAAAGGCCATGACGGTGTCAGGGTCTGCCCCGTATCGTCATGGCATGGGCAAGCCCTCCGAGAAGAAGCGCAAGCGCCACCAGCACACGGTTCCTAGGTTCTACCTGCGCAGGTTTGCTGAGGGTGAGCGTCTCTTCCGCGTCCCGATCGACGGCGGCGATCCTCGGCTCGTCGGCGTTGGTGATGCAGCAGTCCACAAGGACTTCTATTCGTTTCGAGGGGCCGACGGCCAGCTCGACGATTTCGTTGAGGACGCCCTCTCAGAGATGGAGGACGACGCCGCCCGTGTCCTGCGCATGGTTGTCGATGAGCGGTGCTGGCCTCTACCCGACGATGCGCGAGAGGTGATGGCGTACTGGGTCGCCGCACAGCACTTGCGGGTCCCCGCGAGACGCCAAGCTGGCAACGAGATCGCAGACCACCTGCTGAAGGTTGTTGCCGCCACGGGCGGTAAGCCCGCATGGCGTCAGCGCATGGAAGAAGCGGCGGGAGGCCCGGTCGCAGACGAAGACGCCGACCATGCTTGGGCGCAGGTCTCGGACTTCTCCAGCTACACAATCGAGGCTTCTACCGCAGAACATCTTCGGGTGATGGGCGAGATGCTGCCCCTAGTGGCCGATCTCCTGATGCAGCGCACATGGGTTCTCGCACGGTTCCAGCACAAGACCCTGATCACATCAGATCATCCAGTTGTACAGATCTGGGATCCGGCCACCCCGAAGTGGCTGGGCCAGGGGCTCGCTACGGTACCTGCTGTGTGTATGGCGCTTGACCGACGAGTTGCTCTCATGATGCTGCTGCCCGGAGGGCCCCGCGACCGGCTCACGCCTCCTACGGGGGCGATGGCACGAGACCTGAATCAGCGAACTGCCAGCAGCGCTCGGGCTGCGGTGTTCCACCACCCGGATGATGGTCTGACAGGCATCGAGCTGCCGCCTCCTCGGGGGCGCGAGATCCAGGTGAACGGATCTCCGGAGAGGTTCCTGATGCCCGATGGGCCCTCGGACGTATTCAAGCGCGTCATGAGTGACATCCCCATGCCGCCGCCCAGCGCCAAGCCTCCTCGGTTCGAATCGAGTTGAGAACCTCACGCACCAGGTGTCGGGGGTGACGTTATGTTCTGGACGGGATCGGTGCCTTGCTCCTGTCCCTGGGCAACGCTCCCGCCTCCTGCCGGATCGGGGGCTGCTGTCGACGGGGAGTCTTGAGCCTGCCGTGTGAGGATTGTGAGCACTTCACGTGCATCTGCGCGCTTTGTCGGATCGGAGGCGAAGAGGGCGCGCAAGGTCGCCGTGGCGATGAGCATCATGAAGATGCCCATGAGCACTCCCACAGCCCAAGCGAGTCCTGGGGCGGCGGAGAGCAGTGCGGCAATAGCGCTTGCGCCGATCAGACTGCCTGCGATGATGGAACTGTGGGGGCTGTCGACGACGGCCCACGACATGCGGATGGCTGCGCAGATCAGGGCCAGCAGGCAGAGAAGCGGCAAGACCACCTGCCACGCGCGGTGTGAAATAGGACCGCCCAGGTGTGTCCAGCAGACGTAGATGGCCAGAACAGCGAGACCCTGCACGGTGGTCCAAGCGACAAGCAGACCGACCTGGCGGCGTGTGAGTGTAGTTAGCATTTCTCCCCCTGTACTACTTGTAGCGGTATCAGTGAGTGATAGCGCCCCACTTGGGCAAAGTGAGATCTCCTAACGCCAGAAGATCTCGACCCGGTCCGGGTTCCAGACGTTGAAGGGCCGGGTCGCGGGGTGGATCAGGATCTCCCGGATTAGGCCCCGGTACACCGACTGCTTCCGGGCGACGGAGTAGTCCTTCCACGCCTCCCGCAGCTCCGCCGCGCTGATCTCGGTGAGGTTGGCCTTGATCCCGTACTCTGCGACCTGCCTGCGGGCTTCGGCCATACGGACGTTGAGCTTGTCGATCGCGTCCCGGACCTCTCGGGCTGGCCGGTCGCCGTCCAGCAACTCGTCCTCCAGCTCCTTCTTCCGCTTCTCCCAGCGGACGAGCTTGGCCTCCAGCTCCGGGCGAGGGTCGTCGGTGTCCTCCTCGGCCGCTGCCTCGACCTCCTCTAGTCGCCTGAAGAGCAGCTTCTCTATCAGCGGCTCAAGGTCGGGGATCTGGATCGTCCGGCCGCCACAGCCGCCCCCGTCCTTTTTGCACGTATAGATGGGCATGTCCTTGTCCCCGCGCTGCCCCGTGCTCATCCGGTGGTGCTTCCTCCCCTCCTCCTTGCAGGAGCAGGGCTCGCCCACGACGTGCGGGACCTTGCACGTGCACTTCACCAGGCCGCTCAGGGGGTACTTCAGCGCCGGAGTGTCCCGCTCCCCGAACTCGGCCTTGAACTCTTCGGAGCGCTCGGCCAGTAGAGCCCGGAGGGAGTCGCTGTCCTCGGGCTCGATGATCTTCGGCCAGACGGCCTGACCGTAGATCTCGCCCTTGTGCTCCTTGCGGCCTGAGATCCGGCCGGACATCAGCAGGAAGCGCATGGCCTGGTACGACCAGGCCCCACCCGTAGAGGTCTGGATGCCCGCCTCGTTGGCCTCGGCCACGAGGGTCCCGAGCCTCTCGCCCTCCAGTACGCGGCGGGCCCACTTCTTGACGTGGGCGGCCTCCTCCTCGTTCAGGATCTCGCCGAGGATCTTCCGGCGCGATCCCTCGCCGTCGAAGAGTCGGGTGTAACCGAAGGGCCGGTGGCCGGAGTTGTGAATCTTCCCGGCCGCCACCAGCTCCTGGATCTTGCGGAGGATGCGCTCCTGCTTGTGCTCCACCTCGTACTTGGCGATGGCGCCGAGCATTCGGGCCACGAGCCGGCCCGTAGGGGTGCTCAGATCGAGATCGCCCGCCTTGACGGTCGCGATCTCGGTCTTGTGCTCCTCCACGATGATGATCAGGTCCTCCAGCTCTGCGGGCTGGCGGTACAGGCGGTCCGGGTGCCAGGACATGATGGCGTCGATGTGAGCGGACTTCACGTCCTCCAGCATCCGGAGGTAGTCCTTGCGCTTCTTCCGGCGGTCGGCGGCGGTCACGTCGTTGTCGACGTACACCTCCACGGCCCTCCAGCCGAGGGAGGCGGCGAGGAGTCGGCAGTCGTCCTCCTGGCGCTTGACCCCAAGTCCCCCGCCCTCGCGGTCATCTGAGATGCGGACGTAGATCCCGACGCGGCGAACTCGATCCCTGGCGGAGGTCTTCATGCCCTCGACGGTAGCGGAGTTGGTGAGGTCGAAGGAAGGTGTGGCATCACGGCTCCGCCCACCAGGACGCCGACCTCATACGGTGGGTCGCCCCGCGGCTGGCGTTGATCTCCTGCGGGAGGGACAACACCTACGGCCACCCCGCCCCCGGCACGGTCGCCGCGCTGCGGGCGCTGGGCGCGGCGGTGCTGCGAACCGACCGGGACGGGGCGTTGGCGGTCACGGGGACGGGGGAGGGGCTCCGGGTGGAAGGGGGGTGACGGGGCGCGGAGCTTCGGGTGAAGGGAGTGGCGGGGGAAAGGGCTCCGGGCGGGGAGGGGGCGACGGGGCGAGGGGGGCTGGGATTCGGGTGGAGGAGGAGGGGTGAGCGGGCGGGGGAGAGGGAGACTGGAGGCATGAATGCCGATGAGGTCGATGCCTATCTCCACCGCCTCGGGGCCGAGCACCCGGCGTGGCCCACCGTCGATGTCCTGCGGGAGCTGCATCTGCGCCATCTGAAGGCCGTGCCCTTCGAGAACCTGTCGATCCACCTCGGCGAGGAGATCGTCCTGGAGGAGAAGCGGCTGGTGGAGAAGCTGGTCGGCGCGGGACGGGGCGGCTTCTGCTACGAGCTCAACGGGGCGTTCGGGGCGCTGCTCACCGCCTTGGGCTTCGACGTGACGCTGATGGCGGCGCGGGTCCACGGCGACGAGGGGCGGCTCGGTATCCCCTTCGACCATCTCGCCCTGCGGGTGCGGACCGTGGACCACGGCGACTGGCTGGCCGACGTCGGGTTCGGGGCGCACAGCCACTACCCGTTGGCCTTCTCGGAGCGGGGCGAGCAGAGCGACCCGGACGGGATCTTCCGGATCGTCGAGGCGGGGCCGGACGCCGCCGGGGCGCGCGGCGGACACGGTTCGGCGGACGCGGCGGACCTGGACGTCGTCCGCGACGGCAGGCGGGAGTACCGGCTGGAGCTGCGGCCCCGGGCGCTCGCCGACTTCGCGGTGGGCGCGTGGTGGCAGAGCACCTCGCCCGCCTCGCGTTTCACCCAGTCCCTCGTGTGCTCGCGGGTCACCGAGGACGGGGGCAGGGTCACGCTCGCCGGCCGGAGTCTGACGGTGACGGCGCCCGACGGGGAGCGTGACGTGCGGGAGTTGAGGGCGGACGCGGAGGTGCTCGCGGCGTACCGGGAGCGGTTCGGGATCGGGCTCGACCGGGTGCCGGAGGTGGTCAAGCCCGGGCTGGAGGGCTGAGGGACGGGCCGGGGAGGACCAGCGGGTCCGGAAGGACCGGCGGGGCGGGCGGCGGTGTTCGGCGTCGGACCTGTGCGTTCGGTCTCCGTGCGGTGCGTTCGGGCTTCGTCCCGTGTCGGAGAATGGGGCGGTGAGCGATGTGAGACATGTGCTGGTGCTGCCCGACCGGGATGCCGCGGAAGAGGCGGTGGAGGCACTGGCGGAGCGGTTCGGCCTCGCCGAGGAGCCGCAGGTGGTGCGGGACGCGCTGGCCGGGGAGGACGACGCGGAGGACGCCCAGTGGCTGATCGTCCTGCGGGACGAGGCGGAGGCGCTCGATCCCGCGGAGCTGGACGCGTTCGCGGGGGAGTGGGAGGGGTGGCGGGAGGAGCCCTAGGGCTTGTTGTCAGTGGGGCGTGCCATGCTTGTCGCGATGGCCAGGAAGACTGCGAATGACGACCCTCTCGCCCCCGTGACGCTTGCCGTGGGCCAGGAGGACCTCCTGCTCGACCGTGCCGTGCAGGAGGTGGTGGCCGCCGCGAAGGTTGCCGACGCCGACACCGACGTACGGGATCTGAGCCCGGACCAGTTGCAGCCCGGCACGCTCGCCGAGTTGACCAGTCCCTCGCTCTTCGCCGAGCGCAAGGTCGTCGTCGTACGCAATGCGCAGGATCTGTCCGCGGACACCGTGAAGGACGTCAAGGCGTATCTGTCCTCGCCCGCCGAGGAGATCACGCTCGTGCTGCTGCACGCGGGCGGTGCCAAGGGCAAGGCGCTGCTGGACGCCGCGCGGAAGGCGGGGGCGCGGGAGGTCGCCTGCCCGAAGATGACCAAGCCGGCGGACCGGCTGGCCTTCGTCCGGCAGGAGTTCCGGGCGACGGGCAGGTCGGCGACGGCCGAGGCGTGCCAGGCGCTCGTGGACGCGATCGGGAGTGATCTGCGGGAGCTGGCGTCCGCGGTGTCGCAGCTGGTCGCCGACGTGGAGGGGACGATCGACGACGCGGTCGTCGGGCGGTACTACACGGGGCGGGCCGAGGCGTCGAGCTTCGAGGTGGCCGACCGCGCCGTGGAGGGGCGGGCGGCCGAGGCGCTGGAGGCGTTGCGGTGGGCGTTGTCCACGGGGGTGGCACCGGTGCTGATCACCAGCGCGTTGGCGCAGGGGGTGCGGGCGATCGGGAAGCTGTCCTCCGCGCGTGGGGGGCGGCCCGGGGATCTCGCCCGTGAGCTGGGGATGCCGCCGTGGAAGATCGATCGGGTGCGGCAGCAGATGCGGGGGTGGACGCCGGATGCCGTGTCGGTGGCGTTGCGGGCCGTCGCGGATGCGGATGCCGGGGTGAAGGGCGGGGGGGACGATCCCGAGTACGCCCTGGAGAAGGCTGTCGTCACGATTGCCCGGGCCGCGCGGTCCCGGGGGAGGTAGGGGTTTCCTCGCCCCGCCGCCCCTTCCCGTTCCCGACCCTGGGGGCGCTGCCCCCAGACCCCCGCTGTCGGCCCTGCGGGCCTCGTCCTCGAGCGCCGGACGGGCTGAAAGAGAAACTCCGGAGGGCTGGGCGAAGCCACCCCCCCCGGGACACGGGCTGAAAGAACCCCCGAATACGCCGAAGGCCCCGGCTTCCTGCCCTGGGGAAGGGTGGGAAACCGGGGTCTCGGGGTGTTCTGGTCGGGTCACGCCCGCGTGGCGAACGCAGGCCGCGCGTGACCCTGAGGGTGCCGGACGGGAGCGGATGAGAGAGGGCCCGCTCGATTCCCTCCGGCGGTCAGATCAAAGAAGAGGTTCAGCCCTTGAGGGTCGCGACCTTGGAAGCGAGCGCCGACTTCTTGTTGGCGGCCTGGTTCTTGTGGATGACACCCTTGGAGACGGCCTTGTCGAGCTGACGGGCGGCAACGCGCTCGTACTCGGTGGCCTTCTCGAGGTCACCCGCGGCAGCGGCCTCGCGGGCCTTGCGGATCGCGGTCTTCAGAGAGGACTTGACCGACTTGTTGCGCAGGCGGGCCTTCTCGTTGGTCTTGATCCGCTTGATCTGGGACTTGATGTTCGCCACTGATTGAGCCTTTTCAGGTTCAGGCACGGGACCGTGAAGGACCCGGGCCAGGTGATTTCTGGAGTCGTGCCTCGCGCTGAGAGGGCATGAGACACAGCCACCCAGGCTACCAGTGGGTCCGGCGGTGGCCCAAACCGGCTCCAGGTCGCCGCCCATGGGACCATGGAGCCTACGTATCGTTCCGACCCGAGGCACAAGGCGCCTCAAGAGACAGGACCCTGCGTGCCCGCGACCCCTAAGAATGTGCCCGAGCCGAGCCGTACCGACCCGGCTCTGATCCGCAATTTCTGCATCATCGCGCACATCGACCATGGCAAGTCCACCCTCGCCGACCGGATGCTCCAGCTGACCGGGGTGGTCGAGCAGCGCCAGATGCGCGCTCAGTACCTCGACCGCATGGACATCGAGCGTGAGCGTGGCATCACGATCAAGTCCCAGGCCGTGCGTCTGCCGTGGGCTCCCACCCATGACAAGAGCCACACGCACATCCTCAACATGATCGACACCCCGGGGCACGTCGACTTCACGTACGAGGTCTCGCGGTCGCTGGCGGCCTGCGAGGGGACCGTCCTCCTCGTCGACGCCGCCCAGGGCATCGAGGCCCAGACCCTCGCCAACCTGTATCTGGCGATGGAGAACGACCTCACGATCATCCCGGTGCTGAACAAGATCGACCTGCCGGCCGCGCAGCCCGAGAAGTTCTCCGAGGAGCTGGCCAACCTGGTCGGCTGCGACCCGAGCGACGTGCTGAAGGTCTCCGCCAAGACCGGGCTCGGCGTCGAGGCCCTCCTCGACAAGGTCGTCGCCGAGATCCCGGCCCCGGTCGGGGTGAAGGACGCTCCGGCGCGGGCCATGATCTTCGACTCCGTCTACGACTCCTACCGCGGTGTCGTGACGTACGTCCGTGTCATCGACGGTCAGCTCAACAAGCGTGAGCGCATCCGGATGATGTCGACGGGCGCGACGCACGAGCTGCTGGAGATCGGGACGAACTCCCCCGAGATGCTCGCGGCCGACGGCCTGGGCGTGGGCGAGGTCGGCTATCTGATCACCGGGGTGAAGGACGTCCGGCAGTCCAAGGTCGGTGACACCGTCACCAGCCAGCACAAGGGGGCGACGGAAGCGCTCGGGGGCTACAAGGACCCGAAGCCGATGGTGTTCTCGGGGCTGTACCCGCTCGACGGGTCCGACTACCCCGAGCTGCGGGACGCGCTCGACAAGCTCCAGCTCAACGACGCCGCGCTCGTCTACGAGCCGGAGACCTCCGCGGCGCTCGGCTTCGGCTTCCGCGTCGGCTTCCTCGGTCTGCTCCACCTCGACGTGATCCGCGAGCGGCTGGAGCGCGAGTTCGGGCTCGACCTCATCGCCACCGCGCCGAACGTGGTCTACCGGGTCGTGATGGAGGACCGCACCGAGCACACGGTCACCAACCCGAGCGAGTTCCCCGAGGGCAAGATCGACGAGGTGTACGAGCCCGTCGTGCGGGCCACCATCCTCGCGCCCTCCGAGTTCATCGGGTCGATCATGGAGCTGTGCCAGACCCGGCGCGGCACCCTGCTCGGCATGGACTACCTGTCCGAGGACCGGGTCGAGATCCGGTACACGCTGCCGCTCGCCGAGATCGTCTTCGACTTCTTCGACCAGCTGAAGTCCAAGACCCGCGGCTACGCCTCCCTGGACTACGAGCCCACCGGCGAGCAGACCTCCAGCCTGGTCAAGGTCGACATCCTGCTGCACGGCGACAAGGTGGACGCCTTCTCGGCGATCACGCACAAGGACGCGGCGTACGCGTACGGGGTGCGGCTCGTCGCCAAGCTGCGCGAGCTGATCCCGCGGCAGGCCTTCGAGGTGCCCATCCAGGCGGCCATCGGCTCCCGGGTCATCGCCCGCGAGACCATCCGCGCCATCCGCAAGGACGTCCTCGCCAAGTGCTACGGCGGTGACATCTCCCGTAAGCGGAAGCTGCTGGAGAAGCAGAAGGAGGGCAAGAAGCGGATGAAGATGGTGGGCTCTGTGGAGGTTCCGCAGGAAGCCTTCATCGCGGTGCTGAGCAGCGACGACAACGCGGGCTCGGGCAAGGGCAAGAAATAGCCCCTCCGGTGTTGATTTCATGGGCCCGTCACGCCTCTGCGTGACGGGCCCGGCGCGTTTGCGCTACGGGAAGCTGTACGAAGTGACACCCCGCCGCCCCTTACGCGCTGGCCGGACGGGCTCTACCCTGATCTCCTGCTCGATAGTTACTCGCGAGTTAAACAACAGCCGCCACCTGAGCAAGCCGCATTGTCGCGGGCCCCGGAGGATGTCGTGAGCGACACACAGACCCTGATCGAGAACCGTCCGCCGAGCGTGGCGACTCTCTTCCTGGAGCGAGTTTCGGCCACCCCGGCGGCCGAGGCGTACCGCTACCCGGTGCCGTCGGCCTCCGGCGAGGGCCCGGACGACTGGAAGTCGCTGAGCTGGAGCGAGGCGGCCGAGCGGGTCTACTCGATCGCCGCCGGACTGATCGAGCTGGGGGTGCGGCCGGAGCAGCGCGTCGCGCTCGCCTCCTCGACCCGGATCGAGTGGATCCTCGCCGACCTCGGCATCATGTGCGCCGGTGCCGCCACGACCACGGTGTACCCGCAGACCAACGCGGACGAGTCGGCGTTCATCCTCTCCGACTCCGAGAGCCGGGTACTGATCGCCGAGGACGCCGCCCAGGTCGCCAAGGCCGTCGAGAAGCGGGGCGAGCTGCCCTCGCTCACCCACATCGTGGTCATCGACTCCACCGGCGTCGAGACCGGCGAGACCGTCCTCGGCCTCGCCGAGCTGGAGCAGCGCGGCGCCGCGTACCTGGAGAAGAACCCCGAGCTGATCCGTGAGCGGGTCGGGGCCATCACCAAGGACCAGCTCGCCACGCTCATCTACACCTCCGGCACCACCGGCCGTCCCAAGGGCGTGCGCCTGCCGCACGACAACTGGGCGTACATGGCCAAGGCCATCGCCTCGACCGGGCTGATCGGCGCCGAGGACGTGCAGTACCTGTGGCTGCCGCTCGCGCACGTCTTCGGCAAGGTGCTGACCTCCGGGCAGATCGAGGTCGGACACGTCACCGCCGTCGACGGCCGGGTCGACAAGATCATCGAGAATCTGCCGGTCGTGCAGCCGACGTACATGGCGGCCGTCCCGCGCATCTTCGAGAAGGTCTACAACGGGGTCGCCGCCAAGGCCCGCGCGGGCGGCGGCGCCAAGTACAAGATCTTCCAGTGGGCGGCCGAGGTGGCCCGCGAGTACGCCAAGGCCAGCCAGGACAATTTCCGCCGCACCGGCACCGCCGGCGCCCCCTTCGCGCTCACCGCGAAGCACAAGGTCGCCGACGCGCTCGTCTACTCCAAGCTCCGCGAGGCCTTCGGCGGCAGGCTGCGCGCCGCCGTGTCCGGCAGCGCCGCGCTCGCCCCGGAGATCGGCTACTTCTTCTCCGGCGCCGGCATCCACATCCTGGAGGGCTACGGCCTCACCGAGTCCTCCGCGGCCTCCTTCGTGAACCCCGGCGAGGCCTACCGCACCGGCACGGTCGGCAAGCCGCTGCCCGGCACCGAGGTGCGGATCGCCGACGACGGGGAGATCCTGCTGCGCGGCCCCGGCATCATGGAGGGCTACGAGGGCCTGCCGGAGAAGACCGCCGAGGTGCTGGAGTCCGACGGCTGGTTCCACACCGGTGACATCGGTGAGCTGTCCCCCGACGGCTATCTGCGCATCACCGACCGCAAGAAGGACCTCATCAAGACGTCCGGCGGCAAGTACATCGCGCCCGCCGAGGTCGAGGGCCAGTTCAAGGCCGTCTGCCCGTACGTCTCCAACATCCTCGTGCACGGCGCCGACCGGAACTTCTGCACCGCCCTCATCGCCCTCGACGAGCTCTCGCTCGTCGCCTGGGCCGAGGAGAACGGCCTCGGCGGGAAGCCGTACGCCGACGTGGTGGCCGCGCCGCAGACCGTCGCTATGGTCGAGGACTACGTGAAGCAGCTCAACGCGGGTCTCCAGAAGTGGCAGACCATCAAGAAGTTCCGGCTGCTGCCGCGTGACCTCGACGTCGAGCACGGGGAGATCACCCCGAGCCTGAAGCTGAAGCGGCCCGTCGTGGAGCGGGAGTACAAGCACCTCATCGACGAGATGTACGCCGGGACGCGCGAGGCGTAGCAGGAGGCGGGGCGGGCGGGGGCGGTCCTCCCGTCCGCCCCGCCCCTACACGCGCCCTCGGCCCAGCAGGCGCCGCAGCCCGCGGACCTGCTCGCGCAGGGCGGGCAGGTCCGCGGGACCGTCGCCGGACAGCTCCTCCTCCAGGGCGGCCAGCCGGCCGCTCACCTCCGCGTACTCGGCCCGCTGCCGCGCCAGCAGGCGCTCCAGCTGCTGGTTCTTGCGGTACAGCTCCAGGAACACGGTGACCTTCGCCCGCAGGACCCAGGGGTCGAACGGTTTGGTGAGGTAGTCGGCGGCGCCGGTGGCGTAACCGCGGAAGGCGTAGCCGGAGTCGTCCTCCGCGCCGGTCAGGAAGATGATCGGGACGTCCTTGGTCTGGTCGAGCCGCTTGATGTTCGCGGCGGTCTCGAAGCCGTCCATGCCCGGCATGCGGACGTCGAGCAGGACGAGCGCGAACTGCCGCCGCAGCAGCGCCTTCATCGCCTCCTCGCCGGAACGCGCCCGGACCAGCGGCTCGTTGAGGGACCCCAGGACGGCCTCCAGGGCGATCAGGTTGTCCTCCATGTCGTCGACCAGGAGGATGCTGGCGCGCTCGTCGGTCGTTGCCTCAGCGCTCATGGTGACCGTGCCTCATTCAGTCGTCGGCGGGACCGGGACTTCCCCTGTCGCGTCCGGTCCCGGTCCATCCTGGCCCTCCGCGCGCCCCGCGTCGCCCGTGGCGGCCTCCCCTTGCCCGTCGGGGTCCAGGAGCGCGCACACGACCGTCAGCAGCTGGTCCACGTCGACCGGCTTGGGCACGTAGTCGTTGGCGCCGCGCGCGATCGACTTCTCCCGGTCCCCGGGCATGGCCTTCGCGGTCAGCGCGACGATGGGCAGGCCCGTCCAGCGCGGGGTGCGGCGGATGGCGGCGATGGTCTCGTAGCCGTCCATCTCCGGCATCATGATGTCCATCAGGACGAGTTCGACGTCCGGGTTGCGCTCCAGCGTCTCGATGCCCTCGCGGCCGTTCTCCGCGTACAGCACGGGCATCCCGACCCGGCCCAGGACATGGGTGAGCGCGAAGACGTTGCGGATGTCGTCGTCGACGATCAGCACCCGCCGCCCGGGCAGCACCTGGCCCGCGCGGCCCGACTTCCACGCCTCCAGCTTGGTCGGCGCGGGCCAGGAGTCGTCCACGTCGTGCGCGGTGGGGAAGGCGTCCAGGGACACCTGCTCCGGCACCGACGGCAGCGCGCGGTCCTCGGCGACCGGGCCGGTCGCGGTGTGACCGGGGCTGACGACCGGGACGTACAGGGTGAAGGTGGAGCCCTTGCCGGGCTCGCTCTCCGCGACGATCCGGCCGCCCAGCAGACCCGCGATCTCCCGGCTGATGGACAGACCGAGGCCGGTGCCGCCGTACTTGCGGTTGGTGGTGCCGTCGGCCTGCTGGAACGCCTCGAAGATCACCGGGAGTTTCTCGGCCGCGATGCCGATGCCGGTGTCGCAGACGGAGAACGCGATGACCTCGTCGCTGTCGCGGACGTAGCGGTGCTCGGGGTCCCTGACCCGGTTGACGCTGAGCTCGACCCGGCCGCCCGCGGTGAACTTGATGGCGTTGGACAGCAGGTTGCGCAGGATCTGCTGGAGACGCTGCTCGTCGGAGTACATCTCCCGCGGCACGTCCTCGCCGACCGACACCTCGAAGGCGAGCCCTCGGTCCAGGGTGAGCGGGCGGAACGTGGCGTGGACGTAGTCGAGGAGCTTGATCAGCGGCAGCTTCTTGGGGCGGACGTCCATCCGGCCCGCCTCGATCTTCGACAGGTCCAGGATGTCGTTGATGAGCTGGAGCAGGTCCGAGCCGGAGCGGTGGATGGTCGTCGCGAACTGCACCTCCTGGTCGGAGAGATGGCCGTCCGGGTTGTCGGACAGCAGCCGGGCCAGGATCAGCAGCGAGTTCAGCGGGGTGCGCAGCTCGTGCGACATGTTCGCCAGGAACTCCGACTTGTACTGCGACGACGTCGCCAGCAGGGCGGCCTTCTCCTCCAGTTCGGAGTTCGAGCGCTGCAACTCCGCCTGCTGCTTCTGGAGTTCGTCGGACCGTTCCTGGAGCTGGGTCGCCAGCCGCTGGGACTCGCCGAGCAGCGACTCGGTGCGGGAGTTGGCGATGATCGTGTTGATGGCGACGGCGATGGTGTTCACGAACTGGTCGAAGAACGCCAGGTGGACGTCGGAGAAGCGGGAGAAGGACGCCAGCTCGATCACGCCGAGGAGCTTGTCCTCGAAGAGGATCGGGATGATGACGACACTGCTCGGGGCGGCTTCCCCCAGCCCGCTGTTGATCTTGATGTAGTCCGGCGGGGCCTCCTCGACGAGGATGCGCTTCTTCTCACGGGCCGCCTGCCGGACCAGACCGTGCACCGGCAGGCCGCCCGTCTCGACCGTCGCGCCCTGCGCCGAGCCGTACCCCGCGATGAACGCGAGGCCCTTCGCCGGGACCGTGGTGCGCAGCGTCGAGCCGTCCTCGTCCGGGTCGGCCAGGAAGAACGCGCCGTACTGCGCGTTGACCAGCGGGGTCAGCTCGCGCAGCAGCAGGTCGGCGACCTCCATCAGGTCCCGGTGGCCCTGCATCAGGGCGGCCAGCCGGGCCAGGTTGGATTCCAGCCAGTCCTTCGCGCGGGTCGTCTCGCGGAGGTTGGACACCATCAGGTTGATGTTGTCCTTCAGCTCGGCGACCTCGCCCTGCGTCTCCACCGTGATCGACCGGGACATGTCGCCCTGGGCCACCGCGGAGGCCACCTCGGCGATCGCGCGGACCTGCGTCGTCAGGTTCGACGCCAGTTCGTTCACGTTCGTCGTCAGACGCTTCCAGGTGCCGAACACGCCCTCGACCCGGGCCTGTCCGCCGAGTCTCCCCTCCGAACCCACCTCGCGGGCCACCCGGGTGACCTCGGAGGAGAACGACGACAGGGTGTCGACCATGGTGTTGATGGCCGTCTTCAGTTCGAGGATCTCGCCGCGCGCGTCCACGTCGATCTTCTTCGACAGGTCGCCGTTGGCGACGGCGGTGGTCACCTGGGCGATGTTGCGGACCTGCGAGGTCAGGTTGTCCGCCATGTAGTTGACGTTGTCGGTCAGATCCCGCCACACCCCGCTCACGCCCAGCACCTGCGCCCGGCCGCCGAGCCGCCCGTCGGTGCCGACCTCGCGGGCCACCCGGGTCACCTCGTCGGCGAAGGCCCGCAACTGCTCCACCATCGTGTTGACGGTGTCCTTCAGCTCCAGGATCTCGCCGCGCGCGTCGACCGTGATCTTCTTCGACAGGTTGCCGTTGGCGACGGCGGTGGTCACCTGGGCGATGTTGCGGACCTGCGAGGTCAGGTTGAGCGCCATGAAGTTGACGTTGTCGGTGAGGTCCTTCCACACCCCGGACACGCCCCGCACCTGCGCCTGACCGCCGAGGTTGCCTTCCGTGCCGACCTCGCGGGCGACGCGGGTGACCTCGTCGGCGAAGGCGGAGAGCTGGTCGACCATGGTGTTGATGGTCGACTTCAGCTCCAGGATCTCGCCCTTCGCCTCCACCGTGATCTTCTTGCCCAGGTCGCCCTGGGCCACCGCCGTGGACACCAGCGCGATGTTGCGGACCTGCGAGGTCAGGTTGTCCGCCATGAAGTTGACGTTGTCGGTGAGGTCCTTCCACACCCCGGACACGCCCCGCACCTGCGCCCGGCCGCCGAGGTTGCCTTCCGTGCCGACCTCGCGGGCGACGCGGGTGACCTCGTCGGCGAAGGCGGAGAGCTGGTCGACCATGGTGTTGATGGTCGAC
>NZ_JBIVDS010000001.1:0-240922 GCF_044747265.1 Streptomyces sp. NPDC090106 | reverse complement strand
ACTTCAGCTCCAGGATCTCGCCCTGCGCGTCCACCGTGATCTTCTGGCTGAGGTCGCCGTTGGCGACGGCGGTGGTCACCTGGGCGATGTTGCGGACCTGCGAGGTCAGGTTCGAGGCCATGAAGTTGACGTTGTCGGTGAGGTCCTTCCACACCCCCGACACGCCCCGCACCTGCGCCCGGCCGCCCAACTGCCCCTCGGTGCCCACCTCACGGGCCACCCGGGTGACCTCGTCGGCGAACGCGGAGAGCTGGTCGACCATCGTGTTCACGGTCAGCTTCAGCTCCAGCAGCTCACCCGTGGCCTCGACCGTGACCGTACGGGTCAGGTCGCCGCGCGCCACCGACGTCGTCACCAGGGCGATGTCACGCACCTGAGCGGTCAGCCGGGACGCCATCGTGTTCACCGCCTCGGTCACGTCCCGCCAACTGCCGGACAGACCCTGCACCTTGGCGCGCCCGCCCAGTCGCCCCTCGGTGCCCACCTCACGGGCCACCCGGGTCACCTCGCCGGTGAACAGCGACAACTGGTCGACCATCTTGTTCACGGCCCGGCCCAGCCTGCGCAGATCCCCGCGTAACTGCCGGTTGCCGTCGTGCAGATCCACCCGCTGGGTCAGATCGCCCCCGGCCACCGCGTCCAGCACGCGCGTCGCGTTCGCCGCCGGGGCCACCAAAGCGTCCAGCAGCGCGTTCACATCGCCCACCCGGGCCGCCCAGGCACCCGCGCCCGGGCTCGGCGACAGCCGCTCGTCCAGCCGGCCGTGCCGCACCAGCTCCCGCTTGACGCGTTGCACTTCCGTGGTGAAGTGAAGGTCCCGGTCGACCAGTTGGTTGAACATCGCGGTCAGTTCCGCGGTGAGCCCCTGGCCGGTTTCCGACACCTTCGTGAAGTGTCCGTCGCGCGCGGCGGTCATCGCGGCGAGCAGGGGGCGCAGATCCGATGCCCGGATCCGGTCCTCTTCGTGTCCGTCTTCGAGCACACGTGTAGCACTGTTCTCACTCATGGCGGCCCACTTCGGTAACTCGGCGCTTATGGGCGCAGTCAGTCTGTCACTCTGTCCGCATCGGCTGAGGCGTATTCGTGCGAACTGCCCAGGGAGCTGGACATGGGGGTCATTCCGACGCAACGGGAGACGGATCCCCGTGCCGGCGACGCGCCCGCGCCGCCGTGCCCCCGGGCCCGCACCCACCTCACCGGCAGCTCCCTGGCGCCCGGCGCCGCCCGCGCGCTCGCCCGGGCCTCGCTCACCGAATGGACCGAACTCGCCCTGCCCGGAACGGAACTGCTCACCGACCGGCTCGTCGACGACCTCCTCGTGGTCGTCAGTGAACTCGTCACCAACGCGGTCGTCCACGCCGGCACCGACATCGAGCTGGAGTGCCGCCTCGACGACCTCGGCGGGCTCCTCGTCGAGGTCACCGACCAGCACCCCTCCCGCGCCCCGCGCGGCGCGGACCCCGAACCCGCCTACGAGGCGCCCGAGCACGGCCGCGGCCTGCGCCTGGTCGCCACCCTCGCCGAGTCCTGGGGCGTCACCTACCGCAAGGGCGCCAAGACCGTGTGGGCCCGCCTCACCGCGGACGGCACGGGCGCGGGGGAGACCGGCGAGAGCGGCCTCGGTGTCGCCCAGCACCTCGCCCCCGAACCCCAGCGCGCCGAACGCGACCGGGAGTGGCTCCACCGCGGCGCCCTGTCCTTCCTCGCCGAGGCCTCCGACCTGCTCGCCGGACAGCTCGACGAGAACCTGGTGGCCGCGCTCGCCGGACAGCTCATCGTGCCCCGGCTCGCCGACTGGTGCGCGGTCTGGCTGGAGGACGAGCTGATGGGCCGCGGCGACTGGGGCGCCGACGGCGTCGGCGGCGCCGGACCCCGCCTCGCCCGCGTCTGGCACGGCAACGAGGCCCTCATCGAGGACCTGCGCCGCGCCCTCGACAAGGACCCGCCCCGCCCCTCCGGACCACCCCGCTCCGGCCCCGTGCCCTACCCCTGGCCCGGCGAGACCCTCGGCCGCGACGGCACCCACGGCGCCGCCCTGTCGTACCGCCTGATCGCGGGCGGACGGCCGCTGGGCACGCTCGTCATCGGCCGCGCCGGACTGCCGCGCTTCCCCGACGAGGTCACCGGGCTCGTCGAGGACCTCGGCCGCCGCGTCGCGCTCGCCATCGGCGCCGCCCGCCAGTACGCCCGCCAGGCCACCATCAGCGCCGTCCTCCAGCGCGGCCTGCTGCCCGGCGCGGTCGCCGAGATCCCCGGCCTGCACAGCGCCCTCGTCTACGAGCCCCACGACCAGAACGGGCCCAGCGGCGACTTCTACGACCTGTTCCCGGCCGGCGACGGCCGCTGGTGCTTCGCGCTCGGCGACGTCCAGGGCAAGGGCCCCGAGGCGGCCGTCGTCATCGGCCTCGCCCGCCCCTGGCTGCGCCTCCTCGCCCGCGAGGGCTACCGCGTCGCCGACGTCCTCGACCGCCTCAACCAGCTCCTCCTCGACGACGCCACCGAGGCCGCCGACGCGGCGGCCCGCGCCCTCGTCTCCGCCGGGGCGCGTCCGCTGCCGCCCGGCGACGGCCCCCAGACCCGCTTCCTGTCCCTCCTCTACGGCGAGCTGGTCCCCTTCGAGGGCGGGGTGCGCTGCACGGTCGCCTCCGCCGGCCACCCCCTGCCGCTGCTGCTCGGCGCGGGCGGCGAGGTCCGCGGCGCCGCCCACCCGCAGACCCTCCTCGGCGTCGTCGAGGACGAGACGTACGTCAGCGAGACCTTCGACCTGCTCCCCGGCGACACCCTGCTGTGCGTCACCGACGGCGTCACCGAGCGGCGCTGCGGCCCCCGCCAGTTCGACGACGCCGACGGACTCGCCGCCGCGCTCACCGGCTGCGCCGGCCTGACCGCGCCCCTCATCGCCGAACGCATCAAACGCCTCGTCCACGAGTTCGGCGTGCGTCCTCCGGAGGACGACCTGGCACTGCTGGTACTCCAGGCGGAGTGACCCGCACTCTCCGATGGCGGCCACGCCACCCGCACGCAGGCGCCGACTCCGGTCGTACTTCCCCCACGGGTCCCGGCCTGGCTTCCCGGACACCGGTCCCGGCCGTGATTCCGGGGTGCCGGCCCTGGCCCCCGGCCGCGATTCCCGGGCGCCGGTTCCGGCCGTCTTCCCGGCACCGGTAACGGCCCCGGCCGCGCTGCCCGCGCGCCAGGTCCGGCCGTCTCCCCGGTACCGGTACCGGTATTGGTATTGGTCCCGTCCCGGCTTCCCGGGCACCGGCACCGCTTCCGTTTCTCCGGGCACCCGCACCGCCCCGGCTCCCGGGCGCCGGCCCCGTATCGATGTCGGGACCGTCCCCGCTTCCTGGACAATGGAAGGCATGCCTTCCGCACTCCCCGACGGTGAGCCCGTCCCCGACGACGGTGCGCTGCCCGCGTCCGCGTTCGCCGGGTCCGCCGACCGGCCCCTCGGCTTCTACCTGCACGTCCCGTACTGCGCGACCCGCTGCGGTTACTGCGACTTCAACACCTACACGGCCACCGAGCTGCGCGGCACGGGCGGCGTACTCGCCTCCCGCGACAACTACGCGGACACCCTGACCGACGAGATCCGGCTGGCCCGCAAGGTGCTCGGCGCCGACGACCGCCCCGTGCGCACGGTCTTCGTCGGCGGCGGCACGCCGACCCTGCTGGCTGCCGAGGACCTCGTCCGGATGCTGGCGGCGATCCGGGACGAGTTCGGCCTCGCGCCGGACGCCGAGATCACCACGGAGGCGAACCCGGAGTCGGTGGACGCGGCGTATCTCGCCACGCTCCGGGAGGGCGGCTTCAACCGGATCTCCTTCGGCATGCAGAGCGCCCGGCAGCACGTCCTGAAGGTCCTCGACCGCACCCACACCCCGGGCCGTCCGGAGGCCTGTGTCGCGGAGGCCCGCGCGGCCGGCTTCGACCACGTCAACCTCGACCTGATCTACGGCACCCCCGGCGAGTCCGACGACGACTGGCGGGCCTCCCTGGACGCCGCGATCGGCGCCGGCCCCGACCACGTCTCCGCCTACGCGCTGATCGTCGAGGAGGGCACCCAGCTCGCCCGCCGCATCCGCCGCGGCGAGGTCCCCATGACCGACGACGACGTCCACGCGGACCGGTACCTCATCGCCGAGGACGTCCTCACCGGCGCGGGTTTCGACTGGTACGAGGTCTCCAACTGGGCCACCTCCGACGCGGGCCGCTGCCTCCACAACGAGCTGTACTGGCGCGGCGCCGACTGGTGGGGCGCGGGCCCCGGCGCCCACTCCCACGTGGGCGGGGTCCGCTGGTGGAACGTGAAGCACCCGGGCGCGTACGCGGCGGCGCTGGCGGAGGGCCGTTCCCCCGGCGCGGGCCGCGAACTCCTCTCGGACGAGGACCGCAGGGTCGAGCGCATCCTGCTGGAGCTGCGCCTGCGCGAGGGCGTACCGCTGGACCTGCTCCACGAGGAGGGCCTCAGGGCATCCCGCCGCGCCCTGTCCGACGGCCTCCTGGACCAGCCGTCGTACGACGAGGGGCGAGCCGTACTGACCCTGCGGGGGCGGCTGCTGGCGGACGCGGTCGTCAGGGACCTGGTGGACTGATCAGCCGGGGGAGCCGGTCACGAAGTCGATCAGCTCCTCCACGCGGCCCAGGAGTTCCGGCTCCAGGTCCCGGTAGGAGCCCACGCGGGCCAGGATCGCCTGCCAGACCGCGCCCGTGTTGTCGGCCGGCCAGCCCACCGCCCGGCACACGCCGGTCTTCCAGTCCTGCCCGCGCGGGACGCGCGGCCAGGCGTCGATGCCCAGGGAGGACGGCTTCACGGCCTCCCAGATGTCGATGTACGGGTGGCCGACGACCAGGGCGTGCTCGCTGGTGACCTGTTCGGCGATGCGCCACTCCTTCGTGCCGGGCACGAGATGGTCCACCAGGACACCGAGCCGGGCGTCGGGGCCGGGAGCGAATTCGGCCACGATCGAGGGAAGGTCGTCGACGCCCTCCAGGTACTCCACGACCACGCCCTCGATGCGCAGGTCGTCGCCCCAGACCTTCTCGACGAGCTCGGCGTCGTGCCGTCCCTCGACGTAGATCCGGCCGGCGCGGGCGACCCGGGCGCGGGCGCCGGGGACGGCCACCGAACCGGAGGCCGTGCGGGCGGGCCGCGCGGGGGCGGCGCCCGAGGGGCGGACCAGGGTGACGACCCGGCCCTCCAGCAGGAAGCCGCGGGGCTCCAGCGGGAACACCCGGTGCTTGCCGAAGCGGTCCTCCAGGGTGACCGTGCCCGCCTCGCAGCGGATCACCGCACCGCAGAAACCGGTGCCGGGCTCCTCGACCACCAGGCCGGGCTCCGCCGGGACCTCGGGGACGGGCTTCGGCTTCTTCCAGGGAGGGGTCAGATCGGCGGAGTACTGGCGCATTCGGATGACGATAGGAGAAGCGCCGCGGCCGTCACCGCGACACGCCGAAACGCGCCGCCAGCGCGTCCCGCTGGGCCCGGACGAACGCCGCGTCCACCACCGCACCGTGACCGGGCACGTACAGCGCGTCCTCGCCGCCCAGCGCGAGCAGCCGGTCCAGCGCCGCCGGCCAGCGGGACGGCACCGCGTCCGGGCCCGCCTGAGGATCGTCGGACTCCTCGACCAGGTCACCGCAGAAGACCACCTCGGGGGAGCCGGGCACCAGGACCGCCAGATCGTGCGCGGTGTGCCCCGGGCCGACGTTCGCCAGCAGCACCTGACGGCCGCCGCCGAGATCGAGCGTCCACTCGCCGGACACCAGATGCCGGGGGCGGGGCAGCGCGCCGGCCGCCTCGGCCGCCAGCGACGGTTCCAGGCCATTGCCGACCGCGTCCGCCCGCAGCTCGTCCCGCGCCTGCCGCTGCTCCAGCAGCGTGTCCATGCCCACCGGCGCGAACAGCTCCGCGTCCGCGAACGCCGCCGCCCCGAAGACATGGTCGAAGTGCGGGTGGGTCAGAGCGAGATGGGTCACAGGGCCGCCCGCGAGGGCCTCCGCCCGCGCCCGCAGCCGTGTCCCCTCCGCCACGCTCGACCCCGCGTCGACCACCAGCGCCGCCCCCGCGCCGGTCACCAGCCCCGCCGTGCAGTCCCAGCCGGGGAGGCGGCACCGGCCCACCCCGGCCGCCAGCCGCTCCCACCCCAGCTCTTCCCAAGTCACCGTCATGCGGCGACGCTAACGGTACGGGCACCCGCAGCGGGACCGACCTTGCCCGCACGGCACCCCACCGCCGTACACTGGCCGGGGAATGCTGGCACTCGGGGGTACAGAGTGCCAAGGGATCGACTTCTGGAGGTGTGCGCGATGCTGAGTGAACGCAGACTCAAGGTGCTGCGCGCCATCGTCCAGGACTACGTGGGCACCGAGGAGCCGGTGGGGTCCAAGGCCCTCACCGAGCGGCACAACCTCGGCGTCTCCCCGGCGACCATCCGCAACGACATGGCCGCCCTGGAGGACGAGGGGTTCATCGCCCAGCCGCACACCAGCGCCGGGCGCATCCCCACCGACAAGGGCTACCGGCTCTTCGTCGACAAGCTCGCCGCCGTCAAACCGATGTCCGCGCCCGAGCGGCGCGCCATCCACCACTTCCTCGACGGCGCCGTCGACCTCGACGACGTGGTCGCCCGCACGGTACGGCTGCTCGCGCAGCTCACCCGGCAGGTGGCCGTCGTGCAGTACCCGTCGCTGACCCGCTCGACCGTGCGGCATGTGGAACTGCTCTCGCTCGCCCCCGCGCGCGTGATGCTCGTCCTCATCACCGACACCGGCCGGGTCGAGCAGCGCATGGTCGACTGCCCGGCGCCCTTCGGGGAGACCTCGCTCGCGGACCTGCGGGCGCGGCTCAACAGCCGGGTCGCCGGACGCCGGTTCAGTGACGTCCCGCGGCTGGTCGAGGACCTGCCCGAGAGCTTCGACGTCGAGGACCGCGGCACCGTCTCGACCGTGCTCTCCACCCTGCTGGAGACACTCGTCGAGGAGAACGAGGAGCGGCTGATGATCGGCGGCACCGCCAATCTCACCCGCTTCGGACATGACTTTCCCCTCACGATCCGTCCGGTCCTCGAAGCGCTGGAGGAGCAGGTCGTGCTTCTCAAGTTGCTTGGTGAGGCCGGGGATTCGGGCATGACCGTACGCATCGGGCATGAGAACGCCTATGAGGGACTCAACTCCACGTCCGTGGTCTCGGTCGGCTACGGTTCGGGCGGCGAGGCAGTAGCCAAGCTCGGCGTGGTCGGACCGACCCGCATGGATTACCCGGGAACGATGGGAGCGGTACGCGCAGTGGCACGGTACGTCGGACAGATCCTGGCGGAGTCGTAAGTGGCCACGGACTACTACGCCGTTCTCGGCGTGCGCCGCGACGCGTCGCAGGATGAGATCAAGAAGGCGTTCCGTCGGCTCGCCCGCGAGCTGCACCCGGACGTCAACCCCGATCCGAAGACCCAGGAGCGGTTCAAGGAGATCAACGCCGCTTACGAGGTCCTGTCGGATCCGCAGAAGAAGCAGGTCTACGACCTCGGCGGCGACCCCCTGTCCCAGGCGGGCGGCGGAGGCGCCGGCGGCTTCGGCGCGGGCGGCTTCGGCAACTTCTCGGACATCATGGACGCGTTCTTCGGTACGGCGTCCCAGCGCGGCCCGCGCTCGCGCACCCGGCGCGGCCAGGACGCGATGATCCGGCTGGAGATCGAGCTCGACGAGGCGGCCTTCGGCACGACCAAGGACATCCAGGTCGACACGGCGATCGTCTGCACCACGTGCAGCGGTGAGGGCGCGGCGCCGGGCACCTCGGCCCAGACGTGTGACATGTGCCGGGGCCGCGGTGAGGTCTCCCAGGTCACCCGGTCCTTCCTCGGCCAGGTCATGACCTCGCGGCCCTGCCCGCAGTGCCAGGGGTTCGGCACGGTCGTCCCGACCCCGTGCCCCGAGTGCGCGGGCGACGGACGGGTGCGGTCCCGCCGCACGCTCACCGTCAAGATCCCGGCCGGTGTCGACAACGGCACACGGATCCAGCTCGCTGGCGAGGGCGAGGTCGGGCCCGGTGGCGGTCCCGCCGGTGACCTCTACGTCGAGATCCACGAGCTGCCCCACAACATGTTCCAGCGGCGTGGGGACGATCTGCACTGCACGGTGACGATCCCCATGACGGCCGCGTCCCTCGGCACGAAGGTGCCGTTGGAGACGCTGGACGGCATGGAGGAGGTCGACATCCGCCCCGGCACCCAGTCCGGGCAGTCGATCCCGCTGCACGGGCGGGGCGTCACCCACCTGCGGGGCGGCGGGCGCGGCGACCTCATCGTCCATGTCGAGGTCCAGACCCCGACCAAGCTCGACCCCGAACAGGAACGCGTACTGCGCGAGCTGGCCAAGATGCGCGGCGAGGAACGGCCCACGGGCCAGTTCCAGCCGGGGCAGCAAGGGCTGTTCTCACGGTTGAAGGACGCGTTCAACGGCCGGTGACGGCGGGTGGGCGCTGAGCTGAACGCCGCGGCCGGCTGGGCTGATGCTGCCGGGGGTCCGGGGGTCGTCCCCCGGGCAGGCACAGTCAGCCGGGGCAGCAGGGGCTGTTCTCGCGGTTGAAGGACGCGTTCAACGGCCGGTGACGGTGTGGGGTGGCGGCCGGGGCTTTTTCCTCGCCCCCGCCGCCCCTTCCCCGGGGGCGCTGCCCCCGGACCTCCGCTCCTCAAACGCCGGAGGGGCTGAGTTCTCACCGGGCGACGGGGGGCGATTCGGTCTTGTTCGGAGGACGTGGCACCATGCGGGCATGTCCTCCGCGCTGACCGATCTCGCCCCGCACCCGATCGTGCAGGCCCCCATGGCAGGCGGCGTCTCCGTGCCGCAGCTCGCCGCCGCCGTCTCCGAGGCCGGCGGACTCGGGTTCCTGGCCGCCGGCTACAAGACCACCGACGGCATGTACCAGGAGATCAAGCAGATCCGGGGACTGACGGCGCGCCCCTTCGGCGTGAACCTCTTCATGCCGCAGCCCGAGCACGCCGACCCGGCCGCGGTGGACGTCTACGCCCACCAGCTCGCCGGTGAGGCCGCCTGGTACGAGACCGAGCTCGGCGACCCCGACAGCGGCCGGGACGACAGCTACGAGACGAAGCTCGCGGTGCTCGTCGACAACCCGGTCCCGGTGGTCTCCTTCCACTTCGGCGTACCGACCCCCGAGGCGCTGGAGTCCCTGCGCCGCGTGGGCACCCGCACCTTCGTCACCGCGACCACCGCCGAGGAGGCCCTCGCGGTCGAGCGGGCCGGCGCCGACGCCGTCATCGCCCAGGGCGTGGAGGCGGGCGGCCACCAGGGCACCCACCGGGACCTCCCGGAGACCGAGGGCGCGGGCATCGGCCTGCTCTCCCTCCTCGCGCAGATCCGCGAGACCGTCGCCCTCCCCGTCGTCGCCGCCGGCGGGCTGATGCGGGGCAGCCAGATCGCCGCGGTCCTCGCCGCGGGCGCGAGCGCCGCCCAGCTCGGCACCGCGTTCCTCGCCACCCCCGAGTCCGGAGCCGCGGCCGTCCACAAGCAGGCGCTGACCGACCCGCTGTACGCCCGCACGGAACTCACCCGCGCGTTCTCCGGCCGCCCCGCCCGCGGCCTCGTCAACCGCTTCCTGCGCGAGCACGGCCCGTACGCGCCCGCCGCCTACCCCGAGATCCACCACCTCACCTCCCCGCTGCGCAAGGCCGCCGCCAAGGCCGGTGACGCGCAGGGCATGGCGCTGTGGGCCGGACAGGGGCACTGGATGGCCCGGGGCCTGCCCGCCGGGCAGCTCGTGGCCACGCTGGCCGCCGAACTCGACGACGCCCGGACAGCGTTGTCGGCAGGCAAGGGGGAGCTGCGATGACCGCCGCGGTGTTCGTCGTCGACCACTTCGACGCGGACGGCGCCGGCAGGTACGTCCTCGACGGCCCCGAGGGGCGGCACGCCGTCTCCGTGAAGCGGCTCCAGCCCGGCGAGGACGTCGTCCTCACGGACGGCGCCGGACGCCGGGCCGACTGCGTCGTCGTCGGCACCGAGGGCAAGGACCGGCTGATCGTCCGGCTGGACTCGGTCGTCGAGGAACCCCCGGCCGGGCCCCGCATCACCGTCGTCCAGGCCCTCCCCAAGGGCGACCGCGGGGAACTCGCCGTCGAGACGATGACCGAGACCGGCGTCGACGCCATCGTGCCCTGGCAGGCGGCCCGCTGCATCACCCAGTGGAAGGGCGAGCGGGGACTGAAGGCCCTGGCCAAGTGGCGGGCCACCGCCCGCGAGGCCGGCAAGCAGTCCCGCCGGGTGCGCTTCCCCGAGGTCGCGGACGCGGCGAGCACCAAGCAGGTCGCCGCGCTGCTCGCCGGGGCCGACTTCGCCGCCGTGCTCCACTCCGACTTCGAGCGCGGCAGCGAAGCCCTGGCCACCGCCCAACTCCCGGACGAGGGCGAGATCGTGCTCGTCGTCGGACCCGAAGGGGGCGTCGCCAAGGACGAGTTGGCGCTCTTCGAGGAGGCAGGCGCCAAGCCCTACGTCCTCGGGCCCACCGTGCTGCGCACGTCGACGGCCGGGACCGCCGCCGCAGCCCTGCTCCTGACCCGCACCGGACGCTGGTCCTGAACCCCGAGGGGATCGCCGTGGAACTCGCCCAAGTACGCTTGCTCGTCTCCGACTTCCCCCTCTGCTACCGCTTCTACGCCGAGGTCCTCGGCCTCAAGCCGCAGTCCGGCGCGGCCGAGGGGCCCTACGAGAAGTTCAGCCCCACCGTCGGCGCGGCCGGCATCGCCCTCCAGGACCGGTCGATGATAGCCGGAGTCCTCGGCGAACTGGGCGACGCGGCGAGCGGCCACCGCTCCCTGGTGGTGCTCCGGGTCGACGAACTCGACGCCTACTGCGAGCAGATCACCGCCCGCGGCGCCGTCCTGCTGCACGGCCCCGCCCCCATGACCGACCGCATGCGCGTCGCCCACCTCAAGGACCCGGAGGGCAACCTGGTGGAGTTGCAGGAGTGGCTCCTGCTCCGCGGCTGAGCACGGCGTCGAACAACTCCCACCCGTCCAACTCCCGCGCCCCCGGCAGCAGTCCCCGCTCCGTCGCCTCGTCGACGAGACGCCGTACGACACCGGGCCCGCGCAGGTTCAGCACCCTCCCGGGGCCGGTCGCCACGCAGCCCACGTACGAGACAGGCGGCGTGCGTTGTGCACGGGGTCACGCTAGGGCGCCGGGCACGTCCTGGTCCTCGGGTTTTCCGCCGGGATCAGCTGGACGTCCTCGCGGCGTACCGCGAACGATTCCTGGACGTCCTTGCCGTGACGGGCCGGGTCCCAGAGCCAGATCCAGTCGCCGCCGGTGCCGAAGGACAGCACGGGGTGGCCGGTGGGGGCGGGGCCGTTGTCGACGGGCAGGGGATGGGAGGCGTCGACCGGGCGGAGGCAGACGAGTCTGCCCTGGAGGCCGAAGTAGTCCGCGGGTTCCGCGCCTTGGGCGGCGACGCGTTCGGCCGACCTGTCCGCCGCGCTCGTCGCCCGCTCGGCTCCCAGGGCGATCGCGAAGAGGGGGAAGAGAACGGCCAGCAGTGCCCCCAGGACGATGCCGTAGACCCGCAGCACGGCATCCCGGCCCGCGTGGAAGTGCCGCAGCCAGCCCGCCACCGCCAGGAAGAACAGCACACTGCCGAACGCGAGCGCCATGGGCTCGGCCGCCGCCATGTACCGGCCCAGCGACGGCGTCGGCACCGCGTCGGCCCGGATGTCGAACCGGTTCAGGTACTCGCCGTGCATCTGCCCGCCGAGCCAGGCCACCAGAGGCCACAGCACGGGCACGGACAGCGGGATCAGCCAGGCCGTGTGCCGGGTGACAGCGGTACGGCGCAGCGCGAGGACCACGCCGATGCCGACGAAAGCGGCGGCGGCCCCGATCAGCACCGGCTGCCACAGATCCTCCGGACGCGTGTCCTGGCCCACCAGCGCACCGAAGGACGCCAGCGCGGTCGTTCCCGCGAGGCCCGCGGCCCACTGCGCGCGGCGGCCGAGATTCCTCGTCTCCTTGAGCGTGAGGGCCATCGGCAACGCACCCGCCGTGCTCAGGACCGCCGGCAGCAGCCTCCACCAGCCGTCCGCCGAGGCCAGGGACATCCCGCACAGGATCGCCAGCACGGCCCCGGCTCCGCCCGCCGCCGTCCACGCCCGCCGGACCCGCCGCTCCCGCGCCGTCTCGTCGCCCGGCGGGTTCCCGTCCGCGTACGCGGGCACGCGCACCTCGTGCGTGGCGGGATCGAAGGCCCGGCCGCCCAGGTCGCGCGCGGTCAGCGCGGTCCGGGCGTCGTCCCGGGACGACGGACCCGCCGCGACGGTCACCGCCCGCTGTGCGTCGGCGAGGCCCAGCCGGACCAACAGCCCGCCCCAGCCCGGCAGTACGCGATGGACGTGATACGTCGTCACCGGGGGCCGCTCGTGCTCCACGAGCGCCGCGTCCCGCACCCACGCGCCCAACGCGGCCTGCCGCACCAGCCGTTCCACGCCCGCCGTCGCCGTCCTGAGCGCCCCGAACCGCGCCCCGTGCAGGCGCACCTCCACCACCAGCGACCGGCGGTGGGCCGGCGCCTCGGCCGCCTCGCCGGGCTCCGCCGGGCGGACCGTCCAGCCGCGCTGCTCGAACACGTCCGTCACGTACGTCACTTCGTCGGGGTCGTCGACGACGTCGACGAGCATCCGTATCCGACGCCGAAACGGTGGCGCCGGCGCCGTGGACTGTGGTTCGGTGGTGATCGGTGCCTCCGGTGATCGTGGGCGTCACTCGATTGTGGGACGAGTGTCCGTATGCGCTCTACCGCGGCGGGCGGGACAGTGGGAAGCTGCCCTCCATGGGTGCATTGAGGCGGATTTGGGGACGGCCCAGGAGGCAGCGGGGGGCCGCCGTGGCGGTGCTCGCCCTCGCGGTCGGCGCGGGAGCCGTCGCCTGCGACCCCGCGGGGCTGAACTCCGCGTCCGTCGCCTACACGACCGACCAGACGGTGACGAAGGAACTGGAGCGGCAGAAGGCCGACGTGCGCTGGCTGACCTGTCAGGCCTCCTACGGCACCCGGTCCACCCCGACGGCGACCGAGAACGCGATCGCCGAGGTGCACTGCACCGGCGAGACCACCGACGGCAAGGACATCAAGGTCGACGGGAAGATCACCCGGGTCGTCAACGGGCAGTGCGTGCGAGGGGAGTTGACCGCGAAGGTCGACGGAAAGACCTGGTTCCAGGTCAACGGACTCGGCAACTGCAACGCCACCCCGGAGCCCGTGAACAACCAGCCGCAGGGCGGCACGGTCACCGTGACCGTCACGGAGACCATCTGGTGCGACAAGTACCCCGACTGCCGTCCCGTGCAGGGCAAGTGATCCAAAACCCTGTCCGCCGGCCGCGCCGCTGCATAGGGTGACCGGGTGACCCCTCCCGTGACGCCCGCGTATCTCCGGTATCCGCATCTCCACGGTGATCTGGCCGCGTTCACCGCCGAGGACGACGTGTGGATCGCGCCACTCGACGGTGGCCGGGCCTGGCGGGTCAGCGCCGACAACGTCCCCGTGTCCACCCCGCGCATCTCGCCCGACGGGACGGCGGTCGCCTGGACCTCCACCCGGGACGGCGCCCCCGAGGTGCATGTCGCACCCGTCGACGGCGGACCCGCCGAGCGGCTCACGCACTGGGGGAGCTGGCGCACCCAGGTGCGCGGCTGGACCGCCGACGGGCAGGTCCTCGCGATCACCACCCACGGCCGGGCCAGCCTGCGCCGCTCCTGGGCGCACACCGTCCCGCTCGACGGCGGCCCCTCGACCGTCCTGCCGTACGGCCCGGTCGGCGCCGTCGCCGAGGGGCCCGCGACCGTCCTGCTCTCCGCTCCCATGGGCCGCGAGGCCGCCTGGTGGAAGCGGTACCGGGGCGGCACCGCCGGGAAGCTGTGGATCGACCGGGACGGCGACGGCGAGTTCGTCCGGCTCCACGAAGAGCTCGACGGCAACATCGAGTTCCCCCTCTGGGCGGGGGAGCGCATAGCCTTCCTCTCCGACCACGAGGGCGTCGGCGCCCTCTACTCCTCCCTCGCCGACGGCGCCGACCTGCGTCGCCACACCCCTCTCGACGGCTTCTACGCCCGCCACGCCGCCGGTGACGGCACCCGCGTCGCCTACGTGTCCGCGGGGGAGCTGTGGGTCCTGGACGACCTGGAGGCAGGCACCGAGCCGCGCCGGATCGACGTACGGCTCGGCGGGCAGCGCACCGACCGGCAGGTCTTCCAGGTGGACGCCGCCCGCTGGTTCGGCTCCGCCACCCCCGACCACACCGCCCGGGGCAGCGCGGTCGCCGTCCGCGGCGCCGTGCACTGGGTGACCCACCGCTCCGGCCCCGCCCGCGCCCTGGCCGCCGAACCCGGCGTACGGGCTCGGCTGCCGCGCACCTTCCGCGCCGACGGCGAGGAGTGGGTCGTCTGGGTCACCGACGCCGAGGGCGACGACGCCCTGGAGTTCGCGCCCGCCACCGGACTCGCCCCCGGCGCCACCCCGCGCCGCCTCGCCGCCGGACAGCTCGGCCGGGTCCTCGGGCTGGCCATGGCCCCCGACGGCAGCCGCGCCGCCGTCGCCGCGCACGACGGCCGGGTGCTGCTCGTCGAGCGGGAGACCGGCGAGGTCCGCGAGGTCGACCGCAGCGAGGACGGGGACGTGACCGGGCTGGTCTTCTCGCCCGACTCGGCCTGGCTCGCCTGGTCCCACCCGGGCCCGCGCCCGCTGCGGCAGCTGCGGCTCGCCAACACCACCGATCTGTCGGTCACCGAGGCGACCCCGCTGCGCTTCCAGGACTACGCGCCCGCCTTCACCCTCGACGGCAAGCACCTCGCGTTCCTCTCCAGCCGCTCCTTCGACCCGGTCTACGACGAGCACGTCTTCGACCTGGCCTTCGTCGTCGGCGACCGCCCGCACCTGATCACACTGGCCGCGACGACCCCGTCCCCGTTCGGCCCGCAGCGCCACGGACGCCCCTTCGAGGCGCCCGACAAGGACGAGACGCCCGACAGCGAGGGCACCCCCGCCACCCGGATCGACCTGGAGGGCCTCGCCGACCGGATCGTGCCGTTCCCCGTCGAGGCGGGCCGCTACACCGCCCTGCGCGCCGCGAAGGACGGCGTGCTGTGGCTGCGCCACCCCGTGCAGGGCGTCCTCGGCTCCTCCCGGGCCACCCCGGACGACCCCGACCCCAAGACCGAGCTGGAACGCTACGACCTCGCCCAGCAGCGCCTGGAGCATCTCGCCGCCGACGCCGACCACTTCGCCGTCAGCGGCGACGGCAAACGCGTCCTGCTGTGGACCGACGGCCGTCTCAAGGTCGTCCCCAGCGACCGGCGTGCCTCCAACGACGGCGAGAGCGACACCAACATCACCGTCGACCTCTCCCGCATCCGCCAGACCTGCGACCCGTCGGCCGAGTGGCGGCAGATGTACGAGGAGACCGGCCGCGTGATGCGCGACCACTTCTGGCGGTCCGACATGAGCGGCGTCGACTGGACCGGCGTCCTGGACCGCTACCGGCCGGTCCTGGACCGGGTCGCCACCCACGACGACCTCGTCGACCTGCTGTGGGAGGTGCAGGGCGAACTGGGCACCTCGCACGCCTACGTCAGCCCGCGCGGCGGCCACGGCCACGGACCCCGGCAGGGGCTGCTGGGCGCCGACATCTCCCGCCACGAGGACGGCAGCTGGCGCATCGACCGGATCCTGCCCACCGAGACCTCCGACCCCGACGCCCGCTCCCCGCTCGCCGCGCCCGGGGTCGCCGTGCGCGCCGGGGACGCGATCGTCGCCGTGGGCGGGGTGCCCGTCGACCCGGTCACCGGACCCGGACCGCTGCTCGTCGGCACGGCGGGCAAGGCGATCGAGCTGACCGTCTCCCCGTCCGGCGGCGGCGAGTCACGGCACGCCGTCGTCGTCCCCGTCGCCGACGAGGAACCCCTGCGCTACCACGCCTGGGTCGAGGACCGGCGGGCCTACGTCCACGAGCGGTCCGACGGACGGCTCGGCTATCTCCACGTGCCCGACATGCAGGCGCCCGGCTGGGCCCAGATCCACCGTGACCTGCGGGTCGAGGTCGCCCGCGAGGGCCTCGTCGTCGACGTGCGGGAGAACCGGGGCGGCCACACCTCCCAGCTCGTCGTGGAGAAGCTGGCGCGGCGGATCGTCGGCTGGGGCGTGCCGCGCGGCATGCGGCCCTACAGCTACCCGATGGACTCCCCGCGCGGACCCGTGGTGGCCGTCGCGAACGAGTTCTCCGGCTCCGACGGCGACATCGTCAACGCGGCCATCAAGGCGCTCGGCATCGGCCCCGTCGTCGGCACCCGTACCTGGGGCGGCGTGATCGGCATCGACAGCCGCTACCGCCTCGTCGACGGCACCCTCGTCACCCAGCCCAAGTACGCGTTCTGGCTGGAGGGTTACGAGTGGGGCGTGGAGAACCACGGTGTCGACCCGGACGTCGAGGTCGTCCAACGGCCGCAGGACCACGCCGCGGGCCGCGACCCCCAGCTCGACGAGGCGATCAGGATCGCCCTGGAGGCCCTGGAGACGACCCCGGCCAGGACACCTCCGTCGCTGCCGTAGCCCGCCCGCTGGATACGATGCCTCCACACCTGATCGAGCTGGCCGAAGGGACCGACATGGCAGGGGAACCCCAGGACGACTGTCTGTTCTGCAAGATCGCCGCGGGACAGATCCCGGCGACGATCGTGCGGGAGACGGAGACCACCGTCGCCTTCCGGGACATCAGCCCGCAGGCCCCCACCCATGTCCTGGTGATCCCCAGGGCGCACTACGAGAACGCCGCCGCGCTCGCCGCGGGCGCGCCCGAGGTCGCCGCGGACGTGCTGCGCGAGGCACAGGCCGTCGCCGACGAGGACAAGGCGGAGAGCTACCGCGTCGTCTTCAACACCGGTGCCGGCGCCGGGCAGACCGTCTTCCACGCGCACGCCCACGTCCTCGCCGGCCGCGGGCTGCACTGGCCCCCCGGATAGCCCGCGATGTCCGTACGCGAACTCGTCGTCCTCGGGACCGCCAGCCAGGTCCCCACCCGGCACCGCAACCACAACGGCTATCTGCTGCGCTGGGACGGCGAGGGCATCCTCTTCGACCCCGGTGAGGGCACGCAGCGGCAGATGCTGCGCGCCGGGGTCGCCGCGCACGACCTCAACCGGATCTGCGTCACCCACTTCCACGGCGACCACTCCCTCGGCCTCGCGGGTGTCATCCAGCGCATCAACCTCGACCGGGTCCCGCACGAGGTCACCGCGCACTACCCGCGCTCCGGGCAGCGCTTCTTCGACCGCCTGCGGTACGCCACCGCCTACCGCGAGACGGTCGCGCTCACCGAGGCGCCGGTCGACGCCGACACCGACCTCGCCGTGACCGGCTCGTACACCCTCCAGGCCCGCAAGCTGTCCCATCCCGTCGAGTCGTACGGCTACCGGCTCGTCGAGCCCGACGGGCGCCGCATGCTGCCCGAGCGGCTCGCCGCGCACGGCGTCAAGGGGCCGGACGTGGGCCGTATCCAGCGCGAGGGCGCGGTGGGCGGGGTGACGCTGGCGGACGTCAGCGAGGTGCGGCGCGGGCAGCGGTTCGGGTTCGTCATGGACACCCGGCTCTGCGACGGCGTGCACGCGCTCGCCGAGGGCTGCGACCTGCTCGTCATCGAGTCCACGTTCCTGGACGAGGACACCCACCTCGCCGTCGAGCACGGCCACCTCACGGCGGGGCAGGCCGCCGCGGTCGCCCGGGAGGCGGGCGTACGACACCTGGTCCTCACCCACTTCAGTCAGCGCTACTCCGACCCCGACGAGTTCGAGCGGCAGGCCAGGGCGGCCGGTTTCGAGGGCGAGCTGACGGTGGCGCACGACCTGCTGCGGGTGCCGGTACCGAAGCGGCGGTGACATGTTCCTTAACCGAACCGCCGTACGATACTTCGATGCCCCTCCCCAAAGCTGAACTGCACCTGCACATCGAAGGCACCCTGGAACCGGAGCTCGCCTTCGCGCTCGCGGGCCGCAACGGCGTCGCCCTCCCTTACGAGACCGCCGGCGACCTGAGCAAGGCGTACGAGTTCGAGGACCTCCAGTCCTTCCTGGACCTGTACTACGAACTCATGGCGGTCCTGCGGACCGAGCGGGACTTCGAGGACCTCGCCGACGCCTACCTCGCGCGGGCCGCCGCGCAGGGCGTGCGGCACGCGGAGATCTTCTTCGACCCGCAGGCGCACATCGCCCGCGGAGTACCGCTGGGGACCGTCGTCGAGGGGCTGTGGCGGGCGCTCGGGGAGAGCGAGGCACGGCACGGGATCTCCACCCAGCTCATCATGTGCTTCCTGCGGGACGAGTCCGCCGAGAGCGCGCTGGAGACCCTGGAGGCCGCGAAGCCCTACCTGGACCGGATCGTCGGCGTCGGCCTGGACTCCGCCGAGGTCGGGCATCCGCCGGTCAAGTTCCGCGAGGTGTACGAGGCCGCCGCCGCGCTGGGCCTGCGCCGCGTGGCGCACGCCGGCGAGGAGGGCCCGCCGGAGTACATCACCGAGGCGCTGGACGTGCTCGGCGCGGAGCGGATCGACCACGGGCTGCGCTGCATGGAGGACCCGGAGCTGGTCGAGCGACTGGTCCGCGACCAGGTCCCCCTCACCCTGTGCCCCTTCTCCAACGTCCGCCTGCGCACGGTCGACACCCTCGCCGACCACCCGCTGCCCGCCATGCTCGACGCCGGGCTCCTGTGCACGGTCAACTCCGACGACCCGGCCTACTTCGGCGGCTACGCGGGCGACAACTTCGACGGCGTCCGCGACACCCTCGGCCTCACCGAGGACCGCCTCCGCCTCCTCGCCCGCAACTCGTTCACCGCGTCCTTCCTGAACCACGACGAGGCCCGCCGGGCGAGGTACCTGGCCGAGGTGGACGCGTACGAGTTCTGACCACCCGCCCCCGCTGGGCCCGCGCCCTCTTGAGGGCGCGGGGAACTGCGCGATCGGCCACGACGGCGCCGCAGCCGGAAGCCGACCGGCCGTGACGGTGCCGCAGGCGGGAGGCAACTCGTACGGCGCCCTCGGCGAAACGCTTACGCCGCCGTCGTCGTCCGCGGGGTCGGGGAGTCGACCGGGATCTCCATGACGGTGACCGTGCGGCCCCCGGTGCGCAGGGCCACCGCCGTCATCGGGACGGCGATGACGAGCAGACCGGCCGCCAGCAGCAGACCCATCGCCGGGAAGCCCGCCTGGGCCGACAGGAGGCTCCCGGTCAGGGGACCCGCCGCCGTGCCGAGGGAGGACGCCGAGCCGACCAGGACCGCCCAGCGCCCGCGCGGGTCGAGGGAGGCGGCGAGGCCGAGGACGTACGACAGGACGACCGGGTAGGCGAGGTTCCAGGCGATCTCGCCGGTGGCGAAGGTCGTCAGGTCGGTCGCGGAGGCGCTCAGCGCGATGCACCCGGCGATCAGGACCGTGCCCGCGCCGATGGGCAGCGCCCGGCCGAGCCGCGGCCCGAGGGCGCCCGCGCCGACCACGCCGAGCAGTCCCGCCCCGAGGGCGATCGCGAAGATCACGCCGACGGTCGCCTCGGACAGGTGCGCCTGGTGCAGCCCGATCCGGCCGCTGACGCCCCAGAGGGAGTTCTGCGCCATGGACCAGCAGGGCAGCGTGGCGGCGAGGAGGAGTCCGGCCCGGCGATGGGGCAGCGGGGTGCGTTCCCGGCGGACCCGTGAGGTGCCCACGCGCCGGGGGAGACGGCCCGTCAGGGGCCAGACGGCGAGCGCGGTGAGGGCGATCGCGGCCAGCGGCTGGCCGTGCCCCGCGCCGAGGTGCGGGACCGTCAGATAGACGGCGCCCGCGAGCGCGGACACCGCGAGCAGCCCGACCGTGGTCGTACGGTGCGCGTCCCGCTCGGCGGCGATGCCGGTCGCGGCGACCGCCGTCGCCGTACCGGAGCCGAAGCCGCCGAGCAGGGCGCCGACGACGACGGCCGGGACGTCGGTGGTGAGGGCGGCGCCGCCGTAGCCGAGGACGGCGAGGGTCAGACCGGCGCGGGCCAGGACGCGCGGGCCGATCCGGTCGACGCGCGAGGCGAACAGGAAGCCCGCCGCGGCCGAGCAGAGCAGCAGCGCGCTGCCCACGGCACCGGCTTGGGTGGCGGTCAGCGGAAGGCCCGCGTCGAGTCTGCCGACGGTGGTGGGCAGGAGGTACGGGGCGAGGTACCCGGCCGTGAAGAGGGCGATCAGGGGCCAGGGGGTGGTGCGGGCGAACACGGGCGTTCCCAGGGCATGCGAAAGGAGCGGTTCAAGAAGGGGGAGGGGCGCAGCCGTCGACGGACAGGGACGCGCGGGCAATTTGTATCAAGCACGCGGTTCCTGAAAGAAGGGGCACAGATGTGATCTGGAGCACCTTTTGTTTGGTGACAGGGGTCCCGGGTAGACGAGCGCGTTTCCGCTGGTGTCAGCGCCAGTTGGGGGCGCCCCCGGCGCCCGGTGCGGTCGCCTCGATCCGCGTCCTGATCTCGCGCATCACCGCGATGATCTGTTCCTCGTGCGCGGGCGTCAGCCGGGCCACCGGGACCGAGCAGCTGATGGCGTCCTGGGCGGGCGAGTCGTAGCGCAGGGCGAAGCCGAAGCCGATGATGCCGGTGACGCCCTCTTCGCGGTCGACGGAGAAGCCCCGGGACCGGATGTTCGTCAGATCGGCCCGCAGGGACTCCCGGTCCGTGTGGGTGCGGGGCGTGAGTGCCTCGTAGGGGCCCTGGGGCAGGTCGGCGTCGGGGCGTTCGGCGAGCAGCGCCTTGCCCAGGGCGCCCACATGGGCGGGCAGGCGGCGTCCGACCCGGCTGATGGTCCGCAGGTATTCGTGCGACTCCCGGGTCGCCAGGTAGGCCACGTCCCGGCCGTCGAGGCGGCCCATGTGGACGGTCTCGCCGAGCGCCTGCGACGCCTCGTCGAGATACGGCCGTACGGCGCGCACGCGCGGGTCGGTGTCCAGATAGCTGGTGCCGGTCAGCAGGGCGTGGATGCCGATGCCGTAGAGCGAGCCGGTGCTGTCGGTGCGGACCCAGCCGCGCGAGATGAGGGTCTGGAGCAGCGCGTACATCGAGCTGCGCGGCACCTGGAGCTCCTCCGCCAGCTCCTGGAGCCTGGCCGGCCGGTCGCCGCGGGCCGCGAGGAGTTCGAGCAGCTCGACCGTGCGCGCGGCCGACTTCACTTCGCGGACGCCGCCTGTCTCTGACATGGGCCGATGGTAATCCGGCAGGGCGGCCCCATTGACGGCTTCCGTTCGCGTATCTAACCTCCATCTACATACGCAGATAGCGTCTACATAGGGAGATGTCAGGGAGATGCTCAGGGTGCCGATCGACACGGACACCGTCCGGCGGCTGCGCGACGGGATGGCGGCCGGAGTGCTGTCCTTCCCGCTCACCAGCTTCCACGACGACGGCTCGCTCGACCCGGACGGCTTCCGCGCCCACGTCGCCGCCCAGCTCGCCACCGCACCCGGCGCCGTCTTCCCGGCCTGCGGCACCGGCGAGTTCTTCTCCCTCGACGAGGACGAGTACCGGCAGGTCGTCACCGTCGCCGTCGAGGAAGCGGCCGGCCGCACCCCCGTCGTCGCCGGCACCGGATACGGCTGGGCCCAGGCCCTGCGGTTCGCGCGGATCGCCGAGGAGGCCGGCGCGGACGCCCTGCTGGTCCTCCCGCACTACCTCGTCGCCGCCCCGCAGGACGGACTCGTCGGCCAGCTCGAACGCATCGCCGCCGGCACCCGGCTGCCCCTCATCGCCTACCAGCGCGGCCAGGTCACCTTCACCGCCGACACGGTGCGGCGCATCGCCGCCGTCCCCGGCGTCATCGGCCTCAAGGACGGCCACAGCGACCTCGACCGCCTCCAGCGCCTGACCCTCGCCGCCCCCGAGGACTTCCTCTTCTTCAACGGCGCCTCCACCGCGGAGATCCAGGCCCGCGCCTACGCGACCGTCGGCGTCCCCGCCTACTCCTCCGCCGTCCACGCCTTCGCCCCCGAGATCGCCGACGCCTTCTTCCGCGCGCTGCGCGACGGCGACGACAAGACGGCGAACCGGCTCCTGCGGGACTTCTACGTCCCCCTCGTCGAGATCCGCGACCGCGTCCCCGGATACGCCGTGTCCCTCGTCAAGGCCGCCGCCCGACTGCGCGGACGCCCCGTCGGACCCGTCCGCGCCCCGCTCACCGACCCCACGGACAGCGACCTCGCCGACCTGCGGACCCTGCTCGCCACCGGCCTCGACCTCGTAGGAGCCACGCTGTGAACCTCACCGTCACCGACGTACGCCTCACCCCGATCCTCGTCGCCGACCCGCCGCTGCTGAACACCCAGGGCGTGCACCAGCCCTACACGCCCCGGCTGATCGTCGAGGTCGAGACGGCCGACGGGATCGTCGGCGTCGGCGAGACCTACGGCGACACCAAGTACCTCGAACTCGCCCGCCCGTTCGCCGAGCACCTCGTCGGACGCCAGGTCGGCGACCTCAACGGCCTGTTCACCCTCGCCGACCAGGTCGCCGTGGACGCCTCCCGGGTCTCCGGACAGGTCGACGTCGGCGGGCTGCGCGGCGTCCAGACCGCCGACAAGCTGCGGCTGTCCGTGGTCTCCGGGTTCGAGGTCGCCTGCCTCGACGCCCTCGGCAAGGCCCTCGGACTGCCCGTGCACGCGCTGCTCGGCGGCAAGGTCCGCGACAGCGTCGAGTACAGCGCCTACCTGTTCTACAAGTGGGCCGGCCACCCCGACGGCGTCGCCTGCGAGAAGGACGACTGGGGCGCCGCCCTCGACCCCGCCGGAGTCGTCGAGCAGGCCCGGCTGTTCAAGGAGCGGTACGGGTTCACCTCCTTCAAGCTGAAGGGCGGCGTCTTCCCGCCGGACGAGGAGATCGCCGCCGTACGCGCCCTCGCGGACGCCTTCCCCGGGCACCCCCTGCGGCTCGACCCCAACGGGGCCTGGAGCGTGGCCACCTCGCTGCGGGTCGCGGCGGAACTCGGCGACGTCCTGGAGTACCTGGAGGACCCCGCCCTCGGCACGCCCGCCATGGCCGAGGTGTCCGCGGGGACCTCGGTGCCGCTCGCCACCAACATGTGCGTGACGACGTTCGCGGAGATCAAGGAGGCGTTCGCCGCGGACGCCGTGCAGGTCGTGCTCTCCGACCACCACTACTGGGGCGGGCTGCGCAACACGCAGCAACTCGCCGCGATCTGCCGGACGTTCGGGGTGGGGGTGTCCATGCACTCCAACACCCACCTCGGTATCTCGCTGGCCGCGATGACCCATGTGGCGGCCACCGTCCCCGACCTGCACCACGCCTGCGACTCCCACTACCCCTGGCAGTCGGAGGACGTGCTGGAGGAGCGGCTGGTGTTCGAGGGCGGGCGGCTCGCGGTGCCGGACGGGCCCGGACTGGGGGTCGCGCTCGACCCGGAGAAGGTGCGCGTGCTGCACCGGCGGTGGCTGGACGACGACGGGACGCTGCGCGAGCGGGACGACGCGGCGGCGATGCGCGTCGCCGACCCGGCCTGGGTCACCCCCGCGGTGCCCCGCTGGTAGGGACGGCTCCTGCGTGCGGCGGGGCGACACGTGGTGCGGGGGGCTCCGGAGTGACCGGGGCCGGGGTGAGGGGTGGTGGCAGACTGGCTGGATATGGATGCTGTCGACCCCCTCGCCGCCCTGCGCGCCCCCGGCGACCCGGGCTGTGACGTCTACCTGACCGGCACCGTCTTCCTGGACATCGTCTTCACCGGCCTGGCCACCGCCCCGGTGCGCGGCACCGAGTCCTGGGCCCGCGGCATGGGATCCAGCCCCGGCGGCGTCGCCAACATGGCCACCGCCCTCGCCCGTCTCGGCCTGCGCACCTCGCTCGCCGCCGCGTTCGGCGACGACCACTACGGCGAGTACTGCTGGGACGCCCTGGAACAGGGCGAGGGCATCGACCTGACCCCGTCGCGCACCGTACGCGGCTGGCACTCCCCGGTCACCGTCTCGATGGCCTACGAGGGCGAGCGCACGATGGTCTCGCACGGCCACGAGCCGCCCCCGGAGGAGCCCGCCCCCGACTGCCCGCCCCGCGCGAGAGCCGCCGTCGCCTCCCTCACCCCCGGCGAACGCGCCCCGTGGATCGCCCAGGCGGCGAGCGGGGGCACCCGGATCTTCGCCGACGTCGGCTGGGACGACACCGGCGCCTGGGACCTGGCCGGACTGGCCGACCTGGAGCACTGCGAGGCGTTCCTGCCCAACGCGGAGGAGGCGATGCGCTACACGCGCACCACCTGCCCCCGCGAGGCCGCGCACGCCCTCACCGAACACGTCCCGCTGGCGGTCGTCACCCTCGGCGCGGACGGCGCCTACGCCGTCGACCGCCGCACCGGCGAGACCGCCGAGGTCCCCGCCATCGCCGTCGAGGCCCTCGACCCCACCGGCGCGGGAGACGTCTTCGTCGCCGGGTTCGTCACCGGCACCCTCGCGGGCTGGCCGCTCGCCGACCGCCTCGCCTTCGCGGGCCTCACCGCCGCGCTCTCCGTGCAGGAGTTCGGCGGCTCGCTGTCCGCGCCCGGCTGGTCCGAGATCGGCGCCTGGTGGCGCCGCATCCAGTCCTACGACGAGCAGGACCCGGCCGCGCTCCGGCGCTACGCGTTCCTGCGGGACCTCGTGCCCGCGGAGCAGGCGCGACCGTGGCCGCTGCGCCGGGCCGTCCCGACGATCGGCTTCGGCCGTTCCGCGTAGCGGCGACGGGACGATCAGGCGACGGGCCGGTCAGACGCCAGGCCGGTCCAGGATCTCCGTGACCTGCTCCCGCACCACCGCCCGGGCCTCGACGGGCAGCGCGCTGATCGCCGTACCGCCGAGCGCCTGCATGGCCTGCTCCGGGCCGCCGTCGGTCGGCACGCTCTCCGACAGCACCTCGTACCCGTCCCGGACCGCGACGCGCAGCACCGGGCGCGGGCCCGTCGTGTGCACGGCGGTCGCCACCACCAGCGGGGGCGGGCCGCCCGCCTCCTCGGCGAGCTTGCGGTAGCCGGAGACGGCCGGATCGCGCCAGCGCAGGCCGAGGAGCAGCGGCTGCTTGGCGATCAGCTCGGCGAGGTCGGTCTCGTAGGGGCCGTCGGTGTCCAGGACGACCGCGCGCGCGTCCAGGACGAGCGCCGCGGGCAGCAGACAGCGCAGGGTGCTGCCGACGATGTTGCCGCCGACCGTGGCGGTCCGGCGCACCGCGCCCGTGCCGACTCCGCCGGCCGCCCGGCGCAGCACCTCCGGGACCCGCTCGTCGACGACCCGGTGCAGCAGCACCGCCGAGCCCAGCTCCCCGGGGCCCTGGACGTTGGCCTCCGGCAGCTCGCGCAGCGACATCGCCTGCTCCGGGAAGCCCTCCCGTTGCCAGACGGCCCACTGGAGGGTGGCACCCCCGATGGGTATCGCCCCCTCGGACAGGCACTGCTGTGCCTCGGACACGGACGTGGGCAGACGCAAGAACACGACCGACCTGCCTTCCCCGGACTCACGGCGACGAGCCATGCCGCCGGCCTTGACGCGTGTAACGCTGACGGCGCGAAGCATGCCCACGCACGCGGGGGGCGTATGCAGGGCTCACCGTTTCACTCAGGGCGCCCTCACGTGGCGACCCGCTCGGTGAAGCCCGCGCGAAAAGGCCTTCGGGGATGTCAGTGGCCCGGCGTACCCTTGAAATCGCCAGGCCGCCCCTGTGGCGGAGGAGTCTTTTCGAGGAGGACGAGCAAGGCCTACAGAGCCGGCCCATGACTCAGACACCCACAGATCGCACACCCGCGCAGGGACAGGCGAGAGCACATTTCACCGTCCCCGCCCAGCACCCCATGGTGACCGTGCTGGGGTCCGGCGACTCCCTGTTGCGCGTGATCGAGAAGGCCTTCCCGGCGGCTGACATCCATGTCCGGGGCAATGAGATCAGCGCGGTCGGCGACGCCGCCGAAGTGGCCATCGTCCAGCGCCTGTTCGACCAGATGATGCTGGTGCTCCGCACCGGGCAGCCGATGACGGAGGACGCAGTGGAACGCTCGATCGCCATGCTCAGGGCGAGCGGCAACGGCGACGGGGACGGCCAGGAGACCCCGGCCGAGGTGCTCACCCAGAACATCCTGTCCTCGCGCGGCCGGACCATCCGCCCCAAGACCCTCAACCAGAAGCGGTACGTCGACGCGATCGACAAGCACACGATCGTCTTCGGCATCGGCCCCGCCGGCACCGGCAAGACCTACCTCGCCATGGCCAAGGCGGTGCAGGCCCTGCAGTCCAAGCAGGTCAACCGCATCATCCTGACCCGTCCCGCGGTGGAGGCGGGGGAGCGGCTCGGCTTCCTGCCGGGCACGCTCTACGAGAAGATCGACCCGTATCTGCGCCCGCTGTACGACGCGCTGCACGACATGCTCGACCCGGACTCCATCCCGCGGCTCATGGCGGCGGGGACGATCGAGGTCGCGCCCCTGGCATACATGCGTGGTCGCACGCTCAACGACGCCTTCATCATCCTCGACGAGGCCCAGAACACCTCGCCCGAGCAGATGAAGATGTTCCTGACCCGGCTCGGCTTCGACTCGAAGATCGTGATCACGGGTGACGTGACCCAGGTCGACCTGCCCTCGGGCACCAAGTCCGGTCTGCGTCAGGTCCAGGACATCCTGGAGGGCCTCGACGACGTGCACTTCTCGCGTCTCACGTCCCAGGATGTCGTCCGGCACAAGCTCGTCGGCCGTATCGTCGACGCGTACGAGAAGTACGACAGCACGCACGGCACCGAGAACGGCTCCCGCAAGGGCGGCCGGGGCAGAGCGGCCGGCCACAGCGCGCTGTAACACCTGACAGCAGGAGACACCGCCGCACCATGTCGATCGACGTCAACAACGAGTCCGGAACCGAGGTCGACGAGCAGGCGATCCTCGACATCGCCCGCTACGCCCTCGCGCGGATGCGCATCCACCCGCTCTCCGAGCTCTCGGTGATCGTCGTGGACGACGACGCCATGGAGCAGCTGCACATCCAGTGGATGGACCTGCCGGGGCCGACCGATGTCATGTCCTTCCCGATGGACGAGCTGCGTCCGCCGTCGAAGGACGACGAGGAGCCCCCGCAGGGCCTCCTCGGCGACATCGTGCTCTGCCCCGAGGTCGCCAAGAAGCAGGGCGAGGAAGCGGCCACGCAGCACACCATGGACGAGGAGCTCCAGCTGCTCACCGTCCACGGTGTGCTGCACCTGCTCGGCTACGACCACGAGGAGCCCGACGAGAAGGCCGAGATGTTCGGTCTCCAGGCGGCCATCGTGGACGGGTGGAGGGCGGAGAAGGGGATGGAGGGTCCGTCGCCGGCCCCGACCGTGTCATGAGCCTTCCCCTGGTCTCCGGCGCGATCGCCCTGGTCGTCGTCGCCTGGCTCGCCGCCTGCGCGGAGGCGGGCATCGCACGGGTCTCCAGCTTCCGTGCCGCGGAAGCCGTCCGCTCCGGGCGGCGCGGCGCCGCCCGGCTCGCCCAGGTCGCCGCCGACCCGACCCGCTATCTCAACGTGGCGCTGCTGGTCCGGGTGGCCTGCGAGATGGCCGCGGCGGCCCTGGTCACCTACGCCTGCCTGAACGAGTTCGACGGCACCACCGAGGCCCTCCTCGTCGCGATCGGCGTCATGGTCCTGGTGTCGTACGTGGCCGTCGGGGTCTCCCCGCGCACCATCGGCCGCCAGCACCCGATCAACACGGCGACGGCCGCGGCGTACGTGCTGCTGCCGCTCGCGCGGATCATGGGCCCGATCCCCTCGCTGTTGATCCTCATCGGCAACGCGCTCACCCCCGGCAAGGGCTTCCGGCGCGGTCCGTTCGCCTCCGAGGCGGAGCTGCGCGCGCTGGTCGACCTCGCGGAGGCGGAGTCGCTGATCGAGGACGACGAGCGCCGGATGGTGCACTCGGTCTTCGAGCTGGGCGACACCCTGGTGCGGGAGGTCATGGTCCCGCGCACCGATCTCGTCGTCATCGAGCGGTACAAGACGATCCGTCAGGCCCTCACCCTGGCCCTGCGGTCCGGTTTCTCGCGCATCCCGGTCACCGGGGAGAGCGAGGACGACATCGTCGGGATCGTGTATCTGAAGGACCTGGTCCGCAAGACGCACATCAGCCGGGACGCGGAGAGCGAGCTGGTCTCCACGGCGATGCGCCCGGCGGCCTTCGTCCCGGACACCAAGAACGCCGGTGACCTGCTGCGCGAGATGCAGCGGGACCGCAACCACGTCGCCGTCGTCATCGACGAGTACGGCGGCACGGCCGGGATCGTCACCATCGAGGACATCCTGGAGGAGATCGTCGGGGAGATCACCGACGAGTACGACCGTGAGCTGCCGCCGGTGGAGGACCTCGGCAAGGACCGCTTCCGGGTCACCGCCCGCCTCGACATCACCGACCTCGGCGAGCTGTACGGCCTCGACGAGTACGACGACGAGGACGTGGAGACCGTCGGCGGGCTGCTGGCCAAGGCGCTGGGCCGGGTGCCGATCGCCGGTGCCTCGGCGCTCGTGACGCTGCCGGACGAGCGGGAGCTCAGGCTGACCGCGGAGGCGGCGGCCGGCCGCCGGAACAAGATCGTGACCGTGCTGGTGGAGCCTGTCGAGGTGCCCGGGGAGGCGGCGTGACCCCTGAGGAGCTGCGCGGCTTCTGTCTGTCCTTCAACGCGGCGGCGGAGGATTTCCCCTTCTCGCCGGAGATCTCGGTCTTCAAGGTGCTGGGCAAGATGTTCGCGCTCTCCTGGACGGACCGCCGTCCGCTGAAGGTCAACCTCAAGTGCGACCCGGAGGACGCGGTCCGGCTGCGCGCCGAGCACGAGGGCCTGGTCCTGCCCGGCTACCACATGAACAAGCGGCACTGGAACACGGTGATCGTCGACGGTGAGCTCCCGGACCGGGTGGTCCGGGAGCTGATCGAGGACTCCTACGACCTGGTCGTGGCCGGGCTGCCGCGCGCCGAGCGGCTCCGCCTCGACCGTTCCTGACCGGGCCGGGGGCGCGGCCGGGCGGGGTGATGAGCGTTCCGCCGGCTTACGTATCCTCACCTCATGACCGACAGCAGCGCGCTCGACCCCGAGGACCGCAAGATCGTCACCCTGGCCCGTTCCGCGCGGGCCCGCAACGGTGTGCCCGAGGGGGCGGCCGTGCGGGACGAGACGGGGCGGACGTATGTCGCGGCGACCGTCGCGCTGGAGTCGCTGAGGCTCAGCGCGCTGCGGACGGCGGTGGCGATGGCCGCGGCGTCCGGGGCGAAGGCGCTGGAGGCCGCCGCGGTGGTGACGGAGGCGGAGTCGGTGTCCGCCGAGGACCTCGCGGCGGTGCGGGACCTGGGCGGGGCGGGGACCCCGGTGCTGGTGGCGGGGCCCGACGGCACCGTGCGCACGACGCTCGCCGCGGGCTGAGCGGCCCGACCGCGCCAGCTGATACCGGCGGTAACACTTGGCCGGAATTACTGCTTGCCGTTGCTCTTCCCTCGCGTATCAATGGAACCGGTAGTTCCGACGGTCCGTCAGATCTACACCGTTCCACCTTCACGCCACCCCCCACTCGACGCGTTCCGCGCCACGCGTCGCAGGCGACCGCTCGGAGCTCCCGTCCATCCCCACATGGCAATTCCCCCCACGGGAAGGGAGCCGGAACCCCCATGAAGCGAATAGCAACAGGTGCGGCGTTGGTGACCGGGGCGCTCGCGGTCACCGGGCTGGTGCTCGCGCCCTCCGCCCTCGCCGTCACACCCGACACCGCGACGATCAACGCGGACTGCGGCGCCTTCGGCGGTGGTGAAGCCACCATCACCGCCACGCAGGACGGCACCGCCGCGACCATGACCGTCGATTCCTCGGCCATCACCGCACCCATCGGTCTGGCCGCGGACTCGATCACCTCCACCCTCACCCTGGTGAACGCCTCCGGCGGCACCAGGTCCTTCACCGCCACCGAGAACCCGGCGATGGCCGCGGGCGACCCCGTACAGGTCGGTCCGCTGCCGGGCACCGTGGCCTCCGGGGACAGCCTTGAGGCCTACGGCGGTTCGCTCACGATGACCGTCTTCGGCATCACCATCACCTGTACGGCCACCGCGGCGCAGTCGCCGAGCCCGTTCGTCTTCGACTGAGCCGTGCACGTTCGCTAGGCGGACCGTCAACTTCCGACCGGTGCAGGAAGTTGACGGTCCATCAGTTCACAGCTTCATCTCCATTGACTTCTCACGCGATCCCCACATCAATGCCCCCAACGAGCCATCAGAGAGGGGGCACACCCAATGGGTTCGACATCCGGCTCGACCTCACGAAGACGCCGCTGGGCCGCGCTGCTCGGAGCGGGCGCGCTGGCGGTCGCCGGGGCCGGCGGACTGGCCGGTCCGGCCGCCGCCGCGACCGACGTGGCCTTTGCCACCCACTGCATCCCGCCCGCCGTCGCCGGCATCCCGCCGATCGACGGCACCACCACCGCGCGCATCACGGTGGACAACGCCACCCCGGAGGTCGGGGACACCGTCACGGTGACCTACACCGTGGTCACACCCGCCGCCAGCAACCCCACCGCGATCAGCCTGCCCGCCGACATCATGACGCCGTCCGGCAAGGTGGTCCTCGGCGGGGCGCAGACCGGGGACGTGACCGTGGCCGGGCCCAAGAAGAACGATCCGGTGGCGGGCAACGCGCCCTTCCCGGGGTTCTCCATGACCGGCACCTTCACCGTCACCGCCCCGGGAGCCATCACGCTCTCGCCCGGCGACTACAACATCCACACCAGCTACATCCTGGAGCTGGACACTCCCTGCACCGTCACCAACCCGCCCGCGCCGGTCTCCGAGACCGTCACCGCGAGCGACGCACCGGCGCCCAACACCCGTGCCATCCAGCTCGGTTCGGCATCCGGCAGCCCCGGCGCCGGCGTCACCGTCACCGGCAGCGACTTCACGCCGGGCGCCACCGTCACCCTCGCCGGACGGTCCGGGGCCACCCAGACCGCCGACACGGCGACCGTCACCGCGGACGCCGCGGGCGACTTCAGCGGTTCCCTGACCGTCAACGACAAGACGACGACGGGCATCGTGGCCTACGAGGGCGCCGCCTGGAGCAGCGACCTGGGGGCCGGACCGGCCACCTACGTCGTCATCGACGACACCCCGATCCCGGACAACGCCCAGAAGCTCACCACCACGGTGCGCGCCGGCACCCTGTCCATGACCCAGGCCGGGGACTCCGTCTCGATGGGGGCGGTCGACTACGGCGTGGGCGGAACCTCCTCCGGCGACCTGAACACCGTCACCGTCAAGGACTTCCGCGGCGGCCCCGCCGGCTGGTCCCTCACCGGCAAGGTCACCGACTTCACCGGACCCGGCGCCAAGATCGACGCCGGAGCGCTCGCCTGGACTCCCGCCTGCGCCACCGAGACGGGCAGCCCGAGCACCTGCGTACCCGGCTCGCCGGGCACCGTGGGCTCCTCCGGCGCGACCCTCGCGTCCACCCCCAACGGCACGCTCACCGGCGGTGAGTTCACCGTGGACGCCTCGCTCGCCCTGAACGTACCGGCGTACACGCCCCCGGGCACGTACTCCGGCGTCCTCACCCTCACGCTCAGCTGATGACGGGGCGTCCGCACCCGCCCTTCATCCGGGGGTCCGCAGCCATGCGTCCGTACCGCACCGCCTGTGTCCTGCTCGCCGGGCTGCTGCTCGGCCTGTTCGCCGTGCCCGCCGCCCGCGCCGCCGACAACGGGAGCTGGTCCGTCTACCCGGTCTCCTCGCGGATCGCCGCCCGGCCCTACTTCTATCTCTCCGCCGATCCCGGCCAGACCCTCACCGACAAGGTCGTCGTCGCCAACAAGACCGACGAGCCCATGACGTTCCGGCTGTACGCCGCCGACGCCTACAACACCGCGCGCGACGGCGGCTTCGCCGTACGGACGCTGGACGAGCGGATGCGCGGCGTCGGGGTCTGGGCCGAACCCGCCCGCACCCGGATCGAGGTGCCCGCCCGGGGAAAGGTCACCGTCCCCTTCACGCTCAAGGTCCCCGAGGGCGCCGAACCCGGCGACCACCCCGGCGCGCTGGTCGCCCTCGACGAACGCGTCGACCGCGGGGACGGCTCCGTCGCGCTCGGCGTGCAGCGGGCCGTGGCCGCCCGGGTGTACCTGCGGGTCGGCGGGCCCGCCCTGTCCGCGATCGCCGTGGAGAACGTCCGGGTGAGCCACCACCAGCCGCTCGTGCCCGGCTTCGGCGACTCCACCGCGACCGTGTCGTACACCCTCCACAACACCGGCAACGTCACCCTGAACCCGAAGGTGGAGCTGCGCGCGACGGGTCTGTTCGGCCGCACCCTGCTGGCCCGGGACCTCACGAGGATCCCCGCCGAGCTGCTGCCGGGGGAGAAGGTGCGGCTCACCGAGCCCTGGCGGGGGGCGCCCCAGCTCGACTGGGGGGACGTGAAGCTGACGGCGAGCGCCAAGGACACCAGGGAATCGGCGAGCGCCGGGTTCTTCGCCCTGCCGTGGCTGGTGGCGGTGGTGCTGCTGGTGGCCGCCGCCGTCGGGACGGTGCTGCTGGTCCGGGCGCGCCGGGCCCGCGCCGCCCGCCCGGCGTCCGACGGGGCGCGCGGCTCCCCGGCGCGGGACGTTCAGCGGGCGTGAGGTGTCACAGGGCGTCCGGGCCGCGTTCCCCGGTGCGGACCCGGACGACCGTCTCGACGGGCAGGGCCCACACCTTGCCGTCGCCGATCTTGCCGGTCTGGGCGGCCTTGACGATCGCGTCGATCACGGCCTCGGAGTCGGCGTCCTCGACGACGACCTCGATGCGGACCTTGGGCACCAGGTCGACCTGGTACTCGGCGCCGCGGTACACCTCGGTGTGGCCGCGCTGCCGGCCGTAGCCACTGGCCTCGCTGACGGTCAGGCCGTGGATGCCCAGCTCCTGGAGGGCGGTCTTCACCTCGTCGAGGCGGTAGGGCTTGACGATCGCGGTGATGAGCTTCATGGCTGGCTCTTGACCTTCTGGGCGCTGGAGAGGGACGAGCTGACCGGGGCGCCGTGGCCCAGGACGCCGTGATCGTATGCGGTCTCGGCGTGCACCGTAAGGTCCAGGCCGGTGTGCTCGTGCTCCTCGTCGGCGCGGAAGCCCATCACCTTGTCGATGGCCTTGCCGATGCCGTACGTGACGGCGAAGGCGTACAGGCCGACGGCGATCACCGCCACGAGCTGCTTGCCGAGCTGGCCGAACCCGCCGCCGTACGCCAGGCCCTCGGCGCCGCCGGTCATCGACTCCACGGCGAAGACGCCGATGAGCAGGGTGCCGATGACACCGCCGACCAGGTGCACGCCGACGACGTCGAGGGAGTCGTCGTAGTCGAAGCGGAACTTCCAGCCGACCGCGTAGGAGCAGACGACACCGGCGGCGAGGCCGACGACCAGCGCGCCGGGCAGCGAGACCGAGCCGCAGGACGGGGTGATCGCGACCAGGCCCGCGACCGCGCCGGACGCGGCGCCCAGGGTGGTGGGGTGGCCGTCGCGCCGCTGCTCGACGAAGAGCCAGCCCAGCAGGCCGGTGCAGCCCGCCGCGAGGGTGTTCAGGAAGGCCGCGGCGGCGAGACCGTTGGCGCCGAGCGCGGAGCCGGCGTTGAAGCCGAACCAGCCGAACCACAGCAGACCGGCGCCGAGCACCACCATGGGGAGGTTGTGCGGGCGCATCGCGTCCTTCTTGAACCCGAGCCGCGGTCCGAGGACCAGGCACAGGGCCAGTCCCGAGGCGCCGGAGGTGATCTCGACGGGGAGGCCGCCCGCGAAGTCGAGGGCGTCGAGACGGTCGAGGATCCAGCCGCCGGGGCCCCACACCCAGTGCGCCACGGGAACGTATACGAGCAGCGCCCACACCGGGACGAAGACCAGCCACGCGGCGAATTTCGCCCGGTCCGCGATCGCGCCGCTGACCAGGGCGGCCGTGATGATCGCGAAGGTGAGCTGGAAGGTCGCGAACAGCAGGGTGGGGACCGTCCCGTGCACGCTGTCGGGCCCGAGACCGGCCATGCCGGCGTGCTCCAGCCCGCCGATGAGGCCGCCGCCGGCGTCGTCCCCGAAGGCGAGGGAGTAGCCGGCCGTCAGCCAGACGACCGTGACCAGCGCGATCGACACGAAGCTCATCATCAGCATGTTCAGGACGCTCTTCGTGCGGACCATGCCGCCGTAGAAGAGGGCCAGGCCCGGGGTCATCAGCAGGACCAGGGCGGTGGCGGCGAGCAGCCAGGCGGTGTCACCGGTGTCGATGCCCTGGGCGGCCAGGGGCATGGGGTGCGGGGAGCTCAGGGAGGTCATGGATGTCTCCGACGAGGTGGGGGCTCGTCAGAGGGTCACCGGCGTGCGTTTCCGGAGGCGTACCGATGTGTTTCGTCCAGGTTTCATTGCGTGAGGGTTTCCGGAAGCTCACGTGTGTGCGGGTGATCGGTCTGTTGTGCGGCGCGGCTCTGTGGATCAGGGAGAATGGGCGCCATGAGCGTTCGCAGTCAGTCATCCGAGCCGTCCGGGCCGTCCGGGTCGTCCATGGCGTCCGAGCCGTCCGTGACGTCCGCGGCTCCCCACCGCGCCGGCTTCGCCTGCTTCGTGGGCCGCCCCAACGCGGGCAAGTCCACCCTCACGAACGCTCTGGTCGGGCAGAAGGTGGCCATCACCGCCGACCAGCCGCAGACCACCCGCCACACGGTGCGCGGCATCGTGCACCGGCCCGACGCCCAGCTGATCCTGGTGGACACCCCCGGGCTGCACAAGCCGCGCACCCTGCTGGGCGAGCGGCTGAACGACGTGGTCCGCACGACCTGGGCCGAGGTCGACGTGATCGGCTTCTGCCTCCCGGCGAACGAGAAGATCGGCCCCGGCGACCGCTTCATCGCCAAGGAGCTGGCCGGGATCAAGAAGTCGCCGAAGGTCGCCATCGTCACCAAGACGGACCTCGTCGACTCCAAGGCCCTCGCCGAGCAGCTCATCGCGATCGACCAGCTCGGCCGGGAGCTGGGGATCGACTGGGCGCAGATCGTGCCGGTGTCGGCGACCGCGAACAAGCAGGTCGACCTGCTCGCCGACCTGCTGATCCCGATGCTGCCCGAGGGACCCGCGCTGTATCCGGAGGGCGACCTCACGGACGAGCCCGAGCAGATCATGATCGCGGAGCTGATCCGGGAGGCCGCGCTGGAGGGCGTCCGCGACGAGCTGCCGCACTCGATCGCCGTCGTCGTGGAGGAGATGCTCCCCCGCGAGGACCGGCCGGCCGACAAGCCGCTGCTCGACATCCACGCCTTCGTGTACATCGAGCGGCCCAGCCAGAAGGGGATCATCATCGGCCCCAAGGGCAAGCGGCTCAAGGAGGTCGGGATCAAGTCCCGCAAGCAGATCGAGGCGCTGCTCGGCACCCCGGTCTTCCTCGACCTGCACGTCAAGGTCGCCAAGGACTGGCAGCGCGACCCCAGGCAGCTGCGCCGCCTGGGCTTCTGACCCCGCCCAGGCCCGCCCGGCCCCGCGCCGCTCAGCGGGACCGGGTCAGGTCCTGGAGGCCCACCACCCGCAGGAGCTGGAGCCGCTCGTAGGACTCCGTGCCGGGGCGGGCGGTGTGCACGACGAGCTGCTGGACGCCGTCCTCGCCGAGCAGGATCTCGCAGTCCAGTTCCAGCAGACCGACCTGCGGATGCCGGAACCGCTTCGTCGCCTGCCGCCGCACGGACACCTCGTGCTCCTCCCACAGCCGGGCGAACTCCTCGCTGCCCGACCGCAGTTCGGCCACCAGGGCGGCCGGTGCCGGATCGTCGGGGCGGGCCGCGGCCACCGCGCGCAGGCTCGCCACATGCTGCCGGGCGTGCTCGGCCACGTCCTCCGGCGGGAACAGTTCACGCGCCCCGGGCTCCAGGAAGAACCGGCGCAGCATGTTCCGCTCCCGCGGCGGCCGGGCCATCATGTCGCCGCTCAGCGCCCGTGACATCGCGTTCTGCGCGAGGGCGTCGCCGCAGTCGCCGACCACCATCGCCGGGGTGTCGTGGAGCCGGTCCAGGATCAGCAGCAGCCCCGGCTTCACATGGTGCGAGCCGCCTCCCCGGCGCGGCGGCTCCTCACCGGCCAGGTGGAACAGATGGTCGCGCTCGTCGTTCGTCAGCCGCAGCGAACGGGCCAGCGCGGCCAGCATCTGACGGGACGGCCGCGGGCCCCGGCGCTGTTCGAGGCGCGTGTAGTAGTCCACCGACATGCCCGTCAGCTGGGCCACCTCCTCGCGGCGCAGTCCGGGCGTACGGCGCCGGGCGCCGGGCGTGAGCCCCACGTCGGAGGGGTTCAGGCGGGCGCGGGCGCGACGCAGGAAGTCGGCGAGTTCGGTTCGGTCCACCCCTCCAGGGTGCGGCACCCGGGCCGCCGTATCCAGGGACCGCCGATCCCCCGATCGACGGGGCTCTCCCGCCCGCCGCCGCCCCGCCCCAGGCTGGTCACCGACGAGAGGAGCACATCGTGCTGACACTGGTGACGGGTACGACGGGGCAGGTCGGGAAGCGCTTCGTGCCGAGGCTGCTGGCCCAGACGGAGCCGGGGGAGGAGGTCCGGGTGCTGGTCCGGGACGAGGCGCGCGCCGAGCCGTTCGCCGCGCTCGGCGCGCAGGTCGCCGTCGGGGACCTGCGGGACGAGGACACCCTCGGCAAGGCGCTGGCCGGGGTCGACGCGGTCGTGAACATCGCCGCGTCCTTCCGCGGGGTGCCGGACGAGGAGGCGTGGGCGGTCAACCGGGACGCGGCGGTCTCCCTGGGCAGGGCCGCGCGGGCCTCCGGGGTGGCGCGCTTCGTACAGGTGAGCACGAACAACGTGTACGGCACCGGACGCGGGCGTCCGCTGGTCGAGGAGGACGAGAGCGTGCCCGGCGGCGCGATGTGGGGCGCCTACCCGGCGTCCAAGGCCGAGGCCGAGCGGGAGCTGCTCGCCCTCGACGGCATGGACGTACGCGTGGCACGGCTGCCCTTCGTCTACGGCGAGGGCGACCCGCACCTGACCGCGGTGATGCGGTGGGCGGGGGGATGGGCCCCGGCCCAGCGGCTGCACATGGCGCACCACGTCGACGTGGCCCAGGGCCTGCTGCGGGTGCTGCACGCCCCGGGCATCGCCGGGCGGGTCTACAACGTCGCCGACGACGCGCCCGTCACCACGGTCGAGCTGTTCGGGCTCAACGGGATCGACGTCCCCGAGGAGCTGTACGGCAACACCGACCCGGACCCGTGGTGGGGGATCGTCTCGACCCGGCGGATCCGCCGTGAGCTGGGCTACCGTCCGCACTTCCCTTCGGTGTGGTCGGCGCGGGACGCCGGAGCGCTCTGAGGCCGCCGGGCCGCGCGCCTCAGCGCTGCCCCCGCAGCAGCTCCCGGTACCAGGCGTAGGAGTCCTTGGGGGTGCGTTCCCGGGTGGTGAAGTCCACGTGGACCAGGCCGAACCGTTGCGCGTACCCCTCGGCCCACTCGAAGTTGTCCATCAGCGACCAGACGAAGTAGCCGCGGACGTCCACCCCGGCCTCCACCGCCCGGTGCAGGGCCCGTACATGGCCGTCGAGGTAGTCGATGCGGGCCTGGTCGTGGAGGCCGTCGTAGGAGCAGCCGTTCTCGGTGACGACCACCGGGGGGAGCCGGTCGCCGTAGCGGGCGTGGAAGGTGGTCAGGATCTCCGTGAGGCCCTCGGGGACCACCGGCCAGCCGAAGTCCGTCGTCGGGACGCCCTCGATCTCCCGCACGGAGAAGGGAAGTTCGGCGGGGATGGTCAGGCCGCCGAACTCGATGTCGGCGCCCTGCGGGGCGCCGACGCGGGTCGGGGCGTAGTAGTTGACGCCGTAGAAGTCCAGCGGCTCCGCGATGACCTTGAGGTCGGCGGCCACGTCCCCCGGCATCAACTCACCCAGTCCGGCCGGGTATTCGCCGAGCAGGACCGGGTCGGCGAACAGACGGTTCAGCAGGATGTCGTAGAAGTCCGCCGCCCCCGTGTCCTCGGCGCTGTCGGAGGCCGGCCAGGTGGGGCCGTGGGAGTTGGCGATGCCGATGTCCCGCGCGCCGGACGCGCGCAGGGCCTGGACGGCGAGTCCGTGGGCCAGGAGCTGGTGGTGGGCGACGGGCAGCGCGTCGAACATGAGCTGCTTGCCGGGGGCGTGGGCGCCGAGCGCGTGGCCGAACAGGGTGTGCTCGGCGGGCTCGTTGAGGGTGATCCACTTGTGGACGCGGTCGCCGAGGCGGTCGGCGACCTTGGTGACGTGCTCGGCGAAGCGGGCCGCGGTGTCCCGCTCCAGCCAGTCCAGGGCGACCGGCAGGTCCCAGTGGAAGAGGGTGGGCACCGGGGTGATCCCGGCCGCGCCCACCTCGTCCACCAGACGGTCGTAGAAGTCCAGGCCACCGGGGGAGTTCACCCGCGGCCAGGAGACCGAGAAGCGGTACGCGTCCACGCCGAGGCCGGCCAGCAGTGCCACGTCCTCGCGGTAGCGGTGGTAGTGGTCGCAGGCCGTCGCCGCGTCGGAGCCGTCCTTCACCCGGCCCGGCTCGGCGGTGAAGGCGTCCCACACGGACGGCTCGCGCAGCTCCACCGCGCCCTCGATCTGATGGGCCGAGGTGGAGACACCCCACAGGAAGCCGTCCGGGAACCGGGGCACCGCACGCTCGTCGTCACGCTCTTCAGTCGCCATGCGCCGGATCATCGGCACCGCGGCCGACGGAAGTCAACGGTCCGGCACAGCGGTCCCGTGTCAGGCGCCCTCCTTCAACACCCGTGAGATCAGCTCCCGTTGTTCCTCGGTGAGCCGGGGATCGGCCGCGTACACCGTTCGTCCGTCGACGCTGATCTCATAGCCGAAGCCGTCGGGGACACCGGCGGGCGGCGCGTCCCGGCCGGAGGCGACGGCCGCCTCGGCCAGGGTGCGCCAGCCGGCCGCGTCGGGCCGGCCCGCCGTGTCCACCTCGGCCTGCCGCTCGATGCCGGCGAAGCCGCCGGTGCGTGTCACTCGAATCCGCATAGGACGTGTCTAGTACGGATTCACGTCGTCGGCACCCCGACCTGCTCCCACGCCTTCTGCACGGCGCCGAGTTCCGCGGCCTCGCCGTAGCGGGCCCTGGCGGCGGCGACGGTCAGCCTGGCGAAGTCGGTGAACTCCGCGGTCTTCGTCAGCTCGCCCCCGGTCAGCACGTCGTACCAGATCTGTCCCGCGCGTTCCCAGGCGTGGCCGCCGAGTTCGGTGGCGAGGAGGTAGAACGCGTGATTGGGGATGCCGGAGTTGATGTGGACGCCGCCGTTGTCGCGGCCGGTGCGGACGAAGTCGGCCATGATCGCGGGCTGCGGGTCCTTGCCGAGGACGTCGTCGTCGTAGGCGGTGCCCGGGGCCTTCATGGAGCGCAGGGCGGTGCCGGTGACGCGCGGGGCGAGCAGGCCCGCGCCGATGAGCCAGTCGGCGTCGGCGGCGGTCTGGCCGAGCGTGTACTGCTTGATGAGGGAGCCGAAGACGTCCGAGACCGACTCGTTGAGGGCGCCCGACTGGTCGAAGTAGGCGAGGTTGGCGGTGTACTGGGTGACGCCGTGGGTGAGTTCGTGGCCGATGACGTCGATCGGGATGGTGAAGTCGAGGAAGATCTCGCCGTCGCCGTCCCCGAACACCATCTGCTCGCCGTTCCAGAACGCGTTGTTGTAGCCGTGGTCGTAGTGGACGGTCGCGTCCAGCGGCAGACCGCTCGCGTCGATGGAGTCGCGGGCGAAGGCGTTGAGGTACAGCTCGAAGGTGGCGCCGAGACCGGCGTAGGCACGGTTGACCGTGGCGTCCTTGCCGGGGGCGGAGCCCTCGGTGCGGACCTTCTTGCCGGGCAGGTCGGTGCGGTGCCGCGCGTCGTGGATCGTGCGGTGCGCCGTGTCCGGCTCCGCGCCGCGCGGCGCCGCGACGGACGGGGCGCCGATGACGGTGGTCAGCCGGCGCTGGGTGCGCTCGTAGGCGTCGCGCTGCAGGGTCCTGCGGGCGGGTCCGGAGAGCGCGGGGTCCTCGGCCCGGGCGAGCTTGTCGAGGACGTGTGGCGGTACGACGGTGCAGAAGACGGGCTCGTGGCCCCCGTGAGTCGTCATGCCCGGCACCATTGCACTGCGTGATGGCGGTGTCACTACCCTCCGCCATGATTGATGAAATATACGGACACAGCGCCGCACTCTCCGTGACGGAGTGGTATGACGAAGTGGCGTGGCGCACTTTTCGGCCGTTTTGTGCCACCGGTCCCGCATACTGATACGGCGCCCCGCATCCGAACCGGCTCGGCTAGCATGCTTCGCATCATGCGTTTCGGGCTGCTTCTTCTTAGCTGCCGCGGCGAGGGCCTGTAGTCCAGGTCGACTCCCTCCCCGCGGAGCTTTGTGTTGCGTCGTCGGCCGTCCTTCCCGGACATCCTGAGGAGCCCCGCAATCATGGCGAACCGCCAGCAGCCCAGCACCATGCCGATCCACAAGTACGGCCAGTACGACCAGGTCGACATCCCCGACCGCACCTGGCCCGACAACCGGATCACCACCGCTCCCCGCTGGCTCTCCACCGACCTGCGTGACGGCAACCAGGCCCTGATCGACCCGATGTCGCCCGAGCGCAAGCGCCGGATGTTCGACCAGCTGGTCAAGATGGGCTACAAGGAGATCGAGGTCGGCTTCCCTGCCTCCGGCCAGACCGACTTCGACTTCGTGCGCTCCATCATCGAGGAGCCCGGCGCGATCCCCGACGACGTCACCATCTCCGTACTGACCCAGGCCCGCGAGGACCTGATCGAGCGCACGGTGGAGTCCCTGAAGGGCGCCAAGCGCGCCACGGTCCACCTGTACAACGCCACCGCCCCGGTCTTCCGCCGGGTCGTCTTCCGCGGCTCCAAGGACGACATCAAGCAGATCGCCGTCGACGGCACCCGCCTGGTGATGGAGTACGCCGAGAAGCTGCTGGGTCCGGAGACGGAGTTCGGCTACCAGTACAGCCCCGAGATCTTCACCGACACCGAGCTGGACTTCGCCCTGGAGGTCTGCGAGGCCGTCATGGACGTCTACCAGCCGGGTCCGGGCCGCGAGATCATCCTCAACCTGCCCGCCACGGTGGAGCGTTCGACCCCCTCCACGCACGCGGACCGCTTCGAGTGGATGAGCCGCAACGTCTCGCGCCGCGAGCACGTCGTCATCTCCGTCCACCCGCACAACGACCGCGGCACCGCCGTCGCCGCCGCCGAACTGGCCCTGATGGCCGGCGCCGACCGCGTCGAGGGCTGTCTGTTCGGACAGGGCGAGCGCACCGGCAACGTCGACCTGGTCACCCTGGGCATGAACCTGTTCTCCCAGGGCGTCGACCCGCAGATCGACTTCTCCGACATCGACGAGATCCGTCGCACGTGGGAGTACTGCAACCAGATGGAGGTCCACCCGCGCCACCCGTACGTGGGCGACCTGGTCTACACGTCCTTCTCCGGCTCCCACCAGGACGCCATCAAGAAGGGCTTCGACGCCATGGAGGCCGACGCGAAGGCCAAGGGCGTCACCGTCGACGACATCGAGTGGGCCGTGCCGTACCTGCCCATCGACCCGAAGGACGTCGGCCGCTCCTACGAGGCCGTCATCCGCGTCAACTCGCAGTCCGGCAAGGGCGGTATCGCCTACGTCCTGAAGAACGACCACAAGCTGGACCTGCCGCGCCGGATGCAGATCGAGTTCTCGAAGCTCATCCAGGCCAAGACCGACGCCGAGGGCGGCGAGGTCACCGGCGGCGACATCTGGCACGTCTTCCAGGACGAGTACCTGCCCAACCCCGAGAACCCGTGGGGCCGCATCCAGGTCAGGAACGGCCAGTCGACGACCGACACCGACGGCGTGGACACCCTGCGCGTCGAGGCCACCCTGGACGGTGAGGACACCGTCCTGACCGGGTCCGGCAACGGTCCGATCTCGGCCTTCTTCGACGCGCTGGCGCAGGTCGGCGTCGACGCGCGGCTGCTGGACTACCAGGAGCACACGATGAGCGAGGGCGCGTCCGCGCAGGCCGCCTCGTACATCGAGTGCGCCATCGACGGCAAGGTCCTGTGGGGGATCGGGATCGACGCGAACACGACCCGTGCGTCGCTGAAGGCCGTCGTCTCCGCCGTCAACCGGGCCGCCCGCTAGGGCGTGTCCGCCGGGGCCCCAGGGCCCCCGGCGGCGCTTGCCGCACGTGTGTCACAGGGTCCCGTTCGTCGTCCGCCGACGAGCGGGACCCGTCCGTTTTCGGCCATCGACCTGTGCAGGTCACGGAAAGGTCTCGTCCTGGGTGATGACTGGACCTGGCGGATGTGGCTAACATCACGCCAGCGCGGCGATGTTGCCGCGGCGTAACGCGGAGGTGCGACGTGCTGCCAGGACGGGGACGAAACGGCCGAGCCGCCAGGCCTGCCCGCATCCTGGGTGTGCGCACCGCGTGGACACCCGTGGGCGACGGCGAGTTCTTCTGCCCGGGCTGCGGAGGCGACCGCAACTACCAGCGGCTCACCGGCCGCCGCCGCTTCACCTGCCTCGGCATCCCGGTCCTCCCGCGCGGCGAGACCGGCCCGGTCGTCGAGTGCGCCGCCTGCCGCCGGCACTTCGGCACCGACGTCCTCGACCACCCCACCACCACCCGCTTCTCGGCGATGCTCCGCGACGCCGTGCACACCGTCGTCCTCGCCGTCCTCGCCGCGGGCGGCACCTGCTCCCGCGCCTCCCTGGAGGCCGCCGCGGCCACCGTGCGCGCCGCCGGGTTCGACGACTGCACGGAGGACCAGCTCGGCGCGCTCGTCGAGGCGCTCGCCGCCGACACCGGACGCCTCTTCGGCCAGCCCTGCGGCGCGGGGCTCGCCATCGAGCTGCACGAGGCCCTCGACCCGCTCGCCCCGCACCTCGCGCCCCCCGGCCGGGAGTCGATCCTGCTCCAGGGCGCCCGGATCGCCCTCGCCGACGGCCCCTACACGCCCGCCGAGCGGGACGCGCTGGCCACCGTCGGCGCGGCGCTCACCATCCGCGCCGAGGACGTCACCCGCCTGCTGGTCGCGGCCCGCACCCCTTCGTAGAAGGCCCGCCGCGCACCGGCCGGGGGTGAACTTCGTATACCGACCGATGGGGGCGTGCCGGACGCCTGTTCCCGTCCGGTCGTCCTAGAGCAGGCCCGCTGCCGCCAGGTGCCGGGCGACCCGCTCCACCTCGTCCCGCGACAGGGGGATCTGGGGTTCGGCGGTCGCCGGGCAGGCGATCACGCCGCGCAGATGCAGTGCCGCCTTGAACGCGCCCAGCGCGGACGACGAGCCGCCCATGCGGGCCGGGTCGCCGGCCGCCGTCAGGCCGAACAGGGCGCACAGGCGGTCCTGCTCGGTCCGGGCGGCCGTCCAGTCCCCGGCGCGGCACAGCCGGTCGAGGCGCACGTACGCCTCGGGGTCGACGTTCGCCAGGCCGGGGACCGCGCCGTCCGCTCCGGCGGCCATCGCCGAGTCGACGATCAGCTCGGAGCCGGTGAGGACGGCGAAACCGCCGCCGCCGGTCCGTCCGCGCACCCCGCGCAGCACCTCGCGGAAAGCGGTCAGGTCGCCGCTGGAGTCCTTCAGACCCGCCAGGGTGCCCTCCGCCGCCAGCTCCACCACCACGTCGGCGGGCAGCTTGGTGCGCACACCGGAGGGCAGGTCGTAGGCGATGACCGGGAGCGGGCCGCGCTCGGCGAGGAGCCGGTAGTGGCGGGCGATCTCCGCCGGGTGGGTGCGGGTGTAGTAGGGGGCCGTGGCGACCACGGCGTCCGCGCCCGCCGCCGCCACCGCGCGGACATGGTCCAGGACCCGGGGGGTCGTCATGTCGATCACCCCGGCCAGGACCGGCAGCCGGCCGCCCACGTGGTCCGCCACGGTCCGCACCACCAGCGCCCGCTGCGCGTCCGTGAGATAGGCGGCCTCCGACGTGGAGCCGAGGACGAACAGCCCGCTCACCCCGGCCGCCACCAGATGGTCCACCAGGTTCACCAGCGAGGGGACGTCCACCTCACGGTCCGGTGTCAGGGGGGTGCAGACGGGCGGTACGACTCCGGTCAGCGGGGCGGGGAAGGGCATGCACGGCTCCTCGGGTCCAGGGGTCCCGGGGCCCGGCGCGTACCGGGCCCCGGGGCGGCTCCTTCTCCCTACCCGAGCTCGCCCGCCAGCAACTCGGCCGCCTCGGCCACCAGCGCGTCGTCCCGCGCCGCGTCCTGGGCCGGCAGGGTGGTCAGGATCGCGAGCACGAGCGGGCTGCCGTCGTCGGTCCAGGCGATGCCCGCGTTGTTGTTGGTGCCGTAGGAGCCGCCGCCGGTCTTGTCGGCGACCGTCCAGGTGTCCGGCAGGCCGGCGCGCAGCCGGGTGCCGCTCGTCGTGTTGTGCAGCAGCCAGTGCGTGAGCAGCTCGCGGTCGGGGCCGTCCAGGGCGTTCCCGAGGACGAGACGGCCGTACGTCCGGCCGATCGCCCGCGGGCTCGTCGTGTCCGTGATCCGCCACGGTTCGGCCGAGTTGAGCTCCGTCTCCCAGCGGTCCAGGCGGGTCACCCGGTCGCCGAGGGAACGGGCGAACCGGGTGATCGCGGTGGGGCCGCCGAGTTCGCGCAGCAGCAGGTTGCCCGCGCCGTTGTCGCTGTAGGTGATGGCGACCTCGGCGAGTTCGGCGACCGTCATGCCGTCGGCGATGTGCTCCAAGGTCTTGTCGGAGCCGGACTCCGGGAGGTCGTCCGCGGTGTAGAAGATCCGCCGGGACAGGAACTCGCCGTCGCGGTCGAGGTCGCGCAGGACGGCCGCGGCGGCGAGCGTCTTGAACAGCGAGCACATCGGGAAGAGTTCGTCGGCGCGGTACCGGACCGTCCGGCCGGTGGCGAGGTTGCGCGCGTACACGCCGAGCCGGGCGCCGTGCCGTGACTCCAGCGCGGCCAGCCCGGCCGACCCGTCGGGGGCCGCGGCGGCGGTCGAGGTGCCCGCGAGGGCGGTCGCGGCGGTCACTGCGGTCGCGGTGAGGAACGTGCGTCGGGTGGGGATGGTGTTCTCCTCTGCTCGGACGTGCTCGACAAAGGTTCTCCCCATGATCGACGCGGTGTCCGGGCGCGACGGTTGCGCGGCCTCGCCCGGCCTCGGTCGCAGCGCAGGTCGGCCAACCGGCTTTTCCTCAGGGGGGTTTGCCCCCTGAGGGGCGATCAGGGGTGTCGGGGCAGTCCGTCGAGGAACTGTGTCCAGGCGCGAGCCGGGACGAGGAGCACGGGGCCGTCTCCGGTGAGCTTGGAGTCGCGGACGGGGACGACCCCGGGGAGGCCGCTCGCCACCTCGACGCAGTTGCCACCCTCGCCGTTGCTGTGACTGCTCTTGCGCCAGCGGGCGTTGCTCAGGTCGTACGCGCGCATTGTCTGTAGTCCTCAGCTGCTGATTCGATCAGGTCGAGGGACGCCTCCGGCGACAGCGCGGCGACCCTGAGCAGATCGTAGGTGCGCTGTGCCCGCTTCACCACAGCCGGATCGTCGACCAGTGTCCCCGTGAACGAGGTCTCCGTGTAGGCGACCGGTGGGGCGTCGTCGAAGTCCATGAGCCGCAGGTCCCCGGCCATCAGCGCGTGCGCTCCGGCCGCGAACGGAACCACCGTCACCCACGCCGTGCGCTCGCGCATCAGCCCCGCGACATGGTCCAGTTGCCTGCCCATCGCCGCCCGGCCGCCGACCGGGACGCGCAGCACCGTCTCGTGCAGGATCACCCAGTACTCCGGCCGCGTCGCGTCCTTGAGGACCGCCTGCCGTTCCAGCCGGCCCGAGACCGTCTCCTCCACGTACTCGTCCGTGACGAACGGGTTGGCCGCGAGGGTGACCGCGCGGGCGTAGGCCGCCGACTGCAACAGGCCCGGCATCACCGTCGGCGCGAACTCGCAGATTCGGGTGGCGAGCCGTTCGAGGCCCACGACCTCCGCGAAGTAATCGGCGTACCGGCGGTCATTGATGAGCTTCCTGCACAACCGCTCGAAAATACCGTCGGTTTGCAGAGCGTCATCAATCCGCTGGGCGATATCGAGCTGAGGTTTTCGAATTGCCTGCTCGAACTGCCCGATATAGGCGCCGGAGACGAACACCCGGACGCCCAACTCGACTTGGGTGAGCCCGGCGTCCTCGCGGCGGCGTTTGAGTTCGGCGCCGAAGAACTCCCAGACAGCCTGACGTGAACCGTTGGCCATGGCCAACCCCCTTGTGCTGCTTTGCACTTGTAGACCACAGACTCCTGCCGAGTGTAGGGACGACACGTCACTGTGGAGAGGCGAAGAGTGAAATCCGAAGGAGAGGGGAGTCAGGTGGAGGAACACCACTCGGCGTACTGCGTCGGAGAAGCGGAGGAAACGGTGAAGGAATTGCGGACGCTGTTGGAGAGAGCGGGGATCGTGCTCCCGACACTCCGACTCGATCCGGGGAGTCTCGCCCGCGAGGCGCCGTGTCCCCTGGTCGAACTGGGCCGCTGTTCCGTCGAGACCGCCCGGCGCCTCACGGCGGTGCTGCGATGAGGCCGCCGGGGCCGCCGGTCGGGTCGTACGTCGTGGACACCCGGTCCGGACGCCTGGGGATGGTGATGGGGCATGAGGGGCCCTATGTCCAGCTCCGGCCGTACGGCGGGGGACGGGAGTGGGACGTGGCACCGGACGCGCTGCGGCAGGCGACGCTCGCGGAGCGGCTCAGCGCGGCCACGGCGTACGCGAACGCCAGAAGCCGCGGGGAGGTCCCTTGAGGCCGTGCCCCGGGCGCGGTGACGTAGGGTGCGGGCGCATGGGTCTGTGGAGCGTACGGAGCTGGACGAAGCCCAGGACGAGGAGCCGCTACCCGGCGGCGCTGACCGCGCACCAGCTGTGGATGGTGTCGCTCGGCGCCCCCGTGAGCCGGGACCGCACCGCCTCGCGCAGCACCCTGTACCCGTTCACGCGGATCGACGACGACAGCGCCCGGAGCTGGCTGGCCGACCAGTGGGAGATCACCACCCGCGACGAGCTGAGCGCGCGCCTCGACGAGCTGGCCGCCGTCGGATACCGGGCCCGCGCCCGGCAGCTGCTCGGGGTGGAGCCGCTGGCCTGGGACGCGGCCCTGTACGTCGACATCTCCCGGCGCGGGTTCGCCGCCGGGATGATCACCGAGGCCGAGGCGTGGACCGCGCTGAAGAACATCGTGCCCGCGGTGGTCTCGGCGTACGGCTCGTGGCGCGAGTACGCCGATCACTATCTGCTGGGGCGCAGCGTGTGGCGCGAGCGCCTGGAACGGCTCGATCCCGGTGACCTGCCCGCCCCGCAGGCGACCGCCGACGCCCATCTGCGGGCGCTGCTCGACCCCGCCAACCGGGCCAGCCCCTGGAACCTGGCCCCCTGGGACACCATCGGCCTCCCCGACAGGACACGCTGACCCCCCGGCGTACGGGACAATGGGGCCATGAGTCTGTTCCGGGATGACGGCGTCGTGCTGCGCACCCAGAAGCTCGGCGAGGCCGACCGGATCATCACCCTCCTCACCCGCGGTCACGGGCGGGTGCGGGCCGTCGCGCGCGGGGTCCGGCGCACCAAGTCGAAGTTCGGCGCCCGGCTCGAACCCTTCTCCCACGTGGACGTGCAGTTCTTCGCGCGGGGCGGCGAGCTGATCGGCCGCGGGCTGCCGCTGTGCACACAGAGCGAGACGATCGCGGCGTACGGCGGCGGCATCGTCACCGACTACGCCCGCTACACCGCCGGCACGGCGATGCTGGAGACCGCCGAGCGGTTCACCGACCACGAGGGCGAACCGGCCGTGCAGCAGTACCTGCTGCTCGTCGGGGCGCTGCGGACCCTCGCCAACGGGGAGCACGCGCCGCATCTCGTGCTCGACGCGTTCCTCCTCAGGTCGCTCGCCGTCAACGGCTACGCGCCCAGCTTCAGCGGCTGCGCGAAGTGCGGGATGCCCGGGCCGAACCGGTTCTTCTCGGTCGGCGCGGGCGGTTCCGTGTGCGTGGACTGCCGGGTGCCGGGGAGCGTCGTACCCTCACCGCGGACCCTGGAGCTGCTGGGCGCGCTGCTTACGGGAGACTGGGAGACCGCGGACGCGTGCGAGCCGCGGTACGTGCGGGAGGGGAGCGGGCTGGTCTCCGCCTATCTGCACTGGCATCTGGAACGCGGGCTCCGGTCACTGCGTTACGTGGAGAAGTAGCCACGTACCGCGCGGCAGCGGCCCGCCCGTGGTGAAGCAAAGCCGTTAAGGAGACGAGAAGCACATGGTCGTACGCGGGATCCTGGGGCGTCAGCGCCGCGAGCACAAGGCGCCGGAGCCGCACCCGTCGGGTGCCCGCGCCCCGAAGCTCCCCGGCGAGCTCGTGCCCAAGCACGTGGCGATCGTCATGGACGGCAACGGCCGCTGGGCCAAGGAGCGCGGGCTGCCGCGCACCGAGGGGCACAAGGTCGGCGCCGAGCGGGTCCTCGACGTGCTCCAGGGCGCCATCGAGATGGGCGTCGGCAACATCTCCCTCTACGCCTTCTCCACCGAGAACTGGAAGCGCTCGCCCGACGAGGTCCGCTTCCTCATGAACTTCAACCGCGACTTCATCCGCAAGACCCGTGACCAGCTCGACGAGCTCGGGGTGCGGGTGCGGTGGGTGGGGCGGATGCCCAAGCTGTGGAAGTCGGTGGCCAAGGAGCTCCAGGTCGCCCAGGAGCAGACCAAGGACAACGACCTGCTCACCCTGTACTTCTGCATGAACTACGGCGGGCGCGCGGAGATCGCGGACGCGGCGCAGGCCATGGCGGAGGACGTGCGGGCCGGGCGCCTGGACCCGTCGAAGGTCAACGAGAAGACCCTCGCCAAGTACCTGTACTACCCGGACATGCCGGACGTGGACATGTTCCTGCGGCCCAGCGGCGAGCAGCGCACCTCCAACTACCTGCTGTGGCAGAGCGCGTACGCCGAGCTGGTCTTCCAGGACGTCCTGTGGCCCGACTTCGACCGCCGTGACCTGTGGCGGGCCTGCGTCGAGTTCGCCTCCCGCGACCGCCGCTTCGGCGGGGCCGTCCCCAACGAGGACCTCCTGGCCATGGAAGCGGCCATGCGGGGCCGCGTCGACGACGACCAGTAGGTCATCTTCCGGTCTCCCGCCGTTCACGCGGGTCGCGCACGATCCGGCCATGAACCGCGTGATCCCCGCCTCCCTCGCCCTGGGCACCCTGCTGGTCGCGGCCCTGCCCGCGCAGGCCGCGCACCAGCCGGCGCACTCCGCCGACGCCCGCACGAGCTACGGCACGAAGGCCGTCTACGCCCCGCAGCAGAACGCGCGGACGTACCAGCGTCCGCCCGCCGGGTACCGGCCCGTCTTCACCGAGAACGTGTCCCGGCACGGCTCCCGCGCCGCCTCCGACAGCGAGGACGCCGACCTGGTCCTCGCCCTGTGGGACCAGGCCGACGCGTCCGGTCAGCTCACCCGCAAGGGCGAGGGGTTCGGGCCCACGGTGCGGGCGCTGGCCGCCGCCATGGCGAAGGTCGGGTACGGGAACCTCAGCGGGCGCGGCGAGCAGGAGATGCGGGACACGGCCACGCGCATGGCCGACCGGCTGCCGTCCCTCTTCTCGAAGATCGCCGCGGACGGCGAGACGATCGACGTCGTCAGCTCCGGACAGGGGCGCGCCATCGCCAGCGCCGACCGGTACGCGGGCGCGCTCGCCGCGGCCGAACCGGACCTGACGGACCTCATCGGCGCCACCCGGACCGACAAGGACCTGCTCTACTTCCACAAGGCCGCGGGCGGCGCCGCCTACCGCGACTACATCGACAACGACGAACGGCTGGCCGCCACCCTGAAGTCGGTCACCGGGCAGCCGCGCACCGCCAAGGCCGCGGCCGGCGTCCTGCGGGGCCTGTTCACGCCCGCCTTCGTCGCCGGGATCGAGGACCCGGTCGCCGCCGCCGAGGCCGTCTACAACCTGTACGCCATCGCGCCCGCCATGAGCGAGGAGAGCCCCGGCGGCAGGGGCTGGGGCATGGAGCGGTACATCTCGCGCGCGGACGCCGCCTGGTTCGGGTACCTGGGCGACGCCGAGGACTTCTACGAGAAGGGCCCCGGCTTCGCGGACAGCGACATCACGTACAAGATGGCCGACGTCCTCCTCGACGACCTCTTCCGGCAGGTCGAGGCCAAGCGCGACGGCACCAGCACGCTGGGCGCCGAGCTCCGCTTCACCCATGCCGAGGAGCTCATCCCGCTGGCCGCCCTGATGGGCCTGCCGGGCAGCACGGACGCCGTCACCGAGGCCGGGCCCTACACCTACGCCACCAACACCTGGCGCGGCTCCTCCGTCGCCCCGCTCGGCGCGAACATCCAGTGGGACGTCTTCCAGAAGGGCGACCGCTACCTGGTCCGCATGCTCTACAACGAGCGGGAAACCGCCTTCAAGGCCACCTGCCGCCCCGTCGCCAAGGGCAGCAAGTTCTACGACCTGGACGAACTGGAGCGGTGCTTCGGACGCGGCTGAGGCGCGGGAGCGCGGCGGGGTGGCGGGCCTGCTCTGCCACCCCGTGTTCGCGGTCTGCGCGATCCTGGCGGGTGCGGCGGTGCCGGCGCCGGGGTTCCGCGGCGGCGGCTCCCTCAACCCGGTCGGGGTCATGTTCATCGTGTGGGGGCTGGTGATCCCCTTCACCCGGTCCCGCGTCCGAGCGCCGGGCCTCAGCCCGCGTCCGCCGCGCAGTCCGCGCAGGTGCCGAAGATCTCCACGGTGTGGGCGACGTTGACGTAGCCGTGCTCCGCGGCGATGGCCTCGGCCCACTTCTCGACCGCGGGGCCCTCGACCTCCACGGCCTTGCCGCAGACGCGGCAGACCAGGTGGTGGTGGTGCTCGCCGGTGGAGCAGCGGCGGTAGACGGACTCGCCCTCGGAGGTGCGCAGGACGTCCACCTCACCGGAGTCGGCGAGGGACTGGAGGGTGCGGTAGACCGTGGTGAGGCCGACCGAGTCGCCCTTGTGCTTGAGCATGTCGTGCAGCTCCTGCGCGCTGCGGAACTCCTCGACCTCGTCCAGGGCCGCCGCCACGGCGGCCCGCTGCCGGGTGGCACGGCCCTTCACGGGCGGTCCAGCGGTTGTCACCGTTGCCTCCTACCTGACGTCTGCGGCTGCCGGGCCATTGTGCCAGCCCGGCCTGTCACCAGTCAGACGCCGACCTCGCCGGCCGCCTCCCTGCTGGCCGGAATCACGCACTCCGCCGGGTCCGCCGCCGGGTGCGCCGCCGCTGCCGCCCGGGCCCGGCGCCGGGCCAGCGGGGCCGCCAGGGCGGTGAGCGCGATGAACGCGCCGATGGTCAGCAGCACGATCGTCGCGCCGGGCGGGACGTCCTGGTAGTACGAGGTGACCGTGCCGCTGATCGTGACCGTCACGCCGATGGCGACCGCGATCGCGAAGGTCGCCGCGAAACTCCGGCTGAGCTGCTGCGCCGCCGCCACCGGCACCACCATCAGGGCCGAGACCAGCAGCAGGCCGACCACGCGCATGGCGACGGTGACCGTCACGGCCGCCGTGACCGCCGTCAGCAGGTTCAGCGCGCGCACCGGCAGGCCGGTGACCCGTGCGAACTCCTCGTCCTGGCTCACCGCGAAGAGCTGGCGCCGCAGCCCCAGGGTGACCAGCACCACGAACGCCGCCAGCCACAGGATCGCGGTCACGTCCGACTCGGACACCGTCGACAGGGAGCCGAAGAGGTACGAGGTCAGGTTGGCGTTGGAGCCGGTCGGCGCGAGGTTGATGAACATCACGCCGCCCGCCATGCCGCCGTAGAACAGCATCGCCAGCGCGATGTCGCCGCGCGTCCTGCCGTACCAGCGGATCAGCTCCATCAGGACCGCGCCGAGGACGGAGACGGCCGCGGCCATCCACACCGGGGAGGCGTTCAGGAGGAAGCCGAGGCCCACGCCGGTCATCGCGACATGGCCGATGCCGTCGCCCATGAGGGCCTGGCGGCGCTGGACGAGGTAGATGCCGACGGCGGGGGCCGTGATGCCGACCAGGACGGCGGCGAGCAGCGCCCGCTGCATGAAGGCGTAGTCGAGGAGGTCCATCAGCTCAGCAGTCCCGTGTGGATCGGCGCGTGCTCGTGCGGGTGTACGTGGTCGTGGCCGGGCAGGGCGTGCTGGCCGACGGCCTTGGGGGGCGGGCCGTCGTGCAGCACGCAGCCGTCCCTGAGGACCACCGCCCGGTCGATCAGGGGCTCCAGGGGGCCCAGTTCGTGCAGGACGAGCAGGACCGTCGTACCGGCCGCGACCTGTTTCTCCAGGGTCCTGGCCAGGACCTCCTGGCTGGCCAGGTCGACGCCCGCCATCGGCTCGTCCATGATCAGCAGCTCGGGTTCGGCGGCGAGGGCGCGGGCGATCAGGACGCGCTGGTGCTGGCCGCCGGACAGGGCGTCGACCGGGTCCTTGGCCCGGTCCGCCATGCCGACCAGCTCCAGGGCGCGGTGCACGGCCTCACGGTCGGCCCTGCGGAGCATCCCGAAGCGGGCGCGGGAGAGCCGGCCGCTGGTCACGACCTCGGTCACGGTCGCCGGGACGCCGCCCGCGGCGGTGGTGCGCTGCGGGACGTAGCCGATGCGGGCCCAGTCGCGGAACTGCCCGCGGTCCGTGCCGAACAGGCGGATCGCGCCCTCGGCGAGGGCCACCTGGCCGATGATCGCGCGGATCGCGGTCGACTTGCCCGAGCCGTTGGCGCCGAGCAGGGCGACGACCTCACCGCGCTCCACGGTGAGGTCGATGCCGCGCAGGACGGGCCGCGAACCCAGGTCGGCGCGGACGCCGCGCAGGGATATGACGGGCTCGGTCATGCCGTCCTCCGTTGTTCGCTGATCACTTGGCTCCCAGAGCCGTCTGGAGGGCCTTCAGGTTCGATTCCATGACCTCGAAGTAGTCGTCGCCCTCGGACTTGGACGTGATGCCCTCGATCGGGTCGAGGACGTCCGTCTTCAGCCCGGAGTCGGAGGCGATGGTCTTCGCGGTCTTGTCGCTGACGAGCGTCTCGTAGAACACCGTGGTGACACCGTCGGCCGCGGCCATCTTCTCAAGGTCCTTGACGCGGGCCGCGCTCGGCTCGGACTCGGGGTCGAGGCCGTTGATGGCCTCCTCGGTCAGGCCGTAGCGCTCGGCGAGGTAGCCGAAGGCGGCGTGGGTGGTGATGAACACCTTGGTCTTCGTGTTCTTCAGCCCGTCCTCGAACCGCGTGTTGAGTCCGTCGAGCTTCTCGACCAGGGCCGCGGTGTTCTTCTTGTAGTCGGCGGCGTTGTCCGGGTCGGCCTTCTCGAAGGCCTTGCCGACGCCCTCGGCGACCTCGGCGTAGCGCACCGGGTCGAGCCAGATGTGGGGGTCGAGGCCGGAGAGTTCCTCGTCCTCGTGGTCGTCGTGCTCGGCCGCGTGGCCGCCGACCTCGTTGCCGTGCTCCTCCAGGGTGGTCAGCGCGGCGGCGTCGATCTTCGTCTTGATCTCGGACTGGGCGACGGCGTCGTCCACGGAGGGCTGGAGGTTCTTGAGGTAGAGCACCGCGTCGGACTCCTGGAGCTGCGCGGTCTGCTTGGCGCTGATCTCCAGGTCGTGCGGTTCCTGGCCGGGCTCGGTCAGGCTCGTGACGTTCACGTGGTCGCCGCCGATCTGCTCGGCGAGGAAGGCCATCGGATAGAACGAGGCGACGACGTCGAACTTGTCCGTGTTGCCGGACGCGGCGTTCGCGCCTGAGCAGGCGGAGAGGGTGACCAGACCGAGGGCGGTGGCAGCGGCCGTGGCCACCGTGGGTATGAGGCGTCGTCGTACGTTCATGACAGTCATTTTCAACAAAAATGGAAACGGTTGTCAACAAGCGTGAGCGGCCGTCCACAGAGGGCTACCGATTTGATTGAGGGGGAGAGTGCGCCGGTACGCTGAAGCATTCGCTCTGAAGTCGCGCTCCGGGGACCTCCTCGCGAGGGCGCGCTTCGTCGCCCGTCGTCGTAATGAAGAGAGCACCGTGGCCGCCGACAAGATCGACACCATCGTCAGCCTGAGCAAGCGCCGTGGCTTCGTTTTCCCCTGTAGCGAGATCTACGGCGGCCAGAAGGCCGCCTGGGACTACGGACCGCTGGGTGTCGAGCTCAAGGAGAACCTCAAGCGCCAGTGGTGGCGCTACATGGTGACGTCGCGCGAGGACGTCGTCGGTATCGACTCGTCCGTCATCCTGGCCCCCGAGGTCTGGGTCGCCTCCGGTCACGTCGCCACGTTCTCCGACCCGCTGACCGAGTGCACCTCCTGCCACAAGCGCTACCGCGCGGACCACCTGGAAGAGGCGTACGAGGAGAAGAAGGGCCGCGCCCCCGAGAACGGCCTCGCCGACATCAACTGCCCCAACTGCGGTACCAAGGGCCAGTTCACCGAGCCCAAGCAGTTCTCCGGCCTGCTGTCGACGCACCTCGGCCCGACCCAGGACTCCGGTTCGGTCGCCTACCTGCGCCCCGAGACCGCGCAGGGCATCTTCACCAACTTCGCCCAGGTGCAGGTCGCCGCGCGCAAGAAGCCGCCGTTCGGCATCGCGCAGATGGGCAAGTCCTTCCGCAACGAGATCACGCCCGGCAACTTCATCTTCCGCACCCGCGAGTTCGAGCAGATGGAGATGGAGTTCTTCGTCAAGCCGGGCGAGGACGAGAAGTGGCAGGAGTACTGGATGCAGGAGCGGTGGAACTGGTACACCGGCCTGGGTCTGCGGGAAGAGAACATGCGGTGGTTCGAGCACCCGCAGGAGAAGCTCTCCCACTACTCCAAGCGCACCGCCGACATCGAGTACCGCTTCCAGTTCGGCGGCAGCGAGTGGGGCGAGCTGGAAGGTGTCGCCAACCGCACCGACTACGACCTCAACGCGCACTCCAAGGCCTCCGGCACGGACCTCGTCTACTACGACCAGGAGGCCGGCGAGCGCTGGACCCCCTACGTCATCGAGCCCGCCGCCGGTGTCGGCCGCACCATGCTGGCCTTCCTGCTCGACGCGTACGTCGAGGACGAGGCGCCCAACGCCAAGGGCAAGCTGGAGAAGCGCACGGTGCTGCGCCTCGACCACCGCATCGCCCCGGTGAAGGTCGCGGTGCTCCCGCTCTCCCGCAACCCCGAGCTGTCCCCGAAGGCCAAGGGCCTCGCCCAGGCGCTGCGCCAGCACTGGAACATCGAGTTCGACGACGCCGGCGCCATCGGCCGCCGCTACCGCCGCCAGGACGAGATCGGCACCCCGTTCTGCGTCACCGTCGACTTCGACACCCTTGAGGACAACGCGGTGACCGTGCGCGAGCGCGACTCCATGAAGCAGGAGCGCGTCTCCCTCGACCAGGTCGAGGGCTACCTCGCGGCCCGTCTGATCGGCGCGTAGGTCAGGATCGTCAGCTGAGCGCCGGGCGGGTCGAGCCGATCGACCCGCCCGGCGCCGCTGCGTGCGGGCGTCCCCTGCGGACGTCCCGCGCGGGTATTTCGTGAGAGTGTGCGGACATGGCGATCATCCACCGCACCACCCTCACCCCGACCAAGCTGGAACTGCTCACCGCCTGGCTGCCCGGCACCCCCTGGTACGACGCCGCCGGGGAGCCCGAACTCGCCAAGGCGGGCGGATTCCGGCTGGACGATCCCGCGGGCGAGGTGGGGATCGAGTTCATGGTGGTCACCGACACCGCCGGTGCCGGGACGGTCAGCCTGCTGGTCCCGATGACCTACCGCGGGGCCCCGGCCGACGGCCTGGAGCACGCGCTCATCGGCACCACCGAACACGGCGTCCTCGGCACCCGCTGGGTGTACGACGGCGTCCACGACCCGGTGCTGCTCGCGCAGTTGGGGGCGCTGCTGGAGGGCCGCGCACAGCCGCAGGCGCAGAGCGTCAGCGACGCCGTGGACCAGGAGGTCACCTGGTCCCGCGACCCGGCCGCCGCCGAGGGCACGACACCGCGCCCGCTGCGGGTCCTGCGGCCCGGCTCGGAGGTTCCCGAGGGGGCCGCGGGGCACGTCGAGGGCGCGTGGCAGCTCCCGGACGGCAGCCGGGTGCGCGGGGTGTTCGCCGTCCTCGGGTAGCCCCGGCCGGCCGGCTTTCGGCTCAACGCCCTTGCAGGGACTTCACGTTGTCGCCGAACGTCCAGTTCTTCGAGCCGTCCCAGTTGACCGACCAGGTCATCAGGCCCTTGAGGGCGTTCCCGTAGGCGCGCCAGGCCTGGGAGACCAGGGACGGGGCCATGTAGCCGCCTCCGGCACCGGACTGGGCGGGCAGGCCGGGGACCTGCTTGTCGTAGGGCACCTTGATCGTCGTCCCCTGCACCACAAGCCCCTTGTCGAGGCAGTCGGTCTGGGCGGTGAAGCCCTGGACGGTGCCCGCGGAGTAGGAGTCGCCGGAGCAGCCGTACATGCTGCCGTTGTAGTACTGCATGTTCAGCCACCACAAACGGCCGTTGTCCGCGTACTTCTTGATGACCGGGAGGTACGCGCCCCAGATGGAGCCGTAGACGACGCTGCCGCCGGTGACGTACGCCGTCTCCGGGGCCATCGTCAGGCCGAAGCCGGCCGGCATCCGGGCGAGGACGCCGTCGATGATGCGGATCAGGTTGGCCTGGGACGTGGAGAGCCGGGAGATGTTCCCGCTGCCGACCAGGCCCGTCTCGATGTCGATGTCGATGCCGTCGAAGTTGTACTTCTTCAGGATCGGGACGATCGTCGCGACGAACCTGTCCGCCACGGCGGTCGAGTTGAGGTCGATGCCGGCCGTCGCGCCGCCGATCGAGAGCAGGATCGTCCGGCCGGACGCCTTCGCCGCGCACATCTCCGCGGGCGTGGCCACCTTCACCCCGCTGTCCATGCCGTCCTCCCACAGCGCGGTGCCGTCGGAGCGGATGACGGGAAAGGCCGCGTTGATCACGTTGTAACCGTGCGCGGCGATCGCGGGGTCGGTGATCGGCGTCCAGCCGAACGGCGGGTGGACGCCGTTGGCGGAGCCGTCCCAGTTCTCCCAGTACCCCTGGAGCACCTTGCCCGCCGGCTTCGCCTTCACGGCGCAGGTGTCGGCGGCGGACGCGGGCCCGGCGGCGGGGAGTTGGGCGAGACAGGCGGTCGCGAGCGCGGCTGCGAGCAGGCTCAGGGCGCGACGGATCATGCGAGGCCTCCCGGTGGGGGTGCGGTGAGGTGTCGTAGCCATGACAGTGCTCGTGGTCCAGACCTCTCGTCAATAGGTCTGGACCAAATCGCGCCGAGGGGGGTGGGGTGGGGAGGCGGGGCGGGGAGGGGTGATGGGGAGAGGGTGGCGGGGAGAGGGTGGCGGGGAGAGGCGGGTTTGGAATGACAGGTTTGGAATGACAGCTGACAGATATTGAAATCTGTCAGCCGTTAGGGCAAGGTGGAGGACATGACGATGCGAACCCGACCCCTCGGAACCACCGGCCCTCAGGTCTCCGCCCTCGGCCTCGGCTGCATGGGCATGTCCGCGCTCTACGGCGACGCGGACCGGACCGAGTCGATCGCGACCATCCACGCCGCGCTGGAGGCGGGCGTCACCCTGCTCGACACCGGCGACTTCTACGCCATGGGCCACAACGAGATGCTGATCGGCGAGGCCCTGCGCGCCGCGCCCGCCGCCCGGCGCGAACAGGCGCTGCTGAGCGTCAAGTTCGGCGCGCTGCGCGGACCCGGCGGCGAGTGGACCGGCTACGACGGCCGGCCCGCCGCCGTGAAGAACTTCGCCGCGTACTCGCTCCAGCGGCTCGGCGTCGACCACATCGACGTCTACCGGATCGCCCGGCTCGACCCGGACGTGCCGATCGAGGAGACCGTCGGCGCGATCTCCGAACTGATCGAGCAGGGATACGTCCGGCATGTGGGCCTCAGCGAGGTCGGCGCGGAGACGATCCGCCGTGCCGCCGCGACCGCGCCGATCGCCGACCTCCAGATCGAGTACTCGCTGATCTCCCGCGGCGTCGAGGAGTCGATCCTGCCGGTCACCCGCGAGCTGGGCATCTCCATCACCGCGTACGGCGTCCTGTCCCGGGGGCTCATCTCCGGCAACTTCGCCCGTGACCGGCAGCTCGCCGCGAACGACTTCCGCCGCTACTCGCCCCGCTTCCAGGGCGACAACCTCCAGCGCAACCTGGACCTGGCGGACGCGCTCGCGAAGATCGCCGAGCAGAAGGGCGTGAGCGTGGCGCAGCTCGCCATCGCGTGGGTGCTCGGACGCGGCGACGACATCGTGCCGCTGATCGGCGCCCGCTCCCGGGAGCGGCTCGACGAGTCGCTGGGCGCCCTCGACGTCGACCTGGACGCGGCGGACCTCGCGGCGATCGAGGCGGCCGTACCGGCGGACGCGGCGGCGGGGGAGCGGTACGCGGCGGCGCAGATGGCGCACCTCGACAGCGAGCGCTGATCCCGGCTCCGGGTACGGTCTGTGCCATGGCCCCGACCAGCGAGATCCTGACCGCCGAGCGCATCCTCGAAGCCACCGAGGAGGTGCTGCGGCGGCACGGCCCCGCCAAGGCGACCGTCGTCGACGTGGCGCGGGCGCTCGGCGTCAGCCACGGCAGCGTCTACCGGCACTTCCGTACGAAGGCCGCGCTGCGGGAGGCGGTCACCAAGCGGTGGCTGGACCGTACCTCGGAGGCGCTCACCGGGATCGCCTCCGACGAGGGCCGTGACCCGGGGACCCGGCTGCGGGACTGGCTCGCCGCCCTCTTCACCGCCAAGCGGCGCAAGGCGGGCCACGATCCCGAGCTGTTCGCCACGTACCAGGTTCTCGCGACCGAGAACGGCGAGGCGGTGAACGCCCATCTCGTCGACCTGATCGACCAGTTGACCCGGATCGTCCAGGCCGGGAACGCCACCGGCGCCTTCGCCGTCCCCTCCCCGGCCACGGCCGCCCGAGCCGTCTTCCACGCCACCGGCCGCTTCCACGACCCCTTTTACGCCCCCGCCTGGGAAGAACCCGGCATCGAGGCGGAGTTCGACGCGGTGATCGCCCTCCTGCTCCAGGGCCTACGGGGCGGGACGGGTAGGGCCTAGGACGCGGGGCGCCGGCCCAGCCACTGTTCCGCGTCCCAGGCGGTGAAGCGTTCGACCTCGGTGAAGCCGAGCCTCGCCGCGAGGCGCATCGAGCGGGTGTTGGCGCTCTGGGTGGTGAGGAGCACCGGCTCGCCGGGGCAGACGGTGGCGAACCAGTCGAGGGCCGCCGCGCACGCCTCGGCGGCGTAGCCGAAGCCCCAGGCCCGGGGCAGGAACAGATAGCCCAGATCGGCCTTGCCCGCGGCGGCGGGACGGCTGTGCGCGGGCGACCGTCTGAGCAGAATGTGGCCGATCATCGCCCCGTCGAGCTCGACGACGAAGCTCCCGGGCCGCCGCTGGGGCACCTCGGGCGTCTCCCGCTCCAGCTCCTCCCGTGACCGGGGGCCGCCCAGGTAGGTGTGCACCGGCGCGGACGCGAGCAGCTCGACGAACGTGCCGCGGTCCCGCGCCTCGGCCGCGCGCAACGTGAGCCGCCCGGTCCTCAACGGTCCGGGCGGCCATGCCACGGGTCCCAGATCGTCCATCGGGGCACCCCCTAGCCTTCGGTCGGGTCCACCGTGGCCTGGTGCTCCTCCGCCAGGTGTTCCTCCGCCTTGAGCCAGGGCAGGAACTGGGCGCGTTGGTGCCAGCCGCAGGTGTCGCACTTGATCGTGCGTTGGGGGCCCTTGCGCAGCACGTGAACGACGTGTTCGCGGCCGTGCTGGTCCCAGCGGCTCACCTTGCTCGTACCTGTGTTGGTCTGCGGCATGCGGCCTCGCCTCCGGGTAGGCAGTGTGCCCCAGCAACAACATCAACAGCAGCATCTTCACCGTGAGTTCGCAGAATCGTGAACAGGGCCGCGAGGAACGGGCCCGTCGCGCTCAGCCGATCGCGCGGGGCAGCCGCAGGCTCAGCAGGCCCGTCAGGGCCACTCCCGCGAGCTGGGTCAGCAGGGCCGTGATCAGGGCGTTCCGCATGCCGACGGCGGGCGCCAGGGAGAGGAACAGCGTGCCGAGGGTGGCCACCCCGAGGGCGAGCGAGGACTGCTGGGTCGTCGCCATCACGCCGCTGCCGACGCCCGCCCGGGCCGGCGGCACCTCCGAGAGGACGATCCGCAGGATCACCGGGAGCTGGAGCGCCTGACCGGCGCCCGCGACCGTCGCGCCGGGAAGCAGCTCCAGCAGGCCGAGGTCCGGCCAGGCACGCCACGCCGCCAGGGCGATCAGCGTCAGGCCCAGGCCCTGGAGGACGGAGCCCGCCGTCACCACCCGGGTGCCGTACTTCGCGACCAGGCGGGGTCCCGCCAGCGACACGAAGAAGAACGCGACCGCCAGCGGCGCCAGCGCGAGCCCCGCGTCGACCGGACCGAGGCCCGCACCCCGCTGGAGGGCCACCGCGATGACGAACATGAAGCCGCTGAAGCCGATCGAGAAGGGGACGATCAGGAGCAGCCCCCGACGCAGGGAGTCCAGCCGCAGCAGGCTCGGCGGGACCAGCGGCGTACGGCCTCGCCGGTCCGCCCGGCGCTCCACCGCGCAGAACCCCGCCGCCGCGAACGGGAACACCGCGAGCGACAGCCACGTCCACAGCGGCCAGCCCGCCGACCGGCCCTCGGTCAGGGGCGCGAGCAGGGAGATCAGGGAGGCGGCCAGCAGGAGCGTGCCGGGGACGTCCACCGGCTCGGGCCGCTGCGACCGGGTCTCCGGCACGGTCCGCACGGCGAGCACGAGACCCACGACGACGACCGGGACGTTCACCAGGAACACCGACCGCCAGCCCGTGCCCCACAGGTCCGCCGCGACGAGCAGCCCGCCCAGGATCTGGCCCGCCACCATGGACAGCCCCGCCGTCGCCCCGTACAGGCCCATCGCCTTGGCGCGGCGCGGCCCGGACGTGGCCGCCTGGATCGTGGCGAGGACCTGCGGCAGCATCGCGGCGGACGCGGCGCCCTGGGCGATCCGCGCGGCGACCAGCGTCCACGCGGTGGGCGCGAGTCCGCAGGCCAGCGAGGTCACGCCGAACGCGGCCATGCCGGCGAGGAAGAGCCGGCGGCGGCCGAACAGGTCGCCGAGCCGTCCGCCGAGGACGAGGAGCACGGCGTACGCGAGTCCGTAGCCGGACACGACGAGTTCGAGGACGGACTCGCTCGCCGCGAGGTCCTCGCCGATGGTGGGCAGGGCGACGTTGACGATGAAGAAGTCGATGAGCGGGAGCGCCGCCGCGAGCAGCACCGTGAACAGGCCGGACGGGCCGAGTTCCGGTGCCGCGGCCGGCGGGCGGATCTTGTGGGCGAGGGTGGTTTCCGTGGTCACGGGAACCACCCTGCGTCGCCGTGGAGCCTGGTACCAGAGTCTCCTTATCCTGGTAGAACCCGTACCTGGCAACAGGCTGCGCCGGACGGCAGGCTGGAGGGATGACGACGATGACCACGCTCCCGGGCGCGACGGCGGTCCGCCGCCACGAGCTCGCCGCCTTCCTGCGCCACCGTCGCGAGCACATCACCCCGGAGCAGGTCGGCCTGGAGCGGGGCCGCAGGCGCCGTACGCCGGGGCTGCGCCGCGAGGAGGTCGCGTATCTCTCGGCGGTGGGCGTCACCTGGTACACGTGGCTGGAGCAGGCCCGTGACATCCAGGTCTCCGTGCAGGTCCTCGACGCCCTCGCCCGCGCCCTGCTGCTGGACCCCGGCGAGCGCGCCCACCTCTTCCAGCTCGCCGGTCACGTCGACCCGACGCCGGCCACGAGCTGCCCGTCGATCACCCCGGCCCTGCGGCAGCTCATCGAGCAGCTGGAGCCCGTGCCGGCCTGCGTGCAGAACAGCCGGTACGACATCCTGGCCTACAACCGCACCTACGGGCTGCTGCTGTGCGACATGGACGCGGTGCCGCCCGAGGACCGCAACTGCCTGGTCCTGTCCTACACGTACGAGCCCTGGCGCTCCTCGATCGTGCGTCTGGAGGAGGCCCAGCGGCTCATGGCCGCCCGGTTCCGCGCGGCGATGGCCGGACACCTGGGCGAGCCCGCCTGGAAGCTCCTCCTCAAGCGCCTGCGCGCCGAGTCCGCCGACTTCCGCGCCGCCTGGGACCGTCACGAGGTCGAGGAGCCGCACGGCAGGCGCAAGCAGTTCCGCAACGCCCACGTCGGCCTCGTCACCGTCGACCACACCGACCTGTGGCTCGGCCCCCAGCTGGGCCCCCGCGTGGTCACCTACGCCCCGGCCGACGACGAGTCCCGCACCCGCCTGGAACGCCTCCACCGCATAGCCCTCCAACGCCCACCCCGACCAACGGCAACGCCCGCCCGGGGCGCCTAGAGCAACCTGCCTCCGGACCACGCGCGGCGCCCGCCGCTGACACGGAGGGGGAGCGGGGGTGCTCGTCGGTGTTCCGGGGCTCGGTCACGCCCGGTCGCACGGCGCCTCGGGCGGCCCGCCGGAACGTCTGGCCGACGGCAACGCTCTCCCAGGGCGCCTGGAGCCGTCCGTACCCCTGGTTCCCGTGGGCGGGCGGGGTTTACGGCTCCGGCGGGTAGGGGGAGCGGGGCGCTCGCCGGTGTTCCGGGGTTCCGGTGCGACCGGTCGTACCGTCGCTTGGGCGGATCGCCGGAACGTCTCCGCCGGGTCGCCCCAAGGGTGTCCTAGGCGCTCACCCGTGTGCGTGTCTCCGTAGTGTCGGGTGTCGACAGGCGGTCCGCCGTGGCGCGGGCCCAGGGGCCGCTGCTGATGTAGCCGATGACCAGGACCGCGAAGCCGCAGCCGGTGAGGATCCACCAGCCGGGGCCGGCGGCGGGGACGAAGCTCTCCGCGTACGTCGAGGTGCCCACCCCGGCCGCCAGGACCGAGCCGATCACGGCGACGCCGAGGGTCTGGCCGAGCTGGCGGCTGGTCGAGGCGACGGCCGCCGCGACTCCGGCCTGGGTGCGGGGCATGCCGGAGACGGCCGTGTTGGTGATGGGGGCGTTCACGAAGCCGAAGCCGATGCCGAACAGGACGTATCCGAGGAACAGGGTGACGTCGGAGGTCTCCGCGTCGAACGCCGCGAACATCACGCCGCTCACCGTCATGGCGGCCCCGGCGACCAGCAGGGACAGCCGGGGGCCGCGGCTGCCGACGAGGCGGCCCGACACCGGTGCCGTCAGGAACATCGGCACCGCCATCGGCAGCATCCACAGCCCGGCGTGCAGCGCGTCCAGGCCGCGGACGTTCTGGAGGTACAGCGTCGACAGGAACAGGAACCCGCCGAGGGCCGCGAAGGCGCTGATCGCGATGACCGTGGCCCCGCTGAACGGCGCCGAGCGGAAGAAGCGCAGCTCGATCAGGGGCTCGGCGCGGCGCGGCTCGTAGCGCAGCAGCCCCGCCAGCGCGACGACGGCCACCGCCACGAACGGCAGGACGCGGGCGACCCCGGACTCCGGCGCCTCGATGATCGCGTACGTCAGCGAGCCGAACAGGGCGATGACCAGGACCTGTCCGACCGGGTCGGGCCGCCGCCCCTTGGGCGCACGGGACTCCGGGACGTACCGCAGCGTCAGCAGGAGCGCGGCGAGGCCCACCGGCAGGTTGACCCAGAAGATCGAGCGCCAGCCGACGGAGTCCACGAGCAGCCCCCCGACCAGTGGCCCGGCCGCCATGGAGAGGCCGACCACCGCGCCCCACACCCCGATCGCGCGGGCGCGCTCGCCCGGATCGGTGAAGGTGTTCGTGATGATCGACATCGCGACCGGGTTGAGCATCGAGCCGCCGACCGCCTGGACCATGCGGAAGACGATCAGGGTGTCGAGATCGGGGGCGACGGAGCACAGCGCCGAGCCGATCGTGAAGATCACCAGGCCCGCCATGAAGACGCGCTTGCGTCCGATCCGGTCCGCCGTCGACCCCGCGAGCATCAGCAGCGAGGCGAGGACGAGCGTGTAGGCGTCGATCGTCCACTGGAGCCCCGACGTCGTGGCGTCGAGTTCGTGCTGCATGGAGGGGAGGGCGACATTGAGGATCGTGTTGTCGAGGCTCACGATCAGCAGGCTCATGCAGCAGATCGCGAGGACGAGGAAACGCCGGCGACGGCTGAGCTCGGGCATGGAAGGCATCGTACGCCGATTTCGATAGTGCGTCTAACTAATGGTCGATACAAGATCATACGTCCGCGCGGTGCCCGGCGTACGCCACAATGGGGGAATGTCCACGACCGCACCGCCTCTCGCCGCACCCCTCCGGATCGGGCCCCACACCGTTCAGCCGCCCGTCGTCCTGGCCCCCATGGCCGGGATCACCAACGCGCCCTTCCGGACCCTGTGCAGGCACTTCGCCTCCGGCGAAGCCTTCGCCGGAGGCGAAGCAAAGGGTGCGGCCAGTGGTGGCAAGGGGTTGTTCGTCAGCGAGATGATCACCACCCGGGCGCTGGTCGAGCGCAACGAGAAGACCATGCAGCTGATCCACTTCGACGCGACCGAGAAGCCCCGCTCGATCCAGCTGTACGGCGTCGACCCCGCCACCGTCGGCAAGGCCGTCCGCATGATCGCGGAGGAGGGCCTCGCCGACCACATCGACCTGAACTTCGGCTGCCCGGTCCCCAAGGTCACCCGCAAGGGCGGCGGCTCGGCCCTCCCGTACAAGCGGAACCTGCTGCGCGCCATCCTGCGCGAGGCCGTCTCCGGCGCCGGGGACCTCCCCGTCACGATGAAGATGCGCAAGGGCATCGACGACGACCACATCACCTACCTCGACGCCGGACGCATCGCCGTCGAGGAGGGCGTGACCGCCATCGCCCTGCACGGCAGGACCGCGGCCCAGCACTACGGCGGCACCGCCGACTGGGACGCCATCGCCCGGCTGAAGGAACACGTCCCGGAGATCCCCGTCCTCGGCAACGGCGACATCTGGTCCGCCGAGGACGCGCTGCGCATGGTCCGCGAGACCGGCTGCGACGGTGTCGTCGTGGGGCGCGGCTGCCTGGGCCGGCCGTGGCTGTTCGCGGACCTGGTCGCGGCGTTCGAGGGCCGCACCGACGACATCGCGCGCCCCGCGCTGCGCGAGGTCGCCGACATCATGGTCCGCCACGCGCGCCTGCTGGGGGAGTGGAGCGGCGACGAGACCAAGGGTGTCGTCGACTTCCGCAAGCACGTCGCCTGGTACCTCAAGGGCTTCGCCGTCGGCAGCGAGATGCGCAAGCGGCTCGCGATCACCTCCTCCCTGGAGGAACTCCGCGCCGGCCTCGACGAGCTGGACCTCGACCAGCCCTGGCCGACCGGCGCGGACGGCCCCCGCGGACGCACCTCCGGCAACAACCGGGTCGTGCTGCCGGACGGCTGGCTCAAGGACCCCTACGACTGCGCGGGCGTGACCGAGGACGCGGAACTGGACACGTCGGGAGGCTGACGCGCCCTCGACACGGGCGGGGTGCTCCCGGACACTGGTCGCCGTGGCGATCGACAGCACGGTGTGGGTCGCGGCGTTCACCGGCGGCACGGCGGTCCTCGCGGGCTGGGTGACCACCCTCGGGAACGTCCGCGCGGCCCGGACGCAGGCGGAGTCGACGGCACAGGCCCAGCACCGCAGCCGTGTACGGGAGTTGCGGCGCGCCGCCTATCTGGACGTGATGGAGCACGCGCACCTCACCAGCCAGCTCCACTACCGGGTGGGCGACGCCTACGTCCAACTCGCCTCCCCGGACGCCCGGTCGGCGCGGTTCGAGGAACTGCGCGTCGAACTCCGCTCGGCCTACGACCCGTTCATGCGCAGCGTCCGGGTCGTCGTCCTGGAGGGCCCGGCCCCGGCCGCCCAGGCCGCCGAAGCCGTTCTGCGGGCCGCCGCGACGACCAACAGCGCCCTGTGGCGGATCGCGCTCGGCGAGGACGGCGCGCGGGGCGATCGAGGTGGCCTGACGGCCTGCCGCTCAGCCCTCCGACGGATGCGGAGTCGAGCCGTACGCCGTCAGGAAGCGGTCGCGGAACGCGCTCATCTTCCACACCGGCGCGTCCGCAGCCGGCCGCAGGCCGTCCGTCCAGTTCCAGTCGGCGACCTTGTCGAGGACCTTCGGGTCCTTGGCCACGATGGAGACCGGGACGTCCCGGCTCGCGTGGTCGCCGCTGACGCGGGCGATGGGCTGGTGGTCGCCGAGGAAGACGAGGACGGTGTCGTCGGTGCCGTAGCGCTCCAGCCACTCGGTGAGCGCGGTGACCGAGTACTGGATCGACTTGCCGTACTCCTCACGGGACTCGGTGGAGTCGGAGATGATGTCCGACGGCTTCCTGCCCGCCTTCTGGACCGCGTCGAACAGTGAACCGTCGCCCAGGTCGTCCCAGTCGACCATCTTCGGGATCGGCGCCCACGGCTGGTGGCTGGAGGTGAGGATGACCTCCGACATCAGGGGCTTGTCCCGCTTCTTGCCGTGCACTTGGCGCTGGAACGCCTCGAGGGCGTACTGGTCGGGCATCGTCGACCAGCTGAACTTCGGTCCCTGGTAGCCGAGCTGGAAGGCGTTGTAGACCTTGTCGAGCCCGTAGTACGCCTGCTCGGGCCAGCCCTTCTGGATGCCGGGCATCACCCCCACCGTGTCCCAGGCGCCCGACTTCTTGAACGCCTTGGTCAGGCTCAGATGGTCGCTCGCCATGACGGTGCGGTACCGCTGCTGGTTGTCGATCCACAGGCCGGACATCGTCGTCGAGTGCCCGAGCCAGCTGCTGCCGCCGTACGTCGCCGACGTCAGCCAGCCGCTCCTGGCGTGGTACCCGGCCGCGGCGAGCGCCGCCGTCCGCGCCTTGAGCGTGGCGTCGACGCCCGGCGCCATCACCGGGTCCTCGATCGCGCTGCGGCCGTAGCTCTCGATGAAGGTGAAGATCACGTCCTTGCCGCGCAGGTCGGGCAGCAGCTGGTCCGGGGGCGTCGCGCCGAACGTGTCGCTCCGGGTCTCCTTCGCGAACGCGGCCTCGTCCCGCAGGGTGTCCATCACCCGGCGCGCCTGGATCGTCACGGCGTTGGCCGTGCGGTCGGAGGCGACCGGCATCCCGAAGAGCTGGAGCCCGAGCGCCGAGCACGCGACCCACACGGTCGCGCTCACCAGGGTCGCCCGGGTCGCCGTCCGCCGGTGCGCCACCAGCAGCTCGCTGAGCCGGACCATCGCCAGCGCCATCAGCCCGAGCAGCAGGAGCACCAGCACGAACACGCCCACCGTCGCCGCCGTCGCGACCGTCGGGCCCATCGCGTCCGACACGTACGCCTGGGCGTCGTCCAGCAGCTCCCAGTCGAGCACCGGGTTGAAGCCCCGGCCGAGATAGTCGACGAAGCCCATGTCGAGCAGGTTCAGGACCGTCAGCGTCCCGAGCGCCACCCCGGACAGCACCGCCACCACCCGGCGCGGCATCCGCGGCAGGGCCAGCGCGACCGCCGCGCCGAGGATCGCCTCCGCCGGGATCCGGGTGAACCGGTTGGGCTGGAGCGCAGGCAGCGTGTTCGGCATCAGCAGCGCGCCGAGCACGAGCACCGCCGCCAGCACCGTCACCGTGCGGCCGACGATCCGGACGGCCTTCGGATGCGCCGCGCGCCACCTCGCCGACCGCCCGCGCACGGGCACCTCGGCCTCGGCGGGTGTGCTCTCAGCGATGATGTCGGTCACCCGAAGGCCCTTCCGTACGGGACTGACGCGGTGCGGCGGGTCCGACATGGGGTCTCGGACCCGCCGCAATCTCGTACGCGAGGGCCACCGGGGCTGTTCACGCCCCGGGGCAAACACCGAGCAAACGGTCGGTCAACGAAGGGGTCAGGCGCCGCCGACGGCGGTCAGGAGGGCGAGCGGCGCCGCCGCGGACCGGGCCTCGCGGACGCACGCGTGCGGGTACGGCACCGGCTCCGGGTGTGTGGACCGGCCGTAGCCGGCGATGACCTCGGGCAGCCGGTGCCCCGTCGCGGTCGCCGCGTCGACCAGCGAGTGCGCCACCGTCCGGGCCTCGTCGTGCAGCCCGTAGCGGGCCAGCCCCAGCGTGATGAGCGCGTTGTCGTGCGGCCACACCGAACCCCGGTGGTAGGACAGCGGGTGGTACGCCGCCTGTCCCGAAGCCAGCGTCCGTACGCCCCACCCGGAGAAGAAGTCGGGCTCCAGGAGGCGCCGGCCCACCTTCTCGCCGTACTCCTTGTCGAGCAGCCCCGACCACAGCAGATGCCCGGCGTCGGAGGCGAGCGCGTCCACCTGGCGGCCCTCCCCGTCCAGGGCGAGCGCCGGGAAGGAGCGGTCCCGCATCCAGAAGTCCTGCTGGAAGCGGTCCCGCAGGTCCCCGGCGGCCTGTTCGAGGAGCGCCGCGTACGTGTCGTCCGACCAGACGGTCCGGGCGAGCCACGCGGTGCGCCGCAGCGCGTCGTAGGCGTAGCCCTGGGCGCCCGCGGCCGTCACCGCGCCGGTGGCCCGGGTGCCGTCGGCGGAGCAGATCGCGCCGGGGGAGTCCTTCCAGTTCTGGTTGGCGAGGCCGCCCTGGTCGGAGCGGTACACCAGATAACCGCGCGAGGTGAGCCCGCCGTGGTCGAGCATCCAGCCGATCGCCGCGCGGGCGTGCTGCTCCAGGCGGCGGGCCATCGCCGTGTCCCCGGTGTGCTCGACGTACGCGCCGAGCAGGACGAGGAACAGCGGCGTCGCGTCCACCGAGCCGTAGTAGCGGCCGTACGGCACCTGCCCGAAGTGCGCGAGCTCGCCGTGCCGCACCTCGTGCACGATCTTGCCGGGCTGGGCCACCGCGTCCGTGCCGGTCTCGGTCGCCTGGGTCGCGGCGAGCGCGGGGAGCGTCGCGGCGGCGAGGCCGGGTCGGTAGGGGAGGGCGAACAGGGAGGTGAGCAGGGCGTCGCGGCCCAGCAGGGTCAGGAACCAGGGCGCGCCCGCCGCCGGGACCCGCAGCTCCTCGCCGTCCGGGCCGGTCGCCGGGACCTGGAGGGACGCGAGGTCCGCGAGGCCCCGCGCGCATGCCGCCGCCAGTTCGGGCCAGCCCGTCGGGAAGGCCACGCCCTCCACGAACTCGCCCTCCAGCGCTATGAGCTGGGCGTTCAGCGCGGCCGGCGACCGCGGTACCCGCCGCGCCCGTTTGTCGCCGTGCGGGCGGGCCATCACGCGCAGGGTGAGCTCCGCGGTGCCGTGCGGCTCCAGCTCCAGCGTCCAGACCAGGCGGCGCGCTCCGGTGCCGGTCTCCTCGACGCCGTCGGGGGCGGGGTCGGCCGTCACCGTCGTACAGGACTGCCATGCGCCGCGCCGGTAGGTGAACTCCACTCCGGAGTCGAGGACTTCGCGGGAGCGGGTGGCGCCGGTCTTGGCGTAGGTGCGGAAGTCGGAGCGCAGCTCGAACTGGTCGGTGAAGTCGGCGTCGGCGGTGAGCGCGAGACGCACGGTGGAGGGGACGGCGCGGTTGCTGGTGACGCGCAGGGACTCCACGAACGCGCCGTCCCCCACGGCCTGTTCACGGAAGAGCGTGCACGCCGGGGGTTCGGCCCGGCCGCCTCGCGGGACCAGGACGCAGCGCGCGGTGTCGCCGTCGGCCACCGGGGTGAGGGTCTCGGGCACCGCGCCGTCGACCGTGAGCTGCCAGCGGCTCAGATGGCGGGCGTCGCGTACGAACAGCCCGTCCGGTGTGCCGCCGCCGCGCACTCCGCTGATGTCGCCGCCGTCGCCCACGGCGGCGAACGTCCCCCCGTGCACGAGCAGATGATGCCGGTCCGTCATGCCCGGTCCCCTCCGTTGTCTGCCAGCAGGTCCAGTGCCAGTGCCGCCGTCCATCCGAAGCCGGCCGTCCCGCACGCCTCGCCGGTGTACGGGTCGACGTACTCCGCGAAACCGGACGAGTCGGCCAACTCCACCACGGCGTCCCGTAGTTCGTCCGCCCTGTGCTGCTCACCGTGGGTGCGCAGTCCGCGCTCGATCAGCCAGGCGGTGTTGAACCAGGCGGGCCCCCGCCAGTAGCGGTGCGGGTCGAAGGCCTCGCCGAGCAGGTCGTAGCTGGGGACCAGACGGCAGGGGCCGCCGAGTCCGAAGTGCCCGGACGTCGCCGTGCCGACGAGGGCGGTGACGACGTCCCGAGGGAGCGTGGGCAGCAGGAGCGGGATCAGCCCGGAGACCCCGCGCTCGCCGATGAGTTCCCCGCCCCGCACGTCCCGGCACAGGAACATGCCCGCCGCCGGGTCCCACAGCCGCTCCACGAGCGCGCCCGTCAGCCGCTCCGCCCGCGCCCGGCGGGCCGTGCCCCGCGCCCCGAGCTCCTCGGCGATCCGGGCCAGCGCCTGTTCGGAGGCGATCAGCAGGGCGTTGAAGGCAGGGTCCTCGACCGCGAACTCCCCTTCCCCGTCGGCGTATCCGCTGTCCCGGTACTCCGTCGCCAGGCGCACGTACCGCCCGTAGTCCAGGTCCGTCGGCCGGTCCTCCGGCGCCCCGTGGTCGAGGTCGGCCCGGCGGAAGGAGCGGGCCGGGGCCGGGGCGACGCGGGCGAGCGGGGCGTCCCAGGAGGGGCTGTTGTCCATGCCCTGTTCCCACGGATGGACCACCGAGGCCAGTCCGCCTCCGCCCAGGTCCCGGCGGTGCAGGAGATAGCGGTGCCAGGCCGCGAGCCGGGGGTAGACGCGGGTGAGAAAGCCGCGCGCCCGGGACAGCCCCGGGTCGGCGCGGTGCACCAGCCAGGCGGCCAGCGCGTGTACCGGTGGCTGCACGATGCCGGACGTCTGTACGGTGCGCGGGGCGCCCGCAGCGCGCCCCGCGGTCGAGGAGCGCCAGAAGTCGGGGCTCGGGAAGTACGCGTCGAGCGGCACGGAGGGGTTGAAGACGATGTGCGGGACGCGCCCGTCCTCCCACTGTGCGTCGAGCAGCGTCTCCAGCTCGGTCTGCGCCCGCAACGGCGACAGGTGCCGCAGCCCGATCGCGATGAACGCGGAGTCCCAGGACCACTGGTGCGGATACAGACTGCGGGAGGGCACGGTGGAGGTGCCGGTCCAGTTCGCCGTGAGCACCCGGGCGGCCCTGGCGTGCGCGGAGTCCGGCGGAGGCGCCGGTTCGTATACGACGGTGCGGGCGTCGAGCTGGGCGGTGCGTTCCACTCGGGACTCCCCGAAGACGTTCGGCCGGACCGGTTCGGTCTTGGCCACCGTAGAGTTACGTCTATTTAACACGCAAAACTCAATATGTAATGCAAGCTTGAGAAACACAAGGGGGTGCGCATGAGTGGTCGAGCTCAGGCGAGCGCCGGAGAACTGCTCGAACTGGTACGAACCGGTCGGGCCACGACCCGTGGTGCCCTGCAACAGGCCACCGGGCTCTCCCGGGCCACCGTCGGCCAGCGCCTGGACCGGCTCTTCCGCGCGGGCTGGCTGCGCGAGGGCGCCGGCGGCCCCGTCGACTCCCCGCTCGGCGGACGCCCCTCCATCACCCTGGAGTTCGACGACGCCCACGCGATCGTCCTCGCCGCCGACCTCGACACCCGGCACGCCCGCGCGGCCGTCCTCACCCTGACCGGAGAGATCCTCGCCGAGCACGGCGGCTCCCTCGTCGTCGACGACGGACCCGAGGCCGTCCTCGGCGAACTGGGCCGCTGGTTCGCCGAACTGCTGGAGAAGGCCGGCCGGCGGGCGGGCGAGGTCTGCGGCATCGGGCTCGCGGTGCCGGGTCCCGTCGACAGCGACACCGGCCGGGTCGTCCAGCCGCCGATGATGCCCGGCTGGGACGGCCACGACATAAGAGCCACCCTCGCCGGAGCCTTCACCGCGCACACCGGCGTCACCGGCGTCCCGGTCCTCGTCGACAACGACGCCAACCTCATGGCGTACGGCGAGCAGCGCACCTCCTACCCCGGCTGCTCGGCCTTCGTGCTCGTCAAGGTCTCCACCGGCATCGGCGCCGGGGTCGTCGTCCACGGCTCCGTCTACCGGGGCATCGATGGCGGCGCCGGCGACATCGGGCACATCCGGACCGGCGCCGAGGCCCTGTGCCGGTGCGGTTCGTACGGCTGCCTCGCCGCCGTCGCGAGCGGCGGCGCCGTGGCGCGGCGGCTCGCGGAGAACGGGGTGCGGGCCGCGTCCGGGTCGGACGTACGGGATCTGCTGACCGCCGGGCACCCGGAGGCGGCTGCCTTCGCCCGCGAGGCCGGGCGTCAGGTGGGGGACGTGCTGGCGACGGTGGTGACCCTGCTGAACCCCGGGGTGCTGATGATCGCCGGAGATCTGGCCGGAACCGCCTTCCTCACCGGAGTGCGCGAACTGCTCTACCAGCGGGCCCTGCCGCGCTCCACCGCTCATCTGGACGTGGTCACCTCCCGGCTGGGAGAGCGGGCCGGGCTGGTGGGGGCGGGTGCGCTGGTCGTGGAGCATCTGTACGCGCCCGAGCGGGCCGAGGCGCGGCTGCTGGCGCTGGGCGTGTGACGAGGGGATTCCCCTGCGGTTTCCGGGCCCGCTTCCGCGTCCGCATGGTGACATCCGGCGCTCTGTGGCAGCGTGATTCTCGCCACCTCTGATCGGGGTGACGCTCAGATGAGCGGATCTTGAGCGACTGCACTTCTCCAAGGGGTGGCACTGGGTGCCACCCCTTGATCGTTCATCGATCGAAAACAGACGTGATGAATGGCGCTCAGATGAGCGATTTCGGCATGTCGTGAGGGTGTCCGCGTTCAAGAGGTGAACACATGATCGGCCGATTGCTTGCCAAGCTTTGACTTTCGATCCGCTGGCGGACGGGTGGTTACAGGCTTATGACGCGGGAGTGGACCTCCCCAGACGCCTTTGATCTGGGTATGTTCCTCGCCGTCAGGGCAGCCACCTCGTCCTTGAGGGAGTCGAGAACCGTGTCGGAAAACAAAGAACCCCACGTGGTGAAGTTCGTCTACGACTTCACCGAGGGAAACAAGGACCTCAAGGACCTCCTCGGCGGCAAGGGCGCGAACCTCGCCGAGATGACCAATCTGGGACTCCCCGTTCCCCCGGGATTCACCATCACGACCGAGGCCTGCAAGGTCTACCTGGACAGCGGCGCCGAACCCGTGGCACTGCGTGACGAGGTCAGCGCGCACCTCGACGCGCTGGAACAGCGGATGGGCAAGCGGCTCGGCCAGGCCGACGACCCGCTGCTCGTCTCGGTCCGCTCCGGCGCCAAGTTCTCCATGCCCGGCATGATGGACACGGTTCTCAACATCGGCCTCTCCGACAAGTCCGTGAAGGGCCTCGCCACGCAGGCGGGCGACGAGCGGTTCGCCTGGGACTCCTACCGCCGCCTCATCCAGATGTTCGGCAAGACGGTCCTCGGTGTCGACGGCGAGCTCTTCGAGGAGGCGCTGGAGGCCGCGAAGGAGGCCAAGAAGGTCACCGTCGACACGGACCTGGAGGCGGCCGACCTCAAGAAGCTCGTCACCCGGTTCAAGCGGATCGTGAAGGCCGAGGCCGGCCGGGACTTCCCGCAGGACCCGCGCGAGCAGATGGACCTCGCCATCAAGGCGGTCTTCGACTCCTGGAACACCGACCGCGCCAAGCTCTACCGCCGCCAGGAGCGCATCCCCGGCGACCTCGGCACGGCCGTCAACGTCTGCTCCATGGTCTTCGGCAACCTGGGCCCCGACTCGGGCACGGGTGTCGCCTTCACCCGCGACCCCGCCTCCGGCCACCAGGGCGTCTACGGCGACTACCTCCAGAACGCCCAGGGCGAGGACGTCGTCGCCGGCATCCGCAACACCGTGCCGCTCGCGGAGCTGGAGTCGATCGACAAGAAGTCGTACGACCAGCTCATGCAGATCATGGAGACGCTGGAGAACCACTACAAGGACCTCTGCGACATCGAGTTCACCATCGAGCGCGGCCAGCTGTGGATGCTCCAGACCCGGGTCGGCAAGCGCACCGCGGGCGCGGCCTTCCGGATCGCCACCCAGCTCGTCGACCAGGGCCTCATCGACGAGGCCGAGGCCCTCCAGCGCGTCACCGGCGCCCAGCTCGCCCAGCTGATGTTCCCCAAGTTCGACGAGGACGCCAAGGTCCAGCAGGTCGGCCGGGGCATCGCCGCCTCGCCCGGCGCCGCTGTCGGCAAGGCCGTCTTCGACTCCTACACCGCCGTGAAGTGGTCGCGTTCGGGCGAGAAGGTCATCCTCGTCCGCCGCGAGACCAACCCCGACGACCTCGACGGCATGATCGCGGCCGAGGGCATCCTCACCTCGCGCGGCGGCAAGACCTCGCACGCGGCCGTCGTCGCCCGCGGCATGGGCAAGACCTGTGTCTGCGGCGCGGAGGAGCTGGAGGTCGACACCAAGCGCCGCCGGATGACCGTCCCCGGCGGACAGGTCGTGGAGGAGGGCGACGTCATCTCCATCGACGGGTCGAGCGGCAAGGTGTACCTGGGAGAGGTCCCGGTCGTGCCGTCCCCCGTCGTCGAGTACTTCGAGGGCCGGATGCACGCCGGTGCCCAGGACGCCGACGAACTCGTCGAGGCCGTCCACCGGATCATGGCCTTCGCCGACCGCAAGCGCCGGCTGCGCGTGCGTGCCAACGCCGACAACGCCGAGGACGCGCTGCGCGCCCGTCGCTTCGGCGCCCAGGGCATCGGCCTGTGCCGCACCGAGCACATGTTCCTCGGCGACCGGCGCGAGCTGGTCGAGCGGCTGATCCTGGCCGACACCGAGGCCGAGCGCGAGGAGTCGCTGACCCAGCTGCTCCCGCTCCAGAAGAAGGACTTCGTCGAGCTGTTCTCCGCGATGGACGGCCTCCCGGTGACGATCCGTCTCCTGGACCCGCCGCTGCACGAGTTCCTGCCCGACATCACCGAGCTGTCGGTGCGCGTCGCGCTCGCCGAGTCCCGTCAGGAGCCGCACGAGAACGAGCTGCGCCTGCTCCAGGCGGTGCACCGGCTGCACGAGCAGAACCCGATGCTGGGCCTGCGCGGCGTACGCCTCGGCCTCGTCATCCCCGGCCTGTTCACCATGCAGGTACGGGCCATCGCCGAGGCCGCCGCCGAGCGCAAGAACGCCAAGGCCGACCCGCGCGCCGAGATCATGATCCCGCTCGTCGGCACCGTCCAGGAGCTGGAGATCGTCCGCGAGGAGGCCGACGCCGTCATCGCCGAGGTCGAGGCGGCCACCGGTACCAGGCTCAAGCTCGCGATCGGCACGATGATCGAGCTGCCGCGCGCCGCCCTCACCGCGGGCCAGATCGCGGAGGCCGCCGAGTTCTTCTCCTTCGGCACCAACGACCTCACCCAGACGGTGTGGGGCTTCAGCCGCGACGACGTCGAGGCGAGCTTCTTCACGGCCTACCTGGAGAAGGGCATCTTCGGGGTGTCGCCGTTCGAGACCATCGACAAGGACGGCGTCGGCTCCCTGGTGAAGCTGGCCGCCGAGGCCGGCCGCGCCACCCGCCCCGACCTCAAGCTCGGCGTCTGCGGCGAGCACGGCGGCGACCCCGAGTCCGTCCACTTCTTCCACGAGGTCGGCCTGGACTACGTCTCCTGCTCCCCGTTCCGCATCCCGGTCGCCCGCCTCGAAGCGGGCCGCGCGGCCTCGGAGTCGGCGGGCAGCGACCACCGCTGACCCACCACCACCCAGGACGCCGGAGTCGCCGTCCGTCCCCGACCCTCAAGACCGATGGGCGGCGACTCCGGATCACCAGGAAGGGGCGGCACCCGTGCGGGGGTGCCGCCCCTTCGGCATGCCCGCCGCCGGGCGGACCTGCGGAAATAAGTGAATTCCAAGGTTTCCACAGGAATTCACAGGAAATGGGATTCTGAGTTTTCTCTTCTAGGTGTTCCGGGGCGTGTTAAGTTCTTTCTCATCGGGCAGCGGAATCGCCCGGTGACCGGAAACTCAAGGAAACTCAGAAGGAGTCCGTCATGAGCTTCAGGATTATCGCGCCGATCGCCGGCCGGGGCGCCGCGAACAACAACCTCGACCCGAACGCGGGCCCCAACGCGAACCCCGGTCAGGTTCCGCCCCCCGCCCAGCAGCAGCGTCGCCGCCGTCCGCGCCCCGGTGAGCGCGCGCCGCTCCAGCCGGGCGCCTGACGGCGGACGCGGGGGAAATCATGTACGCGTCCGATCAGGAATCGCGGGTTGATTTCCCCCGCGATATGCATCACGCATCCCATGCGTTTGAATTTCCGCCGGAATTCGAATTATCCGAGTACGGTCAGCCGGTAATCCGGGACCGGGGTGCGGGGCGAGGGCCGCGCACCGTTTCCGCCCGCGCCGCGTTCCGGCGGTTCTGGCCGATGACCAAGGGCCTGCGGGGCCGGCTGGCCGCCGTATGGCTGTGCACCGTGCTCGGGGCGCTCGCCGAGACCGCCGCCATCCTGCTGTTCGGCGATCTGACGGACGACGCGCTCGCCCGGGGCTCACTGGACGCGTTCTGGACCCCGGCCGCGCAGTGGCTGGGCATCGCCCTCGTGGGCGCGGCCATCGGCTACGCGGGCGGCTCGCTCGCGGTGTGGATCTCCGAGCGGTTCGTGATGCGGCTGCGCGAGCACGTCTTCGACCACGTGCAGAAGCTGCCGCCGCACTTCTTCCAGCGCCACCGCCAGGGCGACCTGCTGTCCCGCCTCACCGGCGATGTGGAGGCGATCGAGCAGATGGCCGTCTCCGGGCTGATCGGCACCGCCTCCGCCCTGTTCAGCACCGTCTTCTACGCCGCCGCCGCGTTCTGGCTGCGCTGGGACCTCGCCGCCGCCGCCTTCGTCCTCGCACCGCTGTTCTGGCTGGCCGCCCGGCGCTTCTCCGCCGGTGTCAAGGCCGTCGCCCGTGAGGGCCGGGTCGCCGACGGCGCGGTCACCTCCGTCGTCGAGGAGTCCCTCGGCAACCTCGTCCTCACCCAGGCGTACGGCCGGCGCGACGCCGAGCGGCGCAGGCTGAACGAGGAGGCGACGGCCTGGTTCCGGGCCGCGGTCCGCTCGGCCCGGCTCAACCAGGCGTACGGCCAGCTCGTCCAGGTCATCGAGACGGTCTGCGTGCTCGCCGTGATCGGCATCGGCGTCTGGGAGATCTCCGAGGGGCGGATGAGCCTCGGGCAGCTCCTCGCCTTCGCCGCCCTGCTCAGCTACCTGTATCCGCCGATCCGCGGCCTCGCCCAGCTCGGACTCCTCGTCACGGCGGCCACCGCGGGCGCCGAGCGGCTCATCGAGATACTCGACACCCGGCCCGCCGTCACCGACCCGGCCCGCCGGACCGACACCGGCCGCCCGGACGGCACCGTCGAGATGCGGGACGTGTCCTTCGGCTACCCCGGCGGCGACGGCCCGGCCCTGGAGCACGTCAGCTTCACCGCGCACCCCGGCGAACTCGTGATCGTCACCGGGCCGAGCGGCGCGGGCAAGTCCACCGCGACCAAGCTGCTGCTGCGCTTCTACGACCCCGACGCCGGGGAGATCCTGCTCGACGGCGTCCCCCTGCACGCCTTCCCCCTCGACCGGCTGCGCGAGTACGTGACCCTGCTGCCGCAGGAGACCCTCGTCCTGCACGACACGGTCCGCGCCAACATCGCCTGCGGACGGCCCGGCGCCAGCGACCGCGCCATCGAGGAGGCGGCCCGGGCGGCCGACGCGCACACGTTCGTGACGGGCCTGCCCGACGGGTACGACACGAGGATCGACCCACACTCCGCACGTCTGTCGGGCGGCCAGCTCCAGCGCCTCGCCATCGCCCGCGCCCTCCTGCGGGACGCGCCGGTGCTCGTGCTGGACGAACCGACCACCGGCCTCGACGCGATGGCCACCCGGCGCATCGTCGACCCGCTGCGGCGCCTGATGGCCGGCCGGACGACCATCATGATCACCCACGATCTCGGTCTCGCGCCCCACGCCGACCGCATCCTCGTCGTCGACGCCGGACGGATCGTCGAGACCGGCCGGCACGACGAACTGCTCGCCCGGGGCGGGGTGTACGCGCGGCTGCACGGTGCGCAGAGCGGGCCGTCGGCGCGGGAGCGCGAAGCCGCCTGACCCCCGGCGCGACCGCCCCGCCGCGCACGGACCATCGGCGCGGGCGATGGCATGGCTGCCATCCCCAACGGCCATGGCTCCGGACCCGATTCACAGGAGCCACTCCCTTCAGCGGCCCCGCGCGGGCTGCTTCACTCCCTGTCGCACCCCACCTGCCCCCCGTGCCGTGAGGGAGTCCCCCATGCCCGTCAACCCCGCCATGCCCACGCTGCGTTCACGCGTCCGCGCTCTGCTCGCCCTCGGTTCCCTGGCCGTCGCACCGGGCCTGCCGGTCCCGGTGGCCGCGCGGGCGGCCACCGGCGGCCGGCGGGTCGTCGCCGCCGGCGAGACCTGGGAGGTCACCGGGATCACCCGGCTCGACGAACTCGTCGTGGAGGAGGGCGCCTCGCTCACCGCGCCCGACGGGTTCATCCTGTCCCTCACCGTGGACGGGGTGGAGACGGGCTCCGCGCTGGTGAGCACCTACGGCGTCACGACGGTCGTCGTCCCCGGCACCTACACCGGCGACGTCGTCCTCACCCCGGCCGCCGAACACCTGGAGTCCTTCGCGGCGTACACCTTCCACCTCCGGCAGGCCGTGTACGCCGCCTCCACCGGTGTGGTCACCGCCGGCTCGGTGCTGTCCGCGGTGACCGGGGGCACCCTCACCGACACCCGCGCGCGGGGCGTCCGCATCACCTCCAGGGCCCAGGCGTTCAACGGCTTCCACGTCACCGACGGCGCCGCCTACACCCTGGAGGACGTCACGATCGACTTCGACGGCAACGGCCGCTGCGACTTCGCGGGTTACGGGGCCGCCGTCACCGGTGACGGGGACGGGACGCGGCTGGTGGTGGACGGGGCCGACATCGCCACCACGGGGGTCGTGCGCAGCGCCCTCGTCGCGCGCGACGGCGCGCACGTCGTCGTCAAGAACTCCACGCTCGCCGCCCGCGACGGCGTCCTGCCCGACGACTTCGTCCCCGCGGGCGGCGCCGACATGCTGACCGTGCCGTGGCGGCTCGGCCTCACCGGGAACGTGCGCGCCACCAACGTCATCGGCGCGAACACCAGGGCCACCTACCTCAACTCGACCGTGTCCAGCGAGCGATGGGGCGTCCTGTCCACGGACTCGGTCACCGGCTCCCGCCTCACCACCGTCAACTCGACGGTCGTCGTCACCGGGGACTCCGGGTACGGCACCTACGCCGACGGCAAGTCCATGCGGGACGTGTTCCTCGGCACGGACTTCGACGTGGCGACCTGGGTCGCGATCTCGACGGGCAGCCCGGTGGTGTTCGGGGACAGCACGGCGCAGGCGGTGGCGGAACTGAACACCGAACTCGAACTGGGGCTGAGCGAGGACGAGCTGGCCCGACTGGAACCGAGGTCCTGCACGCTGCGGTCCCGGGGCTTCGGCGTGATGTGGCACAGCGGGGACGGGGGCTCGGTGACCATCGGGGGCGGCACCTCCTTCACCACCGCCGAGACGATGTTCCTCGCCAAGGCCGTGCAGGCGGCCATCGTGGTCGACGGCTCGCAGGGCGCCGAACTGAGCGCGGGCAACGGCGTGCTGGTGCAGCTCATGGAGACCGACAACCCCGGTTCGATCAACGGGGTGTACACCGAGCCGACCGGCGACCCGGACCGGGACACCGATTTCGACACCACCGCCCCGCACACCGCCGACCTGACGGCGGCCTTCACCGACATCACGCTGCGGGGCGACTTCTGCAACGCGATGCGCGCCGGGAAGAACCTGGTGGTGACGTTCGCGGGCGGCTGCGACGTGGCGGGCGTCATCTCCGCGACCACCTCCCGGCATGCCGTCCCCACCATCACCTCGGCGGAGTGGGCGCAGCTCAGCCATGTCACCAACACACCGAGCCCCGCCGTCAACAACGGCGTGATCGTCACGGTCGGTGCCGGGTCCACCTGGACGGTGACGGGCACGTCGTACCTCACCCGGCTGGTGGTGGAGGAAGGGGCGGTCGTCCAGGGCCCCGACGGCGCGGCCCCGACCCTCACCGTCGACGGCGTCGTCACCGACCTCACCCCGGGCGCCGCCTATAGCGGCGCGCTCGCGCTCACTCTCCCTGTCGGGTGACGCGCTTGCGGGTCAGGACGACGACCCCGCTGCCCGCGAGGAGCGCGGCCACGCTGCCCGCCGCGAGGTACGGGGTGCTGTCGCTGCCGCCGGTCTCGGCGAGGTCCCGGCCCGCGCCCGTGCCCGCCCGGTCGTCCGCCGCCTCGTCCTTGGCGGCGACGAACCCCGCGGGCGGAGTGTCGCAGCCGATGCCGTCGCCGTCGCGGTCGAGGTGGGAGCCGTAGTGCTCGTCGCCCTCCTTGATGTTCGCGTACCCCGCGGCATAGGCCTCCTTGCAGTTGTCGAACGGATGGCCGCCGTCGTGCGCGGAGGCGGTACCGGGCAGCGCGGCGAGGGCCAGGGTCGTGGCGGCGACTGCGCAGGGCTTGCGGAGGAAGTGCACAGCGGGGGTCCTTCCAGGTCTGTTCGTGGCCGTGCCGGCCCGGCCGTCCAATGGCCAAGGGCCGGACAAGAGGTGACGAACGTACTGAGGGGCCGCTGCGACGGAGGCCGTGTGAAGGACCCGTGACGGGAGCGTGATGTGACCGAACGGTACCCGCACCGAACCGGTCACCTCCGCTCACCCGTCGCCTCAACTGTCGCAACCGACGCCGTCGTTGTCACGGTCCAGATGCGAGGCGTAGCCCGGCTCGCCGCGATGGACGGGTGCGGCCCCGGCGGCCCGCGCCTCGCTGCAATTGGCGTAGTAGACACTGTCGCCGGAGTCGGAGGAGCCGGAGCCCGAGCCGGAGTCGTCGTCCGCGGCTGCCTCGGCCTGTTCCGTGACGGTCTCGGTGACCTCCACCGTCTCCGTCGCGGTCACCGTCACCGCGGGCTCCGGGTCCGGCGTCTCCGTCACCGTGACGGTCGGGCGGGGGGACGCGCCGAGTGGCTTGGCGTCGTTCCTCGTGTCCTGGTCGCCGCCGCCCCCGACGCCGACACCGATGAACAGCGCGAGCGCCAGGGCGGGCAGGACGTACCGCTTCCGGGCCCACCTGGGCGCGGGTCCGGAAGCGGCCGGCGTGGTGTACGGGTTGTTGCTCATGATGTCGTCCCCCTGGAGCGGTACGTGAGGGGATGACCGTATTGCCGTGCCCCGAGGTGCGGCGGTGAAGTGCTCGATCCGTGACGTTTGTGTGACTACGACCGGAACGGGCCCGTCACCTCGTACGTGATGCCGCCCGACGAACTGCCCGTCGTGCCGCGCTGGCTGGAGAAGTACAGGCGGGTGCCGTCCGGGGAGAAGGCGGGGCCGGTGATCTCGGACGAGGACTGGCCGTCGATGCGCAGGAACGGGGCGACGACGTCGTCCGGGGTGATGACGCAGATGTCCATGCTGCCGCCGTCCTCCGCGACGAAGAGGTCGCCGGAGGCCGAGCCGGTGATGTTGTCGACGCCGGTCAGGGGAGCCGTGCCGGACGTGACGAGGGAGTCGTCGTAGGCCAACTCGTACGTGCTGGAGGCCAGGTCGAGCCGCCAGACACGGTTGTCGCCCTTGGTCGTGAACCAGACCGTGTCGTCGGCGTAGTGGCAACCCTCCCCGCCGTTGAAGGACTTGGAGCCGGAGACCTGCGTACGGGTGGTCGTGGGGGAGCCGTCCGGGTCGGGGACGGTCGTCCAGGTGAAGGAGCCGGAGGTCGCCGTGCCCGCCACCAGGACCTGGAGCGTGCCCGAGGACAGGTCGCCCCAAGTCGTCGGAACGAAGCGGTAGAAGCGGCCGTTCGTCTCGTCCTCCGTCAGGTAGACCACCTGGCGGACCGGGTCCGCGGCGGCGGCCTCGTGCTTGAAGCGCCCCATCGCGGGCCGCTGCACGGCCGCGTTCACGCCCCACGGGTCGGTCTCGTAGACATGGCCGAGGGACACCTCCTCGCAGGACAGCCAGGTGTTCCACGGCGTCCTGCCGCCCGCGCAGTTCTGCCGGGTGCCCGACAGCACGCGGTACGCCGAGGTGACCGTCCCGCTCGACGAGAACCGCACCGCGCTCGCGCCCCCGCTCGGGTTGATCTCCGAGTTGGAGACGTAGATCCAGCCGCCGCCGTCCGCGTAGCAGGCCCCGCCGTCGGGGGCGTTGTGCCAGGTGTACGACGTTCCGCTCACCGTCTGTCCGGAACGGGCGATCACCCGGCTGGTGAACCCGCCGGGCAGCCGGACTCCGTTGGCGTCGGCCGAGCCGAGCGCCCCGTAGGGGCCCGTCCCCGGCTGGGCGGGCGCGGCGTGGGCGGCGCCGCGCCACAGGGTTCCGCCGAAGACGGCGGAGGCGCCGCCGAGGGCGCCCGCACGCAGGAGGGTACGACGTTCCACTCTCGCTCCAAGGGTGTGTCGTGACCGGGCCCGCCACCGATCGGCGACGGGGTCGCGCGGTGACGGACCCTAGGCGCGCGGGATGGACATGTCATGGCTGCGTCATTGACGGGTCGTGAACCAGCCGCACGCGCACGCCAGTTGATCTCCGAACCGGCTGCCGGCACCCCCCCCGACGCCGACGGGCCCGGAACGCGCCGTTGCGTCCCGGGCCCGCGGTCATGGGCTGTACGACGGGCTACGCGGCCCGCACCTCGTACGTCGTCACCCGCACCGTCTCGTCGTCCAGGCACTGCCCGGTCCCCAGGTCGAAGCGCTGCTTGAGCAGTGGCGAGGCGACGAAGGGGCGGCCCTCGTGGGTGCCGGTGAGGCCCCGGGAGAGGACGGCGGCGCCGCCGAAGGGGTCGCGGTTGTCGATGGCGTACAGCGCGCCGGAGCGGTCGCGGAAGATCGCCGCCTGGCCGCCGTCCGGGAGCAGCGCCGCCACGCCGCGGCCCGGCAGCAGCACGTTCAGGTCGCAGACCGTGAACCAGGCGTCCGCGAGCTGGAGCTGGATCTTCAGGTCGGTGGTCTCGGGGGCGAGGGTCATCGCTGGGCGGTTCCTTCCAGGATGTCCGCGCCGGGGCGCAGACCGATGGACAGCAGCGGCAGGTCGGGCTTGATCTGGTCGCGCTCGGGGACGAAGCCGACGACCGGGTCGGGGGTGTCGGGCGCGTTCACGAACGACACGAACCGGGCGAGCTTCTCGGGGTCGTTGATGGTGTCGGCCCACTCGTCGCGGTAGTGGGAGACATGGCCGGTCATCAGCTCCTCCAGCTCCTGGCAGATGCCGAGGGAGTCCTCCACCACCACGTCCCGCACATGGTCCAGGCCGCCGGGGATGCGCTCCAGCCATGTCGAGGTGCGTTCCAGGCGGTCGGCGGTGCGGATGTAGAACATCAGGAACCGGTCGATGAGCCGGATCAGTTCGGCGTCGTTCAGGTCCTGGGCCAGCAGGTCCGCGTGGCGCGGGGTGGCACCGCCGTTGCCGCCGACGTAGAGGTTCCAGCCGTTCGACGTGGCGATGATCCCGAAGTCCTTGGACTGGGCCTCCGCGCACTCGCGGGCGCACCCGGAGACGGCGGACTTGAGCTTGTGCGGGGAGCGCAGACCGCGGTAGCGCAGCTCCAGGTCGATGGCCATGCGGACCGAGTCCTGCACGCCGTAGCGGCACCAGGTCTGCCCGACGCAGGACTTCACCGTCCGCAGCGACTTCCCGTACGCGTGGCCCGACTCGAAGCCGGCGTCCACCAACCGTGTCCAGATCAGCGGGAGTTGCTCGACGCGCGCGCCGAACATGTCGATCCGCTGGCCGCCCGTGATCTTCGTGTAGAGGCCGAAGTCGCGGGCGATCTCACCGATCACGATCAGCCCCTCCGGGGTGATCTCACCGCCGGGGATGCGCGGGACGACCGAGTACGAGCCGTTCTTCTGGAGGTTGGCGAGGAAATGGTCGTTGGTGTCCTGGAGGGCCGCCTGCTCGCCGTCCAGGACGTAGACGTCGGCGCCGATCGTCGGGGCCAGCGAGGCGATGATGGAGCCCACCGCCGGCTTGCAGATCTCGCAGCCGTCGCCGCCGCGGGCGCCGTCGCGGCCGTACCGGTCCAGCAGGTCCTGGTAGGTGTTGATCCGCAGGGCCAGGACGATCTCGTACAGCTCCTCGCGGGTCTGCGCGAAGCAGCCGCACAGGCCCTTGTCGACCTCGACGCCGGACGCCTCCAGCTCGGCGGTGACGAGCTGGCCGAGCACCTTGACGCAACTGCCGCACGTCGTACCGGCCTTGGTGCACTTCTTCACCTCGGGCACGGTCGTGCACCGGTGGTCGGTGACCGCGGCGCGGATCGTGCCCTTGCGGACGTTGTTGCAGGAGCAGATGATCGCGTCGTCCGGCAGCGCCGACGGGCCCAGCTGGACCGACTCCCCGGCACCCGCGGGCAGCACCAGCGACTCCGGCGAGACCGGCGGCACCGAACCGGTGAACGCCTTCAGCGTGCCGTACGCCTCCGCGTCACCGACCAGGATGCCGCCGAGGAGCGTGCCGTCGGAGCCGATGACGAGCTTCTTGTACAGGCCCGCGCGGGAGTCGGAGTAGACGACGTCCAGGCAGTCGGCGGTGGTGCCGTGCGCGTCGCCGAAGGACGCCACGTCCACACCGAGCAGCTTCAGCTTCGTCGACAGGTCCGCGCCCGTGAAGGACGCCTCGTCGGCGGCGATCGTCGCCGCCACCGTCTCCGCCTGCTCGTACCCGGGCGCCACCAGGCCGTACACCCGGCCGTCGGCGGCCAGCGCGCACTCACCGATCGCGAAGACGTGCGGGTCGGCGACCGTGCGGCACTGCTCGTCGACGGTGATGCCGCCGCGCTCGCCGACGGTCAGGCCGCAGTCCCGGGCCAGCTGGTCGCGGGGGCGGACACCGGCGCTGAACACGACCATGTCGGCGGCGAGTTCGGAACCGTCGGACAGCTTCATCCCGGTGACGGCGCCGTCCGCGCCGACCACGATCTCCTGGGTGCCGACCCCCGTGTGCACGCTCAGGCCCATCGACTCGATGGTGCGCAGCAGGGCCGCGCCGCCCCCGTCGTCGACCTGCACCGGCATCAGCCGGGGCGCGAACTCCACGATGTGCGCGTCCAGTCCGAGCCCCTTCAGGGCGCCGGCCGCCTCAAGTCCCAGCAGGCCGCCGCCGACCACCGCGCCGGTGGTCGCCCTCGCCTTCGCGTACTCCTCGATCGCGAGGAGGTCGTCGATCGTGCGGTACACGAAGCAGCCCGCCGCGTCCTTGTTCGGTACCGGCGGCACGAACGGGAAGGAGCCGGTGGCGAGGACGAGCACGTCGTAGCCGAGGACCTGCCCGGAGGCGGCCGTGACCGTGCGCGCCGCGCGGTCCACGGAGACGGCCGGGTCGCCGACGCGGAGCTCGATGCCGTGCTCCGCGATGAACGCCGGGTCCGTCATCGACAGGTCCTCGGGGGTCTTGCCCGAGAAGTACGAGGTCAGCGCGACCCGGTCGTAGGCGGGGCGCGGCTCCTCGCAGAGCACGACCACACGGTGGGTGGCGGTCAGTCCCCGGTCGGCGAGCGCTTCGAGGAAACGCTGGCCGACCATGCCGTGGCCGACGAGCACGATCGTGGGGGTGGCCTCCGTGGCCTCCGGGGTGGCGGTCATCAGGAGCCTCCATCGTTGGTGAGCAGGTGGAGCAGCGGACCGTCGTCGGGGAGCGGCTCCGCTCCCTCCCAGGCGCGGGCGAGCGCGCCGACGGTGCCGAGTTCGCCGACGAGGACCCCGCCGACCAGGCGGTCGTCACGGACGACGACCTTGCGGTAGGTGCCTCGGGTGGCGTCCGTGAGCCGGACGACGTCGTCCCCGGGACGCGGCTCGGTCTCGCCGAACGCGGCGAGATCGAAGGGGGAGTGGTGCTGCCCGGTCAGGGTGAGGCGGGTCAGCGAACGGGTGCCGGTGTAGCGGGCGTTCGTCCGTCCGGCGAGCAGCTCGGCCAGCACGTCGGCCTGTTCGAGGGCCGGGGTGGCCAGCCCGTACACGGTCCCGGCGTGCTGGGCGCAGTCGCCGATGGCGTGGACGTACGGGTCGGAGGTGCGCAGTTCGTCGTCCACGACGATGCCCTTGCGGATCTCCAGACCGGCCTGCCAGGCGAGACCGGCCCGCGGGTGGACCCCGCAGGCCAGGACGACGATCTCGGCGTCCAGGGCGTAGCCGTCGGCCATCTCGACCGAGCGGACCGCGCCGTTCACGCACCGCACGTCCCGCACCCGCAGATCGGTGTGGACCTCGACGCCGAGCGCCTCCAGATGCCGGCGCACCAGCGTCGAGGCGTCCGGGTCGAGCTGGCGCTCCATGAGCCGCTCGGACTGCTGGGCGAGGACGACGGCCGCGCCGCGCTGGGCGAGCGCGCGGGCCGCGGACACCCCGAGGAGCCCGCCGCCGATCACGACCGCCTTCGCACCCGGTCGCACCGCCTTCGACAGGCCCAGGCAGTCGTCCATGGTCCGGAAGGCGTGGACACCCGCGGGCAGCACACGGTCGGCGGTGAACAGGCTGCGCAGCGGCGGCAGCACCGGGTTCGAGCCGGTGGCCAGGACCAGCCGGTCGTACGCGATCCGCGTCCCGTCCTCGCACGTGACGGCACGCGCCTCCCGGTCGATGCCGGCGACCCGGGCCCGGACCAGCGCGGCGGGCGCGGGCAGCTCTATCACCTCGGGGCTGTACCGGCCCGCCAGCACCTCGGCCAGGAGCACCCGGTTGTAGGGGCGGTGCTCCTCCTCGCCGATCAGCGTCACGGGCGTGCCCAGTTCGCCGAGCCGCCGGGCGAGACGGACGCCCGCGAGGCCGGCGCCGATCACCACCACACGCGTATTCGAGGTCATGCAAAGGAGCGTGCGGTGCCGGTGTTTCCCGACCGCATCACCTCTGTTTCCCGTGAGGAACGCTGCCCTCTTCGGGGAGGGGGGCCGGGTGTGAGGGTTCCCGGGCGGGGCACGGGGGAACCTCAGAATCCGCTCAGTTCGATGGACTCTGCATGTATCCCGTCCGTAAGGTCGCGATCATGCCTGACATATCGCTGACCACCGTAGTCGTCCTCTGTCTCGCCGCACTCGCGGCCGGCTGGATCGACGCCGTGGTGGGCGGCGGCGGACTCCTGCTCCTGCCCGCGCTGCTGCTCGGCCTGCCCCCGGGGACGGCCGCGGCGACCGCGCTCGGCACCAACAAGGCCGTCGCGATCGTCGGGACGACCGGCGCGGCGGTGACGTACGCGCGCAAGGCGCCCGTCGACGTACGGCTCGCCGTCCGGATCGGTCTCGCCGCCCTCGCGGGCTCCTCGGCGGGCGCGTTCTTCGCGGCCGGGATGAGCACGGAGGTCCTCAAGCCGGTGATCATGCTGGTGCTGCTCGGCGTGGCGGCCTTCGTCATCCTGCGCCCCGCGTTCGGCACCGCCCCCGCGACCGGCCCGGCCACCCGCCGCCAGATCTTCGCCGCGATCGCCCTCGCGGGCCTCGGCATCGGCTTCTACGACGGTCTGATCGGCCCCGGCACGGGCACGTTCCTCGTCCTCGCCCTCACCGCGGTCCTCCACCTCGACCTGGTGACGGCCTCCGCCACCGCCAAGATCGTCAACTGCTGCACCAACGCGGGCGCCCTCGCGATGTTCGCCTGGCAGGGCGCGGTCCTGTGGCAGCTCGCCGCGCTGATGGCCGCGTTCAACCTCGCGGGCGGCACGCTCGGAGCGCACACGGCCCTGAAGAAGGGCAGCGGCTTCGTCCGGATCGTCCTGCTGACGGTGGTCTTCGCCCTGGTCACGAAAATGGCGTACGAGCAGTGGCTCGCCTGACGCTAGCGTGACCGGATGGCTGCTCAGGTGATCGTCCTCAACGGTGGTTCCAGCTCCGGCAAGTCCGGGATCGTGCGCTGCCTCCAGGCCGTGCTGCCCGACCCGTGGCTCGCCTTCGGCGTGGACTCGCTCATCGAGGCGATGCCGGGCGCGGGCGTCGGCATCGGCCTCTCCGCCGACGGGGAGGTGGAGATCGGCCCCGCCTTCATGACCCTGGAGGCCGCCTGGGCCCAGGGCATCGCCGCCATGGCCCGCGCGGGCGCCCACGTCATCGTCGACGACGTCTTCCTCGGCGCCGCCACCACCCAGGCCCGCTGGCGCCGCGTCCTCACCGGCCTCGACGTGCTCTGGGTGGGTGTGCGCTGCGACGCCGGGGTCGCCGCCGGCCGTGAGCTCGCCCGGGGAGACCGGGTCCGGGGCATGGCCGAACGCCAGGCCACCCTGGTCCACCAGGGCGTCACCTACGACGTGGAGGTGGACACGACCCGGGCGGAGTCCCTGGAGTGCGCCCGGTCGATCGCGGCGAGGGTCACGGCAGCGGCGAGGGGGTGACGGGCCGCCGACACTAGACGTCCGGTGAGTCCGGTGAGTCCGGTGCTCGCGGGGCTCGCGGGACTCGCGGGACTCGCGTCAGCGGATCGTGGCCGTCAGGTGGGCGAAGACGACCACGTTGCCCTGGTAGCCCGTCGAGCGGGAGTAGCCGCCGCCGCAGGTGATGACGCGGAGCTCGGGGCGGCGGGACGGGCCGTAGACCTTCTCGTCGGGGAAGTGCGCGGCGTCGTAGACCTCGACGGAGTCGACGGAGAACACGGCGGTGCTGCCGTCCAGGCGGTCCGTCTCGATGCGGGCGCCCTTCTTCAGGGCGCCCAGGTCGTAGAAGACGGCCGGTCCGTCGGCGTTGTCGACATGGCCGGCCACGATCGCGGTGCCGGTCTCACCCGGGGTGGTGCCGGCGGCGTACCAGCCGGCGAGGTTCTTGTCCGCGGCGGGCGGCACGTCGAGGCTGCCCGAACGGTTCAGCCCGAGGCCCATGAGCGGCGCGTCCACGCGGATCGACGGGATGCGGACCCGGTCGGGCGGTGAGGGCGGCAGCGCGGGCGCGGACCGCGGGTCGGGGTGTCCCGCGCCCGCCTGCGCCGCGGACGGCTGGGGCGGTGCGTGGCGCGCCGCACCGTCGCCGAGCAGCCACGCGCCCGTGCCCAGGGCGACGACCGTGACGCCCGCTATGACGGTGTTGCTGAGCCTGCGCACCTCGGCCTCCTAGAGCCACGGGGACCCCCGCCCCTCCGGGCCGCGAGGGGCGTCGGACCCGGAGGGGGAGGGACATGCGGTACCGGCGGACGGACAGCGGAGGGTGTCCGTCAGATCCCGTCGCCTCTCGCCCGGCGATGCAGGAGCCAGGTACCGCCCGCGGCGGCGACGGCGAGAGCCGCCACGCCGGCCGCGGTCTGCACGGGGTCGGGGCCAAGCGCGCCGCCGACCCCCGTCTTCACACTTCCTCGGGGATGCACCTGCTGCCGCTGCGAGGTCAGCGTCACCGTCAGGTCGCCCGTGACCCGCTTCCCGCCCTCCGAGCAGGTCGCGACGATCTCGTACGTCCCCGGCTGCGCGCTCTCGGGCACCTTGAACTGCCCGATCGCGTCCTGTTCGTGCGTGCTCGGCGCCAGCGTGAACATCCCGGCGCCGACCGCGCTCGCGTCGCCCTGGGCCGTACCGCCGCCGCACGCCGGCGTGTTCACCGTGACCTGCCCGCCGGGCACCACCGACGACGGGTACACCTCCAGCGACCCCGCCTCCGCCGCGAACACCGGCGCTGCGAGCAGCCCCACGGCCGCGACGGCGAGCGCGGTGCCGGTGAGCGGACGGGCGGTACGGCGCATCGGTGCTCCCTGGAGCTGATCGGTGTCCCCTGCCCTACCGAGGTAAGTCGCAGCGGGCCCGGCGCGCTTCCTGAGGATGCGTCAGAAAGGGGATGAACGGGTGTCCCGGGGCGACTGGAAGACCCCCTCCCGCGGTGCGTTTCAGCAGGTCACCGCCGTGCCGCGCGGGAGTCGCGGAAGAGAACCCGAAGGGCCGGGGGCGGGGGTGCGACCGGGTGACGGGCCGGGGCCGACGGCACGGCTTGACCTCAACTTTGGTCGAGGTACGACGCTGTCCGGCATGGAGACCACAGACACGGCGGATTCCGCCCTGGCCGTCACCCTCGTCATCGGCAGCAACCGGCACGGCCGCTTCGGCCCGGTCGTCGCCGACTGGCTGCTCGGCCTGATGCGCGCCCGGGACGACCTGCGCCCCGAGGTCGTGGACGTGGCGGACGTCCCGCTGCCCACGACCTTCGACCGCACCCCCGAGGCGACGGCCGCGCTGGCCGACGTCACCCCGAAACTCGCCCGCGCCGACGCCTTCGTCGTCCTCACCCCCGAGTACAACCACTCGTTCCCGGCCGGTCTGAAGAACCTCGTGGACTGGCACTACGGGGAGTGGCGCGCCAAGCCCGTCGCCCTCGTGTCGTACGGCGGTCTCGCGGGCGGCCTGCGCGCGGCCGAGCATCTGCGCCAGGTCTTCGCCGAGCTGCACGCGGTCACGGTCAGGGACACCGTCTCCTTCCACAACGCCCACGGCCGATTCACCGACGGCACCCTCGACGACCCGACCGGCCCGGAGGCGGCGGCCAAGACGATGCTGGACCAACTGGTCTGGTGGGGGCGGGGCTTGAGAGAGGCCCGGGAGCGCCGCCCGTACGCGGCCTAGATACGGACCCGCCCCGCCGCCCGTTCGGCCGGCACCTCGCGCACCGCCCGCGGCCCGACCCCCGCCAGGGCCGGATCGCGTCCGCCCCGGTAGTAGCGGTGGGCGCTCAGGCCGAAGCACAGGGCCCAGCCCCGGCCGCGCGCCCAGGTGGCGTCGTCCACCGCGGCGGCGGCCCGGAAGGTGTCCCGGGACCCGGCGTCGAACACCGCCCAGGCGGCGAGGGTGTCCGCCGCCGGGTCGCCCACGCCGAGCCCGCCGAAGTCGATGACGGCGGTGAGGCGGCCGGAGCGGGTGAGGAGGTTGCCGGGCAGGAGGTCGCCGTGCGGCCAGACGGGGGCGCCGTTCCACCGCGGGAGCCGGAGGGCCTCCTCCCACACGGCGGTCGCCGCGTCCGGGTCCACGGTGCCGTCCGCGCCGAGGTCCCGGATCGCGTTCCGCATCCCGGTGTCGTTCCCGGCGAGTGGCCCGCCGCGCCAGGAGGCCGGTCCGCCGGACGCGTCGGTCTCGCGCAGGGCCGCGACGAAGTGCTCCAACTCCTTTGCCACGTGCGTGCGATGGCGGATCGGGCTGCGGTAAGGGTCCTCGCCCGTCAGCCACCGGTACGCCCCCCACGGCAGCCCGTACGCGTGTCCGGGACCGCCCCGCGCCACCGGTTCCGGCACCGCCGGCGGCCGGGGTGCCGGCAGCCGGCGGTGCTCCCTGCGGAAGCGGCTTCCAGGGAGGGGTGGGGCGGCGGTAGGCGCCGGGACGCGTGCGGGGCGGTCGCGGGGCCGGGCCCGCCGCCGCCCCGCCGATGGGTCACTCCCGCCGGCTCAGGCCACGTTCACCGCGCTCCACGCCGCCGCGACCGCGCCGTACTCCGCGCTCCCGGCCCCGTAGAGGTCCCTCGCCGCGTTGAGGGTCGCCGTCCGCGCCGCCGCGTAGTTCGTCGAGGACGTCATGTAGACCGTCAGTGCCCGGTACCAGATGGCGCCGAGTTTGTCCCGGCCGATCCCCGACACCGAAGAGCCGTTGCAGGTGGGGGAGTTGTAGCTGACGCCGTTCACCGTCCGGGCGCCGCTGCCCTCGGCGAGCAGGAACGCGAAGTGGTTCGCGACACCGGAGGAGTAGTGGACGTCGAGGTTGCCGACCGAGGAGCTCCAGCAGTCCGCCGAGCTGCCGTCCTTGGAGGGCTTGTCCATGTACCGCAGGGCGTCCCGGCCGAAGCCCGACCGCACGATCTTCTCGCCGATCAGATAGTCACCGGCGTCGGAGGAGTTGCCCGCGTAGAACTCCACCAGGGTCCCGAAGATGTCGGAGGTCGCCTCGTTGAGGCCGCCGGACTCGCCCGAGTACGTCAGCGCCGCCGTCTTGGACGTCACGCCGTGGGACATCTCGTGGCCGGCCACGTCCAGCGACACCAGCGGGCCGAGCTGGGTGCCGTCGCCGTCGCCGTACGTCATGCAGAAGCAACTGTCGTCCCAGAAGGCGTTGTTGTAGCTGTTGCCGTAGTGGACGCGGTTGTAGGAGCCCTTGCCGTCCCCGCCGATGCCGTTGCGGCTGTGGACGTTCTTGTAGTAGTCCCACGTCACGTCGGTGCCGTACTGGGCGTCGACGGCGACCGTGGCACGGTCCGAAGTCGCCCCCGTGCCCCAGTGGTTGTCGGCGTCGGTGAAGACCGTCGACGGGGCGCGGCTGATGCAGATCCCGAGGATGCACAGGTCCGTCTTGTTGGCCGCGTCACCGGTGTAGGTGTTGCCGCGCGTGGGGTCCTTGAGCTGGTACGTCGACCCGTTGAGGGTCGTCTCCAGGCCCACGGTGCCGCCGTAGAGGGACTTTCCGTCGCCGGTCGCCGTCTCGAGGGAGTCCCAGGCGTCGATCTGCGTGCCGGTCGCCGCGTCCGTCAGCACGGTCCGGGCGACCGGGTTGCCGAGCGAGTCCTGGGCGACGACGTCCGTGCGCCAGGCCAGCCTGGGGGCGCCGTGCAGCGCGTCGACCACCAACTCCGGCTGGGCGGTGAGCTTCTTGAGGGTCTCGCCGAGATGGGCGGCGCGCAGCGCGTTCGCCGCGAGGCCGGCCGCCTTCGGCGCGGTGAGCGAGGGGGTCACGCTCGCCAGGGACAGGCTCTTCCGGGTCGCGCGGTCGGCGCTCTCGTACGTCCCGTCCGGTGCGAGGTGGACCACGAAGTCCCCGCCGAGCACGGGCAGTCCGCGGTACGTGCGGTCGTAACGGACGTGCTGGGTGCCGTCCTCGTCGACGACGACGTCCCGGGCCTCCGTCTTCTGCGCGGCGGTCAGACCCAGCGCCGCGGCCCGGTCGGCCAGCACCGAGGCCGCGTTGTCGAGCACGGTGGCCCGGGACGGCCGGTCGGCGGCGCCGGCGGTGGGGGTGAGGGCCGCGGCGAGCAGCATCGCCGTGGTGGCGGCCACCGCGGCGGAGGCGAGGACGGGGCGGACAGGGCGTATTCGGCTCATCTGTCTCCTCAGGAAGGCGCCTTGGGGCGCGTGGGGGGAGGCGCTCTCGACAGGTACGACGGATGCGATTGAAAAGCCTGCACTCGTGTCATGTCCATACCGCGTATGTGCCGGTGTGTGTGGAGTGAGAATCGTTTCTGTGATCTCCGTACGCCCCCAGCTCCCGTTCTTCGTCTACGGCACCCTCCGCCCCGGCGAGCCCAACCACGACCGCTACCTCCGCGGCCGGACCCGCACCGAGGAACCCGGCCGCCTCACCGGGGCCGTCCTGTACGACGGCCCCGGATACCCCTACGCCGTGGAGGAACCCGGCGCCGGCACCGTCCACGGCGACCTGGTCACCGCCCTGCCCGACGCCTACGCCGAACTGCTGCTCGCGCTCGACGCGTTGGAGGAGTACCGGCCGGGCGACCCGCGCAACCTCTACGAACGCGTCGAGTTCCCCGTCGTCCGCGCCGCCGACGGACGCGCCGTCCCCGCCTGGGTGTACGTCGCCGCGCCCGCCGTCGCCGTCCGCCTGCGCGCGCGGGGCAGCCGCATCGCGACCGGGGACTGGCTCGCCGCCCCCTGACCTGAGCCGTGTGGGCTAACCCCCCGTGCGGCACCCCCGGGCGGCGCACCGCCCCTGCCTACCCTCCCGCCATGAACGACAGCGACATCACCAGACGGCGCGCCCTCGCGTACGGCGGGGTGGCGGCCGGGGCCGCCGTGGGGCTCGGGCTCACCTCCTGCTCCTCGGGCGGCGACACCGAGGTCGAGGCGGCGGCCTCCGGTCCGGCCTCGCCCACCGGTCCGGCGTCCGCGTCCTCCGACATCTGCACCCTCAACGGCAGCGTCACCGAGGGCCCGTACTACCTCGACGGCGCCCTGTTCCGGAAGAACATCACCGACGGGAAGAAGGGCGTCCCGCTCACGGTGAGGCTGACCGTCCTCGACCAGACCGACGGCTGCGCGCCCGTCGCGGACGCCGCCGTCGAGATCTGGCACTGCGACGCCTGGGGCTACTACTCCGGCTACACCACCGCCAACCCCGGCGGCTCCGCGCCCGCCGAGAGCGAGGACACCAGCGGCGCCGACGACAAGACGTACCTGCGCGGATACCAGACCACCGGCAAGGACGGCGTCGTCGAGTTCACGACGATCTACCCCGGCTGGTACACCCCGCGCGCCACCCACATCCACGTCAAGGTGCACACCGGCGGCAAGAAGGCCGACGGCACCTACGAGGGCGGCAAGGTCAACTGGACCGGCCAGCTCTTCTTCGACGACAAGTACGGCACCGAGGTCTACAAGACGTCCCCGTACAGCGAGCACACCGGTGACATCACCAAGCTCGCCGACGACATGGTCTACGGCGGGGGCGGTGCCAAGGACGGACTGACGACCGTCACCGGGTCCGTGTCCGACGGCTTCACCAGCACGCTGACCGTGGGCATCGACCCGGACAAGGAGAACACCGGCGCGGGCAGCGGCAGTCAGCCGCCCGGCGGCACCGGCAGCCCGCCCCCGTCCCCGCCGAGCGGACAGCCGAGCGGCTCCCCGTCGGCGATGCCGTCGGCCTCCGCCACCTGAGGCTCACCGCCTGAGGCGCACCGCCTGAGCCGTATCGGCCACCCGAGGCGCGTCCGGCTATCTGAGGCGTATCAGCGCCATCGAGGGCGCCGACGGCAGCCCCACCCGCAGGCCCGTCCCGGTCCACGCGGCCGTCGCCTCCCCGTGCAGCACCTCCGCCCGTACACCCTCGGCCCCCGCCAAGTGGTGTACGGGCAGCACCACTTCGGTGTCCTCCCCGCCCCGCCGCCACACCGACACGTACGACGGTCCCGTCACCGGCGCCCGCATCCCCAGCGCCAGCCACCGGTCCGTCCAGCCGGGCAGCCCGAGCGGCCAGAACGGCACCGAGGTCCGCAGATCGGCCCGGATCGCCTTGTGCACCGCCACAGCGTCCCGCACGAGCCCCAGTTGACGATCCGTCATGCCGTCCAGGTGCCCGGAGAGATGGACGCGCCCGAGCAGCGCGGTGCCGAGCGTGAAGCCGATCTCCCCGTCCCCGTAGCCCGGTTGGGGGTACGCCCACATCGCCCCCTGCTCCGGCGGCACCACCGTCGGCGCGGCGGCGGCGATCGGCGGACAGCGCAGCGGGTCCTGCTGGTCGGAGGTGGACTGGAGCTGGGTCACCGACAGCGACGCCCCGTCCATCCGCATCCCGCCGGACGCGCAGTTCTCGATCACCAGCGCCGGGTACCGCTCCAGCACCCCCTCCACCCACCGGCGCCACGCCCGCGTGTGCTCCAGCAGGCCCGGCGCCGAGGTCGTGATGTTGTAGTCCAGCTTGAGATAGCCCACCCCCCACTCCCCGGCGATCCGGTCGGCAGCCTCGTCCAGGTGCGCCCGCGCCGCCGGATGCGTCAGATCGAGCTGGTGGCGGCCCTGTTCGGTGACCCGGCTGCCGTCGTCGTGCCGCAGGAACGCCGCGTCCGGCAGCTCCCGGGCGAGCGGGCTGCGCACCCCGACCACCTCGGGCTCCAGCCACAGCCCCGGCACCATCCCGCGCTCACGGACGCGGTCCAGGACCTCCCCGATGCCCCCGGGGAAGCGGCGGGCCGACGCCTGCCAGGAGCCCACCGAGTCCCACCAGCCGCCGTCCTCGGTGTCGTCGTACCAGCCGGCGTCCACGCAGAAGTACTCCGCGCCCGCCCGGGCCGCCGCGTCGACCAGCGGCAGCAGCTTCTCCGTCGTCGGGTCGCCCATCAGGGTGTTCATGTAGTCGTTGAAGACGACGGGCAGCCGGGCGTGGTCCGGATGCGGGCGCCGCACCAGCCGCCGGTACGAGGTCAGCGCGGCCAGCGCCCCCTCGAACCCGTCCCCGAGGGCCACCGCGGCGTACTCGGTGCGGAACTCCGCGCCGGGCGCCAGGACCTGCCGCCAGCCGTGGTCGTCGTACGTCGGCCCGCCCAGCCCGAGGAACGTCCGCCCGGCCGGCGCCTCGCCCGCGTCCCACACCCACCCCGCGCCGGACTCGACCTGCCACAGCCAGCAGCGGCCGTCCCCACGGTCGGTGAGCGCGCCCATCGCCAGGTGCCCGTCGGTCGGCCAGCTGCCCCGCCCGGCCAGCCGCAGGCCCGCCCGGGTGTCGTGCTCGTGCACGTCACGGCCGATGTCGGGCACGGCGTCCCGCAGCGGCTCGACGTACCAACGGCACTCCGCCGCCCAGTCGTTGCGCGCCCGGTGCACGTCCAGCACCTCGGGGGAGGGCAGCCCGCCGAGCAGCAGACCGCCCACCGAGCGGACCGTGCGGGGCACGTCCCCGTCGTTGCGCAGCCGCACCCGGGACCGCAGCACCGGCACCCCGTCCGGCGAGGAGTACTCGGCCAGGACGGTCAACCCGCTCTCCTCGTCGTGGAGTTCGACCGTCAGATGATGCCAGCCGTCGCCGTACGCGGCGTGGTGCGAGCGGTGGCGCAACCGCGCACCCAGCGCCGTGCCCCGGAACCGCGGACCCGACCAGCCGGTCCCGTCGCCGAGCAGTGTCACGTCCGCCAACGGCAGGTCGCCCGGCGGGAGTTCGGGGTCACCGGGGCGGGAGACCCTCACCAGCCGGGGGGTGTCACCGCCCAGGTCGAGGTCGACGGTGAGCGCGGAGTGGCCCCAGCGGAGGCCGGATTCATGGGTCATCGGCGTCAGCGTACGAGCCGCGGGTCAGGACTTCACCGTCTCCAGCCGCACCGCGCACGTCTTGAACTCCGGCATCCGCGACGTCGGGTCGAGGGCCGGGTTGGTGAGCGTGTTGGCGCGGCCCTCGCCGGGCCAGTGGAAGGGCATGAACACGGTGTCGGGCCGGATGCCGTGGGTGATGCGGGCCGGGGCCACCGCGCGTCCCCGGCGGGACACCACGGCCACCGGGTCGCCCTCGGCCGCGCCGAGCCGGGCGGCGAGCCGGGGGTGCAGTTCCACGAACGGGCCGGGCGCTGCGGCGTTCAGCTCGTCCACGCGGCGCGTCTGGGCGCCGGACTGGTACTGGGCGACGACCCGCCCCGTCGTCAGCAGCACCGGGTACTCCTCGTCCGGTTCCTCCGCCGAGTCCCGGTGCGAGACCGGCACGAAACGGGCCCGGCCGTCCTCCGTCGCGAAGGAGTCGAGGAACAGCCGGGGCGAGCCGGGGTGCGGCTCCTCCCCGCCGGTCGCCGGGCACGGCCAGAACACCCCGTTCTCCTCGGCGAGCCGGCGGTAGGTGATGCCGGAGTAGTCGGCGGTCCCGCCCGCGCTCGCCCGCCGCAGCTCCTCGAAGACCTCCTCGGGATCGGTCGGGAACCCCTTCTCCACGCCCAGCCGGTCGGCGAGTTCGCGCAGCACCTCCAGGTCGCTGCGGACCCCCTCGGGCGGGCTGACCGCCCGGCGGCGCAGCAGCACCCTGCCCTCCAGGCTGGTGGTCGTCCCCGTCTCCTCGGCCCACTGCGTGACCGGCAGGACGACGTCCGCGAGGGCGGCGGTCTCCGACAGCACCACGTCGCACACCGCGAGGAAGCCGAGGGACCGGATGCGCTCCTCGACGTGCGCGGCACGCGGCGCGGACACCACCGGGTTCGAGCCCATCAGCAGCAGCGCCCTGATGTCCGTGCCCAGCGCGTCGAGGAGTTCGTAGGCGCTGCGTCCCGGCCCCGGCAGCGCGTCCGGGTCCACGCCCCACACCTCGGCGACGTGCCGGCGCGCCGCCGGGTCGTCCAGCTTGCGGTAGCCGGGCAACTGGTCGGCCTTCTGGCCGTGTTCGCGCCCGCCCTGCCCGTTGCCCTGCCCGGTCAGACAGCCGTACCCGGACAGCGGCCGGCCCGCCCGGCCCGTCGCCAGGCACAGATTGATCCACGCGCCGACCGTGTCCGTGCCCTTGGACTGCTGCTCGGGGCCGCGCGCGGTGAGCACCATCGCGGACTCCGGCTCGCAGAACATCCGTACCGTCTCGCGGAGTTGAGGCACCGGCACGCCCGTGATCCGCTCCACGTACTCGGGCCAGTGCGCCATGGCCGCCGCCCGCGCCTCGGGCCAGCCCGTGGTGCGCTCCTCGACGTACGCCTCGTCGACCCGGCCCTCGGCGACCACGAGGTGCAACAGGCCCAGCGCCAGGGCGAGATCGGTCCCCGGGCGCGGCATCAGATGCAGGTCGGCCTGCTCCGCGGTCTTCGTGCGGCGCGGGTCGATCACGATCAACGTGCCCCCGTTCTCGCGCAGTTCGGTGAAGAAGCGCAGCGACGGCGGCATGGTCTCCGCGAGGTTCGAGCCGACGAGGATCACACAGCCGGTGCGCGGGATGTCCTCCAGCGGGAACGGCAGGCCCCGGTCCAGACCGAACGCCCTGATGCCGCCCGCCGCCGCCGACGACATGCAGAAACGGCCGTTGTAGTCGATCTGCGAGGTCCCCAGCACCACCCGGGCGAACTTGCCGAGCGTGTACGCCTTCTCGTTGGTCAGCCCGCCCCCGCCGAACACCCCGCACGCGTCCGGACCATGTTCCGTCCGCGTGCGGTGCAGCTCCCCGGCGATCCGGTCCAGCGCCTCGTCCCACGTGGCGGGCACCAGCGTGCCGCCGGAGCGCACCAACGGGGAGGTCAGGCGTACGCCGGACGAGAGCACCGCGGGCGCGGTACGGCCCTTGCCGCACAGCGCGCCCCGGTTCACCGGGAAGTCCGCGCGCTCGCTCACCTCCACGCCCCCGTCCGGGACGGGCGTGAGGTTCATCCCGCACTGCAGGGCGCAGTAGGGGCAGTGGGTGGGCGTCGCGGTGTTCGGCATGCCTTTCAGCGTGCTTCCGCCGTGTTACGCCCGCGACGGCCCCCTGTTACGCGGCGGCGGCGACGACCTCCCCGCCCCGCGGGCGAGGCTGTGAGGGCCAGGGTGAGGGTTGTCCTACCGGTCCCGAGAGGCGAGCGCCCGCGCGATCCCCGGCTCCTTCGGGCCCAGGAAGCGCGGATCGGGCTCGATCACGGCGTCCAGGAGGGCCTTCCCGGCGGCCAGGATCTCCCGGCTCCCGCCGTAGTACCAGGTGACGTCGTGCCGGGCGTCCACCCCGACGCCGTACGACTCGACGCCGGCCTCCTCGCACAGGGCGACCGCGCGGCGGATGTGGAAGCCCTGGCTGATCAGGACGGCCCGGTCGACGCCGAAGATCTTCTTGGCCCGGACGCAGGAGTCCCAGGTGTCGAACCCGGCGTAGTCGCTGACGATCCGCGCGTCGGGGACACCGTGCCCGGTCAGATAGGCGCGCATCGCGTCGGGCTCGTCGTAGTCCTCGCGGCTGTTGTCGCCGGTGACCAGCACGACCTCGATCCGTCCCGCCCGGTACAGCCGCGCCGCCGCGTCCAGCCGGTGCGCGAGGTACGGCGACGGCTCCCCGTCCCACAGGCCCGCCCCGAACACCACGGCCACCTCGGTGCGCGGCACGTCCGCGACGGTGCGCAGCCGGTCGCCCGCCACGACGTACATCCAGGTCGCCGGGAGGAGGGCCAGCACACAGGCCCCCATCACGGCCTGCACCAGCCGCCGCTGCCCGGCACGGGTACGGGGCAGGCGCGGCGCACGGGGTCTGGGCAGCTTCACGGACGGTCCTCCCAGGTCGGCCGACCATCAGGACGGACGGTCCTTCGAGGTCGGTTCTCGACAGTCAGGGACGTCCCGTAAGCCCCCGCGGTTCACCCGCCACGCTGTGACCAGCTTCACTGCGCGCGCCGAAGCCGCAGGTCACCATGGCTCACAGACCCCGGTCACCCCACTGTGAACCCCCGGAAAAAGCCCGTCATTCCCGTGCAACGGCGAGGCAACCTCCCCCCGCCACCATCGGTTCATGACGCCGTCGAACTCCACGCACGACGAGTCCACCGCCCGCCCCGGGGCCCTGCCGCCACCGGGGGCCGACCTCGACAGTACGGCGCATCTCATGAACCGGATCAGCAGCCAGCTCGCCACCCAGCTCAGCCTCGTCTCCCTCGACGGCAGGCGCCGCCCCGAGCCGCCCGCGCTCGTCGTCGTCGCCCACGGCAGCCGCGACCCGCGCGCCCTGAGCACCGTGAACGAACTCCTCGACACGGTCCGCGCCCTCCGCCCCGGCCTGCCCGTCCACCTCGGCCACATCGAGCTGAACGCCCCGCTGCTGACCGACACCCTGGCCTCCCTCGGCGACCGCGAGGCCGTCCTCGTCCCCCTGCTCCTGAGCCGCGGCTATCACGTCAAGCGCGACATCCCCGAGATGGCCGCCGCGACCCGGGTCCGCGCCCGGCTCGCCCCCGCGCTGGGACCGCACCCGCTGCTCGTGGACGCGCTGCACGACCGTCTGCTGGAGGCCGGCTGGGACGACTCCGCGCGCGCGGGCGGCGCCGTCGTCCTCGCGGCGGCCGGCTCCCGCGACCCCGAGTCGAAGGTCGACACCGGCCGCACCGCCCAGCTGCTCTCCGCCCGCCTCGGCGTCCCGGTCGTCCCCGCCTACGCCACGACGGCCGCCCCCAGGGTCCCCGACGCGATCAAGGCCCTTGAGGACAGCGGCCGGACCAGGGTCGCGGTGGCCTCCTACTTCACGGCTCCCGGACGCTTCGCCACCGAGTGCGCCCAGGCCGCCCCCTGGATCGCGTCGGCCCCGCTGGGCACCCACCCGGCGATGGCGGACCTGCTCCTCGCCCGCTACGACCTGACCGCGCGCCGCACGAACGCGCACAGCGGCACCCGGCCCGCACTCGCCGTCTGAACCACGACAGCCCGGACAACGACAGCCCGGACCACGGCAGCCAGAACCACGACAGCCCGGACCACAACACCCCGAACCACGACAGGCGCACGACAAGGCGCACTCCGTTTGTCACTGCCTGCCCGTACTGTCGAGACATGTCGTACGACCCGCATTCCACCGAGCGCTGGGCACCCGAACCCGACAAGCGCCCCGGCCGCACCGCCTTCCAGCGCGACCGTGCCCGCGTCCTGCACTCCGCGGCGCTGCGCAGACTGGCGGGCAAGACCCAGGTCGTCACCCCGGGCACCCGCAACCAGGCCTGGGACGCCAGCCCCCGCACCCGGCTGACCCACTCCCTGGAATGCGCCCAGGTGGGCCGCGAACTCGGCGAGGCCCTCGGCTGCGACCCCGACCTCGTCGAAGCCGCCTGCCTCTCGCACGACCTCGGCCACCCGCCCTTCGGGCACAACGGCGAACAGGCGCTCAACGAGTTCGCCGAGGACTGCGGCGGCTTCGAGGGCAACGCCCAGTCCCTGCGCCTGCTCACCCGCATCGAGCCCAAGCGGTTCACCCCCGAGGGCTCCGTCGGCCTCAACCTCACCCGCGCCGCGCTCGACGCCGCCACCAAGTACCCCTGGCCCCGGGGCGGCCACCCCTCGGACCCGGCGTCCCCGAAGTTCGGCGTGTACGAGGACGACCGGCCCGTCTTCGACTGGGTCCGCAAGGACGCCCCCGGCACCCGGACGACCTTCGAGGCCCAGGTCATGGACTGGGCGGACGACGTGGCGTACTCGGTCCACGACGTCGAGGACGGACTGCACGCGGGCCACATCGACCCCAACTGCCTGCACGCCGAACCGGAACGCCAGGAGGTCTTCGCGGTCGCCGTCGGCCGCTACGTCCCCGCCGGCACGGACCCCGCCGAACTCGCCGCCGCCCTCGACCGCCTCCAGGACGAGGACTGGTGGCCGCACGGCTACGACGGCACCGCGGTCGCCCAGGCCCGCCTGAAGGACGCCACCAGCCAGCTCATCGGCCGCTTCGCCCTCGCCGCCGAGGCCGCCACCCGCGCCCGGTACGGCACCGGCGCCCTCACACGCTACGGCGCCGCCCTCGTCGTACCGCACGGGACGAGGCTGGAGTGCGCGGTCCTCAAGGCCGTCGCGGACCGGTACGTGATGCAGCGGGCCGAGCAGGAGCGGCTGCGCGCGGACCAGCGGATCGTGGTCGCCGAGCTGGCCGAGGCGCTCACCCGCCGCGCCCCCGACGGCCTCGACCCCCAGTTCCGGGCCCTGTTCGACGGGGCGCCGGACGACCGCGCGCGCAAGCGGGTCGTCGTCGACCAGATCGCCTCGCTCACGGACGCGTCCGCCCGATCGCTTCACGCACGCATGACGGGCCGCTTGTGAACCCGACGCGCCCGGTGTGCGGCGAAACCCGCCCGAATGTGACCCTGCGTGGCCTGATCGGTCCACTCCCTCTTCCCCCATCACGCTCCGTGCGGGACGCTCCCATGTGGCGGCACCTTTAAGAGGAGGCATCAAGTGGTCGACGCGGATCAGACATTCGTCATCGTCGGAGGCGGTCTCGCCGGCGCGAAGGCGGCCGAGACGCTCCGAGCGGAGGGCTTCACCGGCCGCGTGATACTGATCAGCGACGAGCGCGACCACCCCTACGAGCGCCCGCCCCTGTCCAAGGGCTATCTGCTCGGCAAGGAGGAACGCGACAGCGTCTTCGTGCACGAGCCGGCCTGGTACGCGCGCAACGACATCGAGCTGCACCTCGGCCAGACCGTCGACGCCGTCGACCGCGCCGCGAAGACGGTCCGCTTCGGCGACGACGGCACGCTGGTCCACTACGACAAGCTCCTCATCGCCACCGGCGCCGAACCCCGCCGTCTGGACATCCCCGGCACCGGCCTCGCCGGCGTCCACCACCTGCGCCGCCTCGCCCACGCCGAGCGTCTCAAGGGCGTCCTCGCCGCGCTCGGCCGCGACAACGGGCACCTGGTGATCGCGGGCGCCGGCTGGATCGGCCTGGAGGTCGCGGCGGCGGCCCGCGAGTACGGCGCCGAGGTGACGATCATCGAGCCCGCCGTGACACCGCTGCACGCGGTCCTCGGCCCCGAGCTCGGCGGCCTCTTCGCCGACCTGCACCGCGAGCACGGCGTCCGCTTCCACTTCGGCGCCCAGCTCACCGAGATCGTCGGCCAGGACGGCATGGTCCTGGCCGCCCGCACCGACGACGGCGAGGAGCACCCGGCGCACGACGTGCTCGCCGCGATCGGCGCAGCCCCCCGCACCGCCCTCGCCGAGGCGGCGGGCCTGGAGCTCGCCGACCGCGCGCACGGCGGCGGCATCGCCGTCGACGAACAGCTGCGCACCTCCGACCCCGACATCCACGCCGCCGGCGACGTGGCCTCCTTCCACCACGCCCTCTTCGACAGCCGGCTGCGCGTCGAGCACTGGGCCAACGCCCTCAACGGCGGTCCCGCCGCCGCCCGCGCCATGCTCGGCCGGGACATCACCTACGACCGGGTGCCCTACTTCTTCTCCGACCAGTACGACCTCGGCATGGAGTACAGCGGCTGGGCGCCGCCCGGCTCCTACGACGAGGTGCTGATCCGCGGGGACGCCGGCAAGCGCGAGTTCATCGCGTTCTGGGTGAAGGACGGCCGTGTCCTCGCCGGGATGAACGTCAACGTCTGGGACGTGACGGACCCCATCCAGCAGCTGATCCGATCGAAGGCACAGGTGGACACCGAGGCGCTCGCCAACCCCGCCGTCCCCCTGGAGAGCCTCGTCCCGTGAGCGGGCGCCCCAGGAGTGTCGGCGCGGCCCCGTAGAATCACTGCGTGGCTGGACGGATCAATGACGAGGACGTAAAAGCGGTACGGGACGCGGTCCCGATCGACGCCGTGGTGTCCGAGTACCTCCAGCTGCGCAACGCGGGCGGCGGCAACCTCAAGGGCCTGTGCCCCTTCCACGACGAGAAGTCGCCGTCCTTCCAGGTCAGCCCCAGCAAGGGTCTCTTCCACTGCTTCGGCTGCCAGGAGGGCGGCGACACCATCACGTTCGTGATGAAGGTCGACCACCTCACGTTCTCGGAGTCGGTCGAGCGCCTCGCCGCCCAGGCCGGCATCACCCTGCGCTACGAGGAGGGCGGGTACAACCCGGCCCACCAGCGCGGTGAGCGCATCCGGCTGGTCGAGGCCCACAAGATCGCCGCCGACTGGTACGCCGAGCAGCTCGCGATCAGCCCCGAGGCCGAGACCGGCCGTCTCTTCCTCGCCGAGCGCGGCTTCGACCAGGCCGCCGCCGTCCACTTCGGCGTCGGCTACAGCCCCCAGGGCTGGGACCATCTGACCCGTTTCCTGCGCGGCAAGGGCTTCACCGACAAGGAACTCCTGCTCTCCGGGATCTCCCAGGAGGGCCGCCGAGGCCCCATCGACCGCTTCCGGGGCCGCCTGATGTGGCCGATCCGCGACATCGGCGGCGAGGTCGTCGGCTTCGGCGCCCGCAAGCTCTACGAGTCCGACAACGGCCCCAAGTACCTCAACACCCCCGAGACGGCGATCTACAAGAAGTCCCAGGTCCTCTACGGCATCGACCTGGCCAAGAAGGACATCGCCAAGGCCAGCCGCGCGGTCGTCGTCGAGGGCTACACCGACGTCATGGCCTGCCATCTCGCCGGGGTCACCACCGCCATCGCCACCTGCGGCACGGCCTTCGGCGGCGACCACATCAAGATCCTGCGCCGGCTCCTCATGGACAACGGCAGCGCCCGCGTGATCTTCACCTTCGACGGTGACGCGGCCGGCCAGAAGGCCGCCCTGCGCGCCTTCGAGGACGACCAGAAGTTCGCCGCCGAGACGTACATCGCGATCGCCCCCGACGGCATGGACCCCTGCGATCTGCGCCTCGCCAAGGGCGACGAGGCGGTCTCCGACCTCGTCGAACCCCGCACCCCGCTCTTCGAGTTCGCGCTGCGCCAGATCGTCGTGCGCTACGACCTCGACACCCCGGCGGGCCGCGCCGCCGCGCTCGACGAGGCCGCGCCGATCGTCGCCCGCATCAAGAACAGTGGCGCCCAGCACGAGGTGGCCGTCCAGCTCGCCGGGATGCTCGGCATCCTCGACACCCAGTTCGTCGTCAAGCGGGTGGCCCAGCTGGCCCGTTGGGCCCGCGACAAGGGCGGCAAGGGCGGCCCGGCCCCGGCCGGCCGGACCCAGCAGTACGAGGACGCCCCGCGCCCGGCCGCCTCGGGACCGGCGCTGAACCTCCGCAACCCCGTCTACGCCACCGAACGCGAGCTGCTCAAACTCGCCCTCCAGCGGCCCGAGCTGGTCTCCCCTGCCTTCGACGCGTACGGCATCGACGAGTTCACCGCGGTGCCCTACGCCGCCGTACGGCTGGCGATCATGGAGGCGGGCGGCGCCGAGTACGGCCTGCAGGACGCCCAGGACTACCTCGTCCGGGTCCGGGACGCCGCTCCCGACGACACCGTCCGCGCGATGGTCACCGAGCTCGCCGTGGAGGCGATCATGCGCCGCACGGTCGACGAGAACTACGCGGGCGACCAGCTCGTCACCGTCCGCCGCCGCGCCGTCGAGCGCCGTATCCGGGACATCCAGTCCCAGATGACCCGGTTGTCCGCGGGCGGAGACCCCGCGCAACTGGCCGCTACACAGAACGAATTGTGGGTACTCCAGCAGTACGACCAGGCGCTGCGCGGACACGGAGCCGCAGCTCTCTGAGCGTGTCGGGTCCGTCAGGGTAACCACCCGGTCACGGACCGGACTCAAAAAGTCACCGCACGCCCCTCGTGGCGGCGATGTGTCGTACTCCACACTGGGTTCCGGTGCCTGAGTCCTCGGAGCGCGGCCGATCCGTCCCCAGCGGGTCCCAGACCCCCGCGGTTCCGCTCATCGCGTATGGGACGGACAGCGGCGAGGCCGCCGACTCCGCCCCCGAAACAGCGCTGCCGCAGCACTCAGCAGCGATCATCCTGGAGGTCGCCCCCGTGCAGACCCAGACCCTCACACAGACAGAGACCGGTGCGGCCGGCGCGGAGCCCGACGGCGAGAGCGAGGTTCTCGTCGCGGTGCCTCCGCAGAGCCGTGCCGTGCACCACCCCGAGGCGGAACCGGCGGAACCCCCGGCCGAAGCGCTTCGGACCCCGGAGCCCGCCGAGGCGCCCGAACCCGCCCCGGCCGCCCGGTCCCGCGCCGACACCGGCGGCCCGTCCTCGGACCTGTTCCGGCAGTACCTCCGCGAGATCGGCCGCATCCCCCTGCTCACGGCGGCCGAGGAGGTCGAACTCGCCCGGCGCGTCGAAGCGGGCCTGTTCGCCGAGGACAAGCTCCTCAGCACCCCCGACCTGGACGGCCGGCTCGCCCTCGACCTGGACCGGCTCGTCGTCATGGGCCGGATGGCCAAGCGCCGCCTGATCGAGGCGAACCTGCGCCTGGTCGTCTCCGTCGCCAAACGGTACGTCGGCCGCGGCCTGACCATGCTCGACCTGGTCCAGGAGGGGAACCTGGGACTGATCCGCGCCGTCGAGAAGTTCGACTACGCCCGCGGCTACAAGTTCTCCACCTACGCGACCTGGTGGATCCGCCAGGCCATGTCCCGCGCCCTCGCCGACCAGGCCCGCACCATCCGGGTCCCGGTCCATGTCGTCGAGCTGATCAACCGTGTCGTCCGCGTCCAGCGGCGCATGCTCCAGGAACGCGGCTACGAGCCCACCCCGGAAGAGGTGGCCCACCATCTCGACCTGGCCCCGGAACGGGTCAGCGAGGTGCTCAGGCTGGCCCAGGAACCGGTGTCGCTGCACGCGCCCGTGGGCGAGGAGGACGACGTCGCCCTCGGTGACCTCATCGAGGACGGCGACGCGGCGAGCCCCGTGGAGTCGGCGGCGTTCCTGCTGCTGCGCGAGCACCTGGAAGCGGTGCTCTCCACCCTCGGCGAACGCGAACGCAAGGTCGTCCAGCTCCGCTACGGCCTCGCCGACGGCCGCCCCCGCACCCTGGAGGAGATCGGCCGGATCTTCGGCGTCACCCGCGAACGCATCCGGCAGATCGAGTCGAAGACCCTCAACAAGCTCCGGGACCACGCGTTCGCGGACCAGCTCAGGGGCTACCTGGACTGACCGCGGGTGCCGCCGCCGGACCCGGCGGCACCCTCCGGGCGGGGGTGCGGCTCAGTCGACCTCGGCCACGGCCTGCGCGAACTGCGCCTTGTACAGCCGGGCGTAGGCCCCGTCGGCCGCCAACAGGTCGGTGTGCGCGCCCTGTTCGACGATCGAACCGTTCTCCATCACCAGGATCGTGTCCGCGTCCCGGATGGTGGAGAGCCGGTGCGCGATCACGAACGACGTCCGCCCGTGGGCGAGTTTGGCCATCGCCTTCTGGATCAGCACCTCGGTCCGGGTGTCCACGGACGACGTCGCCTCGTCCAGGACGAGGATCACCGGGTCGGACAGGAAGGCCCGCGCGATGGTGATGAGCTGCTTCTCACCGGCGCTCACCCCCGTGCCCTCGTCGTCGATCACCGTGTCGTACCCGTCGGGAAGCGTGCGCACGAACCGGTCGGCGTGCGCGGCCCGCGCGGCCTCCTCGATCTCGCCCCGGGTGACCTCGCGGGAGGCCCCGTAGGCGATGTTCTCCGCGATGGTCCCGCCGAACAGCCAGGTGTCCTGGAGGACCATGCCGATCCCGGCGCGCAGCTCGTCGCGGGACATCGCGGCGATGTCGACGCCGTCGAGCGTGATCCGCCCGCCGGACACGTCGTAGAACCGCATCAACAGGTTGACCAGCGTGGTCTTGCCCGCTCCCGTGGGGCCGACGATGGCGACCGTGTGCCCCGGCTCGACCTTCAGCGAGAGGTCCTCGATGAGCGGCTTGTCGGGGTCGTAGCGGAAGGAGACGTTCTCCAGCGCGACCCGCCCCCGCAGCTCGTCCGGCCTGAGCGCGGGCGCCGGGTCGGCCTCCTGCTCCTCCGCGTCGAGGAGCTCGAAGATCCGCTCGGCGGAGGCCACACCGGACTGCACCAGGTTCGCCATCGACGCGACCTGGGTGAGCGGCATCGAGAACTGCCGCGAGTACTGGATGAAGGCCTGCACATCACCGATGGACAGCGCCCCGGACGCCACCCGCAGCCCGCCGACCACGGCCACCAGCACATAGTTCAGGTTCGACACGAACATCATCAGCGGCTGCATGACCCCGCTGTTGAACTGCGCCTTGAACCCGGCCTCGTACAGCGCCTCGTTCTGCTCGGCGAACTGCCGGGCCGACTCGTCCTGCCGTCCGAAGACCTTCACCAGGGTGTGCCCGGTGTACATCTCCTCGACGTGCGCGTTGAGCTTGCCGGTGGAGCGCCACTGCTGCACGAAGTGCGGCTGCGACCGCTTGCCGACCCGGGTGGCGACCACCGCGGACAGCGGCACGGTCACCAGGGCGACCAGCGCGAGGATCCAGGAGACGTAGAACATCATCGCGAGCACGCCGATGATCGTCAGCAGCGAGTTGATGAGCTGGCCCATCGACTGCTGGAGCGTCTGCCCGATGTTGTCGATGTCGTTGGTCGCGCGGGACAGCACCTCACCGCGCTGCCGCTTGTCGAAGTACGACAGGGGCAGCCGCGACAGCTTCGTCTGCACGTCCTCCCGCAGCCGGAACATCGTCCGGTTCACGGACCGGTTGACCAGCCGCGTCGCCCCCGCCATCAGCAGACCCGCGACGACGAACACGCCGAGGGCGAGCAGCAGGATGTGGCCGACGGCGTCGAAGTCGATGCCCTGGCCGGGGGTGAAGTCGGTGCTCCCCAGCATGTCCGCGACCGAGGAGTCACCGCGCTCGCGCAGCCCGGCCAGCGCCTCCTCCTTGGACGCCCCGGCCGGCATCTGCTTGCCGACGATGCCCGCGAAGACCAGGTCGGTGGCCTTGCCGAGGATCCACGGCCCGATCGAGTTCAGCCCGACGCTGACGACCACACAGGCCAGCAGCCCGTAGATGGTGAACCGCTCCGGCCGGAACTGGGCGATCAGCCGCCGCCCCGACACCTTGAAGTCCAGCGAGCGCTGATCGGGGCCGCCGCCGGCCATCATCCGCCCCATGGGCCCGGCCATCAGGCGGCCTCCGCTTCCGTGAGCTGGGAGAGCACGATCTCCCGGTAGGTCTCGTTGTCCGCCATCAGCTCGCGGTGCGTCCCCGTCCCCACGACCCGTCCCTCGTCTAGGACGACGATCCGGTCGGCGTCCCTGATGGTCGCCACCCGCTGGGCGACGATCACGACGGTCGCCTCGGCGGTCTCCCGGCCGAGCGCCGCGCGCAGGGCCGCGTCGGTGGCGTAGTCGAGGGCGGAGAAGGAGTCGTCGAAGAGGTAGATCTCCGGCCGCTGCACCAGGGTGCGGGCGATCGCGAGCCGCTGGCGCTGACCGCCGGAGACGTTCGTGCCGCCCTGGGCGATGGGGGAGTCCAGTCCGTTCTCCAGACCCTCCACGAACCCCTTGGCCTGCGCGACCTCCAGCGCGTGCCACAGCTCCTCGTCCGTGGCGTCCGGGTTGCCGTAGCGCAGATTGGTCGCCACGGTCCCCGCGAACAGGTACGGCTTCTGCGGGACGAGCCCGACCGTCCGGGCGAGCAGCGCCGGCTCCACCTCCGCGACGGGCACCCCGTCGACGAGGACCTCGCCCTCGGTGACGTCGAAGAGCCGGGGGACCAGCCCCAGCAGGGTCGACTTGCCGCTGCCGGTCGAGCCGATCACGGCGGTCACCTCACCGGGCCGGGCCACCAGGCCGACGCCCTTGAGCACCGGCTCCTCGGCCCCCGGGTAGCGGAACCCGGCGTCCCGGATCTCCAGGTGCCCGTGGCGTCGCAGCTCGACCACGGGGGCGAGCGGCGGCACGACGCTGGACGAGGTCCCGAGGACCTCCTCGATCCGCTCGGCGCAGACCTCAGCGCGCGGCACCATCATGAACATGAAGGTGGCCATCATCACGGACATCACGATCTGCATCAGATAGGACAGGAACGCCGTCAGATCGCCGATCTGCATCTCGCCGCTGTCGATCCGGTGGGCACCGAACCACACCACCGCGATCGACGACACGTTCACCGTCGTCATCACCACGGGGAACATCAGCGCGAGCATGTTGCCCGTCTTCAGCGACATCTCGGTGAGGTCGGAGTTGGCGTCGCGGAACCGCTGCTGCTCGTAGGTGTCGCGCACGAACGCGCGGATGACCCGGTTGCCGCTGATCTGCTCGCGCAGCACCCGGTTCACCGTGTCCAGCCGTACCTGCATCGTCCGGAACAGCGGTCGCAGCCGCCGCACGATCAGCGTGACGCAGATGCCCAGCGTGGGCACGACGGCCACCAGCACGGCCGACAGCGGGACGTCCAGGCCGAGCGCCAGCACGATGCCGCCCACACACATGATCGGAGCCGACACCATCAGGGTGAACGTCATCAGGGCGAGCATCTGCACCTGCTGGACGTCGTTCGTCGTCCGGGTGATCAGCGAGGGCGCCCCGAAGTGGCCCACCTCGCGCGACGAGAACGACTGCACCCGGTCGAAGACCGCGGCCCGCACGTCCCGCCCGAGCGACGCGGCCGTCCGGGCGCCGAAGTACACGGCCCCGATGTTGCACACGACCTGCGCCAGCGAGATGCCGATCATCAGGGCGCCGTAGGACAGGATGTAGCCGGTGTCCCCGTTCACCACGCCCTCGTCGATGATGTCGGCGTTCAGGGTGGGCAGGTAGAGGGTCGCGCAGGTCTGCAGGAGCTGGAGCAGCACCAGCAGGGCGATGGGTTTCTTGTAGGGCCTGAGATAGGTCCGCAGAAGTCGTATGAGCACGCTACGTCTCTCGGAGTGGGTGACAGGGGCCGAGCTGGTTGCCCCTGGCCCCTATCGTCGGACACTCCACCCGCGTTACCTCAACCGATTAAGCCGACAGCGCGCAGTTGTACGGCCTTAGGGGTGGCGGGGCCCCGCTTTCCTACCGGTCTCTTACCTTCCGGAAGGCCGTCAGCGCGCGTTGAACGCCCCGGGATGGGTCTGGTCCCGCACGGACACGAACTGCTGCCGCACCGCCTGCCCCACCGCCAGCTCCTCGCCGGGTTCCAGGACCTGCGCCCCGGCCGCGCCCTGCCAGGCCGGCGGGATCCGCGGATCGAGCGTCCCCTGCTGCGTCCCGAGCGCCCAGGCCGCCTGCCGCGCCGCCCCGATCGCCGCGTAGTCCGCGGGCTGCGGGACGACGACCTGGGCGCCGAAGATGGCCGGCGCCGCCGCCTGCACGGCCGCCAGCTCGGCAGCGGCCCCCAGCAGGAACACCCGCCGCACCTCCACGCCCCGCGTCCTGAGCACGTCCAGCGCGTCCGCGAGCCCGCACAGCATGCCCTCGAACGAGGCCCGCGCGAGATGCTCCGCCTTCATCGACTCGCGCCGCAGCCCGGCCAGCGTCCCCGCGGTGTGCGGCAGGCTCGGCGTCCGCTCGCCCTCCAGATAGGGCAGCAGCACCAGCCCGTGCGAGCCCGGCGTCGACTTCATCGCCAGCTCGGACAGCGCCTCCAGATCCGGCAGCCCGAGCAGCTCGGCGGTGCCCCGCAGGGTCCGTACGGCGTTCAGGGTGGTGACCACGGGCAGGTGCATGCCGGTCGCGTCGGCGAGCGAGGTGATCATCCCGCTGCTGTCGACGAGCGCCTCGGGATGCACGGCCATCACGGACCCGGACGCGCCGAGCGAGACGACCGCGTCCCCGAGCCCGATGCCGAGACCGAACGCGGCGGCCATGGTCTCGCCGGTCCCGGCGGATATCAGCAGCCCCTCGGGGGTGGTGCCGGCGGCGTCGGACGGCCCGATCACCTCGGGCAGCATCACCTGGTGGCCGAGCGCCAGCTCGACGAGGTCGGGCCGGTAGCCGCCGGACGCCGCGGACCAGTAGCCGGTGCCGGAGGCCCCGCCGCGGTCCGTGGTCCGCCGCACCGGCCGTCCGAGCAGCTGCCACACGAGCCAGTCGTGGGCCTGGAGCAGGACGGAGGAGCGCGCCGCGGCGTCGGGTTCGTTCTTCAGCAGCCAGCGCAGCTTGGTGACGGGCTGGGCGGCCTGCGGGACGCAGCCGACGGCCTGTGCCCATGCCTCCTTGCCGCCGAGCGCGTCGATCAGGTCCGCCGCCGCGACCTGCGCCCGTTTGTCCGCGCCGACGATGGCGGGACGCACGGTGTTGCCCTGCGCGTCGAGCGGCACGACCGCGTTCCGCTGCGCGGACACACCGATGGCCTGAACGCCTTCGAGCAGTCCGCCGCCGGCCGCCTCACCGAGGGAGAGCAGCCATGCCTGGGGGTCGACGTCGGAGGGACGCCCCTCGATCGGGTGCGGGGCGTACCCCTGCCGCAGCACGGACCCCGTGTCCGCGTCGCAGACGACGATGCGAGTGAAATCGGGCGCACTGTCCAACCCGGCGACTATCCCCATGGCCAAAATTCTGCCGCACGCGCCGCCGTGGTTGAGCCGCGTAGACCGCGCGGACGCGTGCGATGTGCCGGCGGGGGGCTCCGCCGTGGCTGGTCGCACAGTTCGACGCACCCCACGGGGTGGGGTGCGTCACTGTGGCCGCCGTGTCCGTCGTGGCCGCGGGGTCAGGTGTTGCTGGTGCCCCAGTCGTCCTCCGCCGCGCCGCCCGCGCCGCGCTCCCTGAGCGAGCGCACACGCTGCGCCACCGAGTCCGGGACCCGGTCGCCCACCTTGTCGCTGACCACGTGGTACGCCTTCCCGGCGAACTGGCGGCCCTGCTGGGCGGCCGACTCGGCGGTGTTGCGGACCGCGGGGTTCTGGGAGATCTGGCGGGCCGATTTCTTCAACTGCTCGTAGCGCTCGCGACCGGCACGCGTGCCCAGCACGTAACCCAGGGCCAGTCCGGCGACGAACGTGAGCTTGTAGCGCATGGCCTGAGCCACCCTTCCGTCGTGGGGCGAGTGTCGCGGGGGGAACCGATTGGCGGAGCACCCCCCTGCTTGCGCTAATGTATGTGTCGCAGCGAACGCCCGCCCCCTGGCGAATACCCAGGGAGGTACGTTCGATGCAACGAGGCATTCCTCCGTAGCTCAATTGGCAGAGCAGCCGGCTGTTAACCGGCAGGTTACTGGTTCGAGTCCAGTCGGGGGAGCTTCGATCTTCCGTAGCTCAATTGGCAGAGCAGCCGGCTGTTAACCGGCAGGTTACTGGTTCGAGTCCAGTCGGGAGAGCGCACTGAAGAGGACCCCGACGGGGTCCTTTTTCATGTCTCCCTCTTCACGCCGGGAACCGCGCAGGTCACAGCGGAGTCCTTCAGGGCATGCGAAGTCGACCATACGAAGCAGGAGATCGTATGAGCGGCTATGCTGCGGCAGACGGCGCGCACACATGTACGCGACACGCCGCTATGGGGCGGTAGCTCAGCCGGTTAGAGCAGCGGACTCATAATCCGTCGGCCGTGGGTTCGAGTCCCACCCGCCCCACCTCTCGCTGTCCATGAAGAACCGTTTCCGCCTTGTGTCGGCTCCTGTTGCGGTGCCCTGGGCGCGGGGTTTGAGTGTGAGGGACCCCCCTCCCGCACTCAGGAGCTGCCATGTCTATGGCATTCGGTTCCCCCTTCGGTCCCTCCGATCCGTTCGGTGACATGCTCAACCGGTTCTTCGGAATGTCGCCCGGGTCCTCGCCGCCGGCCGTGCAGCGCGTGCCCGTGGGGCGGCTGCTCACCGAGTCGTCGCACGAACTGCTCGGCACCGCCGCCCGCAAAGCGGTTCAGGACGGCACCCCGGACCTCGACACCGAGCATCTGCTGTGGGCGGCCACCCAGGTGGAGCCCACGCGCGGGGTGCTCGCCCGCGCCGGAGTCGACCCCGACGAACTCGCCGGGAAGATAGCCGAGGCGCTGCCGCGCGAGGCCGCCGAGCCGTCCGCCGAGCCCGGTCTCACCCCGGCCGCCAAACGGACCCTCGCCCTCGCCCACGCCACCTCGCAGGCCGCCGGTGTCTCCTACATCGGGCCCGAGCACATCCTCGACGCGCTCCTCGGCGACGCCGACTCCGGTGCCGGGCGCTTCCTGCGCGCCGAGGACCTCGACGTCGCGAAGCTGCGGGGCGAGCCCGCCCGGCCGCAGCAGCCCGCCACCACCCTCGACGAGTTCGGCCGGGACCTCACCGAGGAGGCGAGGGCGGGGCGGCTGGACCCCGTCGTCGGCCGGGCCGAGGAGATCGAGCAGACCGTGGAGATCCTCTCGCGGCGCTCCAAGAACAACCCCGTCCTCATCGGCGAGCCCGGCGTCGGCAAGACCGCCATCGTCGAGGGCCTGGCCCAGCGGATCGTCGCGGGCGAGGTGCCCGACACGCTGAAGGACAAGCGGGTCGTGTCGCTCGACCTGTCCGGGCTGGTGGCCGGCGCGCAGTACCGCGGCCAGTTCGAGGAGCGGCTGAAGAAGGTCATCGAGGACGTCCAGGCGGCCGAGGGGGAGGTCGTGCTGTTCATCGACGAGCTGCACACCGTCGTGGGGGCGGGGGCCAGCGGCGAGGGCGCGATGGACGCCGGGAACATGCTCAAGCCCGCGCTCGCCCGCGGTGAACTCCATGTCGTGGGCGCCACGACCATCGACGAGTACCGCAAGTACATCGAGAAGGACGCCGCCCTGGAACGCCGCTTCCAGCCCGTCCTGATCCCCGAGCCGACCGTCGAGGAGACCGTCCAGATCCTCGAAGGGCTCCGCGACGCCTACGAGGCCCACCACCAGGTCCGGTTCGCCGACGGCGCCCTCGCGGCGGCGGCCGAGCTCTCCGACCGCTACATCGGCGACCGCTTCCTGCCCGACAAGGCCATCGACCTCATGGACCAGGCCGGCGCCCGGGTCCGGCTGCGCGGCGCGGGCCGCTCCACCGAGGTCGTCAGCCGGGAGGACGAGCTGGCCAAGCTGCGGCGCGAGAAGGACCAGGCCGTCACCGCCGAGGACTTCGAGAAGGCCTCGCGGCTCAAGGACCGCATCGCCGAGGTCGAGGGCGAACTCGCCGGGATCGAGGAACGCCGGGAGGGCGTCGTCTCGGTCACCGCCGCCGACATCGCCGACGTCGTCTCCCGCCGCACCGGCATCCCCGTCTCCCAGCTCACCGCCAGTGAACGGGAGAGGCTCCTCCGGCTGGAGGAGGAGATGCACGCCCGGATCGTCGGCCAGGACGAGGCCGTCACCGCCGTCTCCCAGGCCGTGCGCCGCAACCGCGCCGGCATGGGCGACGAGAACCGGCCGGTCGGCTCCTTCCTCTTCCTCGGCCCCACCGGCGTCGGCAAGACCGAACTCGCCAAGACCCTCGCCGAGCTGCTCTTCGGCGAGGAGGACCGCATGATCCGCTTCGACATGAGCGAGTTCCAGGAGAAGCACACCGTCGCCCGGCTCGTCGGGGCGCCGCCCGGATACGTGGGCTACGACGAGGCCGGCCAGCTCACCGAGAAGGTGCGCCGCAACCCGTACAGCGTGGTCCTGTTCGACGAGATCGAGAAGGCGCACCCCGACGTCTTCAACGCGCTGCTCCAGATCCTCGACGACGGCCGCCTCACCGACGGACAGGGCCGTACCGTCGACTTCCGGCACTGCGTGGTCATCCTGACGTCCAACATCGGCGCCCACCGCATCCTCGCCCACCAGGGGGACGCCGCCGAGCTCAAGGACGAGCTGATGGGGGACCTGCGGGGGCGGTTCCTGCCGGAGTTCCTCAACCGGATCGACGACATCATCGTCTTCCACAGCCTCACCGGGGAGGACCTGGCGGAGATCGTCGACCACCTCCTGGACCGCAGCAAGCACCGCGTGCACGCCCAGGGCATGACCCTGGAGGTCACCGAGGCGGCGAAGAAGCTCCTCGTCGCCCACGGCCACCAGCCCGAGTTCGGTGCGCGGCCCCTGCGGCGCACCATCCAGTCCGAACTCGACAACAGGGTCGCCTCCCTGCTGCTCGGCGGCGAGGTGAACCCCGGCGACACGATCGTCGCCGATGTCGTCGACGACTCCCTGCACTGCTCCGTGAAGTGACGGGCGGGACCGTCAGCCTCCCGTCTCCGCGGGGCTGACGGTCACGTTCAGATGCTTCATGATCGGCTGGTCGCTCTGGGTGCTGTAGTCGCCGAGGGCGCACAGCACGTTCATCTCCGGCATGTACCCGGCCGCGCAGCCCCGCGGAATGTCGTACGGGACGGCCGTGTAGCCGTTCAGCCGGCGGCGGCTGCCGTCCTTCGCGGTGCTCGTGATGTCGACGCGGCCCATGTCGGCGATGCCGCGCTCGCGCATGTCGGCACGGTTCATGAAGACGAGGGTGCGCAGGTTCGTGATGCCGCGGTAGCGGTCGTCGTCGGAGTAGATCGTGGTGTTCCACTGGTCGTGGGAGCGCATGGTGCCCAGGACCAGGACCCCCGGGGCCGGCACCACGTCGGGCAGCGGGGCGGCGGAGAACTCGGCCTTCCCCGACGGGGTGAGGAAGACCAGCTCACGGGCCGGCTGCTTGATCCTGAAGCCCAGCGGGAGCCGCACCCGGCGGTTGAAGTCCTCGAAGCCGTCCAGGGCCCTGGCCATGGTGTCGCGGATGCGGTCGTAGTCCTCGACGTACCACTGCCACGGCGTCCGGCTGTCGGGCAGCGCGGCCCGGGCCATGCCCGCGACGATCGCCGGCTCCGAGAGCAGGTGCTCCGAGGCGGGCCGCTTCATGCCGACGGACAGGTGCACCATGCTCATCGAGTCCTCGACTGACGTGCTCTGGACGCCCTTGCGCTGATGGTCCTTCTCGGTGCGGCCCAGACACGGCAGGATCAGCGCCGCGCGGCCGTGCACGACATGGCTGCGGTTCAGCTTCGTGCTCACCTGCACGGTCAGCTCGCAGTTCGCGAGCGCCGCGTAGGTGTACGGGGAGTCCGGCGCGGCGAGCGCGAAGTTGCCGCCCATCGCGACGAACACCTTCACCTCGCCGGCGCGCATCGCCTGGATGGTGCGGACCGTGTCCAGGCCGTGCGCGCGCGGCGGGTCGATGCCGCACACCTCGGCGAGCCGGTCCAGGAACGCCTCGGTCGGCCGGTGGTCGATGCCGCAGGTGCGGTTGCCCTGGACGTTGCTGTGGCCGCGCACCGGCGACGGTCCCGCCCCCTCGCGCCCCAGGTTCCCGCGGAGCAGCAGCAGGTTCACGATCTCCCGGACCGTGTCGACGCCGTGCTCGTGCTGGGTCAGGCCCAGACACCAGCTGACGACGGAGCGGTCGGCCTCCCCGTACACCCGCGCCGCCTTCAGCACATCGGCCCGGCTCAGCCCCGACTGGCGCTCGATCTCCTCCCAGGGCGTCGCCTCGCACCGCGCCCGGTACTCCTCGAACCCGGTGGTGTGCCGGTCGATGAACTCCCGGTCCAGCGCCCTGGGGTCGGTCGCCGACTGCTCCAGGACCGCCTTGGCCATGCCGCGCAGCAGCGCCATGTCGCCGCCGATGCGGGGCTGGAGGTTGAGCGTGGAGGTCCTCGTGGCGTGGAACGTCGCCATGTCCTTGAAGTCGTGCGGGATGATCGTCCGGGTCGCGGCGGCCTCCACCAGCGGATTGACGTGCACGATCTGCGCCCCGCGCTGGTACGCCTCGGCCAGCGCGGTCAGCATCCGCGGCGCGTTGGAGGCCGCGTTGACGCCGAAGACGAACAGCGCGTCGGCGCTCTCCCAGTCCTTGAGGTCCACGGTGCCCTTGCCGGTGCCCAGCGACGCCTGAAGGGCCCGGCCGCTGGCCTCGTGGCACATGTTGGAGCAGTCCGGCAGGTTGTTCGTGCCCAGTTCGCGGGCCATCAGCTGGTAGAGGAAGGTGGCCTCGTTGCCGAGCCGGCCCGAGGTGTAGAACGACGCCTCGTTCGGGTCGTCCAGCTCGCGCAGCGCCCGGCCGACGAGCTCGAAGGCGTCCTTCCAGGGCAGGGGCACGTAGTGGTCGGTGTCCGGGTCGTAGACCATCGGCTCGGTCAGCCGGCCCTGGTTCTCCAGGTCGTGGTCGGTCCATCCGGCCAGCTCGGTCACCGTGTGCGCGGCGAAGAACTCCCGCCCGACCCGCTTGCCCGTCATCTCCCAGGTGACGTGCTTGATGCCGTTCTCGCAGATGTCGAGGTGCAGGCCCTTGGTGTCGTCGGGCCAGGCGCAGCCCGGACAGTCGAACCCGGTCCGCTCATGGTTCATCTTCATGATCGCCCGGGGCCCGTCCACCGGGAGGGCGCCCTCGCGTGCCATGAAGCGGGTCACGCTCTTCGCCGCGCCCCAGCCCGCCGCCGGGTGGTGATAGGGGCGGAACCCGGGCTTCCCCCGCGGATCGGGCCCCACCCGGGGCTCCGTCGGGGGTTCCGTCACGGGCTCCCGCTCGCGCTCGTCCTTGCTGGTGGTCACGGCGCTCAACCCTTCCCGGAGGGGTGCGAGGGGTCGGGACACCCTCTCCCGGCAGGCTATGTCCGCCGTTGCGGGCCTGCCATTCGGACTGCGGCATTCCCCGGTGCGTGGATACGGTGAGCGCGTCCGCCCCGCCCGCAGTCCGCCCCACCTCCGCCCGCTGTCCGTTCCTCTCCGGTCCTTTCCGGTTCGACGGGAGTCCCATGGCCGCACCGCAGACCGTCATCGCCCCGCCCGCCAAGGCGGCCGTCTTCCTGGTGGCCACCGTGGCCCCGGGCGGCGAGGACACCGTGCGCGAGGTGCTCCAGGACCTCGCCGGGCTCACCCGTTCCGTGGCCTTCCGGTTCCCCGACGACGGGCTGACCTGTGTCGCGGGGCTCGGCTCCGAGGTCTGGGACCGGCTCGTCGGCGGACCCAGGCCCCGTGAGCTGCACCCCTTCCAGCCGCTGCGGGGCCCTCGGCACGAAGCCCCGGCCACCCCCGGTGACCTGCTGTTCCATCTGCGGGCCCGGCGCATGGACCTGTGCTTCGAGCTGGCCCGTCTGATCGTGGACCGGCTCGGCGCCTCGGCGGCCGTCGTCGACGAGGTGCACGGCTTCGCCTACCTCGACGAGCGTGACCTGCTCGGTTTCGTCGACGGCAGCGAGAACCCCCAGGACGCCGCCGCCGTCGAGGCCGTCCACATCGGCGACGAGGACCCCGGCTTCCGCGGCGGCAGCTACGTGATCGTGCAGAAGTACGTGCACGACCTCGCCGCCTGGTCGAAGCTCACCGTCGAGCAGCAGGAGCAGGTCGTCGGACGGACCAAGTCGGCCAACGTCGAGATGCCCGACGACGTCAAACCCCCGAACTCGCACGTCGCGCTCAACACGATCGAGGACGAGGACGGCACCCAGCGGCAGATCCTGCGCGACAACATGCCCTTCGGGCAGGTCGGCGGCGGGGGCGAGTTCGGCACCTACTTCATCGGGTACGCCCGCACCCCCGCCGTCACCGAGGAGATGCTGCGCAACATGTTCCTCGGCAGGCCGCCCGGCACCACGGACCGCATCCTCGACTTCTCCCGGGCCGTGACCGGCTGCCTCTTCTTCGTGCCCGGCGCGGACCTCCTCGACGACCTGCCCGCCCCGTGACCGCCCGGCTGCTGCGCACCGCCACCCCGCGCCTGGCCGTCTCGGCCCTCGCCGGCGCGGCGACGGGCGTCGCGGTGGCCCTGGTGAGCGGTGCCCCGCTGGGCGTCCTCGCCGGGATCGCCGTGAGCGAGCTGCTCTTCGTCGCCACCGGGTGGCTCGCCCTGTGGCCGATGGACGCCGAGGCCACCCGGCGCAACGCGCGCCGCGAGGAGTTCCGGCCCGCCGCCGAGGAGCTCGCCGTCGTCAGCACCACCCTGTGCGGGCTGGTCGCCATCGTGGCGCTGCTCCTGGCGGGCAGGGGGAGCACGAGCCACGCCGCGGCCGGGGCGGCGCTGTGCGGGGTGTTCATGGCCTGGTCGGCCCTGCACCTGATGTACGCCACGCGGTACGCGTACATGTACTACGCGCCGGAAGGCGGCGGGACCGAGGGCGGGATCGACTTCAACACCCAGGAGCCGCCGCGCTACAGCGACTTCCTCTACTTCAGCTACAACCTCGGCATGACCTACCAGGTCTCCGACACCGGTGTCTCGACGTCCGGGTTCCGCGCCGTGGTGCTGCGGCACTGCCTGCTGTCGTACGTCTTCGGCGTCAGCATCCTCGCCACGACCATCAACCTCGTCGCGGGCATCGTCACCGGTTGACCGAGACCACCGTGGCGCTCGTACGGCCGCCTGGCGCGACGTACTCGACGACGTCGCCCGCGTGGTGGCCGAGCAGGGCCCGGCCGAGCGGGCTGTCGACGGTCACCAGCGTCGGGTCGTGCGCCTCGGCGATCTCGCCGAGCCGCACGGTCGTGTCGGTGCCGTCGGAGAACCGCACGGTCACCGAGCTGCCCACGCCGACCCGATCGGTGGAGGCGGGTCCGGCGACGGCCGCCTCCCGCAGCCGCCCGTCCAGCTCGGCGATCCGCCGGTCCAGCCGGGCGAGTTCGGTGGCGCGCTCCAGTTCGTCGGCCTGGTCGGCGCGGTCGCCGCTCTCGTCGCCGCCGCCGTCGCGCAGCGTCGACAGGACGGTGTCGCGCTCGGTGCGCAGGTCCGACAGCTCCCGCTCGATCGCCGTACGGGCCGCGGCGCTGATGGGTTCGGGTCCACCGGTCATTCGACTTCCCGTCGGACGGGCGGCAGGAGTGGATGCCGCACACTGATGCGAACAATTCGAACGTATCAGGCGAATCGGTACGGTGCCGGGGAGGGAGGCGTGCGGGGGAGGCGTACTGCGGATGCGGTACGGGGTCCTCCGGACGCAGCAGTTCCGGCGCCTGCGGGGGCGGGATGACCCGGCGCCGCGCATGAGGCAGCCTGGGTACGTGAGCGAGCACCGGGGCCGGGGTCGGCGATGAACGGGAACAATCTGGAGCGGTACGCCCATGACCATCCGCGGATCGTGGACGCCATGGTCTCGGTCACGCTCTTCGCGTGCACCATGTTCGGGGCCTCGATCCGCACCGGGATCGCCGGGGACCAGCCGGACGTGTGGCCCGCGCGGATCGTGGGCGCCGTCGCCGCCGTCACCATCCTGTGGGCCCGGGACCGTCCCCGTTCCGTGCTCCTCGTCAACGCCGCCGGGTCGGCCGCGCTCGCCGCCGTCGGCTATCTGCCCAGCCCGCTGCTGCTCGCCCCCGTCATGGCCGCGCTCTACTGGTTCGCCGACCGCACGGACTCCCGCACCACCCGTATCCACGGCTCCGTCACGCTCGCCGCGCTCGTCGTCGCCTCCCTGTCCTCCGCCCCGTTCGGGAACCTGTTCCTGCTCAGGACCGTCGGGATCGGCCTGTGGCTGATGCTGCCGCTCGCCGCCGGGAGCGCGGCCCGGATCCGGCGGGCCTACCTGGAGTCCGTGCAGGCCCGCGCCGCGCACGCCGAACGGACCCGGGAGGAGGAGGCACGGCTGAGGGTCGCCGAGGAGCGGATGCGGATCGCCCGGGAACTGCACGACGTCGTCGCCCACCACATGGCCGTCGCCAACGCGCAGGCCGGGACCGCCGCCCACCTTGTGGCCACCCGGCCCGACCAGGCCCGGCAGATCCTCGCCGACCTGGCCGGGACCACCTCCAGCGCGCTCCTCGAACTGCGGGCCACCGTCGGCGTCCTGCGGCACTCCGGGGACGACTCCGACAGCCTGGAACCCTCGCCCGGCCTGGACCGGCTCCCCGAACTCGTCACCGTCTGCGCGTCCGCCGGACTCGACGTCACCGTCACCACCGACGGCGAGCCCCGCCCGCTGCTGCCCGGCGTGGACCTGACCGCGTACCGGATCATCCAGGAAGCCCTCACCAACGTCGCCAAGCACGCGAGCGGCCATGAGGCCCGGGTGCTGCTGCGCTACGAGCGCGCACGCCTCCTGATCACCGTCACCGACGACGGGACCGGCACAGCCGCCCGGGACGGCGGCGGGTTCGGGCTCATCGGCATGCGCGAACGCGCCCACTCCGTCGGCGGCGACCTGTGCGCCGGGCCCCGGCCCGAGGGCGGCTTCGAGGTCGCCACCGCACTGCCCCTCCACCCCAAGGACCGGTAAGTGACCATCCGTGTGCTGCTCGCCGACGACCAGGCCCTCCTGCGCGGCACCTTCCGGCTGTTGATCGACTCCTGCGACGACCTGGAGGTGGTCGGGGAGGCCGCCGACGGACAGGAGGCGGTCCGGCTCGCCCGCCTCCACCGGCCCGACATCGTCCTCATGGACATCCGCATGCCCGGCACGGACGGGCTCGCCGCCACCGGGACGATCTGCGGCGACCCCGCTCTGACCGGCACCCGGGTGCTCGTGCTGACCACCTTCGAGACGGAGGAGTACGTCGCCCGGGCGCTGCGCGTCGGCGCCAGCGGCTTCCTCGGCAAGCACGTCACCACCGACGCGCTGCTCGACGGCATCCGTGTGGTCGCCGCCGGTGAGGCGCTCCTGTCGCCCGGCGCGACCCGCGCCCTCATCACCCGCTTCCTCACCGCGCCCACCGCCCCCGGCAACCTGCTCGCCGCCCCCGAACGCCTCGCCGACCTCACCCCGCGCGAACGCGAGGTCACCGCGCTGGCCGCCGAGGGCAGGTCCAACGACGAGATCGCCGGCCACCTCACCCTCAGCGTGCTCACCGTGCGCACCCACGTGCACCGCGCCATGACCAAACTCGACGCCCGCGACCGGGCCCAGCTCGTCGTCATCGCCTACCAGACGGGGCTCGTGAGGCCTACGGCGCGCTGAGCGCCGTACCGCGCTTTTGGTAGGCGCTGCTGCGGATCCGGTAGGCCGAACTGACGGCTGTGGCAGGACGACCCGGAGCGGTGCGGCGGGACAGCCTGGAGGGGTATCCGAGACCCGAACGTGGAGTCCGCCGTGGCTGCTTTGCTGTACCGACTGGGCCGACTGGCCTTCCGACGACGGTGGTACGCCGTCCTGCTGTGGGGCGTGGTCCTCGCCTGTGTGGGGCTGGGGGCCGCGAAGGCGCCGGGCACCACCGACGAGGGGTTCTCGATGCCGGGCATCGAGTCGCAGAAGGCGTACGACCTGATGGAGGAGCGCTTCCCGGGCGCGGTCGCCGACGGCGCCACCGCACGGGTCGTGTTCGTCGCCCCCGACGGGCAGAAGGTCACCTCCGCCGCCCGCAAGCAGGCCATCGAGGAGTCCGTGGCCGCGCTCGCCGACGGCTCCCAGGTCGCCTCCGCCGTCGACCCCTTCACCGCCCGGGCCGTCAGCTCCGACGGGTCCACCGCCTACGCCACGGTCACCTACGACGTGGAGTCCGGCCAGGTCACCGACGCCAGCCGGACCGCGCTGGAGAAGGCCACCGAACCGGCGCGCGCGGCCGGCCTGACCGTCGAGGCGGGCGGCTCCGCGATGGACGCCGGAGGGGGCGCGGGCGGCGCCGCCGAGGTCATCGGCATCGCCATCGCCGCCGTCGTGCTGCTCGTCACCTTCGGGTCGCTCGCCGCCGCGGGCCTGCCGCTGCTCACCGCCGTCATCGGCGTCGCCCTCACCATGCTCGCCATCACGCTCCTCGGCAGCACGTTCGGCCTCTCCGCGAGCACCGGCACCCTGGCGATGATGCTCGGCCTCGCGGTCGGCATCGACTACGCCCTGTTCGTCGTCTCGCGCTACCGCGAGGAACGCGGCAAGGGGCGGGCCCCCGAGGAGGCGGCCGGACTGGCCGTCGGCACGGCGGGTTCCGCGGTCGTGTTCGCCGGGCTCACCGTGGTCATCGCGCTGGCCGGGCTGGCCGTCGTCGGCATCCCGATGCTGACCAAGATGGGGCTGGCCGCCGCGGGCGCGGTCGTCGTCGCGGTCGGCGTCGCCCTCACCGTCGTACCGGCGCTGCTCGGCTTCTGGCCCAAGGCCGTCATGCCGCGCAAGCCGGCCCGCACCGGGGCCAACGGCGGTACGCGGTGGGCGCGTCTCGTGCTGCGGCGGCCACTCGCCGTGCTGCTGCTGGGAGTCATCGGCCTCGGCGCCCTCGCGATCCCCGCCACCGGGCTCCAGCTCGGGATGCCCGGTGACGAGGCCAAGTCGGTCACCACGACCGAACGGCGGGCCTACGACGCGCTGGCCGCCGGGTTCGGGCCCGGGTTCAACGGGCCGCTGACCGTCGTCGTCGACGAGCGCGACGGCACCGACGCGACGGCCGTCCGGGACGGGATCGCCGCCACCAAGGGCGTCGTGTCCGTCTCCGAACCCCGCTTCAACGAGGCCGGTGACACGGCCGTGTTCACCGCCACGCCCGCCACCAGCCCCACCGACGAACGCACCGAGGCGCTCGTCAAGAAGATCCGGGCGGAGCGCACCGGGGACTTCGAGGTCACCGGGACCACCGCGCTCAACATCGACATCGCGGCGAAGGTGCAAGGAGCCCTGGTGCCGTACCTGCTGACCGTCGTGGGGCTCGCGGTGATCCTGCTGCTGGTCGTCTTCCGGTCGGTGCTCGTGCCGCTGAAGGCCGCCCTCGGGTTCCTGCTGTCCGTGCTCGCGGCGCTCGGCGCGGTCGTCGTGGTCTTCCAGGAAGGGCACGGGGCGAGCCTGTTCGGGGTGGAGCAGACCGGGCCGATCATGAGCCTGATGCCGATCTTCCTCGTCGGGATCGTGTTCGGACTGGCCATGGACTACGAGGTGTTCCTCGTCTCCCGGATGCGCGAGGCGTACGTCCACGGGGAGTCGGCCCCCGAGGCGGTCGTCTCCGGGTTCCGGCACAGCGCCCGGGTCGTGGTCGCCGCCGCGCTCATCATGATCGCGGTGTTCGCCGGGTTCGTCGGCGAGGACGAGTCCATGATCAAGATGATCGGGTTCGGGCTGGCCGTCGCCGTCCTCCTCGACGCGTTCGTCGTGCGCATGGCCCTGGTCCCCGCCGTCCTCGCCCTCCTCGGCGACCGCGCCTGGTGGCTCCCCGGGTGGCTGGACCGCGCCCTGCCCCACGTGGACGTGGAGGGCGAGGCCCTGAGCGGCCGGGAGGAGGAGACGGCGGTGCCCGAGACGCAGGGGCCCGGGTCTGACGGGGCCGGGCCGGGAGCCGCCGGTGGTGAACGGCGGCGCCGGGCCGGGCGTCCGTGCGTTCCCGCCCACGACATGAGGTGCTGAAGCGGCCTCGCGTGCCCGTCGGATACGGGTGGCCCTCGCCGCGGGGCCGCCGAGGCGGGCGGTGCGGTGCTCTCGTCGGGCGGCCGGGGGCGTGGAGGCCCGGCGTTCGGGGAGTGGGCGGGGCGGCGCGCGTGCCGGGTACGGCGAGCGGCGGCCGGGCCCGACTGTCATGGCCCCGGCTCAGGCGGTGCACAGCCGGCGCCCAGGGGCGTCCGGCAGGCTCAGGGCATGACTGGTGTGCGGGACGGGGCGGTTCGGGTGCTCATCGTCGATGACGAGCCGGAGCTCACCGAGCTGCTGTCATGGGCCGTCAAGGAGGCCGGCTGGCAGCCGTTCCTCGCCGCCGACGGCCGCGGCGCCCTCAGCCTGGCCCGCGGTTGCGCCCCGCACGCCGTCGTCCTCGACGGCATGCTGCCCGACCTCGACGGCCTGCACGTACTGCGCCGGCTGCGCTACGAGGACGCGCGGCTGCCGGTGCTGATGCTCACCGCCCGCGACGGTCTGGAACACCGGCTCGACGGGCTGTCGGCGGGCGCCGACGACTACGTGACCAAACCCTTCTCCGTCGAGGAGGTCGTGCTGCGGCTGCGCGCCCTGCTGCGCCGCTCCGGCGCCGAGGAGGCCGCCGCCCACGAACCCGTACGCGTCCTCGGCGACCTCGTCCTCGCCGAACGCACCCGGCAGGTCCAGCGCGGCGGACGGCCGGTCGCGCTCACCGCCAAGGAGTTCGACCTGCTGCACTTCCTGATGTGCCACCCCCGGCAGGTCCTCAGCAAGGCGCAGATCCTCGACCACGTCTGGAACGACTCCTTCGAGAGCGAGGGCAACCTCGTCGAGGTGTACGTGTACAGCCTGCGCGGCAAGCTCGACAAAGGGCGCCCGCCGATGATCCACACGGTGCGCGGCGCCGGGTACGTCCTGCGGGCGGCGGACACCGCGGGATGAGAACGCTCCGGGCCCGGCTGGTCCTGTTCGTCTCCGCCGCCCTCGTCGTGGTCTGCGCGACGATGGCCGTCGCCACCGTCATCGTCCAACGCGCCCACCTCCAGGCCGAGTTGGACCAGCGGGTCAAGGACGCCGCGGACCGCAGCCAGGGCGGCCTCCAGCGCCGTACCGGGGACGCCACCGACCTCGGGTTCCTCAACGAGCGCGGCCAGCCGGCCGGGACCGTCGCCGCCCGGCTCACCGACGGGAAGGCCGTCGCCGCCGAGACGGTCACCGCGGACGGCGGCCAGCGCGTCCTGACCGCGGCCCAGCGCGCCGCCCTCGACGGGATCCCCGCCGACGGCGCCGTGCACATCCGCACCGTCCCGGGCCTCGGCACCTACGTGCTCACCGTGGCGAGCGGCGACGGCCCGTCCGTCCTCGCCGGGCTGCCCACCGCCGAACTGACCGACACCCTCGACGACCTCATCGTCACCGAGGCGGTCATCGCCGGCGTCGGCCTGGCGGGCGTGGGCACCGTCTGCGCCTGGGTCATCCGCCGCCAGCTGCGGCCCCTGGGGCGGGTCGCCGCCACCGCCGTCGAGGTGGCCGGGGCGCCGCTCGGCACCGGCACCCTCACCCGCGTCCCCGCCTCCGACACCGGCCCGGAGACGGAGGTCGGGCAGGTGGGCGCCGCCCTCAACCTGCTGATCGACAGCGTCGAGTGCTCCCTCGCCGAACTGCGCCGCAGCGAGGACCGCATGCGCCGCTTCCTCGCCGACGCCGGCCACGAACTGCGCACCCCCCTCGCCTCCATCGCCGGATACGCCGAGCTGATGGACACCGGCGCCGCGCGGATCGCACCGGACCTGGCCTGGCGGCGGGTGTCCGCGCAGTCCGCCCGGATGACGGACCTGGTCGAGGACCTCCTGCTGCTGGCCCGGCTCGACGAGGGACGGCCCCTGGAGCGGGTCGACGTCAACCTCGGGGCGCTGGTCGCCGAGGCCGTGTGGGACGCGCGGGCCGCCGGAACCGGCCACGACTGGCGGCTCGCCCTGAAGCTGGAGGAGCCCGCCGTGGTCACCGGCGATCCCGCCCGGCTGACCCAGGTCGTCGCCAACCTCCTCGCCAACGCCCGCACGCACACACCCGACGGCACCCGGATCGAGGTGTCGGTCGAGGCCCGGCCCGACGCGTGCGTGGTCGCCGTGCGGGACGACGGGCCCGGCATCCCGGCCGGGCTGCTGCCCGCCGTCTTCGAACGGTTCACCCGTGCCGACGCCTCCCGCTCCCGCGCCCCCGGCCAGGGCGGCGGCTCGGGCCTCGGCCTCGCCATCGCGGCGGCGCTCACCGAGGCCCACGGAGGCCGCGTCGACGTGGTCAGCGCACCGGGCCGCACCGAGTTCACGGTGACGCTGCCCCGGACCGCCGCGCGATCCACGGCGTCTTCATAGAAAGCCTGGTCGGCACGGTCGTACCCGCCCTTCCCGCGCCCTCGCTTCAGCGGGGCCTCAGGTGGGCGTCCCAGGGTGGGCGTCCGGTGGCCGGTCCGCAGGGGACCCGGCCGACGACCAAGGGAGCGGACGACGATGACCGAGCTGGACACCGGTGCCGCCAAGGCGGCGCACGCGAGCCGCCGCACCTTCATGCGCAAGGTCTTCTTCGCGTCCGGTGCCACGGCCGTCGCCACGATGGGCGGCGCCGGAGCCTTCGTCGCGCTGGCCGACGACAGCACAGGCACCGCCGACGCGAGCGCCACCCCGAGCGGCGCGCCCAGCGGCGGTCCCGGCGGCGGCGCGGGCGGCCCCGGCAACCAGTCCATCACCGAGGAGTTCTTCGGCCTCACCACCGACGGCAACCGGATCGACGACCTGTTCACCGTCCACTCGACGGGCGTGGCGACCGCCCCCGTCATCGCCGCCGCCGACGCCTTCCTCGCCGGGCTCACCGACGACCAGAAGACGTCCACGCAGTTCACCGTCCACTCCACCGAGTGGCGGCTGTGGAGCAACGTCGACTCCTACGAACGCCAGGGCGTCTCCCTCGCCGACCTGACCGACACCCAGAAGGACCTGGGCACCGCGCTGCTGAAGGCCGCGCTCAGCGCCGACGGCCTGGAGACCACGGAGAAGATCCGCCGCATCAACCAGGCGGCGGGCGAGGCGATCGGCAACACGAACTCCTTCAACGAGGACGCCTACTACTGGACCGTGATGGGCACGCCCTCCGCGACCGAGCCCTGGGGCTTCCAGTTCGACGGCCACCACCTGGTCGTCAACTACTTCGTCCTCGGCGACCAGGTCGTCATGAGCCCCTGCTTCTGGGGCTCGGAGCCCACCTCCATGGAGATCGACGGCGAGACGGTCACCGTGTGCCACGAGGAGGTGCTCGCCTCCCTCGCCTTCATCAACTCCCTCGACGCGGCGCAGCAGGCGGTCGCCGTCGAGTCGGCCACCAAGTCGAACGAATCCATGAAGGCGGGCGCGTTCTCCGACAACACCGTCCAGGAGTACACGGGCCTCAGGGGCAACAAGCTGACGGGCGCCCAGAAGAAGAAGCTCCTCGGCATCGTCGAGGCGTTCGTGGGCCGCGCCAAGGCCGACGCCGCGAAGGTCCGGATGGCGGAGGTCGCCCGGCACCTCTCCGACACCTACGTCACCTGGTCGGGCGGCACCGGCGACGACGACGCCTTCTACGTCCGGGTGCACAGCCCGGTGGTGTGGGTCGAGGTGGACTGCCAGGCCCCGGGCCCGCTGGCCGGTGCCTACGGCGCCACCCAGGGCGACGGCGCCACCCAGAAGCACGTCCACTCCGTCATCCGCACGCCCAACGGCAACGACTACGGAAGGGAGCTCCTCAGGCAGCACTACCTGACGTCGCCGCACCACCGGTGACAGAAAACTTCCCGTCATACGGCAACCTCTGCGGGACCGGCGGCGACCTGAGGGCGAAGGAGTTCCCCCGAACACAGGTAAGGACCTCATCCGTGGTGTCCTCTTCGCATCATCGCCGCCGCCCCCGCAGGGGTCGCGCCGTCGCCGTCTCCGCCGTCGTGGCGGCCGTCGTCCTCGCGGCGGCCCTGGTGGCGGCCCTCCGTGACGACGACGGCGGGGGAGGCGGCACCACCGTGGCCGGCCGCCCGGTCGCGGCACCGTCGTCCACCGCGCCGCCCGCGCCCGCACCCTCGGAGCCCGCGTCGGCCTCCCCGTCCGCCTCCGCCTCCGCGTCGGTCTCCCCGTCCGCGTCACGGACCGCGGCCCCGGCGTCCGGCGCCTCGAAGCGCCCCGCCACCACGCCCACCCGCGAGGCCGCCGCCGTCCCCGCCGGCGCGCCGCTGGCCGGCCGTATCGTGCCGGGCCGGACGTACCAGGGGGTCGCCACCTTCTACGACACCGCCGACGGCGACGGGGCCTGCACCTTCGGCCCCACCGACGACACCATGACCGCGGCGATGAACCACACCGACTACGAGACGTCCAAGGCGTGCGGGGCGTACGTCGTCGTCCGCGCCGGCGGCGCGTCGGTGACGGTCCGGATCACCAACGAGTGCCCCGAGTGCGGGCCGGGCGACATCGACCTGAGCCCTCAGGCGTTCGCGAAGCTCGCGGCGCCGGTCACCGGCCGGATATCCGTCACCTGGACCCTGACCAGCCCTGCCGACGCCGGCACCCTCTCGCTGCGCTACAAGACCGGGTCCAGCGCCTACTGGTGCGGCGTCCAGGTCCTCGGCCACCGCAACCCGGTGGCCCGGCTGGAGGTGAGCAGCGGCGGCGGCTGGACCGCCCTCCCGCGCACCGAGTACGACTACTTCCTCTCCGAACAGGGCACCGGCTGCGGCGGCACGATCCGGATCACCGACATCTACGGCGAGCGCCTGACGGTCCAGGCGCTCCCGGTGCGCCCGGACACGGTCCAGCCGACCCGGGTCCAGTTCACCCGCCGCTGACCCCGCGCCCTGCCGTGCGGGACGACGGACGCCCCCTTCCTCCGCCATGGGGGAGAGGAAGGGGGCGTCCGGTCGTCGGTGCCGTGCGGTCAGCTGGTCGTGACGGCTGTGTCGTCGATGACGAAGCTGGTCTGGAGCGAGGAGTCCTCGACGCCGGTGAACTTCAGCGCCACCGTCGAGCCCGCGTAGGAGCCGAGGCTGAAGGACTTCTGGACGTACCCGGAGGCCGCGTTGAGGTTGGAGTACGTGGCCAGGGTGGTGGATCCGGCGGTGACCGTCAGCTTGTCGTACTGGGTGCTGGTGGTGGTCTCGGCCGTGTCGATGTGCAGGTAGAAGGTGAAGGTGGTGCCCGTGCAGCCGCTCGGGATGGTCACCGACTGGGACAGCGTGTCGGTGTGGGTCGAGCCGTAGCCGTCCAGCCACGCCTTGTAGGAGCCGGTGCGGGCCGCCTGGCTGCTGGAGCTGGTGATGACCCCGCTGGTGGCGGTCCAGGAGGTGCTGCCCGACTCGAAGCCCTGGTTGGCCAGGAGCTGGGTGGAGGTGCAGCTGCCGCCGCCGGTGGAGCTGACGGTCCAGGTGAAGGACGCGGTGCCGGTCGCACTGGCGCTGTCGGTGACCGTGACGGTCGTGCTGTACGTCCCGGCGGTGGTCGGCGTGCCGGAGATCAGGCCGGTCGAGCTGCTGATCGACAGGCCGGTGGGCAGACCGGTCGCGGCGTAGGTCAGGGTGCCGCTGTTGGTGGAGCTGGCGCTGATCTGGAGGCTCGCGGCGGTGCCGACCGTGCTGGACTGGCTGCCCGGGTTGGTGACGGTGACGCCGGTCGTGGGCACGGTGATGTGGCTGCCGACGTTGATGCCGGCGAAGGCGTTGCCGACCCCGGCGTACTGGACGGAGCTGGAGCCGTACAGCGCGGAGGCGGCGCTGAGGGCGGCGGTGCGGGCACCGGCGTAGTTGGTGCTGGACGTCATGTACGTCGTCAGCGCCTTGTACCAGATCTGCAGGGCCGCGGCCCGGCCGATGCCGGCGACGGCGACACCGTCGGAGGTCGGGCTGTTGTAGGTGACCCCGTTGATGGTCTTGGAGCCGCTGCCCTCACTGAGCAGGTAGAACATGTGGTTCGCCGGACCCGACGAGTAGTGCACGTCGAGGTTGCCGATCCCGGAGTACCAACTGTCGGCCGACGAGCCGTCCTTGTCGGGCTCGTCCATGTAACGCAGCGGCGTGCCGTCGCCGTTGATGTCGATCTTCTCGCCGATGAGGTAGTCGCCGACGTCGGTGGAGTTGTTGGCGTAGAACTCCACACCGGTGCCGAAGATGTCGGAGGTCGCCTCGTTCAACCCGCCGGACTCACCGGTGTAGTTGAGGTTCGCGGTGTTGGAGGTGACGCCGTGGGACATCTCGTGTCCGGCCACGTCGAGCGAGGTCAGCGCGTGGGTGGAGCTGGTGCCGTCGCCGTAGGTCATGCAGAAGCAGTCGTCGTCCCAGAAGGCGTTGACGTACGCCGTGCTGTAGTGGACGCGGCTGTAGGCGGCGACGCCGTCGTTCTTGATGCCGCTGCGGCCGAAGGTGTTCTTGTAGAAGTCCCAGGTGGTCTGGGCGCCGAAGTGCGCGTCGACGCCCGCGGTCTGGGTGTTGGAGCCGGAGCCGGTGCCCCAGGTGTCGTCCGTGTCGGTCATCAGGGTGCCGGTGCCGGACGTGCCGTTGCTCAGCGTGTACGTCTTGTGCCCGCCGCGCGAGGTGTCGTACAGCTGGTACGTCGAGCCGGACAGATACGTCCCGATGGTGACGGTGCCGCTGTACTGGCTGTTGCCGGTGCCGGTCTTGACGTCCTCGAACCGGGAGAGCTCGGCGCCGGTCGTGGCGTCGTTGATGACGTGCAGCCTGCTGGGCGTGCCGTCGTCCTGGAACCCGGAGACCACCGTCTCCCAGGCAAGCTTCGGGGTGCCCTCGCCGGCCCAGACGACCTTGCGGGCGCTCTGCGCGGCGGGCGACTCGGCGTCGAGGGCCTTCGCGGTCTTCAGCGCCTTCGCCTGCGCGGAGGACTTGGTGAAGGTCGCGGTCGTCGACTTGACCGAGACGGTGCGGCGGTTGTTGTTGAAGGTCGTGCTGACGGTGCCGGCGGCCAGCGAGGCCGGGGGCGTGTGCACGACGAGGTCGCCGCCGAGGACCGGCAGGCCGGCGTAGGTGCGCTCGTAACGGGTGTGCAGGGTGCCGTCGTTGTCCTTGACGACGTCCTTGACGACCAGCTTCTCCTTGGCGCCCAGGCCCAGGGTGTCGGCGGTCGCGCCGGTCTTCTGCGTCTGGGTCCTGATGAGCGCGGTGCGCTGGGCCGGAGTGAGATCGGCCTGGAGGCCGCCGGAGCGCACGGGGGAGGGGTGGGGGGAGGCGGGTGCCGCGGTCGCGGGGACCGACTGCACGCCGAGTGCCAGCAGGGCGGCGGTCGCGGCCAGGGCTCCCGCCGCGGTCGCCTGTCGGGGGGTTCGTCTCACTCTTGCTCCTACTGCGACGGTCGCCGCTGTGGGCGGCCGGTGCCGGAACGGGCAGACGGGGTGTGCTGCCCGGGTGCGCTGAGCAGTGCGGTGCGGGTGACCGTGAGTGGGGGGTAGGACGTGGGGGGTGGGACGTGCAGGCAGGATGGCAGCTTTGACGTAGGCATGTCATTGCTGTGCGGGTGTTCGAGGGGTGCCGGGAGGCATTCGAGGGTTAACCCTCTACGCGGGTCCCCCAGGCAGGGGCGCCTGCCAGGTCTCGGCCGTGCCGCGGGCGCCGCCGTCACCGTCGTCGCGCACCGTCAGGCGGACACCGGCCCGGCCGTCCGGCAGGGTCGCCGTCGCGTCCACCGCCACCTCGATGCGGGTCACGCCGGGGCGGCGGGAGGCGGTGGCGAGGGCCCGCCGCAGCGCCGTCAGGAGGTGGCCGGCGGTCTCGTCGGGGACACGGGACTCCACCGCGCCGGTGAACTGCGTGGAGGGCGCGAAGCCGAGGACGGCCGCCGCGCCCGCCGTCTCCCGCAGCACCTTGCCGCGGAACGTCGTCGGGGCGTCCGCCGGAGGCTGCTGGAGGGCGAAGATCGTCGTACGGACCTCCTGGATCGTCGACTGGAGTTCGTCGACGGCCCGGCCCAGGGTCGCGGTGACGGCGGCGGTGTCGGCGGACCCGCTGCGGCGCTCGGCGCTCTCCAGCATCATCCCGGTGGCGAACAGCCGCTGGACGACCAGGTCGTGCAGGTCGCGGGCGATGCGGTCGCGGTCCTCGAAGACGGCGAGGCGCTCGCGGTGGTGCCGGGCGTCGGCGAGGACGAGGGCCAGCGCGGCCTGGGAGGCGAACTGCGTGGCCAGGAGCCGTTCCACGGAGGTGTAGGGGCGGTCGCCGCGGCGGCGGGGCAGGGCCAGGGTGCCGATGAGCCGGCCCTCCGCCTGGAGAGGGAGCATCATGCTCGGGCCGAAGCGGTGGCGCACATGGGTCGTCATCCGCGGGTCGGTCGCCGAGTCGTCGATGAACACCGGCTCACCGCCGAGGAGTTGCACGAGGACCGGGCTGCCGGGGGCGATCGTGGCGCCGACGATGTCGCCGGGGTCGTCGTACGTCGAGGCGGTCACGATCTCCATGCCGCCCTCGTCGGTCGGCTGGAGGATGACCCCGGCGCGGGCGTCGGCGAGGATGCGGGCGCGTTCGGCGACGGTGGCCAGGGCGTCCTCGGCGCAGACGTCGCTGAGCAGGGCCGTGGTGACGGCCGCGGCGCCCTCGATCCAGCGCTCGCGCTGACGGGCCGCCTCGTACAGCCGGGCGTTGCCGATGGCGATCCCGGCCTGGGCGGCGAGGACGTGCAGGAGCTGCTCGTCCTCGGGGGTGAACAGGGCGCCCGGCTCCTTGTCGGCGAGGTGCAGGGTGCCGAAGTCCTCGTCCTGGACCGTGATCGGCACGGTGAGCGTGGCCGCCGAGGCGGGCGGCACGGCGCCCGGGGTGCGGAGCTCGATGAGTCCGTCCTGCCCCGGGTCGGTCGTGCCGAGGGCGGCGTGCCGGGCGCCGGTCAGCTCGGCGGCGGCGTCCACGATGTGCTGGAGCGTGGTGCGCAGTTCGAGGTCGGTGCCGACGCTCAGGACGGCCTCCAGCAGGGGCGGGAGCGGATCCCTCGGCACGGGCGGCTGCGGATTCGGCGGGTGGGGGCGGCGGGCGCCGGTCAGTCGGTCAGGGGCGCCAGGGCGATGGGCTCGATCCGGCCCTCCAGCATCGCGCCCAGGCCCTCCACCGCGCACACCTCGGGCCGCTCGGCGATGTGCACCGGCATGCCGGTCGCCTGACGCAGCATCTGGTCGAAGCCGGGGAGCAGCGCGCTGCCGCCGACCATCATGATGCCCCGGTCGGCGAGGTCGGCGACCAGGTCCGGCGGGCAGTCCCGCAGCACCTTGCCGATGCCGTCGAGCACGGCGGTCAGCGGCGTCTGGATCGCGTCGCGCACGGCGGCGGTGTCGACCTGGACCGAGCGGGCCAGGCCGGTCGCCACGTCCCGGCCGTGGATCTCGGTGGAGGTCGGGCCCTGTGCGGTCAGGCCGTTGCCCGACAGGGCGAGCTGGAGCGGCCGTACCGACTGGCTGGGCAGCATCAGCTCGTGCTGGTGGCGCAGGTGCTGCACGATCGCGTGGTCCACGGCCTCGCCACCCACCGGGATGCGCTGGGCGGTGACGATCGAGCCGAGGGAGAGCACGGCGATCTGGGTCGCCGCGGCGCCGCAGACCAGGATCATCGTCGCCTCGGGGCGCTCGACGGGCAGTCCGCAGCCCACGGCGGCGGCGATCAGCGTGTCGACCAGCTCCACCCGGCGGGCGCCGAGACCGACCAGCGTCTCGATGCAGGCGCGCTGCGCGAGGGGGTCCGCGTCGTGCGGGGTGCAGGCGGCGGCGCGCAGGATCGGCTTGCGGCGCAGCGAGCGGCGGATCTTGTCGCCGAGCAGGTGCCGCAGCATGCGCTGGGCCATCTCGATGTCCACGACGGTCCCGCCGGACACGGGGCGCACGACCCGGATGTAGTCGGGGGTGCGGCCCGTCATCCGCTCCGCGAACTCGCCCACCGCGATCAGCGCGCCGGTCCGGGTGTTCATCGCGGCGACCGACGGCTGGTCCACGACGAGCCCGGCGCCCTTCACGTACACCCGCGTCCGCGCCGCGCCCAGGTCGACGGCGAAGTGGCAGCGGCGCAGCTGCTCCAGACTGGCACTGGCGGTCATGGCAGGGTCCTCCCGAGAGCACTGACCGTGGGGCGCGCCGGGCGGCGGGCCTCATTGGCATCGTGGGCGGGGCGGGAGGGGCGCGCCGCTTGGAGGGGGCCGGGTGGGGAGCGGCTGAATGGGGGTTTTTGCGGCTTATGTCCGATGTAAGGGTTGGGTAAATGTCGGGTGGGCGGTGTGCGGGGCGCCGCCCGCGCGAGGTGCCCGCACGGGCTCTCCCGATCCCGTTCCCCACCTCAGCGGAGCCGGATCACCCCCAGCTCCGCCAGGTCCTGCGGGCGGATGCGGAGCTGGTCCGCCGTCGCCTCGGTCCGCTCCGGGGGGCGCTTCAGGATGGCCGCCGCGAGCTCCGGGGCGATGACGGAGAAGTAGCTGTCGGGGGTCGCGTACGTGGCGCCGGGGGCGGCCAGGGCGAGCGCGCCGCCCGAGCCGCCCTCGCCGATCAGCAGGGTGGTGACCGGGGTGCGGGCGGTGGCGACCGTCATGAACAGCTCGGCGATCGCCGCGCCCGCGCCCGCGCGCTCCGCCTCCGCGTCGTTCGCGGCGCCGGGGGTGTCCACGAGGGTGAGCACGGGGACGCCCAGCCGGTCCGCGAGCCGGACGAGCCGCGTCGCCGTGCGGTAGCCCGCCGGACGGGTCGCCGTCCCGGTCTGCGCGGCGTACGCGATCGTCCGGCCGTCGCGTGTACCGAACCCGCACAGCATGCCGGGGTCGACGCCACCGCAGCGGTCGCCGGAGAGGGGCAGCCGGTGCTCGAAGTAGGCGTCCAGGTAGGCGGCGGCGCGCGGCCGTTCGGGTGCCCGGGCGCGCCGCACGGCGTCCCAGCCGGTGGCGGGGAGGCCGGTCGCGCCCAGCGGGCCGGGGGGCGGGGCCGGGGTCGCCGTGCCCCCCGTCAGCAGGCGGAGCCAGTCGCCCAGGGTCCCGCGCAGCTCCTCGGGGGCGACGATCGCGTCCACCGCTCCCGCCGCCAGCTGGGACTCCGCCGTGTACGCCGTCGGGTCGGTGTCCGGCGGGCGGACCCGGGAGCCGGCGAAGCCGATCTGGGCGCCGGGCAGGGCGAGGGCGATGTCGGCGCCGGCACCGAGGGTGGCCCAGCCGCCGCCGGTCGTCGGGTCGCGCAGGACGGCGACCTGGGGCAGGCCCGCCTCCCGGGTGAGCGCCGACTGGCGTGCCACGCGTTGGAGCTGGGTCAGGGCGAGCATGCCCTCCTGCATCCGGCTGCCGCCCGTCGCGATCAACGGGACCACGGGCAGCCGGTGTTCGCGGGCGTATGTGTACGCCGCCGCCAGCCGGTCGCCGGTGCGCACGCCCAGCGAGCCGCCCAGGAAGCCGAACTCGAAGGCGATCAGCACCGCCGGGGCGCCCTGGACGTGCCCCGTGCCGCAGACCGCCGACTCCTCCTCGCCCGTGCGTTCCCTCGCCCGGGCGCGCGCGGCGTCGTACCCCTCCCAGCCGAGAGGGCCGTCCGGGGGCAGGACCGTGGACGGGGAGGGGAGCTCCTCGAAGTCGTCCGTCAGCAGGCCCAGGATCTCGCGGGCCGGCCGGCGTCGCGGGCGGTCAGGCACGCAGCGCCCGCTTCATGATCTTGCCCATGTCGTTGCGGGGGAGGACGTCGAGCCAGTGGACGACCCGCGGTCGTTTGTGCGGGGCGAGGCGCGCGGCCACGTGGTCGGCCAACTCGGCCGCGGACGGCGGGGACTGGGGGTCCGCCGGGACGATCCAGGCCACGACCCGTTCCCCGAGGTCCGCGTCCGGTTCGCCGGTCACGGCCGCCTCCCGGACCGCCGGGTGCTCCAGCAGCGCGTTCTCGATCTCACCCGCCCCGATCTTGTAACCGCCGCTCTTGATCAGGTCGGTGGCCTTGCGGCCGACGATCCGCACATAACCGTCGGACTCCCGCACCGCCATGTCACCGGTGCGGAACCAGCCGTCGGAGGTGAACGCGGCGGCCGTCGCGTCAGGCCGGTTGAGGTACTCGGTGAACAGGTTCGGCCCGCGCACCTGGATCTCGCCGACCGTCTCCCCGTCGTGGCCGGGGATCGCCGAACCGTCCTCCTCCACCAGCCTCAGCTCCACGCCCGGCAGCGGCACTCCGACCGTTCCGGCCCTCGCCTCGCCGTCCGCGCGGACACTCGTGTTCATGAGGGTCTCCGTCATGCCGTACCGCTCGACGACCCGGCGGCCGGTCGCGGCGGTGATCCGCTCGTGGTCGTGGACGGGCAGCGCGGCCGAGCCGGAGACCAGCAGCCGCGCCCCGGACAGGGCACGCACCAGCCCGGGGTCGTCGGCGAGGGCGCCCGCGACGCGGTGGTACATCGTCGGCACGCCGAAGAGCATGGTCGCGCCCGAGGTCAGCTCCCGCGCCACGCCCTCGGTGGAGAAGCGGCCCAGATGGCGCACCGAGCCGCCGCGCCGCAACGGGCCCAGGGTGCCGAGGACCAGCCCGTGCACATGGAAGAGGGGCAGCCCGTGCACGAGGACGTCGTCCCCGGTCCACTCCCAGGCGTCGGCCAGCGCGTCCAGGGTCGAGGTGATCGCCCGGCGGGGGAGCACCGCGCCCTTGGGCGGGCCGGTCGTGCCCGAGGTGTAGACGACGAGCGCGGGGTCCTCGGCCGAGACCCGGGGCTCCGGGGCCGGTGCCGTGGCCGCCGCGTCCACGGCCCTGTCCGTCTCCACGTCGAGCCGGGGCAGATCCGCCAGCGGCGGGGGCAGCTCGGCACCCGGTGCCGCGAGCACCAGCGTCGGCGCGCTGTCGTTCAGGATGTGCCCGAGCTCCTTCTGGCCCGACTTCGGGTTGAGCGGTACGGCGGCCACGCCGGCTTCCAGCACCGCCGTCACCGCCACCGCCGTCTCCAGCTCCGCGGTGGCCCACACGGCCACCCGGGCGTGCCCGGCCAGCCGGGCCGCCAGGGCGGCGGTGCGGGCGGCGAGTTCCGCGTAGGTGAGCGCGCGGTCGCCGAACCGCAGGGCGGGACGGTCCGCGTCGGTGCCCCTGAGGGCCGGGAAGAGAGAGGTCTCGCTGGTCATGCCGGACAACTCCTGGTCTTTCGTCGTCTGTCGGTCCTACCCCATGCCGGGTACGACCGTCACCCACCACACCACCACGGCCACCACGGCCACCACGATGCTCCCGTAGAGCATCAACGGCCGGAAGAAGCGCTCACGGTCGACGTCCGGCGCGGCGGCCGACGCCCTCGCCCGCCCAGTCGATCGTGCCCATCTCGTCCAGGACACCGACGTACGTCAGGACACCGCAAGCACGTCCGCCACCGCGCAGCACACGTTGTCCGGGGCGCCCGCGGTGTTCGTCGTCGTGATCAGGGCGTGGACGGCGTCCTCGGGGGTGGCGGCCGTGGTGAGGATCTCGCGCAGCCGGGACTCGGGGACGGCGGTCGTGAGACCGTCCGTGCACAGCAGATAGCGGTCGCCCGGCACCGGCTCGTGGAAGCGGAGGTCGGGAGGCGCGGTGCCCAGCGCCTTGAGGAGCAGGGCGCGCTGCGGGTGTGTCGCGGCCTCCTCCGGGGTCAGCCGGCCCGCGTCGACCAGGGACTGCACGAGGGTGTGGTCCTGGGTGATGCGGAACAGGCCGCCCGCGCGCAGGAGATAGGCCCGGGAGTCGCCGATGTGGACCAGGGCCAGCGCGCCCGCGTCCGTGCGGATCAGGGCGGTCAGCGTCGTACCGGTGCCGGGCACACCGCGCACCGCCTCGGTCGCCTCCTCCAGCACCGTCAGGACGTCGCCCGCCGCCGCCAGGCCCGGCTCCAGGTGCCGCAGCGCGTCGACCGCGGCGCCGCTGGCCCGCTCGCCCTCGGGTCCGTAACCGTCGGCCACCGCCAGCAGGCCGGGGCCCGCGTACGCGGTGTCCTGGTTCTCCGCACGCACACGGCCCCGGTCGGAGGCGGCGGCGCAGCGCAGCCGCAGCCCGGGGGCGGGCGCGGTGTCCGCCGAGGCCAGATGGGCCACCAGGAACCCGGCGAGATCGCGGCGCTCGGCCGTCTCCGCCTCCACCCGCTCCCAGTACGCGCGGATCTCCGCCGCCGCGGCCCCGGGCCCCAGCGCGCACACCTCGCGGATCCGGGCGAGCGGCATCCCCACCCGGCGCAGCCACGCCACCAGCCGGGCCCGCGGCAACTGGTCGGGCGTGTAGTAGCGGTAGCCCGTCTCCGGGTCGACCCGCGCGGGGCGCAGCAGGTCGAGGTCGTCGTACAGCCGCAGTGCCTTGGGGGTCAGGCGGCAGGCCTTCGCGAAGGCCCCGATCGTCAGCATGCGTGTTCCCGTCCCTCCGGCCCCGCGCGTTCCGCCCCCGATGCTGGGGCTTCACCGAGGGGGAAGGTCAAACGGGTTGCCGTGGTTGCGGCCGGCCCGGTTAGCCTGCCGGTGATCCGCAGTACCGGCCGTACCGGAAGGGACCCCGCCCGTGCCCCGAGTCGCCCTCGCCACCTACGACCCCCGGCCCGAGCCCTCCAAGGACCGTGACCTGCCGGTGCTCCGCCAGGCGCTCCGGGACGCCGGTGCCGAGGCGGACGCCGTCCCCTGGGACGACCCGGACGCCGACTGGGGCTCCTACGACCTCGTCCTGATCCGCTCCACCTGGGACTACAGCTGGCGGGCCGCCGAGTTCACGGCCTGGGCGGAGCGGTGCGCGAAGGCCACCCGGCTCGCCAACCCGGCCGAGGTCGTGCGCTGGAACACCGACAAGCGGTACGTCGGACAGCTCGCGGACGCCGGGGTGCCGACCGTCCCCACCCGGTACCTCGCCCCCGGCGACCCCGTCGACCTGCCCCGGGAGCACGAGTACGTCGTCAAGCCGACCTCGGGCGCCGGTGCCCGGTACGCCGCCCGGTACACGCCCGGGCAGCACGGGACCGCCGTGGCGCAGGTGCGGCGGATGCACGCCGAAGGGCTGACCGCGATGGTCCAGCCGTACATGCGGGGCATCGACACGGGCGGGGAGCGGGCGTTGCAGTTCTTCGGCGGGAGTCTGCTGCACGCCAGCCGCAAGCGGGCCGTCCTCGCGCCCGGCACCGCCTTCGACGCCGACAAGGTCGCCCACCCGGGCCTGGAGCGGTGGCAGCCCACGGAAGCCGAACTCGAAGTCGCCGAACGGGCGTTGGCGGCCGTGCCGGACGGGGCGGAGGTGCTGTACGCGCGCGTCGACCTCGTCGACGGTCAGGACGGGAAGCCCCGGGTGATGGAGCTGGAGCTCGTCGAACCGAACCTCTTCCTGTTCCTGCACCCCGAGTCGCTGCCCCGGGTCGTCGCCGCGGTGCTGGACGCGGCGTCCGGTCACGCCTGAGGGCCGTCCTGCACGCCGAGGCGTTGCAGCAGCCCCCAGGTGAACTCCGCCGCGCACTCCCGCGGCACGCCGTCCCGGTCCGGCGCGGTGAAGGCCAGGCCCCAGCGGGTCGGCGCCGTGCCCTCCAGGGGGCGGGCCGGGGCGAACGCGCGGGCCACCTCGTCGACCGTGCACGACCAGGGCGTGAGGTCGTCGAGCGTGCGCGGCTCGGGCCCGGCCGCTCCCGGTGCCCTGACCAGCCACTCGTTCCACACCGACGTGCCGCCCGGGGCCAGCAGCACCTCGAAGCGGAGATCCGGCCACAGGGGGACCGGGAACAGCCACGCCTCGCACTCCATGTCGCCCACCGTGCGGGTGACCACCCGCTCCGGGGCGCCGAGCACCGAACGGTAGCGGGAGGCGGCGGGCCGGGCGCGCGGCGAGCGGAGCATCGCCTGCCACCGCTTGTTCGCCTCGCGCATGTCCGCGAGGGAGACGCCCAGCGCGTGGCGGGCGTCCTCGACCAGGTCCGGGTTGTGGTCGGCCATGCGGCGCAGCAGCACCAGCTGGAAGTCGAGCGGGGTGAGGGGCCTAGCGGGAGGCTTCGCGGGAGGCATGCCCCCCATGGTGCCCGCCGTGGCGTCCTTCACGGCGCCCTTCACGGCGCTCCTCAGGGTCGCCGCGCCGCCGTGCCCGCGGGCGTCGGCCGTCCGGGAGGAACAGGACGGAGTTGACGTAGCGCGGCCCCCGGAACGGCAGCACCCGGCGCAGCAGCCCCTGGCGCACCACGTACGACGCGGCCTCCTGATGGGCCCGGAGCGGGAAGTCCGACAACCGCACCCAGGTGCGGCCGGGCAGCACCCAGCCCGCGTACCCGAGGACCTCCAGATACGTCACCACCGGGGCGACCGGCCGGATGCGGGACTCCAGCTCGATGAACAGGGCCGGGCGGTCGCGGGCCAGGATCGCCGTCGCGCCGCGCAGCACCGCCAGCTCGCCGCCGTCCACGTCGATCTTCATGAACCCCACGTCCCGCAGGCCCAGTTCGTCCAGGGCGACACAGCCGACGTGCAGCGCCCGGTCGTGGATGTCGCGGCGCAGCAGCGAGGAGACACCCCGGTCGCCCGCGTCGTCCGGGGGCAGCCAGAGGCGGGCCGTGCCCGGGCCCTCGGCCGCCGCGGCCTGCACCACCCGCACGTTGGCCGGGGCCGTCGCCGCGAGCAGCCGGGCCAGATGGGGCACCGGCTCCACGGTCACCACCCGGCGGGCCCGCCGCGACAGCCGCCGCGTCCACGGCCCGTACCAGCCGCCCACGTCCACGGCGGTCCCGCACCCGGCCGGACACAGCTCGTCCAGCCGGGCCAGCTCCGGCTCGAACCGCGGGTACACGGCCCGGGCGAGGGCGGCCACCAGCCGGGTGGGCAGCACGGGGGCGACGCGCGCGGCCAGCGTCATGGCACCATCCGCCGGAGGAGTTCCTCGTGCTCGTCGTCGGAGACCTGCTCCCCGGACGACGGCAGCAGCTGCGGGATGCCGTCGGTGATCGGGTAACGGCGGCGCAGCCGCGGGTTGTAGAGCGCCTCGCCCGGGTCGATCAGACGCAGCGGCCCCTTGTCGAGCGGGCAGGCGAGGATCCGGAGCAGCGGGTCGTCGGGTTTCACGGTGGGGTCAACTCCTCGGCCGGAACGGCGGATCGGGCGGGACGGTCGTGTTTGGGCATGGACAGCAGCACGGACACCGCGAGCGCGGTCCCCGCCAGACGCAGCGCGAGCCGCACCGGATCGTGCGGCAGCGCCTCACCGAACGACAGCGTCCCCAGCACCGCCGTGAACAGACAGGTCACCGTCGTGCACACCGGCACGATCAGCGAGGCCCGGCACCGCTGGAGCGCCGCCTGCGACATGACGAGCCCGAACGCCCCGGTGAACAGCAGGAGATACGGGTACGGCGAGCGCAGCACGTCCATCACCGCCGCGCCGGGTCCGCCGGACGTCAGCCGGCTCGACACCCCTTTGATCGCCAGCGAGCTGACCCCGTACAGCAGCCCCACCGCCACCCCGTACTCGACGCCGGTCGTCGGCAGCCGGTGCCGGTGACGGGACCGGCGCTCGGCCGAGCCGTACAGCCACACGCCGAACGCGAGCGAGGGCACGCAGATCAGCAGGATCAACTGGTAGGGCGCCGACCGGCTGACCGTGTCCGTGCGCTCGTCCAGCGACAGGACGACCATCAGCAGCGCCCCGAGGATCGCCCCGAGCGCGTACCGCTCGCGCCCACTCGTCTCCTCGCCCAGCAGCCGCGCCGACAGCAGCACCAGCAGCACCAGGCCGGAGACGAAGATGCCCTGCGCGGCGGCGATGGGCAGCGTCCGGTACACCACCAGCTGCGCCGCGAACCCGGCGGCCAGCGCCACCGATCCGCCGATCCACAGCGGGCTGCCCAGCACCAGCCGCAGCAGCCGCGCGGGCTCCCGGACCGACACCGCCGGCAGGGAGCCCAGCGCCCTCTTCTCCAGGACGAAACCGACGCTGTACAGCGTGTTCGCCAGCAGGGCCGCGGCCACTCCCCACCACATGGTCCACGCCCCTCTACGTCTTCCGCGCGTGCAACAGCAGGATCGAGGCGAGCGACGGTCTGCGGCACACCAGCCGGTCCAGCGGCCGGAGCGGACGCGGCACCCCGTGGAAGGGCGCCCCCTGGAGCCCGACGACGGCGAAGCCGGACGCGGTGACCAGCTCCCGCAGCGCGCGGGCCGTGCACAGCCGCAGATGCCCGACGACCTCGCGCCCGGGACGCCCGTGGATCGCCCGCAGACTCACCTCGGAGAACACCGGCTGGACTCCCGCCAGCAGCAGGGCGCGGTTGTACCAGGCCGCCAGGTTCGGGGTGGACAGCAGCAGATGGCCTCCGGGGCGCAGCACCCGCCGGATCTCCTCCAGCGCCGCGTCCGGGTCGACCAGATGCTCGATCACCTCGCTGAACAGCACCGCGTCCACCGACTCCGTGCCGAACGGCAGCCCGCTGTCGCCGAGTTCACCGCGCACCGCGTACGGCAGCCGGGTGCGGGCGCGGCGCAGCGCGTCCTGGGACCAGTCGACGCCGACGAGCCGGTGCCCGGGCAGGAGGGGGGCGGCGAGGGCGGCGGCCGTGCCGTCGCCGCAGCCGATGTCGAGCACCGTCCGCGGCCGGCCCGTGCCGAGGGCGGCGGCCAGCATGCGGGCCTGGCGCAGGCTGCGGGACGGGCCCGACGCCACCGGGACCGCCGGGTTCTCGTAGAAGTCCCGCAGGCCGGGAGGGTGCGATGTGGTGGCCGTCATCGCGGGCCCCCGTCCGTGGTGTGCAGATGGTGCTCGAACAGGTCCCGCAGATGCGCTCCGTCGCCGTGGCTCAGCAGCGTGCGCGACCAGCGCAGGGCGAGGTGCAGCCGGCCCGCGGTGGAGGCCGTCGTGACGGTCAGACCGCGGGGCATCCGGGCCGGCGCCGAGAACCACACCGCGTGGGCGCGGCCCGCCTCCTCGCCGAAGTCCAGCGGGTAGGGGACGCGGCCGATGTTGCTGAGCAGGGTCGTGGACGTCCAGGGCGCGGCGGCGCGGCGCAGCCCCCTGGTGAGGGCGGCCCGCCAGGCGACCGGTGTCACCGGTGCGGTCAACAGGGTCGCTCCATGGCCGAGTTGGGGGCGGGGCCGGGACTTCAGGGCGCGGGTGCGGGCCGCCGTGCGGGTCAGCAGGGCGGGCAGGTCCCTCGTCGTCAACTCCGCCGGTGCGAAGGGGACTTCGACCAGGCGGGTGCCGTTGCCCATCGGCATGGTCATGTCGCGGGGGCGGTCGTCGACGGGCATCGTGATGCGCAGGGGGCGGGGCCGGTCGCCGTGTTCGCGGTTCCAGTGGGCCAGGGTCAGGGCGGTCGCCACCATGAGCTGGTCGTTCACCGTGTACGGGGCGCCCCTGGGGCGGTGGGGGAGGGGCAGGTCGGTGAGGAGCATGCCGTTGCCGGGGGAGGGTTCGGGGGTGCCGGGGGCGACCCGTGCGGGGCGTGACCAGTTGGACGGCATCCTGGTGGCGGGTTCGTGGGGGCGGGGCGCGGTGCGGACGGGCGGCGCGGCGGGGGAGTTGTCCCTGCCGCCGTAGATCTCGGCGGCGGTCGCGAGGACACGGAGGCAGGCGGGGCCGTCCAGGGCGGTGTGGTTGATGGTGAGGAGGAGGACCGTGCCCGGGTGCCGGCCGGCGGACGGGGGCGCCTGCCGCCGCGGGGCGGGTGCCGCCGCGCCCACCGGTGCCGCCCCGGCGGCACGGCTGCCCGCGGCTTCGCCGGTGGAGCCGGTGGGGCCGGTGAGGTCGTTCGCCACCTCCACCACCTCCAGCCGCACCGGTGGCGAGTCCGTCAGGGGCGGGGCCGTGGTCAGGGCGCGGGTGCGGGCGTCCCGCAGGGCGTCGCGGCCCGGGGCGGGGAAGGTGACGACCTCGACGTCGGGGCGGTCGGTGAGCTCCCAGGTGTAGCGGCGGCGGTACCAGCGGCCCCGGGCCTCGCGCATGAGGGCGCGGGGGTGGCGGGCGAGCGCCTCGTGGAAGGCCTTGCGCAGATGCGAGGGGTCGAGCCGTCCCGGCAGATGCACCTCGATGTGGACGGTCTCCGGTTCCTCCTCCTGGAGGCAGTGCCGGGCGACCTCGTCCACGACGGGGAACGGGATGGTCCTCATGCCGTCCCGCCCCCTCGCACCCGGGGCAGTTCCCGGGTCGGTGGGTCGTCCGGCTCCCGCCCCGGCTCCGGTTCCGGTTCCCGTACGCTCACCAGCCCGGCGAACAGGCCGATCAGCGCCAGCAGTTGAGCGACGTGCCCGAAGGCGCCCTCGCCCGCGGAGACCGGCTCGCCCGCCCCGGCCGCCGCCGCGATCCCCGCGCCCGCGAGGCCCACGAGGGCGATCGGCACGAGCCACTGGTGCCGCCGGTGCGCCAGCAGCGCGAGCGCCGGCACGAGCAGCGCGAACCAGCCGGCGATCACGACGGCCACCGCCGTCAGGGCGACCGCGCCGAGCCACGGCCCCGGCGCCGCGGGCACCGGCCGCGGCCCGTCCTGGCTGGGCGAGCGCCGCCGCCACAGCCCCAGGGCCACGAGCACCAGCAGCGCCGCACCGGCGCCGATCAGCGCACCGTCGTAGGTCTTGGCGGGCTCGTAGGACAGTTCCACGGTGCCGCCCGCGCCCGTGGGCACGCGCCAGCCCTGCTGCCAGCCGTCGAGGCGGACCGGGGAGAGTTCCTTGCCGTCGAGGGTGGCCCGCCAGCCGTCGTTGACGTTCTCGTACGTCGTCAGATAGGCGGCGGCGCCCGAGCCGACGGTCACCGTGCGGCGGTCGCCGAGCCAGTCCCGGATCTCCAGGGAGCGGGCGGCGGCGGGTTCGGCGACCGTGCCCCGGGTGAGGGTGACATCGGTCGGCGTGAGCGCCCCGGCGTCACCGGCCTCGACGCTGTGCTCGCCCTCGCCCAGCTGCACCTCCGGTGCGGAGCGCCCTTCCTGGCACAGCGTCAGGGACACCCCGCGCCGCTCGCGCAGATCACCGACGGTGCCCTTGACACCGGTCTGGTACAGCTCGCCGTCGACCGCGAGGTCCGGGCCCTTGCCGCAGGGCAGGGTGAACTCCCGGTCGCTGTCGGGCTGGGGGGTGCGGGCCGACGACGTGAGGGTCTCCAGCGACGGCAGATAGGCCTCGGTGAGACCGACCGGCAGGCGCAGGTTCTCGTCGACCATCGGGTTGTAGAGGGTGACCGGGGCGGTCCGCGTGACGGTGATGTCGAGGCGGTCCGTGGTGATGGCGGGGAAGCGGACCCAACCGTTCTCGTCGACCGCGGCGACCGTGGAGCCGTCCGGGGAGCTGATGTCGACCTCCGTCGGCCGGGTGGACAGACCGCCCGCCGGGGCCAGCACCAGCTCGCCGACCGGTTGCTTCCCGTTCCAGCTGAGATGGAGGGTGGGCCGGTCGCCCGCGATCCACGCCGTCGTCAGGTCGCCGTCGGTGAGGTTGCGCGCCGACAGGCCCGTGCCGAGGGTGGAGGTGGAGTCGGCGGTGGCGACGACCCGGTTCGTCTGCTCCGGGTCCTCGGGCGCCACCTCGTACAGCATCCGGTCCAGGGCCTCGCCCGGCACGGTCGCCGCGCTCGCCCGCACCTCGTACGTGCCCGCCGTCGCCGTCGTGAAGCGGCGGTGCAGGCCCGCCTCGGTGCCGTCGGCCGCGCGGTGCAGGGAGATCAGATCGGCGTCGGCGGCGCCGCTGCCGTCGGCGTCGGTCGGCAGCCGCAGCAGCCGGGTCACCTGGACGTCCGGCAGGGTGATCTCGGAGAAGCCCGCGCCCAGCAGGTTGGCCCGGCGCTCCACGGAGCCGACGATCGTCAGCCGCATCCAGTCCGTCTCGCCCGGCGGCGCCTTGACGCTCTGCGCGGAGCCGTCGGCGCGCAGGAAGCTCGTCCGCGCACCCTTCTCCGTCTCCACCCGCACCTTGGTCGGCGCGGCCCGCACGCTCTCCTGCGGCAGCGGGGCCACCTTGAAGGAGGACGGCATGTCGTAGGCGCCGTCCGAGAACGCGATGCGCAGCCACTGGCCGTCCGCCGAGCCGAGCGAACCCTCCACCCACGCGGTGTCCGGGTCGCCGTCGAAGGCGTTCACCGGGTCGAACTGCGGGAGATGGAAGAGCCAGTTGCCGTACGAGGACGCCGTCACCGAGGCGGCGCCGCGCAGTTGGGCGACCGTCTGACGGTCCTGGCCGGTCGTGGGGAGGATCTGGTGCGGTGCGTCACCGGCGTCCTGGGAGGCCCCGGACGCGTTGCGCTCGCCGCTGGTGTACGTGTACGAGGTGTTGTGGTTCACCAGCCCGAACCGGGTGTCCGCGCGACGCAGCCCGTCCCCGGTGATCCGCAGCGGGGGCGTCCCGAGCCCGGGATGGTTGTCCCCGCTCAGCACGCTCGCCCGGCCCCGCAGTCCGGAGGCGAGGGGCAGCAGCGACTCGGGGCCGCCGGAGACCACGGCGGTGTCGGAGACCTGCGTCAGCGCGGCCTGCCCCGGACGCGGGGTGCCCTCGGGGGGCTGGTAGATCTCCACGGCCCGCTGCCTCGGGTACAGGCCCTCCACGGCGAGCGGCGCGTCGTGCACGATCCGGCCGCCGGTCATCACCGGGCCGTACCCGATCATCCGGGTGTACCCGGACTGCTCCAGGGTCCGCTTCACCACGGTGGTGGAGACGTACCCCAGCTGGTCCGGGTCCAGGTCGTTGCGGACGACGACGAAGAAGATGCCCGAGCGGGCCAGGTAGTCGGCCAGCCCCGGCACCGCCACGCCGCCGGCCAGCGCCTGCTCCACCGCGTCCATCGCCCGCCGGTTGCCGGGGGTGCCGAAGGGGACGTAGTCGCGCTGCGCCCAGCGGGACTCGGCGGTCACGTCGAGCGGCTGGTCGATGGTGGAGCCCCAGGTGTGGATGCCGTGCGCGGTCGCGGGCACGACCAGGGCGCGGGAGTCGGGGGAGTACTCCTTGAGCCAGGAGGCCGTCGCCGTCCAGTACTTGGGGATCTCCTGGAAGGAACCCGGGCTGAGGATCGACCCGTTGAGGTACGGCCACAGCAGCCCCGGCAGGATCAGCACGGCCGCGACCAGCGGGGCCAGCCGCCGCCCCCGTACCGGACGGGCGCCGCGCGACTCGGCGGCGACCCCGACGAGATGGGCGATCCCCAGGACCAGCGCGAGGGCGAGGCCGGTCTGGAACTTGTAGATGTTCCGGAAGGGCGCGAGCCCGCCGTCCAGCCAGTCCTGCACGATCCCGTGGAAGGGCGCCCCGAACGCGCCGCCGTACCCGGCGAGCAGCACCAGCACCGCGACGAGCACCGTCAGCACCAGCCAGCGCCGCTCCGGCATGTCCCGCCGGGCGAGCCCCGCGAGACCGAGGCCCGCCGCGAGCGCCGAGCAGACGATCACGACGACCGACGCGGCGACCGTCCACCCGGCGGGCAGCCAGGCCTCGCCGAAGTGCAGGTAGGCGACCCAGTTCCCGGCGCCGCGCAGCGCCTCGACGGCCGACATCGGGTCGGTGGTGGTCTGCGCGCTCTCCACGTACGGCAGGAAGTTCTCGCCGTACACGCCGAGCAGCAGCAGCGGGATCCACCACCAGGCCGTCGCGAGGACCACGCCCGGGATCCACCAGGCGAGCAGCCTGCGCTGCCGGGGTCCGGGCGGCCGGGACAGCAGATACAGGCCCGCCGGGAGCAGCGACGCCAGCGTCGAGGACGCGTTGACGCCGCCCATGAACGGGACGACCAGCGCCGAGCGCACCGCGGCGACCCGTGCCGTGTACCGCTCGTCGGCCAGCGGCAGCAGCACCCAGGGCAGGAACGCGCCGGGCAGCGCGGCGGCCGAGGTCGAGCCGACGACCACCGTGAACACCGGCCACAGCGCGTACGCGAGCGACGCGAGCAGCCGCGACGCCCCGCTTCCCACGCGCAGCCGCTCCGCCAGCCTGAGCGCGCCCCAGAACGCGACCGACACGATCAGCGACAGCCACAGCCGCTCCGCCAGCCACACCGGCACGTGCGCCACGTCGGCGAGCCAGTAGTACGGCAGCATCGGCCACAGATAGCCCGAGTACTGGTCGGAGATCCCGCCGAAGCCGCCCTGGTCCTGCCAGAGCTGGCCCAGGTCGCCCAGGAACCGGGCGGGGTCGACGGTGACGCCCAGCTTGGTGTCGAAGGTCTGCCGCCCCGGGTGCACCGCGAGGAGCAGGACGAACACCACGGCCCAGAACCCCAGCAGCCACCGCCGTGACCGCGGTCCCTCCGGCGGGCCCGACATGCGCGCGGTGGAGGGTACGGCGGCCGGAGGAGGGGTCTGGACCGTGGACGTCGTCATGGTGGACACCGCCGGAGGATGAGAAGGAGGTTCCAGGTGGCCACCTCGCGTATCCCCGGCGCCTTCACGACGGTCTCGGCGAGGAACGGCCAGTAGCGGGAGCGCGCCGAGACGATCCGTACGTCGTCGCGTGCGCGCACCTGCCGCAGGGTGGGGCCGATGTGCACGGCGAACAGGTTCTCGCCGAGGGTGTGCTTGGCGGCCCTGCCGGTACGGCGCCGGTAGCGGGTCCGCGCCCGCTCCGCGCCCAGGTAGTGCCAGGGCGCCCACTCGTGACCGCCCCACGGGGACAGCCAGTTGGTGAACGACAGGTAGATCAGCCCGCCGGGCCGTGTCACCCGCACCAGTTCGCTGACGAAGGTCTGCGGATCGGCCACGTGCTCGAGGACGTTGGAGGAGAAGGTGACGTCGGCGGCCCCGTCGTACAGCGGGAGCAGGTAGCCGTCCGCGATCACCGCCCCGTCGGGCGGTCTCTCCCCCAGCTCGCCCGCGTCGGGCTCGAACAGGTAGGCGTGGGCGCCGCGCCGCCGGAACTCCTCGGTGAAGCACCCGCTGCCGCCGCCGACATCGACGACGACCCGCCCGGTGACGGGCCCGTCGTACGCCTCGACCTGGTCGACGGAGTCACGGGCGAGCAGCGAGTAGCAGGCCTGCGGGTCGTCCTGCTCGCGCAGGAAGGCCCGGAAGAGGGCGACGGACCGCCGGAGCGACGGATCCCGGTACCCCGGGTCCCTACGGCGCATGGGCGGATTCCCCCCTCACCGCCTCGGCGGCCACCGCCCGGAACTGTCTGACGGTCCGCTCCCAGCGGTACCCCGCCGCCGCCTCCCGCGCGGCCTTGCCCATCAGCTCCCGCCGGTGCGCGGACAGGGCCAGCGCGCACCAGGCCGCCGCGAACGAGGACTCCCCGCGGGCCAGCACCCCGGTCTCCCCGTCCACGACGGAGTCCCGGAGCCCCGGTACGTCGAAGGCGATCGTCGGTGTCCGGCGGGCGGCGGCCTCGGTCACGACCAGCCCCCACCCCTCGACGGCGGACGGATGCAGCAGCAGCCATGCCTCGCAGAGCAGCCGGTGCTTCTCCGCCTCCGGGACATGCCCGGTGAACTCGACTCCGGGGCCCGCGAGGTGCTGGAGCCGCTCGCGCTCCGGGCCGTCCCCGACGATGACCAGCCGCCCGCCGGTGACGGGACGCACCCGCTCCCACAACCGCAGCAGCAGATCGATCCGCTTGTACTCGACGAGCCGGCCCACGGCCACGAACAGCGGGTCGGGGGAGCGGTCGGCGCGTGGTCCGGGCTCCTCGACGCCGTTGTGGACGACACGGATGCGGTCCCGTTCGACGCCGATGCCGTGCAGCGCGTGGGCGGTCGAGGGGGAGACGGCCACCAGCAGGTTGCGGCGCTGCGCCCCGGTCAGGGCCCAGTGCTCGAGTCTTCGGCCCAGGCGCGCGGCCGGGGTCAGCGGCCCGCCGAACCGCATCTGCCACAGATCGGTGTGGACGTGGTTGACCAGGCACAGCGTGGGACCGCGGTGCCAGAGGGGCGCGAAGTACGGCATCCCGTTGCACACCTCGACCAGCAGGTCGCAGTCGCCGACCTGGCGGGAGAAGGCGGAGCGGGCGCGCAGATAGTGGCCGAACTCGCCCCCGGCGGAGACCACCCGGTAGTCGCGGTACGACGCGGGACCGCCGCACAGGAGGGTGACCTGGTGGCCGAGGCGGGTCAGGCCGTCGGCGAGCCGGTCCACGAGGAGCTCGGAGCCCCCGGCGGCCTGGTTGCCGAGGTCCCGATGGGCGAGGAAAACGATTCGGCGCGGAGGTGGGGGATGCGCCGAGGGGTGCTGCGGCACCGTCCAGGAGGGGGCGGTGTGCAGCAGCGGTGGCACGTGCTGGGGCATGTGCGCTCCAACTCGTCTCAGGGTGCGGAACTTCAGAGCGGTGCGTGGTTCTGCGTTCCTGTGGGGGAATCGAGGGCTTCTTACGAGCGGGTTGTGGGCGGGCTGTGCGGAGGTGGGGGTGGACAGTTTTCGCCGCCCCGTTCGCCCTGGCTACTCACCGGCGTGACAATTTCCGGCCTTATGAGAACTGACGTCACATCACATCGTGAGAGAAGGGCCGGGCGAATCGGACGAACGGGGATGCCGCCTCCCGCGTACCACCAAAACGGAACCGGCCACCATCAGGACGAACCCGGCCACGGCGGCGCCCACCGGCACGGTCACACCGATCGCCTTCAGCTGTCCGCTGTCCGCCCTCGCCTTCTCCACGGCGTCCTTCTGCGTCGCGGTCGTGAACGCGATCCGCTCGCTGTCCAGCAGCACCACCGCGTCCTTCGTCGCACCCGGCGCCCGCAGGGTGCGCCGGGGGCCGGTCCGCGCGTACACCACCCGGCCGGTGCGCTGGTCGACGACCAGCTCGAAGCCGTGGTTGGAGTACCACTCCTCGGCCAGCACCTGCGGGCTGTCGTCCTGCCCGACGAGACTGCCCGGCACCTGGCGGGTGCCGACCCGCGTCGGGGCGACGGTTCCGGTGAACCGGTAACCCGTGTACCCCTGAACCTTCTTGCTACCCCGGTAGTGCAGCACCACCGTGTTGCCGAGGGTGTTGTCCCACCACTGGTAGTCGCGTTTTTGCACGTCGAAGGGGAACTTCAGATAGGCCTCGCCCTCGATGTACGGGGTCTCGCCGCAGCAGTGCACCGGCTCGGTCGTCCTGCGGTCCATCACCCAGCGGTGCGGGGTGAAGTCCAGCGCGTCGTGCGGATCGGCGGCCGGCAGCGTGTCGTCCGTGTCGACCGTCGTCGTGACGTCCCACACGGCGTCCCCGCTGCGCTCGCTGTCCTCGACGTTCCCGCGCACCCGCTGGGTGACGGTGATCGTCCGGTCGTCCACCGTCCTGACCTGCTCGACGTCGAACACTCTGCCCGTGCCCTTGTAGACGGCGGTCTGGTCGATGTCGATCGGGTTCACGGCGGCCCGCGGGGTCACGTACCACGCCAGCAGCGGCGCCAGGACCAGCAGGAACGTGCCGAGTCCCAGAAGAATCAAGGAAAAAGGAGAGGCTGTACGGCGCATCCGGGCACTCCAGGGGCGTCTGAGGACGGAGTTCGGGCCGCTCTATGGGCCGGGAACCGTAGGCGGGTCTTGACGCGGTGTCAATGTCTTGCTGACACTGGGCGCGACAGGCAGGGTGGGACGCCGGGGTGGGGACGACCGCCGGTACGGAGCCATGGAAAGGCTGACCCTGCGATGTCCAGACTGCTCGCCGCCGCACTGACCGTCGCGGTGGCCGCCGCGCTCGCCGTGGGCGCCGCCCTCGGAATCGTCGCCGTGCTCGACGCGACGCCCGAGCAGCCCAACACGCCGTTGATCACGTACGAGCAGGCGGGGCAGGGGGGTTGACCCCGTGACGGCCCGCCCGGCGACGGTGCCCGCGCGTTCGGCCTGGCACGACGTGCCGCGCGTCCAGGTGCGCCGGTTCGCGGCGATCGCCATGGCCGAGGCGCCCGGCCTCGCCGAGGAGATCCTGCGCGAGATCCGCCGCGAGCACCCCCATCTGCCCCTGGTCCTCGACGAGTCGGGCGAACCCATGGCCCTGGTCGGCATCCGCCGCGCCATCGAGGTCTTCGTCCAGCACCTGGAGACCGCCGAGGGCCGCCCCCGCGTCCCACCCGGCGTCTTCCAGGAGTTCGGCCGCGGCGAGGGCCTGGGCGGCCGGAGCCTGGACTCCCTCCAGGCGATCTACCGCATGGGCGTACGGCTGGCCTGGCGCCGCTTCGCCGAGATCGGCCAGCGCGTGGAGATCCCGCCCCCGGCGATGTACGAACTCGTCGACGCGGGCTACGAGTACCTCGACGGCCTGGTCGACCAGTCCGTGCGCGGCTACGCCGAGGCCGCCGCCCGCCAGGCCGGCGAACGGCTGCGCCTCCAGCGCGGCCTGATGGAACTGCTGCTGACGGAGCGTCAGCGCGGTGCCGACCCCGGCGACCTGCTCGGCGAACGCGCCGCCCGGGTCGGCTGGCCGCTGCCCGAGAAGGTCGCCGTCGGTGTGCTCCTGCGCCCGGCCCGCGAGGCGATGGCCCCGGCCGTGGGGCAGAGCGTCCTGCTCGACATGGAGTACGAGCAGCCCCGCATGGTCGTCCCCGAACCCGACTGCGCGGGCCGCCCCGAACTCCTGCACCGCGCGCTCGGCGGCTGGGCCGGCGCGATCGGCCCGCCCGTGCCGCTCGCCGACGCCGCCAAGTCGCTGCGCTGGGCGGAGGCGGCGGTGCGCCTGATGGAACGCCGGCTGCTCCCGGCCGGGGAGGTGCTGTACTGCACCGAACACACCGAGGCCCTGGTGCTGTTGCAGCCCGAGGAGCTGATCGACGACCTCGCCGTGCGCTGCCTGGCCCCCCTCGCCGACTGCGGTCCCACCCACGGCCGGCGCCTCGCCGAGACGCTGCTGGCCTGGCTGGAGACCCGGGGCGGCGCCCCCGAGGTCGCCACCCGCCTCGGCGTCCACCCCCAGACCGTCCGCTACCGGCTGCGCCAGATCCGCGAACTGTGGGGCGAGGGCATCGACGACCCCGACCGCCGCTTCGAACTCGAACTGGTGCTGCGCGCCCAGCGGTTGAGAGGAGCGCTCGGCGAGACGAGAGGATGAGCCGATGCCTCAGGACCGGCGCTTGAACTCCACCGGGCCCGCGTTCATCTCGATCGTGCCGTCCGTGTGCAGCACCGGGCGGCGTTCGTTCATCCGGCCGCTGTACGCCTCGACGTGGTGGATCGCGGCGCCGTCGGGCCCGGTGAAGTCGACCAGCGCGATCGCCACCCAGTAGCGGGTCTTGGTGTTCTCGAAGAGCGGGACGGTGACCGTGGAGCCGCGCCCGTCGTCGATCACGACCCGGGCGCCGAAGCTCTTGAAGGAGCCGAAGCCGTTGCTGACGGCGGAGTAGGCGCACAGCAGGACATAGCCCTGCTCGTCGGGCCGCACGACACGGACCGTCTCCCGGCCGGGCACCTTGGAGTCGCCGTCGAGCCGGATGTACGGCGCCTGCGTCAGCGAGCCCAGGTTCTTGTAGTAGACGACGTCCGGGGTCTCGCCCTTCTTCGCCGCGCGTGCGGTCCTCACGATCGTGCCGGGCGGCTGCGCCCCGTCCCGCAGGGCCTTGCCGGCGGGCACGAACAGGGCGTACAGATCGAGGTCGGCGCCCTGGCGGCGGCGCGAGTCGCTGCCGCCGTCCCACTCCAGGGCGACGGTGACGACGAGTTCACGGTCCTGCTTGTCGAGGCTGATCGAGACCTGGCCGCCCTTGTCGAGGCTGACCTTGCCGAGCGGCGGCTTGACCAGGCTCGGGGGAGCGGACGCCCAGGGCGGCGCGGGCTCGGGCGTCCGCTCGGCCTCCGGTTCCGGTTCCGGCTCCGACACGTCGATCCCGAAGTCCGTCGCCAGACCCGCGAGGCCCGCCGCGTACCCCTGTCCGATCGCCCGCAGCTTCCAGCCGTCACCGCGCCGGTACAGCTCCATCAGCAGCACCGCGCGTTCACCGCCGTCCAGCGGCGGCTGGCGGAAGACGACGGCGTCCGTGCCCGGCTGGGACGCCCGCACCGTCACGTCCCCCACCTCGCGGAACGTACGTGTGACGTCGTCCGGGTCGGAGCTGGCGACCAGGACCACCCGGTCCACGTCGGCGGGCAGCGAGCCGGGGTCCACCGCGATCCGCTCCGGGGTGCCGGCGAGGTGCCGCAGCGCGCCGGACTCGGCGGTGGGCTGGTTGTAGAAGACGAGGTCGGCGTCCGAGCGGACCTTGCCGCCCGCCCCGACCAGCAGCGCGCTCAGATCGACCCCGTCGCCGGAGGTGTGCAGCTCGACGGTGAGGAGATCCGCTCCCACCGGGGTGTTGCCGCCCTTGGAGAGTTCTCCCATGCCGTCCCCCAACCCGTTGAGGTCACCTTGTCACAAGGCGTGCGCGCAGGACCATTGCCCGGACAAACCCAGGTTGAGTAGCCTGTGTTCGTCATTCCGATCGGCTGTTGAAATCTCGAACGCAGCCTCACAGACACCTACAAGGGAGGGGGCCGCACGTGGGACGTCTCGTACCTGCCGTGACCCGGGCTCTCGACATCCTGGAGCTCTTCCTCGACGGGGACGGCACGCTCTCCGCCCCCGACATCGTGCGCAAGCTCCAGCTGCCTCGCACCACCGTGCACGAGCTGGTGACCACGCTCGCCGCCCGCTCGTACATCGTCCCGGTACCGGGCCAACCGGGACGGTACCGGCTGGGGGTGCGGCCGTACCAGCTCGGCAGCCGGTACGCCGAGCAGCTCGACCTCGCCGCCGAGGGCCAGCAGGTCGCGCGCTCGGTCGCCGAGACCTGTGACGAGACGGTACACGTGGCCATCCTGGAGGGTACGGACGTCATCTACATCGCCAAGGTCGACTCCACGCACGCGGTGCGCATGGTGTCCGCGGCGGGACGCCGGCTGCCCGCCCACTGCACCTCCGTCGGCAAGATGCTGCTGGCCTCGCTGCCCGCGCCGGAGCTGACCTCGCGCATCCCGGACGACGCCGACCTCGTCCGGATGACGCCCAACAGCATCACCGACCCCAACGCGCTGCGCGAGGCCCTCGACGAGATCCGTGAGCGCGGCGTCGCGGTGGAGAGCCGGGAGTCCAACCCGGACGTCTCCTGCGTGGCCGCCCCGGTCCGCGACCGCACCGGCCGGGTCGTCGCCGCGCTGTCCATCTCGGTGCCGATGATCCGCTGGAGCGACGAGCGCCGCGAGGAACTGGAACAGCTCGCCGCGAAGGGCGCCGTCGAACTCTCCGAGCGGCTCGGCCACCGGAGCGTGGGATGAACCTCTCCTACGACGTCGCCGTCCGCGCCGAGGCCACCCTCGGCGAGGGGCCGACCTGGGACGCGGCCGAGGCCCGCCTCCTGTGGCTGGACATCCTCGGCGGCCGGATCCACACCTACGACCCCGCGACCGGCCGGCGCACCGTCCGGGTCACCGACCAGCACGTGGGCGCCGCCAAGCCGCGCGCGGGCGGCGGTCTCGTCCTCAACCTGCGCGACGGCGTCGCCCTGCTGGACCCGGACGGCTCCCGCCGCTGGCTGCGCCACGAACCCGTCCCCGGCCGCCGCGCCAACGACGCGGCCGTCGCCCCCGACGGCTCCCTGTGGGCCGGGACCATGCGCTACGACGAGGCACCGGGCGGCGGCACCCTGAGCAGGATCACCGCCGACGGCACCGCGGCGACGGTCCTGGACGACGTGACCGTCAGCAACGGCACGGGCTGGAGCCCCGACGGCCGCCTCATGTACTACATCGACTCCCCGACCCGCCGCGTCGACGTGTTCGACCACGCCGACGGCCGGGTCACCGGCCGCCGCCAACTGGTGGAGATCGAGGACGGCGCGGGCTTCCCCGACGGCCTCACCGTCGACGCCGACGGCTGTGTGTGGGTGGCCCTGTGGGACGGGGCGGCGGTGCGCCGCTACACCCCCGACGGGGTGCTGGACCGGACGATCGCCCTGCCCACCCCGCGCGTCACCGCCTGCGCGTTCGGCGGCGCCGACCTCACCGACCTGTACATCACCACCGCGCGCGTCGGCCTCGACTCCCCGCACCCGGTGGCCGGTTCGCTCCTCGTGGTGCCCGGCGCGGGCAAGGGACTGGCCCAGCCGGCGTTCGCCGGATAGCCGTCACTGCAAGCCGGCCCGCTTCAACTCGTCCACGGACAAAGGCGGTTCGTCCAGGGCTGGCTTGAGCGGGCCGCGCACCGCGGCCAGCAGCACGGACGGGCTCAGCAGCACCTCCGCCCGCCGCTGGAGCGACGTCACGTCGGTGACGCGGCGGGCGATCCGCCCGTTGCCGGTGGCCGTGTACATCAGCCGGTCCACGTACGCGGCCACGAGCCGGTCCCGTGCCGTGGGGCCGCTCCCGGTGGCCCCCGGGTAGAACACGTCCTGCCCGATCGCCAGGTCCCAGGCCGCGCCGACCGGCCGGGCCACCGCCCGCTGCACCCGCCGCGCCAGACCGGGCGCGCCCCAGCCGTGCCGCCGCGTCAGGTCCCGCAGCAGCAGGGCGCTCTGCGCGCCGACGGCCAGCCCGTGCCCGTACACCGGGTTGTAGGCGGCCAGCGCGTCACCGAGGACGACGAGGTTCTCCGGCCAGGCCGGCATCCGCTCGTAGGAGTGGCGGCGGTTGACCGTCGTCCGTGTGAACGACACCTCCGACAGGGGCTCGGCGCGCTCCAGGAGCCGGCCGATCAGCGGGTGGCGCAGCTCCTCCCGGGCGAAGCGGGCGAACGCGTCGCCGGAGGCGTTCTCCGGGGTCGGTTCGCCGCCCCGGGTGCCGCTCAGGGTGACGATCCAGCGGCCGTCCTCGACGGGCAGCAGGAAACCCGCCCGGCCGGGGCCCTGGGCCCGGGGCTCGGTCTGGACGTTGACGACGGGGAAGCCGTCGCGGGCCTGCTCGGGGGCGAGGTAGAGGCGGCTGGCGTAGACGAGACCGGAGTCGACCTCGCGGACCTCCGGTGCGGGCAGGCCGAGTCCGGCCAGCCAGTGCGCGGTGCGCGAACCGCGTCCGGTGGCGTCGACGACCATCCCGGCGGCCAGCGTCCGCTCCCCGCCGTCGCGCTCGCGCACCCGGACGCCGGTGATCGCCGCCGGGCCGCCGTCCAGCCCCAGCACCTCGGTGCCGTCGAGGAGTTCGACGCGCTCGTCGGCGAGGACCTGCGCGCGGACCGTCGCGTCGAGCAGGTCGCGGCCCGCGAGGATCACATGGTGGGACTCCGGCCAGCGGCGGAACCAGCCGCGCGCCGACAGCGCGACCATGTCGGTGGTGACCGGCGCCCGCCGCGCGCCCGCCGCACGCAGCTCCCCGGTGACGCCCGGCAGCAGCTCCTCCATCGCGTGCACCCCGCCCGACCACAGCATGTGGGCGTGCCGGGCCTGGGGCAGGCCCTTGCGGGGCGCGGGTCCGCCGGGCAGCTCGTCGCGTTCCACGACCACGACCCGGTCGGCGAGGCCGGTCAGGGCCCGGGCCGCGAGCATGCCGGTGTGGGACCCCCCGAGAACCACGGCGACTCTGGCGGGGGAGGGGCGTTCAGTCATGGAGGGACATGCTCTCTGCCGGGACGGCCGCGCGGGCGCGCACCGCCTTGATCTCCTCGGTGCTGTGCAGGGCCTCGGACACGGCCTGGATCTCCTGCAGCAGATAGGTGGTGTCGGGCGCGGCCGACTCCTCGCCGTCCGGGGCGCGCCGCCGGGTCCGCACGGCGTCCTGGATCGCGACGGCCGCGGCCAGCGCCCGGGCCCGGTCGGGGCCGGAGCCGAGGGCGAGCGCGGCGGCGTGGGCGCGGCGGCGCAGCTCCTCGTCGAGGTGGCGGGCGAGGGTCAGCAGCGCGTCGCGGATGAACGTCTCGCGGCGGATCAGCCGGATCTCGGGCGGCGCGTGCAGGGAGAACGGTTCGCGTTCACCGGACACGGTCCGCATCAGCCGGGCCAGCGGTCGCAGCGCGCGGTGGCGGCGGCGGACCAGCCAGCGTTCGCGCAGATACTGTCCCGCGTGCGGCACGATGAAGCCGACCGCGACCAGGGTGGCGGCGACACAGGCCGCCGACGGGGCCACGTTGGTGTTCAGCCAGTCCAGGTCGTGTCCGCTCCAGCGGGCCACGATGGCGGTGAACTTGGCGCCGCTGAACACGAGGTTGGTGGCGTAGCCGACGCCGAGGAACCGCAGGCCCCAGCGCAGCCAGGCGTCCAGTCCTTCGGTGCGGATCCAGTTCCACACCAGCCACGCCGTCGTCGAGCAGGCCACGGTGTGCGCGGTCAGGTAGAGGAGGATCAGCTCCCGCATGAACGGGGTGTTCGCGTAGTAGGTGTCCAGGTCGCGGATCTGCTCCACGGGGGTGTCGGCGAGGGCGAACAGCACCCACAGCGCGATGACCACGCCCGCGTAGACGGACACCACCCAGCGGGTGGCCCGCCGGGTCTGCTCCCGGCGGTCGGTGGGGCCGTTGCGCCAGTGCACGACGAGCAGCAGCCAGGACGCGCACAACGCGGTGAGCAGCGAGTACACCCAGGGCGCGGCGATGTTGGGGACGCCGGTGACCCGGTTGGTCCAGGCGATCGTGCTGGGCGCGGCGAAGACGAACACCGCGCAGGCGAACAGCAGCAGTCCGCCGACGGCCCGCAGCAGCGGGTCCCGCCACAGCTTGAGGATGCTGGGCAGTTTGATCGCGAGGGCGGCGGTCAGCACGGCCGTGGGCAGCCAGAAGGAGACGTACATCCCGCTGAGCGGGTTGCCCGCCGCGAGCAGGTCGTTCACCGGTCCGTGCCCCGGGGGCCGCGGTAGCCCATCGACCGCTCCAGCGGGTCGAGGTCGAGCCGTCCGCCGCGGCCGGTGAGATAGGGGCGGAACGCCGCCGCGAGCCGGTGCCCGAAGGCCTCCGCCTCGGCCTCGTCGTGCTGCCGGGAGCCGTTGCGGGCGGCGACGGCCAGGGCGTCCTGCCAGTTCGGGGCGCCGGTCAGGGCGCGCGCGGCGGCCGGGCCGCCGCCGTGCCGGTGACCGGCGTGCAGATGCCACAGCTCATGGCCCAGGATGACCAGTTGCTGGACGGCCTCGGCCCGCTCCTCGACGATGATCAGGTCGAAGTCGGGCAGCTCGACCCAGAGTCCGGTCACCTCGATCTCGTCGGGGAACCGCTCGAAGCGCAGCTCGACGGGGCGTCCGTCGCGGTGGACGGTCATCTCCTCGCACAGCGCCCGGCACACGGCGCGCACTCCGTACGGAGGCCGGGGTCTGGCCCGGACGGCGGCACCCAGCTCGCCCGCGAGGTCGCGCATCGCGGAACCGGTCCGCGCACGCCGTAACGCTCCGGCGATCCGCCCCGCCCTCTTGCGCGCGCCAGCGGTGTCCATCCCGCCCCCTCCTCACCGCCCCCACGGCAGCCCTCAGAGCGTACGCGGCGACCTGGGCCCGCGTCACGGGTCGGCCAGGGGTTGGTTCAACCGAGAACCAACAGGTGTGCCCTACATCTGAGAACCCCCGGGCCGTCCTGAAATTTCTGCCGCACCCATTGACGTCGAAGCGCTTCGAATCTACGGTCCCGTTCGAAGTTACGGGCGCCTTTCGACATATCGAACCGATCTTGAGAGTGCATCGATCGCTCACTGACATGTAAGGGCAGGCACATAGTGGGACGACCTGACCTGAATCGCAGGCAACTGCTCACCGCCGCGGGCGGACTGGCCGTGGCGGGCAGCTTCGGATTCGCCGCGCTCGGCACCGGGGCCGACGCCCTCGCCTCCAGCGCCGACACCCGGGTCCGCTACTGGAACCTCTTCAGCGGCGGCGACGGCGCCAACATGATCGCGATGCTGGACTCCTTCCGCGCGGAGCACCCCGACATCGCCGTGAAGGACTCCACCCTCCAGTGGGGCAACCCCTTCTACACCAAGCTCGCCATGGCCGCGGCGGGCAACCGTTCCCCCGAACTCGGCGTGATGCACATGGGCCGCGTCGCCGGATTCTCCCCGGGCCGCCTCCTGGACCCCTGGGACGTGGACCTCCTCGCCGAATACGGCATCCACGAAAAGGACTTCAACCCCGCGCTGTGGAGCCGCGGAGTCATCGACGGCAAGCTCTACGCGCTGCCCCTCGACATCCACGTACAGCTCTGCTTCTACCGCAAGGACGTTTTGAGCAAGGCGGGCCTGCTCGGCGACGACGGCCGGATGATCCCCGTCGGCTCCACCACCGAGTGGTTCGACGTCCTGAAGAAGGCCAAGTCCGCCCAGAAGAAGGGCCTTCAGACCATCGGGCTGTGGACCAACGACCAGAACTTCCAGTGGTGGTTCTTCGTCGCCTTCTACACCCAGCTCGGCGGCGAGTGGTTCAACGACGAGCGCACCGAGGTCCTCTTCGACACCGACAAGGCCACCCAGGTCCTGGAGTTCTTCCGGCAGCACGTCACCGACGGCTACGTCATCCCCGGCGCTCCCACCGGCGAACAGTTCATCAACGGCGCCCCCTTCACCTGGGAGGGCAACTGGTCGGTGCCCGTCTTCTCCGGCGCGAAGCTCGACTACGGGGCGACCCCGCTGCCGCCCGTCTTCGGCAAGCAGGCCACCCACGCCGAGTCGCACGCCTTCGTCCTGCCCCACCAGGCCGGCCGCGGCGGCGCCACCGACGACGGCGCCCACCAGCTCGCCGCCTACGTCGTCCAGCACGCCCAGCAGTGGGCGGCCGGCGGCCACATCCCCGCGTACACGCCGACCCTGTCGACGCCCGCCTACCAGAAGCTCACCCCGCAGAACGAGTACGCGAGCGCCATGGACCACCAGGCCACCGAACCCAAGGTCTGGTTCGCCGGCTCCACCGGCGTCCTCGCCCAGGACCTCGGCCCGGTCGTCGTCTCCTCCACGATGGGCTCGGCCAAGCCCGACACGGTCGCCCGGACCATGAAGAGCCACCTCGTGAAGCTTCTCGCCAGCAAGAACCCCATGGACGGCAGGACCGCCGCGCAGGGAGGTGCCGTCGCATGACGACCAGCGCTCAGACCGTCGCCGTACCGGCCCGTGCCAGGACCGCCACCGCCACCGCGACGGTCCGCCGCAAGCAGGGCTTCCAGCACGGCGGCTGGTTCATCGCCCCGTTCCTGCTGCTCTTCGTCCTCTTCGTGGTGTGGCCGCTGCTGCGCGGCGTCTACCTCAGCTTCACCGACGCCAACATCTCCGGCGAGGGCGCCCGGTTCATCGGCTTCGACAACTACCGCGAGGCCTTCGGCGACCAGGCCATGTGGGACGCGCTCGGCCACAGCGCCTGGTTCACCCTGCTCGTCGTCCCCTGCATCACGGTCCTCGCGTTCGGGCTCGCGATGCTCGCCCACCACATCGAACGCGGCAAATGGCTGTGGCGGCTGTGCTTCTTCGCCCCCTTCCTGCTGCCGTCGACCGTCGCCGCCAACATGTGGCAGTGGCTGTTCACCCAGGGCATCGGCCTGTTCAACGAGACGTTCGGCCTCGACACCCCCTGGCTGACCGACAAGTCGTACGCGATGCTCGCCATCGTCATCACCACCCTGTGGTGGACCGTCGGATTCTCCTTCCTGCTCTACCTCGCCGCCCTCCAGGGCATCCCGGAGCACCTCTACGAGGCCGCGAAGCTGGACGGGGCCAACGCCTGGCACCGGATGGTCCACATCACGCTGCCGATGCTGCGCCACATCACGGGTCTGGTGATCGCGCTCCAGATCCTCGCCTCGCTGCAACTCTTCGACCAGGCCGTCGTGATGATGGACTTCGGCCCCGGACCGGAGCTCTCCACCCGCTCCTTCGTCCAGTACACCCTCGAACAGGGCTTCACCAGCTACCGCGTGGGCTACGCCTCCGCGATGTCCATCATCTTCTTCGTGATCATCGCAGTCGTCGCCCTCGCGCGGATGTGGCTGCTCCGCAACCGTGAGGAGGGCGCCCGATGAGCACCGCCCGGATACAGGTCAGGTCCCGCAGGCCCTGGACACCCAGCCAGATCGTCCTCACCGTCGTCGGCGTTCTGGTCTCCGCCGTCTTCATGGCCCCGATCGCGGCGGCCCTGTTCACCTCCCTGAAGTCCGAGGCGGAGGCGGCCGAGATCCCGCCGCACTGGCTGCCGAAGGTGTGGACGGTCCAGGCGTGGAAGTCGCTGTGGGAGACCGGCAACATCAACAACTGGTTCGTCAACTCGCTCGTCGTCTCCGTCTGCGTCACCACCGTCGTCCTCGTGGTCAGCGCGCTCGCCGGATACGGCTTCGCCCGCACCGAGTTCCGTGGCAAGAGCGTCCTCATGGGCATCGTGATGTCGGGCCTGATGATCTCCCCGGCCGTCCTCGGCGTGCCCCTGTTCACCACCGTCCAGCAGATGGGGATGGTCGACACCTACTGGGGCATGATCCTGCCGCAGTGCGCGCCCGCCGCGATGGTCTACATCCTCTACAAGTTCTTCCAGGGCGTGCCGCGCGAACTGGAGGAGGCCGCGTTCATCGACGGCGCCGGCCGCTGGCGGGTGTTCTTCACGATCGTCGTGCCGCTCGCGCGGCCGTCCCTCGCGGCGGTGGGCATCTTCACCTTCATCGCCTCGTGGAACAACTTCCTGTGGCCGTACATGGTCACCAACAACCCCGACCTGATGACCATGCCGAACGGCATCGCGACCGTCATGAACTCCTACGGCATCCAGTGGGCCCAGCTCATGGCCGGCGGTCTGATGGCGGGCCTGCCGCTGATCGTCGTCTTCGTCTTCTTCCAGCGGCAGATCGTGGCCGGCGTCGCCCACACCGGACTGGCGGGACAATGACCCTGCGCGGAACGCTCACCACGACGGCCGCGGCGGCCCTGCTCGCCCTGCTGCCCCACACCGCCCGGGCCGCCACCGACTACCCCGACCCCCGGCCGATCACCGGCCAGCAGATCATCCACGACCCGACCGTCATCCACCTCGGGTCCGGCGGCTACGTCGCCTACTCGACCGGCGGCGTCATCGGCGCCCGCCTGTCGAAGGACGGCAAGCGGTGGGACGACTCCGGCAACGCCTTCGCCGAGCCGCCCGCCTGGTGGTACGAGTACAACGCCACCGGCGACCCCTGGGCCCCGGACATCTCCTACCGGGCGGGCCGGTACTGGCTCTACTACGCCGTCTCCTCCTGGGGCACCAACCACTCCGCGATCGGCGTCGCCACCTCCAGGAGCGGTCTGCCCGGCACCTGGACCGACCACGGCAAGGTCTTCACCTCGGAGACCACCGACTCCTGGAACGCCATCGACCCGGCGCTGATCCAGGCCGGCGGCAGGCTGTGGATGTCCTTCGGCTCGTACTGGACGGGCATCCGCATGGTCGAGCTGGACCCGGCCACCGGAAAGGCCCGCACCGGCGCCACCGTCCACCACCTGGCCACCCGCCCGGACGCCCCCTACGCGGTCGAAGGGCCGTACATCGTCCGGCACGGCCGCTACTTCTACCTCTTCGCCTCCTACGACGCGTGCTGCGCCGGCGTGAACTCCACGTACAGGATCAGAGTCGGCAGGTCGACGGCGGTCACCGGCCCCTACACCGACAGCACGGGCACCTCGCTGCTGGACGGCGGCGGCGACCTCCTGCTGGCCGGCCACGGCAGGTTCATCGGGCCGGGCGGTGAGTCGGTGTTCCGCGACAAGGGCCGGGACGTGCTGGCGTACCACTACTACGACGGGGACGACGGCGGCACGCCGAAACTGGGGCTGAACACCCTCTACTGGACGGAAGACGGCTGGCCTAGTCTTCAGTAAGCGCTTTCTCGGCTTGAAAGGATCCCATGAGCACGCGTACCGCCCGCTTCACGCTCGACCCCGCCTTCACGGTCGGCGAAGTCAACCCCCGTATCTTCGGCTCCTTCGTGGAACACCTCGGCCGCTGCGTCTACACCGGGATCTTCGAACCGACCCACCCCACCGCCGACGAGGACGGCATCCGCCAGGACGTCCTCGACCTCGTGCGCGAGCTCGGCGTCACCGCCATCCGCTACCCGGGCGGCAACTTCGTCTCCGGCTACAAGTGGGAGGACTCCGTCGGCCCCGCCGAGGAGCGCCCCCGCCGCCTCGACCTCGCCTGGCGCTCCACGGAGACCAACCGCTTCGGCCTCTCCGAGTTCATCGCCTTCCTGAAGAAGGTCGGCCCCCAGGCCGAGCCCATGATGGCCCTCAACCTCGGCACCCGCGGCGTCGCCGAGGCCGTCGAACTCCAGGAGTACGCCAACCACCCCTCCGGCACCGCCCTCTCCGACCTGCGCGCCGCCCACGGCGACAAGGACCCCTTCGGCATCAGGCTCTGGTGCCTCGGCAACGAGATGGACGGCCCCTGGCAGACCGGCCACAAGACCGCCGAGGAGTACGGCCGGATCGCCGCCGAGACGGCCCGCGCCATGCGCCAGATCGACCCCGACGTCGAACTCGTCGCCTGCGGCTCCTCCGGCCAGTCCATGCCGACCTTCGCCGCATGGGAGGCGACGGTCCTCCAGGAGACCTACGACCTCGTCGACCACATCTCCCTGCACGCCTACTACCAGCCCGAGGACGGGGACGTCGACTCCTTCCTCGCCTCCGCCGTCGACATGGAGTCCTTCATCGAGAACGTGGTCGCCACCGCCGACCACGTGGGCGCCCGCCTCAAGTCGAAGAAGAAGATCAACCTCTCCTTCGACGAGTGGAACATCTGGTACATCTCCGAGTGGCACGCCATCGAGAACTCCAGCACCCGGGACTGGGCCGAGGCCCCCCGGCTCCTGGAGGACCACTACAGCGTCACCGACGCCGTCGTCTTCGGCTCCCTGCTCATCGCCCTGCTCCGGCACGCCGACCGCGTCACCGTGGCCTGTCTCGCGCAGCTCGTCAACGTGATCGCCCCGATCATGACCGAGCCGGACGGTCCCGCCTGGCGCCAGACCACGTTCTTCCCGTTCGCCCAGGCCGCCCGGTACGGCCGCGGCGAGGTCCTCGACGTCCGCGTGGACTCCCCGACCTACGAGACGAAGAAGTACGGCGAGGCCGACCTCCTGCACGCCACCGCCGTGCGCGCCGAGGACGGCACGGTCACCGTCTTCGCCGTCAACCGCGGCCGGAGCGAGGCGCTGCCCCTCGAAGTCGCCCTCGGCGGCCTCGGTCTGTCGTCCGTCGTCGAGCACAGCGTCCTCGCCGACGCCGACCCCGACGCCCGCAACACCCTCGACGACCCCGAGCGGGTCGCCCCGCACCCGGCCGAGGGCACCGCGCTCACCGACGGCACCCTCACAGCGGTCCTCGAACCGCTGTCGTGGAACGTGATCCGGCTCGCGTGAGCCCGGGCACGCACCGCGGGTGAACGTCAGGGCGGGGTCGGGCCGACGAGCTGTACGCCCACCCCGCCCGCCGTCGTCCCCAGCAGCTTCAGCCGGACGTCCCTCGGCCCCGAGTCCGTCGTGCCGTCCGAAAGGACCGCCAGCGCGAGGGAGTTGACGCCCCGGGTGCGCAGGATGCCGTTGGGCAGCACGAAGTCGTGCTGAGGGCCCACGTCGTTGACGTACTGGCCCATGTTCCAGCCGTTGAGGAAGATCTGCACCCGGTAGGCGCGCTCCGGGTCGTCGTCCAGGGTGAGCGCCACCGAGGCGTCGACGTCCGTGCCGACCGACAGCCGGAACGAGGTGCGGTACCAGGTGACGCCCTGACGGCGGTCCTCCCGCGGCGACTTCACCGCCTCCCACCCGCTGTCGTCGAGTTCCGGCAGATGCCAGCCCTCCCGCTCGCCGAACAGCCCGCCGTTGTTCAGCGGACCGCGCAGCGCGTCGGCCGGCCCCTCGCCCTGCAGACGCCAACTCGTCCTCGGCGAGCCGCCCTTGAAGGTGACGGAGGTCAGCCCGCGGGCCGCCTTGTGGGTGTCCTGGGACGTGTCGTCCAGGTCGTGCTGCATCCGCCGGACCAGCGCCGACAGCACGTGCGTGTCCCGCTCGCGCAGTTTCTTCGGCACCTTGAAGGACGCCGTCGCCGTCCACGTGCCCTGCCGGGCCGTCCGCTCGTCCGGCACCGGCATCCGGTGCGTGCCCAGCGGCTTCCCGTCCAGCCAGGCCATCAACAGGCCCTGGGTGCCGGTGCTGTAGGCCAGGGAGAGCGACTCGACGTCCGCGGCGTCCGTGAGACGTCCCCGGTACCAGACGTCGCCGTAGTGGAAGCCGTGGCCGTCCGCGGGCAGTGCGTCCGGCTCGGCCTCGGCCCACGCCGAGTCGTCGAAGTCCGGCGCGGACTCAGGGTTCTCGGCGCGCCGCCGCCAGCCGTCCAGCACGGGCAGGGTCACCGGTGCCGGACCCGGGAGCTGGCCCAGGGACAGCAGGCTCCCGGTCGCGCTGGTCCGGGTGGCCACCGGCTGCCCGTTCCAGGTGACGTGCCCGATCCCGCGCGGCCCCCACACCTCCATGCCGGTCGCCGCCGCCGTGTCCCCGGTCAGCTGCACGATCGAGTCCTGGACCGACACGCTCCGCACCAGCGAGGGCCCGTACACCAGCGCCGTCCCCGACGGCGTCTCGTACGGCCACAGCCGCAGGGCCGTCGCGTCGTCGGCGAACAGGACCAGCAGCGGCCGGTCCGAGCCGCCGTTCTCGACCATCACCCGGGACAGCAGCCCCACGCCCAGCGGCGCGTTGATGCGCAGCAGCCCCCGGTCGAAGATCCACGCCGGTTCCGCGTCCAGCCGGGTCGCCTCCGGCTCCTCCGGGCACTCGAGGACGACCTGCGCCATGTCGCCGTACCGCCCGGTGAACACGGCGATGTCCTGCCGTCCGGCGGAGACGAACATGGCGAGCTGCGCCGTCGCGTACCGCAGCGTCCGGCCGCCGAGCCGGAGATTCGCGGTCAGCAGCCGGGCGTCCCGCGCGGGGACGGTCACCGGGACCTCGATCCCGGCGTCGGGGATCGGCGTGGAGACGTCCTCGGCGGAGTCGTTGCGCACCACGTACACCTGGGCGTCGGTGTCGGGATTGGCCAGGTGGTACACCGTCAGCCGGGGGTCGGGGGAGGTGATGTCCTTCGCCCGGTCCAGCTTCGCCAGGTCCGGTACCTGGCGCAGCAGATGGCCGGTCTGGTGCATCGGCGCCAGCTTCCCGGTCTGCCGCCGCCCCTCGTCGATCGCCGCCCCGTGGTCGTACGACGTGTAGACCTGCGGCGCGGGCAGCCAGCCCCAGGAGGTGCCGCCGAACGTCATGTAGACGTTGTGGAGGGTGATCCCGTTGGCGAGGCTGGTCAGATGGAAGCGCCGCTCGTAGGCCGCGTCCCGGGTCCGCCGGGACTCCGCGTACCCCTTGCCGCCGGACGCCGCGCCGCCCCACCCGTCGGACCGGCCGCCGCCGAACTCCGGCAGGAAACCGGGGGTCTTCGGGCTCGCGGCGGCCCGGGTCGCACCGAAGGCACCCCAGTCGGGCGGGGTGGTGTCCGGCTCCGGGAAGGCGTCGAAGCCGTACAGCCAACTCCCCTTCTCGCCACCGGTGTCGAAGGAGCCGGGCGCCCAGTGGCCGTTCCTGCCGCGGTCGTTGTGGAAGAGGGGGACGTCGATCCCGTCCGCCCGCACCTTCTCGTACAGGTGGGACATGTAGGCGCGGCCGGTGGCGTCGGTGACGTCGTACTCGTTCTCGATCTGGTACAGCAGGACCGTGCCGGTGCCCTGGGTGTACTGGTGGCCGACGACGATCGCGTCGACCTCGGTCAGCCACTGGTCGACGTGCCCGAGGTACACCGGGTCGTCGGTGCGGGCCCGGCCCTCGGTGGCGGTCAGCCAGCCGGGGAAACCGCCCGCGTCGACATCGGCGCCGATGTACGGACCGGGGCGCAGCACCACGTACAGACCGGTCTCGGCGGCCATGGTCAGGAACAGGTCCAGGTCCCGGACGCCGGTGAAGTCGTACGTGCCGGGGGCGGGGGAGTGGAAGTTCCAGGCCACGTGCGCGCTGACCGTGTTGTAGCCGTGCGCCCGCATCTTCTGCAGGACGTCCCGCCACAGCGACGGGCTCGGCAGCCGGAACGGGTGCATCTCGCCCGACCACACCACGAGCCGCCGGTTGTCCACGAGCAGCGAGTACCGGTCGTACCCGATCGAGTGGGCGTAGCCGTCGGCGGCCGGGGTCGGCGGCGGGGGGCCCGTGGGCGCGTAGCGCGGTCTGCGGGGCGTGGCCGAGAGCACGCCGGCGCTTCCGGTCAGCGCCAGGCCGAGAGCCGTCGTACCGGCCAGTGCGCTGAACGTACGTCTGCTGAGATCCACGCGGGCGTCGCCTCCTGTTGTGCCTGCGTTTGCCGGGACGCGAGTGAGGGACCATTCTCCATGCCGCGCGGGGCACACTTCACAATGGACCCCATGAGGATCTCGGCACGGGCGGACTACGCGGTACGGGCGGTACTGGAACTCGCCGTACGACAGGGCGACGGGCCCGTGAAGGCGGAGTCCGTCGCCGCCGCGCAGGACATTCCGCACAAGTTTCTGGAGGGGATCCTCGGGGACCTGAGGCGCGCCGGGGTCGTCGACAGCCGGCGCGGCGGCAACGGCGGCTACCGGCTGGCGAGGCCGGCCGGGGAGATCACGGTCGCCGACGTCATCCGCGCGGTCGACGGCCCGATCGTCTCGGTCCGCGGAGAGCGCCCGACCGGCCTCTCCTACACCGGCTCGGCGGAGCCCTTGCTGCCCCTGTGGATCGCGCTGCGCGCCAACGTGCGCCGCATCCTGGAGGGCGTCACCGTCGCCGACCTCGCGGGCGGGGCGCTGCCGGAACCCGTGCGGGAGCTGGCCGCGGAGCCCGCCGCCTGGGAGAACCCATGACGAACCGTGCATGTCCGGCGGACGGGCGGGGCCCGGCCCGTGCCGCTCGGGCAGCGCGCGGGGCGTTGTCTGTGAACGTCCCCATCTCCCGCTAAGGCTGTCCTCAGATTCACCGCCTACCGTCCCCTCCCGTCCATCCCTACCTCACCGGTGGGAAAGCCAGGAAACGACGACGGGACCCTCCCCATGCGCACCCTGATCCTGCTCGCCCTCGCGGGCCTGGGCGCCCAGCTCGTGGACGGCAGCCTCGGCATGGCCTACGGCGTGACCTCCACCACGCTGCTGCTGGCCCTCGGCACCAACCCGGCGATGGCCTCGGCCACCGTCCACCTCGCCGAGATCGGCACGACGCTGATGTCGGGCGCCTCGCACTGGCGCTTCGGGAACGTGGACTGGAAGGTCGTCCTCAAGATCGGCGTCCCCGGCGCGATCGGGTCCTTCCTCGGCGCGACGGTCCTGTCGAACCTCTCCACCGAACTCGCCGAACCGGTGATGTCCCTGATCCTGCTCGGCCTCGGCCTCTACGTCATGTCCCGCTTCACCCTGCGCGGGCTGCCCAAGGACCGGCTCGGCAAGCCGCTGCGCAAGCGGTTCCTCTCGCCGCTCGGTCTGGTCGCCGGGTTCCTGGACGCGACCGGCGGAGGCGGCTGGGGGCCGGTCGGCACTCCGGCGCTGCTGGCCAGCGGCCGGATGGAGCCGCGCAAGGTGATCGGCTCGATCGACACCAGCGAGTTCCTCGTCGCGGTCGCGGCGAGCCTCGGCTTCCTGTTCTCCCTCGGCTCCCAGGGTCTCGACTGGAGCTGGGTCCTCGCCTTCCTGCTCGGCGGCCTGGTCGCCGCGCCCGTCGCCGCCTGGCTGGTCCGGCTGGTCCCGCCGCGGGTCCTCGGCTCCGCGGTCGGCGGCATCATCATCGTGACCAACGTCCGCACGCTCCTGAAGAGCGACTGGATCGGCGCGAGCAGCGCGCTCAGCATCCCGGTGTACATCGTCCTGTACGTGGTGTGGGCCGCCGCCCTGACGTACTCGATCCGCGCCTACCGGCAGGAGGAGGCGACGGAATCGGCCACGGAACCGGCCCCGGAGCCCGCGAACGCGTGACGGCCCGGTGAACGTGGCTGGGGAAGCGGGCCGGCGGTGACCCCGGTGCACTCGGGGTCACCGCCGTCGGTTCAGGAGGAGCTGACGCCGATGGTCAGGGTCGCCGCGTAGCCGTCGGAGACGTCGGAGCCGAGGGCGGTCAGGGTCAGCAGGCCCGAGGAGGCGCCGCCGTCGTCGTAGATCGAGTCGTCCGCCAGCGCGGTCTCCCTGGTGGTGTTCGCCGAGTAGGGCGAGGCCGCCTGGATCTCGGTGTTGATGTCCGGGTCGAAGAAGAGCTGCCCGGTGTGGATGATCTCGCCGCCGGTGTACGAGTCGTCGGTGAGGGTCACGTCCGTGTGCACCCGCATATGGACGTGGACCGCGCGGGACACGTAGTGGCCGGGCCAGATGGAGGTGATCCTGACCTCGCCGTTCTCGTCGGACATCTGGCCGCCGCGCAGGAACGTCCCGTTGTCCTCCTCGTCGTGGCCGTTGCCGCCCACGAAGCCGGAGTACTCGCCGAGGGCGTCGCAGTGCCAGATCTCCACCAGGGCGTCGGCCAGCGGGGCGCAGTCGTCCGCCGTGTCGACGACCGTGAAGGTGTACTGGACCTCGAAGCCCTCCTTGTCCTCCCGGATGTCCTCGCGGACGAGGGCGCCCTCCAGGGAGTAGGGGCCCTCGGTGACCTCGGCGTTCAGCACGCAGACGCCGCTGGTCGACGACGCGTCGGCGACCGCCGCCTCGGTGGTGGCTCCCTCCGTGGTGGCGCCGGTGTCGGCCGAGGCGAAGCCGGCCACCGCGAGGCCGCCCGCCACGGCGACACTGCCGCCGCCGATGAGGACCCGGCGCCGCTTGACGCCCGGGTCGATGCGGTGCCTGCCGGCTTCCCGCTGTTCGTTGGAATCGTTGACTTCGTGGTGCTCGGTGTTGTTTCCCGTCATGGGGACGAAGTTAGGGACCCATCTGAAGAAATCCTTGATGTGCGGCTGTGAATGACCTGGGGACGGATTCCTCAACACCCCTCTATTTCCCGAGAGTTCGGACACTGTGCGAGCGATGTGAAAGCAACGCCTGTGAATGGCTTGAGTTCACCCTGACCCTCCGCCGCGCGCCTTCCTACGATGCGTTCGCGCCTCGGGTCTTCACAGGAAGCACACAGCTGTGTCGGTGGGCCCGGGGCGAAGCCACCCCCCGATCCCTAGGAGAGACCATGACCGGTGGACTCCTGCTGAGCGGCGCGGTCGCCGCTCTGCTCACCACCGCACTGCCCGCCCAGGCCGCCCCGGCCGGCGGGTTCGAGGACCCGCCCCCGGACAAGATCGTCATCAAGGTCGCGACGGTGAACGGCTCCGGCTGCCCGGCGGGCACGACCGCGGTGGCCGTGTCCGAGGACAACACGGCGTTCACGGTGACCTACAGCGACTACCTCGCCCAGGCGGGCGGGGGGTCGGACCCGACGGCGTTCCGCAAGAACTGTCAGCTCAACCTGATCGTGCACGTGCCCCAGGGCTTCACCTACGCCATCGCCAGCGCCGACTACCGCGGGTTCGCCGCCCTCCAGAGCGGGGCGACGGGCACCCAGAGGGCCTCCTACTACTTCCAGGGCTCACCGAGCACGGCCTCGCGCTCGCACCCCTTCAGCGGACCGCTCAACGACAACTGGCAGGCCACGGACACCACGGACTGGGCCCAACTGGTCTGGGCGCCCTGCGGAGTCCAGCGCAACTTCAACATCAACACCGAGCTGCGGGTCGCCGCGGGCACGACCTCCGCGGACAAGGTCAGCTTCATGACCATGGACTCCACGGACGGCGACATCAGCACGGTGTACCACCTGGCCTGGAAGGAGTGCCCGGAGTCCTGACCCGGGACGCGAAGAGAGGAAGGCGAGGAACGGGACGCGAGGAACGGGGCACGAAGAGGGGCCGCGCCCGCTCCGAGGAGTGGGCGCGGCCCGGTGCCGGGGAGGTCGGGTCAGGTCAGCGTTCGACCCCGAGGGTCAGGGTTCCGGTGTAGCCGGCCGAGGGGCTGCTGCCGATCGCGGTGAGGGTCAGCAGACCGGAGGACGCGCCGGCGTCGTCGTAGATGGAGTCCTGCGCGAGGGTCGTGCGGGTGACCGTGTTGGTCGTGTACGGCGAGACGGCGGCGACCCTGGTGGTGATCGTCTCGTCGAAGAAGAGCTGTCCGGTGTGGAGTTCGGTGCCGCCGGTGAACGAACCGTCGGAGGTGAGCGTCACGTTGACGTGCACCTTGACGTGGATGTGCACACAGCGGCCCCGGTACCAACCCGGGTACACGGTGGTGATGTTGGCGACGCCGCTGGAGTCGGTCAGCACGCCGCCGCGCAGGAAGGTGCCGCTGTCCGGCTCGCTGTGGCCGTTGTTGCCGACGTACCCGGAGTACTCGCCGAGGACGTCGGAGTGCCAGATCTCCACGAGGGCGTTGGGGATCACGGCGCAGGTGTCGTCGTCGACGACGGTGAGGGCCAGCTTGAGGGGGAAGCCGGTCTTGCCCTCGGTGATGTCGGCGCGGACGTACTGTCCGTCGAGGTAGTAGGGGCCTTCGGTCATCTCCTTCGTGAGGGTGCAGACGGCCGCGGCGGCGACGGGTGTGGCGTCGGCCGCGTCGGCTGTGGGGGCTTCGGGCGCGGCGGCGCCCACGGCGACCGCTGCCGCCGTGGCGCCGGTGGCGATCAGAACGGTGCGGCGCCCGACCGGGGTGGGGGTTGCTTCCGAAGTGTCTGTCATGAACACGGCACCGTAGAAAGGGTCCCTGTCGGAGAGCTGTCAGTTAGGCAAAGTGACGGTCCGTCAAGATCCCTGCCGGACACGCCGCTTGGCGCACCGGTCGGCGGTGCGGCCGATGGGCGGCCCGCGCGGCTGCCCTCGCGGAGGGGCGCGTCCGGCCCCGCACGCCTCGCGGTCGCCGCCCCGTGGCCGTCACCCTCGCCGTTCGGGCGGCGGGGTCGCGCGTCGGCGGCGCACGGGCCCCGTCGCCGCTCCGTCCGCCACGGCTCGCGGGATGTCCGAATGCCGCTCCACCGTTTCCCGGCCGGGCGGCGCGCGCTCACAGGTTCCGGCCAGCAACGCTTCAGGTTGGTCCGGGACGTTGGCCGTCATGCATGGACACCGACCCCGAACCCCCGACGCCGAGCGCAGCCGCCGCTGGTTCATGAACAAGGCGCTGCTGGCCGGCGGAGTCGCCGCCGTGGCGACCATGACCGGCTGCTCCTCGAACTCCTCCGACACCGCCTCCTCCTCCTCGGGCGCCCCGTCCGGGATGCCGTCCGGCGGCCCCGGCGGAGGTGGCGGCGGGGGCATGGGCCCCGGCGCCTCCCAGGTGAAGTACGCCGACGTCAAGGGCGTCACCGCCGACGGCACCGTCATCGACGACCTGTACACGATCCACTCCACGGACGTCTCCACGGACGCGCTGGTCGCGGCGGCGCAGGCCTTCCTGGACGGGCTCTCCGCCAAGGAGCGCAAGTCCTGCACCTTCGACGTCGACGCCGACGAATGGACGGCCTGGAGCAACGTCGACGGCTACGACCGCAAGGGCGTCCGGATGGGCGACCTCACGGACAAGAAGCGCGAGCTGGGCTACGCGCTGCTCGGCAAGGCCCTGTCCGCCGACGGTCTCACCCAGACCCGCGGCATCATGAAGCTCAACGCGTTCCTGGGAGACTCCAACGGCGGCAACCAGAAGACCCTGACCGAGGGCCACTACTTCTTCACCTTCATGGGCACCCCGTCGACCACGAAGCCGTGGGGCTTCCAGTACGAGGGCCACCACGTCGCCATCAACTACTTCGTGCTCGGCGACCAGGTGGTGATGACCCCGACCTTCATGGGCTCGGAGCCCACCACGGCCACCTACCAGGGCGAGAAGATCACGCTCTTCCGGCCCGAGACCGAGGCCGGGCTGGCCATGGTCCGCTCCCTGACCTCGGCCCAGCGCGCCAAGGCCGTCTCCTCGCAGGAGAACGGCAACGAGGACATGAAGGCCGGCGCCGGCCAGGACAACCTCAAGCTGCCCTACGAGGGCGTCAAGGGCTCGGACCTCACTGCCGCCCAGCGCAAGAAGCTGCTCGCCCTGGCGAAGGTGTACGTCGGCTACGTCAACGAGGGGCACGCCGAGGTCAAGATGACCGAGGTGGAGAAGCACCTCGACGACACGTACTTCTTCTGGATGGGCGAGACGGAGGACGACTCCGCGTTCTACTACCGGGTGCACAGCCCGGTCGTCCTGATCGAGTACGACGCCCAGGCCCCGCTCTTCTACAAGGGTGACTCCTCCGCGAGCCCCAGCGCGAGCGCGAGTGCGAGCGCCGACGCGAACGCGGGCGGCCCCGGCGGCGGCATGGGCATGGGCGGCGGCACCCCGTCCCAGGAGCACATCCACACCATCGTCCGTACGCCCAACGGCGGCGACTACGGCATCGACCTGCTCAAGCTGCATCTGGAGAACGACCACTGAGGCGACCGGGGCCGTCGGCGGGGCGACCGCCGGGGCTGCGCGGACCATTGACGCGCAAGGGGTTCGATTCTACGGTCCGTTCGAGTATCTGATCGGCGATCGGTATGTCGAACGGACCGTTCCTTCGGACCGAACCCCCACAAGGAGCCTCAGCGTGAGCCGCACCTCCCGCATGTTCCTCGCCCTGCCCGCCGCCGTCCTGCTGGCCCTGCTCCCGGGCACGGCGTCCGCGTACCCCAACCCCGGGACCGTCACCGGCAGCACGGTGGTCCACGACCCGACGATGATCCGCACCTCGGCGGGCCGCTACCTGCTGTACGCCACCGGTGGCGGCATCAGCTACAGGACCTCCACGGACCGGACCGCGTTCAGCGCCGGCTCCGACGCCTTCGGCTCCAGGCCGAGCTGGTGGTCGACGTACTCGTCCGTGCCGGAGGCCTGGGCGCCGGACATCTCGTACCACGGCGGCAAGTACCTGATGTACTACTCCGTCTCGTCCTTCGGCTCGAACACCTCGGCCATCGGACTCGCCGGATCGACGACGGGCCTGCCGGGCTCCTGGTCCGACTACGGCATCGTCTACACGTCGTCCGGATCCAGCGACTACAACGCCATCGACCCGAACCTCTTCGTGAACGACGACGGCAAGTGGTGGCTGTCGTTCGGGAGTTGGTGGACCGGCATCAAGATGATCCAGATCGACCCGTCCACCGGGAAGCAGCTCTCCTCCAACACCACCCGCTACTCGCTGGCCTCCCGCCCCACCGGGACGAAGGCCGTCGAGGCGCCGTACATCGTCAAACGCAACGGCTACTACTACCTGTTCGCCTCGTACGACGTGTGCTGCTCCGGCACCAGCTCCACGTACAAGGTCAAGGTCGGCCGCGCCACCAGCGTCACCGGGCCCTACTACGACGCGAACGGCGTCTCCATGCTCAACAACGGCGGTACGGCCGTCCTGGAGAGCCACGGCAGTGTCATCGGCCCCGGCGGACAGTCGATCATGAACGACTCCGACGGCGACCTGATCGTCTACCACTACTACGACGGCAACGACGGCGGCACACCCAAGCTCGGCATCAACCTCCTGAGCTGGAGCACCGGTTGGCCCGTCGCCTACTGACGACGGGCCGACGCGTCCCGGTCCCCGGCCGGGCGGGGCTCAGCCGGTCTGTCCCATGCCCGCCGCGTTGGGCCAGCTCTGCGAGGGCGAGTTGGGCCAGGCGGGCGCCGGCGCCGGCGTGAGCCCGTTGGTCCCCCGCACCTGAGCGGCCGTGAGCCCGCCCCGCGCCGGTACCCCCGGCGGGGTCGGGCCACCGGAGGTGGCGAAGGGGGAGGGGGCCGGCGCCGGCGCCGGGGCCATCGCGGCGGGTGCCATCGCCGGGGCCATCGGCATCGGCTGAGGCTGAGGCATCTGGACCGGCATCGGCTGGACCGGCATGGGCTGGGGCTGCATCGGCGGGGCCGGCTGCATCCCGACGGCCTGCGCCGCGAGCCCCTGCATGCCCTGTCCGTTGGTCGCCCCGACGAGCCGGTCCACGGCCGCCGTGCCCGAGCTGTAGCTGGTCCCGGTAGCCAGCTCGGGCACGGCGCCCGCTCCCCTCCTGGTCCCGTAGAGCACCGATTCCAGGCCGGACACCAGGCGACGCACGTCCGTCTGGGGGCGCACCACGAGCCGCAGGAAGCGGCTGGAGGAACCGATCTTGTTGCCGCACTCGCGGACCAGGATGCGGTGCTCGGTGAGCAGCCGGTCCCGGACCACGGTGCCCTCGGCGCCCACGGGCAGGCGCACGAAGAGGAAGTTGCCCTGGGAGGGGTAGACCGTCAGACCCGGCAGCGCGGAGAGCTGGCTCGCCATGTCGAGACGGTCCCGGTACACCTGGTGCAGGCTCTGCGCGTACTCGGCGCCGTGCTCCTTGAGCATGAACACCACGTACTCGGCGAAGGCGTTGAGGTTCCACTTCGGCAGCATCGAGCGGACCCGGCCCGCGAGCGCCGGGTTGGCGACCATGTAGCCGAAGCGGATGCCGTGCAGGCCGAAGTTCTTGCCGAGCGAGCGCAGCACGATCACGTTCGGCCGCAGCATCGCCTCCTGGACGACCGAGGGCTCGGCCTCCGCGTCGGCGAACTCCAGGAAGCTCTCGTCGATGACGACCAGGTCCAGGTCGGCCATGGCGTCCATGAACTGGACGATCGCGTGCTTGTGGAGGTAGCCGCCGTCGGGGTTGTTCGGGTTGCAGATCACCGCCGCGCGGGTGCCGCGGGCGCGGATGAACTCGGCGTACTGCGCGAGGTCCAGGGCGAAGCCGCTGGACTCCTGGAGCGGGAACATGTCGACGCGCTTGCCGGTCTCCATCGGCTGGTCGGTCCAGCGGCCGAAGGTGGGGACGGGGATGGCGAGGGACTCCCGGACCAGCAGGTGGTCGATCCAGGTGATGAGTTCGGTCGAGCCGTTGCCCATCGCGACCGCGGACGGCGGGAGTTGGAGGAGGTTGCAGAGCTCGGAGGTGATGGTGTCGGCGCTGCTCGGGTAGTACGTGATGATGTCGCGCAGCCGACCCGACATCTCGTCCCACATCCCCGGGGTGGGGAAGTAGGGATTGACCGGGATACAGAAGTCGATCGGCCCCGCCCCGTCGCCGGCCGCTCGCGTCAGCGCAGCCATCGAGGGGCTGTGCGCTGCGGTGGCCTGGAACAGCGAGGTGACGTTGTTGGCCATGGAACCTCCGTATGGGGCGGGCCCGGTGGGGAGGACCGGGTCCGTCGTCTTTGGGTGGCCCGCGCGGGGGAGCACGGGCCGCCCTTACATACGGAGACTGGGGTGACGCTGTTCAACCACTGAGAAATTGGTAAGAACTTGTGCCCCACCTGTGAGGGGTCAAACGCCGGGGCCCGCGATCTGCACCTCATCGGCACCGGCCGGCCCGGACCGCGCCCATGGGCAGGGCCCCGCCGAAGACGACGGGGCCCTGCCGACTCTACGGCCAACTGGCCTGCTACGAACCGGACTTGCGCTTGTTCCAGACGTCGAATCCGACCGCGGCCAGCAGGGCGAGGCCCTTGATGACCTGCTGCCAGTCGGAGCCGACGCTGAGCAGGTTCATGCCGTTGTTGAGCACGCCGAGGACGAGACCGCCGATGATCGCGCCCAGGACGGTGCCCACACCGCCGCTCATCGACGCGCCGCCGATGAACGCCGAGGCGATGGCCTCGAGTTCGTAGTTCAGGCCCGCCTTCGGGGACGCCGCGTTCAGCCGGGCGGCGATGGCCAGACCCGCGAGGGCCGCGAGCGCGCCCATGTTCAGGAAGACCAGGAAGGTGACCTTCTTGTCCTTCACACCGGACAGCTTCGCGGCCGGCAGGTTGCCGCCGATCGCGTAGATGTGCCGGCCGAAGATCGAGTTGCGCATCACGTAGCCGTAGCCGACGACGAGCGCGCCCAGGATCAGCAGGACGATCGGGGCGCCCTTGTAGCTGGCGAGCAGCATCGTGACGACGAGGATCGCCGCGACGATCGAGACGAGCTTGAGCAGGAAGATGTTCCTGGGCAGCACGTCGAGGGAGAACTCCTGCTGGCGTCCCCGGTCCCGGACCTCCTGGAGCACCACGAAGACGATCAGCACGAGGCCGAGCAGCAGCGTGATGTTGTGGTAGTTGGTCTCGGGGCCGGCCTCCGGCAGGAAGCCGTTGCCGATCTTCTGCAGGCCGTCCGGGAACGGGCCGAGGGTCTGGCCCTCCAGCAGGATCTCCGTGAAGCCGCGGAAGACCAGCATGCCGGCCAGCGTGACGATGAACGAGGGTATGCCGAGATACGCGATGAAGAAGCCCTGTGTGGCACCGGCGACCGCGCCGACCGCCAGGCACAGCACCATGGCCAGCGGCCACGGCACGTCGTGCTGCACGGTCAGGACGGCCGCGAACGCGCCGACGAACGCCGTCACCGAACCGACCGACAGGTCGATGTGGCCCGCGATGATGACCAGCATCATGCCGATCGCGAGGATCAGCACGTAGCTGTTCTGCAGGACCAGGTTGGAGACGTTGCGCGGCAGCAGCAGGTCCCCGTCGGTCCAGACCGCGAACAGCGTGACGATCAGGCCGAGGGCGATCAGCATGCCGTACTGGCGCATGTTGCGGCGCAGGCCGTCCAGCATCAGCTGGAACAGGTTGTCACCGGAGGCCGATCCGCTCTTGCCGGGCGGCGCCGGCGCCGGCGTCTTGGCGGTCACATCCGTGCTCATCGGGTTACCTCTTTGTCCTTGGTCATCTGGCGCATCAGCGATTCCTGTGAGGCCTCGGCCCGCGAGAACTCGCCGGTCAGCCGCCCCGCGGCCATCGTGTAGATGCGGTCGCACATACCGAGCAGTTCCGGCAGCTCGGAGGAGATGAAGACGACCGCCTTGCCCTGTGCGGCCAACTGGTCGATGACGGTGTAGATCTCGTACTTGGCGCCGACGTCGATGCCGCGGGTCGGCTCGTCCAGGATCAGCACCTCGGGACCCGCGAAGATCCACTTGCTGAGGACGACCTTCTGCTGGTTGCCGCCGGACAGCTTGCCCACCGGCTCGAAGACGGTCGGGGCCTTGATGTTCATCGACTTGCGGAAGCGCTCGGCGACCTTGCGCTCCTCGTGCTCGTCCACCACACCGTGCTTGGCGACCTTGTCGAGGGCGCTCAGCGAGATGTTGCGGTTGATGGTGTCGATGAGGTTCAGGCCGAAGTGCTTGCGGTCCTCGGTGACATAGGCGATCCCGTGCCCGACGGCCTCGGGGACCGACCTGGTGCGGATCTCCGCGCCGTCCTTCAGGACCGTGCCCGCCGCGTGCCGGCCGTAGGAGCGGCCGAAGACGCTCATCGCGAGCTCGGTGCGGCCCGCGCCCATCAGGCCCGCGATGCCGACGATCTCTCCGCGCCGCACATGGATCGACACGTCGTCGACGACCTTGCGCTGCTGGTCGATCGGGTGGTGCACGGTCCAGTCCCGGATCTCCAGGGCCGGTGCCGCGTCCACCTCACCGGCGTACTCGGTGCGTTCGGGGAAGCGGTGGTCGAGGTCGCGGCCCACCATGCCGGAGATGATCCGGTCCTCGGTGGTCTCCTCGGACGTCACGTCGAGGGTCTCGATGGTCTGCCCGTCCCGGATGATCGTGACCGAGTCGGCGACCCTGCGGATCTCGTTGAGCTTGTGCGAGATGATGATCGAGGTGATGCCCTGCTTCTTCAACTCCAGGATCAGGTCCAGGAGTTTGCCGGAGTCCTCGTCGTTGAGCGCCGCGGTCGGCTCGTCGAGGATGAGCAGTTTCACCTTCTTCGAGAGCGCCTTGGCGATCTCCACCAGCTGCTGCTTGCCGACACCGATGTCGGCGACCCGGGTCTCGGGGTGCTCGCTCAGCCCCACCCGGCGCAGCAGCTCGCTCGCGTGCTTGAGCGTCTCGCGCCAGTCGATGAACCCGCGCGAGGCGTGCTCGTTGCCGAGGAAGATGTTCTCCGCGAGGGAGAGGTAGGGCACCAGCGCGAGTTCCTGGTGGATGATGACGATGCCGTGGGCCTCGCTCGCGCGGATGTCCTTGAAGGAGCAGAGCTCTCCTTCGAAGAGGATGTCGCCCTCGTACGTGCCGTGCGGATGGACGCCGGAAAGCACCTTCATCAAGGTGGACTTTCCGGCACCGTTCTCACCGCAGATGGCGTGGACCTCGCCCTGCCGGACGGTCAGTGTGACGTCCGAGAGCGCCTTGACGCCCGGAAAGGTCTTGACGATCGAGCGCATTTCCAGGACGGGTCCCGCCATGGTCGTGCCTTCCAATCTGGATCTTTTACAAGCGGCTACAGGGGACGGGGACTACTTGAGCTCGTCCGCGGTGTAGTAGCCGCCGTCGACCAGGATCGACTCGTAGTTCGTCTTGTCGACGCTGACCGGCTTCAGCAGGTAGGCCGGGATGACCTTGGACCCGTTGTCGTAGGTCTTGGTGTCGTTGGTCTCGGGCTTCTTGTCGTTGAGGACCGCGTCCACCATGTTCGCCGCGACCTTGGCCAGCTCACGGGTGTCCTTGTAGACGGTCTGCGTCTGCTCGCCCGCGATGATCGACTTCACGGAGGCCAGCTCGGCGTCCTGGCCGGAGAGGACCGGGAGCGGCTTGGACTTGGTGCCGTAGCCGTCGGACTTCAGGGCGGACAGGATGCCGATCGAGATGCCGTCGTAGGGGGACAGGACCGCGTCGACCCGGCCGGTCTTGTAGGAGCCGGTCAGGATGTCGTCCATGCGGCGCTGGGCGGTGGCGCCGTCCCAGCGCAGCGTGGTGACCTTGTTGAGGTCGACCTGGCCGGACTTGACGACCAGCTTCTTGTCGTCGATGTACGGCTTCAGGACGCTCATCGCGCCGTTGAAGAAGTACTTGGTGTTGTTGTCGTCGTTGGAGCCGGCGAAGAGCTCGATGTTGAACGGGCCCTTGCCGCTCTCCAGGCCCAGCTTCTCGACGATGTAGCCGGCCTGGAGCTCGCCGACCTTGGTGTTGTCGAAGGAGGCGTAGTAGTCGACGTTCGGCGTGCCGAGGATGAGGCGGTCGTAGGCGATGACCGGGATGCCCGCGTCCTTCGCCTCCTGGAGCACGTTGTTGAGCGACTTGTTGTCGATCGCCGCGACGATCAGGGCCTTGACGCCCTGGGTGATCAGGTTCTCGATCTGCGAGACCTGCTGGTCGGGCTCGTCCTCGCCGTAGACCAGCTTGGTCTTGTAGCCGAGCTTCTGGAGGTTGGTCTCGACGTTCTTGCCGTCCGCGATCCAGCGCTCGGACGACTTGGTCGGCATGGCGATGCCGATGGTGCCGCCCTTGGCGTCACTCTTGCTCTCCTCGCTGCCGCCGTCGCTGTTCTGGCCGCAGGCGGACAGGGTGAGCGCGAGGGAGGCGGCTCCGGCTATGGCGGCGAGGGCAGCTCTGCGGTTTCGCATGATCATCTTCCTTGATGTTCTAGAGAGGCCAGGGGCGTTGAGGTTCAGCACCTGTAGGTGGTGCGAGGAGAAGCTAGTGAAGACGTGTCGGAGTCTGTTGGACTCCGTCGGCTTCTGTGAAGAGGCGTTGTCCGTAACGTTATGCAGGCGTACCGAATCGCTTCAGTTCGCCGGGCAGCCGGGAGCCTAGCGGTGCCATGTCGCCGTCCGCGCCGTGCCGGGCGAGCAGATCCAGTGCCAGACGGCCCCGCCGCACCCGTTCCTTGGCCGTGGAGAGCGTCAGATCGCGCATGTGATGCCCGTATGGGTAGATTCCCGGGGCCTTCGAGAGCCCGAACTTGAGGTAGAGCGGAGCGCCGCGCCGGATCAGTTCGGCGACTTCGTACATCCGAACATAGCCGCCCAGATCATCGGGAGCCTCGATGTACATGTCCATCGGGGCGCCCGACACCCTCCGGATTTCCGTGAGTTGATCGAGCGTCAGGTCACTGGGTACGTTGAGCGAGTCACCGCCGAGGTTCTCGTAGACGGCGTACGCGGCCGGGTTGACCGGACCGATGAGCGCCGACACCTTCAGCGTCGTGTCGGCCGGGATGACCCCTGCCGTGCGCGCCCGGTGCAGCGTCCACAGCACGCCCTCATCGGCCACGAGGAGACACTTGACGCCCAACTCCGTTGCGCGGACGGCGTCTTCGACGCAACCGGCGACCGCGTCGTGCCCGCGGGCGCGCAACCCGGCACCCTTGGAGTCGGTCCGGGTCGAGCCGCCGATGTCCCAGGTGCCGCGCGGACCGGTGAACAGGCAGAGCTCGATGTCCCGTTCGGCGGTCGCCTCGACCATCTCGGTGATCTCGGCGTCGGTGAGCATCCACACGCCGCTGCCCTGGCTGACCCGGTGCACCGGCACGTCGAGCCGCGAGGACTCCTTGAGGACCACGGAGAGGGCCTCGGGACCCTCCACGGACGGCACTTCGGTGCGCCAGCGTCCGCCGCCCGGGAAGGTGTGCGGGGAGGCGTCGGCGGGGTCGAGGGCGGGAGCGTTCAGCCCCAGCGCGGTGAGCGCCGGTTCGCCGGGTCGTCGGGCCGCGCTGGCGGTGGTCTCGGTCACAAGCTGTCCTTCATGTTCGGTATTTCGGACGAGGGTCGCGGCTCTGGATGGAGAAGGGGCGGGGCGTACGCCGGTGCGGAGTCGTCAGGTACTCCGCACCGGCGCACGGCTCAGGGGTGGTTCATGGCCTCAGGAGCACCTTTCCGACCATCGGATCGCCGGACCCCACCAACTCGATGGCCCGCGGGAACTCGTCCAGCGGCAGCTCGTGCGTGACCAGCGGCAGCGGGTCCAGCAGCCCGGCCCCGAAGACCCGCACCGTGTGCGCCCAGGCCTCCGGCGGTGCCCCGAACACGGTGTGCACCTCCAGCTGCCGGACCACGAGGTCGGTGGGGTCCAGGCCGTCGGCGCCCGGGGCCGGGATGCCCGTCAGGACGAGCCGGCCGCCGCGCCGCAGCAGCGCCGCCGCGGTGTTCGCGGCGGACGCCGACCCGGCGGTCTCGATGACCACGTCGAAGTCGTCCGGCAGCTCCTGGTCCCGGGTGCGGAAGTCGGTGGCGCCGAACGTCTTCGAGAGCTCCGCGCGGTCCGGGCGGGTGCCCACCACCAGCAGCTCCGAGGGCGAACCCGCCCGCAGGAACTGCACGGCGAACATCCCGAGCGTCCCCGTGCCCACCACCGCGACCCGCTCACCGGGGCGCGCGTTGGCCTTCAGCGCGGCGGCGGCGATGCAGGCGGCGGGTTCGAGCAGTGCCGCGGCCGTCAGGTCGGCGTCGTCCGGCAGGACGTGCAGCAGCCGGGCCGGCAGCGTCAGTGTGGCCGCCATCGCGCCGGGCTCGGTGAAGCCCGTCTCCTCGTACCCGGCCGTGCACAGCGTGGTCTCGCCCGCATGACAACGATCGCACACCTGGCAGTTGCGGAACCCCTCGCCCACCACCCGGCGGCCGACCAGCGACTCCGGGACCCCGGAGCCCACCGCCTCGACCGTGCCGGACCACTCGTGGCCCGGGGTGAGCGGGTAACGGACGTACCCCTCGGGCCGGTTGCCCTGGTACACCTCGCGGTCGCTGCCGCAGATGCCGACCGCGTGGACGCGCACCAGCGCCTCGCCCGCGCCGGGCTCGCGCGGGGTGTGCGCGACGAGCCGGTGCTCGCCGGGCGCCTCGATGACGACCGCGGAGCTCACTGCTCGGCGCCCTTCGGCTTGCGCTGCTCCCAGCCCTCGGCCCACAGGTCGAACCGGGCCTGCTGCTGCGGGAACTCGGCGGCGGCGTCCACGTCCAGCTCGACGCCGAGACCGGGTGCGTCGGAGAGGTGGAAGTAGCCGTCCACGACCTGCGGGGCGCCCTTGACGACCTTCTTGATGTCCGCGTCCGCGAAGTCGTTGAAGTGCTCCAGGATCTTGAAGTTCGGCGCGGTGAAGCCGACCTGGAGCGAGGCGGCGGTCAGCACCGGACCGCCGACGTTGTGCGGGGCGACCAGCATGTAGTGGGTCTCGGCGGTCGCTGCCAGCTTCCGGGTCTCCCAGATGCCGCCGATGTGGCCGACGTCCGGCTGGATGATGTCCACGGCCTGGCTCTCGAAGAGCTCGCGGAACTCGATGCGGTCGTGGATGCGCTCACCGGTGGCGACCGGCATGTCGACCTTGGCGGCGACCTTCTCCAGTGCCTTCAGGTTCTCCGGCGGCACCGGCTCCTCCAGCCAGGCCGGGTTGAACGGCGCGAGGTCCTTGGCGAGGCGGACGGCGGTGGCGGGGGAGAAGCGGCCGTGCATCTCCAGCATCAGCTCGGCGTCCGGGCCGATGGCGTCCCGGACGGCCTCGATGAGCGACACGGCGTACAGGCTCTGCTCGTGGTCGAGCTCGAAGTGCCCGGTGCCGAAGGGGTCGATCTTGAGCGCCTTGTACCCGCGCTCCATCACGCCCTGGGCGGCCTTGTGGTACGCCTCGGGCGTCCGCTCGGTGGTGTACCAGCCGTTGGCGTACGCCTTGACCTTGTCGGTCACCTTGCCGCCGAGGAGCTGCCACACCGGTACGCCGAGGGCCTTGCCCTTGATGTCCCAGCACGCCATCTCGATCACGGCGATGCCGGACATCACGATCTCGCCGGCCCGGCCGTAGTCGCCGTACTTCATCCGCTTGACGAGATCCTCGACAGCGAACGGGTCCGACCCGAGAATGTGGTTGGTCTTCGCCTCGTGCAGATAGCCGAGCAGGGCGTCGGTGTGGCCCAGCATGCGGGTCTCGCCGACTCCGGTGAGTCCCTCGTCGGTGTGCACCTGGACGTAGGTCAGGTTGCGCCATGGCGTCCCGACCACGTGCGTGCTGATTCCCGTGATGCGCACGTCAGCTACTCCCTAGGCTTTTCAGCTTGTTCGAAATTTCGGCTCACGTTCGAAATGCTGGCCTGACGGTAAGGATCCGTCGGTCGGGGTGTCAATGGGTCGGGTGGTCGAACGGCGTAACGGTTTCACCCCGCCGACCAGCCCACCCCGCCCCGATGCCCCCTACACGGACCGGGCCCCGACTCTACGGCGCCGTGAACTCGCCCCGGGGTGGCGGGGCTTGGGTTCCTGACGCCGACCGCGATGGCGTGAGGTCGTGGCCGGGGCCGCCGCGCGGGACGTGACTCGGCGCGGGGCGTGGCTCGTTCGGACCGGTCGCCTTCCCCGCGTGCGAGGCCCCGCGCGTGCTCCCCGCGTGCTCCCCGCGGGTCCGGCGGCGCTCCCGAACCGGGTCGCCTCGTCCTGAACCGGCCCGTCCTGAACCGGCCCGTCCTGAACCGGCTCGTCCCGAACCGAGTCGTCCCGAACCGGGGCATCCCGAACCGTCCCGCCCGCCATCCGAGGCGAACCGGCCGTCATCGCGGCCCGCGTCCGGCTCCGCGGAGTGCCCGCGAGCCCGAACTGAGCATATTGCCAAGCGAGTTGTGATGTTCGCCATCGCCGGGCGGGTCCGGGCGGGTCCGGGTCGTCCGAAGCGCCGGAGATCCCTCGCGGGCCAGCGGGCGGGTGGTCGTGATCGGGGCCGTCACGGGTGTGGCCGGAGAGGGCGCGGAGGTCTGCGGTCCGGTCTCGGGAGGCGGGGTGGGGCGGGCGGGTCTCCGTGCTGGTGAGGGGCTGTCCGGGGGTGTCCGCAGTAGGCTTCGGGGGGTGGGCGGAGTGGGGTCATTTGGGCCGGGGTGTTCTCAACTCGCCCGCCACGCTGCGTTATTGAACCGTGACGACTTCCCGATGCAGCCCTCTTGACCGCCATGAATTGTTAGCGCTCACAATGACCTCCGCATTCACCGATCGATGTCGGCCGACCGCCAGGGAGGCGCGGGCGTCGTGCCGGTGGTGCTCCCGTCAGCGAACGCCGAGGAGGTGCGGCCGTGAACCACCTGGAGCTCCGGCCGCCCACCATGGCGGACGTGGCACGCCTGGCCGGTGTGTCCCACCAGACCGTGTCCCGCGTACTGGGCGATCACCCCAACGTGCGGGACGAGACCCGGGCCAAGGTGCTGCGCGCGATCGAGGAGATGGGCTACCGCCGCAACTCCTCCGCACGTGCCCTGGCGACCCGCCGCACCCGCACCCTGGGTGTGGTCGCCTCCAACACCACCCTCTACGGCCCCGCCAGCACCCTGTTCGCGCTGGAGGAGGCCGCCCGCGCCGAGGGGTACACCGTCTCGACGGTCAGCCTGCGCAGGCTGGCGGTGGAGACGCTCTCCGAGGCCCTGGCCCACCTCAGCGAGGGCGGGGTGGAGGGAGTGATCGCCCTCGCCCCCCAGCGCTCGGCGGTCGAGGCGCTCGCCGAACTCCGCCACCCCTTCCCGGTGGTGGTCGTCGGCACCGGGTCCGGTGCGGAGATCCCGAGCGTCAACGTGGACCAGCGGCTCGGCGCCCGGCTCGCCACCGGTCACCTGCTGGCCGCCGGTCACCGCACGGTCTGGCATCTCGCCGGCCCCGAGGACTGGCAGGAGGCGGCCGACCGGGTCACCGGCTGGCGGGCGACCCTCGAAGAGGCGGGCATCGAGCCGCCCGTCCCGCTGCGGGGGGACTGGAGTCCGCTGTCGGGCTACCGGGCGGGCCAGGAACTGGCCGGCTGGGTCGGCCGCGGACTGACCGCCGTCTTCGTCGCCAACGACCAGATGGCACTGGGGGTGTTGCGGGCCCTGCGCGAAGCGGGCGTGCGCACACCCCAGGACGTCGCGATCGTCGGCTTCGACGACATCCCGGAGTCCGAGTTCTTCGCACCGCCGCTCACCACCGTCCGGCAGGACTTCGCGACGGTGGGCAAGCACAGCATCGCCCTGCTGCTGGACCTCATCGAGGGCCGGGCTCCCGCCGGGGCGCCCGGGACGCCCGGCAGGCCGGGGGTGCCGGGGGTCGTCGTCGAACCCCAGCTCGTCGTCCGGGCCAGTACGGCTCCGGACTGATCCGGCACGAGGCCGCCGACGTCGGCACCTGGAGCCGGCGCCGGTACCAGCACCGAACAAGCCAAATTCGCACACCAGTATGACCGAGATTTCGAATAATGATCGACAGGCTGGACGCAGTGTGGTCGGTCCCCGAGCAACCGAGTACCAGCGGTCCTTCCCCGGGCCGGCTCTTCAAAGGAGAAGAAACATGCTCAACAGAAGGAACTTCCTCACTGCGGCGATCGGCGTGGCGGCGGCGGGCACCCTGGCGGCCTGCGCCAAGGAGGACGACAGCTCCTCCGGCTCCTCCTCCGGCGGCAGCAAGGCGATCACCCTCGGTTTCTCGCAGGTCGGTTCGGAGAGCGGCTGGCGCACCGCCAACAGCGACTCGGTCAAGTCCGCGGCCAAGGAGGCCGGTTACACCCTGAAGTTCTCCGACGCCCAGCAGAAGCAGGAGAACCAGATCTCGGCCATCCGCAGCTACATCGCGCAGAAGGTCGACGTCATCGCCTTCTCCCCGGTGGTCGTCACCGGCTGGGACGCGGTGCTCAAGGAGGCCAAGGCCGCGAAGATCCCCGTGGTCCTCACCGACCGCTCGGTGGAGACCTCCGACGAGTCCCTCTACGTCACCCTGGTCGGCTCCGACTTCACCGACGAGGGCCGCCGCGCCGCGAAGATCCTGGAGAAGGTCATCGAGACGGCCGGCCTCAAGGGCGACGTGAAGATCGCCCAGCTGGAGGGCACCACCGGTGCCGCCCCCGCCATCGAGCGCGCCAAGGGCTTCAAGGAGGTCATGGACGCCGACCACGCGGACGACTGGAAGATCGTCGTCACGCAGACCGGCGACTTCACCCGCGCCGGCGGCAAGCAGGTCATGGCGGCCTTCCTCCAGTCCAACCCGGACATCAACGTCCTCTACGCCCACAACGACGACATGGCCATCGGCGCCATCCAGTCCATCGAGGCGGCCGGCAAGAAGCCCGGCAAGGACATCCTGATCGTCTCGGTCGACGGCGTGAAGGACGGCTTCGTCGCCATGTCCGAGGGCAAGATCAACGCCATCGTCGAGTGCAACCCGCTGCTCGGCCCCCAGCTGATGGAGGTCGTCAAGACGGTCCACGAGGGCGGCACGGTCGAGCGCTGGATCAAGACCGAGGAGGGCGACTTCCTCCAGGACCAGGCCAAGGACGCGCTCCCCACCCGCAAGTACTGACCCACGTACCGACCGCACGCACCGGTACCGGCCGCGCACCCGCACCGGTACCGGCCGCACGCACCGATGGGGAGCCTTCGGCGGCCGAGGACACCTCGGCCCAGGAGGCTCCCCGCGGGCCTGTCCCCGTGCGGGTCCGGGCTCCCCGCGGGCCCGGCCCCCGGCGGGCCCGAAGCGAATCGACGATCCAAGAGGAGCGCTGCCATGGCAGAGCCGCGGCCCGTCCTGGAGATGACGGGCATAGTCAAAGAGTTTCCGGGGGTAAGGGCTCTGTCGGGCGTCGACTTCCGGCTCTTCCCCGGCGAGATCCACGCCCTCATGGGGGAGAACGGCGCCGGCAAGTCCACCCTGATCAAGGTGCTCACCGGGGTGCACCCCCTGGACGGCGGCACCGTCACCCTCGACGGCGAGACCGTGCACATCGGCAGCCCGCTCCAGGCGCAGCACGCCGGCATCAGCACGGTCTACCAGGAGGTCAACCTCTGCCCCAACCTGTCGGTGGCGGAGAACATCTTCATCGGGCGCGAACCCACCCGCGCGGGCCGCATCCAGTGGAAGCGCCTGCGCAAGGAGGCCGCCGAACTCGTCGACCGCCTCGGCCTCGACATCGACGTCACCGCCCCGCTCGCCTCCTACCCCCTGGCCGTGCAGCAACTCGTCGCGATCGTACGGTCGGTGGGCACCGGCGACAGCGACGGCGAGGGCTCCGGCACCAAGGTCCTCGTCCTGGACGAGCCGACCTCCAGCCTCGACCGCGACGAGGTCCTCGAACTCTTCCGTCTCATGCGGCGGTTGAGGGACGAGGGGGTGGCGATCCTGTTCGTCTCCCACTTCCTCGACCAGATCTACGAGATCTGCGACCGGATGACCGTCCTGCGCAACGGCGCCCTCGTCGGCGAGCATCTCGTCCGCGACCTCGACCAGGTCCAGCTCATCGAGCTGATGATCGGCAAGGCCCTGGACCAGCTGGAGGAGCTCCACGACCACCAGCTCCACGCGGACGTCGGCGAATCGCTGCTGACGGCGGAGGGCCTCGGCCGGGGCGGCGGCATCGCCCCCTTCGACCTGGACATCAAGAAGGGCGAAGTAGTCGGGCTCGCGGGCCTGCTGGGCTCCGGACGCACCGAACTGGCCAGGCTCCTCTTCGGCGCCGACCAGCCCGACTCCGGCAAGGTGAGCATCGGCGGCAAGCAGATCGCGATGAACGCCCCCAACGACGCCATCGCCGCCGGGGTCGCGTTCTGCTCGGAGAACCGCAAGACCGAGGGCCTGGTCCCCGACCTGACCGTCCGCGAGAACATCATCCTCGCCCTCCAGGCGGCCCGCGGCTGGACCCGCCCCCTGCCCACCGCCCAACGCGACGAACTGGTCGCCAAGTACATCAAGGCACTCGACATCCGCCCCGCCGACCCCGAGGCCCGCGTGGGCCAGTTGAGCGGCGGCAACCAGCAGAAGGTGCTCCTCGCGCGCTGGCTCATCACCCAGCCGAAGCTCCTCATCCTGGACGAGCCGACCCGCGGCATCGACATCGGTGCCAAGACCGAGATCCAGAAACTCGTGGTCTCCCTCTCCGAGGACGGCATGTCCGTCCTCTACATCGCGGCCGAACTGGAAGAGGTGCTCCGCCTCAGCCACACCATCGGCGTCCTGCGCGACCGCAAGCTCGTCGCGCGGCTCACCAACGGCCCCGAGATCACCACCAGCAAGATCCTCGAAACCATCGCGAGCGGAGAGCAGAGCGGAGAACCCCAGTGACCACCACCGACTCCCGCCTGCGAGCACTGACGCGCCACCACCTCTTCTGGCCCGTCGCGGTCCTGGTGGCGCTGCTGCTCGTCAACGTCCCCTTCACGCCGGGCTTCTTCGCCGTCCACATGACGGACGGCCACCTCTACGGCAGCCTCGTCTCGATCGTCCTGTTCGGCTCGCCCCTCATCCTGGTGGCCGTCGGTATGACCCTGGTCATCGCCACCGGCGGCATCGACCTGTCCGTCGGCGCGGTCGTCGCCATCACCGGCGCCCTCACCTGCTCCTACATCAGCGACCAGGCCGATCAGGGCGCCCTGGCCGGCGTCCTGCTGGCGATGGGCCTCGGCCTGGTCGCCGCCGTCGTCTGCGGCCTGTGGAACGGCTTCCTCGTCGCCCGCATGGGCATCCAGCCGATCATCGCGACCCTCATCATCATGGTCGCGGGCCGGGGCGTGGCCCAGCTCATCACCGACGGCCAGATCATCACCGTCAACAGCGAGCCGTACAAGCTGATCGGCGGCGGCTACTGGCTGACCCTGCCCTTCTCCATCTTCGTGGTGGCCGCGGTCGTGGCCGTCACGGTCCTGCTGACCCGCCGCACCGCCCTCGGCCTCCTCGTCGAGTCGGTCGGCGGCAACGCGGAGGCGAGCCGCCTGGTCGGCATCCGCTCCCGCCGCATCAAGATCATGGTGTACGTGTTCTGCGCCCTGTGCGCCGGCATCGCCGGACTCATGATCAGCTCCAACACCTCGGCCGCCGACGGCAACAACGCCGGCCTGTGGATCGAGCTGGACGCGATCCTCGCCGTCGTGATCGGCGGCACCTCGCTGCTGGGCGGCCGGTTCTCCATCGGCGGCACCGTCGTGGGCGCCCTCGTCATCCAGACGCTCACCACCACGATCTACACGATCGGCGTCCCGACCCAGACCAACCTGGTCTTCAAGGCCGCCGTCGTCATCGTCGTCTGTCTCCTGCAGTCCCCGAAGTTCCGCGCCAAGGTCTTCGGCGCCCGCGCCAGGACGACGGCCCCCGCGGACGCGGCGCCGCCCGTGCGCCCCGCCGAGCCCGCACCGAAGATGGAGGTGTCGTGATGAGCACGACGACCGAGACCCCCACGGCACAGCAGCCCCGGCGCGCCCCGTCCAAGGCGGCGCGCCTGCTGGCGGACCGCCGCCTCCCGGTCCTGGTCACCGCGGCCCTGTTCCTGGCGATGTACATCGCGGGCCTCAGCCGCTACCAGAACTACGGCTTCGGCGACTCGCAGGTGTTCCTCAACCTGTTCATCGACAACGGCTATCTGCTGGTCGCCGCCGTCGGCGCCACCTTCGTCATCCTCTCCGGCGGCATCGACCTCTCCGTGGGCTCGGTGATCGGCTTCACCACCATGCTCACGGCGTGGCTGGTGCAGGACGTGGGCCTGCCGCTGCTCGTGGTCATCCCGATCTCGCTGGGCGTCGGCGCGTTCGGCGGCTTCCTCATGGGCTATGTGATCCACAACTTCGAGATCCAGCCGTTCATCGTGACGCTCGCGGGCCTCTTCCTCTTCCGCGGTCTGTGCCTCGTCATCAGCAAGGAGTCGATCGCCATCGACGACTCCTCGGTGAGCAGCCTCGCGGAGACCCGTATCCCGCTGGGGATAGGGGAGTTGTCGATCGGCGCGGTCGTCGCGCTGCTGGTCCTGGCGGCGGCGTTCCACATCCTGCACTACACCCGCTTCGGCCGCCGGATCCACGCCATCGGCGGCAACGAGCAGTCGGCGCTGCTGATGGGCCTCCCGCTCGGCGGCACGAAGATCGCGGTCTACACGCTGAGCGGCTTCTGCTCCGCGCTGGCCGGCCTGTTGTTCATGCTCTACATCCAGTCCGGCGACCCGCTGCACGCCGTGGGCATGGAACTCGACGCGATCGCCGCGGTCGTCATCGGCGGCACGCTGCTGACGGGCGGCTCCGGCTATGTCCTCGGCACGCTGTTCGGTGTCCTGGTGCTGGGCCTGATCAAGAGCATCATCCAGTTCGAGGGCACGCTCAGTTCCTGGTGGACGAAGATCGCCACCGGTGTGCTGCTCTGCGCGTTCATTCTGATCCAGCGTGTGATGACCACTCGCAAGAGCACCTGATCCGTGCCGTGAACGGCCGTTCCGGCGCGATGTCGGGTTGGCGGCGAAGCGTGAGGATCATCCTCAACTCGCCATGCCGGAACGGCCAGTTCCCCACACAACATTCACAGCCGCCTCTAGGATCGTTACGCCCCGGGAACTTAATCTTCCCGCGTCATGGACTACTGCCCCCCGTGCCGAAGGCACCTCAACGGAGCCCTCGCCTGCCCGGGCTGCGGCACCCCGGCCGAACACCTCCACGCCCCGGCGCAGGCCGAGCCGCGCGTCCCGGAGCAGGGAGGCCACGCCCGGACCCACTTCCGGCCCGAGCCGCAACCGCAGCAGGTGAGCGTCACCGCCGGCGCGTACGAGGCACGGCACCAGGAGCACCCCGCACCCGAGCCGCACGAGCCGTACGGCGCGCACCAGCCGTACGCCGCGTACACCCCGCAGGCCGACGACACGGCGTACGACGACGTGAGCGGCGGCGCGGGCGGGAACGAGGACGAGCCCGACGAGGCGACCCCGGCCGAGCCCCCCGTCGGCGGCGGCAGGGCGGCGCGCCGCCGCGCCCAGGGCAGGCGTGGCAGAACCGCGGAACCGGAGGAGCACGACACCTCCGAGGCCGCGGACGACCACGAGGACGACGAGGACGCCGACGACGAGAACGTCGGGAGCCGCCGCGACCGCAAAGCGGCGGCGCACCGAAGACGGCGGCGCCGGACCCTGCTCGTCACGGCGGGATTCATCCTCGCCGCGGGTGGTCTGAGCCTCGCGGAACTCGGCATGGACGCCCCTGGCTCGCCCAGCACCCCCGCCGCCGCGGGCGACGCGTCCGCGGAAGGGTCCGCCACGGCCGAGGCCGGCGGGACGGCGGCCCCGGCCTCCGGCACGAACGGCACCGCCCCTTCGGCGTCCGCCTCCGCGTCGGCCTCGAAGTCCCCGTCCCCGTCGGCGTCCGAGAGCGCCGAGGACGAGGACGACAAGGACGAGGAGGCCCAGTCCGCCACGGCGACGGCCTCCGGCGGCGTCACCACGACGGCCCCCACGGCCACCGCGGACCCCACCACCGAAGCCCCCTCGGCCACCCCCACCACGGCGGACCCGAGCCCGTCCCCCTCGGAGTCGGAGTGCAGCCGCTTCCTGTGGTGGTGCACCTGACGGCCTCGGCGGCGCCCTCCGGGGCGCCCGGCCTCTGACGCCGAGGCCCCTCCGGGGGAGTCCCCGGGCCCCTACTCCGTCAGCATCCGGCGCAGCAGATCCCGCAGAGCGGTCCGCTCGGCCTCCGACAGCCCCGCGAGCGGCTCCCGCGCGAAGCGCAGCCCCTCCCGCAGCTCCCGGGCCAGCGCGCGCCCCTCCTCCGTCACCGCCGCGACCTTCACCCGCCGGTCCCCGGGATCGGCGCGCCGCTCCACCAGACCCCGCGCCTCCAGCCGGTCCACGATCCCGGTCACGTTCGACGGCTCGCACTTCAGCTTCTGCGCGAGCTTGCGCATGGGCAGCGGCTCCAGCGACAGCAGACTCAGCAGCCGCGCCTGCGCCCCGGTCAGCGCGTGCTCGCCGGCCGCCTCCTCGTAGTCCGCGTAGAAGCGGGCCACGACGTCGCCGATCAGCTCGACGACCTCGACGGTCAGCGCGTCGGGACGGGTCCTGGGTGAAGTGGCCATGACCTGATCGTACCCCGATTACTTGACAACATGAAATATTCAGGAGCATGGTTGTTTCAGGTACTGAAGTAAATTGCAGCAGATCCTCGAAAGGTCCCGTCATGATCAACCGCGAATGGCACCTGCTCAGCCGTCCCGTCGGCTGGCCCAAGTCGGAGGACTTCGCCCTGGTCGAGGCGGAGGTCCGGCAGCCCGCCGAGGGTCAGATCCTCGTCCGGAACACGCATCTGTCCGTCGACCCGTACATGCGGGGCCGCATGAGCGCCGCCAAGTCGTACGTCGCCCCCTTCGAGCTGGGCAAGGTCATGCAGGGCGGCGCGGTCGGCGAGGTCGTCGCCTCCGCCGCGGAGGGCTTCGCGCCCGGCGACCACGTCCTGCACTTCGGCGGCTGGCGCGAGTACGCCACCTTCGACGCCCGCACCGCCGTCAAGGTCGACCCCGACGCCGCGCCCCTGTCCGCCTACCTCGGCGTCCTCGGCATGACCGGCCTCACCGCCTACGCCGGCCTCCTGCGCACCGCGTCCTTCAAGGAGGGCGACAGCGTCTTCGTCTCCGGCGCCGCCGGTGCCGTCGGCAGCCAGGTCGGTCAGATCGCCCGGCTCAAGGGCGCCTCCCGGGTCATCGGCTCGGCCGGCTCGGACGAGAAGGTGAAGCTGCTCGTCGAGGAGTACGGCTTCGACGCGGCCTTCAACTACAAGAACGGCCCGGTCTCCCAGCAGTTGCGCGAGGCGGCGCCCGACGGTGTCGACGTCTACTTCGACAACGTCGGCGGCGACCACCTGGAGGCCGCGATCGGCTCCCTGAACGAGCGGGGCCGGATCGCCGTCTGCGGCATGATCTCGGTCTACAACAACACCGAGCCCGCCCCGGGCCCGCGCAACCTCGCCCGTCTCATCGCGACCCGCGGCCGGATCGAGGGCTTCCTCGTCGGCGACCACTACGACCTCCAGCCGCAGTTCGTCTCCGAGGTCGGCCCCTGGGTCGCCTCCGGGCAGCTCAAGTACCGCGAGACGGTCGTCGAGGGCATCGAGAACAACCTGGAGGCGTTCCTCGGGGTCCTGCGCGGCGACAACACCGGGAAGATGATCGTCCAGCTGTAGCCCTCCGAAGGTGTTCAGGGCTTCCGGACCGTTTCCGGGATGCGGTAACTTCTTTCCATAATCCGCCGTCGATCGTGGGCGCGAGTCATGGCGGACCGACGAGGAGAAGACACCGCATGTCCATCCAGCAGTCCGAAGTCCTGTACACGGCCGTCGCCACCGCCGAGAACGGCCGCGACGGCCGCGTGGCCACCGACGACGGCCGACTCGACGTCGTCGTCAACCCGCCCAAGGAGATGGGCGGCAGCGGCGGGGGAACCAACCCCGAGCAGCTCTTCGCCGCCGGGTACAGCGCCTGCTTCCAGGGCGCCCTCGCCGTCGTCGCCCGCCGGACCGGTGCCGACCTCACCGGCTCGACGGTCACCGCCAAGGTCGGCATCGGCAAGAACGCCGACGGGTTCGGGCTGATCGTCGAGATCTCGGCGAGCGTCCCGAACGTGGACCCGGCCACGGCCGCGTCGCTGCTGGCGGAGGCCCACCAGGTGTGCCCCTACTCCAAGGCGACACGGGGGAACATCAGCGTGACGCTGGTCTGACAGCGACAAGGCACGGTGCCACATCCTGCGAAGGATGCGACACCGTGCCCCCTTTTTTTCGCTCGGTCGCCTCCGGGGCGCTCTCTGCCGGTGCCGACAGGCCGACCGTGCTCACCCCTTCGGGCCTCCGCGCGCTCGGCCTGTCGGCACCGGCGCGCCCCTGCGGCTCCCTCGCGGCCGGTGGCCGGGGGTGCGCCTCCGTGACACGGCCTGTGCTGTGGGGCCCGCCTGCGCAGGCACGGATCGTGAGCCGGCGATGGGGCCGTCAGGACTTGAGCGCTGCCCTGTGTACGGCGAGGGCCAGCTTGTCGTTCTCCGGGGCCGCGCCGCCCGGGAAGGCCAGGCGGCGGCGGGTGTAGCCGTAGGCGAGACCGGAGCGGGGGTCGGCGAAGCCCTGGGAGCCGCCCGCGCCGCTGTGGCCGAAGGTGCCCGCGCCGAGGAAGGGGTGCCACACGTCGGCCGTCGCCTGGAAGCCGAGCGCGTAGGAACGGTGGCCGCGGGCGACCAGGTCGTAGCCGGTGGAATGGATCTGCCCGACCTCGGCGATCGTGTCGGGCTTCAGGAGCGGCGGGCGCTCGCCCAGCTCGCTGATCGCCGCCGCGTACATGCCCGCGATGCCGCGCGCCGCCGCCACCCCGCCCGCCGACGCCGGTCCCTTGGCGCGTACGGCACGGGAGTTGATGTAGTCGGTCAGGCTGCCGCTGCCCGGGACATGGGTGTTGAAGGCGATCGACGCGAGGGTGTGCGGGCCGGTCGGGGCCGCGTCCATGAGGGCCTGCTGCTCCGGGGTGGGCAGCATCGGCTGGACGGGACGGTAGCGGTCGTCCAGGGCGGCGGGCAGACCGAGATGGAAGTCGAGGCCGTAGGGCGCCCGGACGCGCTCCTCGAAGAGCTCCTGGATCGTCCGGCCCGTGGCCCGGCGCACGACCTCGCCCGTGAGCGCCCCGATCACCAGCGCGTGGTAGCCGAACGCGGTGCCGGGACGCCAGAACGGGCGCTGGTCGGCGAGGCGTTCGGCCAGGGCGCGGTCGTCGGAGAGCTCGTCGGTGCTGAAGCCCGCGTCCAGACCGATCAGCCCGGCGCGATGGGTGATCAGCTCGCGCAGCGTCAGCGCGCCCTTGCCCTCGGCCGCGAACTCCGGCCAGTAGTAGGTCACCTTGCGGTCCAGCTCCAGCGTGCCGTCCTGCACGAGCAGCGCGACGACGAGATGGGCGGCGCCCTTCGTCGACGAGAACACGGCGTGCAGGGAGTCGGCGTCGTTGCCGTCACCCGTCCACAGGTCGACGACCCGACGGCCGTGCACATGGGCACACAACTGCCCCTCGTAGTCGGGGCGTTCACCGGCCACGAACGCGGCGAACTCCTCGCGCACCGCTTCGAAGCCGTCGGCGACCGTGCCGTGTATCTCCCGCGTCATCCGCTCTCCTCGACCGTTGTCGTACCCATGCCGAACCATGCCGGTGCCGTCCGCCGCGGGACGCCAGTGCCCGGAGAGCAGGAGGTTCCCGGCCGCGTACGCGAAACCGTATCCCGGGGTTCCGGTGGTGACCGCGCCCGCGTTCACCATGCGGACGACCCCGTTCGGCGGTCTCGCGGTGCGCGCGGGGCGTACCTCCTCCGGGAGCTTCCTGAGATCGGTACGGCGACATGTACCTGTTCGACTCAACCGGAACAGGAAGGAGTTGGTGTCACACGATTCGCGAGCCGGGCCGCGAATGCCCTGGACGGACCGGCCGGGAGCGCCCGAAGGGAGCATGCTGAGGGCGTACGAGCCAAGGACGAGGAGAGCCACGCATGGCAGCCATCCCTTCGCTCCCCAGCCGGGACGACGTACTGCGCATGGCCCGCGCCACCACCGACATCACCGGCCAGCTCCTGGACACCGCGGGCAACATCACGAGGATCGCGATCAACACCTTCGACCCCAGGGACGGTTCGGGCCAGGAGGTCCTGCGGGTGCTGCGCCGCACCACGGCCGAACTGGCCGAGGCGAGCGCGTCCCCCGAGGCGCAGGAGGCCTTCTACCGGATCGTCGACACCCTGACGAGACTCGGCACGAGCGGCGCCCCGCTGGCCGTCCACCCGGTCAGCGAACCCGCCCAGGCCCTGCTGACCGCGCTCGGCGACAGCCTGCTGCCCGTCCTGGACGCGGTGGAACCGGCGGTGGAGGAGTTCGCCACCGCCCTCGGGGACCTCGTCGAGGCGCTGTCCCCGCTGCTGCCGGCCGGGGCCGGGCTCGCCGCCGGAGTGCTGCTCGCCCTCACCCCGTTCCTGCGCGCGGCGGCCGGCGTGCTGCGGGACTCCACGCCCGAACTGCGCCGCGCCGCGGACGCGTTGACCGCCGCGCTGGCCCCGCTGATGCCGCTCCAGGTGGCGCTGGCCGAACGGGCCGCCGTCGCGGGCGCCGAGGCCGTCCGGGCCGCCCTTCCTCCGCTCGCCGACCTCACGGAGGCCGCGGCGGCCACCGCGAAGGCCGCGGGACCGGTGCTGATCGCCGGGGAGGAACTGGTCGTCGCGGGCCTCGAACAGCTCCAGCCGCTGCTCCTCGCCTCCGCGTCCCGGGCCGGGCGGGTGGCCCGGGGCGTGGCCGTGCGGGTGTCGGCGGCGGTCAGTCCGGCGGGCGGGCGGGGCACGGTCGTGGCGGTTTTGGCCGGCTGAGCGGGGAGGAGGGAAGCGGGGGAGGGGGCCGATCCGCGCGGCGGATAGAGTGCGGCCATGCGAGATCTCGGGGTGGGCTTCAACTTCCTGCTGAAGGGCCAGCGATGGGTGGCCCGGCACGGCAGACAGTACGGTTTCGGCCTGATCCCGGGCCTGATCACCCTCGTCCTGTACGCGGCGGCGCTCGTCGCGCTCGCGGTGTGGGGCGAGGACTTCGTCACCTGGGCCACCCCGTTCGCCGACGACTGGTCCAGCCCGTGGGCGGGCCTGTTCCGCGGCTTCCTCACGGTGGTCCTGTGGGCGCTGGCCCTGCTCCTGGCCGTCCTCACCTTCACCGCGGTCACGCTCCTGGTCGGCCAGCCCTTCTACGAGAGCCTCTCCGAACGGGTCGACCGCGACGTGTCGCCCGACGGCACGGCCCCCGAGTCCGGGCTGCCGCTCTGGCGGGAGCTGTGGATCTCGGCGCGGGACAGCCTGCGGATCCTGGCCCGGGCGCTGGTGTGGGCGGTGCTCCTGTTCGCCCTCGGGTTCGTTCCGGTCGCGGGCCAGACCGTCGTCCCGGTGATCGGCTTCTTCGTCACCGGCTTCTTCCTCACCGAGGAACTCGTCGCCGTCGCCCTCCAGCGCCGGGGTGTCGAACTCCGCGACCGCCTCGCCCTGTTGCGTTCCCGCAAGCGTCTGGTCTGGGGCTTCGGCACCCCGCTCGGGCTGGCCTTCCTGGTGCCCTTCGTCGCCGTGTTCCTGATGCCGGGAGCGGTGGCCGGGGCGACCCTCATGGCGCGTGAACTGCTGGGCGAGGAGACCCGCGAGCCGGGCGACACGGACCCGGACCAGGAACACGACCACGAGCAGGTGACGGGCGCCTGACCGGGACGGCGGGCATGGCGGCCCGCACCGTCCCGGCCGGCCCCCGCGTCAGCCTCGCGTCCGCTCCGTCGCACCGAGCGCGACACCGACGATCGCCCGTACCTGCGCGATGACGTCGGCCCGGTTCCGCACGAAGACCGGGTCGGTGACCTCGGTGGTGTTGCCGGTGCCGAACTGGAGCACCGGCGTGTGCACATGCCCGCCCGGCAGACGGTCGTGCAGGCCGAGCCGGTCCCGCAGCAGCGTCGCCCGGTAGGCGATCTCGTTCGACAGGTAGTCCCCGCCGCCCCCGGCCCGCGCGGTGGACCCCTCGGTGGGCCCGTCCGGCCGGACGACGGGCGCGGTCGCCCCGGCGGGTATCTCCGTCACGGCGGTGTTGTCGTAGACGGGGAAACGCCCGGTCGTGGCGGCCACGATCGCCTGGTACGGCAGGGTCGTCGTCGTCCACTGCGGCTGCGAGGCCGGGTCGGTGACCGGGATCGTCTCCGTCCGTCCGACGTTGTCGTTGTCCGCGAACCCGCCCCGCCAGGCACCGTTGGTCCGCTCCACGTCGAACCGCCCCACCCGCCCCTGGCTGACGGTCGTGAACAGGTCGACCTTCCCCAGATACGGCCGCAGCGTCCGCTCGACGGTCCCCTCGGCGAAGTCCCGCCAGCGCACCGGGAACACGGCGGTCTCGACGCGCGCCGGACCGTCCGGGGTCTGCACGACCGTCCCGTCGAGCGCGAGCGCCGTCGCCCCCGACGGGTTGGAGATCCGGATGTCCCGGTCCAGGGTGAACGGGTCGAACCCGGTGACGAGCACCCGCTTCTCGCCGCCCTTCGGATACCGGATGTCGCTCTGCCCGCGCGAGGTCCGCTCCAACCGGGCCAGCAGCCAGGCCCGTTGGCGGTCGCTCAGTCCGAACTCCGGCTCCCAGCCGCGCACCTGCCGGGTCATCCCCAACCGGGCCCAGTACAACGGCCGGTCGTCGTCCCGGCTCAGATCCCCGCCCGCGGGCCCCCGCCCCTGCGCCCGCGCCACGGCCCGCTTCCACAACGCGGCCCCCTCGCGTACGACGATCCCGCGGGCCTGCGCGTACGACCGCGCCGCGCCGAGCGCCCGCGCGAACTCCGGTGCCACGTCGTCGAATCCGGAGCGGGCGAGGATCTCCTGCGGCACGGCCCGGTCCAGCCGCAGCTCCTCGGCCGTCGGCGCCTGTCCCGCCTCCGCCAGCGCCGGCTGCGGCACCGCCGTCATCCCGGCCACCACCGCGAACCCGACAAGTCCGATCCGAACACGTAGAGAAACCAAGGGAGTTCAACCTCCGAACGCTGTGGGGGGAGAGACGAGAAGTATCCTGTCCCCACCCGCCCCACACCATGCCGCCCGCCTCCCGCGCCACCCGGGCCGAGGTTGTCGGCGAGGTCAGCTCCGCCGGTCCGGGTCCTCGCCCAGCAGAGCGAGGAAGTCCCGGAAGGCGCCCGGCATGTCCACCGACTCCGGGTCCAGCAGCCACTGGTACTGCAATCCGTCCATCACCGCCACCAGCAGCGGCGCCGTCCGCTCGGGCGTGAGCCCGCTGGGCAGCCGGTCCCCGTACTCGGCGCGCAGCACGCCCGCCATGTTCTCCCGCACCAGCGCGTACCGCTCGGTGAAGTAGCCGCGGGCCGGATGCCCCTCCGTCACGCTCTCGCCGAGCAGCGCGGAGAACGTCTGGATGATCCCGGGCCGCATCGCGTTGTACTCGACGAGCGAGGCGAGCAGATCCACCCGCCACCGGCTGTCCGGCACCGCGTCCCACTGGTCCCGCTCCTCCAGGACGGCCACCAGCAGCGCGTCCTTGGTGGGGAAGTGGTGCAGCAGTCCCTGCTGGGTGAGCCCGACCCGCTCGGCGACCGCGGCGAGGCTCGCCCCCCGGTAACCGCGCTCGGCGATCACCTCCAGGGCCGCCCGCACGATCTCGGCGCGCCGTTCCTCGCTCCTGACCCTGGCGTTCATGAGCTCACGGTACGACATGGCCGGCCGTCAAATATAACGGCAATATAACGAAACCTACCGTTCACCAGGTAATGGATGCACGATGGAGTCACTTGCACGGACCCGAACCCTGCATGGACGCGAAACCCCTGCACGGACCCGAACCCTGGAGGACCCAATGGCGGGCACCCACCCCACCCCGGCCGACGAGGCGCGTGAGGCGGTCGTCGAGGCGGCCCTCGCCGCGCTCGACCTCGACGCGAAGACACGGCTGCTCGCCGGCCAGGACATGTGGAGCCTGCCCGCGCTGCCCGCGATCGGCCTGAAGTCCCTCGTCATGTCCGACGGACCCATCGGCGTCCGCGGTGTGCGCTGGACCGCCGACGACCCCTCGATCGCGCTCCCGTCCCCGACCGCGCTCGGTGCCACCTGGGACCCCGAGCTGGCCCGCCGCGCCGGAGTCCTGCTCGCCCAGGAGGCCCGCCGCAAGGGCGTCCACGTGCTCCTCGCCCCGACCGTCAACCTGCACCGCTCCCCGCTCGGCGGACGCCACTTCGAGGCGTACAGCGAGGACCCGTACCTCACCGGCCTCATCGGGGCGGGCTATGTCACCGGCGTCCAGTCCGGCGGCGTCGGCACCACCGTCAAGCACTTCGTCGCCAACGACGCCGAGACCGACCGCTTCACCGTGAACAACGTCGTCTCCGACCGCGCCCTGCGCGAGCTGTACCTGGCCCCCTTCGAGATCATCGTCGAGAACGCCCACCCCTGGGGCATCATGACCGCCTACAACTCGGTCAACGGCACGACGATGACCGAGCACCAGCACCTGGTGAACGACGTGCTCCGCGCCGAGTGGGGCTTCGACGGCTACAACGTCTCCGACTGGATGGCCGCGCGCTCCACCAAGGGTGCCGTCGAGGGCGGTCTCGACGTCGCCATGCCCGGCCCGCAGACCGTCTACGGTCCCGCCCTCGCCCAGGCCGTCCGGGACGGCGAGGTCGCCGAGGCCACCGTCGACGGGGCCGTGCGCAACGTCCTGCGCCTCGCCGCCCGCGTCGGCGCCCTGGAGGGCGCCGAGCCCGCCGTCACCGACCTGCCCGCCCCCGTGGACGGCGAGGCCCTCGCCCGCGAGATCGCCCGCCGCGCCTTCGTCCTCGTCCGCAACGAGGGCGCCCTGCCGCTCAAGCCCGGCAGCGTCGCCCTCATCGGTGCGGCGGCCCGCGACGCCCGCGTCCTCGGCGGCGGCTCCGCCACCGTCTTCCCGTCCCGGATCGTCTCCCCGCTGGACGCCCTGACCGAGGCCCTGCCGGACCTCACCTACGCCGTCGGCGCCGACCCCAACACCGAACTGGCCGTCGCGGACAAGGGCTTCACGCTCCGCGCGATCTGCCGCGACGCCGACGGCAACGTCCTCGGCACCGGCTCCGCGCCGAGCGGCCAGATCCAGTGGATGGGCGACGACCTGCCCGAGGGCGTCACCCACGACACCCTCCACACCATCGAGCTGACCGGCACCTTCACGCCCCGCGACACCGGCCCGCACACCTTCGGCGTCAAGGGCGTCGGCGCCTTCACCCTGAAGGTCGCCGGCACGACGTACTACGACGGCCTCCAGCTCCCCGCCGACTCCACGGACCCCTTCGAGGCGTTCTTCGGCTCCCCGGTGCCCCGGGCGGAGACCGAACTCACCGCGGGGGAGCCGGTGGAGGTCTCCCTCACCCACGTCTTCCAGCTGCCCGCCGACATCCCCTTCAAGGTCGTCGCCTTCGCCCTGGCCCACCAGGAGCCGCAGCGCGACGCCGACGAGCTCATCGCCGAGGCCGTGGAGGCGGCGCGCGACGCCGAGACGGCCGTCGTGGTCGTCGCCACCACGGACCTCGTGGAGTCCGAGGGCTTCGACCGCAAGGACCTGGCCCTCCCCGGCCGCCAGGACGACCTCGTCCGCGCGGTCGCCGCCGCGAACCCCAACACGGTGGTCGTCGTCAACGCCGGCTCCCCGGTCGAACTCCCGTGGCGCGACGACGTCGCCGCGATCCTCCTGACCTGGTTCCCCGGCCAGGAGGGCGGCGCCGCCCTCGCCGACGTCCTCACCGGCGCCGACGAGCCCGGCGGCCGTCTCCCCACCACCTGGGGCTCCTTCGACGCGGCCCCGGTCACCCAGGTCACCCCGGCCGACGGCGAACTCCCCTACACGGAGGACGTCTTCATCGGCTACCGGGCCTGGGCCAAGGAGAACCGCACGCCGTCCTACCCCTTCGGCCACGGCCTCGGCTACACGGACTGGACGTACGACTCCGTCGAGGTGACCGGCACCACCGTCAAGGTCCGCGTCCGCAACACCGGTGACCGGCCCGGCCGCGAGGTCGTCCAGCTCTACCTGGCCCCCACCCGTCCCGAGGGCCGCCCCGAACGCCTCCTCGCCGGCTTCGCCTCCGTCGAGGCCGCCCCGGGCGAGACCGCCGAAGCCACCATCGAGATCCCCCGCCGGGCCTTCGAGACGTGGGACGAGAAGGAGGGGACGTGGTCGTTTGTGAAGGGTTCGTACGAGATCCAGGCAGCCCGCTCGATCACGGACCGCCGACTCACCACCACGATTAACGTCTGATCCCAAAGACCAGCCCCGGCCCGGGACCTGACCCCTGGGCCGGGGCTTGCTTTTTCAGGGGGCGCCTTCAGGGGCGCGGGGAACTGCGCGACAAGCCCCCACCGGCCCGCGGACTCACCAGCGGCCTGCCCGAGAGGTCAGCGCGCAGAGAACCCGTACACCGTCTCCGACCGGAACACCTCGCCCGGCCGCAGCACCGTGCTCGGGAACTCCGGCCGGTTCGGCGAGTCCGGGAAGTGCTGGGTCTCCAGCGCGATCCCGTCCCCGGGGGAGAACGGTCCGTCCAGGTGGTCGGCGGTGTACAGCTGGATCCCCGGCTCGGTCGTGGACACCGTCAGCACCCGCCCCGACGAGGGATCGTGCAGCTCACCGATCTCGACGGCCACGTCACTCACCCCCTTGTCCAGCGCGAAGTTGTGGTCGTAGCCCGCCCCCACCTTCCGCGCCTCCCGGAAGTCGAACCGCCCGCCCGTGACGTCCTCCATCACCCCCGTGGGGATCAGGTCCGCGTCCACGGGCGTGTACGCCGAGGCGGCGAGCCGCAGTTCGTGCCCGCCCGCGTTCCCGGAACCGGCCAGGTTGAAGTAGCTGTGGTTGGTGAGGTTCACCACGGTGGGCGCGTCGGTCACGGCCTCGTAGCCGATCCGCAGCGCCCCGTCCGCGTCCAGGACGTACGTCGCCGAGACGTCGACCCGCCCCGGGAACCCCTCCTCGCCGTACGGGCTGACCCGCGACAGCCTGAGCCCGTGCTCGCCGAACGGCTCCACGTCCCACACCCGCTTGTCGAAGCCCCGCTCACCGCCGTGCAGTGAGTTCGGCGCGTTGTTGGGCGCGAGCGCGTACGTCACCCCGTCCAGCGGGAACCGCCCGCCCGCGATCCGGTTGGCGAACCGGCCGATCAGCGCGCCGAAGTACGGCCCGGTGTGGGTGAGATAGCCGTCCAGGTCGGCGAACCCCAGCACCACGTTCTGGACGCGCCCGTCCCGGTCCGGCACCTCCACCGACTGCACGATCCCGCCGTACGACAGCACCCGGACCCGGACCCCGGCCCGCTCAAGGGTCCAGCGGTGGACCGGAGTGCCGTCCGAAAGTGTGCCGAAGAGTTCGTTCATGTGCGGAACTCTAGGTCACGTGCCGCCGGCGGTGACCTTCCGGTAGGCGATCTCGGCCAGCCGGGCCTGTCCGTCCACGCTCGGATGGAACCAGTCGATATGGCTCAACTGGGCCGTGCCGAAGTCGTACGCGTACACCGCGCCCCCGTCGAAACGGCACCGCCGGTCCTTCGCGCACACCTCCTCCAGCACCGAGTTGTAGTCCTCCACCCGCTGCTGCACGGTGTCCCGCCGCTCGGTCGCCGCCGCGTCCAGCGCGTCCGCGTCCCCGAGCATCGACGGGCAGATCCCCAGCTTCCACACCTGCTTGCCGAGCGCGTTGGTCCGCCCCTGGGACCACAGCCGCTTCAGGTTCGGCACGCTCGCCACGTACACCTGCGCCTTCGGCGCCGTGGCCCGCAGGGTGCTCAGCGCCTTCTGGAACTGGGCGCGGAAGTCCGCCACGGACGTCATCGCCGACACCGAGTTCCGGCAGGCGTCGTTGGCGCCCGCCATCACCGTCACCAGCTCGGGCCCGCGCGCCGCCGCCTTGGCCATCTGACCGGCCACATCGGCCATCCGCGCCCCGGTGACGGCGTAGTTCCAGCTGTGCGACGCCGCCTTCGCCGTACCCATCAGCCGGACGGCGAGCGAGTCGACGTCCGCGCGGGCGCCGGTCGCCCAGGACACCTCCGGGCAGTCCTGGAGCAGCGAGCACGCGTCGAAGCCGCGGGTGATGGAGTCCCCGACGGCGGCCAGCGACGCCGGAGCGGTGTCCCAGACGGGAGTGGGCGAGGGCTTCGCCCGGTGCGCCGCGGATCCGGACGGCGCGGACTCGGCGCCCCCGACCGCGTCACATCCCGCGAGCGCCACGACGGCGGCCGTCACAGCGGCCAGCGCGGCGGCGGGCACGGCACGCGAGCGGTCGCTTCGCTTCCCCATCCCTTGCAGGTCCCCTCGGTTGCCGGACAGTCAGGTCCGTACGCGGATGCGTACTTTCTCCCCCTCCATGACAACGCGCGGGAGTTCCCGGCCGCCGCCGACGGGCCCCGCGATGCAACGCATCACCCCCTTCCCCGCATCCTGCCGGGTGAATGGCGGGTGTTTCACGGCACCGGGAGGGACGGTACGTCACACTCCTTGCGCCGCCGCACGGTAGCCTCGCCCTCAAACGTAGCCGCCGCTCACCCCAGCCCAAATGGTCCCGCTCTGCCCGGAGGTCCCGGTGACGACACGTGGAGTTCTGTACGTGCACTCCGCTCCGCGCGCGCTGTGCCCGCACGTCGAGTGGGCCGTCGCCGGAGTGCTCGGCACGCGCGTCAACCTCGACTGGATCCGGCAGCCGGCCGCCCCCGGCACCTGGCGCTCGGAGTTCTCCTGGCAGGGCCAGGTCGGCACCGCCTCCAAACTCGCCTCCGCGCTGCGCGGCTGGCATCTGCTGCGCTTCGAGGTGACCGCCGAGCCGTGCGCCACGGCCGAGGGCGAGCGCTACAGCTGCACCCCCGACCTCGGCATCTTCCACGCCGTCACCGGCATCCACGGCGACATCCTCATCCCCGAGGACCGGCTGCGGGCCGCGCTGACCCGCTCCCAGCGCGAGGAGACCGACCTGGAGGCCGAGATCGCCAAGCTCCTCGGCAAGCCCTGGGACGACGAGCTGGAGCCGTTCCGGTACGCGGGCGAGGGCGCCCCGGTCCGCTGGCTCCACCAGGTCGTCTGACACCCGCTCACGAGAGCCTGCGCGCACGGCGAAGGGCCCCCACCGTCCGGTGGGGGCCCTTCGGTGTCACGGGGACGGTTCTCAGACCGTCCGGAACGCCAGCACCACGTTGTGGCCGCCGAAGCCGAACGAGTCGTTCAGCGCGGCGATACGGCCGTCCACGGGCAGCTTGCGGGCCTCGCCGCGGACGACGTCGGCCGCGGCCTCCGCCTCCGGGTCGAGGTTCTCGATGTTGATGGTCGGCGGCGCCAGCCGGTTGTACAGCGCGAGGACCGTCGCGACGGACTCCACGCCACCGGCGCCACCGAGGAGGTGACCGGTCATCGACTTGGTCGCGGAGACCGCCATGTGGTCCGCGTCGTCGCCGAAGACCTTGCGCAGCGCCTTCAGCTCGGCCACGTCACCGGCCGGCGTCGAGGTGGCGTGCGCGTTGACGTGCACGATCTCCGCCGGGTCCAGGTCGCTGTTGGCCAGCAGGTTGCGCAGGGCCTGCGAGATGCCGTTGCCCTCGGGCTCCGGCTGCACGATGTCGTGCGCGTCGGCGGAGATGCCCTGGCCGACCGCCTCCGCGTACACCCGGGCGCCGCGCCGCTCGGCGTGCTCGGCGGACTCCAGGACCAGGACGCCGGCGCCCTCACCGAGGACGAAGCCGTCCCGGCCGGTGTCGTAGGGGCGCGAGGCACCCTGCGGGTCGTCGTTGTTCTTGGACATCGCCATCATGTTGCCGAACGCGGCGATGGGCAGCGGGTGGATCGCCGCCTCCGTACCACCGGCGACGACGACGTCGGCGCGGCCGGAGCGGATCATCTCGATGGCGTAGCCGATGGCCTCCGCGCCCGAGGCGCAGGCCGAGACCGGGGTGTGCACACCGGCACGGGCGCCCACGAGGAGACCCACGTTGGCGGACGGGCCGTTCGGCATCAGCATCGGGACGGTGTGCGGGGAGACGCGGCGGACGCCCTTCTCCTTGAGCACGTCGTACTGGTCGAGGAGGGTCGTCACACCACCGATGCCGGAGGCGATGACGGCACCGAGGCGGTCCGGCTCGACCGAGGTGTCCTCACCGGCCCGGGCCTCGAACCCGGCGTCCTTCCAGGCCTCCTGGGCGGCGATCAGCGCGAACTGCGCGGAACGGTCCAGCCGGCGGGCCTGCGGGCGCGGGATGACCTCGGTGGGCTCCACGGCCACCGGGGCCGCGATACGGACGGCCTGCTCGGCCGCCCACTCCTGCTCCAGGGGCTTCACACCGGACTTGCCGGCGATCAGACCCTCCCAGGTAGAGGCTGCGTCGCCACCCAGCGGTGTGGTTGCGCCGATACCGGTGACGACCACGGTGCGATTGGTCGGGCTCACGGGAAATCTTTCTCCAACGATGACGAGGATTCAGCGGCGCCACCGCCGGGTGGCGGGGCATGCATCCGGGCTAGAGGGTGACTCAGGCCTGGTGCTTGAGGATGTAGTCGGTCGCGTCGCCGACGGTCTTGAGGTTCTTGACGTCCTCGTCCGGGATCTTGACGTCGAAGCGCTCTTCGGCGGCGACGACGACCTCGACCATGGACAGCGAGTCGACGTCCAGGTCGTCGGTGAACGACTTGTCCAGCTCGACGTCCTCGACCGGGATGCCGGCGATCTCGTTCACGATGTCGGCGAGACCGGCGACGATCTCTTCCTGAGTGGCGGCCATGGAGGCGCTCCTTCGTAGATATCCAGAGGGTGTGGCACGTACCGCGGCAGCGGCGGTGCCTAGGGGAGGGTAACGACAGTCGCGGCGTAGACGAGACCCGCCCCGAAGCCGATGACGAGCGCGGTGTCGCCGCTCTTCGCCTCGCCGGTCGCCAGAAGCCGCTCCATCGCGAGCGGGATCGAGGCGGCCGAGGTGTTGCCGGTGGTGCGGACGTCACGGGCGACCGTGACGTGCCCCGGCAGTTTCAGCGTCTTCACCATCGAGTCGATGATCCGCTCGTTGGCCTGGTGGGGAATGAAGACGTCCAGGTCGTCCGGGCTGATTCCGGCCGCGTCCAGCGCCTGCTGGGCGACCTTCGCCATCTCGAACACGGCCCAGCGGAAGACCGCCTGGCCCTCCTGCGTGATCGCAGGGAACTTGTCGACCGCGCCGTCGCGGTAGTCCGTCCACGGGACGGTCTGCTTGATCGTCTCGGACTTGTCGCCCTCGGAGCCCCAGACCGTGGGGCCGATCGCCGGCTCCTTGGCCGGGCCGACGACGACCGCGCCCGCGCCGTCACCGAACAGGAAGGCCGTCGCGCGGTCCTCCAGGTCGGTCAGGTCCGAGAGCCGCTCGACGCCGATGACGAGGACGTACTCGGCGGAGCCCTCGACGATCATGCCCTTGGCGAGGGTCAGGCCGTAGCCGAAGCCCGCGCAGCCGGCCGAGATGTCGAAGGCGGCGGCCTTGTTCGTGCCCAGCTTGTCGGCGATCTCCGTCGCGACGGCCGGGGTCTGCTTGAAGTGCGAGACCGTCGAGACGATCACGCCGCCGATCTGCTCGGCGGAGATCCCGGCGTCGGCGATCGCCTTGCCGGAGGCCTCCACCGACATCGCGGCGACGGTCTCCTCGTCGGAGGCCCAGTGCCGGGTCTCGATGCCGGAGCGCGAGCGGATCCATTCGTCGGAGGAGTCGATCGTCTCCAGGATCACCTCGTTGGGCACGACCCGGGTCGGACGGTAACCGCCGACGCCCATGATCCGCGCGTACGGGGCGCCCTTGCTCGGCTTGATCTTCGACATTGCTCGGAGCCTCCTTGTTTCAGGCGCCCTGCTCGGCGATGAGCTCGCGAGCGGCGTCGAGGTCTTCTGGGGTCTTCAGGGCCAGCGTCTTCACGCCGGGCAGGGCGCGCTTGGCGAGGCCGGTGAGGGTGCCGCCGGGGCATACCTCGACGAGCGCGGTGACGCCGAGCTCCTTGAACGTCTCCATGCACAGGTCCCAGCGGACCGGGTTGGCGACCTGTCCGACCAGCCGCTGGAGCACCTCGGCGCCGCCCGCGACGGCCCGGCCGTCCTTGTTGGAGACGTAGGTGAGCCTCGGGTCGGCCGGGGTCAGCTCGGCGGCGGCCTTGGCGAGGGCGTCGACCGCGGGGGCCATGTGGTGCGTGTGGAAGGCGCCGGCGACCTTGAGCGGGATCACCTTGCGGACGCCCTCGGGCTTGTCCTCGTTCAGCGCGGCGAGCTGCTCCAGCGTGCCCGCGGCGACGATCTGGCCGGCGCCGTTGACGTTCGCCGGGGTCAGGCCGAGCTTCTCCAGGTGCGCGACGGAGACCTCGGGGTCGCCGCCGAGCAGGGCCGACATGCCGGTCTCGGTGATCGCGGCGGCGTCGGCCATGGCCAGACCCCGCTTGCGCACGAGGGTCAGCGCGGCGCTGTCGTCGAGGACACCGGCGAGGACGGCGGCGGTGATCTCGCCGACGGAGTGGCCGGCGACGGCGCCCGGCGTGATGTCACCGAGTGCCGCGGCGGACAGCAGACCGGCCGCGACCAGCAGCGGCTGGGCGACGGCGGTGTCCCGGATCTCGTCCGCGTCGGCCTGGGTGCCGTAGTGGGCGAGGTCCAGGCCGATGGCGTCCGACCACGCGGCGACGCGGTCGGCGGCACCGGGGAGTTCGAGCCAGGGGGTCAGGAAGCCGGGCGTCTGGGCGCCCTGGCCGGGAGCGACGAGTACGAGCACTCTCACACTCTCTCTTGAGGGCGGCCCAAGCCGCCCGTGGGGACAGGGACGAAGAACACGAAGGGGTTTTGTGGGCCCCCGACAAAAGCCTAGAGCTGAGGTTCGCCGTCGGCCAGACGCCCGAGGATCAGCGCGATCCGCAATGTGAACGCCGAACGTACATCCGAGGGCGACCAGCCGGTGACGTCAGTCACACGTCGAAGCCGGTAGCGCACGGTGTTCGGATGGACGAAGAGCATCCGGGCCGCGCCCTCCAGACTGGACGCCTGTTCGAGGTAGACGGAGAGCGTCTCCAGGAGGGCCGACCCGGCTTCCTCCAGTGGTCTGTAGATCTCCTCCACCAACTGCTCGCGGGCGCTCGGGTCACCGGCGATCGCGCGCTCCGGAAGCAGATCGTCCGCCAGCACCGGGCGCGGCGCGTCCTGCCAGGCCGTGCACGCCTTCAGCCCCGCCGCGGCGGCCTGCGCGGACCGGGTCGCGGTCAGCAGATCCGGTACGACGGGCCCTGCGACCACCGGTCCGGCCGCGTACGGCCCGATCAGCGACTTGGCGACCGCGATCGGGTTGTCGCTGCCGCCCGCGATGACGACGAGCCGGTCCCCGAGCACCCCGGTCAGCACCTGGAGCTTGGCGTGCCGCGCGGCCCGCCGGATCGCCTCCACCGTCAGCTCCGAGTCACCCTCGGGCGCGGTGCCGAGCACGACGCACACGTGCTCGGGGGAGTTCCAGCCGAGCGCGGCGGCCCGGGACACGGCCCCCTCGTCGGCCTCGCCGCTCAGCACGGCGTTGACCACCAGCGACTCCAGGCGCGCGTCCCAGGCACCGCGTGCCTCGGCGGCCTGGGCGTACACCTGGGCGGTCGCGAAGGCGATCTCCCGGGCGTAGACGAGGAGGGCCTCGCGCAGGACGGACTCGTCACCGGGCGCGGCGACCTCGTCGATGGCCGACTCCATGACCTCGATGGTCGTGCGCACCATCTCGACGGTCTGCCGCAGGGTGATCGCCCGGGTCAGCTCCCGCGGCGCCGTCCCGAACACGTCGGTCGAGATCGCCTGGGGCGCGTCCGGGTGCCGGAACCACTCGGTGAACGCGGCGATACCGGCCTGGGCGACCAGCCCGATCCAGGACCTGTTCTCCGGCGGCATGACCCGGTACCACGACAGGGTCTCGTCCATGCGCGCGATGGCCTGCGCGGCGAGCGAGCCGGAGGACTGCTCCAGCCTCTTCAGCGTCGCGGAGTGCGGGTGGACGGCGCGCGCGGCGGCTTCGGCATGGGTTGTTTCGGGTTCGGGCACGGGGACAAGACTGCCTTATCCGGACCTCGGGGCGTGCCGCCGGGGGCCTTCGGAGGTCTACCGTGGTGGACGTGATGGACGTACGGCGCGCCGCGGAGCGCTACCTGGGCGGGGACCTCGACGCCGGCATCGAGTCCTGGCACGCCTTCTCCTTCGGTCCCCACTACGACCCCGACAACCTCCGTTTCGGCGCGGTCATCGCCTGCAACGAGGAGCGTCTGGCGCCCGGCGCGGGCTTCGCGGAGCACCCGCACAGCCACACCGAGATCGTGACCTGGGTGGTCGAGGGCGAGCTGACCCACCGCGACTCCACCGGCCACCAGTCCGTCGTCCGCCCCGGTGACGTCCAGCGCCTCAGCTCCGCGGGCGGCGTCCGGCACACCGAACGCAACGACGGCCTGGAACCGCTCACCTTCGTCCAGACCTGGCTGGCCCCCCTCACCCCCGGCGGCGAGCCCGCCTACGAGGTGGTCCACGGCATCGCCGACTCCACGCCCTACGACGTCCCCGAGGCCGGCGCGATGCTCCACGTACGCCGCCTGGCGGCCGGGGAACGCACCGAACTGCCCACCGCCGCCCATCTGTACCTCCACGTGGTCCGCGGCGAACTGCGCCTCGGCGACACCGGTCTGACGACGGGCGACGCGGCCCGCCTGGTCAAGGAGGCGGCCATGGAGGTACGGGCCGTGACGGCGGCGGAGCTGCTGGTGTGGGAGATGTCCTGAGGCCCCGCGCCGCCGTCCGGCCGCCCGGCGTCAGCCCCGCAGCTCCCCGAGCACCGCGTCCGTGAACGCCGGCCATGCCTCGACCGCCCACGGGCCGAACGCCCGGTCCGCCAGGGCCACACAGGCCGCGCCCGCGTCCGGGTCGATCCACAGGAACGTGCCCGACTGACCGAAGTGGCCGAAGGTGCGCGGCGAGGACGAGGCGCCCGTCCAGTGCGGCGACTTGGCGGCCCGGATCTCGAAGCCGAGCCCCCAGTCGTTGGGGTTCTGGTGCCCGTACCCCGGCAGCACCCCCTTCGTCCCCGGGTACTGCACGGTCATCGCCTCCGCGACCGTGCGCGGGTCGAGCAGCCGGGGCGCCTGCACCTCGGCCGCGAACCGGAGCAGATCCTCCACGGTGGACACCCCGTCCTTGGCGGGGGAGCCCTCCAGGGACGTGGACGTCATGCCGAGCGGCTCCAGCACGGCCTGCCGCAGGTACTCCGCGAACGGGATGTCCGTGGCCTTCGCGACATGATCGCCGAGCTGCTCGAACCCGGCGTTGGAGTACAGCCGCCGCTCCCCGGGCGGCGCCATCACCTTGTGCTCGTCGAAGGCCAGCCCCGAGGTGTGCGCGAGGAGATGACGGACCGTCGACCCCGCGGGCCCGGCCGGCTCGTCGAACTCGATCGCCCCCTCCTCGTACGCGACGAGCGCCGCGTACGCCGCGAGCGGCTTGGTGACCGAGGCCAGCGGGAACCGGTGGGCGACGGCCCCGTGGGTGCCGAGGACGGTGCCGTCGGCCCGCACGACCCCCGCCGAGGCGTGGGGAACCGGCCAGTTCCCGATCAACGCGAGACTCTTCAGCGACATGCCGTCGAGCCTAAGTGGTCAGAGCCGCAGCTCCAGCAACGGGTCGGGCTTGGGCCGGAAGCCCAGGGAGTCGTACAGGGGTCGGGCGTCGGTGGACGCGGTGAGCTGGACGCGGCGGGCGCCGCGCTCGCGGAACCAGCCCAGCAGGGCGGTCATGCACCCGCGCGCGTACCCGCGGCGCCGGGCCCCGGGGTCGGTGGCGACGCTGAAGACGAAGCCCACGACGCCGTGCGGGTCGCCCGGCTTGCCGATGCGGTAGTCGATCGTCCCGCACACGAGCGTCGCCAGCGCCCCGGGCCGCTCCGGATGGTCCACCACGAAGGCGGCGAAGTCCCCGTCCGGCTCCGCCAGGCGCCGCCGCAGGACCGGCAGGGATTCGGTGTGCCACTCCGTGGAGGGGTCGGAGCCCGGCATCGAGTCGATCATCACCTGGCGCAGTCGCAGCACTTCGGCGGCGTCCTCGGGCCCAGCCCGTCGTACGGCATTCATGGTCCCGTACGTTAGGGACGCCGCCCGCCCCGCGTCCTGTGGATTTCTTACCGGTTCCGCTTGCTTGGAGTGCACTTCAAGGCCATAGCGTTGAGGTCATGACGGTGATGGAGACCACCACGACGGGTACCAGGACCGACAGCTGCGCCGCCCCGCCGCACGCGCACCGGCGTCCCGAGGGGCAGGACAGCTACACGATCAGCGAGGTCGTCGCCTTTACCGGCCTGACGGCGCACACGCTGCGCTGGTACGAACGCATCGGCCTGATGCCGCACATCGACCGCTCGCACACCGGCCAGCGCCGCTACAGCAACCGCGACCTGGACTGGCTCGACCTCGTCGGCAAGCTCCGGCTCACCGGCATGCCCGTCGCCGACATGGTCCGCTACGCGGAACTGGTCCGCGAGGGCGACCACACCTTCGGCGAGCGCTACGCGCTGCTCGTCGACACCCGCCGCGACGTCCTGGCCCGCATCGCCGAACTCCAGGACACCCTGGCCGTGCTCGACCGGAAGATCAGCTTCTACGGCGACGCCGGCCACGCCTACGAGAGGGAGAAGGCCGGATGACCGACCGCAGGATCCCCACCGCACGCCTGGGCACCGACGGGCCCGAGGTCGGCGTCCAGGGGCTCGGCTGCATGGGCATGAGCTTCGCGTACGGCCCCGCCGACGCGGGCGACTCCCGGGCCACCCTGGAGCGCGCCCTGGAGCTGGGCGTCACGCTGTACGACACGGCGGACGCGTACGGCGCGGGCGAGAACGAGCGGTTCCTCTCCCCGTTCTTCCGGGCCCACCGCGACGAGGTGGTGATCGCCACCAAGTTCGCCCTGTCGATCCCGCCCGGCGAGCCGACCCGGCGCGTCATCCGCAACGACGCGCCCTACGTCCGCCAGGCCGTCGAGGCGAGTCTGAAGCGCCTCGACGTGGACGTCATCGACCTCTACTACATGCACCGGCGCGATGTGAACGTGCCGATCGAGGAGACCGTCGGCGTGATGGCCGAGCTGGTCCGCGAGGGCAAGGTCAAGCAGCTGGGCCTGAGCGAGGTCACCGGCGACGAGCTGCGCGCGGCCCAGGCGGTCCACCCGATCGCCGCGGTGCAGTCGGAGTGGTCGCTGTTCAGCCGGGACATCGAGGCGGGCGTGGTTCCGGCGGCCCGGGACCTGGGCGTCACGCTCGTGCCGTACTCGCCGCTCGGCCGGGGCTTCCTCACCGGTTCCTTCGCCGACGCCGACAGCGATCTGAGCTCCGGTGACTTCCGCCGTCAGCAGCCCCGCTTCACCGGGGAGAACGCCGCCTCGAACGTGGCCCTGCTGGAGCCGGTCCGCACCGTCGCCGGGGCCCATGGCGCGACCCTCGGCCAGATCGCCCTGGCCTGGGTCCAGCAGCGGGCCGCCGTGCACGGACTGCCGGTCGTCCCGATCCCGGGCACCAGCAAGCCGCACCGGGTGGAGGAGAACACGGCGGCGGCCGGGATCGTCCTCACCGAGGACGAGCTGACGCTCCTGGAACCCATCGCGGGCAAGGTCGCGGGGGACCGCTACGCGGACATGACGTTCACGTCCGCCGGACGGGAGTGAGCCGGGCCGCTCACAGCTCGGAGAGCAGTTCCGCCTTCTTCAGGGAGAACTCCTCGTCGGTCACCAGCCCGGCCTGATGGAGTTCGCCGAGGTGGCGGATGCGTTCGGCGATGTCGGCCGGGTCCCTGCGCGGGGCCGCGGCCGGCACCGCCGGGCGCCCCTTGACGCGGACGGCGTCCAGCACCGCCGCCGCGAACGGCAGCGACTCGTGCACCGGCCCGTACCCGAGACCGAACACCACGGCCGCCGGGTCCTGGTCGGGCTGGACCGACGGGGAGTCGCCGCGCAGCAGCCGCAGATGCCCCTCGAAGACCTCGGGGGAGCGCCACTCCACGCCGGTGAGGTCGGCGATCGGGAAGCTCTGGTCCCCGGCCTTCCACTTCGCGGAGGACGCGCCCGTCCAGAACCAGCGGAACCGCACGGTCTTGCTGTCGAAGGACGCCTTGCCGTCGTACGCCTTGAAGGACTGCGGCAGGTCGGGGGCGGGGACGAGGAAGCGGTCGGCGGGCTCGTCCGAGGTGAGCCCGGCGCGCAGTTCGTCGGCGTAGTACTCGGCGAGCACCTCGCGCTCGGCGGGCAGCACGAGCCGGTAGGGATCGCTGCCCTCCTTGAGCTGACCGGCCGCCGCCTCCATCAGAGGGTCGGCGCCGGGCCGGGGCTCGGCACGCAGGACCACGGTGCCGCGCCTGCCGGGGGTCAGTGTCACGCCCGCCAGGGCGCTCAGGGGGATCCTCCGCTCTCCCAGCGCCTGGAAGAGCTTGGGTGTTCGAATCCCCCTTTCGTAACGGATGAGCACGGAGTCGGACTCGAACTCCCAGGCGGCATGAAATCCGGCCAGTACGTCACCCATGCGGCTCATCGTATGCGGCACGAGCTCCTCCGTCGCCTCCCCGCGCAGACCGCGATTTCTCCGGCTTCTACGCGCGTCCGTCGGTCGAGCTGCCGGACAGACCGGCCTGGCAGCTCTCGTCCTCGTCGGCACAGGCCACCGAGCGGTATGCGCCAACGCCGATCTCCGCGAAGTTGACCAGGCTGTCGGTACCGGGCTCGAAATAGCCGCTGTGCCCCTTCGCGCTCCGCGCCGACAGCACCCGGGCCCCGAACGCGGAGGAGACCGGGTCGGCTCCGTGGCCCAGACCGCCGAGCTCCAGGTACGGCACGTCCTGGATCCAGTCGTCGGCGTCCCGCATCGCCCACACCTGGGCCGAGGTGTGCAGCTGCGCCGCCTTCTCCACCCGCATCCCCGGACTGCCGGCCACCGCTATGTCGGCCACCCGCCCCGGCAGGTCGCGCGCGGCGACACCGCACACCACCGATCCGTAGCTGTGGCAGAACAGCGAGACCGGCGCGGTGCCGGGCAGCGCCCGCAGCAGCGCGTTCAGCCGGACGGCGCCCTGCTCGGCGCGGGTCGCGGTCGCCGAGTCGAGGCCGAGCCCGCCGGGCGCGGTGTAGTCGGCCCAGGCGATCACGGCCGTACGCGTCGACGGGCTCGCCGTCCGCTCCGCCTTGTACAGCGACTGGGCCATGCCGACCGGCGCCGAGTACTTGCGGTTGGTGCGCTGGAAGGTCAGCAGGTCCGTGTCGACGCCGGGGACGACGATCGAGATCCGCTGCGCCCTGCCCAGGTCGCCGAAGACCTCCGCGATCCGCCCGGAGCCCTCGGGGTCGAAGGCGAGGATCTTGCGCTTGTCGCTCGCCAGCGCCTCGAAGCGGTGCATGAGACGCCCCGCCTCCCGCTGGCCGTCGGGCGAGAGCCGGCTGTCGTGCATGCGTTTGAGCTCGACCTTGCGGGCCTGCTGGAGCGCGACCCGGTTGGCGCGGTAGCGCAGCTCCACGGGGGCGCCGTTCATATTGCCGACCGCGAGCGGGTACCGGCGCACCAGCGCGGCGCGCTGCGAGACGGTGAGCGAGGCGAAGAACCCGGCGAGCCGGGCGGGGGGAGCGTCCGGGTCGGGCAGCGCGTGGCCGCCTATGCGGCCGTGCTCCCAGGCGGTGAGCGAGGCATGCAGGGGGGTCGTGCTCCGGTGGCTGCGCAGGGCGGTCCACCCGGTGGTCGCCAGCATCACGAACACCACGGCCAGCGCGAGCAGTGCGCGCCAGACGTTCAGTTGGGGAGAGGTGTCGAAGGAAGTCACTGAAAGGACACACTAGGAGAACGAGAGGGTCTCGCGTCAACCGAGTGACGGGGATCACGTTTCGCCGGATGTGACGGTGACCTCAGTGACTCCGCCAGTCCTCCGTCAGCGCCGGACCGAGCTGTTCGAGATACGAGACGGTCAGCGTCCGCATCGCGTCGAGGCTGTGGTCCGTGGCCGTGTGCCACTGCCGTTCGGTCACCCGCATCACCCCGCTGAACACGGCCACCGCGAGCCGCGGCCGGGGATCGGCGTCGACGTCCAGCCCCTCGCGCCCGGCGATCACCCGCGCGAGGGTCTCCTCGACCTCCATGGAGTGCCGCAGATGCGCGGCGAGCAGCACCGGCGTCGACTCCACCACCCGGTACATCCGCAGGTACAGCTCGACCGGTACGACGGTGCCGATCGCGTCGGCGAGCGTGTCCCAGCCCTCGACGACGGCCTGGCGCAGCGCCTCCATGGGCGCCTCGTGCGGCGGGCGCGCCCGTACCGCGTCCACGAAGTGGGCCACCGCCAGGTCCATGACGGCGAGGGCGGCCTCCTCCTTGTTGGCGAAGTAGCGGAAGAAGGTGCGCTGCGAGACGTCGACCGCCGCGGCGATGTCGTCGACCGTCGTCCGCTCGTACCCGCGCGTGGTGAACGACTCGAGGGCCGCTCGGAGCAGGGCCTCACGGGTGCGCTGTTTCTTGCGTTCGCGCAGGGTTTCCATACCGTGTCAGTTACCGACTAGTGAATTTGTTTGTCAAATGTCAGAGGCTGTCACTAGCTTGGGCGCATGACTAGTCAGACCACGCTCGACAAGACGGGGCCGGGGGATGACGCGACATCCGCCCCGTCCGCGTCGCCGGCCTCGGGGCTGCGCGGCCACCCCTGGTTCACCCTGATAACCGTGGCGGTCGGCGTCATGATGGTCGCCCTGGACGGCACCATCGTCGCGATCGCCAACCCGGCCATCAAGGACGACCTCGGCGCCACCTTCGCCGACGTCCAGTGGATCACCAACGGCTACTTCCTCGCCCTCGCGGTCGCCCTGATCACCGCGGGCAAGCTCGGTGACCGCTTCGGCCACCGGCAGACCTTCCTCATCGGCGTGACGGGCTTCGCCGCCGCCTCCGGCGCCATCGGCCTCTCCGACAGCATCGCGCTCGTGGTGACCTTCCGGGTCCTCCAGGGCCTGTTCGGCGCGCTGTTGATGCCGGCCGCGCTCGGTCTGCTGCGGGCGACCTTCCCGGCCGAGAAGCTCAACATGGCCATCGGCATCTGGGGCATGGTCATCGGCGCCTCCACCGCGGGTGGCCCCATCCTCGGCGGTGTGCTGGTCGAGCACGTCAACTGGCAGTCGGTCTTCTTCATCAACGTGCCGGTCGGTCTGCTCGCCCTCGCGCTCGGCGTGGTCATGCTGGTCGACCACCGTGCCGAGAACGCGCCCCGTTCCTTCGACCTGCCCGGGATCGCGCTGCTCTCCGGCGCGATGTTCTGTCTGGTCTGGGCCCTCATCAAGGCGCCCACGTGGGGCTGGGGCGACGTCCAGACCTGGGGCTTCATCGGCGGGTCCGTGCTGCTGTTCGCGCTCTTCGCGTTCTGGGAGACCAAGGTCGCCGAGCCGCTGATCCCGCTCGGCCTCTTCCGTTCCGTCGCGCTCTCCGCGGGTGTGGTGCTGATGGTCATGATGGCCATCGCCTTCATGGGCGGTCTGTTCTTCGTGACGTTCTACCTCCAGAACGTCCACGGGATGAGCCCGATCGACGCGGGCCTGCACCTGCTCCCGCTCACCGGCATGATGATCGTCGGCTCCCCGCTGGCGGGCTTCCTGATCACCAAGCTCGGCCCGCGCCTTCCGCTGGCCGGCGGCATGGCGGCCACCGCGCTCGCCATGTACGGCATGTCCACGCTGGAGACGGACACCGGCAGCGGGGTCATGTCCCTCTGGTTCGCGCTGCTGGGCCTCGGTCTCGCCCCGGTGATGGTCGGCGCCACCGAGGTCATCGTCGGCAACGCGCCCATGGAGCTGTCCGGGGTGGCCGGCGGGCTCCAGCAGGCCGCCATGCAGATCGGCGGCAGTCTGGGCACCGCCGTCCTCGGCGCGGTGATGGTCTCCAAGGTCGACAGCGACCTCGCCGGCAACTGGAAGGCCGCGGGCCTGCCCGACCTCACCCCCGAGCAGCTCGGCCAGGCCTCCGAGGCCGTCCAGGTCGGTGTCGCCCCGGTCGCCGAGGGCACCCCCGCACAGATCGCCGCGAAGATCACGGACGTCGCCCACGACACCTTCATCTCCGGCATGAGCCTCGCGTCGCTCGTCGCCGCGGGCGTGGCCGCCGTGGCGATCTTCGTCGCGCTGCTCACCAAGCGCGGGGCCAACGCGGAGGCGGGCGCGGGCGTAGGCCATATCTGACGGGAGTTCAAGCCGATTTCCCCTATCCGGGTGAAGCGGCTAAAGATTCCTCGCCCACGGTCCGCAGCGCACGTCACAGTAGGTGAAGCCCTCCGGTACGGAATGTTCCACCGGCACATGCGTACCGGGGGCGACCGGTGTTGCGGCGCGCTGCCGGAGGGGGGCGGCGCGCCGTGAGCCCGGTGGATGGACGGGCGATTCGGGGGTACCCGCATCCCAGGGTCAACAGGTCCAGGGATTACGGGAGTTGAGATGGCGGCGTTCGGACACCGCACACGCAGGCACCCCCGCTCACGTGGCCGGACGTGGTCACGGACCGGGACGGATCGCACAACGCTCGGAATCATCGGACTCGTCTGCGCCGTCGCGGGCTTCTTCGTGCTGGGCATCCTGCTCGGCCCCGTCGCGATCTTCTGCGGCTGGCTGGCCCTCGGCCGCAGGTGGGCCGGCGCCCATCCGGTCACGGGCCTGGTGGCCGTGATCCTCGGCGCGATCGACACCCTCGCCGCCGTGATGTGGCTCTTCTAGGAGCGTTCCGGCGTCACTTCGGTGCGGCGGGCCCCGGCACCGGGGCCCGCCGCACCGAAGTGCCCCGCGGCCCCCTGAGCGCCCGCTCCCACGGCCGTGTCGGCCCGCTCCCGGTGCAGGGCCGCAACCTGTGACCGCAGCGCCCGCACCTCCTCCGTGAGCGCCAGGATCGCCTCCGTCTGCCGGCGCTCCTCGACGTCGTCCTTCTCGAAGCGGGCGATGAACCAGGCGGCGATGTTCGCGGTGACCACACCGAGCAGGGCGATCCCGGAGAGCATCAGCCCGACGGCGATGATCCGGCCCAGTCCGGTGGTCGGCGCGTGGTCGCCGTACCCCACGGTCGTCATCGTGGTGAACGACCACCACACCGCGTCACCCAGTGTGCGGATGTTCCCGTCGGGCGAGTCCCGCTCCACGGAGAGCACGGCCAGCGAGCCGAACATCAGCAGCCCGACCACGGCCCCGGCGACATAGGTCGTCAGCCGGATCTGCGAGGCCATCCGCGCCCGCCGCTGCACCAGCATCAGGGTCGCGACGAGCCGCAGCAGCCGCAGCGGCTGGAGCAGCGGCAGCACCACCGCGCACAGGTCGAGCCAGTGCTCGCGCACGAACCGCCGCCGGTCGCGCGCGAGCGAGAGCCGCACCAGGTAGTCGACGGCGAACGCGCCCCACACCACCCACTCGGCCGCCGTGCACACGGCCGTCAGCGACCGGCCCGCCGCACCGTCCACGATCGGCACGGCGTAGGCGACGGCGAACAGCACCGCGAGTGCCATCAGCGGCCGCTGGGTGAGGTGCTCCCAGCGGTCCTGCGCGGATTGCTCCTTCATGCCCGCATCGTAGGGACACGACCCCGCGGGCACAGGAAAAGGGCGGCGGAGCCGTGAGGCCCCACCGCCCTACCGAAGGCCGGGTGCTACGCGTCGCCGCCCGCCGCGCCAGGGTCGGCCGCCGCCACGTCCAGCAACTGGTACCGGTCGATGGCCTGCTTCAGCGCCGACCGGTCGACCTTGCCCTCCTTGGCCAGCTCGGTCAGCACGCCCAGCACGATCGACTGCGCGTCGATGTGGAAGAAACGCCGCGCCGCGCCCCGGGTGTCCGCGAAGCCGAACCCGTCGGCGCCCAGGGACTGGTACGTCCCCGGCACCCAGCGGGCGATCTGGTCCGGAACCGACCGCATCCAGTCGGACACGGCCACGAACGGACCCTGCGCGCCCGACAGCTTCTGCGTCACATACGGCACCCGCTGCTCCTCCTCGGGGTGCAGCAGGTTGTGCCGCTCGACGTCGACCGCCTCGCGCCGCAGCTCGTTCCAGGAGGTCGCCGACCAGACGTCCGCCCTGACGTTCCACTCCTCGGCGAGGATCCGCTGCGCCTCGATGGCCCACGGCACGGCCACGCCGGAGGCCATGATCTGCGCCGGGACCGAGCCCGACGTGCCCTCGCTGAGCCGGTGGATGCCCTTGAGGATGCCCTCGACGTCCACGTTCTCCGGCTCGGCCGGGTGCTGGATCGGCTCGTTGTAGACGGTCAGGTAGTAGAAGACGTCCTCGCCCGGCTCGCCGTCGGCGGTCGGCCCGTACATCCGGCGCAGACCGTCCTGCACGATGTGCGCGATCTCGTACGCGTACGCCGGGTCGTAGGCGACACAGCCCGGGTTGGTCGAGGCGAGCAGCTGCGAGTGGCCGTCGGCGTGCTGAAGGCCCTCACCGGTCAGTGTCGTCCGTCCGGCGGTCGCACCCAGGACGAAACCGCGCGCCAACTGGTCGGCCATCTGCCAGAACTGGTCACCCGTGCGCTGGAAACCGAACATCGAGTAGAAGACGTAGACCGGGATGAGCGGTTCGCCGTGCGTGGCGTACGCGGAGCCCGCCGCGATCAGCGAGGCCGTGCAGCCGGCCTCCGAGATGCCGTCGTGCAGCATCTGACCCGTCGGCGACTCCTTGTAGGCGAGCAGCAGATCACGGTCGACGGCCTCGTACTGCTGGCCGAGCGGGTTGTAGATCTTCGCGCTCGGGAAGAACGAGTCCATGCCGAAGGTGCGGTACTCGTCCGGCGCGATCAGCACGAACCGCTTGCCGAGCTCCTTGTCCCGCATGAGGTCCTTGAGCAGTCGCACAAACGCCATGGTGGTGGCGATGGACTGCTGGCCCGACCCCTTCTTCACACTCGCGTACGTCTTGTCGTCCGGCAGCGCGAGCGGCTGCGCGCGCACCACACGGGTGGGGACGTACCCGCCGAGCGAGCTGCGGCGGTCGTGCATGTACTGGATCTCTTCGGAGTTCCGGCCCGGGTGGTAGTACGGCGGCGCGCCGGACTCCAGCTGCTGGTCGGTGACCGGGATGTGCAGCCGGTCGCGGAAGCCCTTGAGGTCGTCGACCGTGAGCTTCTTCATCTGGTGGGTGGCGTTGCGGCCCTCGAAGTTGGGGCCCAGCGTCCAGCCCTTGACCGTCTTGGCGAGGATCACCGTCGGCTGGCCCTTGTGCGCCTTGGCCGCCGCGAACGCCGCGAAGATCTTCTTGTGGTCGTGCCCGCCGCGGCCCAGGTGCAGGATCTGGTCGTCGGACATGTTCTCGACCATCGCGCGCAGCCGGTGGTCGTCGCCGAAGAAGTGCTCGCGGATGTAGGAGCCGGGCTCGGTCGCGTACGTCTGGTACTGGCCGTCCGGGGTGGTGTTCATCCGGTTGACCAGCACGCCGTCGCGGTCCTGGGCGAGCAGCGAGTCCCAGGAGCGGTCCCAGACCAGCTTGATCACGTTCCAGCCGGCGCCGCGGAAGACGGACTCCAGCTCCTGGATGACCTTGCCGTTGCCGCGCACCGGGCCGTCGAGGCGCTGGAGGTTGCAGTTGACGACGAAGGTCAGGTTGTCGAGGCCCTCGCGGGCGGCGATGGTCAGCTGGCCGAGCGACTCCGGCTCGTCCATCTCGCCGTCGCCGAGGAACGCCCACACGTGCGACTTGGTGGTGTCGGCGATCCCGCGCGCGTTCATGTAGCGGTTCATCCGGGCCTGGTAGATCGCGCCGATCGGGCCGAGGCCCATCGACACGGTCGGGAACTCCCAGAAGTCCGGCATCAGACGCGGGTGCGGGTAGCTGGAGAGCCCGTAGGGCGCCTTGGACTTCTCCTGGCGGAACGCGTCGAGGTTCTGCTCGCTGAGCCGGTCCAGGAGGAACGCGCGGGCGTAGATGCCGGGGGAGGCGTGCCCCTGGAAGAAGACCTGGTCGCCGCCGTCGCCCTCGTCCTTGCCGCGGAAGAAGTGGTTGAAGCCGACGTCGTAGAGCGAGGCGGAGGAGGCGAAGGTGGCGATGTGCCCGCCGACCCCGATACCCGGGCGCTGGGCCCGGGAGACCATCACGGCGGCGTTCCAGCGGGTCGCGTTCAGGATCCGGCGCTCGATCTCCTCGTTGCCGGGGAAGAACGGCTCGTCCTTGGTGGCGATCGTGTTGACGTAGTCCGTGCTGCGCATCTCGGGCACGGCGACGCGCTTCTCACGGGCCCGCTCGATCAGCCGCAGCATCAGATAGCGGGCCCGCTCACGGCCCCGCTCGTCGACGGCGGCGTCGAGCGAGTCGAGCCACTCCTGGGTTTCCTCGGGATCGAAGTCAGGAACCTGACTCGGAAGGCCGCCAATGATGATCGGATTGCGATCGGATCCGGAAGCCACGCTGTTCCTTCGCTGTCAGAGGGCTGTTCTCGAGAGGGTCTTCGCCGGCTGTCTAGACGGATGTACGGGTGTCCGCACCGCTCCCCATCGTGTACCTCGGGAACGCAAACGTCATCTCTACCGAAAGGTAACCAGGCCTTCTTACAGCCCTGCTCGAACCCCACCCGGGTTCCCAACCGTGCAAAGCGGGCAGAAAGGTGTGGTGTAGGTCACTGGGGCACGTAACCACGTGCCTGGAGTTGGGGTGACACGGCCAGGAACGTCACCGTTTCGGCGGTCTGAACGGCCGGGTACTTGCGCGATCCGCCCCGCCCGTGTGGACTACGGCCAATGCTTCGCGCACGCGCGTGGCTGAGTTATTCCCAAAACATGATCAGGAGGAGACCGTGAGCGCGACCGCGGACCACGCGGAGACGAGCCTGGCCGTCAGGCTGGGGTTCCAGCCCGACCAGGTGGTCCAGGAGATCGGCTACGACGACGACGTCGACCAGGAGCTGCGCGAGTCCATCGAGGAAGCCATCGGCAGCGAGCTGGTGGACGAGGACTATGACGACGTGGCCGATGCCGTGTTGCTGTGGTTCCGTGAGGACGACGGCGACCTGGCGGATGCGCTGGTCGATGCCATCGGGCTGCTCGAAGAGGACGGCCAGATCCTCCTTCTCACGCCGAAGACGGGCCGGGACGGCTACATCGAGCCCAGCGACATCAACGACGCGGCCCAGACGGCCGGTCTCTCGCAGACCAAGAGCGTCAACGTGGGCAAGGACTGGAACGGCAGCCGGCTGCTGACTCCGAAGGCGGCAAAGTCCAAGCGGTGACCTCCACCGTGCTGTGAACCGGACGGGCCGACGGAAGTCGGCCCGTCCGTCGGCATGTCGTGATCGCTGCGTAGGGTGGGGGTTCTCACCCGAACAGTCCCAGCGAGAGGGATTCACGACGATGGCGATCCAGGTCGGCGACAAGGCCCCCGACTTCGAGCTCAAGGACAACCACGGCCGGTCCGTGAAGCTGTCGGACTTCCGCGGCTCCCAGAACGTGGTCCTGCTCTTCTACCCCTTCGCCTTCACGGGCGTGTGCACCGGCGAGCTGTGCGAGGTGCGCGACAACCTGCCGCGCTTCTCCGACCGCGACACCCAGGTGCTGGCCGTCTCCAACGACTCGGTCCACACCCTGCGCGTCTTCGCCGAGCAGGAGGGCCTGGAGTACCCGCTGCTGAGCGACTTCTGGCCGCACGGCGAGGTCTCCCGCGCCTACGGCGTCTTCGCCGAGGACAAGGGCTGCGCGGTGCGCGGCAGCTTCGTCATCGACAAGGAGGGCGTCGTCCGCTGGACCGTCGTCAACGCGCTGCCCGACGCCCGGGACCTGAACGCGTACGTGGCGGCCCTCGACACCCTGTGATTGTTCGGTTCCAAGCCCTGCGGGGTACGGGAACCCGTCACTAGGATCGACACGTTGATCCGGTATCAAACGCATGGCGGGGCTCCCCGCCCCTGGACACCAATGGAGGACTCGTGGGAGTCAGCCTCAGCAAGGGCGGCAACGTCTCGCTCAGCAAGGAAGCCCCGGGCCTGACCGCGGTCATCGTCGGCCTCGGCTGGGACGTCCGCACCACGACGGGCACGGACTTCGACCTGGACGCGAGCGCACTGCTGCTGAACACGGCCGGCAAGGTCGCCAGCGACGGCAACTTCGTCTTCTTCAACAACCTCAAGAGCCCCGACGGCTCGGTCGAGCACACCGGTGACAACACCACCGGTGAGGGCGAGGGCGACGACGAGGCCATCAAGGTCAACCTCGCGACCGTCCCGGCGGACGTCGACAAGATCGTCTTCCCGGTCTCGATCTACGACGCCGAGAACCGCCAGCAGTCCTTCGGCCAGGTCCGCAACGCGTTCATCCGCGTGGTGAACCAGGCCGGCGGCGCGGAGATCGCCCGCTACGACCTGTCCGAGGACGCCTCGACCGAGACCGCGATGGTCTTCGGCGAGCTGTACCGCAACGGCGCGGAGTGGAAGTTCCGCGCCATCGGCCAGGGGTACGCCTCGGGTCTGCGCGGCATCGCCCAGGACTTCGGCGTCAACGTCTGAGATCCGCGCACGGCGGGGCCCCGCGCCTCGCCGGGTCCGTCCCGTTCCGTCCGGCGCCGCACGGTTGCGTGCGGCGCCGGCGGGACAGGACCACCACACAGAGCAAGCCGTACTACGGGGAGGGACCAGCAACATGGGCGTCACGCTCGCCAAGGGGGGAAACGTCTCCCTGTCCAAGGCCGCACCCAACCTCACCCAGGTCATGATCGGGCTCGGCTGGGACGCGCGCTCCACCACGGGAGCCGACTTCGACCTCGACGCCAGCGCGCTGGTCTGCGCCGGCGGCCGGGTCATGGGCGACGAGTGGTTCGTCTTCTACAACCAGCTCACGAGCCCGGACGGCTCGGTGGAGCACACCGGCGACAACCTCACGGGCGAGGGGGACGGCGACGACGAGTCGATCCTGATCGACCTCTCCAGGGTCCCGGCCCAGTGCGACAAGATCGTCTTCCCGGTCTCGATCCACGACGCCGACAACCGGGGGCAGACCTTCGGCCAGGTCTCCAACGCGTTCATCCGCGTGGTGAACCAGGCGGACGGCCAGGAACTCGCCCGCTACGACCTGTCCGAGGACGCCTCCACCGAGACCGCGATGATCTTCGGCGAGGTCTACCGCTACCAGGCCGAGTGGAAGTTCCGGGCCGTCGGACAGGGGTACGCGTCCGGTCTGCGCGGTATCGCCCTGGACTTCGGGGTCAACGTCTCATAACGGTGGCCGGGCGTCCGGCGTCCGACGTTCGCGCTGGTCAGGCTCAGGTCGCCGTTCCGCCGGGGGTCCGGGGGCCGCGCCCCGGAGCGACGCAGTATGAGCAAAATCCGGTCCCCTCTGGGCTGCCAAGGGGGCGGGGCTAGACTCGGCCTTCAAAAGTTCGTAAAGCCGAGTACGGCACGGGGGAGACCCGTACATACAGGATTGGGTAGCCAGTGGTTCTGAAAACCTTCGGCTGGTCGTTCGCGATCACCGCGCTCGGCCTCGTCGCAGCGGTCTTCTACGGGGGGTGGGAGGCCTTCGGCATCGTGGCGATCCTCTCCATCCTGGAGATCTCGCTGTCCTTCGACAACGCGGTGGTCAACGCCGGGATCCTGAAGAAGATGAATGCCTTCTGGCAGAAGATCTTCCTCACCATCGGTGTCCTGATCGCCGTGTTCGGCATGCGACTGGTGTTCCCCGTCGTCATCGTCGCGGTCAGCGCCAGCATGGGCCCGATCGAGGCGGTCGACCTCGCGCTGAACAACAAGGACAAGTACCAGGAACTGGTCACCGACGCGCACCCGTCGATCGCCGCGTTCGGTGGCATGTTCCTGCTGATGATCTTCCTCGACTTCATCTTCGAGGACCGTGACATCCAGTGGCTGCGCTGGATCGAACGCCCGCTGGCCAAGCTCGGCAAGGTCGACATGCTGTCGGTCTGCATCGCGCTGATCGTCCTGCTGATCACCGCGTTCACCTTCGCCGCCAACGCCCACCAGCACGGCGGCGCCCATGTCGACAAGGCCCAGACCGTCCTGATCTCCGGCGTCGCGGGTCTGATCACCTACATGATCGTCGGCGGACTCTCCGGCTACTTCGAGGACAAGCTCGAAGAGGACGAGGAACGCGAGCACGAGGAGGAGGAAGAGGCCGCCCGCAGCGGCAAGCAGCGCTCGGCCGTCGCCCTGGCCGGCAAGGCCGCCTTCTTCATGTTCCTCTACCTCGAGGTCCTGGACGCCTCCTTCTCCTTCGACGGCGTCATCGGCGCGTTCGCCATCACCAACGACATCGTCCTGATGGCGCTCGGCCTGGGCATCGGCGCCATGTACGTCCGTTCGCTCACCGTCTACCTGGTCCGCCAGGGCACCCTGGACGACTACGTCTACCTGGAGCACGGCGCGCACTACGCGATCGGCGCCCTCGCCGTGATCCTCATGGTCACCATCCAGTACGAGATCAACGAGATCATCACCGGCCTCGTCGGCGTGGTCCTCATCGGCTGGTCCTTCTGGTCCTCGGTGCGCCGCAACAAGGCACTCGCGGCGGCGGAGGGCGAGGGCTCGGACGCCAAGGCCGAGGTCTCCTCGGGGGTGTGACACCCCCGTAGGCGAGGAACGCTCTGAGCGGGGCGGCGTCGAGGCGACACCTCGGCGCCGCCCCGCCGGTCTTTGACATGAAGGTGGGGCGGGAATGGGCTTCTTCGACGGGCTCTGGCCTGGACGCGCGGCCGAGTTCGACTCGGGCAGCGCGGCGAGCAACGCGATCGAGCTGACCAAACGGCACGACCGGGTCTCTCTGACCAAGCAGGGCGCCGAGCACGGGCATCTGCGCATCAACCTGGCCTGGCGGATGCGGACGTCCGACATCGGCGGCTCCCAGCGGGAGTCCCTGCTGCGCCACCCCTTCAAGGCGCTGAAGCCGCCGGAGGTCATAGGACACAGCCAGAGCATGGTCAACGTCGACCTCGACCTGGGATGCCTGTACGAGCTGACGGACGGCTCCAAGGGCGTCGTCCAGCCCCTGGGCGGCCTGTTCGGCGACGTCAACACCCCGCCGTACGTGAAGCTCAGCGGGGACGACCGGTTCGGGTCCGCGTCCGGCGAGACGATCTACGTCAACCTCGACCATCGCGAGTCGATCAAGCGGATCCTGGTGTTCGTCTACATCTACGACCAGACCCCGGCCTTCGACCGCACCCACGCCGTCGTCACGCTCTACCCGAGCAACGGGCCCCGGATCGAGATCGGCCTCGACGAACGCCACCAGCAGGCCCGTTCCTGCGCGGTCGTCATGATCGAGAACGTGAAGGGCGAGATCGTCGTCCGCCGCGAGGTGAAGTTCGTCTACGGCTTCCAGGCGGAACTGGACCGGCTGTACGGGTGGGGGCTCCAGTGGGGGCGGGGCTACAAGTCGAAGGCCGACCGGTAGCCCCGGCGCCCGGGCTCAGCGTCCGATGAACTGCGGTCCCTGCGGCGGCAGCCGGAAGTTCGGGTCCAGGGCCGGCGGGGCGGCGGCGGTCGTGGCCGGCTGCGGATAGCCGTAGGCGGGCTGGCTCGTGGGCTGCGGGTAGCCGTAGGCGGGCTGGGTCGCCGGGGCCGCCTGCGGATAGCCGTACGCCGGCTGGGTCGGGAACGTCGCCGGCTGCTCCGGGGGCAGCGGCCGGGAGATCTCGGGGGCCGGCTCCTGGGCCGCCGCGGCTGCCGCCGCCTCGTCGACCGTGATGCCGAAGTCGCTGGCCAGCCCCTTCAGGCCGTCCGAGTAGCCCTCGCCGAGCGCGCGGAACTTCCAGCCCTCGCCGCGCCGGTACAGCTCGCCGCAGATCAGCGCGGTCTCGCTGCCCGTCTCGGGCTTGACGTCGAAGTACGCCAGCGGCTCGCCGTCGGCGACGCCCGCGTCGTACAGCAGGATGCGCAGGCCCTGTACGCGGTCGAAGGTCACGTCGTCCGCCGAAGCGACCAGGAGAATCTGGCTGACGTCGGGCTCGACACCGGCCAGATCTGTCTGGATCGTGTCGGTGGGGCCGTCGGCGCCTCGTTTCATGCCGAGGCGCCTCACCTTCCCCGAGGGGTGTCGGGGCTGGTTGTAGAAGACGAAGTCCTCGTCGGAGCGCACACGACCGTCGGGGCCGAGGAGCAGCGCCGAGGCGTCGACATCCGGGACCCCCTGCCCGGGCGTCCAGCGCACCACGGCTCGTACCGTGGTGATCTCCAGCGGGACGTTCGACCCCTTCAGCATCGCGCGCGTCATGCGGTCATCCTGCCTTCTCGGTCCTGGTCACGACAACGCGGGGGTACCGGTTCCGTTCCCGGATCCGAACGGTTTTCCCCCGCCCCCGTTACCTGAAATTCATGCCCGGCGGGAACCCCTGACATGGGTCTGTACGTACTATTACCGGCCACCTGTGAACCGTTCACAGGAAGCCCAGCCGCCACGGGGGAGTCATATGCGTCATTTCGGGCACATCGCCCCTGAGGTGCGTCAGCGTCTCTTCCACCAGGAGCCGTGCGAGTTCACTCCCGGTTCCCCGGCCAGGGTGCTCTCCGCGGCCCTGGGCGCCACCCTGTACAGCCCGGCCACCCGGCCGCGGCTCGCCGACGACATCGTCAAACAGGTCGGTCGTGGCGTGGTCTCGATGGTGCTGTGCCTGGAGGACTCCATCGGCGACGAGGACGTCGAGCACGGCGAGGAGAACCTCGTCCGGCAGTTCGCCGACCTGGACGGCCGCAACCCGGCCGACCTGCCCCTGCTCTTCATCCGCGTCCGCACCCCCGAGCAGATCCCCGACCTGGTCCGCCGCCTCGGACCCAGCGTGCGGCTGCTCTCCGGGTTCGTGTTCCCCAAGTTCACCGAGGAGCGCGGCATCCCCTTCCTGGAGGCGCTCGCCGGCGCCGAGGCGGCCAGCGGGCACCGGCTGTTCGGCATGCCGGTCCTGGAGACCCCCGAACTCATGTACCGCGAGTCCCGGGTCGACGCCCTGGAAGGCATCGCCCGCGCCGTCGACAAGTACCGCGACCGCGTCCTCGCCCTGCGCCTCGGCGTCACCGACTTCTGCTCCTCCTACGGCCTGCGCAGAGCCCCCGACATGACGGCCTACGACGTGCAGATCGTCGCCTCCGTCATCGCCGACGTGGTGAACATGCTCGGCCGCGCCGACGGCACCGGCTTCACCGTGACCGGCCCCGTCTGGGAGTACTTCCGCGTCCAGGAACGCATGTTCAAGCCCCAGCTGCGCCGCAGCCCCTTCCTGGAGGGCCAGGCCGAGGAACTGCGCGAGGCCCTCATCGAGCACGCCATGGACGGCCTGCTCCGCGAGATCACCCTCGACCAGGCCAACGGCCTCCTCGGCAAGACCTGCATCCACCCCTCGCACGTCCTGCCCGTGCACGCGCTGTCCGTGGTCAGCCACGAGGAGTTCAGCGACGCCGTCGACATCCTGCGCCCCGAGCGGGGCGGCGGAGGCGTCCTGAGGTCGCAGTACACGAACAAGATGAACGAGGTGAAGCCGCACCGCGCCTGGGCCGAGCGCACCATGCTGCGCGCCGAGGTGTTCGGGGTGGCCAACGAGGACATCGGCTTCGTGGAACTGCTCGCCGCCGGAATAACCGGCTGAACCTCAGTGGACGACAAGGGACGTATGAACAAGGCTGTGAACGGCGACGTCTGGTCCGGGACCTGGGTCGCCGAACGGCTCGGTGTCGCGCTCGTGGGCGACACCCGGCTGACCGGACTGCTGGGCCTGGCCCTGCGCCGCAACCCCAAGCGGGCCCATCTGCTCGTCTCCAACGTCCTCGGCAAGCACGTGCCGCAGTCGCCGTCCGTGGTCTACGGCCACGGCTTCGCCCTCGGCCGCCGCGTACGGGAACTGCTGGGAACCGACGAGGCCGCCCGCGCCGTCGTCCTCGGCTACGCCGAGACCGCGACCGGCCTCGGCCACTCCGTCGCCGACGGCATCGGCCTCGCCCCCTACCTCCACTCCACCCGCCGCCCCGTCGAGGGCGTCGCCCAGGCCGGCGGCTTCGAGGAGTCCCACTCCCACGCCACCTCCCACCTCCTGCTGCCCGAGGACTCCGCGTTCCTCGCCGGGAGCGGCCCCCTGGTCCTCGTCGACGACGAGTTCTCCACCGGCAACACCGTCCTGAACACCATCAGGGACCTGCACGAGCGCTACCCCAGGCGCCGGTACGTCGTCGTCGCCCTGGTCGACATGCGCTCGCCCGCCGACGCCGGACGCCTGGACGCCTTCGCCCGCGAGGTCGGCGCGCGCGTGGACCTGGTGGCGGCGGCCTCGGGCACGGTGTCCCTCCCGGAGGGCGTGCTGGAGGCCGGGCAACGGCTCGTCGCCGAGCACGAGGCCCCCGCACCGGAGCGGGCCCCCGCACCGCACGGCGCCCGGACCCGCGTCGAACTGTGCTGGCCCCGCACCCTGCCCGACGGCGCCCGGCACGGCTTCACCCCCGGTCACCGAATACGCCTGGAGACGGCCCTCCCGGCGATGACCGCCCGTCTCGCGGAAGCGCTCCCCGAGGACGCGCACCGCGTGCACGTCCTCGGCTTCGAGGAGCTGATGTACGCCCCGCTGCGCCTGGCCCGCGAACTGGAACAGGTCACCGACGCCGAGGTCACGTACTCCACCACCACCCGCTCACCCGTCCTCGCCGTGGACGACCCCGGCTACGCCATCCGCAGCCGCCTCGTCTTCCCCGCGCACGACGACCCCGCCGACGGCCCCGGCGAGCGCTACGCCTACAACGTGGCCGGTGCCGGCTTCGACGCCGTGATCGCGGTGGTCGACTCCACCGCGGACACCCCCGCACTGCACGCCCCCGACGGGCTCCTCGCACAACTGGCCGCCCACACCCCGCACGTCGTCCTCGCGGTCATCCCCTCGTACGTCCCCGAAAGGCCCGCCATGCTGCCCGAGCCCCTTCGCGGCCCCGCCTTCTCCTCGTACGCCCCCGAAGAGGTCGGCTGGCTGCTCCAGGACCTCTCGGACGTCACGCTGGAGGCGCCGACCGAGGAGCGCGAGGAGGCCATCCAGAGCGGCGGCGCCCACTACGCGGAGTCCCTGCCGGTCGAGTACCAGCCCAGCGAGCACTACCAGGAGCTGTTCCAGGCGGCCCTGGACGCCTCCGCCGACCGGCTCGCGCAGGCCGTGGGAGCGGTCACCGAGATCGTGCTCGCCGAACGGTCCCCGCGCCCGGTCCTGGTGTCGCTGGCCCGCGCCGGCACCCCGGTCGGCGTCCTGATGCGCCGCTGGGCCGCCTTCCGCCACGGCCTCGAACTGCCCCACTACGCCGTGTCGATCGTCCGCGGACGCGGCATCGACGCCAACGCCCTGCGCTGGCTCGCCGCCCACCACGACCCCACCGACGTCGTGTTCGTCGACGGCTGGACCGGCAAGGGCGCCATCACCCGCGAACTGGCCGCCGCGATCGAGGAGTTCGAGGCCGACGGCGGCGCCGCCGGATTCTCCGCCGAGATCGCCGTGCTCGCCGACCCCGGCTCCTGCGTCCGCACGTACGGCACCCGCGAGGACTTCCTCATCCCCTCCGCCTGCCTCAACTCCACGGTCTCCGGCCTGATCTCGCGCACGGTGCTGCGCGCGGACCTCGTCGGCCCGCACGACTTCCACGGCGCGAAGTACTACCGCGAACTCGCGGGCGCCGACGTCTCCGTGGCCTTCCTCGACGCCGTCTCCGCCCGCTTCCCCGACGTCGCCGAGGAGGTCGACGGACAGGTCAAGGAGCTCCTGTCCGGCGACCGGGCGCCCACCTGGGAGGGCTGGGCGGCCGTCGAGCGCATCAGCGAGGAGTACGGCATCCACGACGTCAACCTCGTCAAGCCCGGCGTCGGCGAGACCACCCGCGTCCTGCTGCGCCGCGTCCCCTGGAAGATCCTCGCCCGGGCCGGAGCGGGCGCCGACCTCGACCACGTACGCCTGCTCGCCGAGCAGCGCGGCGTCCCCGTCGAGGAGGTCGCCGAACTCCCCTACACCTGCGTCGGGTTGATCCACCCCAAGTTCACGCGCGGCGCGACCGGTGCCGACGGCAAGGCGGTGACCGTCTGATGTCCGCGCCCGTGCTCGTCGCCAGCGACCTCGACCGCACCCTCATCTACTCCTCGGCGGCCCTCGCCCTCACCATGCCCGACCCCCGGGCGCCCCGGCTGCTGTGCGTCGAGGTCCACGAGAGCAAGCCGCTGTCGTACATGACCGAGACCGCCGCCGCCCTGCTCTCCGACCTCGGGGACGCCGCGGTGTTCGTCCCCACGACCACCCGCACCCGCAAGCAGTACCAGCGCATCAACCTCCCCGGGCCCGCGCCGACGTACGCGATCTGCGCCAACGGCGGCCATCTGCTCGTCGACGGTGTCACCGACGCCGACTGGCACGCCCGCGTCCAGGCCCGCCTCGCCGCCGAGTGCGCGCCCCTGGAGGAGGTGCGCCAGCACCTGTTCGACACCGCCGACCCCGCCTGGGTCCGCAAGCACCGCATCGCCGAGGACCTGTTCGCCTACCTCGTCGTCGAGCGGGAGCTCCTGCCCGAGGAATGGGTCAAGGAACTCGCCGTCTGGGCGGAGAACCGCGGCTGGACCGTGTCCCTCCAGGGCCGCAAGATCTACGCCGTGCCCAAGCCGCTCACCAAGAGCGCCGCGATGCGCGAGGTGGCCCGGCGCACCGGTGCCGTCCTCACCCTCGCCGCCGGCGACTCCCTCCTCGACGCCGACCTCCTCCTCGCCGCCGACCAGGGCTGGCGCCCGGGCCACGGCGAACTCGCCGACGAGGCCTGGACGGCACCGGCCGTCGTCGCCCTGCCCGAACGCGGCGTCCTCGCCGGGGAGCGCATCCTGCGGGAGTTCCTGCGCACCACGCGCGCCACGGCGGGCTGAGCCCCGGCCTAGGAACCGGCGTGGGCGTCCTGCCCGCGCCGGCGCCGTCCCGACCCCGGCCGCCGCAGCAGCCGTACGACGACGAAGGCGGCCACCGCGAGGGCGGCCAGCGCCAGGACCACCTTGGAGTACGCGGAGACCAGGTCGGTGACCTCGGCCCAGTTGTCGCCCAGCAGATAGCCCGCCAGCACGAACAGCGTGTTCCACACGGCGCTGCCCAGCGTGGTCAGCCCCAGGAACACCGGCAGTGGCATGCGTTCGACGCCCGCCGGGACCGAGATCAGACTGCGGAAGATCGGCACCATCCGCCCGAACAGCACCGCCTTGGTGCCGTGCCGCAGGAACCACGCCTCGGTCCGCTCCACGTCCGAGACCTTCACCAGCGGCAGCCGCGCCGCGATCGCCAGCGTCCGCTCCCGGCCCAGCAGCGCCCCCACGCCGTACAGCGCGAGCGCGCCGATCACCGAACCGGCGGTCGTCCACAGCAGCGCCGCCCACAGGTCCATCCGGCCGGTGCTCGCGGCGAACCCCGCCAGCGGCAGGATCACCTCGCTGGGCAGCGGCGGGAAGAGGTTCTCCAGCGCGATGGCCAGACCGGCGCCGGGCGCGCCCAGCGTGTCCATGAGCCCGTTGATCCACTGCGGTGCGGCTGTCATGCCGTCACGCTAGAGAGCCGTTCCTGAAGGTTTCCTGAACCGCCCCCGTCAGCCGTCAGCCGCAGCAGCCCCCGCCGCAGCAGCCGCCACCGCCACCGCCCCGGGGAGCCGCGGCCGGAGCCGACGCGGCGCCGCCGACGGCGACCGTCGACAGCAGCTTCACCGTGTCGTCATGGCCCACCGGGCAGGACGCGGGGGCGGCGGACTCCGCCATCGGACGGCTCAGTTCGAACGTGTCGCCGCAGGTCCGGCAGCGGTACTCGTAGCGAGGCATGCGGACAGGTTAACGGGCTCACTGCCCGGCGGCGCCGCGCTCCTCCCGGATGCGCGCGACCACCCGTGCCACGCTCTGCCGCACCCCCTCCGTCTCCAGCAGGAAGTGCCAGTAGTCCGGGTGCCGCCCCTCCAGGGTGCCGATCGCCCGATCCAGCCGGGCCACCGCGTCGTCCAGCGGCCGGGCGTCCTGCGGATCAGGGGTGTTGCGGCCCGTCATCGCCAGCCGCTGGGCGTCCCGGATCGCGAACCGGGTGCGGTCGATCTCCTGCTGGGGGTCCTTCTGCACGGCGTTCAGCCGCCGCAGCCGGTCACCGGCCGCGGACACCGACTCGTCCGTCGCGTTCAGCAGCGCCCGCACCGTCGAGAGCAGGGCCGTCGCGTCCGGCCAGCGCTGGGTGTCGCGCGCCGCCCGCGCCTCCTTCAGCTTCAGCTCGGCCTGCCGGACGTTCTCCTCCGCCTGCCCCGGCACCTGCTGGAGGTCCTGCCAGCACGCCGCCGCGAAGCGTCGCCGCAGCTCGCTGAGGACCGGGTCGACCTGGCCCGCCCGGGTCGTCAGGGCCTGCGCGCGGGTGCGCAGCGACACCAGCCGGTGGTCGATCTCGGCGGCCTGCTCGGGCAGCCGCTCCGCCTCCGCGCGGACCGCCCCGGCCTCCCGCGCGACCCGCTCGGCACGCTCCAGGGTCTGCGCCACGCCGTGCTGCCCGGCGCCCTGGTTCAGCTTCGTCAGCTCCGGGGCCAGCGCCGCGAGCCGGGCGGCGAGGCCGTCGGCCTTCAGCCCCGACTCCCGTACCGCGTCCAGGGCGTCGGACGCGGCGCGCAGACCCTGCCGGGCCCGCTCGACGGCCGGGGCGAGCCGGGCCAGCCGGGTCTCCGCCTTGTCCAGCAGGGGGCCCAGGCTGTCCGCGAAGCGGTCCAGCTCCCGTTTGACGTTGCCCAGCTCGTCCTTGGCCCGGGTCAGTTCGGTGCGCGCCGCCGCCGCGACGGACGCCTCCAGGTCGTCCCGGTCGAGGTCGTGGGCGTCCACCGCCTCGATGTACTGGTGGCTCGCCTCGTCGATCCGCCGGCTGATCGCCTCGAAGTCGGTGACGGCGCGCCGGGCGGCGGGCGAGTCGTCGACGGCCGTGATCGTCTCGATCGAGATCCGCAGATCCCGCTGGGCGGTGTCGAGTTCGTAGAAGGCGGCGGCAGCGGCGTCCTTGGCCGCCTGTGCCTCCGCCCGCTGGTTCTCCGCGCGGCCCCCGAACCAGCGCCGGGTACCGCCGCCGGCGAACGCCGCGGGCAGTGCCAGCGCCGCCACCAGGGGCAGGGCGACGAGGGTGAACGTGTCGCGGAGCGCTCCGCGCGCACGCGGCACCGACGGCGAGTGCGGCTGCGCTGGTGTCGCCGTCACATCCCTCTCCCGTGCTGTCGTCCGTCCTGCCCGGTGTGTCATTCTCCCACCGGTTAATGACGAACACACGGGCCCGATAGTTCGCGGTCGGGGCGGTGACTTGGCTGTGAGCCGGCGAGGACTTCGCGGGACGGGTCCGCGAGGGGCCGGCGCGCCGCCTACCCGGCGAGGCGGACGGTGATGCCCCCGTCGCCCGTGCGGGCGGATATGACGTGGGGGCTGGACGCGTCCCGGGGGACCGACACGTGCACGCCGCCGTCACCGGTGTCGGTGCTGACCCGGTAGGCGGCCCTCGGCAGCTCCACGGTCACGGACCCGTCGCCGCTGGTGGACTCCACCTTGTCCGGCACCACGCCCAGGGCGACATGGACGGAACCGTCGCCCGTCCGCGTGCGCACCTCGCGCGAGGTGACGTCGGCGCGCACGGAGCCGTCGCCGGTCCGCAGGTCGAGCGGTCCGCTGGAGTCCGTGACCCTGACCGAGCCGTCGCCCGTGCTGATGGTCAGCGCCTCCTCGAACCCGCTGGCCCGCACGCTGCCGTCGCCGTCCTCGACCTTCACGGCGACCCCGCGCGGCACCTCGATGCGGTGCTTGGCCGCGCAGTCGGCGACGACGCCGGAGCACTTCATGCGCAGCTTCAGCCGGTCGCCGTCCATCGACCACGTCACCTCGGGGTCCCGCCCGATGGCGACCGTCCCCTGGAACCAGCGGGTCACCTCCACCGTCCCCGCCTTCACCCCGTCCGAGGCGACGATCTCCAGCGCCGAGTCGTCCGAGTCCACGGTGAGCGTGTCCCCCCGCAGGGCGAACGTCCGCTCGTCCGGGTCCTTGTCGTCCCCCGCGGACGCCCCGCAGGCGCTGACGGCCGCGATGAGCACCACGGCCCCCGCGGCGAGGACCACACGAGCGGTGACGGTACGAGCCATGACGTTTTCCCCCTGAGCCGGATCGCTGACGTTCCCTCGACCGTACGGAGCGCGCGGCCCCCGGGGGATCCGGGACGCTCCCGGATCCGGGGTGGGGAAAACCCCCGGGAAACCCCGAGGCCGACCCCCGGGTTCCCGGAGCCGTCGCCGCCCGTGAAACGGGTTTGCGGGACTGAGCCCCGGGCAATGTAGGCTGTCGACTCGTCCTGGCCCGACGGCTCGGGGCACGGGTGCGTAGCTCAGGGGTAGAGCGCCTGCCTTACAAGCAGGATGTCGGCGGTTCGAAACCGTCCGCGCCCACCCACGTCAAAGGCCCCTCGCGCGATGAGCGAGGGGCCTTTCTCGATCGCTCAGGGGATGTCCGGGAGATCGACTCCCGACGGCCGCCGTGCTACTCCGTTCCGCGCGCGTGCTTCAACCCCATCCGGGCGTCGACCCGTTCCGGTGTCGCGACCTCGGTCCAGAAGCGGTGCCCGCTGACGAAGACCGCGAGTTCGTGCTCGCGCTGTCTGAGCTTCTCGACCTCGGCCTGTTCGTCGCTGGTCCAGCCCGGGGACGCGGGGCGCTCCACCTTGCGCCAGGCCGCCGTGTCGCTGAAGGCGTCCAGGGGCTCGACCGACCAGGGGAGCCGCTTGAGCAGGGCGGACAGCTCGGCCCGGACCTGGTGCAGCTCCTCCTGGCCTGCGAGGAGGTCGCTCGGGAAGTCATAGGTCGTCGCCACGCGGGTAATGCTACGCCTGTTCGAATTAGGGGTGCGAGTTTCTTCGGGGGGTTCATGTGTTCGATCCGGGTGGGATCGGGGCGGCCGGGTGGTTTAATAAATGAACCTCCATTCATTAACCCGGAAGGTGGCCGCCGATGGCACGACCCCGAGGTGTCGACGACATCGTGATCCTGCGGGCCACGGCCGAGGTCATGGGCCGTGTGGGCCCCGCCGGGCTCACCCTGGCGGCCGTCGCGCGGGAGGTCGGGCTGGTGCCCGGCACCCTCGTGCAGCGGTTCGGCTCCAAGCGGGGCCTGCTGCTGGCACTCGCCGACCGGTCCGTACGGGACGCCGCCGAGTGGACCGGGCAGGTGCGCCGGACCCACGATTCCGCGCTCGCCGCCCTGACGGCCCTGGTGACCCGCTCGGCGGCCCCGCTCGCCACTCCGCAGAGCTACGCCCACCACCTCGCCTTCCTCTGCCTGGACCTCACCGACCCGGAGCTCTACGAGCACGCCCTGACCGTCCACCGCGCCCACACCCGCGCCGTCGGGGACCTCCTGGCCGAGGCGGCCGACACGGGCGAGCTGCGCCCCGGCACGGACGTCGCCGCGCTCACCCGCACCGTCCGCGCGGTCACCGCGGGCGCGGGCCTGACCTGGGCCCTCGAACGCGAAGGGACCCTCGCGCAGTGCCTGAGCGCCGAACTGGACGCCGTGCTCGCCCCGCACGTCACGTCGACATCCCCATCCCCATCCGCATCCCCATCTCCATCTACATCCGTATCCGCACCGGAGGGACCATGACCGTCGTCGCACGCCCCCTGACCGGGAAGGTCGCCCTCGTCGCCGGTGGTACCCGGGGCGGTGGCCGGGGGATCGCCGTCCAGCTCGGTGCCGCGGGAGCCACCGTGTACGTCACCGGCCGCAGCGGCGCCGGCGAGCGCTCCGAGCTGGACCGGCCCGAGACCGTCGAGGAGACCGCCCGGCAGGTCACCGCCGCCGGCGGCACCGGGATCGCCGTCCGCACCGACCACAGCAGCCCCGGCCAGGTGCGCGCCCTCGTCGAGCGGATCGCCGCGGAGCAGGACGGACGGCTCGACGTCCTGGTCAACTCCGTATGGGGCGGCGACCCGTTGACGGACTGGGAGCATCCGCTGTGGGAGCAGGATCTCGACACCGGGCTGCGGCTGCTGCGGCAGGCGGTCGAGACGCACATCGTCACCAGCCGTTACGCGCTCCCGCTCATGGTCGCCCGGCGCGGCGGGCTGGTCGTCGAGGTCACCGACGGCAACACCGCCCGCTACCGGGGCAGCTTCTTCTACGACCTCGCCAAGTCGTCCGTCATCCGCCTCGCCGTCGCCCAGGCCGCCGAACTCCGGCCGTACGGGGTCGCCGCCGTGGCGCTCACCCCGGGCTTCCTGCGCTCGGAGGCGATGCTGGACCACTTCGGCGTCACCGAGGACACCTGGCGCGAAGGAGCCGCCCAGGACCCGGACTTCGCCCACTCCGAGAGCCCCGCCTACCTGGGCCGCGCGGTCGCCGCGCTCGCCGCCGACCCGGACGTCATGGCCAGGACCGGCCGGGCGCTCGCCACCTGGGACCTGTACAAGGAGTACGGCTTCACCGACGCGGACGGCTCCCGGCCGGACTTCGCCGCCCACTGGGCCAGGAACCTCCAGGAGCGGTACGGTCCGCTGGGCGAGCCGCTGTAGACACTAGGGCGTGTCCGTAAAGTCCGCCTGCCCCGGACACGCCCTAGGGTCCTGGCATGACCATCGAGGTGCGCCCGGCGTCCGTCTTCGAGGACGTCCGCGCCGTCATCGGACCCAAGTCGCCCACGTCCACCGTCTGTTACTGCCTGAGCCACCGCATCCCCGGCAAGGTCGCCGACCGGTTGCGCGGGCAGGACCGCGCCGAATACGTAGCCGGGCTGTGCGCCGCCGACCCGCCTCCGGGCGTCCTCGCCTACGACGACGGCGTGCCCGCCGGATGGGCCGCGGTGGCGCCGCGCGAGGAGACCACGTTCGCGCGCAGCCGCAAGATCCCGCACGTCGACGATCTGCCGGTGTGGTCCCTGTGGTGCGTGCGGGTCCGGGCCGGCCACCGCGGACAGGGCATCTCGCACGCCCTGATCGCCGGGGCCGTCGACCTCGCCCGCGCCCACGGCGCCCCCGTCGTCGAGGCGTACCCCCTCGACAACCGGGGCGCCAAGGTCGACCTGACCATGGCCTACGCCGGGCTCCGCGCGAACTTCGAGCGGGCCGGGTTCGTCCACGCGGCCGACACGGACTCGGTGCTTGCAGGGCACCCCCGTGTCCTCATGCGGCTCGAACTCGGCCCGCACACCCCCTAGTAGGGCTTGGTCATCTTCACTCGTGAGTGGCGTGTCCGTTTGCTGGTGGGTGTTGTTGAGGTGGTGTGACTCCTGAGGAGATGACTGAAGTCCGGGAGGACTTGGAGGCTTTCGCGGCGGTGTTGTTCGACGGGTTCTTCCGTGCGGATCAGCGGCGCTGGGGGCAGGCGTATGTGCGCGGGCTGCTGCTGGATGGGAGACGCAAGTCGGTGGAGCCGATGGCGGCTCGGCTGGGCGAGGACGGCAACCGTCAGGCGCTCGCCCACTTCATCACTTCCAGTCCGTGGGATCCGGCGCATGTACGAGCCCGGCTGGCTTGGCGGAT